>NZ_JAVTTO010000002.1:0-784552 GCF_032248395.1 Asprobacillus argus
GCTCACCTCTTCCCATCCCGAACAGAGAAGTTAAGCCCAATAGCGCCGATGGTACTGCATTTATGTGGGAGAGTAGGTCGCTGCCTTTCTTTTTAAACCTCATTCTTTTAATAGAATGAGGTTTTTTTATTGCTATTATTTTAAAATATTTAGTAATTATTACGTTATAACTTATATTTCTGTTTTCTTTGTGAAACCTTTATGAAAAGTAAAATTGTATTTATTTTTTTAGCGTTAAACTCATTATTTGTTACTGGACAAGTAGGAGGAGAACAGGTATACCAGTTTTTAAACTTATCTACATCTTCCAGACAAGTAGCCTTAGGAGGAGAAGTACTTACATTAATAGATGATGTGAATCAACCTATTTGGAATCCGTCTACTATTAATGCAGAATTGGATAAGCAATTATCCGTTAATTATACGAGTTATTTGGCTGGTATTAATATTGGATCTGCTTCGTACGCAAAGGTATTGAGTAGACGATTTGGTACCATTTATGGGAACATAAAGTATTTGAATTATGGAACTCTTATTGGAGCCGATGAAAATGGAAATGAAACAGGTACTTTCAATGCCAGTGATGTGGCAATTTCAATTGGGTATGCTTTCAATTTGCCCTGGACCAATTTTTATATGGGCTTTAATGTGAAATTGATCAATTCGACCATAAGTAGTTTTACCTCAAATGGGGTCGCGACAGATGTGAGTATTTTATATAATAGTCCATATAAACCTTTCAGAATTACACTAGTAGCAAGAAATTTAGGAGCACAAATAAAATCTTTTAACGGAACAACTGAGAGATTACCTTTTAAAGTTGCATTAGGATTTGATTATAAATTAGACCATGTACCCTTGAGATGGTATGTAACATTAGATAACCTGCAAAAATGGAATGTATCTGTAGCAAATCCTTCAAATCAAAGCGTGGATCTAGAGGGAAATGTTACTAATGAGGATGTTTCTTTTATTGGAAATACCATGAGACATTTTGTTATAGGAGCGGAATTATTTCCGGAGAGTGCCATAAATTTGAGAGCTGGATATAACTTTAGAAGAGCTAGCGAACTGCGACTTCAAAATGCGCGCTCGTTTAGTGGAATTTCATTTGGTTTCGGAATTAAGATGAACAAATTAAAGTTTAATTATGCATTTTCTAAATACCATGCAGCCTCCAGTGCAAATACTTTTAGCATCAATATAGATTTAGATAGAAGATAATGAATAAAAAAATTACAATCGCTATAGATGGTTTTTCATCAACAGGAAAAAGTACGGTAGCAAAAGAGTTGGCGAAATCCTTAGGGTATATATATGTAGATTCTGGTGCTATGTACAGAGCGGTTACGTTGTTTGCCATGAAACAAAATTTTGTGGGTGCCGACTTTTTCGACCTGGCATCATTATCCGAGAAATTGAGTTCAATCGACTTGTCTTTTGAACTGAACAAAGATACAGGTAATGCTGACATGTATTTGAATGGGATGAATGTAGAAAACGAAATAAGAACCTTAGAGGTCTCTAATTTAGTGAGTAAAGTGGCTGCGGCTTCTGTTGTTCGTAAGAAATTAGTTTCTATTCAAAAGGATATTGGCAAAAATAAGGGTGTTGTGATGGATGGAAGAGATATTGGTACTGTTGTCTTTACAGATGCAGAACTAAAAATATTTATGAATGCATCAGCAGATACTCGGGCCAAAAGAAGATATAAAGAGTTACTAGATAAGGGGCAAGATGTAAGTTATGATGCGATATACGAGAATGTTGTAGAAAGAGATCGATTAGATTCTACTCGTAAAGATTCGCCATTAGTAAGAGCAGAAGATGCTATAGAAATAGATAATTCAAATCTAACTAGAGAGGAGCAGTTTGAAATTATTTTGAAACTGGTAAAAGAAAGATCATCATAAAAAAAGCATCCATTTTTGGATGCTTTTTTTATTAAGGGATGTTCAAATATTTATGCGTTTGTAAGGAGATCTTCCATTTTGGGTTCTCCATTACATAATCAACGATCTTTGGTGTCATTTTATCTCTTTTACTCCATTCAGGTTGTAAGAATAATTCGCATTTGTCAGAAACCTTCGCTGCATGCTCTTCAGCAAACTTAAAGTCGTCATTGTTATAGATGATCATTTTTAGTTCATCTGCTTCTTTATATACTTCTTCTAATGGTAGTTTTGTTCGTTTAGGAGATAAGCAAAACCAATCCCATTGCCCAGAAAAACTATAGGCTCCTGAAGTTTCAATATGCGTTCGAATTTTATTTTTCTGAAGCTCCTTGGTGATATAATCCATAGACCACATTAAAGGCTCTCCACCAGTGATCACAACAGTGTTTCCATGTTTTTTAGCATTATTTACAATAGTGTTGGTTAATGTGGGTGGGTGCAAATTGGCATCCCAACTTTCTTTAACATCACACCAATGGCAACCTACATCGCAACCACCAACTCTTATAAAATAAGCAGCGGTGCCAGTATGGTACCCTTCTCCTTGAATGGTATAGAACTCTTCCATTAGTGGAAGCATTTCTCCTTTTTCTATTAATGCTTTAGTTTGTTCGGTCATAGTTCTTTTTTAACAGCTACTACTTCAATTTCAATTTTGGCTCCAGCGACCAAATCGGCTGCAAATGTAGTTCTTGCTGGCTTATTTTCGGCAAAAAAAGTACGATAAACTTCATTCATAGATGTAAAATCATTAATATCCGAAAGGATGACTGTACATTTTAAGACATGATTCATATCTGATCCATTAGCCTCTAAGACATCTTTTATATTCGTTAGTACCTGCTTAGTTTCTGCGGTAATACCACCTTCGGCCATTTTACCGGCTTTATGATCTTTTCCAATTTGACCTGTTAGAAAAAGCAAACCATTATATTCCGTGGCGTCTGAGAAAGGAGCATTGTGCCTACTTTCATATTGTGATTTGATAAATTTCGGTGCTGATTTTTGAGTAGGCTGACACGAGGAAATAATCACCGTGAAAAAAAGTAAGCTAATCCATTTATATGCTTTCATGAAATTGAGATTTTAAACAAATATAACAAGAAGAAATCTCAAATTAAAAAGACCTAAATACTTAATAATCAATAGAATTTTGTACATTTGCACTCCTTTTTACGAGAACAGATTAGAAAAAGGGTTTGGAAATTATTTTTAAAGTATAATTTCTCTTGGCGTTATTATCGTTAATAATCTGAATAACAAAAAGATACAAAACTATTTCAGCATGTCTGAAAAAACAAAAGCAACTGAAGAGCAAGTAGAAGCTCCAGCAGTTCAAGAAGTAGCTACAGAAACTGTAGCAGAAGTAAATCCACAAGAATTTTTAGCAAACTTTAACTGGCATAAATACGAAGAAGGTATTGAAGCTGTTGACGAATCTAAATTAAAAGCTTTTGAGAAAGCTTTAGAAGGTACAGTAGGATTTGTAAATGAGCGTGATGTAATTGAAGGAACGGTTATCAGAAAAACTGATAGAGATGCCATCATTGATATCAACTCTAAATCTGAAGGTGTAATTTCTTTAAACGAGTTTCGTTACAATCCTGACTTAGCAGTTGGTGATAAGGTTGAAGTACTTGTAGATAAAAGAGAAGATAGTACAGGACAATTAGTATTGTCTCATAAGAAAGCAAGAGTAATCAAAGCTTGGGAAAGAGTTAACAACGCACATGAAACAGGTGAAGTTGTTAATGGATTTGTAAAATGTAGAACTAGAGGTGGTATGATCGTTGACGTTTTCGGAATTGAAGCGTTTTTACCAGGTTCTCAGATCGATGTTAAACCAATTAGAGATTACGATCAATATGTAGAGAAAACAATGGAATTTAAAGTGGTGAAAATCAACCACGAATTTAAAAATGTTGTTGTTTCTCATAAAGCACTTATTGAAGCTGATATTGAAATTCAAAAGAAAGAAATCATTGGCCAATTAGAAAAAGGACAAGTATTGGAAGGTGTTGTTAAAAACATTACTTCTTATGGTGTATTTGTTGATTTAGGTGGTGTAGATGGTTTAGTTCACATTACAGATTTATCTTGGTCTAGAATCAATCATCCAAATGAGATCGTTGAATTAGATCAAAAATTAAACGTAGTAATCTTAGATTTTGATGATAACAAGTCAAGAATCCAATTAGGATTAAAACAATTATCTGCTCATCCATGGGATGCGTTAGATTCTGAAATTAAAGTAGGAGATAAAGTAGAAGGTAAAGTTGTTGTACTTGCTGATTACGGTGCTTTTGTTGAAGTATCGGAAGGTGTTGAAGGATTGATTCACGTTTCTGAAATGTCTTGGTCTACGCATTTAAGATCTGCACAGGATTTTGTACAGATTGGTGATAAAGTTGAGGCGCAAGTTCTTACTTTAGACAGAGAAGAGCGTAAGATGTCTTTAGGTATCAAACAATTACATCCAGATCCTTGGACAGATATTACTACTAAGTATCCTGTAGGTTCTACACATACTGGTACCGTAAGAAATTACACTAATTTTGGTGTGTTTGTTGAGTTAGAAGAAGGTATTGATGGTTTAGTATACATCTCTGATCTTTCTTGGACAAAGAAAATCAAACACCCATCAGATTTTGTAACTGTTGGAGACCCATTAGAAGTTCAAGTATTAGAATTAGATGTAGAAGGACGTAAGTTAAACTTAGGTCATAAGCAAACACAAGATAACCCTTGGGATGCTCATGAAGCTACATATACAATTGATTCTGTACACGAAGGTACCGTTAAAGAGAAGAATGATAAAGGAGCTGTAGTAACTTTCGCTGATGGAGTTGAAGGTTTTGCACCTAGTCGTCATTTGGACAAAGAAGAAGGTGGTAAGTTAGGTAAAGGAGATACAGCACAATTTAAAGTACTTGAGTTTAGTAAAGAGTACAGAAGAGTGGTTGTTTCTCATACTGCTATCTTTAAAGAGCAAGAGAAGCGCAACGTAAAAGCTGCTGCTAAGAAATCTGCAGATGCACCAAAATCTACATTAGGAGATATCGGTGGATTAGCTGAATTAAAGAAGAAAATGGAAGGAAAATAGTAATTTTCAAATTCCAAACTATATAGAAGCCCTTGCAATTGCAAGGGCTTTTTTTATAATATTATTATTTTAGTAATTCAGCATCAATTTTTTTAACCAGATCATTACCTATTTCTAAGGTCTCATCAACCAGTTCTAAATGTGTTTGATTAATTAAAATCCTCGTTTTAATTGCATTTAACAACGACAATTTTACATCATGATTTTCAAGTTTTTTTAAGACGAATTGACGTATTTTTTCATCGTTTTTCAAAAGGCTTAATTCGTTTTCCTCCAGTCCTTCTTCTTCCAGTTCTATTTGAACCAGTTCATTTAAAATAGGGTAAATTACCATGTAAAAGACATTCTCAATATTATTTTTAACATCTATTTCACTATCCTTAGTGAAGAGATAATAATCTATAATATCTGTACTTAGGTCTTTATTTTGTATCAGCCCTAACTGCCCTGACGAAACCAATTCTTCATAGGTGTTATTAACATATGGAAAGTTGTCTGTAATCATTAAAGTATTCAACTTAGAGTCTAAGCTGTCAACATCGGAAAAATGATATCTTTTATTATAGTCCATTAATATAGATTTCCCTATGTTAATACATTCTATGTAATGTGCCTTTAAGTCTTTTAAGTCTTCTTGCTGATAATGAATATCTTCTACCAAATTATTCAAATACCAGTGCTCTTTTTTTTTGTTTTCTTTTTCAGTATTCCAATTATTGAACTGTAGCGCTAGAAGTATACCTACCATAACCAATAGCACTTCTCCTATAGCATAGAATAGGTACTTGCGCATCCGACCTTGACCAATTAATTGGCTACGAATCTTGTTAAAAAGTTTTATCATGAAGGGAGATTAGTTGACCCTCTAAGATATTAAATTTATGCTAGTGTATTAATATTCATTTGTTTACATATGTTAAAAAATTAAAAGACCTGGCAAAGCCAGGTCTTTTGTACATTAATTAATGTCCTAATTTCCTTTCGCGGGTTTTGAATAACGTGGAGGCGTTACCTTCTTTTTCGCTGGTAGCTGTTTCAATAGTTCCTTCACGGCTCGCTCTAATTGAGGATCTCTTCCTTGCGATAATGATAGTGCATCTTGTCGCACCTTAATATCTGGAGCAATTCCTTTATTTTCTCCAATCCATTCATTCTTAACGGGGTCGAATACGGCATTATCTGGAGAGGTAAGTGCTCCTCCATCAATTAATCCATAATGAACAGATGATTTTACCAGCCCTCCCCAAGTAGTCATTCCAATAAGCAACCCTGCTTTTTGTTGACGGAATACCCAAGGGAAAAAATCACCTCCAGAACCTGCAAGTTCGTTGATCAATAATACTTTAGGACCTAAAATACCCGCTGGCAGTTGCATAGGTTTACCGTTTGGAACTTCGTTTGTTATTCCTGCTCTAATGCTTCGAGTCATCAAATCCACCATATAATCATCCAAGAGACCACCCCCATTAAAACGCTCATCAATAACGGCACCATCCTTATCTTGCTGTGCGAAGTAATAGCGATTGAAAGAAACATAGCCACCACCTCCAGTATTCGGAACCCAAACATAACCTAAACGACCATTAGAAAGTTTATCAACTAAACGTCTATTATCTTCTACCCAAGTTCTTTGACGTAAAGAATTTTCACTACGGATAGGTTTCACTGTTTCTTTCCACGAACCTTTAAAATCGGCATTATTGTTAATATGTAAGATAGTCTGTTTTCCTGAAGTACCATCTAAATGTTCATAGATGTTATCCTTGGTAGATATTTCTTTTCCATTGATTCCAACGATATAATTTCCTTCATTAATATTTAATCCAGGCGCATCTAAAGGACCAGATAATCCTGGATTCCAACTTTCTGTTGTATAAATTCGTTGAATTTTCCATCTTCCTTGATCGGCAATAACATCTGCTCCTAACATACCAACTTGAGATCTTTCTGTTCTAGGGAAATCACCACCAAAAACAAAACTGTGTCCAACGGATAGTTCTCCATTTACCTGATCCAATATATATGTCAAATCTGTACGATGTTTAATAAAAGGTACGAGCGGCGCATATCTCCTATAGACCACTTTCCAATCTCTTCCATGAATATTCGGGTCATAGAAATAATCTCTTTCGTATCTATAAGCCTCCTCAAACATCTGCTCCCATTCAGCAATTCTGTTTAGTTTCATTTGAAGATTTACTTTCAATGATTTTCCACTCTTTCCGTTTGGTCCAGATGTACCAATCACTTTCCAAGAACCGTTTACTCTAGCCAACATATGTTTTCCATTCGCAGTAATTGATATATTGCCAGCTCCAGAAATAAAGTTCTTGGCTTTTTGATCTTTTAACGTGTATTTTTTTACTGTTAACCCTCTCTGATTTGAAACTCTTTCTCCAATAAATGCAGTTCCCTTAGGGCCTGCTACAATGTATCTATAATTCCTAGAAGGAATACCCAATGCAAAAGTTCTTCTTGCCAATCCATCAAAGTCAATAGTCATCGCTTTATCTCCAGCTTCTTTTTTGTCAGGTTTCGATTTCTTTTTCTCGTCTTTCTTCTTTATAGATTCCTCATCACTTTTGGGTCTAAAAGGAGAATTATCATTTTTATCTAAGTTAACAACATACGCAGCGTAACTTGGATTCGAAGTCATCGCGCTTGTATTGGCCCAACCAGAGCCTAATGCTACATTTGTGCTTGCTAAAAAGTATAGTTGCTTTTTGTTTAAATCCCAGGTAGGAGAAAAGGAGTCAGCAAAGATATCGGTAATGGCAGTGGTTTTTTGCGATTCAGCTGACCAAATAAACACTTGTCTAAAATTATTGCTGGCAGATTTTGCATAAGCGATCCAGTTAGAATCTGGAGACCATTGCATTTGAATGGAACCTCTTTCAATATTAATACCACCAACATCAATAGTTTGTATTTTTTTTGTTTCTAAATTCACAACGCGTAAACGCACATCATCATCTACAAAAGCAATATGTTTCCCATCAGGAGACCAACTAGGGTTCCAGGCCATTTTAGACTGACCAATAGCTATTTTGGTTAAATCTGACATTCCATCTTGACTCGCGGTAAATAAGGCGTAACCCTTTCTATCCTTATCTGAAAACCACGCAATTTTATCTCCTTTAGGAGACCATAAAGGTGCTCTATCTGCAGTTCCTGAACTCTGTGTAATATTTCTAGCATCACCAAACTTTAAAGGAACGGTAAAAACATCACCTCTAGATTCCATTATGACTCTTTTGCCGTTAGGTGATAAACTTGCAGATCTAGCTCTTCTTGTCACATTCTCCCATTTAGTTTCTGCCCAAGGAAAATCTCCAACAACGTTAATCTTTAATCTTCTCGATTTATTTGAAGAAAGATCGTAGGTGTGTAAATACCCATTTCGTTCATATATTAATTTATTCTTATCTCCAGATAACCACTTTACATCGGATCCTTTGAATTTAGTTACTTGCGTAAGATTCTTACTCTTTGTATTATATCTCCAAATGTTCATTACCAAATCTCTATCAGACAAGAAGTAAATATCATCCCCCATCCATAATGGCTGAACATCCGTTGTATTTGTATGTGGTAGTAATGTCTCCCTAGAAGATTTTACATCTAGAATGATCAATGGTGTATTCTGACCACCTCTGTAAGCTCTCCATTCTCCATCCCAACGACTCATCTTATCAAGTACCATTTTTTTAGCATTTGGAGAAAAAGAACCACTATAACTCCATTGTTTAGTTATTAAAGTTGGTGCCCCTCCTTTTACAGGAACTGTCCACAATCGACTATAAGGTCTTGGTGCAGTTTCTCTAGAACTTGCATAGAGCACAGATTTTCCATCATTTGTCCATCCTCGAACACTTGATCCATTTGGATGCCAGGTTAGTCTTTTAGGCTCGCCTCCATTAGTAGAAACAATATAAACTGAATTTGAACCTGATCTATTAGAAGAAAAGGCAATCCATTTCCCATCAGGAGATAGATGTGGGTTAGATTCTACAGCTGGTGTACTTGTTATTCGTTTAGCATTGCTAGTACCTAGTTTGTTTATCCAAATATCACCTCCATATGTAAAAACTACATGAGTAGTATTTATATCGGGTTGTCTTAATAATCTTGTTTCTTGTGCTGTGCTATTCTCAATATTTAATAAGAATACAGCAATACATAAAAAGATAGATTGTGCGAACGTTTTAAGTTCAAGTTTGATGGGAGTTTTCATAATTTGGTTTGAAATTTTTGGATTCTAAATATAACGAAAAATGGATAGAAATAATTTTCACAAGTAATTAATAACTGTTAAAAATTACCAAAAAACACAATTTCATTTTTAAAAGGTTTTTTGCTGAAATAAATTATCTTTGTGAGGTATAAAATTAGGGCATGACATTAATTAAATCAATCTCTGGAATTAGAGGAACTATTGGAGGGAAAACTTCGGATAATTTGACACCTATAGATGCGGTCAAATTTGCATCGGCGTATGGAACATTTATTAAAAATAGAAACCCAAATAAAGAGCAGATCACCGTTGTTTTAGGTAGAGATGCTCGTATTTCTGGGAAAATGATAAGTAGTCTGGTAGCAAATACCCTGGTAGGCCTTGGAATTGATGTAATTGATTTAGGCTTATCAACAACTCCAACCGTAGAAGTTGCTGTTCCTTTAGAAAATGCTGACGGAGGAATTATCTTAACCGCAAGCCATAATCCAAAGCAATGGAACGCTTTAAAACTATTAAATGAAAAGGGTGAATTTTTGAGCGGTGCAGACGGAGAAATTATATTACAAACTGCTGAAAGTGATGATTTTGATTTCGCTGAGGTAGATGACCTAGGAACCTATGCAAAACGCAAAGATTATGTTGAAAAGCATATTCATGAGGTATTGAATTTAGAATTGGTAGATGTAGAAGCTATTAGAAATGCCAATTTTAAAGTGGTTGTTGATGGAGTAAATTCAACAGGAGGTATTTTTATACCTGCACTTTTAAAAGAATTGAACGTCGCATGTGTTGAATTGTATTGTGAACCAAATGGACATTTCCCGCATAACCCAGAACCTCTAAAAGAGCATTTAACGGACATTTCTGAATTGGTTGTAAAGGAGCAAGCAGATTTTGGAATTGTTGTAGACCCAGATGTTGATCGTTTAGCATTGATTTGTGAAGACGGATCTATGTTTGGTGAAGAGTATACGTTAGTAGCTTGCGCCGATTATGTTCTTGGAAGATTAGGAGGAGGAAATACAGTCTCAAATCTATCATCGTCAAGAGCTTTACGAGATGTCACCGAGAAGCATGGCGGAACATATACGGCAAGTGCAGTAGGAGAGGTAAATGTTGTCCAAATGATGAAAGACACTAATACGGTTATCGGAGGAGAAGGAAACGGAGGAATTATTTACCCAGCATCTCATTATGGTAGAGATTCTTTAGTTGGTGCGGCACTATTCCTATCGCATTTGGCAAGACAGAAAGTATCTTGTAAAGCTTTAAGAGAAAGTTATCCTTCTTACTTTATGAGTAAAAATAAAATACAATTGACACCACAGATAGATGTAGATACCATATTAGCCACCATGGCCGATAAATATCAAACTGAAAATGTGAATACTATTGATGGCGTTAAGATAGATTTTGCAAAAGAATGGGTACATTTACGCAAATCTAATACGGAACCTATTATCAGGATCTATACGGAAAGTTTGTCTCAGGATACTGCAGATGCACTGGCCGTTCGTTTTATAGATGAAATAAAAGAAATTATAGCATAACATGTCTACACTAGAGCATTATTTTCAGCAGTTCAGAGATCAGATAATTGGTGTTGATCAGACGTTTGTATCGCCATATGGAGAACAAAAACTGATTTATACAGATTGGACGGCAAGTGGGAGGTTATATCGTCCTATTGAAGAGAAAATGATGAATGAGTTTGGGCCATTTGTAGCAAACACACATACTGAAACTTCTACTTCAGGGGCAGCAATGACGCTTGCATATCACGAAGCTAGAAAGATTATTAAAAGGCATGTAAATGCTAATGAAAATGATGCGTTAATTACGGAGGGATCTGGAATGACTGGCGTGGTGAACAAATTTCAACGAATATTAGGTTTGAAGGTTTCGGAAAACTTAAAGGAGCATACAGAAGTTCCTGAAGACTTGAGACCTATTGTTTTCGTATCTCATATGGAGCATCATTCCAATCAGACATCCTGGTTGGAAACTATTGCAGATGTAGAGGTTGTACCTTGTAATGATGCCGGATTGGTTTGTTTGCATAAATTTGAAGAGTGTATTCAAAGGCATGCACACCGTAAGTTGAAAATAGCTTCGGTAACCTCATGTTCGAATGTTACTGGAATCAAAACCGAATATCATAAGGTAGCTAAACTGATTCATAAGTACAACGGACTTTGTTTTGTTGATTTTGCTTGCTCTGGACCTTATGTGGATATAGATATTCACCCGGAAGCAGAAGATGAATATTTGGATGCTATCTTCTTTTCTCCACACAAATTTTTAGGAGGCCCAGGGAGTTCAGGGGTATTGATTTTTAATAAGAAATTATATAAAAATATGATTCCGGATAACCCTGGTGGAGGAACGGTTTCTTATACAAACCCTTGGGGAGAGCATGACTATTTTGATGATGTTGAAACTCGCGAGGATGGAGGGACGCCTGCTTTTCTACAAACTATTCGAATTGCACTTTCAATTCAATTGAAAGATCAAATGAATACGGAAAAGATCAAACAACGGGAAGATGAATTGAATCAAAAGCTTTTTGAAACGTTAGAATCTATTCCCAATGTTAAGATATTAGCTCCAAACCATAGAAATAGATTGAGCATCTTTTCATTTTATGTAGAGAACGTTCATTTTAATTTAGTTGTAAAATTGTTAAATGACCGATATGGTATCCAAACAAGAGGTGGATGTTCTTGTGCGGGAACATATGGGCACTTTTTGCTGAACGTAGATCAGGAAACTTCGAATAGGATTAAAGATCAGATTTTAGAAGGGTGTTCTACAGAAAAGCCAGGGTGGATTCGTTTGTCTTTGCATCCAACAATTAAAAACGAAGAGGTAGACTTTATATGTGCCTCATTAAAAGAACTATGTGCAAATATTGATGACTGGTCATCGGATTACGAATATGACCCTCTTAAAAATGACTATGTACACATTTCAGTTAAACCAATAGAAAAGCAGTTGGTATCTGATTGGTTCTCTATATAATTACTGCCACTCTTTAGGAACCTTATCTCTATGCTTAAATCGTTTATGAGACCATAGATAGTATTCTGGTTGAGCTTGAATATTTCTTTCTGTAATTTCTAAATACTTATCCGTGATTTGATAATTCTCAAACTCTTTTGGTGTTTCAGTAATTAATTCAAATTCAACCTGGTAATGCCCCCTTTTGATTTTTTTAGATACGTAGTTGATAACGACTAAGTCAAATTTTTTAGCTAACATTTCTGCACCTGTATGAATGGGTACTTTTACACCAAAAAATTCTGACCAATAATGTGTTTTATGTACTTGAGGTGATTGGTCGCTTAATAATAAATACAGTCCCCGCACACCATTATCATAATTCTTTTTCATGGACTTAATGGTCTCTGAAGTTTTATAACCGATTACTCCGAATTTCATTCTAGAATCTTTTACGACTTTTTCGAAATACTTATTTGCTAATTTAGTATACGCTCCAAAAACAGTAATATCTAATACTAAAGGCAAACTGGTGGACCATTCCCAATTAGCTTGATGCGCTCCAACTAAAGCAATATTTTTGCCTTTTTTTACAATATCATTCACAACTTCAGGATTCTTATATGTATACCTCTTTTGGATCGTTTTCTGAGTAATTGTGAATGCTTTCACGCTTTCCATAAAAATATCTGTAAAGTGTCTGAAGAACTTTTTTTGAATGGTTTTTAATTCTTTTTCTGTTTTATTAGGAAAAGCTGTTTTGAGGTTGTCATAAACCACTTTTTTTCGATAGCCGATGATATGGTAAAATATAACATAGAAGAAATCGGAAAAAATATACAATACCCGCATCGGTAAGATGGAAAGAAGGAATATAAACGGATACGCTATGATGAAAACTAAAAATTGCATTCGATATAATTATTTGGCAAATATCGTGTTTAAATATTTATTCTTATACCTAACTTTCGTTATGTTTGTTTTATGATAGAAAGTCAAGACAAAGTAGTGCTATTAGTGATTGCAGCAACGGCATTGTTTTCATACAAAGGGTTTAACGATTATTCCTTTTTTGAAAAGTATAAATTTCAAATTACTCGAATCCAAAATGGAGAGAAGTTCAGAATGTTCACTTCAGGATTATTACATGCAGATTGGATGCATTTGTTGTTTAACATGTATGCTTTATATCTTTTCGGTGATATTGTTGTTTTCCGTCTTGGTATAATTCCGTTTTTGGTGATATATCTAGGAAGTTTATTGGCCGGAAGTTTATATTCATTGTCTTATCATAAACATGAACCTTATTATAGTGCTATAGGGGCTTCTGGTGCTGTTTCGGGTATTGTGTACGCCTCCATACTTTTATACCCAGAGATGGAACTGTTTCTTTTCTTTGTTCCTATACCTATCAAAGGATATATTTTCGGTGTCATCTATTTACTGTATTCCATTTACGGAATGAAGAAACAATTAGGAAATATTGGTCACTCCGCACATTTAGGTGGAGCTATTGGTGGATTCGCACTTACCTTAGTTTTTTATCCACGTGTTTTCCAGGAAAATACGATGATGGTTGTAGCATTAACCATCCCAATTTTGATATTGCTTTTTTTCGGAAAAAAATTAAATGTATAAAAAAAGTCTCATCAATGAAGATAAGACTTTTAGAGCGAGAGACCAGGTTCGAACTGGCGACATTCAGCTTGGAAGGCTGACGCTCTACCAACTGAGCTACTCTCGCCGATAGAGGTTGCAAATATAAAATCATTTTTGAATTCTACAATTAATAAATTGGATTTTATCTTGGTACATCTGTAAAAATTTTCCGTAAGTTTTGTAAGATGATGATAGTCAGACGTACTAACAGAATGATGAAATTTATATCTTTATCACAATTCAAATAATATTAGCGTTTTATGAAAAAAATAAAGTACTTTTTAATTGTTGTCATATTTGGTGCTGCAATGAATATTTCTGCCCAAAAAAATGACATTAAAATTATCAGCACAAAGCTTACGGATAACTATTATATGTTAAAGGGAAGAGGAGGTAATATTGGACTTTTGATAGGTAATGATGGCGTGTTAATGATCGATGATCAGTTTGCTCCATTAACTCCTAAAATACTAGAGGCAATTAAAAAGATCACCCCAAAACCAGTGAGCTATTTATTGAATACACATTGGCATGGAGATCATACTGGAGGAAATCAAAATATGAGCAAGGAAGGAGCTACCATCGTATCTCATGAAAATGTTCGTAAGCGAATGAGTAAAGACCAGGTAGTGAGAGGCAGAACAAAAAAAGCTTCACCAAAAGATGCACTACCAGTACTTACTTTTACAGAAGATATGATGTTCCATTATAATGATGATGCTATTTTGTTTACGCATTTGCACGATGCACACACAGATGGCGATGCTATTGTGTATTTTACAAAAAACAATGTCATTCATACGGGAGATACCTATTTTCAAGGAAGATTCCCTTATATAGATCTAGATTCAGGGGGAAGTATTGATGGTTACATTGCTGGTATAGGAAAGATCATTATGTTGGCTGATGAAAATACGAAGATCATGCCAGGTCATGGAAACGTCGCGAATAGAGAAGAGTTGATTGCTTATAAAAAAATGTTGGAAGACTTGAAAACAAAGGTTCAGGCTGAAATCGACAATGGGAAGAGTTTCGAGGAGGTGAAAAACAATAAGGAACTTACTAAAGAATACGCTTCTTTTAGTGGATGGATTACTGAAGAAAGAATTCGAACAACTATCTATAAAAGCTTGAAAGAAGTGAAGAAATAATTTAAGGTATTTTTTAGTCTACAAAAAAACCCAATCTAAAGTAGATTGGGTTTGTTTTTTGTAGCGAAGGGGAGATTTGAACTCCCGACCTCCGGGTTATGAATCCGACGCTCTAACCAAC
This sequence comes from Asprobacillus argus, assembly GCF_032248395.1. Taxonomy (NCBI): domain Bacteria; kingdom Pseudomonadati; phylum Bacteroidota; class Flavobacteriia; order Flavobacteriales; family Flavobacteriaceae; genus Asprobacillus; species Asprobacillus argus. Next base: position 15,227 of record NZ_JAVTTO010000002.1, read on the forward strand.
TGAGCTACCTCGCCATGCGTATGCGGCTGCAAATATAGTTGATTTTTATATTTCTGCAAGATGTGTCTTTAATTTTTTTTAAATAGAATTATTACCTATATTGCTTTCATAATACTAAAAAACTCCACTCTTTTTAGGCAAATTCGGAAAATTATATGAGCAAAATTAAATATGAAATAGAGTTCCCGATTCACGCATCTCCAAGTATGTTATATCAATATTTTTCTTCTCCGTCTGGATTGGAAGAATGGTTTGCTGATAGAGTAAATTCTAGAGGAAAACTAATGACCTTTATGTGGGATGATTCTGAAGAGGAAGCAACGATAGTTTCTAAAAAACAAGACGAAAGAGCTCGTTATAAATGGACAGAAAGTGAAGGGGATGATACCTATTTTGAATTTAGAGTTCAGGTTGATGCCATTACTAAGGATGTCTCGTTAATTGTCACTGATTTTTCTGATGAAGATGAATTGGAAGAATCAAAAATGCTTTGGGAAAATCAAATTGATGAGTTAAAACATAGGATAGGAGCCTAATCAAATAATATAAAAGAATTAACCTTAACTTTTGTTAAGGTTTTTTTATGCTTTTATCCTTCATTTTGCCTTAAATTTGCAAGCATAATTTTCAAAGTAAGAATATTGAATTTCAACGGTACACTAGTTTCAGATACAGAACGGTTATTATCTGTAAATAATCGAGGTTTTAAATTTGGAGATGCTCTTTTTGAGACAATGAAGATTGCCAATGGTAAAGTTATTTTCTGGGAGGATCATTATTTTAGGTTAATGGCTTCCATGCGCATGCTTAGAATGAAGATTCCAATGGATTTTACTTTGGAAAACTTAGAAAAAGAGATTTTAAAAACGATTCCGCCGGAAACAACAAATACTACATGTAGAGGAAGATTATCTGTATTTAGAAAAGATGGCGGTTTATACACTCCTGCAACAAACGAAGTCGATTTTCTTATTGAAATTTCGGAACTGAAGGTAGAAAAGAAAGAGGCCTATCGTATAGATCTGTTTAAAGATTTTTACAATTATTCAGGATTGCTATCTACGCTAAAAACGAATAACAAGATGCTATCTACCGTGGCATCTGTTTATGCAGAAGAAAATGACCTTGACAATTGCGTTTTATTGAACGAAAGAAAAGGCGTGGTCGAAGTCACTAATGGAAATATTTTTGTTATCAAAGGAAACACTATTAAAACTCCAGCACTTACTGAAGGTTGTTTAAAAGGTGTACTAAGAAAGAAAATTATAGAAATTATTGAATCTAATGATCTTTTTACGATTGAAGAGACGGTAATTAGTCCTTTTGAAATCCAAAAAGCAGATGAGGTATTTATTACAAATGCTATTGTAGGAATTCAGGCTGTTACGAATTACAGGAAAAAGACATTTGTAACAGACGTATCTGATAAATTATCGAAGAGTCTTCGAATCCTTGAAATTACGGGTAAGGCCTAGTTTAAATGAATGTCACCAGGAGCGTTGGCCCAAATTTTATATTCACCGCCACGTTGTAACAACTTATTTTTCCATAAACTTTTATTATCTACAGAAAATATATTTGAGAAGTCATTTTCTGAAACGAACCAGGAATTGGTTTCTATTTCATCTTCTAATTGATTTGCAGACCATCCCGAATACCCTAGGAAAAATCGAATTTGTGAAGGTTGAATTTGCTTATTAATCAGTACATTTTTTAAGGAATCGAAATTACCACCCCAAAAAATACCATTGGAAACCTCTATACTATTTGGAATCAAATCAGGAGATTTATGGACAAAGTACAAATTATCTTGTTCGACAGGCCCTCCTTGATAAACTAAGAAATCACAATCAATTTCTGGGATAATATCTTTAATAGTATAATCTAAAGGTCTATTAAGAATAAAGCCCACAGTACTATTTTCAGTATGTTCTGTCAATAGAATTATAGATCTATTAAAAGAGTCATCAGTTAAAATAGAAGGTTCTGCGATTAACAGTTTTCCTTTATTAGGCTTAATCATATTCATCCCGGGATATTAATCTTCTTTAAATGTAGTTAAAATATAGGTAATAAAAAACTCTCTTAAAAAAGAGAGTTTTTCATATACTATTTTTAAAGTATGATTAGTTCACAGAACCGCTTAATCCAGCTCCTGCTTTAAACTTTACAACGTTTTTAGCAGCAATTTTAATTTCTGCTCCAGTTTGAGGGTTTCTACCATTTCTAGCCGCTCTCTTAGATACAGACCAAGTACCCCATCCTACTAAAGCAACTTTTCCGCCACCTTTTAAAGTTGAAGTTACATTAGAAGTTAAAGATTCTAAAGCTGCTTTAGCTGCTACTTTAGAGATTCCTGCGTCAGCAGCCATTGCATCGATTAAATCTGATTTGTTCATAATAAATAGAATTTAAAATTAATTGAATATATTTTTGCTATAAAAGCTTAACAAATATAGACGGATTAAGGCTTCATGCAAGTTTGGGCACTAAAAAAGCACTGTTTTGTTAATAAATGTAGGTAAATTGTTAATAAAGCCAGTAGATTTTTGAGTAAAATGCTCGTATTGCCCACCCATAAAGGGGTTAAGACAGTATTGCGTCTTTCTCAAAAGTAAAACCATTTAATAAACTAACAGCATCCATTTTTTTCTTCCCAGATAGCTTAATTTCTAAAACATTTATATAACCTCCTTTTACCGCAATCCTTATTTCTTTCTTCGAGGTTACGACCTTCCCTAAAGAAAAGTCATGACTTTCTTCAATCTTAGAAACCGCATATACTTTGACTGTAACCTCCTGATCACCGTTCGTTAAAATGGTCCAGGCAGCAGGAAACGGATTTAAACCTCTAATTTTATTATAGATCGTATGTATATCTTCTGTCCAATCTATTTTACAATTTTCGGGATATAACTTTGGAGCTACCTTCTCTTCAACATCTGGTTGTTTATACGTGGTAACAGTATTATTAGCAATTAAATGGATCGTTTCATTAACGAGATCAGCACCCAAATGCATAAGTGTATCATGTAACTGACCTACAGTCTCATCTTCACCAATAGGTGTTTCTTTTTGCAAAATGATTTCCCCTGTGTCTATTTTATCATCTATAAAAAATGTAGTTACTCCAGTTTTTTTCTCACCATTAATAATCGCCCAATGAATAGGAGCTGCACCTCTATAATCTGGAAGTAACGAAGCATGTAAGTTAAAAGTTCCATATTCTGGCATATTCCAAACAACTTTTGGAAGCATTCTAAAGGCAACCACCACTTGCACATTTGCTTTGTAACTCTCTAGTTCTTTTATAAAGTCTTCATTCTTAAGATTTGTAGGTTGAAGAATTGGTAAATTTTTATAGCTGGCATATTTTTTTACCGCAGACTCGTTCAATTTTCTTCCTCTACCTGAAGGCCTATCTGGAGCCGTAATTACAGCAACAACCTTATGACCATTATCTAAAAGACCCTTTAGAATAGTCACTGCAAAGTCTGGGGTTCCCATAAATACAATCCTCAGGTTTCTCATACTATATAATATTTGTTTGTACTATTAATGGCTATTTTGTCTTCTGATAGAAGGTTTCGCAAATGTATTAAAATGTCCCTTTCATTCGCTTTTAAAAATGTTTGAATTTCGATTGAAGATAGTGTATCATGTTTCTTTAATAGGTTCAAAATATCCGATCTAAAATCAACAATAGTATTTTGCCTTCTTAAACATACATCGCATATACCACAATCTTCGACATTCTCTTCTCCAAAATAGGATAGTAATTGGGTACTCCTACACGTTTCATTATTTGTAATAAAATCGACTAAGTCAGTAATCTTTCGTTGCTGCTGCTTTAGGTAGATTTTGATGTTCTTAGCAATACTGTTAATTGTCCTATTGTCTTCTCGAGGAACCAAAAACATCAACTGATCATAGTCTGTGGCTTCAATATAACGTACCACTTGGTCAGTATTCAATTTCTGTAAAACTTCCTTAATTTTTTCTGATGTCACTCCCGCTTTCTTAGCAATCATGTATTCATTAATGTATACCTCATGGTCATAAATGCCCACATAATTTCTAAGTATAGTATTGACAACCTTATATGTTATTTCAGATCGATTCTTGTACTGTATGAGCTGTTTTGAATTTAGGATAAATTGAAGAGATGACCTTCTCTTTAAAGAAGTATTTAACTCTATAACCCCATTGTTAGCCAGTATTTTTAAGATAGTATTGGTCTTTACATAAGTCAAATTATACCGTTGACAAAACTCGGATAACTTAAACGGATATGAATCTATAGGTAATTCCCCGATAGCAATGGAATAATATTGGACCAGATTTCTATATATTTTTTTGATCTCCTCTAAAGTGGGGGTTCCTACATTGAATTGTGATCTTAAGGCTTGTATATCATTATTATTTTGCAAAACTACCGAAAACGACTGTTCTCCATTCCTTCCTGCCCGACCAGCCTCTTGAACATAATTTTCTATACTATAAGGAAGGTCTAAATGAATAACAACTGTCACATTGGATTTGTCTATACCCATACCAAAGGCATTGGTCGCTACCATAATCCTAGTGCTTTCGGTCATCCAATTATTAAATGCTTCTTTTTTCTCTGTAGGTGTCAAACCCCCATGGTAATAGGAAGCTTTAAAGTTATTTGCGTTTAAAAAAGCAGCTATTTCTTCTGTCCGTTTTCTTGATCTTACATAGACAATAGCCGAATTTTTAAATCTCGTACATGTTTGCAAAAGACGTGTAAGTTTATCCTCTACATGAAAAATTTGATATGCCAACTCATTTCTTAAAAAGGACTTTTTAAAGACAGTTGCCGCATCTATCTTTAGGTTCTTTGAAATATCGGATAATACATCTTTTGTTGCGGTGGCCGTTAGGGCGATGAAATTGGCATGTGGATGTATTTCTTGTAAAACACTAATGTGTCTATAGGAAGGCCGGAAATCGTGTCCCCATTCAGAAATACAATGCGCTTCATCAACAGCGATCATAGAAACATTCAATTCTTTGACCTTTTCTTTGATAAAACTGGATGAAAGACGCTCAGGAGAAAGATATAAAAATTTATACCCTCCAAATTTTAAGTTATCGAAGAGCGTTATAATATCATCTTTGCTAGTTCCGGCTTCAATAGTTGCGGCTTTTATTCCCTTTTTCTTGAGATTTTCAACTTGATCTTTGATCAAAGAGACCATTGGAGATATTACAATACAAATACCATCTAGTAATAGCGCAGGAACCTGAAAGCAGATGGACTTTCCGCCTCCTGTTGGTAACAAAGCAATTGTATTTTCCTTATTTAATACAGATGAAATTATCTCTTCTTGTGGGGATATAAATTCCGTATGCCCCCAATATTTAGTAAGTATGTTTAGAGGATTTATCATACATCGCTTTTAAGCGAGTTAATAATGAAGTTAGTTCTTTCTTTTATCGTACCAAAAGGTACATTTATCAGACTGTATCCTAATTCTTTATATGCTTTTTTCAAAAAAATATCGATATTTTTAGATTCTTCAAATGTTTCATAACGCTCATTGTCTGTTATGTAAATTTCTTCCCAGGGTGAAAACTGAAAAACCTTATCATATTTATATTGAATACATTTTTCCTTAAAATAAGACGGGTATTCCGTATTACTAAATTTGAGATATGCATATACATCGGGTAAGCCCCGGTCAAAAAACACAAACTTATTGGACGTTTCACTTGCTGTGATAAATTGTTGCTCTCTGCCTTCTAACAGCAGTTTGCTAAAAAGAATTGGGTCCGTAAGGAAAAGTTGATCTATACCGTCTTGCTGCGCCTTCAAGGTAACCTCTCTAGATACTTCAGGCATGCAATAATAATTTTGCACTATTAATTCATTTAACACAGAAGATTTCCCTGTGCCTGGTCCGCCTATTAAGACAATTTTTTGTTGCATGAAACAAAAATATAGTATTCAATTCATTAAAATAATATTTAGTGTAATTTTGTGTTCATTTTAAAAACAATTTGATAGTTAAGATATGAATGGTAAGGAAGAAGCATTTTATAAAAAGTTAAAAGGACAATTAGACGATACTACAACGTTTCCGGCAGACTATATGTATAAGTTTATTGTTCCAACTGATGGTAATCAGGTAGCGGAGGTGCAGGAATTATTCGACAAAGGTGGTGCTGTTATCAATACCAAAAAATCTAAAACAGGGAAATATATTAGCGTTTCTATAGTTATTAATTTGTCTAGTTCTGATGAGGTGATCAGCTATTATAAGAAAGCAGAAAATATTAAAGGGATTATATCATTATAAATAAAAAAGAAATGAAAAAAGTATTATTCTTAGTAAGTATTCTATTGGTGTCGGGATATTCTTTTGCTCAAAAAAAGGATAAGACCTTGGTAACGATTAACGATCAAAAAGTTAAAGTTTCTGAATTCAAAAGAGTATTTGAAAAAAATTTAAGTTCTATTGAATCGGAAGAAGGTAAAGATGTAGCAAAGAACTTAGATCTGTTTATAAATTATAAACTAAAAGTAGATGAAGCTTACCGCCTTAAGCTAGATACTTCAAGGTCTTATAAAAGAGAGATAGAAACGTATAAGAATCAACTTACGGCACCTTATCTCCAAGACAAGAAATTCCTTGAGAAATTAATCAAAGATGCATACGATAGAACAAAGACAGAAATAAGAGCGAGTCATATCTTGGTTCGTTTTCCAGCAAATTATACATCGGGAGATACATTGGCTATTTACAAAAAGATCATGAATCTTAGAGATAGTATTGTAAACCATGACGTTGATTTTTCTGAAATGGCCAGAAAATATTCTGATGATAGATCTGCTAAAACTAACGGTGGAGATTTGGGTTATTTCGGAGCATTTAAAATGGTCTTTGATTTTGAAGATGCTGCCTTTAAAACAAAAATAGGAGAAGTGTCTATGCCATTTAAAACAAGATTTGGATATCATATCGTTAAAAAAGTAGCAGAAAGACCCTCTAAGGGAGAAGTTCAAGTAGCTCATATTTTGATTACTGATAAGACGGAGACAGGAAAAAAGAAAATAGATACTGTCTATCGTAAACTGATTGCTGGGGAATCATTTAAGGAGTTAGCAAAAAAGTATTCAAATGATGTAAATACTAAAAACAAAGGAGGGAGACTGAGTAAGTTTGGATCTGGTAGAATGGTGAAGCCTTTTGAAATTGCAGCGTTTTCTCTTGAGAACAAAGGTGATTACAGCAAACCTTTTGAAACAAGATTTGGATGGCACATCTTACAATTATATAAAAAATATCCAGTAGAATCTTTTGAAAAGACAAAAGCAGGAATTAGAACTAAGGTGAAAAGAAGCGGAAGAGCTAAACTATCGGACAATGCGGTTTTAAACAAGCTGAAAAAGCAATATAAGATAGTGGAATTTGAAGATGCAAAAAGTATCTTAAAAAGAAAAGACATCAGAGGTATTCCTAAAGATTCATTGCAGGCCATACTAATTAGTATTAATGAAAAGGAAATCAAACAAGAGGCATTTGTGTTGTATATTAGAAATAGAAGAAATAAATCTATTCCCTTTCTTTTTAATGCGTTTATAGATTACCAGGTATTAGAATACTTTAAAGAAAATTTAGTACATACAGAACCTGAGTACGCCACTAGTTTACAGGAATATAAGGATGGAATCTTGTTGTTTGAATTGATGAACAAAAAAATTTGGGATAAATCATCTAAAGATACTTTAGGGCTCCAAACATATTTTGATAAGAACATGGCTAAGTATTCTGAAAAAGATCTTAGTAAGATCAGAGGAAAGGTAATTAGTGATTATCAAAATTATTTAGAGAAAAGCTGGATAGCCGAGTTGAAGAAGAAAAATGCGGTTAAGGTCAACAAAAGAGAGCTTAAAAAGCTAATTAAATATTATAGAAAAGAAGAATGAAACAGAGCTACATTTGGATATTAGTATGTGTATTTTTTTCCTCTTGCGATTATTTTGATTTGCAAAAGAAAGAACCTGTAAAAAAGGATGTCATTGCTAGTATTTATAATGAAGAACTGGTTAAAGAAGATATCCAAAATCTATTTCCGAAAAACATCTCAAAAGAAGATAGTCTTGTATTATTAAGGAGTATTATTACAAGCTGGGCTACTCAAAAATTACTTTTAAAGAAGGCTGAAGAGAATAGTACTCTTGAGAACAATAAGGAAATTAATAAGCTAGTTTCTGATTATAGAAAAAGCCTTTTAATCAATAACTACAAAGAGAGGTTGATCAAACAACAATTAGACACAGTTATTTCCGAAGAAGAAGTTGACGAATATTACAATACGAACAGTTTGAATTTTAGGTTAAATGAAGAACTTGTAAAGGCAAGGTATGTTCACTTTGGAAATGATGTCGTTGATAAAGATGATATTATACAATTGTTTAGATCGATGAATCAGGAAGATCTAGAAGCACTGGAGCAGCAACAGTTAAGTTTCAAATCATATCAACTTAATGACTCAATTTGGGTTCCATTAGAAAATGTTTTGTTAAAAACACCATTTTCTAAGGAAAAATTGTTAAAAAAAACAAAATACCTTCAAAAAGAAGACTCATTAGGCTTATATTTGGTGGCTGTAAAAGATGTGTTATTAAGGAACCAAATAGCACCTAAAAACTACATAACTCCAACTATAAAGCAGATGATTTTGCACAAGAGAAAGTTAGAGTTAATTAGAGAAATAGAAAAAATCATTTTAAAAGATGCCACACAAAATAAAAGCTTCAAAGTTTATTAGTCTAACTATCCTATTTATTTTTTGCTTAGGAGCAATCAGTATCCAAGCTCAGAAGGTAAAGATCGATGGAGTAGGTGTAGTCGTTGGAAAGAACATTGTATTAGATTCTGATATTGCCAAGTTCAAATTAGAACTGCAAAATAACAGTGAACGAAAAATTAAAATATCTGACTGTGAAATGTTAGAGCAATTGATGTTACAGAAGTTGTTAGCGCATCATGCTGTAATAGATAGTATTGTAGTAACAGATGGTGAAGTGAACGCTGCTGTTGATAGAAATGTGCAGTATTTCGCACAACAATATGGCGGTATAGAAAAAGTACCATCGGTATATGGATTTAGCACTTTACCAGAATTAAAAGCAGAACTTTTTAATATTGAAAAGGAGAACGCACTGATTAGAAAAGAACAACAAAAACTGACAGAGAAGGTTGATGTTACTCCAGAGGAAGTACGCTTGTACTATAATGGTTTAAAAGAGAAAAATGAACTCCCTGAATTCCCAGCAGAGATTCAGTTGGCACAAATTGTTGTGTATGCGAAGCCCACAGAAGCTGAAGAAAAGCGAGTTGTGAATGAATTGACCAAGATCAAAAAGGAAATAGAAGAAGGGGCTAGTATCCGAATGAAGGCGATTATTAACTCTGAAGACCCTGCAGTGGTTAACAATGGGGGGAAATATGAGATTACAAAAGACAGTCAGTTCATTAAAGAATTTAAGGAAGTTGTTTTTACCTTAGAAATAGGTGAGATCTCAGATCCATTTAAATCTGATTTTGGATATCATATTATCCAATTGCACGAAATAAAAGGAAATATGAGAATAGCGTCACATATTTTAATGAGACCACAAATTGATGATAATAAAGTTACTGCGGCTCAAACATTGGTCAGTCAAATAAAGAAAGATGTTGAAGAGGGTAAAATGACATTTAAAGAGGCAGTTGATCAATATTCTGAAGACAAGGATACTAAGAACAACGGAGGACTCATTATTAACCAATACACAGGGGAGTCAACTTTTGATCTTACTAGAATGGATCCTGCATTATATGCTAGAGTTAGCGATTTGACCAAAGGAAAAATGACAGAACCGTTTTATGATGAAACAAGAACAGGAGAGAAAATGTTCAAGGTTATTATCATGAAAGACCGTACAGATACACATATTGCTGATCTTGTTAATGATTACGTAAAAGTACAGAGTTTAGCATTGCAGAAGAAGAAAGAAGAAACCATTGCAAAGTGGTCTAAAGAGAACATTGTTGATACGTATATTAAGATTAGTCCGAACTATGCGAAATGTACTTTTGAAAGAAATTGGAAAAAACTAGCTAGTAAATAATGTCTGACGTAGTAGCTGTAGATCAACTGGTTTCTAAATACCAGAAACTAAAATCGGAAATAGGGAAGGTAATAGTAGGACAGGACGAAGCTGTTAACTTGGTATTATTATCGATCTTTTGTGGAGGTCATTCACTACTAATTGGTGTACCAGGTCTGGCAAAAACATTATTGGTTAACACTGTTTCTGATGCTTTAGGATTACATTTTAAACGTATTCAGTTTACACCAGATTTGATGCCATCTGATATTTTAGGTAGCGAAATATTAGACGAGAATCGCCAGTTTAAATTTATTAAAGGACCTATATTCTCTAATATTATTTTGGCTGATGAAATTAATAGGACACCGCCCAAGACACAGGCAGCCTTATTGGAAGCAATGCAAGAGCGTTCTGTGACCATTTCAGGCTCTCATTATAAGCTAGATTTACCTTTTTATGTATTAGCTACACAAAACCCTATAGAGCAAGAAGGAACGTATCCGTTACCAGAAGCGCAGCTGGATAGATTTATGTTTTCCATTCATTTGGATTACCCTTCTTTTAACGAAGAAGTTCAAGTTGTGAAGAATACCACTTCGAATGAAGAAACCATAGTTGATTCTTATTTTTCTGCACAGGAGATCCTAGAAGTACAAAAATTGGTGAGAAAAATACCGGTAACCGATAATGTTATTGAATATGCTGTTTCATTAGTTGGAAAAACAAGACCGAAATCTAAAGAAGCTACCGAAATGGTACAAAAGTATTTAGATTGGGGCGCTGGGCCGAGAGCCTCTCAAAACCTCATATTAGCGGCTAAGGCTCATGCGGTTATTAGCGGCAAATACTCACCAGATATCGAAGATGTTAAAGCAGTAGCCATTCCAATCTTATCACATAGGATTGTGAAGAATTATAAGGCAGAAGCGGAAGGAGTAACACTAACGGATATTATTAATTCTTTATTGTAATTCTTTATTCTCAAAAAAGCTAAATACGTTTCCACCATATTTTTTAGAATAATTAAAGTTTGGATGCTTCTCTAAACTCGTATGTTTTGAATGCTCTACAATAAGCATTCCTTCTTCATTTAAAATGTTGTTAGCAAAAACAAGGTCTACAATTTTTTCAAACTGTGCAGTTTCAAAATCATAAGGGGGATCAGCAAAAATAATATCAGCTTTCAAGGGAGTCTTTTCTAAAAACTTGTAGACATCACTTTTATAAGGATTAATAGAAAGGTCAAATTCCTTGGCGGTATCATAGATAAATCTAGTACATCCAAAATGTTTATCAATTGCATATATTTCTTTTGTACCTCTAGAAGCAAACTCATAACTAATATTCCCTGTTCCTGCGAAAAGATCTATGACAGAGATCGCATCAAAATAAAAGTTGTTATTTAGTATGTTAAAGAGTGCCTCTTTAGCCATATCTGTGGTTGGTCTCACAGGAAGGTTCTTGGGAGCGGTAATTCTTCGCCCTTTGTATTTTCCAGATATAATTCTCATACTATCCTAATAAGATAAAATTTGAGTGATTTGAAAACTCATCAGATTTTTTTAATAAAGCGTTGTCATTCTCTAGGAAAGAAATATTACGGATATATTTATAAAGAATATCATATAGTTCTGACTCTTGTTTAATATCGCCTAAAAGTACTAACATAAATTCTTCAGTATCCATTTTAAGCTGCTCTGCGATAAACAAAACATAATAGATTATATCTTCTTTAGAATTATACTTGAAAGAGTTGTAGAAGTGTAAATCATTCTCTTTGAGTAAAATAATGTCAATATGATGTTTTGATACATGCAGATAGAATTGCGAACCTTTATTTTTACCAAGAAGTTTTTCAATTAAAACGGTTGTATGATGCTTAAACTCAAAGGCGCCAAAATTTTGAAACAAAAAGTTATTGATATTCGTATAGGGAATGTACACATTCTTTGCACTAATATCAGTTATTGAGTCAAAATCAAAAGCATCCGTTGCTAATGTTTTTACAGAAAATTTTAAATAAGTAGCTAATTCCTTTTCATTGAATAATTTATCAGGAACAATCGTGTTCAGATAATTTTGGTGTATTACAAAAATGGAGTTAAAATCAGTTTGCAGTTGTTCTTCCGTTTTAAAGACGGATATAATCTCTTCTAGGCAATTATCGACAGACGTAGTAATAGGAAATTCAAAGCTTTTAAAAAAGTAAACTTCGTTGTCCTGATTTGAAATACAAAAAGAAAATCCATCCAAACTAAATTGGATGGATAGGTTTCTTACTATTATTTCTTGTATATGTTTACTTATCGTTTTCTTTTGCACGATCGTTTTTATCATATGACGGAGGCCAGTTACCACCAGTTGTTACTTCACTTAAAGAACCAACAGATACATATTCTCCTTTTACTTGATCAGTGGCAATAGCTTCTTTTTCCTGTTTAACTAAGGAAATATCCATGCCTTTTAAAATAGAAGCTTTATCAATTCGCGCTTCAAAAACAGGAACCTCTAAACCTTGCACTTTTTCTACCATGCCTATTTCAAGCTCAAATTCTTTTCCTTCTAAACCAGGTACCTTAAACATGTTTTTATAGTCTTTATTTTCAAAACTCTTTAAAACAGGCTCATAACCAGTGGTGTCAATAACTCTTTTCTCTTTGTCTATCCACAATGGTTGCCATCTAGTTCCTTCATTTACTCTAATTACTGTATCTCTAGATTCAGTAATTGCAAATTGCGCAGTATCTATAAATCTGATTAGAGCAGCTCTATCCTTAGTATAATTTCCATTTACCTCTTTATAGGCAATTTCTGCATCTCTAATAATCTTTAAATTCTTGATTACTTCAGAATATTTAGTCACTTTTTTCTTGTCAAAATTGATAGGTTTCATAATCCCATCATAAATTTTGTATACAAGAAAACCAGCAAGTATTAATAAAACTATTGAAGCTACAGGTCTTAATTTAAGTGGTAAAAACTTTACAATTAAGTAAGCAATCACAAAGGCAACTACTACAGCTGCTATCATCATTATATATGATCCCATTTATATTATTTTTTGTTTATACGTTATTAGCAAATCTACAATTTTTTTTTAACGATAAAAATTTTTAAACACAAATCGACGTATCTTTGATGCTTTATTCTTTTTATGCTAAAAAACCCTACAGATTTTTATAAGGATCTTTTAAAAAAGTACCCACATTCACCTACAAATAGACAGTCAGAACTGTTTCATCTGTTAGTGAATTTTATATTTGACGGCAAGAATCATTCCATTTTTCTATTAAAAGGATATGCAGGTACTGGAAAAACATCTACAATTAGTACGGTAGTAAATAATTTATGGAGAGCTGGGAAGAAGGCAGTTCTGCTTGCACCAACAGGAAGAGCGGCTAAAGTTATTTCTGGATATTCTAAAAGACAGGCGCTAACAATTCATAAGAAAATATATTTTCCTAAAAAGCAAAAGAACGGTTCAGTAGACTTTGTCTTACAACCTAATAAGCACACAGATACATTATTTATTGTTGATGAGGCTTCAATGATTCCTGATAGACCTCAGAATGCTAAATTATTTGAAAATGGTTCCTTATTAGATGATTTGATTTCCTATGTATACTCTGGACATAACTGCAAAATTATTTTTATTGGAGATACGGCTCAACTACCACCAGTAAAACTTACATTGAGTCCGGCATTGGAAGCAGACAGGCTCGAGGTGGACTATCATAAAGAAGTAACGGAAATCGAACTAGATGAAGTAATGCGTCAACAAGAGAACTCGGGTATTTTAGCAAATGCTACAGTATTGAGATTGCTTATTCAAAATGATGCAAAGCATTTTATGTTTGATCTTGGTTACCCAGATATTGTGAGACTTGTTGATGGGTATGATATTCAGGATGCGATTATATCAGCATATAATAATGAAGGGGTCGAAGATACTGCCTTTATAGTACGATCTAATAAAAGAGCTAATCAATATAATCAGCAAATACGAACTAAGATTAGAGGACAAGAGAATGAGATCTCTGTAGGCGATTATGTTATGGTTGTTAAGAATAACTATTTCTGGTTGAAAGATTCATCGGCGGCTGGGTTTATTGCGAATGGAGATATTTGTGAAGTGCTTAGGATCAGAACCATAAAAGAGCTGTATGGATTCAGATTTGCGGAGGTAGAAATACGAATGATCGATTACCCAGATCAAAAACCGTTCGATACAGTTTTATTGCTGGATACACTCACCAGTGAAAGCCCGTCATTATCCTACGAAGAGTCGAATAAATTATATGAAGCTGTTAAAGAGGATTTTGCGCATGAAAAATCGAAATACAAACAACTATTATCTATAAAGAAGAACAAATATTTTAACGCATTACAGGTAAAGTTCTCTTATGCCATGACCTGTCATAAATCACAAGGAGGGCAATGGAAGAATATTTTCATAGAACAGCCTTATCTTCCAGAGGGCGTTAATAAAGAGTATTTGAGGTGGTTATACACTGCTGTTACCAGGGCGCAGGAGAAGTTGTTCTTAATCGGATTTAAAGATGAATATTTTGAAGAATAAACTAAGATCAATTAAAGAGGTAGTTTAATCGAAGACTTCCATATGAGTTCCCTTTAGAAAATTTTAAATTTTTCATTTTATCTGTGTAGAAGTGGTAAGAATACCCAAAATTAACTCTGTTAGCTGTAAACAAGAGTCCCATTTCAAAGTCAAATCTAAAAGGGTTAATACTATATGTTACAGGGCTAGATGTATTTAAAAAACTCCCTTGTATGGTTGCGTCATAAAGCACATAGGTTAAAGTTGTTTTATAGTAAAACATAGACTCTACACCCCGAACTCCACTTGTCTGTTCATTGTTTAAACTTGTATTAAATGCAACAGAATTCGTAATGGGTTCTAAGTTTAGAAACCCCAGTCTTCCATGAATCCCAGTTGTAACATCCGTAAAAACAGTTCCTATTCTAAGACTATTGATAAAATTGATATCGTTTCGATTGTCTTTATCAGTACTTAGATTCCTAGTATAATGTGCATTTACATTAATACCAACTGCGTTTCGTATCTGATACTTCCAACCAATTGGTCTCGCGAATCCATAAATATCATGTATAAAATTTTGAAGACTTTCTCCCAGCGCAGAAGGGCCTATAACACCAAGTTGAACTTCTCCTTTTAAGATCTGTTGATTTTTGTACACTTTTTTGATACCAAAACTTCCATATAAATAAGAAGCAAAAGGACGGTCGTGCTCAGTAACACTTAAAATGGTTGGTTTATGAGGCGTGAACATTAAATGTCCCAATTGCCATTCATGGATCTTCTTTTCGAGTTTTTGGTCTTTTGTTTTAGCTAAATTTCTATAGGTGAAAAACATTCCGTTTGTATAATATCTATCTTTTTTATAAGAAACAAATAGATCATTATCATTTACAAAACTAAATTCCTTAGACAGCTTTTGCTGTGCAATAGAGACGAAAGAAATACAAAAAAAAATAAGGAAAATGCGTATAGTCATATAAAGGCAAATATAAAATATGTTTTATAACTAAATGGTAATAGTAGTATTGAAAAAAAGGTGTTATTTTAGAGCTTCCATAGATTTTTTATTGAATGAACGAGAAACCCAAATTACAAGTAGAAGATTTTAATAATTCCACTACTAAAAATGAATTACTTTCTATTATTAAACAGAAAGATATTCCATTCCAAAAGGTAGAGGAAATATTACTGTATAATGAAGAGATTCGGTTGTTACAGATAGAGTTGGTAAAGCTTCAGCAATGGATATTAAAACATCAGAAAAGAGTAGCTGTTATTTTTGAAGGTAGAGATGCCGCTGGTAAAGGAGGAAACATTAGAAGGTTTATGGAACATTTAAATCCACGTTCCTCAAGACTGGTAGCTTTAAATAAACCAACCAATGTAGAACGAGGGCAATGGTATTTTCAAAGATATATTAAGGAGTTACCCAATCCTGGCGAGATTGTTTTTTTTGATCGTAGTTGGTATAACAGAGCCGTTGTAGAACCTGTAATGGATTTTTGTTCAAAAAAAGAGTATAATGAGTTTATGGTACAGGTGCCAGAGTTTGAACATATGCTATACGAAGATGGTTTAATCATTATTAAATTTTGGTTATCTATTTCTAAAGAAGAGCAGTCAAGAAGATTTGACAGTAGGAATGCAAATCCATTAAAACGATGGAAGTTTAGCCCTGTAGATAAAAAAGGACAGCAGCTCTGGGATACATATACATACTATAAGGACGAAATGTTTAGTAAAACACATACGAGTTATAGTCCATGGATGATCATTAAAACAAACAATAAGAAGGTAGCCAGATTGGAAGCAATGAGGCATGTTTTATCTAGTTTTGATTATGATGGAAAGGAAGATGCCTTAACTATTTTAACACCCGATCCTAACGTAGTAATGCGCTATTATAGATCATCATTTAAAATTGACTAAGAATGAGTATTGAACTTACAGAAACACAGATCAACAAATTGAACTCTAATAAGGGACTGATAGCACTTTTATCTAGAGATCAGCTCAATTACGAACGTGCCATTAGATATGTTGATTATGAGAAAAAGCTAAAAAAACTACAGTTAGAGATTATTAAGGTTCAGAACTGGGCAATTCAAGAGAATAAAAAGATTGTTGTGTTGTTCGAAGGAAGAGATGCAGCTGGTAAAGGGGGGGCAATTAGAAGGATTACCGAACGTATTAACCCAAGACATACGCGCATTATAGCACTACCAAAACCGACGGAAGATGAGCAAACACAGTGGTATTTTCAACGATATGTTCAGCAACTTCCGAAAGCAGGGGAAATGGTTTTCTTTAATAGAAGTTGGTATAATAGAGCAGTGGTTGAACCAGTAAATGATTTTTGTACACAAGAGCAGTACTTGACATTTATGAATCAAGTAAACGAATTTGAACGGATGATTTTGGAGTCAGGAGTGTATCTAGTTAAAATTTATATGTCTATCTCTAAAAAAGAACAGTTTAAAAGGTTTGAAGAGATTAAAAATGATCCCTTAAAACAATGGAAAATGACTGATGTTGATAAACGTGCACAAGAACTATGGGATGATTATACGGAGTACAAGCGTGCCATGTTTACCAAAACAAATACAGAAATTTCGCCCTGGAAAGTAATTCGAGCAAACAGAAAGACCGAAGCTAGAGTAAATGCTATGAATCACATTTTAAAGAGTATTCCTTACGACAAGAATATTCAAGTTTAATGCGATAGTTCTTTCTTTAAAGAAGAGAAGATATAAAACATTTCTGCTGCTACTTGTTTGTTGGTAGCAAAGTATGCCTTTTGCTGTCCATCCGTTCCATCAGAAAATTTAGGATCTACATATGGTAAATGAAATCTCTTTAATGCTTGAGGAATAAAAGGACAATTTTCATCTGCACTGCCACAAGTAGTAATTGCAATAAAAGGAGATTCGTTTTCAGGGTTGTCGTAAATTTTTGAAAATCCAACAATGTTTTTTTGGGCTTGATCGAACGAAATGTTGTAGACAGGGTTTTGATGGGAAAACTCAGTTATTTTGAAAACATAACCTACTTCTTGTAGCGCCTTTACCGTGTTTTTGTGAAATGCTGTTACCTCAGTACCTCCCGAATATGAATGGATGTTCAGGTCAAAATGCTCAGATGCAAAGTGACTCCAAACCTGTCCAAACTGACTTCTTCTAGAATTATGTGTACATATAAAGTTTAAACGAACTATTTTATCTTGTTTATAAACAGTTGCAATAGCGTCTACAATCCTAATCAGAAGTCCTTTTCTTTCTTCTGAAATAAAAGTATCTTTTGAAGATTTTATGAAGAATTCTTTCGTATTTACTGCCACAGTTTTTATCATGTTGTTACTTTTGTACAAAAATACGACTTAAATCATTTTTAAAATTAAATTAAAGTTAAATGCACTTTAAGATTGGAGATTATGTAGCTGTTGTGGATGACACCTTGAAAGGGGATGTCGTTGCCGTTACGAATGATCTGGTCTCACTTAAAGATTCGGAAGGAATGGTATATAGTTACCATCCTTCAGAACTGGTATTGATTAAAGATTCTCAATTTCAATTGTCAAAATATAGTGATATTCATAATCCTCTTTTAAAAGAAAAAATGAAAGAGACAACACCAAAAAAGAGTGCCTTTAAAAAGATAAAATCAGAAGTCATTCTTGAGGTTGATCTTCATATTCATAAATTAAAGAAGACAACTAAAGGAATGGATAATTTCGATATGCTTTCGTTACAATTAGATACGGCAAGATTAAAGTTAGAGTTTGCAATTCGTAAAAGAATATCTAAAATTGTTTTTATTCATGGAGTAGGGGAAGGCGTATTAAAAAGTGAATTAACGTACTTATTCAATAAATACCCTGTAAAGTACTATGATGCTTCGTATCAGAAGTATGGGCTAGGAGCAACAGAAGTCTACATTTATCAGAATCCCAATTCATAATTAATAGCTACTTTTGCACCATGATGAAAGCCTATTTAGATAATGCTGCAACCACTCCTATTCGTACAGAGGTCATTCAGGTAATGAGTGAATCTATGGAGTCGGTTTTTGGAAACCCGTCATCTACCCATCAATTCGGTAGAAAGGCGAAAGCTTTAGTGGAAACAGCCAGAAAAAATATTGCAAGTCATTTTAATATAACGGCCAGTGAAATTATTTTCACTGCTGGAGGTACGGAAGCAGATAATCTCATCTTACAAAATGCAATCACGAATTTGGGAGTGAAACGAATTATTACTTCTAAAATAGAACATCATGCTGTATTACATACGGTTGATTTTTTGAAAGATGAATTCAAGATTAATGTAGAATTTGTAGGAGTTCTTTCCGATGGGTCCATCGACCTTAAAGATTTAAAAGAAAGACTAGACAGTTCGGAAGAAAAAACGTTGGTTAGTTTAATGTATGTCAATAATGAAATTGGCAATATGTTACCCTTAAAAGAAGTAATTTCTTTATGTGATGCTTCTAATGCTTTATTTCATTCAGATACAGTACAGGCCATTGGGCATTATGCATTAGACTTACAAGAAACTCCAATAGATTTTATCGCTGCAAGTGCACATAAATTTAACGGACCTAAAGGAGTTGGTTTTGCGTATTTTAAAAAGGGGTTTGGAATAAAACCGATGCTCCATGGAGGAGACCAAGAGAAAGGAGCTAGATCTAGTACAGAAAACGTACATGCCATTGTAGGTATGGAAAAGGCACTTTCACTATCGTATGAATCTTCTAAAGAAGATGAAATATATATGAATACACTAAAAAGATACTTTATAAGCGCTTTTCGAGAGTTGGTTCCAGGAGTTTCCTTTAATGGACTATCCAGTGACCTTACAAAGAGTAGCTGCACGATCCTAAACGTTCTTTTTCCGTTTAGTAATGATATGTTGTTATTTAGTTTAGATCTTCAAGGAATTGCTGTTTCAGGAGGAAGTGCTTGTCAGAGTGGAAGTTCAAATGGATCTCATGTATTGGCAGAAATACAGTACGAAGAACAAGAAATGCATACGTCTATTCGCTTTTCATTTAGCAAACATACTACTAAGGAAGAATTGGACTATACCATAGAAAAACTAAAAGAGCTGCTCTAGAGCAGCTCTTTTTTTGGTACTTTGTCTAGAAGAAAATATTAGTCAAATACGATTTTCTTGGAGGACTTACCTTTTTCTGAAGTTACATTAACAATGTATACTCCAGCAGATAAGCTCGTAGTTTTAAGTCTATTTTCTGGGGAACTATCCAAAGATTTCCAAGTTTTAATTTTTTGTCCTAGAATATCATAAAGTTCTACTTTTTCGATATTCAAGTTTGTAAAGTTCTTGATAACGATCTCGTCCGTATTTTGGTCAACAAACAAGTTAAGGTCTGTATTTAACACGTTATTATCATCAACCGATAAGGTAGATCCAAAAGTTATATAGAAACGATCTTTATAAGAACCATTTGGTATTTGAAGCTCTATAGGATCTTTAAGATCGTGATACACTCCGGTAATCTTATCTAGTAAGTAAACAGGTACATCAATATTTATTATTTCATCAATCATGATATAAACAGGTTCGTCAGAATCCAATTCAATAGATAGCGGTACTTCTAAGTTATCCGAGATTGGTTGTACCCCAGCGATAATGAATTTTTTGTCAGGAATTTCATCAAACTCCCAGTACATATCAATATTTCCTACATCAAAGATCTCGCTATCATAACCGTTTTCAAATCCAAAACTATTGGACGCTCTAAAGGAGATTCCTATTTGTCTATGGAGGTCATAAGCGTTTTCATTTTCATACCCCATACCGAGTTTTAAAACAGGTAACAAATCCTCCTCTTCTTGTTCTTGTCTGTCGCCATTTCTAAAGAAAAACGTAGGTTCGCTAGGAGCAGTACTACTTCTATAATTTCGCATACTATTCTCGAATCGTACATCACCTCCTGTTGCAGACGAAGAAACAAAGAAACCTTGTGCCACTGCCATGTATCTACTAGGTGCATGATACGTACCCTGTCCCAAAGAAATTTCACCACCAATCGACCATAGAATATTGTCGATCACAAGATTGATGTCAATACCACTTGGTCCTGCAATAGTAAAAGAAGCTACATCATTCCAATTTAAGTTTACGGTGTTTCCTGTATCATTGTTTAAAGTAACTTCAACCTCACTATTATTAGTGGATGAAGCATTGTTAGGGTTCAATTTAAAAAGCACATTCCCCGCAGAAGGATTATCATTCACTATATATATAGATGAAAGATCAACATCTTCACTAAAAGTAAAGGTTGCTACATACTCTGATAAACCTGTCGAATTATTTAATACATTTCCTGAAGTACCATTGGCATCACCATAACTTGTATTTAGGTTAGCAACACCACTAGACACTGTATATGTAACGGTTACCTCTGTTGAGGATGCTGCTTCTGTAACTACTTGTGTAACACTAGCCGCATTTTGAGTTGCGTTTTCCCAATCATAGGTTTCACTTTCTATAGCAGCTACACCATTTGCTGCAACACCCATAGAGATGTTTCTTTGCGAGTACCCACCTTGATACCCTGCTTGAGTATGTCCTTCTATTGTGGTCGAATCAGAATCTTCCCCTGTATGTTCCCAAAAGTACAATGTTCCGTCAATGGAGTTAATATTGGTATTGATAAAGTCTGTAATATCCAATGCACTAGGGTATGGATTACCTAATAAACTAGTTTCTCCAGCCCCCGTAAAATTAAATACTAAAGAACCATCATTAGGTGTTCCATAGAAGGTGTAGTTTTGCCCAACTACTCCAGTACTCTTCATAGAGTATCCTTGCCCTCTTTGGAGCACACCAGTTTCGGTTTGTTGTACCCAAGCCGATCCATCACCTGGGTCATTCAAATTAGAATAGATCCAATAATTAGCAATGGTGATAGGAGTGACTCCCGCTGTTCCTGGAGCTCCGTCAAACCCTGAAGAATTCCAGGTTATTGCTGTTAAAGTTGAGTTCTCTGCTGTTGCCTGATTTCCATCATACATTACTTGTCCTACTCTAAAACTATTTAGTCCTGTTTCTCTTACAGGTGAAGACCAGTAGTGATATCTATATACGTTAGGTACTAAGGCTTGTTGATCCTTATAGATCTTACCTGTTCCTTGTACATTAGAGAGTCCAGTATGTGTTTGCACCAATTGAGCATCACCTACCAATCTAATTTCTCCATCTAAGATAAAGTCTTCATCAAATTCTAAGTAGTAATCTGAAGGGATCACCAACTTAGAGTTTTCTTTTACCCAAACACACTCAACTTCTACGCTTTCTGCCAGGATCGCATTGGTTAAAGAAGTTTCTGAATCTATCACCAATACTTTATCACGATCCTCAGAATTCGTACTAGGGCCACCCGTAACTCCTGAACTATTTCCTCCTGTCCATGAAGCACTATCTCCATTCCAGAAGATACCGTTGATTTCACTAAAGGTAAAGTACTTAGTTCCATTAAAATCGTAATTAAATACGTAATTGGTAACCCCATTAATATCTTGTGTTGTTGTTAATGGAATATATTCTACATTAGTTGTAAATGATTCGTCATCTGCTACTTTAAAAACTTTGATAGTGTTGGCTGTTACCAATGCTGCATCAATAGTAGATTGAACGACACCTACTTCTACAGTTCCCATAGTTCCTGTTTCTACTACTTTCCAAGTCCTTGCTAATGTCGTTTCAGGAGCACAAACAAGAACATCTACACTAACACCTCCAACTAAGACACTACCATCATTATTTCCCCACATTAAGAAATCTTTATTGGAAGAGAATCCTGTGCCATAAGGTTCTGAAACAGGAAAGTTAGAGTTAGTTGCATTAGATGTTGCTATCTCGGTAAGTCCCATGGTAATAATAGCATCTGAGTTGATAGACTTTGATTGATATTGTGCTAAAGCTAGGGCATCATCTCTACCAATACCAGCAACATCGTTATGAAAGTCAGTACCTGTTGTATTTGCCGTATAATCCCAAACCTTAGTACTAAGATCATTTAAAATATAGTCACCTTCTACGATGTCTCCGTCGGTATCAGTACTATTTAGCGTAATACCATATTTAACCGCTAGGTAAGATTGTATATTTTGTTGTTCTAGATCCGATGGAATAGAAGTAAAGACCATGATCTCAGCGATATCTCCATTGAAGAAAGAAGCTCCATCTGTACCAATGGTAAGGTCTGAATTGTCACTTGTAAAGCTATCTCCTGAATTATTGGTGTTTAATAATAACCCATCTCTGTAGACTCCTTTATTGGTCGTTGTAGGAGTCGATCCGGCCGTGGTAGAATTGAATCCATTCCAAATACTAAATACACCAGTTGTGCCTCCCCAGGTATTCGTTAATATGGTTCCATTACCCGATTGAAAAGCCACCTGACTACTACCGCCATTAGGGGCTTGTAAAGAAATTACATCGGCACCTGCACCATTCTGGTCGACAATATAATTGTTTGCGGTAGCTGAATTAGACATACTTACACCATACACCCATACATTATCACTTGCTGTTCCGGTTCCTAGTATTCCATTCGTAATTACTAAACTTTCGTTAGAATTCTCAAATCGTAGCACAGGATTAAAGTTCAAAGCAGAAGCATCTGTACCAGGAATAAGGTCTGGTCCTGTAACGCCTGAATTAGATGCGTTGAAAGGAGTACTAGTTTGATCTGTCCAACTGGTTACCTCATTGGTCGTTTCTGAAATATCAATATCGGCACGTAGCCATAAAATATTACCTGTAGCCCCTGGTGTCACGGTACCTGTTACAGCATCTCTAAAATCTACATCACTATTGCCATCGACGCCGGCGTTTACATCAGAATCTGCATCCGGTAGATCTGTAGAAGGTGTATTGATCTCGTCATTAACATCATAGCCGTCGTTGACGTCAGATCCTTCAAAATTGTCATCTAATCCATCTCCATCGGAATCTGTGCCACTGGCTACATTATCCGAATCTCCATTTTCTTGAATATCTGGAGTTCCATCCTCATCTGAATCTGTATCTAGATAATCTGGAGTAGTATCTCCATCATCATCGTTGGGAATAGATAGATCGACTCCTGTAATACCACTACAGTTTGCACCCGTACAATCAGGATCGTATACATCTGCCAAACCATCCCCATCTGTATCTGCTGTTGTTGGTGCTACATATCCTAAAGTAGTTTGCGCTTCTATATTATCTGGAATACCATCTCCATCAGCATCGATGTCCAAACTATCAATGATACCGTCGCTATCAGAATCTAAAGATAGATTACAAGCAGGATTTGTATAGGATTGTGGAACAATTTCATTTACTTCAATTCTACCACCACCTCTAGAAGTCATATACACTTCAAAAAATTGGGTAGGAGCTGACAAGGTATAATTGTATATGGTTACCAAATTATTACCTCCGGCCGCAGCATTAATCTGTGTATCTGTTTGAGTGACTAGATTAACTTGTGTACTTCCATCTGTATCGGTTTGATATATGTTGACGGATTTATTGTTAATATTATTAACGGCTAAATAGACAAATATGACCGTACCTGTTGGTAATTCACTACCAAAATCTACACGAACAAACTCATCTGGTCTATTCAATCTAGCTCCATTGTTAAAAGTTAAAATACCGTCAACACATTCTGTTTCATCCACCGAGCCTCCGGCAACACTATTAAAATCATCTAATGTTGGAGTAGGCGGCGTTATGGTGTTACACATTAATTCTACTTCATCCGGAATTCCATCACCATCATCGTCAATATCTACTGTATTTGCTATACCATCTCCGTCTGTATCTACTCCTACTACAGTATCTCTATATTGTAGATCTCCACCTATAGAAACATCAGCATCGGTATCGCTAAATAATCCATCAGTTTCAGGGTCTACATATTCTCCATTAATATCTGTATAGCCTTGATCGGTATCTCCAGTTTCAACATCATCTATTAATCCATTTGTTCCGACGGTACCGGTTACTCTGGTTCCGTCATTCGCAAGAGGTGTGTCTAAAGCTTCTAAGACATCATTAGTACCATCTCCATCCGAATCTGTATCTAAGTAATCTGCAATAGCATCTGCACCTACAACGGCCATTTCGTCGGTATTTATAGGTGTTAAACCAGTGTCATATGCTAAGTCAATTCCTGATAAACTAAAGTTACCAGTAGGAGCCACATAATTTTGTGTGGATTGTGCTTCTATATTATCTGGAATACCATCATTATCTGCATCTAAATCTCTAAAATCAAATACACCATCACTGTCTGAATCTAAAGGAGTACAGAAAGCGAAATCACCAATTGCCATTATTTGAGTACCTGTTAAACTTCCTGTTCCCGAGTTTTCATATACAATTTGTATCTGAGTAATCCATTCAGGAATAGAAGAAATTGTCAGGTCTGAACCATCATTACCATTATTCCCTTGGAAGGTATTGTTGGTTAAATCGGTGATTCCAGCAGGTACGGTATAATCCACACCAGCCACCATGGTATATGTTGTTCCATCTTGTTTTGTAATGATAACCTGCACATTATCTGTCGCTGTTCCAGTATCTACATCAAGATCGTATAAGGTAAAACCAAGTCCATAGACTGGTGCATCAAAATTAAATATGTGTCTTGATCTTCCATTTTCTGTTGCTAATTGTAGCAAGCTGTAAAAAGTTCCATCACCTGTTCCATTGCTTACACCAAAGGTACTACTAGACGTAACATTTGAAGTTCTGGTAATGGTAATGCCTACATTATCAATGGTAAAAGAGTTGCCAGGACTGGTTGTCGGATCATCATTGGTGCTAAACTGTGTACCCCATACAAAATTTGCTGCTCCAGGTGTACATGATCCAATCTCTATACTATCTACAATTCCATCATTATCGTCATCGAGATCTACTTCATCATTTACCCCATCACCATCTGTATCTACGGTAAATGTATCATCTCTATAATCTACATCCCCGCTATTAAATACATCCCCATCCGCATCAGGGAAGTTATCCGTTTGAGAATTATCAAAACTACCATTTACATCAACATAATTGTCTCCATTATCGTAAGCATTGTCTAGACCATTATTTCCATAAATACCTGTAAGAATTAACCCAGCTTCCGTATTGTCTAAGATACCATCGTTATCCGTGTCTGTATCTTTGTAATCATCAGTTCCGTCGCTATCGGTATCTTCAGGAGTTAATCCTCCTGTATAGGCAGTATCTACTCCATTACTATCATAAACACCATCGGGTACGGCATAACCTCCTGTACTTTGTGCTTCAATATTATCAGGAATACCGTCGTTATCGGAATCAAGATCAAAACTATCAATAATTCCATCTCCATCTGTATCTAAACTTGCACACACCCCATTTACAATGGTAGTTCCGTTAGCTGTGGCATAATCTGGGTCTGCATAATTTACAATCCCATCTCCATCAGAATCTGCTGAAGGATCGGCCGTTAAGCATAAAAAAGGAGCAGATCTTGGTAGCGTAACCACCGTATTTACAACTGCAGCTGCCTCGGTCGATCCATCTCCGAAATCTGGAAATTGACCACTTTCAAAAACGGTGCTTCCATCAAGAGAAATCCTGTAAAAGGATCCTCCATTTTCATTAGATCCTCCAGCAGTATCTAAACCGTCATTTGCAGAATCAAAAAGTGTAAAGACATAGGTTCCAGAAGTAGTTACATTATAATTTAGGTCAATAATATCGTCTCCATCTGCATAGGGGCCTCCACTTTCGGAGAATCCACTAGGACCTGTTAGTGTCCAGGTATTTTCATTCTCAAAACCTCCTAAATCAATATATACATTTATAGTAGATGTATTACTTGTTGTGGCACTATTATTACAGAGCTCCTGATTATCCAAGATTCCATCATTATCATCATCAAGGTCTACGCTATCCACAATTCCGTCATTATCATTATCTGCAAAAGCCGTCGCTGCATCTCTCCAATCTACATCACCTCCGACTATTGTATCTGGGAAGTTATCAGATTGTGTATCGTCGAAACTTCCGTTTACATCCGTATAATCATCCCCATTGTCATAATTGCTGTCTAATCCGTTTACACCAGCGTTTCCACTTAAGGATAAATTAGCTTCAATTCTGTCTAAAGTCCCATCTCCATCAGAATCCGTGTCTAAATAGTCAGGTACAGAATCTGAACCTGAGTTTGTGTTGAGAGGAGAAGACAAATCAACCCCAGTAACACCTTCACAGTTCGCACCTGTACAATCGGGATCGAACGCATCATTGAGACCATCTCCATCAGTATCTATGGTTCCAGCAGCATCAGGTGCCACATATCCCGCAGTAGTTTGTGCTTCAATAATATCTGGAATACCATCGCCATCTGAATCTAGATCCAAATAGTTTGGAACCCCATCACCATCAGTATCACCTGTACCTTCAACGGAATCAGGAATTCCATCATTATCATCATCTACATCCGTTGAATTAGGAACACCATCACCATCTGTATCCAATGTGCCATCGATACCTGAATCTCTCCAGTTCACATCAGGGCCTGGCCCTGTATCTGGGAAGTTATCTGTCTGTGTGTTGTCAAATATTCCATTCACATCAGCATAGGTATCGCCATTATCATAGCTATTGTCTAACCCATTTTCACCTACGGTGCCACTAAGAATTAAATTAGCCTCTGTAGTATCATCAGTAGCATCATCATCAGAGTTTAGATCTCTATAATCCGCTTCGCCAGTTCCATCCGTATTTGTAGGAGCAGAAATAAAAGCTTGTCCCACATAGGCTGAATTTAAACCATTATTAGCGGTATATGTAGCTGCATTATCTGCTGCTAGTCCAATATATCCTGCTGTCGTTTGTGCTTCTATATTATCGGGAATACCATCATTATCAGAATCTAAATCTAAGTGATTAGGAATTCCATCATTGTCAAAATCATATACATCAGGAACACCATCAGAGTTTGCATCTACATAACTTGTTGTAGAACCATCAGATGTACCATTATTATCATTGGTATCTAAAAAGTTGGGTAATTTATCTCCATCTTCATCCCCTAAAGGATCATATTCCGTGCCGCTTAAAGTGGTTTCTACCGTATCTAAGATACCATCATTATCATCATCAATATCATCCGTATCAGGAACGCCATCTCCATCGGTATCTAGTTCTTCTAATGCATTTAACTCAACAGCAAAATTTAAAGAACTTACAGTAAGATTAGAACCTGTCCCATCATATGAAGCATATGTTCCTGGAAATACAATAAGTGACATTTCGCCAGAACCATTTGGATCTCCAATAAAATAGAATTTAGTTTTGGTCCAAGTACCTGTTGCAATTGAAGTAGAAGTTTGCTTAGGGTTAGAGCCAATTTGATAATCAAATTGAGTTTTCGCCTCACCAGAATAATAATCGGTACCTCCACCACCGCCGTCTGCATTACTTATTGCAGATAACGTATATAATGTAAGAACATATACTTTTCCTGAAACCAATCCTCCCATGGTAGTAGTTACGGATTCTTCCGCAATACCAGAAGATCCTAAATCTTTCATGGTAATCCAAGTGATATCTCCAGTTGGAGGTATTGGTAATTGCGATACCCAGGTAGCGCCTCCACCAACACTTCCTTGACCCCCAGCACTATCTCTATTAGAAATATCGGGTGTTCCTCCATTATCTGTCCAGCCAGTAGGTGTACAGTTACCACACGTAGTAGATTCTGAACCCGTGCTAGGAATAGTTTGTGCATACAATTCCGTATTGCTTATAGCAAAACATAGTATTGCAAAAAAAATAGTATATAATTTTTTGTACGTAGTAATTTTACCTGTTTCCCCAAACAGATGAAAATTAAAGTTTATATCCCCCATTTAAACTTAATTTTTTAGTAAAGCACAAATGTAGTGATTTTTAGGCAATTAGTCAAAATGAAGTGTTCAGATACTATATAGGCGTACAAGTAAAAAATAAAAGAGCTGCTGTGCAGCAGCTCTTTTTGGCACTTTGTCTAGTAGAAAATATTAGTCAAATACGATTTTCTTGGAGGACTTACCTTTTTCCGATATTACATTAACAATGTATACACCTGCTGATAAGCTCGTAGTTTTAAGTCTATTTTCTGGGGAACTATCCAAAGATTTCCAAGTTTTAATTTTTTGTCCTAAAATATCATAAAGTTCCACTTTTTCGATATTCAGGTTTGTAAAGTTTTTGATAACGATCTCATTTGTATTTTGATCAACGAAAAGGTGTACATCTTTATTTAGTATATCGTTTTCATCCGTAGATAAAGCTGTATTACTAAAGCTTAGGAAGAATCTATCCTTATATGTACCGTTCGGTAAATCTAGTTGTACTCCATCACTTAGATCATGAAATACTCCAGTAACACGGTCTTCTAAATAGAAAGGGACATTGATATTATATTGCTCATCTACTCGTATTACCGTTGTTTTATCTGTATTAATTTCAATGGTTAATGGAACTGCTAAATCTTCTGAGATACCTTGTACCCCGGCAATGACATATTTTTTATCGGGTATTTGGTCAAACTCCCAATACATATCTGTACCACCAACATCAAACATTTCACTGTCATATCCATTTTCAAAACCAAAACTATTCGCAGCTCTAAATGAAATACCAATTTGTCTGTGTAGTGAATAATCATTTTCGTTGTAGTATCCTAAACCTAGTTTGATAATTGGTAATAAATCTTCTTCATCTTCTTCTGCTGTTCGACTGTTATTTCCATTTCTAAAAAAGAAAGTTGCCTCACTTGAAGCAGAGCTGCTTCGATAATTACGCATGCTATTTTCGAAACGTACAGTTCCGCCTGTTGCTGAAGAAGAAGCAAAGAAACCTTGTCCAACTGCCATATATCTACTAGGTGCATGATAAGTTCCTTGTCCTAATGAAATATCACCTCCTAAAGACCAGTTAATATCATCTATTATTAGGTTGATGCTTGTTGCACTCGGACCACTAATAATAAAAGAATCTATGTCGTTCCAATTTAGAGACACTGTGTTCCCTGTATCATTATTCAAGGTAATTGTTCTTTCGGCGTTATTGGAGGTCCCTTGATTGTTGGCATTGAATGTAAATAAGACATCTCCCGCAGATGGGTTATCATTTACAATATATATAGAAGATATATCTATTTTTTCGTCAAAGCTTAAATCAACTGTATATACTGATAGGCCAGCAGTATTGTTTAACACATTCCCAGTAGTACCATTTGCATCACCATAGCTTGTATTTAGGTTCGCAACACCACTAGATACAGTATACGTAACGGTTACATCCGTAGATGAAGCTGCTTCTGTTACTACTTGTGTAACACTCGCTGCATTTTGAGTGGTATTATTCTCCCAATCGTAGGTTTCACTTTCTATAGCAGCCACTCCATTAGCAGCTACACCCATGGAAATGTTTCTTTGCGAATATCCTCCTTGATAACCCGCTTGGTTATGTCCTTCTGATCCTGCTGAGGCGGCATCTTCTCCTGTATGCTCCCAGAAGTATAAAGTACCGTCAATCGAACTAATATTTGCATTTATGAAATCTGTAATGTCTAAGGCACTAGGGTATGGGTTACCTAATAAGCTTGTCTCGCCTGCTCCAGTGAAATTAAACACCAAAGATCCATCGTTTGGGGTTCCTGCAAAAGTAAGGTTCTGACCTACCACACCTGTACTTTTCATAGAGAAACCTTGCCCTCTTTGAATCACTCCCGTGTCTTCTTGTTGCACCCATGCAGAACCATCTCCAGGGTCATTTAAGTTGGTGTAAATCCAATATTTGGAAAGCGTAATCGGAGTAACTCCAGCAGTACCTGGAGCACCATCATACCCCGTGGTCCAAGTAATAGGGGTTAGGGTAGAGGTCTCTGACGTAGGAATATTCCCATCGTATAATACCTGTCCTACTCTATAACTATCTAATCCAGTTTCTCTTACTGGAGAAGACCAGTAATGATATCTATATACGTTAGGTACTAATGCTTGTTGATCTTTATAGATCTTACCTGTCCCTTGTACATTAGAAAGTCCAGTATGCGTTTGCACTAATTGGGCATCACCTACCAATCTAATTTCTCCATCTAAGATAAAGTCTTCATCAAATTCTAAATACGCATCCGTTGGGATCACCAACTTAGAGTTTTCTTTTACCCAAACACATTCTACTTCCACACTTTCTGCTAGAACAGCATTCGTTAAAGAGGTTTCGGCGTCAATGATCATCACTTTATCACGATCCTGAGAGTTTGTACTAGGTCCGTTTGTAACTCCAGAACTATTTCCCCCCGACCAAGCGTTACTATCCCCATTCCAGAAGATACCATTGATCTCACTAAAGGTGAAGTATTTGGTTCCGTTAAAATCATAATCGAATACATAGTTTACCACACCATTGATGGTTTGTGTGGTTGATAAAGGAATATATTCAACATTGGTTGTAAAAGAAGCATCGTCTGCCACTTTAAATACTTTAATAGTATTGGCAGTCACCAATGCGGCGTCAATAGTAGCTTGCACTACACCAACTTCTACAGTACCTACTGCGCCATTTTCGATTACTTTCCAGGTTCTGGCCATGGTAGTTTCGGGAGCACAAATCAATGTAGATGATGTAACATCTCCCACGAGAACACTACCATCGTTGTTTCCCCAAATTAAGAAATCCTTATTGGTTACAAAGGTACTTGAGTTTAGTGCATTAGATGTTTCAATAGCCGTTAACCCCATAGTTATAAGTGTACCAGATTCTACCGAAGAAGATTGTTTTTGATTGAGCGCCATTACATCATCTCTACCAATTCCGGCTACATTATTATGATATGCACTATTGGAGGTATAATCCCAAACTTTGGTGGTTCCATCGCCTAAAAAGTAATCTCCTTCTATGATACTACCGCTAGCATCCGTAGGGTCTAATGTAAATCCATATTTGACAGCTAAATAGCTTTCTATACGCTGTCTTTCTGCATCGGAATGTGCGTCACTAAATAACATGACTTCTGCGATACTGCCATCTAAATATCGGGCTTGTGTACGATCTCTACCAACAGAATAGATATGAGAAGCATTGGAAATATTAGAAGTAAATACTCTTGAATGCATTTCAAAATTATCTGGCCTTGCTATCGTTAAAAAGTCAGCAGCTAGCCCACTCACATATTCACTACCATCTCTTACTGCGGCAGGTGTAAAGGTTCCGTTATATATC
This sequence comes from Asprobacillus argus, assembly GCF_032248395.1. NCBI lineage: Bacteria > Pseudomonadati > Bacteroidota > Flavobacteriia > Flavobacteriales > Flavobacteriaceae > Asprobacillus > Asprobacillus argus. The sequence goes on from NZ_JAVTTO010000002.1 coordinate 47,190, forward strand.
TGCGTATCATCTGTGTGCCCATGACCAATACCATCCCCATCATTATTGGTGAAAGGTGTAATCCAGGATGCGGTTGATGTATCATTATAGACAATATACATTGTTCTTGGATTCAGATTTCCTGTATGTGTAAAATGATCTAAATCTGCAGAAACGAACGTAATGGTCGGATTGAAGTTTAACAAATTTGCAGTCGCGTCTGGAGAACCGCTACCGGTAAAATCTAAACTTGATGTTTGATCTTCCCATAAGGTTACGTTGGTAGTTCCAGTAACATCTAAATCTGCTCTTAACCATAGTGTATTTCCAGCAACTCCTGGAGTTACGGGATCGCTTGTATCATCTCTAAAATCAACATCACCTCCTGCACCTAGATCTGAATCTTCGTCTGGTAAATCTGTTGAAGGTGTGTTAATCTCGTCGTTTACATCATATCCATCGTCATTATTTGATCCTTCAAAATTATCATCTAAACCATCACCATCGGTATCAGTCCCGCTAAGTGTATTATCTGAATCTCCGTTTTCCTGAATGTCTGGTGTGCCATCGTCATCTGAATCTGTATCTAGATAATCTGGTTCCCCAGTACCATCATGATCATTTGGTGTTGATAAATCCACTCCAGTAACACCACTGCAGTTTGCACCTGTACAATCTGGGTCGTATACATCAGCCAAACCATCACCGTCAGTATCTACGGCAGTTGGAGCTACATAACCTGATGTCGTTTGTGCTTCTACATTATCTGGAATCCCATCATTATCTGCATCAATGTCTAAATTATTATTAACACCATCACCATCTGAATCAGCGGAAGTTGGATAACAGGTATAGGTTGTCATTGTTTGTGATAAAGAACTATCCACACCAATATATCCGCTCACTACAGTACTTGTTGATGTTCCAAAATCAAATCGAGCAATTAGATTACTATTCGAATCGTATATAGAAATTGTAGTAACCGACATATCTGGACCTACAATAAGAATGTCATGTACCGTAGCACTTGCAGATGTATGTCTAACTGTTTGAAAGCTACCAGCACTGGTACTAATATTTTTCACGGTACCATCTACTGTAACTGTACCATTTCTTGCTACGCTTTGATCTCCAATGGTGGTTTCGGTAATAACAGCCATTGCAGAATCAAAAGTTACTCTAAAAGTATAATTGTCGCCAAATACAAAATCCTTATTTAAGTCATCTGGAGCACCTCGATCTCTATCACCGTCTATGGTACCTATAAATTCGTAGGTGATATTACATGTACTGGCAAAATTTGCTAGCTCCACAGTGTCTGGAATTCCATCGCCGTCATCATCAATATCAGCAGTGTTGGCTATACCGTCTCCATCTGTGTCGACTCCTACAACAATATCTCTATACTCTAAATCCCCACCTATATTTACGTCATTATCAATATCGCTTAAAAGACCATCAGTTTCTGGGTCTACATATTCCCCATTGATATCTGTATACCCCTGATCTGTATCACCAGTTTCAACATCATCAATTAAACCATTTGTTCCAACCGTTCCAGTAACCATTGTTCCGTCATTAGCCAACGGAGTGTCTAAGGCCTCCAAGACATCATTAGTGCCATCACCATCAGAATCTGGATCTAAATAGTCCGGAATGGTATCCGCTCCAACGGTAGCAAATTCATCGGTATTCACTGCTGTAAGACCCGATCCATAGGCTAAGTCGATACCAAATACATTATAGTTTCCAGTAGGAGGGATGTAACCTCCTGTTGTTTGTGCTTCTATATTATCTGGAATACCATCATTATCGGCATCCAAATCTCTAAAATCAAATACTCCATCACCGTCAGTATCTAATGGCGTACAGAAAGATAAATCTCCTAACGCTACAACCTGTGTACCAGTTAAGCTACCTGTCCCCGTGTTTGAATATACGATCTGAATTTGTGTAATAAATTCTGGAATAGCGTTAATGGTAAGATTTGATCCATCGTTACCATTGTTTCCTTGAAAGGTGTTATTTGTTAAATCGGTAATTCCAGCAGGTACTGTATAGTCTACTCCAGCGACTAAGCTGTATGAAGTTCCATCTTGTTTGGTAATGATTATCTGAATATTATCCGTAGCAGTCCCCGTATCCTGATCTATATCGGCAAGGGTAAAACTCATTCCATAAATTGGGGTGTCGAAGTTTAATATCTGTCTTGAAACAGCATTCTGAGTTGCTAACTGTAATAAGTTATATGCTCCTGTAGCGGTATTGCTATTGATCTGATAGGTACTACCTGAACTCACGTTCGAAGTTCTCGTAATAGTAAATCCAACATGATCAATGGTAAATGCATTTGCCGGACTATCTGTAGGATCATCATTGATACTAAATTGGCTATCCCAATCTAAGGTGGATGCTCCTGGTGTACAGGTTCCCATTTCTACACTATCTAAAATACCATCGTTGTCATCATCTAAATCCACTTCATCATTTACACTATCGCCATCGGTATCTACGGTAAAGGTGTCATCTCTATAATCTACATCTCCACCATTGAAGACATCTCCATCGGCATCTGGGAAATTATCTGTTTGAGAATTATCAAAACTACCATTGACATCTACATAACTATCACCATTATCATATGCATTATCTAATCCGTTATTTCCGTAAACTCCTGTTAGCGTTACACCAGCTTCGGTATTATCTAGTACACCATCGTCATCAGAATCCGTATCCAAGTAATCTGGTGTTAGATCAATATCGGTATCTTGAGGTGTAATTCCGCCAGTATATGCAGTATCAACACCATTTGCATCATAGACTCCATCTGGGACATCGTAACCAGCGGTTGGTTGTGCTTCAATATTATCTGGAATACCATCGTTGTCAGAATCTAAATCTTTATAATCAGGGATACCATCATTATCTGAATCACATACCGCAGACAGTACTGAAAAAGGTAAATCTTGTCTTGTAACACTTGTGCTCGAATATTCTACGTCTAATGAATCTCCTCCTGTGTTTTCGAAGAATAAAATCTCTATGGAATGCACTCCTATCGCTAAGGCTACACTTCCACTTTGGTGACCACTAGCTCCATGCAGTCCATCATAATCAACTACTTGTTGACCGTCAATATACAATCTAGATCCGTCATCAGAGTTTATGTAAAATGTATACGTTTCTGCAGTGTTAATATTGATGGTTCCATTATATCGAATACTATAGGTTTCTGTATCTCCTGTTAAGGTATTTGCCAATCCATTGACATCAAAATCTGTTGCAGTTCCAGTGAAATCTGCTCCCGTAGTAGGTATGTTTGCCACTGTATCTCCAGAAGGTGTACTATTAAAGAATTGGTAGGTTAGTCCGTTTACACATACTGCTGTTTCTACGGAATCCAGAATCCCATCATTATCATCATCGAGGTCTGTTTCATCTGGAACACCATCGTTGTCATTATCAATGAATACAGAATCGGCATCCCTATAGTCTACATTTCCTCCTGAGTTTACATCTCCGTCTGCGTCTGGAAAATTATCTGTTTGTGTGGTATCAAAAGTTCCGTTAACATCAGTGTAATTATCTCCATTATCACGACTACTATCCAAACCGTTTATCCCAACAAATCCAGTTAATGAAGAATTTGCTTCAACTCTATCATCAGCACCATCGTCATCAGAATCTGTATCCAGGTAGTCGTCAGTGCCATCTCCGTCTGTATCTATTAAGGTAATAGCCCCACCAGCTGTACCACCTACAACAACTGGGTCATAGTTATCATCTAAACCATCTCCATCAAAATCTGTAAATCCAGCACCAACTGCTCCACTTGGTGCCGTATATCCTGTTGTAGATTGTGCTTCTATGTTATCAGGAATTCCATCTCCGTCTGAATCTAGATCTAAATGATTTGGAATACCGTCTCCATCCGTATCTCTTTGTTCATCAATTGTACAGAATAAAGGAGTAAAAGGAAGTGTAGTTCTTGTAATTAATGGACTTGAGTATTCGACAGATAAACTTTCTCCTCCACCGTTTTCATAAAAAAGTACGGTAATAGGGTAGGCTCCTGGAGTTAATGGTATGGTTCCAGATCGTTCCTGTGGACCATGATCTCCATCATTATCGACTACTTGAATACCATTAATAAATAATTTTGATCCGTCATCTGAATTGGTATAAAAAGTATAGGTCTCTGAGGTTTCTATGTTGATGTATCCTGTGTAACGAATTCCAAAAGTTTCCTCATCTGCCGGTGTATGTAACAAATACAATGCGTCTACATCAAAAGCACTTACCACACCTGTAGCTAAAGCTCCTGTTGTAGGAATATTGTCTACAGAAGGAGCATAATTTGCATCATAGAATTCATAAGACAACGTACCTGCGCATACAGATTGTTCATCTACATCTAAAATACCATCATTATCATCATCAATGTCCACATCATTTGGCACACCGTCGCCATCTGTGTCTAAAGTACCATCTATCCCTGAATCTCTCCAATTCACATCGGACCCTGGTCCAGTATCAGGGAAGTTATCCGTTTGAGTATTGTCAAAAACACCATTGACATCGGTGTAATCATCTCCATTGTCATAACTATTATCTAGTCCATTATCACCTACAGTACCATTAAGTATCAAATTTGCCTCTGTGGTATCACTTGTAGCATCGTTATCTGAATTAAGATCTCTATAGTCTGCCTCGTCCGTACCGTCAGTATTGGTAGGTGAAGAAATAAAAGCTTGACCTACATAGGCAGAGTTTAAACCATTATTTGTGGTATATGTAGCGGCATTGTCAGCAGCAGGAGCAATATACCCCGCTGTGGTTTGTGCTTCTATATTATCTGGAATCCCGTCATTATCACTGTCTAGGTCTAGATGATTCGGAATACCATCATTATCAAAATCAAAGACATCAGGTATTCCGTCCGAGTTGGCATCTACATAACTTGTATTTGAACTATCGCCTCCTGCTAAATTATTATCAAAAACATCCAGGTAATTTGGTAAACCATCACCATCCTCATCGCCAATTGGTGCATAAGCTGTACCACTTAATGTCGCTTCTACTGTATCTAATATACCATCATTATCATCGTCGATATCGTCTTTATCAGGAACACCGTCTCCATCCGTATCCAGTTTTGAAAGATCATTTAATTCTACAGCAATGTTAATGCTTTCAAAGTTTTGATCGTCTCCACTTGTTACAGCGTTGTCATCGGGAGAAAGTGCTAGGTTCATTTCGCCAGAACCATTTGGATCTCCAATAAAGATAACTGAAACCTTTGTCCATTTGTCATGAGCATCTGAAGTTACTATAATCGTCTGATCTACAGGAGTGTCTCCATCTTTATAGATCTGATATAAAAAGCGATCTATATATTGTCCTGAGTAATAATCCCCTCCATCTCCATTACTAATGGATGTATTTATATACATGTTAAGAATGTATACGTTACCACTGACAAGACCACCCATAGTTGTTCGAACAGACTCAACTGGAGAAGCGTTATAGTCTCCAATATCTCTCATGGTAATCCATGTTAAATCTCCTGTTGGAGGCAATGCAAGCGGTGCATTAACCCAAGTATCTCCACCTCCCAAGCTTCCTTGTCCACCTGCGCTATCTCTATTAGAGATATCAGGTGTACCTCCATTATCTAACCAGCCGGTTGGAGCACAATTACCACAAGTGGTAGCTTCAGAACCCGTGCTAGGAATTGTTTCTTGCGCAGAAAGCTTATTACTATTAACAGCAATAAACACCATTAAAATTAAACATGTAAATATTCTTGTACGTGTAGTTTTTTTACCCATTCCCCCAAACAGATAAAAAATAAAGTTTATAACCCCCATTAAAACCCTTATTTTTTTATGTCTCGCAAATATAGTTGATTTATAGTGAATTATCAAGATAAACTTTGTTGCGGAAATTCTAAATCAACAAAAAGGCCACACCTTACAGCATGACCTTAATAAATCAATGAAAAACAATATTAATTTATAATCAGTTTTGTTGTTGTCGTTTTATGTGCTTCTTTCATTTTCAATATATACATTCCTTTTGGTAAAGAACCAATATGAAAAGGATGGTCAGGCCTATAGTTTCCTTTATAGGCTAACACTTTCTTACCAAGCATATTATAAATAATCATTTCTGTTACGTTTACATTTATGTGTATATAATCTCTTGATGGATTTGGATATACTGTAAACCTAGAAATAGAATTATCTTCGGTACTCAATGTTGAAGGGCTGCTTCCGTATACTTTATACTCTCCAGGTTGTAGCGATATTACACTATTCACATTTGTCACATTTATGGTAGTATTATTATCCAATAGATCATACCAGGTACCTACTTGTTGAAATGCAGGAGTGATGTCTTGTGTAGTAACGCCAAAGTTTCCAATAATTGTTACATACTTTAAGCTAGAACTTCCATTCGGGTCTGTCAAATGAATGGTTTTTAATCCATTTGTGTTGGCAACATCTAATGTAAAGTCATTTGTTCTGAATACGTCGTATTCTTTCTTAAGTGCTATCAAGGTAGCCCAGGTATCGTAAATGTCCTTTCGATCTGTTTCGTTGAAATAATTCCAAAGTATCGGTTTTTCTCCTGTTCTTCCATTGAAATTAATATCAATGTCATATCCTAGTTCTCCGAACTGCCAGATCATTTTCGGGCCTGGGATGGTAAAATAGAATGCTCCAGCCAATTCCTCTCTGTCTAATGCCGTCGCTAGATTTGTAATATCGTAACCACTGTTTGAATTTCCAAACTGTAGATTCTTATACATGAGACGTTGTTCATCATGACTTTCCATAAAACTTACGTTAGCGGGAACGGTCCAGCCTCGGTTTTTGTAGGATATCCAAGAGAAGTCAGATTTACCATTTTCATGATACCCCATGGTTGCCTCATTATAAGTATGATTGTGGTTACCCCATACCATCATACCTTTGGAGCCTTCTCCAACGCGATAGTTAATTAATTCTGTTTCTTCTGAGTTGTCAGCAAAATGCTCTAGAATTACATAAGAATCAGCATCTACTTCCCATTGATAATCTGCATATTCTTTTAAAATGGCAATTCTACCCGCCTGATAAGAACTCCAAACACCTACATCTGTTGTAGATACTTGTGTAAAACCTTTTGAAAGGTCCCATCTCATACCATCTATTTTATATTCTTCTATCCAATATTGCACGGTTCGTTTTACGTAATCTTTAGTAGCTTGATTTTCATGATTGAAGTCATTGAAAACATTGAAAGGATGGGTTGCTACTGCATTAAAGAATGGCGAGTCTACGCTAGCTTGACCGCCATAACCACCGTTGTCGGTATTCCACATCCTATAGAAAGGATGCTGTCCTGTACCGTGATTATATACCACATCTATAATTACTGCAATTCCTCTTGAATGACATTCATCAATCAATTGTTTAAATGCATTTGTGGTTCCATAATATTTGTCTAACGCCATGTGGAAGGATGGGTTGTATCCCCATGAGCTATTTCCATCAAATTCACTAACAGGCATCAATTCAATAGCGTTAATACCCAAGTCTTGCAGGTAATCTAATCTCGCTTTTACTGCATCGAAGCTATGTAATGCATCAAAATCTCTAACTAACAATTCATAGATTACTAGATCTTCCTTTGCAGGAGGTGTAAAATTAGTTATTTGCCAGTTGTACGGAATTTCTCCGGTTCTTATAAGACTAACAGAATGATTTGTCTGTCCTGTAGGGTAAGCGGGTAGATTGGGATAGGTGGTACTATCTATAAATTGATCGTTCGATTCTGTTAGTACTGTTGTAGAATAAGGATCTGCTACTCTCAGGGTTCCATCAATAAGGTATTGAAAAGTAATATCTGTTTGAGGAGTTAGCCCCGTTAGTTCAATCCAAAAACGATCTTTAGTACTATCTTTTTTTAGTAGATAGTTGTCGTTTACCAACCAATTGTTCAAACTACTTATTATATGAATATAGTTCTTAGCAGGTGCGTACAAAACTAATGTTGCTTTTGTATTATCTCCTGTGTCATAGTTTATACCATCTTTCATATTGGCAGGAACCGGGGCTTCAGTGACTGTTGGGGTTACAATTATTTGAAATGAAGAGGTTAATGTAGTACTTCCATTTGTTGCTTCTAGTTCATAAAAGGTACTTTCTGTAAGGGTAGGTGAATAGCTATAGGAAGTAGAACTACTGCTAGAGCTGTTCACTACATTACCATTTGCTTTTAAAACAAAATCAGCAGCTAATGTGGTAGTTGCGGTTATTGGAACTACTTGTCCCGATGTAATAATTGTTGTTTGGTCTGTAGGCGCCGTTCTTGTTAATTGAAAAGAACCTACTTCTGCATAATAATCGGGTGTTTTTTTGTCTCCTGATCCATCTTTTGCCTTAAACAAAAAACCGATTCTTCCAATGTCAGTTCTGGCATAAAAAGTAGAAGGAGTAAAGGTGATGCTATATTCATCGTTCGTACTATTGTAGCTTAATTTATTTGCTTCATTTGAATTTGTCCAACTTCCATTGGTTGGACAATCCATAGAATTTTCGTCATTTAGATCATATGACCAAGACCAAATATATAGCGCGTTGTCTGTAATACCCCAAGATGCCTCATTTAAGGTGGTTCCGTCTACCGTTATGGTAATAGAATCATCTTCTTCAAATGTATTAGGACTAATGGTATAGGTAACATCCTGCACCTGAGAAAAACCAAGAAGGCTTATCATCACCATAAATAAGAAGAGTACTCGTTTTTTCATAGTATATGTTTATTGAAAAAAGGCTGATATAACATCAGCCTTTTTTATATTTAATAGATTGCTAGTTAACAGTATATGTTGGATTCGCTGGATCGGTAAAATCCAGTGTAATGGTATACGTGCCAGCTGTAGAAACAATATTCGCTCCACCTGCTTCTAATGTACCATTTGATCCATTATCTCCATAGTTTACGGCCCAATCGTTATTTGCTCTAAATTTATATTCACCTGCTAAAAGATCTACATCTCTTAATATCCAAACATCGCCAAAAGGTTGTGACCAATCTCTGGTGAATTGCGCATCTGGAGTTGCTCCCCAGTTATTATATGCACTTCCCACTAATCCCCACACGTAGTCTATGGGCTCTAAAGTGTAGGTCATATCGTTCATATTCACAGTAACAATATAAATTCCTGCCGTTGTAACAATATTAGCACCACCTGCGTCTAAAGTTCCATCGTTACCATTGTCGCCATAATTCACCGTCCAGTCATTGTTCATTCTGAACTTCATTTCACCAGTAAGTAATGTAGCAATACCTCTAAACACATCCGAATAAGGATCATATTCTAACATAAAATCTGGAGTTGCACCCCAATTGTTATAAGAACTTCCCACAATACCAAGAGAGAAGCTTTCAATGGTATAGGTTAGATTATTCAAATCCATAACGATTTTATAAGCACCTGCACTCACTGTTAGGTTTCCACCACCAGCTACTAAAGCACCACCAGTAGAGCTATTACTTCCATAGTTATTGGCCCAATCGTTGTTCTCTCTAAACTTGATTTCACCGTCTGTTAATGTCACGTACGCTGCTATTACACCATCTACATCTGTTTTGTAGAAGGGTAAGTCTGGAGTTGCTCCCCAGTTATTTGCAGCAGAACCTACCACTCCCCATGTTGTTGATAAATCTAACACCGTAAGATACGTGGTTACTGAAATAGTGATGGATGTAGAGATTCTTTCTAAAACACTACCTGATGCAGCATCTGTAATAACAGATCGCACACGAATTTCTAAATCGCCTGTTGCATCAACAGCAATACCACTTTCAATTGCTAAAGCATTTAACTCTGCATTGGTAAGGGTAACCGAAGTTTGATTCGTTACCATTGCTGCCTCTATCGGTGTAATAAAGTTCGTGCTTGGTGCCGCTCCCTCAACATAATAATCTACGTCAACAAGGTTAGAAGCCAAAATAGGATCTTCCCATGCGATAGTAATTGCTATCTGATCATTATTTGCAAGCGATAAAGAGAATGAATCTCCATTCGCAGCTCCACCAGCTCCAAAAGTGGGAGCATTAACAGGGTAGCTTGTTACTAAAAAAAGAATACTATTTGTATACGTACCCCCACCATTTACTCTCATGTATACGGCTATATCACTAAAGTTTGTAACTCCTGTGCTTACAATAGCATCATTGAAGTCTGAAACTGTCATCGAAAAATTATCGGTAGTAGATGTCCCTAGCGTAACTGGTGATGTAAAAGCATCATCTGTTGACATTTCTACGGTATAGTCAGAACTCCCAGTAATATCATCTTTCCATGTGATGGTAAACGCTGGATTATTTGGTAAAGCGAAGTTTAAGTACACATTGCTAATACCAGGTGCGTCCAATGTAAACTCTGCATTTGGAGGCGTTATGATCAGTGTCTCTTCTGGCTGACATGCACCCATAAGTAAGGTGAGTGTAAGCAAGAGATAACTCAGTTTTTTTATATATCGTTTCATTTTATATTTTTTGTATTAGTTTGACTTATAGGTTTAAAGGAATTAGAATATAACGCCCTGTAAGGTCATTAAACCAAACATCGTAGTCATCTTCTACAATCACCGGAATAGATCCACCTCCTGAAGTTGCAACCCCTGAGAAGGAAGTTGTACTTCCCCAAGAATCTGCACTTCCAGTAACAAATGCAACATCTCCTGGTGTTAAACGAACATTATTCGCATACCAGATATGCCCATCAAAAGCTAATGGAGTCATTGCAACATTGGCTGTACTTGAACCTTGTAAGGTTAAACTTGCTGGGCTCGTTATACCTGATGCGTTGAAAGGTTCAAACGTAAACGTGTTTGAAGCAAAGTTAATCGTGAATGTATAAAACCCTTGTGGAATACCATTACCGCCCCCATATGGGAATCTTTCTGGATCTGTTCCGCCACCAGGGTTTGTACCAACAGTTACGCCATCATCAGTACCCCATTGTGGTTGCCAAAGTCCTTTTGTTTCAAGTACTTTAAAATGACCGTTATTGGCAAATAGCCCTGTATAATAGAATATATTTGGATCGTTCTCATCTCTAAATAATGCAGGATTGTTACCATTGTTATCCCAACCTGGTGCGGTTGCATCTCCTACTAAGAAGTAATCATTAAATACATAATTAAAATATGGGAAAACCATAAAGTTAACCGCATTTGAAGTTGATTGAACTCCGTTTTGAGCTCCCAAGGAGGATACAACTCGTACATATATGGTTGCCCATTCAAAAGGGTTCAAACCAGCATTTCCAGCTGCCGAATTTAATTGACTAACTGATAGTGTTGCAGAAGTCTGGCCTGTTGTGGTTGCCGCAGTGACCGGATTTGTAAAATCTTGATCACTAGCAAATTGAATCGCATAATTTATAGAAGCTTGTACACCATAATCAGCATGTTGCCAATTTAACGTTAAGGCAGGATTGTCCGTGTTCACTGCATCTAACTCGATGTTAGTGAAATTTAAACCTGCTAAAACGGGAGCTGTTGGTTGTGAAACCGTGAATATGTCTGAATTGTCATCACAAGAATAGAATAAAAGCAATACTAAGCTAAGAACACTTGTGATAGAAAATCGTTTTAAATTTTTCATTTTTTAAAATCGTTTTAAATTAATAACCAGGATTCTGGGTTAAATTTGGGTTCGTAGCTAAATTCGAATTAGGAATTGGATATAAATTTAAGTGCGCTGGTAATGCAATACCGTTGCTACCATTTCCTTTCCAAACCCAATTATAGTTACCTCCTGTAAACTTGTTATAACGGATCAAATCCTGTCTTCTATGCGCTTCCCAATGCAATTCTCTAGATCGTTCATCTAAAATGAAATCTAAAGTTAACATACCGCTAGTCACAGTTTCTGGATTCCCCGCTCTCATTCTAAGGAGATTTACATAATCTACAGCATCATCTAGCATACCTCCGCCACCTCTTAGGTTAGATTCGGCATACATTAGATACACATCTGCTAATCTGAATAGAGGGAAGTCCGCATCAGCAAATTCCCGATCACTTCCTAGAGCACCAGTAGATGTTAGGTTAGAGTATTTTTGAATGATATACCCTTGATCTCTATCTGAAATGTCTGTAATTTCAATTGACCTATTACCAGAAATAATAGTATTTCTTGTGTCATTATTAAACTGGCTTCCATTAAATAATAAAGCAAATTGCTTTCGTACTCTTAAAGCACCGCCCCAACCTTCTTCACCTACACCAACGTCAAGTCCATTTTTTTCAATGCTTCCTACGGAACCATTAATCATAACGGTTGTAGGCCCATAATTCTGGGTGTATACTCCATCTGAAACAATAGGAAATATAATTTCGCTGTTTGCTGAATTGGTATTATTGTCAGCCATAAAATTGTGCAAATAGTTTGTTGCCAATGCATAACCACCTCCAATAATTTTATCACAATATTCAATACATTTATCGTACTTAGCTTGTCCGATATATACTTCGGCATTTAAATATATTTTAGCTAAAATCATCCAAGCAACCCCTTTGTCAGCTCTTCCATGTTCGTTTTGTCTTGGATCTAGTAAATCAGCTTCAATAGCCACTAATTCTGATTCAATAAAATCGAACAATTGTGCTCTATCATATACTGCAGGAATACTATTAATCGGCGTAGTTTCATCAGAAAAATTGGCTTTACCAAATAGATCCATAGCGTAATAATAGGCTAATGCTCTCATTAACCTGGCTTCTGCTCTAAATGTTACGATTTCTGCTCTTGTACCAGTCGAAACATTTCTTGCATCAAGTTTAGCATCGGTTGTCTCTGCTAGAAAATTGTTTGCAAACGCAATTGTTACATCATTTCTACCAAACATACCCGTTAAAATAGGGTTTTGAGCCGTCCATAAATTTCTTTGAATCTCTCTAGTTCCGGCATCATTCTCATAAGACCAGATCATTTGATCCGCACTTAAAGTTTGCAGGTATACCAATACTCTTCCGAATTGACTGGTACCAGCATCTAAGCCATCAATATTTGATGAAGTCGGTCCGTCTACTCCTGTCAGTGCTAAGTTTGAATAGATTCCAGCCAAAGCTCTTTTATATGCTGCTTCATCTTGGAAAAAATCTTCACCTAATACAGATTGATCATCTTCAGGTGTAATATTTAAGTCATCATTACATGAAGTAGTGATGCTTAACAAAAAGATAGCAATCGCGAATATTTTAAATATGTTGAATTCTTTTTTCATTATAATGTTGTTTTAAAATTTAACGTTTACTCCCAACAAGATAGTCCTTGCTCTTGGATAGATTAGATTATCTATACCATTAAACACTTCAGGATCTAGACCTGAATAATTTGTGATTGTAAACACATTTTGCATACCTGCCCAAATACGAACGCTGTTTGTGCTGTATTTCTTTATAGGTCTATCAAAAGTATATCCTAATGTGATATTATCCATTCTTAAAAAAGATGCGTTTTCAATATAAATATCTGAGGTTATAACATCAGACGTATTTATAAAATTCGTATTTAATACCGAAGTAGGAATGTTTCCTGCCACCGCATTATCTTGTAATAACGCATATTGAGCTCTTGACGAATTTACATTGTTATATACGTAGTTCCCAATGTTTGCTCTTAAGTTAAATGCTAGGTCAAATTTTTTGTAATTGAAACTTGATTGAAGACCTAATATAACATTGGCTTGAGGATTTTCCTTAATGTATCTATCATCATCATTGATAATACCATTTCCGTCTAAGTCAGCATAAGCTCCTTCAATAGGGTTTCCAGCAGTATCATATAATTGCTTAAATACATAAAAAGAATCTGGAGCTTCTCCTTCTCTTCTTAACACGGCGTACCCTCCAGTACCTCCTGAGATATTGAATATTTGTACATCTTGTCCTAATGCCAATTTTTCAATTTCTCTATCTAAGAATGTTGCATTGAAATTTACGTTCCAATTGATATCTTCTGTAGCGATCACATCTGCACTTGCAGAAAATTCAATACCTCTAGTTACAAACTCTCCATTATTCTGGAATACACTATTGGTAAAGTTATATGCCGTTGGTGAATCTGCTAAAAGATCTGTTGAGTTCTTTTTAAATACATTTAAAGACCCGGTTATTTTATCATCGAATAAACCATAATCAATACCTACCTCGATAGTAGCTGTTTCTTCCCATTTCAAATCTTCATTGATTTCTGAAGGTATGGTAGATAAAATTACCTGATTTCCAAATAAGTATTGAGAGTTTTGATTTCCAAAACGATATCTCTGTAAATATAAATCGTTTACACCAGGTAGATTTTGTTGACCTGTAAGACCGTAACTTGCTCTTAATTTTAAGGTAGAAATTACATTTGAGTCTTTCAGGAAATCTTCTTCACTCATTTGCCAAGCAAATGAAGCTCCTCCGAAGTCACCCCACCTGTTCTTTTCAGAAAAACGAGAGGTTCCATCTCTTCTATAGTTTAAGGTAAGAAGATATTTGTCTTTATAGCTTACATTCACTCTACCTAAATATCCAATATTGACAACATCTGGGTCTGCAAAAGAAGAAGCTACATTATTAGGCGCAAAAATGTTCCCTGTAAAACTTCCAAAGTTCTCAAACCGCTGATATGAATATCCCGCTGTTACATCGAACTTAAAATCTCCAAACTCTTTTCCATACTTTAAATATGCATCGATTAGTTCATTTTTTCTTTCCTGACTTCCTCTACTATCTACTCCTGCATTTATTAAAGCTGCTGATGGTCTCCCTAAATCGTAATCGTTCAAGTCAATTGTAGAACCTTTCGTTTTATCAATTCCTAAGTTTACAACAGCACTTAACTCTGGTAAGAAATGAAATTTGTAATCAAACTTTAAGTTTCCATATTGTCTGAATACTTTTCCTGTATTATTTCGAAGCAATAGTTCGGCAACAGGATTTCTTGTACCATTTGCTATTATAGCTCCGCTCATGTGTTGATAAAAGCCTCCATAAGGGTTTGTAGCATCATACACGGGTTGTGTTGGGTCATAGCGTAATGCAGAACCAATTTGACCAGAGTCACCAAATCTGCTATCCTCAAAAGCTCTGTTATAATTCAATCCAATTTTTAAGTGATCATCGAAAAAACTAGGATTCATAGATAATGAAACATTTGCTCTATTAAAGTTTGATGTTAAAATAGAACCTTCTATATCAGTAAATCCAACAGACAATCTCGTTGGAATCTTATCAAATAATGCACCTCTTACAGATAGGTTATGGATTGTGGAAACAGAAGTTTGAAAGATCTGATCTTGCCAATCTGTCGATGCACTTCCTAAAAGTCCAAGATCCCCTGGTCTGCGTTGTGCAATAAGATCTCTAAATGCTCCTGCAGAAAAAACGTCTACACGATCATTTAGCTTACCAAAGTTGAATTGTAGATCGTAATCCAAAGAATAACTAGAAGATCCTTTTTTGGTGGTAATAATAATCACACCATTTGCAGCTCTCGATCCATAGATAGCTGTTGCAGATGCATCTTTTAAAACCGAAAAAGATTCAATGTCATTTGGATTGATACTTGCTAAGATCCCTCTAGAACCTGTTACAGAACCTTCATTTATTGGTAATCCATCGATTACAATTAGAGGATTGTTGGAAGCTCCTAATGAAGATCCGCCACGAATTCTAATTTCAGATCCAGAACCTGGAGCTCCACTAGTTTTAACACTTACTCCAGAAACTCTACCTGATAGTAAGTTTTCTGGCGTTACAATGTTTCCTTTCGTAAAATCTTTTGCTGTAATTGCTTCTACAGACCCTGTAGCATCCTTTACCGTTGTAGAACCATATCCTACAACAACAATTTCATCTAGTCGTTCTGTGCTTTCTTCTAATTGTATCGTTATGTTAAAATTTGTTCCAATGGTAACCTCTTGTTCTTTAAATCCTAAATAGGTAACTACAATAGTATCACCTGATTTAACATTCTTTAGTTCAAAATTTCCATCAAAATCGGTAGATGTACCGTTATTAGTACCTTTAACTACCACAGTAACCCCGGGTAATCCTTCACCCGTTGTTTTGTCTTTTACGACCCCTTTTAATGTTTGTTGAGCAAACACGGTAAAGGAGAAACATAAAAGTATACCTGTTAACAATAATTTAAATTTTCTCATGTATATTTTGTTAAATAAATAACCGTAAATTTGACTTGTGATTAACAATAAATTTACATTCCACACCGTGAATATATAATTTAAAAGAGTTACTCCTTTAGTATATAACTACCGAAAACGTTTTCGTGTTGACAACTTTTTCGTTAAAATTGTAAACTAGACAAAAATCGACCCTGAAAACAAAGATTTTAGTAAATAATGAGGCAAAAAATTACCATAAAGACAATCGCTAAAGAATTGGGGGTGTCGACATCTACTGTTTCTAAGGCGTTAAGAGATAGTCATGAAATTAGTGTTGAAACGAAGGACAAGATAAAGGCCTATGCCGATTATTATAATTACAAGCCTAATAATTTAGCCTTACAATTACGAAATCAAAAGACGAAAGTCATTGGTGTAATTTTACCGAAAATTGTGCATCATTTTTTCTCTACGGTAATAAAAGGAATTGAAAGTGGGGCCAATGATAAAGGGTATCATATTATGGTGTGCTTTTCGAACGAATCTTACGAAAGCGAGGTTAATAATCTTAAAGTTTTATCGAACGGAAGTGTTGATGGCTTAATTGTTTCTATATCTAATGAAACGTTAGAAAATAGTCATTTCGAGCACTTTCAAGGTTTAGTTAATGAAGAAATTCCATTGGTGCTATTCGATAGAGTTCATGATTCTATTTTTTGTGATAAAGTAATCGTAGATGACATTGGAGCAGGGTATAAAGCAACAAAGCATTTAGCAGAAAATGGTAGAAAAAAAATAGCCATGTTAAGTACTCCAGAACACGTGAATATTGGAACTTTAAGAAAACAAGGATATTTAAAAGCATTGAAAGAATTCGATTTGATGTCGAATGAGAATTTGGTACTAGAGATAGATGAAAAAGAAGATGCGAAAACACAAATAGCCAAGGTGTTTGATAACGAAATTGATGCCATTTTTGCCGTAAATGAAATATATGCGGCCATAGCCATTCGTTTAGCTAAAGAGCAAAATTTAAGAGTGCCGGAAGATGTTTCGGTAATAGGATTTACAGACGGGTTGATCTCTGAATATTCGTCTCCTTCTATTACTGCAATTGTACAACATGGATTGACTATGGGAAGGCAAGCAGTTGAGCTACTTATAGAAAGAATTGAAAATGAAAACGAATCGCTCCCACCTAGAACCAAAGTGATTTCTAGTAACTTACATGTACGAGAATCTACGAAATCGAAGTAGTAGAAAAATTGGTTTTTTTGCAAGTGTAAACCAAAAATATATATCTTTACGACTTTATTAATCGATTTATCAATAAATTACATTCCACACATTTATTAATTGATAAGTCATCGCGCTTATCGTAGTATTAACTAATAATTACGATAATGAAGAAGCGTAAATTAGGTTTCCTCGAGATCTGGAACATGAGTTTTGGGTTTTTAGGGATACAATTCGGATTTGCATTACAAGGAGGCTTCATGTCTCGAATTTTTCAAACACTTGGAGCAGAAATAGATGATATTCCTATATTGTGGATTGCTGCGCCCTTAACCGGATTACTCGTACAACCAATTATTGGATATATGAGTGATAGGACATGGCATCCTAGATGGGGAAGAAGGAGACCTTACTTTTTAATCGGAGCTATTTTAAGCTCATTAGCACTACTTTTTGTACCACATTCATCAGCCTTATGGATGGCAGCAGGATTCTTATGGATTCTAGATGCATCTATTAATATTTCAATGGAGCCTTTTAGGGCATTGGTAGCCGATAAATTACCAAAGTCCCAACGATCTTATGGGTTTGTTGTACAAACATTGATTATTGGTGTAGGTACTTGGGTTGCGAGTAGTTTACCCTGGATGGTTTCTAAGCTAGGAGTAAGTGATTCAGCAGAATCTGGTGTGATTCCAATGTCTGTAAAAGTAGCATTCGCCATCGGAGCAATTGTCTTTTTGGTGACTATTTTATATACAGTTTTTACAACATCGGAATATCCTCCGGAGGATATGGAAGAGTTCAAAAAAGAAAAAAAGAAGAAGAATCAATTCCTTCCCGATATCATAAACAATATTGGAAGTATGCCTAGTACCATGAAAAAACTAGGTTTAATTCAATTTTTTAGCTGGTTCGCCTTTTTTACAATGTGGAGTATGGCAAATCCTGCACTGACTGAGCACGTTTATAAAACACCTGCGCCCATAGAAGCAAATTACAATATGGATAACAGTGTGGAGAAATCAGCTTTTGATACTGCCAATACGGCGTTTCAAAAAGCATCCAATGAAGTAGGATCTTATATGGGAATTTACGGATTATCATCAATGGCTTTCGCGCTTATTTTGGTACTGTATACAGCTAAAAGAAGGATCAATAGAAAATATGTGCATATGACCTCACTTATTTTAGGAGGTATAGGATTCATCTCAATGTACGTAATACCATCTCCCGAATATTTGGCATTGTCATTTGCTTTAATAGGTTTTGCCTGGGGAAGTATTTTATCTATGCCTTATGCAATGTTATCTAGTTCAGTCGATCCAAAGAAAATGGGTGTAATCATGGGAATATTCAACATGTTTATTGTGATCCCTCAAATTATAGCGGCAGTCGGAGGAATCAATTACGTTTCTAGTTTATTAGGTGAAAAAACAATTAATGCAATGCTTGTTGCAGGCTCGAGTTTAATAATTGCAGGGTTTTGTAATTTTTTAATTACAGAAAAGAACGCTATTACATATCAATCCGAAGCATATGAAGAATAAAAAAGGATTCATATTTGATCTTGACGGTGTCATTGTGGATACCGCAAAATACCACTTTCTCGCTTGGAGGAAATTAGCCAACAGTGTGGGAGTAGATTTTACCGAAGAACAGAACGAACAATTAAAAGGAGTAAGTCGAGTAGAATCATTAGAAAAAATTTTAGCATGGGGTAATATTGAATTATCGGAAGATACTTTTATGGAATTGATGGCAAGAAAGAATGATGATTATATCAATCATGTCTATCAGATGGATGAGTCTGAGATCTTACCAGATGTTGTTAAGGTATTAGCACATCTTCAATCAATAAACCAACCCATTGCACTTGGATCGGCAAGTCAAAATGCCAGAACCATTTTAAAGAAAGTAAACTTGTACGATAGCTTTGATGTTATTGTTGATGGTACCAATGTAACAAAAGCAAAACCAGATCCGGAAGTGTTTTTAAGGGCAGCCGAATCGATGGAAATGGAACCCGAACAGTGTATTGTTTTTGAAGATTCCGTTTCAGGTGTAAAAGCAGCCAATACTGCCAATATGATATCGATAGGTGTAGGAAGCAAAGCAGTATTGCATGAAGCAGATTATGTATTTAAGGATTTCACGGAGATCAGTGTAGATTTTTTAAATAACCTGTTGAAAAACGAAGTGAAAATTGATGCTTAATAACTAAGTAAAAGAAAACAAAATGAATCAAGATTATATCATTCCTAATGAATGGTCTATTATAGAAAAAGGATTTAATCCTGATACGGTAAAAGCTTCAGAGAGCTTATTCAGTATTGGAAATGGCGCTATGGGACAACGAGCTAATTTCGAGGAGTCTTATTCAGGCCCTACCTTTCAAGGTAGTTATATTGCCGGAGTTTACTATCCGGACAAAACAAGAGTTGGTTGGTGGAAGAATGGATACCCAGAGTATTTTGCCAAGGTATTGAATGCTCCAAATTGGATTGGAATCAACGTTACTATAAATGATGAAAAATTAGACTTACATACGTGCCTTGAAGTGAACAATTTCAAAAGAGAATTGAACATGAAAGAAGGTTGGTTGTCCAGAAGCTTTGATGCTACGCTACAAAATGGAATTAAAGTCAATGTATATACTCAACGTTTTTTAAGCTTAGAGTTTGATGAAGTTGGTGCTATAAAGTATTCGGTTACTCTAGTAAATGGCGATGCTACTGTTGAGTTCTCTCCTTATATAGATGGAGGAATTACTAATGAAGATACGAATTGGGACGATCAATTTTGGGACATATTAGATGTGACTCAAAAAGAGCAACAGTCATTCTTACAGGCAAGAACGATGAAAACAAATTTCTGCGCTTGCACATATATGGAGTCTCTAGTGTTTTTGGATGGAAAGCAACAAGAAATTTCTGGTGTAGAAAAAAAATCATCTAACTACGCTTCTTGCTCATATAAAAAAGGAATTAAGCAGGGACAGACATTCGCAATACACAAATTTGGAGGGTATGTGGTAGATCGAAATCATGATAAACTCGAATTGGTAAATGTTGCAAAGAACGTACTGAAAAAAGCTACAGATATAGGGTTCGACGGTTTATTAGAACTTCAAAAGAAATCCTGGTCTCGTATCTGGGAAACAGCTGATATTACCATTAAAGGAGATGTAAAAGCACAGCAAGGAATTCGATTTAATATTTTCCAATTAAACCAAACATACTTGGGAACTGATGCTCGATTAAATATTGGGCCTAAAGGATTTACTGGAGAAAAGTACGGAGGAAGTACGTATTGGGATACGGAAGCATATTGTATTCCATTTTATATGGCAACCAAAGATCAGAAGGTAGCTAGGAAGTTACTAGAATATAGATATCATCATCTAGACAAAGCCATTGAGAATGCCGAGAAACTTGGTTTTAAGAATGGAGCTGCGCTGTATCCAATGGTAACTATGAATGGGGAAGAATGTCATAACGAATGGGAAATAACTTTCGAAGAGATTCATAGAAATGGAGCGATCGCTTTTGCAATTTATAATTACTGTCGATATACGAATGACTATAATTACATTCCAGAAAAAGGATTGGAAGTGCTCATTGGAATTGCCAAATTTTGGCACCAAAGAGCAACGTATTCAACAAAAAAAGGGAAGTATGTTATATTAGGTGTAACGGGACCAAATGAGTATGAAAACAATGTAAATAATAACTGGTATACAAACTATATTGCCAGATGGTGTATTAATTATGCGATTGAAAATATCAAAAGAGTAGCGCAAGAATTCAATACGGATTATCAAAGAATTAGTGAGAAAACTACTATTGATGTCAATGAACTTGAAAAGTGGAAAGAAGTAGCAGATAACATGTATTTTCCGTATTCGGAAGAGCATAACGTCTTTTTACAACAAGATGGTTTCTTGGATAAAGATCTTATTACCGTGGCGGACCTCCCTCAAGAGTCAAGACCTATTAATCAACACTGGTCTTGGGATCGAATTTTGAGATCTCCTTTTATTAAGCAGGCAGATGTACTTCAGGGATTCTATTTCTTTGAAGATAAATTTTCTGAAGAAGATCTAGAACGTCATTTTAATTTTTATGAACCGTTTACAGTTCATGAATCTTCACTATCGCCATGCGTGCATAGCGTACAAGCTGCCAAGTTAGGTAAGATGGATCAGGCATATAGATTCTATTTAAGAACATCGAGGTTGGATCTGGACGACTACAATCATGAAGTGCATGAGGGATTACACATTACCTCTATGGCAGGTACCTGGATGAGCATTGTAGAAGGTTTTGGAGGAATGCGTATAATAGATGGAAAACTATCTTTTGAACCTAGAATTCCCAAGCAGTGGGAGGCCTACTCTTTTAAAATCAATTTTAGAAATCAAATATTGAAAATTAATGTCACCCAAAATAAAACCAATTTTGAATTGATAAATGGCGATAAGATTTCCATTTTAGTTAATGGAGCATCAGTTTTGGTGACCCCAAATAATTTAGTAACCGTATAACAATCTAGTAAACTTCTTTTACCATGAAAAAACAACTCTTCCTTTTTTGCACAAGCTTTGTCTTCTTTTTAGCCTCATGCGAAAAGAAAGAAACGCAAGTGTCAACCAATGATAATAAGCGTACTGTAAAAGAAGTTTATGAGGTTGATCGAGTAGAACCACCAAACTGGTGGGTAGGTTTTGAAAACTCACAAGTACAGTTGCTTATAAAGCATCCGAACATTGGTAAGGCCGAATTAACAATAGAGTATCCCGGTGTTGTCATAGAAAAATTGCATAAAGCGAAGAGTCCGAACTATCTATTTGTGGACTTGAATATTTCTAATAAAACCAAGCCTGGTACATTCGATTTAATCTTCAAACTAGAGAATGGAGAAGAGAAAATCCATACATACGAGTTAAAAGCCAGAGAAAAAGAAGCAGATAAATATGTAGGATTTAATAGCTCAGATGTTATTTATTTGATTACTCCGGACAGGTACGTGAATGGAAACCCAAACAATGATATTTTTGAAGATCTCAATGAGAAAAAGATCAACCGAAAGGACGATTATGCACGTCATGGAGGAGATATTACTGGGATAACAAATCACTTAGATTATATTGCAGATATGGGTTTTACCGCTATTTGGTCATCACCTTTATTGATTAATGATATGAAACAAGGATCGTATCATGGATATGCAATGACGGATTATTACAAGGTAGACCCTAGATTTGGAACGCTAGATGAGTACCGAAAGTTAGCAGACGAAGGACGTAAGAGAGGTATTAAATTGATTATGGATCAAGTAGCTAATCATTGCGGATTATATCACTGGTGGATGAAAGATTTGCCTTTTGAAGATTGGTTGAATTATCAAAAAAACTATGAAGACAATATCGAAGACTGGAATTGGAAGAAAACTAAATTCTCTAATCATCGACGTACTGCAAATCAAGACGTATATGCTTCAGAAATAGATAAAGAAGGATTAACAGATGGCTGGTTCGTTGAGGCTATGCCCGACCTTAATCAACGTAATCCATATATGGCAACCTATATTATTCAGAATAGCATTTGGTGGATTGAGACACTTGGTTTGGGAGGTATCAGACAAGATACGTATCCATACCCGGACAAAGAATTTATGGCTAAGTGGGCAGGTGCTATCATGAAGGAATATCCTAATTTTAATATTGTAGGAGAAGAGTGGAGTTATAACCCTTTGCTCATAGGATATTGGCAACAAGGGAAGGTAAATAAAGACGGATACAATTCGAATTTGCGATCGTCTATGGACTTTGCCATGCAAAGTTTGGTAGTACAAGCTTTAAACGAAGAAGAGAGTTGGGATAAAGGGTTGGTAAAGATCTACGAAGGTTTGGCAAATGATTTTGCTTATTACAATCCTAAAGATATTATGGTATTTCCAGATAATCATGATATGAGCAGAATATTTACACAGCTAAAAGGTGATGTACATAAAACAAAAATGGCATTAAGCTATTACCTAATGATGCCTAGAACGCCTCAGATATATTACGGTACAGAAATCTTAATGGATGATTTTAAAAAGCCGGGAGACCACGGATTGATCAGAACAGATTTTCCTGGTGGTTGGGATGGTGATGCTGTAAATGCGTTTACAGGGAAAGGATTGACCGCAGCTCAAAAAGATATGCAAATGTTCTTAAAAAAGCTGTTGAACTATCGCAAGTCGAGTAAAGCCATGCACGACGGTAAAACGATACATTTTGCTCCTAGAGGAGGTCTATATGTGTTGTTTAGGATGTATGAGGATGAAGTGGTTGCTATCATTTTAAACAAATCTGATAGAACTTCTGTATCCACAGAAATGATGAAAGAAATTGGAATTAAAGGAAAGAAGGTAAAAAATATCATTACAGATGAAGAAATGATTTGGGAAGGTGAATTAAAGATTAACCCCAAAGGAGTTACTTTGTTAACTACTAAACGTAACTAAGATGAAAAAATCTCTCTTTTTATTAACTATTCCATTATTTATTGGGTTCACTCTTTCTGCTCAGGTTACAATTATTGTTGATCAACTTCCAAAAGAAACTACACAAGATGCTGCTATTTTCATTTCAGGAAATTTCGAAGGTTGGTCTGGCGGAAAAAAGGAATATCAGCTTGTTAAGAAAGGAAATAACTATAGGATTACATTGCCTAAAGAGTTAAAACAGATTCAATTCAAATTTACCCAAGGTTCCTGGAAATCGGTAGAATGTGATGCTAAAGGATCCAGTATTGATAATCGTTCATATACTTTCGATAAACGTAACGATACATTAAGAGTAACAATTGAAGGTTGGGATCACCTATTTGAAAAAAAAATAACTACTACAGCGGCTAAAAATGTTACTGTCCTGGCAAAAGAATTTGAAATTCCACAACTAAAAAGAAAGCGAAGAATTTGGCTGTATTTACCACCAGGATATGAAAAATCTAAAGAATCTTATCCTGTTGTTTATATGCATGATGGTCAGAATCTTTTTGATGCAGGCACATCGTTTTCAGGAGAATGGAATGTTGATGAAACATTGAATAAACTATTCAGTGAAAAGAATCTAAAGTTGATCGTGGTTGGAATTGACAATGGAGGCGAAAAACGATTGGATGAATATTCGCCTTGGATCCATAAAGAATATGGAGGAGGAGAAGGAGATGCTTATTTAGAATTTATAGTAAACACGTTAAAGCCACATATAGATAAGAATTATAGAACCTTAACAAGTAAACAAAATACGGCAATAATTGGAAGCTCCATGGGAGGATTGATATCTCATTATGCAGGAATTAAATACCCAGAAGTTTTTGGTAAAATAGGAGTGTATTCACCAGCATTTTGGTTTGCTCCTGTAGTTAATGAATTTTCTAAGGTAAATGGAAATATCAAGGATTCACAGATCTATTTTTTGGCAGGAGGAAAAGAAGGAGGTAATACGCGTTTTCAAGAAATAAACCAGACTGTGCAGGGTATGAATAGTATGGTGGGTATTTTAAAATCTCAAGGATTTCCTTCTGAAAACATTCATTCCAAAGTCGTTCCCGAAGGAAAGCATAATGAAAAATTATGGCGAACTAATTTTGAAGAAACTATTTTATGGTTGTTTTCTGACGCAATAAAGAAAAGAGAATTTATTGATGCCCAATTTGCCGATGATCAGTTGAGAGTCAGTGTTTCTGATGGAGTTTATAAGATGAAATTTTATACACCGACCATTGTAGAAACAACATTTACTCCAAAAGGAGAAACAACACTACAAAAAAAATCACATGCAGTGGTACTTAAGGCCACACCTTCAAGTGTTCGTTATAGTGATAACGATTCGTTAGGTGTATTTAAAAGTAAAGAATTTGAAGTACGCATCAAGAAAAGACCATTTAAGATTTCGTATTGGTATAACGGAGAACAGGTGATATCTGAAAAGAACGGCTATCAGAGGACCAATGATCACGAAACATTACAGTTCAGTTTAACGCCAGATGAAGTATTATATGGAGGAGGAGCCAGAGCATTAGGAATGAATAGGCGTGGTAACAGATTACAGTTATATAATAAAGCACACTACGGATATCAAGAACGATCCGAGTTGATGAATTTTACACTACCTATTGTAGCTTCATCTAATATGTATATGATTCATTTTGACAATGCTCCTATTGGTTATTTAGATTTGGATAGTAAGCAGAATAATACACTAACGTATGAAACTATTTCAGGAAGAAAAACGTATCAGGTAATTGTAGGAGATTCCTGGTTAGATATAGTAGATAGCTATACAGACCTCACGGGAAAACAACCTTTACCACCAAAATGGTCATTAGGGAATTTTTCCAGTCGTTTTGGATACCATTCTCAAAAAGAAACAGAAGCAACTATAGCCAAGTTTAAACAAGACTCTATTCCTGTTGATGCCGTTATTCTGGACCTCTATTGGTTTGGAAAGGACATTAAAGGAACGATGGGGAATTTGGCAGTGCATAAAGATTCTTTTCCCGATATGAAGAGAATGGTTCAGAATTTAGATGAGCAAGGTGTCAAAACGGTTCTTATTACAGAACCTTTTGTATTAACAACATCCGATCGATGGAAAGAAGCGGTAGCACAAGATGTTTTAGCTAAAAATTCATCTGGAAAACCATTTACTTACGACTTCTATTTCGGAAATACAGGATTAATAGACATATACAGCACCAAGGGTTCTACATGGTTTTGGAATGTTTATAAGGGACTTATAGATATGGGAGTACAAGGTTTATGGGGAGACTTAGGAGAACCCGAAGTACATCCTTCAAAACTGCTACATGCCACGGGAACTGCTGATGAAGTGCACAATACCTATGGACATGATTGGGCGGGATTGATATATAAAGGGTATCAAAAATATTACCCAAACAAGCGCCCATTTATATTGATGAGGGCTGGATATTCAGGATCACAAAGATATGGACTCATTCCCTGGTCTGGAGATGTGAGCAGGAGTTGGGGAGGATTGGCATCTCAACCAGAGATTTCTTTACAAATGGGACTTCAAGGAATCGGTTATATGCATTCCGACCTAGGCGGTTTCGCAGGAGCAAACCTGGATGATGAACTGTATGTAAGATGGTTGCAATACGGCGTGTTTCAACCAATATTTAGACCGCACGCACAAGAAGAAGTACCTAGCGAGCCCGTTTTTAGATCACCAAAAACTAAAAAACTTGCCAAAGAAGCCATTGAACTTCGATATAAATTACTACCTTACAACTATACATTGGCGTTCCATAATCATATATCAGGAGCCCCACTAATGCGTCCATTGTTTTTCGAAGAGCCAAAGAAACGTCAACTAAGCTCATTATCATCAACGTATTTGTGGGGTATTGATATTCTTGTTGCGCCGATTCTTCAACCTAAAGAACAAACCGTAAACATGTATTTTCCAGAAGGAAATGCTTGGTTTGATTTCTACTCAGATGATATAATAGAAGGTGGCATTACCAGAAGAATAGCTACCAGAGAAAACCACATTCCGACTTTTGTTCGCGGAGGAGCATTTATTCCGATGGCTTACCCAATGCAGCATACAGGAGAGTACGATCCCAATAAAATCCAGTTACATTATTATAATGACCCTTCAGTATACATCAGCAGAAGAGAATTATATAATGACGATGGGATGACGGCAAATGCTTATGAAAAAGGGGCTTACGAGAAATTATTCTTTCAAAGTGACCTAAGAAGTAACGCTTTGGAGATAACACTAAAAGCAGAGATTGGTAAAAACTTTGAAAGTAAGCCTAAGGAAATCGAATTAATCATCCATAATATTTCAGAATACCCTCGATCTATTAAAATTGGCAAAAAGAAAGTAGAAGCTGGATTGTATAAGAAAAAATTAACCATTCCTATCCAATGGAACCCAGAGAGAAATTTAAAAGTAAAAATCAAGTTAAAATCATAAGTAAATGAATCTAAGAAGTACCCTTTTGTTGTTGGGAGTCACCATCTTTTTTTCTTGTCAGGAGAAAAAGAAGGAAGTAGTAAATAAAAAGTCGAAGGAGATAGCCTCTTTTTCCTCAGATATGATGGAGAGTGCTATTATTTATGAGGCAAACATCCGACAATATTCTAAAGAAGGTACATTCGATGCCTTTACGAAGGACATTCCCGAACTTAAAAAATTAGGTGTAAAGATCATATGGTTAATGCCTATTTTTCCAATATCAGAAACTAAAAGGAAGGCTACGGGTGGTGAGTTTGCGAGCTTAATCAAGGACGATAACGAACGCAAAAGAATGTTGGGAAGTTATTATGCTGTATCCGACTTTACAAAGATCAATCCTGAATTTGGAACCATGAAGGATTTTCGAAAACTAGTAAAAACTGCACACGATAATGACATTTATGTAATCTTGGATTGGGTGCCAAATCATACAGGTTGGGACCATACATGGTTGAAAACGAATCCTGATTATTATACTCAAAATGAAAAAAGGGAAGTAATTCACCCAAAAGGAACTGACTGGACGGATGTAGCAGATCTAAATTATGATAATAAAGAGATGCGTAAGGAAATGATTGCCGATATGAAGTTCTGGTTGTCAAAAGAAGGAGTAGATGGTTTTAGATGTGATGTAGCTGGTTTGGTACCATTCGATTTTTGGCAAGAGGCGATTCCACAGCTACGTAAAGAGAAAGATATTTTTATGCTGGCAGAAGCCTGGGAACCTGAATTGATGAATGATGGGTTGTTTGATATGGCGTATGGTTGGGACAGACATCACACGATGAATCATATTGCTAAGGGAGAAGATGTAGTTAAGAAATGGAACGAAGTAATGGAAAAGGACCAAAAGCGTTATGCAAAAGATGATGTACTAATGATCTTTGTAACTAACCATGATGAAAACTCATGGAATGGCACCATTGAAGAACGCATGGGGAAAGCATCTGAAGCTTTGACGGTATTGAGTTATGTTGCTCCAGGAATGCCATTGATATATTCAGGTCAAGAATATAATTTGAGTCATCGATTAAAATTTTTTGAAAAGGACTCCATTCCTAAGAAGAAAGGAAGTATGTGGATATTATTGGAAAAGCTAGGAAAGCTAAAACAAACACACCCAGCATTGTCTGGAGGTAGAAATGCTGCGAGTTATGCATCATTAACGACAGATGGAAATATCGTTGCTATTGAAAGGGAAAAGGATGATAAAACATTGATTTATCTAGCAAACTTGTCGAATAAGATAGCAACTATTAAATTGGAAAAAGAGGGTGGTTACACTGATTATTTTTCCAACGTGGAATTAAAATTGAACGGAGAAGAAATCTCATTAAAACCAGGAGAATATAAAGTTTTAATCAATTAATATGAAAAGAATCAGCCTTATATTTTTAAGTTTCTTAGTACTCATCGGGTGCACACACAAAAAAAAGCCTCAGAAAGTTCCATTTGTTTGGAAAAATGCAAATGTATATTTTTTACTTACAGATCGCTTTAATAATGGAGATACCACCAATGATATCAACTTTGATAGAACAAAAGAGACAGGTAAATTACGTGGGTTTGAAGGAGGAGATATTAAAGGAGTTACGCAAAAAATCAAAGAAGGATACTTTACAGACTTAGGAATTAATGCAATTTGGATGACTCCTATTGTAGAACAAATACATGGAGGGACAGATGAAGGAACAGGGATAACCTACGGATTTCATGGATATTGGACTAAGGATTGGACCGCTATCGATCCTAATTATGGAACGAAAGAAGACTTGAAAGAGTTGGTTGCAGAAGCCCATAAGAATGGAATACGAATTCTTTTGGATGCAGTAATTAACCATACTGGACCGGTAACGGAAAAAGACCCTGTGTGGCCATCGGATTGGGTACGAACAGAACCGCAATGTACATACAATAATTACGAGAATACGATTAAATGTACGCTAGTAAAAAACCTTCCAGATATTCTTACGGATAGTGATAAGGCGGTTGAGCTGCCGGCTCAATTGGTAGTTAAATGGAAAGCTGAAGGCAGGTACGAGCAAGAAGTAAAGGAATTGGACGCTTTCTTTGAAAGAACTGGATATCCTAGAGCACCTCGCTTTTATATTATGAAGTGGCTAACAGATTATATTACAGAATTTGGTATTGATGGATATCGTGTAGATACCGTAAAGCATACCGAAGAAAATGTATGGCAAGAATTTAAAACTGAATGTGATTATGCTTTTACGCAGTATAAGAACAATAATTCAGATGCGGTATTAGATGATAATAAGTTCTATTTAGTTGGAGAAGTTTATGGCTACGGAATTTCTTCAGGGAAGTTTTACAATTTTGGAGATAAGAAGGTAAATTATTTTGATAATGCTTTTAACGATCTTATTAATTTTGAGTTTAAGTGGAATGCAAAACAAAAAAGTAGAGAAGAAGTTTTTAGTAGATACGACAGTATATTGCATAGCGAAATGAAAGGGTACGGAATATTGAACTATCTCAGCTCTCACGATGATGGTCAACCGTATGATGCTAAGAGAGAGAAGCCATACGAAACCGCTACTTGGTTATTGTTGGCTCCAGGAGCATCACAAATATACTATGGAGATGAATCTGCAAGATCATTAGTAATAGAAGGAACAATAGGAGATGCTACATTACGATCTTTTATGAACTGGGGTGCTCTGACGAACGACGAAAAAACAAAAAAAATACATGAGCATTGGCAAAAACTAGGTAGGTTTAGAACAAATCATCCTTCGGTGGGAGTAGGTAGACATCAAATGATATCTGAGAAGCCGTATACTTTTTCGAGATCATACACCCATCAAGATTATAGCGATAAAGTAGTGGTTGCTCTAGATCTACAAAAAGGAAAGAAAACGATCTCGGTAGGGGCTATATTTGAAGACGGATCTGAGGTAAGAGACGCATACTCTAACCAAACAGGAAAAGTAATCGATGGAACCGTGGTTATTGATTCAGATTTTGAATTAGTTTTGCTTGAAAAATTATAAAATGAAGATAAAGTTTATTTTCCTCTTAGGACTATTGACATTGGTAATCACCTCTTGCGAGGTAGAATCAGCTGGAGTAACTTCTCCTAATGAAAACATTTCAGTAAACTTTCACTTAAGTCCAGAAGGAAGGTTTTTTTATACAATTCATTATAAGGAAAGAGCAATTATTGATACTTCTTACGTAGGTTTTGAGTTAAAAGGTGCCCCAGTACTGGATAATGGGTTTGTAGCTAGGGTGAAAAGACCCATAGAAGTAAATGAAACCTGGCAGATGCTTTGGGGAGAGCAGCTAAATGTGCTTAATTACTACAATGAAGTCGAGATAGAACTGGAAGAAAAGTTTGATTTGCAACGAAAAATGAATGTAGTTTTTCGCGTGTATAATGATGGTGTCGGCTTTCGATTTGAGTTCCCTGAGCAGCCAAATTTAAAAGAAGTTTTGATTGCTGAAGAACATACAGAATTCAACCTTACAGAAGACTATAAGACATTTTGGATACCTGGTGATTGGGATATCTATGAACATTTATATAGCACAACGAAACTCTCCAATATAGATGCAAAATCATATATCCCGAAAACCAATCTGGCGCAAAGCTATATTCCAGAAAATGCTGTGAACACACCAGTAACCATGGTCGGTAAGGATGGTGTACATTTAAGCTTTCACGAAGCCGCTTTAGTAGATTATTCTGGAATGACCTTAAAAGTGGATACAGTTAACTTGAACCTTAAAAGTCATTTGGTGGGCTCGAGAAATAACGATTATAAAGTGAAAAGAACGACGCCTTTTTATACACCGTGGAGAAGCATACATATTACGGATAATGCTCCTTCATTGATCGAATCTAATTTAATCGTTAACTTAAACGAACCTAATAAATTAGGAGATATCTCTTGGTTTACTCCTATGAAGTACACTGGTGTATGGTGGGAAATGCATTTAGGAAAATCCTCTTGGGATTATGGAATGGAAATGGTAAATGGCAAGTGGACAGATACAGGAAAAGCACATGGAAGACATGGAGCCACTACTGAAAACGTAAAACGATTTATCGATTTTTCTGCAAAGAACAATATAAAAGGTGTTTTAGTAGAAGGATGGAATACTGGCTGGGAACGTTGGATCGGTTTTGAAGATAGAGAAGGAGTCTTTGATTTTGTAACAACGTACCCTGATTATGATTTGGATGAAGTGGTTCGTTATGCTAAAGAAAAAGGAGTGGAGATTATTATGCATCACGAAACGTCAGCTGCGACCGAGACCTATTCCAAACAACAAGATGCTGCTTTTGCCTTGATGAAGAAATACGGAATTCATTCTGTAAAAACAGGTTATGTTGGGAAGATATTACCCAAAGGAGAATATCACCATGGGCAATACATGGTAAACCATTATAACAGGACAGTTGAGAAAGCGGCAAAATATGAAGTAGCGATCAATGCGCATGAACCCATAAAACCAACAGGTTTAAGAAGAACATATCCAAATACTATATCTAGAGAAGGGCTTCGAGGACAAGAGTTTAATGCCTGGTCAGGAGATGGAGGAAATCCTCCGGAGCATTTACCAATAGTAGCTTTTGCAAGAATGTTAGCAGGGCCTATAGACTTTACGCCTGGTATTTTTAATATTAAATTTGATGAATATCGTAAAGAAAATCAGGTTAATACAACTTTAGCCCAACAATTAGCATTGTATGTGGTAATCTATAGCCCAATTCAAATGGCTGCGGATTTGGTAGAGCATTACGAAGCGAACCCTGAACCTTTACAATTCATAAAAGATGTAGGTGTAAATTGGGAGCAAACTAAGGTACTGAATGGTGAAGTTGGAGACTATGTTACCATAGCAAGAAAAGAAAGAGGTACTGGAAATTGGTTTTTAGGGAGTATCACAGATGAGAATAAACGTTCATTTGAATTAAATCTTGATTTTTTAGACGGAAATCAAGAATATACAGCAACTATTTATAAAGATGGAAAAGATGCGCACTGGGATAAAAAGCCGCTATCTTTAGATATAGAAACCATAAAAGTAAATAAAGATTCAAAATTGGCAGTAAATCTGGCCGAAGGGGGAGGCGTAGCAATTAGTTTTGTTAAGTTGTAATTGCTTGTTCGTTAGTGTTTTAAGTTTTGTGTTAAAATTGATTTAGAAAATACAGTGACTTTTATCCTGTATTTTTTCTAATTTAGCCCAGTCCTAAATTCCCCGCTCATTAGACAACTAAAACTAGTCATAGCACTTTTCTTTTGCGCAAGCTTTGCGTTTTCGCAAGAACCGGTATCTATTCACCTGACTCAAAAGGACGGTCTTCCAGATGTTGAGTTTTACGATATGATTATGGATGATGATGGTTTTATTTGGTTGGCCGCAGATAAAGGTTTATTTCGATATAACGGAAAGGAATATACCAATTATTCACATCCGAATAAGAGAGGATTATCCGTTTTTAACCTCCAAAAAGACCATAAAGGAAGGATCTGGTGTAGCAATGTCTCTGGTCAGTTTTTTTATATTGAAAATGATGTATTGCATTTGTTTTTTGATATAAAGGATCGAGTTAAAACCACGCAATTACCGGTTTTTACGACGGATGAGAATGATGGGATAAGTATCTCAACAGATGAAGGTTTATACCATGTCGATTTTTCCACGAAAAAAATCAAGGAACTTACTAGGATCAAGAATAACTTACTAAAAATACCACCCAATATTGCACGTCATTCGGGGGATGTGTTCTTTTTTAATGATTCCATATTACAATTTAGAAACGGTAAGTTTCATCAGTCATATACATTCGATTCTAACAATATTTATAATCGCTTCTTTAGTTTTAACAATACCTTTTACTTTATTTCAAGTAGAGAAAAATACTTTACTCCGTCAGGAATTAATGAGACAACATTTTATAAGATTGAACCCGATTCAGGAAAACTAAAAGAAGTATTTACACCCTTAGAAATACGATCGAAAACGATTATTAATGTTTCTGAAATTGATAATAGAGTTTGGTTCAATACAAATGATGGAACATTTGTATATCAAATTGTTGATGGTACATGGATATTTCAAAAGCGATTTTATGAAAAAAGGTATACTACTAGAGTAGTTAGAGATAATAATGACAATTATTGGATTGCTACATTAAGAAATGGTATTTATGTAATTCCAAACTTGAGTATTAATCGACTAGAGACCCCTCAAGGAATTCAGAATATTACCTCGTTGTCGGTTGTAAAAGATAACTTGATATACGGGACAGATAAAGGATGTATTATTGTCAATAATCTTGAAACAGGAGCCACAAAAGCGATTGAGTTATTCAAAGGGTTAAGAGTGCTTAAAATGGCATATAACAACCAAACAAATGTATTATTTATTTGCGGAGATGTTCAATCATATCTGTGGGATTTAAATACAGGTAACGTTAAAGAGGCATTTGAAGTTAGAGGTGCTAAAGATCTATCTACTGTAAATGCTAATTTATTACTTATCTCTAATCACAATAGTGTTTCCTTATTGGATTATTCAAATTACCAGATTAACACCAAGAGCGACAGCATAGATCTCAATTTTAGATATAGAGGGAAATTAATACGAGCGAAGGACCGTCGTGAGATGGGCACGGTGAGAAGTTATACCAATTTATTGAGAAAAGATTCTAGCATATATATTGGACAAATAGATAAGCTCTATTTTATTGATAAAAAAGGGAGTAAAAAGGAAGTTTTATATATGGGTAACTCCATTTTTGCGACGGATATAGCAGAAACGAACGATGGTATTATTTGGGTGTCAACAAATGAAAATGGCATTTTTGGGTTGCGAAAAGATAAGGTTGTATTTAATTATAATAAATCGAATGGATTACAAACTGACCAAGCCTTAAAGGTTTTAGCAGATAAGAACGATGTATGGGTAGTGACAAATAAAGGATTACATTTTTTTGATAGAAATGAAGTGTCGTTTAAAAGTTTTAGCTTTAAAAGTGAAATACCCATTCAAAAGATCAGCGGCATAAAAAATTATAGAGATAAAATATACCTTTCAGGTAATAGTGGGATCTTTATTGTTGATAAGAGTTATCTAAAAGACGCCAAAAAAGCGCCAGAAGTATATTTTGAATCTGTAGTGATCGGAAACGAGAATAAGGGGCCACAAAATGAATATACGACCTCTTATAAAGAGAATTCTTTCGAGGCTCGTTTCAATGCAAATTTTTATAATTCTAAAGAATCGCTAACGTATTTATATAGACTTCGAGGCATCGAAAAGGATTGGAAAGAAACCAACACAGGTGTTGTAAGATACCCTTCATTACCTTCGGGGAATTATACTTTCGAAGTAAGAGCGATTACCAATAAAGGAGTTTCAACTAAGGAAATAAAGACGATTGAATTGTTTATAACCACACCATTTTGGAATCAGTGGTGGTTTTATTTGCTAATTATTTTTATAGGAATAGGATATTTTCGATTCACCATAAAAAGAGTGCGTAAAAAGCAAGAAGAAAAATTAGAGAAAGAACGGGTAAGCAAAAAATTGGTGTTTTCGCAACTTGAGAATTTAAGATCTCAGATGAATCCTCATTTTATATTTAATGTGCTAAACTCTATTCAGGAGTATATCGTGCGAAACGATAAATATGCGGCGAGTACATACTTAGTAGAATTTTCCAAATTAATTAGAATGTATCTCGATCACAGTAGGAAAGAAGAGATTCAGCTTAATGAAGAATTGAGTGCGTTAAAAATATATTTAGGATTAGAGAAAAATAGGTTTGATAATGATTTTGCATTTTCAATTCAAGAAGTGAAAGGAATCAGTCCGGAAAAGTTATACGTTCCTTCTTTATTTCTGCAACCTTATGTGGAGAATGCTATCAAACATGGTTTGTTGCATAAACGAGAAGACAAAGAATTGAGCGTTAAATTCGACTATAAAAAAGAACACCATGTGTTGGTGTGTATCATAGAAGATAACGGTGTTGGAAGAGAAGCATCAAAATCTATAAATAAAGCTAACAATAAGTATCACACCTCTTTTGCGACTAAGGCTAATAACAATAGAGTAGACTTGCTAAATAGAAATAGAAAAAGGAAAATAGAGGTTCAGGTTGTAGATAACTACAATGAAAATTCTGAACCTGTTGGAACAAAAGTAATCATTTCTATACCCCAACATTTATGAAGGTATTAATTATTGACGATGAAAAAAGTGCTAGAAATCTAATTGAGACCATGCTTTTGGATGTATGCCCTGAAGTTAAAACTATTTTAAAAGCGGCAGATTTAGAGACAGGTATCCAAACCATCCATAAAGAAGCACCGGAGGTTGTTTTTTTGGATGTTGAAATGCCAAAGTACTCGGGTCTGAGGATTTTAGATTTCTTTGAAGATAAAGAAGTCGATTTTCAAATAGTGTTTATTACAGCCTATGACAAATATGCAATTGAAGCCTTTAAATTGTCTGCAATCGATTATTTATTGAAGCCCGTCGATGTAGATGAGCTCAAAAATGCAGTGGGAAAGACTATAAGACATTTAGGAAATAAAAAGGTCTCTTCAAAGCTTGAAAATCTTAAAAAATCCATTCAACATCTAAAATTAAATACATTACCGTTAGAGGTTCCGAAAGGTATATCCTTTGTTTCGTATGATGATATCTTATACTTTGAAGCAGATGCCATGTACACAAAAGTACATATGAAAGACCAAAGTATAGAGCTTGTATCGAAACCATTGAAGTATTTTTCAGATCAACTGGAAGGGAATGACTTTTTTTATAAATGCCACAGATCTTATCTGGTGAGCCTTAAACACATCAAGCAGTTTTTAAAGCAAGATGGAGGGTACATTGTAATGTCAAACGGAAATAACATCCCTATCGCAAAGAATAAAAAAGAAGAATTTATGAAATGTATCCAGACACTTTTTTAATAATGGCTTAAAAGCAGATAAAAACCTTTAGTAAAGAATGCACATATCTTCAGAAGAAAAACAAAATTCTAGTTCACTTTTTTCATAACTATGTTATTTAAAATCTAAAGGGAAAGTATTTTGTGAAAAGGATAAGGATAATTATTATGTCATTTGCGTTATGGGGGAGCGCAAATGGGATTAGTTTATATGCACAAAAGATCAATCTTAAATTTGATGAAGTATCGATTGATTCCACTATATGTGAATTTACATTTCCAGCAAAAGAATCATTGGAGCTTACCAAGTTGAAGCAAAGGTATGATCTTGAATCCATAGTTAAGAATGACAAAAAAGAGATAGATAAGGCAATTTCGATATTGGCTTGGACGCATTCCCGATGGAAGCATGATGGAAATAACGTTCCTGAGAAATATGACCCATTATATATTCTAGAACAGGCAGATAAGGGCGAACGTTATAGATGTGTTGAATATAGCATCGTATTATCTGCTGTATGTAATGCAATTGGGCTACCATCCAGAGTTATTGGAATTAAAAAGAAGGATGTTGAAACAAACAAATATGGTGCGGGTCATATTGTTTCTGAAACGTATATGCCAGCTTTAAATAAGTGGATATTTATGGATGCTCAAATGAACTATATCCCTTTTTTAAATGACATTCCTTTAAATGCCGTTGAATATCGAAAGGCAATTCAAATGAACAGCGAAAATATTGAATTAAGAAACAAACAAGGGGTGATCTCAAAACGCAAGGCAAGAAAACTTATTAAATGGGTAATGCCTTATTTATACTACTTTGATGCACCTTTTGATGCATCACAGAAACGCGAAAAGTGTAATGGAAAGAGCAGGGTTATGCTAGTGCCTGTCGATGCAAAAAAGCCAAAGAAATTTCAAGTATATACTCCTTTAGACTACTTAATATACACCTATAACGTGCGCGATTTTTACAAAACACCTATTAAGAATTCTGAAAAATAGCAAAACACTTAGAAGTGATAGTAGTTGTTTTAAAAGCAAAAATAACGCTTTCAAAAGATAAAAATAATAGCAAGCCCTTTCTTAAAGTACTTTGTTATTAGAAGGGGGAATTCTACAATTACACGTTTATCGGTATTAAACACAATCTACACCTAAAGTGTTGGTACGACTTTTTACATTTTAAGAATAATTCATTGCAATTCTAGAAGTATTCCCTCAAAATAAGTATAACTAAAAACAAAATTTATGAGGGCTAAATTGTTATTTTTAGGGTTATTACTATTATCAATATATGCGAATGCGCAAGTAGGTATAGGTACCACAACCCCAAATACATCTGCTCAGTTAGATGTAACTTCTTTAAGCAAAGGAGTACTAATTCCTAGATTGGCATTAACAGGTTCCGCGGATATAACTACAATTTCTAGTGGTAATGTAATCAGTATGTTAGTATATAATACCGCAACAGTTGGTATAGATATTACACCAGGTTACTATTATTGGAATGGAGCTAGATGGGACAGAATTATAAACGATTCAAACATATCTAGTTTTGAAACATTGACTACGTTGTCTATTGATATTCCTGGGCAAAACTTATTGTATAGAGCAGAAGATGGAAACATTAATACAATCGATTTATCACCTTTATTAACGACAGATACGAATACGACCAATGTGAGTTTATCGGTGGTGGGACCTAATTTGACACTTATGGATTCTGATGGAAGTTCGGTAAGCGTTCTACTATCAACGATTGCAGGTGAAGTAAATACTGATGATCAGATTATTACCAATTTTGGAGTTACAGGTACTGATTTAAGTATTTCGCTGGAAGACGGGAATACACAAACTGTATCGTTAGCAAGCATTGCAGCAATGGTAGACACCAACACAACAAATGTAAGTTTCGCTGTAGTTGGGTCTAATCTAGTACTTACAGACTCTGATGGAAATACGGTAAGTGTACCCTTGTCAAATATAGCATTAGGAGTAGATACTAATACAACGAATACTAGTTTTACCATAGTAGGTTCAGATCTAGTAATGACCGACTCTGACGGAAACTCGGTAAATGTTTCTCTAGCAAGCATCGCAGCGGGTGTAAATACAGATAATCAAGATTTAAGTCTAACAGGTAATAATTTAAATATTACCAACGGTACTGGTGTCGATCTGACCAAAAAAATCACATTGCCAATGCTCGCTGATGGTACTTCTTCTAATACAGGGATTTTTTGGGATGGGACGCAATGGGTATATCAAAAAAGAGTGACTTCTGTCAATAATACACAGCCAGATGCTAATGGAAATGTTAGTATATCAATAGGTCAGGTATATACAGGGCCAACTACTGTGGTAGCAAATATAAATGCTAACGAGATAGGAGGAATTCCCAATGAAGGAGACATTTATATTGTGAACAATGCAGCATTAGACATAACACAAGTGGGAAAAACCTACATCTATGACGCAGATACGACAAGTTGGGTAGAAATAGATCCTTTCAATGCTTCGATTTACGACCCGAGATATGTCCGAATAAACGGAGATACCATGACGGGTAATTTGAATATGGGTGGCAACACGGTAACAGGGTTAGGTACACCAATCAATAATTCTGACGCTGCTACAAAAGGGTATGTAGATAATTTGAATGTAAATGACGCAGATAGTGTTATAGGTAACG
The DNA here is from genome assembly GCF_032248395.1 of Asprobacillus argus. NCBI lineage: Bacteria > Pseudomonadati > Bacteroidota > Flavobacteriia > Flavobacteriales > Flavobacteriaceae > Asprobacillus > Asprobacillus argus. The sequence goes on from NZ_JAVTTO010000002.1 coordinate 86,266, forward strand.
AGTGGATTACAGACTTTAGGATCAACGGTACAAATCTAGAAATTACCGATGGTGGAGCTACTAGAACTGTTTCTTTAGCAAGCATTGCGGCCGGAGTAGATACAAATACAACAAATGTAAATTTTACAATTGTAGGTACAGATTTGGTGTTAACAGATTCTGATGGAAATTCAGTAAATGTGCCTTTAGCTACCATAGCTGCAGGAGTAGATACCAATACAACCAATGCCAGTATTGCCGTAGTAGGTTCAGATTTAGTCATTACAGACTCTGATGGAAATACGGTAAGTACGCTCTTATCAAATATAACTACCGGAGTTAATACCGATAATCAGAACTTGAGTCTCACAGGTAATAACTTAAATATTACCAATGGAACAGGTGTAGATTTAACCAAAAAAATAACGTTACCAATGTTGGCTGATGGAACTTCTTCCAATACTGGAATTTTCTGGGACGGAACACAATGGGTCTATCAAAGGAGGGTTGCCTCAGTAAATAATACGCAACCGGATGCCAATGGAAATGTAAACATTTCTATTGGTCAGGTATATACCGGATCTACCACTGTGGTTGCAGATATCAATGCCAATGAAATAGGCGGAGTACCCAACGAAGGTGATATCTATATTGTGAATAGTGCAGCGGCAGATGCAAGTCAGGTGGGTAGAACCTATATCTACGATGCAGATACTACAAGTTGGGTAGAAATAGATCCTTTCAATGCTACCATATACGATTCAAGATATGTAAATATTACAGGAGATACCATGACTGGTAATTTAAATATGGGATCCAATACGGTAACCAATTTAACAGCACCGGTAAATAATTCAGATGCGGCTACAAAGTTTTATGTGGATAATTTGAACATAAATGATTCGGATAGTGTTATCGGAAATGAGTGGATTACAGACTTTAGGATTAATGGGAACAATTTGGAGATTATCGATGGAGGGGCAACTAGAACAGTTCCCCTAGCCAGTATAACAGCAGGTGTAAATACGGACAACCAAACAGTTACAAATTTTGCAATCTCAGGAGGGAATTTAGTGCTCACACTGGAACGAGGAAATACGGTAAGTGTTCCGTTGTCTAGTTTACAAACAAACACAACCATAACCAATACTATAGCAGGAAACAAAATCGCAGATTATACCAGTGAAAATGGCACAATTACCTCAATTAATGAAACAGTTACTAATGTTGCAAATACAGTAACAGGGCATAAAATATTGGATTATACGAACGAGAATGGAACAACTACAGATATTAATGAAACGATAACAACATTAGGAGTTAATGCCGACGGAAAAACACTAGAATATATCAATGAGGTAGGGATAACCACGTCACTTGACCTATCTGCATTAGCGGATTTGAGACTGCTTGGAACGGGAAACCATATCACTATTGATGCAGGAATTGGAAGTAATGGAACGAACCCAGGTTCTGGGATCAATAATATTTTAATAGGAGCAAATACAGGGTCCAGTTTAGGAAGTGGGTCGGGTAATATTTTCCTTGGAGCAAATTCGGGAACTTCCGCTATTAATAATGCAAATGCCATTTATATTGGAACAAATGCAGGTAGGTTTTCTTCGGGAAATTTCAACACTTTTGTGGGATATAACTCTGGAGCTAATAATACTTCCAATGGAAATAGTTTCTTTGGATTTAATTCAGGCGCAGGAAATACAACTGGAGCGTCAAATACCTATTTCGGAAACGGAACTGGAACAGCAAATACTACAGGTAATGACAATACTTTCTTTGGAGCTGCAACGGGTAGAGATAATACATCTTCTGGCAATAGTTTCTTTGGGAAATCGGCAGGAGCATTCAATACTACTGGATCTAACAATTCATTCTTTGGTTCTTCCGCAGGTATAAGAAATACTACAGGAGAGCAAAATATTTTTCTGGGAAATTTTTCTGGTCAAAATAATATAACTGGAAGAAGAAGTGTGTATTCTGGGTATTTAGCGGGTTCCGCCAATATATCTGGAAATGATAATGTATACTTAGGACATAGTGCAGGAGGAAATGTAGCTACAAATAGATCTTTAAATGTGATGATAGGTAGTGGCTCAGGAGCATTACATGATTCAAGTAATAGCGTTTTCGTCGGGTTTAATTCAGGAAGGGTAACCACTGGTGGTAATAATACATTTTTAGGTTACCGAACAGGTCAAACAAATACTACTGGGTCAGATAATACATTTATTGGACGTGAATCTGGAAGAGGCAATATATCTGGAAGAAATAATGCTTTTTTAGGGACTCTTTCAGGCTCAGGAAATACAACAGGAAGTAATAATGTAATGTTGGGGTATTCCGCTGGTGCCTCAGGAAATACTGTCTTTAACAGTGTATTTTTAGGATATGAATCAGGTTCAGGTTCTACGGGAGGAAATAATACATTTTTAGGATATCAGTCGGGTACCCTTAATTCTGGAGGCTCGAATGTTTTTGTTGGGCATAGTACTGGATTAAGCACTACTTCAGGAGGTAATAACGTGTTCATGGGAGTTTCTGCTGGTAGAACAGCTCAAACACATAATAGTGTTTTTATTGGTAGATCTGCAGGAGCCACAACAACCGTAAATGGAAATGTTTTTATTGGGTTTCAATCAGGTTTTGTTAATACGACAGGTTCAGGTAATGTATTTCTAGGAATTAGTACAGGAGAGGATAATACAACCGGAAGTAATAATGTCTTTAATGGATTCCAATCGGGGTTGAACAATACAACTGGAAGCAATAATACTTTTATAGGTTATCAAGGAGGAGCGCAAAATTTGACTGGAGGAAGTAATACCTTTTTAGGCTTTTTCTCTGGTAGAAGAAATACCACAGGTGGGAGCAATGTATTTATAGGAGATTCTTCAGGGGAAGATAATACTACAGGACAACAGAACGTATTTGTGGGTACAAGAGCTGGAGCAACAAATATATCGAATACCAGAAACGCTTTTGTAGGATATCAGGCAGGAAGAAATAGCACAGCTGATGATAACTCCTTTTTTGGATATAATGCGGGAAATTTAAATACAACCGGAACAAGGAATACATTTATAGGATCCTCAACAGGAGCAGCAACTAGTACAGGAATAAACAATAGTTTTATAGGTGCCACTGCAGGATTTAGTAACACAACTGGAGCGGGAAATACATTCGTTGGAAGAGCTTCAGGGGGAGGAAATTTAGTAGGAAATAACAATTCGTTTTTAGGAAGTTCTGCTGGACAAAGAAGTATAGCAAATGACAATACTTTAATAGGGTATGAGTCAGGTGTTCAGTTAACAACTGGTGCTCAAAATACTTTTTTAGGATCAAGATCAGGACATAGAGTGGTTACAGGAACCTCTAATACATACCTAGGATATACGGCTGGAGAAAGAAATCTAGGTAGCTCAAATACAATGATCGGACATATTTCAGGTATTGAATCTACTGGGTCATTTAATGTTTTCTTAGGAGGTGGTGCAGGAAGAGGAAGCGGAAATACAGGAAATAATAATACCTATGTTGGATATGAATCTGGAGTCATTGTTACAGCGGGCGCAGTAAATAATACATTTTTAGGATTTGAATCAGGAAGAAATGGGTTGAATGGAAGTAACAATGTATTTCTAGGATATCAATCTGGGTACAATTCTCGAGCAGAGAATAGTGTGTTTGTTGGTTATGAATCAGGTAGAGTTACGACTGGTGCGAACAATACATTTTTAGGGTACCAATCAGGTTTGGTAAATGTTTCAGGTGGAAACAATGTGTTTTTAGGTAATGGCGCTGGAATGTCAAATACTTCAGAAAGTAATAATACTTATGTAGGATATAATGCAGGAAATTTAAATAATGGCAGACAAAATGTTTTCATAGGAGCTAACTCAGGAGAAAATAGTGCAGGGGTTATAAAATCAACGTTTTTGGGTGTAGAATCAGGTCAAAATAATACTACAGGACAAGTAAATACTTTCTTAGGTTATTCAGCAGGAAGGTTAAATACTACAGGTTCTCAAAACACTTTTATAGGAGTAAATGGAACGGCAAATACTACGGGGTCTCAAAATACATTGTTAGGTAATGCAACTGGATTTGATTTAAATACTGGATCTGGGAATACGATGATGGGATATAATATAGGAGGGACAACTACAGGTTCTAATAATATTTTAATAGGAAGTGACCTTACGCAATCCAATGGGAGTAATGAATTGAATATAGGGTCTATCATTTTTGGAACGGGAGTTAATGAGGTTACAGGAGCAGCTATTAGTACCGGAAATGTAGGAATAGGAACAAAAACACCTAATGAGAAATTAGAAGTAAACGGAAAAGTTAGGGTTTCCAATTTAACAGGAACCGATGTATCATCAGACCTTATTGTAACGGCAGATGCGACAACCGGAGAATTAAAATCTATTAGTCAGACTGCTATTTCTAGCACGTCTGCTATTCGTACAGAAAGTGCTAATTATTCAATCACAACAACAGATGCAACCGTATTAGTCGATGCATCATCAGGAGCTGTAACCATTACACTTCCAACACCTGTGGCAGGAAGAAAATATGTGGTAAAGAAGGTAGATGGTACTGTAAATGCAGTAACTATTTCAGGAGGAGGAAATACCATTGATGGTTTAGCAACACAATCTACAACAAACCCATATCAAACATATGTATTGCAAAGTGATGGAACCAATTGGTTTATCATTAACTAACATATGGTTCAATTAATTTAAAAAGTAACATGAAAAATTATTCAATTATCAGAGCAATATATAGTATCGTATTTGCTCTATTCATACAGGTAAATATTCAAGCTCAAAAAGGAATAGGAACCAATAACCCTAATGCATCAGCAGCATTAGATATCACCAGCACCAATAAAGGAGTATTAATTCCACGCGTTGCGTTAACAGATGCAGTAGCTTCTGCACCTCTAAGTGCACATGTAGCTGGAATGCTAATTTATAATACAGCTACAGTGGTGTCAGCGGGCCCCGTTGTTGGTGTAACACCCGGCTTCTACTATAACAACGGAACACGCTGGTTAAAAATCAGTGATATAACCGGAGTTGATGTTAAATTGGTTGGAACTCGAAATCACGTGAGCTCTGATGGAGGTGTTGGAGGTAATGGAACTTCGGCCGGTACAGGAACTGACAATATTTTTATTGGAGACGTTTCGGGATCATCCAATACATCAGGAAATGGAAATGTTTTTCTGGGTAGTGATTCGGGAAGGGATAATACCACAGGGAGCATCAATGTTTTTATAGGAAATGATACGGGAACATTAAATACTACAGGAGCAGGAAACATTGGAGTAGGTGCACAGGCTATGAGAGATAATACAACTGGAAGCGCAAACACAGGCATAGGTTTGAATGCTTTGCGAAGTAATACTACAGGAATAGCAAATTTAAGCTTTGGTGTTAATGCTGGATTAGCAAATACTACAGGAGGAAGCAATGTTTTTTTAGGCGCTAATTCTGGAGAGTTAAATACGACGCAATCCAACAATGTATTTATAGGGCATGAAGCTGGAAAAAATGCCACTGTCGATGGCAGTACATTTATTGGATATCAATCAGGAAATGTAACCACAGGTATAGAAAACACCTTTATTGGGTATCAATCAGGTTTGGTGAATACTTCTGGTTTTGGGAATACATTTTTTGGGCATAATTCGGGTATTGCAAATACTACAGGAGGGCTTAATATATTTTTAGGAAGAACTGCAGGAAGTTCAAATACTACCGGTTTTGGAAATACAGCAATAGGTGCACAGGCACTACGTGATAATACCATCGGTACTGTGAATACTGCCATAGGATTGAATGCGCTACAACAGAATACTACTGGAGGAGGTAATATTGCTATAGGAAACGCTTCAGGACTAGCAAATACCACAGGAGGTAATAATTTCTTCCTAGGTTCGAATACTGGGGCTTCCAATACAACCCAATCGAACAACGTATACTTAGGAGCCCAGGCGGGAAGGTTTGCTACAGTAGAAAATAGCACATTTATTGGATATCAATCAGGAAATGTGACCACTGGAGCTCAAAATACCTTTGTAGGATATCAATCGGGACTAGTAAATACTTCTGGAGTAAAGAATACGTTTGTAGGTTTCACATCTGGTAGTGCTAATACTACAGGAGATAACAATACTGCAGTAGGATTTAAAGCATTAAATAATAACACTACCGGAACTGGGAATACAACACTTGGATTTCAAGCAGGAAATTTTAACACGACGGGTTCTTCTAACACCTTTATAGGAAATGCAGCTGGTCGTATAAACTCTACTGGAGCCGGCAATTTATATATTGGAGAATCAGCTGGGCTTACATCTACTACGCAAAGTAATAATGTGTATTTAGGATCGGGTGCTGGTCAATTGGCAACATCGGAAAACAGTACTTTCGTTGGATATCAGGCAGGAAATGTAACTACTGGAACTAGTAATACATTTTTAGGGTATCAATCTGGGTTGGCAAACACCGCAGGAGATAGAAATACCTTTATTGGAAGCGTTTCAGGGGCAGCAAATACTACGGGTGCAAGGAATACATTTATTGGAAATAATTCTGGGGCGGTTAACGTATCCGGAGCATTAAATGTTTTTGTGGGAGAATCCACCGGAGCTGCAAATACCACCGGTACAGGAAATACTTTTATTGGGGGACGATCTGGAAGAGCGAATACTACCGGAATTATTAATTCTTTCTTTGGAAATGATGCGGGGATTGCTTCAACTACAGGAGGTAGTAATGTATTTTTCGGATCTAGTGCTGGGGCATCAAATACCACAGAATCTAATAATGTCTTTATCGGTACTCAGGCGGGTACCAATGCAACAGTAGGAAACAGCACATTTATTGGATATCAGGCAGGAAATATAACCACTGGAACTGGTAATACATTTTTAGGATACCAAACAGGTTTGGTTAACACTACGGGTGATCAAAACACTTATGTGGGTGATCGTGCGGGATCTAACGGAGTTTCAGCAAGAGCCAATGTATTTTTAGGATACGAATCAGGAATTGCTAACACTTCAGGTAATTTCAATTCATTTTTAGGAAGGAGAAGTGGAATAAGTAATACGACAGGAACCTTCAATACATTTGTTGGAAATAGAGCAGGAGCTTCTAATACCACCGGTATCTTAAACTTGGTAATAGGTAGTAGCATTGATGCTCCTTTAGCTACAGGAAGTAATCAAATGAATATTGCAGGGGTTATTTTCGGTACCGGAGTCAATGAAGTAACAGGAACATCAGTCAGTGCAGGGAATATTGGTATTGGAACTACAACTCCTAATGAAAGACTAGAGGTAAACGGAAAGGTTCGAATTTCTAATTTAACAGGAACGGATGCATCTACAGATGTTATTGTTACGGCAGATGCAACTACGGGAGAATTAAAAGAGGGAGGTACGCTTGTATTTACTAAAACAGGCACAGTAGTAAGTAATGGTCTAAGCGCAACACTTTCTACCGAAGACTTTGTATTCGGTTCTTCTTCTCTCGATGATATTGGAGGTAGTGGAGATGATTCCCGATTTTTCTTTGATAAAAGTAAAGGAGCATTTAGAGCTGGACAGACACTTTTTGGGGATGAGTTTGATGCTGCAAATGTAGGTTCCTTTTCCGTTGGATTAGGATTAGGAACGAAAGCATCTGGGATTGGCGCTTTTTCTTTAGGAACATTATCAAATTCTTTAGGAACAAATTCTTTTGCAATAGGAACAGGAACACATGCCGGTTCTGTAAACCAAATTTCAATAGGATCATACAACACAGAAGTGTTAGGAAACCTGACAAGTTCAATTTCTACGGATCGAATATTTGTAATTGGTAATGGGACGTCAGGGACAAGAAGTGATGGATTTGTAATGTTGAAGAATGGAAATTCCACATTCAACGGTTCGACACTGGAAGCAGGTGAATTGACATTAAGACATGGGTTAAATGTCGCTGGAATAGCAAACATTAATGCCTTTATGAAATTAGAGCCAAGAGCTGTAGCTCCATCAGGAACATCAAGAGTAGAAGGAACTATTTATTACGATTCCGTGTTGAAGAAAGTACGAGTTTGGACGGGAGCAACCTGGGAGGATTTGAACTAAAAAACATATAACAAGTTTAATGTAGACTATACGTAGGGGTTAATAGTACTATGTTAATTTTCCGGAAGAGCTGTAAGCCCTTTTACTTACATGTAAGCCCTTAAAGGCGAACAGCTCTTCTACTTTAAAGATAACAACATGAAACAAATACTATATATCGCAATTTTAGTACTCATAGGTTCTATTAGAAATGGAATTGCACAGACAACAAATTTGGGGCAATTAACGATTGCCCCAAATACGGAAGTATCTATTTTAGATGACTTTGAGAACAGCGCTACTGCAAGTTTGATCAACAATGGTGACTTATGGATCTATCAAAACTATCAGAACAATGGTCAGGTGAGTTTTTTAGTCGCTCACAACAGTGGAATCACTCGATTTGTAGGAAGTATGCTGCAACAGATCACAGGCTCTAGTATTAGTACATTCTACGATCTTTCTTTCGACAACCTTTCTATGGATACACCCTTTCAATTGAGCGGAGGAATCTATGCAATGAATGCTGTAAACTTTACAAATGGGATTGTACAAAATGATGGATTTTCTGGAGAATTCATTTTTGGACAAGATGCCGTGCATTCTGGTACATCAGATATGAGTTTTGTAGATGGCGAAGTAGAGAAGTTGGGAGATACACCTTTTGAATTTCCGACAGGAGATGATCTTTCCTATCGAAAAATTCAGATCTCAACACCCGATGACCAGAATGATTCATTTACGGCAAAGTATTATAAAGAGAATAGTCACCCAACCTACTCCCACGACTTAACAGCAGGAGTTATTGATCTAATAGATACAAACGAATACTGGACACTGACAAGAAATCAAGGTAGCTCGGATGTGGTGATTACCCTTACTTGGGATGAAACCATCTCATCACCAGAATTATTAATAGGTCCAACATCAGCCATTCATATTGTGCGTTGGGATGCAATCAATGGCTTTTGGGTAGATGAAGGTGGCATCGTAGATGAAGCCAATAAGACGGTAACTACAGTAACGACTGTTTCTGGATATGGAGTATTTGCGTTAGCAAGAGTAAAAGAAGATTTGATATTACCTGGAGGAATCGTGATCTATAATCTGATTACTCCTAACGGCGATGGAGACAATGACTTTCTTCGTATTGAAGGACTAAACTTAGTAGGCGATAATACCGTTGAAATTTTTAACAGATGGGGAACGAGAGTTTTTGACACAAAAAATTATAACGCTTCTGGAAATATATTTGAAGGATATTCAGATGGAAGAGGTACGGTAAATCGAGGAGACCAATTACCAACAGGAACCTATTATTACATACTTACCTATAAACACAATTCTCAGCAGATTAAAAAGGCAGGGTATTTATATATAAGTGGAAACAAATAAGACAACATGAGATTACGAATATTAAAAATAGTAAGCATAGTTGTGTTAGTAACCAGCGTTGAAATACAAGCACAACAAGATGCACAGTTTACGCAATATATGTACAATACAGTAGTGATCAATCCTGCATATGCTGGAAGTAGAAATGTACTGAGTATTAATGGTGTTCACAGAGCACAATGGGTAGGACTTGAAGGAGCCCCTAGAACACAAACTTTATCGATTAATAGTCCTATGGGCAAACGGGTAGGAATGGGGATAACTGTGGTAAGAGATGAGTTAGGTCCATCTTCAGAAACCTATGCCAACTTTGATATATCTTATACGTTACCTATAAATGATGAAGGAACCAATTTTGCATTTGGAGTTAAAGGAGGTTTGTATTCATTAAATGTTGATTTTAATAAGTTGCTCATTTACAATCCAACGGATGTAGCCATTCAACAAAACAACGTAAACAAAACGTCTCCTATAATTGGAGTAGGAGGGTATTTATATACGGATACATGGTATGTTGGAATTTCCACACCGAATCTGTTAAAAACGGATCATTATACCAATTCTTCAGTTTCTAAAGCATCAGAAGATATGCACTTATATGGAATAGTGGGATATGTTTTTGATCTGAATCCCGATTTAAAATTCAAACCTGCTGCGCTAATAAAAATGGTGAAAGGTGCTCCATTATCTTTTGACCTTTCAGCGAATTTTTTAATACGAGATAAAATAACACTAGGAGCATCCTATAGACTGGATGCAGCGATAAGTGGACTGGCAGGTTTTCAAATATCAGAGAAGATGATGTTAGGGTATGCTTACGATTTTGACACCACAGATATACGAGGATATCAATCAGGGTCACATGAATTTTTCCTGCGATATGAACTTATATCAAGAGTAAAAGGAAAGGTGTCACCAAGATTCTTTTAAATTAAAAAATAACTCATGAAACCAACAAATAAATTAGTAGCGATCATAGTTGTTTTTCTGGCCACGACGGTTTTTAGCTATGGTCAAACTAGGCAATTAGAAAGAGCAAACAAAAAGTATGATGAATACGAATACATCAATGCTACCGATATTTACTTAAAAGTAGCTGAATCAGGATATCAATCAGAAGAGCTCTACACAAGGCTTAGTAATGCTTTGTATTTTAATTCGAGGTACCGAGAAGCTGCTAAATGGTATAAGAAATTGTATGATTTAAGTAGGGGAGATGTAAGCTCAGATATATTATTAAGGTATTCTCAATCCCTAAAAGCTATTGGCAGGTCACGTCAGGCTGCTAAGATGTATGATGCATTCTTGAAAGAGTCAAAGGTTTTAAATGATGACCTTGCGTCCGCAAAAGATTATCTAGCTATCATAGAAGAGAACTCAAATAGATACAAGATTGATAGCCTTTCTATAAATTCTGACAATATAGACTTTGGGGCGCATATGAGAGATAGTGTCTTGTACTTCTCATCAACCCGAAGTAAGAGAAAAAGTGTTAAAAGGATAGACACCTGGACCAACGAACCGTTTTTAAACATTTATACAGCGACCTATGATATCGAAACGAAAAGCTATGAAGAACCTATTGAATTAAAAGGGGTCATCAATACAAAATATCATGAATCAACGCCAGTACTTACCAAAGATGGCAAGACTATGTACTTTACAAGATCCAACAACTCTAAAAAGTATAATGAAGATAAAAACGCCATTGCCCAACTAAAGATATATAGAGCCACCAAAATTGAAGGAAGATGGACGAATATAGAAGATCTTGCCATTAACGGAGAAACATTTTCGAACGCGCACCCTGTTTTGAGCCCAAAAGAAGATCGACTTTTTTATGTGTCCAATATGGCTGGAGGTTATGGTCAAACTGATTTGTACTACGTGGATATCTTAGCTAATGGTAGTTTAGGAAAACCTATGAATTTAGGTCATAAAGTAAATACAAAAGGTAGAGAGTCCTTTCCTTTTATCACAAGTGATTATGAATTGTATTTCTCTTCAGACGGACATTTTGGATTAGGAGGTTATGATGTTTTTTATTTGGACTATGGGACTAAAGAAAAGCAATTGGTAAATGTAGGAAAGCCGATTAATAGCCCTAGAGACGATTATGCTTTTTCCATAGACAACCTTAGCAAGAAAGGGTTTTTTAGCTCGAATAGAGGGAAGTCTGACGACATATATAGTCTTGTTGAGACCAAGCCTATAAAAGAAATTTTAGAGCAAGAGATACATGGATTGGTTACTGATAAACAGACGAATGTACCAATTACGAATTCAATCGTAACGGTAAACAATCAAGATAATGAAGTAGTGAGTGAGGTAAGAACAGATGAAATAGGAAGGTTTACCGTTTCGGTAAATAGATTTAAAATACATACGTTGTTAGCGCAAAAGAAAGATTATAATCCCGAGAGCATTGTTATAAGCAAAAAAAATGAGAACACAAATGTTCACATTCAACTCGGAAAGAATATTGAAAAAGTTGAAGAAGGCGTAGATATCGCTAAATTATTGAATGTGGTGATCTATTTTGACTTTGACAAATCCGATATACGAGAGGACGCCAAGGTAGAATTAGAAAAGGTATTTGTTGCGTTGAAGCAATACCCGATGATCAAGTTAGATTTAAGAGCGCATACAGATAGTAAAGGCGAGGCAGTTTATAATCAAAGATTATCAGAAAGAAGAGCGCTGGCCGCTATGCAATACCTCTTAAGTAAAGGAATTTCTAAAGATAGGCTAACAGCCAAGGGTTTTGGTGAAAAAGAGTTGACGAATGCATGTAAAGATGGAGTAGTATGCAGTGAACAAGAGCATCAGCAAAATAGAAGAACTGAATTTATAATCGTTGAATAATACGTATGAAAAAACTACAGTATTTGGGGTTTTTAGGATTGATAGGATTTTTGCCTTACTTCTTTGAAGTTCCGAATTATTTGAAATTATGCAAACTATTTTTCTTCTTTTTCTGGTTGGGAAACATAAAATTATTTGAAAAGGAGAGCGAGCGATAGGATCTGAACTTAGAATAAACAAGGTCTATGGTAACCATAAAAAGCCCTTCATTTAGACGAGCTTTTTTAAGTATAGAAGCTTTCAAATATGTAATGTGAGGTTAAAAAATAAGTGCTACTACTAACTTTTGATGGATAATTATTAAATACCTTTATTCAAAATTAATTTAGTGAGGGCGATTATTTTTTATTTTGTGTTGTTGATATCTACTTTTTCAATGGCGCAAAATTCATTTCTAGATAACAAAGTTGCATCCCTGAAAGCCAAGATTGAAAAGGCAGATAAGGGAGAGAAGCTCGTGTTTATGGATAGTTTGTGTTGGTATACCCGAGACAAATTAGACTATAAATATGATTCTATAGTAAAGGGAACTATTGAGTATGCCATCCAATTAGATTCATTAAATCTTGCCATGAGACAGGCAGCTAGACTTGTTTGGTCTTTAAGCAATCGACTAGGTAGACCCGGAGAAGCCAAATTATTTTTCAATGAATTCCAGAATAGAAGATTACCCGTGAAGAATAATCTGGTATTAGCACGATTTTATGTAAATGGAGGAGATAGTTATTATTTTTCAGATGAAGTAGAGAAATCTATTGATATGTATAATATAGCTGCGAATTATGCATTGGTAGGAGGAGATTCTTTGCTGTTTGGAATAACCAAAAAATATACTTCAGATGCCTATTCTAAATTGGGGCACTATTCTGAGTCTTTAAAGTTATTGGAGGAGGTAGAGAACATATATAAGAAAACAAGAGATACGATCCGGTTTTTGAATACGGCAAGTTCTAGAGCAAACCTATATAGTCTCAATGGCTTTTATAAAGAAGCTAAGAAAGAAAGGGATAATGTTATTGAACTTTCTAAAAAGAAATTATACTATCCTGGTTTGTTATCTGCACTATTTAATGCGGCGATAGATGCAGGGAAAATGGGAGAATATAAATCCAGAATTAATTATTTAAATGAAGGACTTACCTATGCTAATGAATCAGAAGAGCTTAGAGATCAGTACGAACCACAATTATTGATAAAGCTGCTTTTAGCATATTCCCAAAACAACGATATTGGTAAGGCCAAGCTTATTTTAAGAAAGATTCAAAAAGACCCAGATCGTTATACAAAAGGGTTGTTTGCTCCTATGTATATGAAGGCATATGCCTATTACAATTTAAGTATAGGGAATGTGTCAAAGGCGTTGAGTTTGGCAAAAATATATGCATTGAGAAAAGCAAATTCGGGGGATGCAGAAAGTATAATGGCTTCCCAAATTTTACTGTACAAAGTGTATGAGAAAATGGGAAGGATAGAAGCTGCATTTACCCATTACAAAGAATACGCTAGAATGGAGGATTCTATATCAAGTGTGCAAAAGGCACAGGCATTATTATACTATCAAACGTTGTATGAGTCCGAGAAGCGAGATGCAAAAATTGCAAATCAGGAATCAGAGATTACCATACTTGACTCTGAGAACAAACTTAAAGCACAATGGATGCTCTTCGGAGGTATTGGACTTTTGGCCATCTTTGTAATTTTTTACCTATTTAGAACAAAGCAATTTGTTAGAGGAAAGCAAAGTTTACAAGCTACATATTCAAGAAACCTGATTAAAGGACAAGAAGAAGAGCGAACTAGATTGGCAAGAGATCTTCATGATAGTGTAGGGCAGAAGCTTATGTTATTAACTAAAAAAGCCAAAGAACATAATAATGACGATATTGATATTCTGGCAGAAAATACACTTGAAGAGCTAAGAAGTATTTCGAAAGGCTTGCATCCGGTTACATTAGAACGAATAGGTATTACAGCGGCAGTTGAATCTATGGTACGAGAAATAGATGCGCATACCGACATATTTTTTACACAAGAAATAGATAATATAGATGGTTTATTACCTAAGAATAATACGTTACATGTATATAGAATTGTTCAGGAATCGCTAAATAATATGGTTAAACATTCAAAGGCAAAATCGGCATCTGTGGCGATTATTAATAACATCGAGACCATAGAGGTTATTATAAAAGATAATGGTATTGGGTTTGATTTTTTAAAGACTTTGCGTACCAATAAAAATTTGGGAATGAAAACTTTAATGGAACGTTCTAAAATAATTGGCGCAAAATTTCGTATTTATACTGAACCCACTCGAGGAACTATTGTCGAATTGATTATTCCAAACAGTATAGCATCATGACCCCAAAAGAAATCTCCATTGTTATAGCAGATGACCATCCATTGTTATTAGATGGTTTGTATAAAGAATTAGATGCCAACGATTTTAATATTGTTGGAAAAGCTGTAGATGGCAAACAAGCATTAGGCCTGATCACTACATATAAGCCAGATCTGGCACTATTAGATATAGATATGCCGATACTTACAGGTTTCGATGTGGTCAAAAGAGCAAAAGAGAAAGGGATGAATACTAAGTTTATAATGCTATCCTATCACAAAGAAGTAGATTATGTAACAAAGGCAAAGGCACTACAAATCAACGGTTACTTATTAAAGGAAGATAGTTTTTTGGAAATTAAAAGATGCATCAGCAGTGTATTAAAAGGTGAAACATATTTCAGCCCATCTTTTGATAACCTGTCCTTACAAAATGCTAGTGAAGAACTGAGAAAGATACAATTCTTAACCCCTTCAGAGGTAACGATTTTAAAGTTGATCGCTAGTCAAATGTCGAATGCGGAAATAGCAGACTCATTATCTGTATCTATTAGAACAATAGAAAAGCATCGAAGCAATATTATTTCAAAGCTAGACATTGATGGAGGTACAAACGCATTGACTAACTGGACCTTGGTAAACAAAAACTTAATCGAAGGGATCACCTAGATTAGGTTTCTTCATTGTAATACACTTTATAAAAGTGCATTTTTCGTTCGTCGTCATACCCTTTTTCAATATGCTCTTTAATCACATCTCCATCCCCAATATCTAATTTAATCTGAATATTCGTATCCAGGTTAATTTGGTTCTTAATTTTTCTCTTTTCCTTTTTTAAGGTATTTCCAGATACATTAAAATGCTCTTCGAGATCCAGATTATTCTCTTTGTTATACTGATGTTTGAACTGAGTATATGAATCCACTACATCAAATGGAGATAACAACTCTTCTTCTAAGAGATCTTTGCTGATACTTTCATGATCATTAAACAATTGGATACCTTGACTTATAAACTCCTTTTGAGCATACGTATCGTTATTTTCTACCAATGTGTTTGAAAAACTGGATAATAGATGTAGATGATGCTTGGTTTGATACGAATCATTCAATACTTCTTCCAGCCCTAAGAAGGATTTCTTCCAATAATTAGCGTCGTAACTATTATTGTCTATAGAAATAACTCTGTAACCATCGGAAACTTCTGTAGGGATGATCAAACACCCTTTATCTATCTTCTGAAGCTTCACTCCTTTAGTAATGGTAAAATCTAAATCGTTATCCTGATGATGAAACTTTAAATAATCTATTTTATTTTCAATTTTAAAAATACCGATAGCATCTGTAGAGATATCATTAAATTGAAACCCTTCAAAATGAATCACAAACAATTCCCCGGTCTTTATTTGGGGGTGATTAGACTTTTCATATAAATGATTCAGGATATGGTTAGAATATTCAATAAAAGAAATCTCCTGATCAAAATACTTTTTACTGTTATCGTATGCGGTATTATAATCCAGGCTCACATGATGTGAAAATTTTAGCAGTTCTAAACTTGACTTTATAGAGCGTAAGAAAAAGGACTTCAATAAAACTTCTTCTTCTTCAGAAAAGACGATTTCTTGCTGTGTACTGTAACTAAGTTCTTGGCTTAATTTATTCCCAACTCTTTGTAAAGTGGCTTTTATGATAGATGCATTTGTCGTTTTTAACATCGCTGATATATAAAATAGGCATGATTAAATCAGGCGCTAAAATAGAAAGTTAAGAAATCATAAGCCTTCCAAATAGAAAGTATTTTTCAACAATATTCAATAGCCTAATATAAAAAACGAATTCGTTTTCCACTTTGAACTATGTAAATGATATGTAAAAGGCAGCGAGACTTATTACATTTTTTTGGTACTTTATTACAACAAACACTACGCTTATTACATTGATGGTTTTAGTACTATGTTTTTATATAGTTAAGGGGAATTTTATATATAAAAGCAAGTGTATGAGTGTTTTATAAAGCATTTCTTACGCCATGTTAAAAGAAAAACTTAAAAACTCCCGAAAAATGAAAACAAATAACTACAAACTAATGCTTATTTGTCTGTTGATGAATAGCGCTATTTGGGGACAGGATTTTACCTTAACCTTCGATACGACAAAAGGATCACCAGGAACTACCATAACTTTACCTATGAATGGTGGCCATTATGATGTAGATATAGATGATGATGGGACTTTTGAATTGACAAACCTTCAGAATACACAGGTCATAGATTTGGGAGGATCGCCGAGATCACAAACTATCCGTATTCGCCCAAATCCTACCAATAATCCTAGTGGTCAATTGGCTATGGCCTATGCTGGTGGCAATGACGGTGTAAAACTGATGAGTATTGATAACTGGGGAACCGCTATTGTTTGGACGTCTATGAATGGCGCTTTCAGTGGTTGTTCTAATATGAACATTGGGGCTTCAGCAGGTGTACCTAATCTAAGTATGGTTACGAGTATGGTCAATATGTTTCGTTTTGCTACTTCAGTAAACCAGGATTTGAGTTCCTGGAATACGAGTACTGTTACCACTATGAATAGTATGTTCGTGGGTGCCTCTGCTTTTAATGGTAATATTAGCAGTTGGAATGTTTCCAATGTAACGAATATGGGTTGGATGTTTAATGGAGCCACTTCCTTTAATCAATCCCTCAATAATTGGGATGTATCAAGTGTAACACTACTGGAAAATATGTTCTTTGGGGCCACTGCCTTTAATGGAGTTATTTCAAATTGGAATACAGAAAATGTTACAGACATGGAAGATATGTTTCGTGATGCAAATGCATTCAATCAGAATATAGGTAGTTGGAACGTTTCCAAAGTAACTGATATGTCCGAAATGTTTTTAAACGCGGATGTATTCAATCAGGATATTGGTAGTTGGAATACAGCTAGTGTAACCACCATGGTAAATATGTTTTTTGGAAATGATTCCTTCGATCAGAATATAGGAAGTTGGAATATAGAGGCAGTAACAAATATGACTCAAATGTTTCAGGGAGCTACTGGTTTTAGTGCAGTAAACTATGATAACTTATTGATTGGTTGGGCAGCTCAAAATGTAAGACCGAGTGTTTCATTTTACGCACCTCCAGTGGAATACTGTTTAGGAGCGTTGGCCAGAACTACCTTAACGGATGCTCCTAATTCTTGGAACATTACTGGAGATGCAGGAGAATGTAGTTTTACCTTAACCTTCGATACCAGAGAAGGTTCAGTAGGGACTTCTATTCAATTGCCCATTAGCGGCGGTGGGTATGACGTGGATACTGATAATGATGGGAATTTTAGCGATGGCGGTTCATTAGTGAATGTTTCAACGCCTCAAACGATTGATTTTGGTAGTGAAGGAATTTATACGATTCGTATTCGACCGAATGTCTCAAACTCAAGCAATCAGTTACGCATCGAATATAACAATGCAAATGATGCAGCAAAATTAACCAGTATCGACAAATGGGGGAATCAAATAGTTTGGACCTCCATGGCGAATGCTTTTTATGGTTGTTCCAATATGAACATTGGAGCTTCAGCGGGTGCGCCCAATCTGAGCATAGTGGCAGATATGAGTTTTATGTTTCGAGGTGCCAGTTCTCTTAATCAGGATCTGAATTCGTGGAATACGAGTAGTGTGACGGATATGGATGGATTGTTCTATGAAGCTACAAGCTTTAATGGGAACATCAGTAATTGGAATACATCATCGGTTACCAGTATGGTCAATTTGTTTAGATCTCTTGGTACATTTAATGGAGATATTAGTAATTGGAATACAGCCAGTGTTACCTCCATGAATAGTATGTTCGTTGGAGCCACTGATTTTAATGGAAACATTGACGGCTGGAACGTTTCTAAAGTAACCAATATGGGTTGGATGTTCTGGGGGGCTACTTCTTTCAACCAATCACTAAATAACTGGAATGTATCGAAGGTGACACTAATGGAGTATATGTTCTCGGGAGCAACTTCCTTTAATCAGAATGTAGGGAATTGGAATATCAGTGCTGTTACAGATATGAATAATATGTTTACGGGAGCCACAGGATTTGGTGCAGGTATCTATGATGCATTATTGATTGGTTGGGCAGCACAATCGGTAAGCCCAAATGTTACTTTCAGGGCACCTCCTACCACCTATTGTAGTGGAGCTTCTGCAAGAGCCACTTTAGTGAGTGCAGGTTGGAGTATTAATGGAGATACTGAATCTTGTCTATTCACCTTAACCTTCAATACGAATCATGGATCTGCAGGAAGAACGATCACACTGCCGATAAGTGGGGGAGCCTATGATGTAGATATTAATAACGATGGAGTGTTTGGAGATACTGATTTTGCGACAACACCGATTTCATTAGATAATTTAACAACTACTACGACAGTTACGTTTGATAGTTCAGGACCAAAGACCATTGGTATACGTCCCAACCCTACCAACAATGCGGGCGGTCAATTACAAATTGCCTATGCCAATGCAAATGATGCAGAAAAATTAACCAGTATCGTTCGGTGGGGAGATGATATTGTTTGGACATCCATGGCGAATGCCTTTTATGGTTGTTCCAATATGAATATTTCCGCTGCGGCAGGTACACCCAATCTAAGCATAGTAAATGATATGAGCAATATGTTTAGAGGTGCTACCACACTTAATCGGGACTTGAATTCATGGAATACATCTGCTGTAACAACAATGAACCATATGTTCTCAGGAGCTACCGTATTTAACGGGGCTATTTCCAATTGGAATGCACAAAGTGTAACAGATATGGGAAGTATGTTCTTAAGTGCAGCCGCTTTTGATCAGAATATAGGTAGTTGGAATGTTTCCAGTGTGACCGATATGAGTAGTATGTTCTCAGGAGCCGGAGTGTTTAATCAAGCCTTGAATTCCTGGAATACACAAAGTGTAACCAATATGGGAAGTATGTTCTTAAGCGCAGCTGCTTTTGATCAGGATATAGGTGGTTGGAATGTTTCCAGTGTGACCGATATGAGTAGTATGTTCTCAGGAGCCGGAGTATTTAATCAAGCCTTGAATTCCTGGAATACACAAAGTGTAACCAATATGGGAAGTATGTTCTTAAGCGCAGCTGCTTTTAATCAGGATATAGGTAGTTGGAATGTTTCGAATGTGACCAGTATGAGTAACATGTTCTCAGGAGCTACGGCATTTAACGGAGCGATTTCCAATTGGAATACATCCAGCGTAACAACGATGCATAATATGTTTCTAAATGCAAGTGCTTTTAATCAAGGTTTAAATTCATGGAATGTGCAAAGTGTAACAACCATGGAGAATATGTTTCAAAATGCTAGCTCCTTTAATCAGGATTTGAATTCCTGGAATACGGCCAATGTAACGATCATACAACAGATGTTTTCCGGAGCTACTGCATTTAATGGAGACATTAGTAATTGGAATACCTCAATAGTGACAAGTATGATCAGTGTTTTTGCAGGAGCAACCGCCTTCAATAGAGATCTAAGCAATTGGAATACAGCTGCCGTAACGAATATGTCTTCAATGTTCTCAGGAGCTACTACATTTGATCAGGGTCTGGGAAGTTGGAATATTGGGGTAGTTTCAAATATGACAGATATGTTTATAGGAGCTACTAGTTTTAGTAAAAAAAATTATGATGACTTATTGATTGGCTGGGCCGCACAAACGGTACAGCAAAATGTTCCATTCAGGGCACCTCCAACAGATTATTGCAGAGGAGCGGTTGCCAGAACTACGTTAACCAATGCAAACTGGAACATTACGGGGGATAGCAGTTTCCTTTGTATTGATTTGAGATTAACTTATAATACAAATCATGACTCTTCAGGTACTAAGATCACTATACCGCTTACAGTCGGTGCTTATGATGTAGATACTGATGATGATGGGGTTTTTGATATGATAAATTTGTCTGGTAGTCAGGAAATAGACCTGCTTGGCTCCCCTAGAGTACAAACGATTCGTATTCGACCGAATTTTACAAATAATCCGAATGGCAGGCTAAGATTTGTGCATAAAGGCGCAAAAGATCCAGGGAAATTAAATTGGATTGAGAGCTGGGGAGATAATATTGAGTGGACCTCAATGGAGGATGCATTTTTTGGATGTAATAAATTGATCATTAAACCAGCAGCAGGAGCTCCTGACCTAAGCTCGGTTACGAACATGAGGGCTATGTTTGAAGGCTGTCTCAGTATTAATGATGACATAACTAGTTGGAATGTATCAACTGTAACAAACATGGAGAATATGTTTGCAAGTACTAGAAATTTTAACCAATCATTAAATGGATGGGATGTATCCAATGTAACGAACATGAGGGGAATGTTCTCAGACACTAGAGATTTTAATGCAGATATTAGCGCTTGGAATGTCTCTAATGTAGCGAACATGTCGGCAATGTTTATCAGAAGCCAATCTTTTAATCAAGACATAAGCGGTTGGAATGTCTCTAATGTAACCACTATGGAAGGCATGTTTGAACAGGCGAGTGCTTTTAATCAAAATTTGAATTCCTGGAACACGTCTAAGGTGACTACAATGAGTAAAATGTTCTTGAATGCAACCGCATTTAACGGAGCTGTCTCTAATTGGAATACTTCTAGTGTAACGGATATGTCGGTTATGTTTTCGGGAATAGCTTCTTTTAATCAAAATTTAAATTCTTGGAATGTTTCAGCAGTCACCAATATGAGCAATATGTTCCAGAATTCAGGAGCATTTAATGGTACATTGAGTAGTTGGGATGTTTCTGGAGTTACAAGCATGGACTATATGTTCCATAATGCATCAAGCTTCAATCAAAATATAGGTAGTTGGAATACCTCAATAGTGACAAGTATGATCAGTGTTTTTGCAGGAGCAGCTTCCTTTAATCAGGATATTGGTAATTGGAATACAGCGAATGTAACTACCATGGGATATATGTTTCAAAATGCACAAGCTTTTAATAAAGATATCGGAAGATGGAATATCGAAAAAGTAACTAATATGCAATACATGTTTCATAATGCATTTGTCTTTAATCAGGATATAGGTGGTTGGAATATTAGTGCTGTAACAGATATGACAAATATGTTCGCGGCAACATCAGGTATGAGCACAGCAAACTATGATGCATTATTAATTGGCTGGGCTGCTCAATCCGTACAATCGGGAATTTCATTTTTGGCTCCTCAAGTAAATTATTGTTCAGGAGCAGCCGCCAGAGGTATTTTAACAGGTACGCACGGATGGTCTATTAATGGAGACTTAGCCGTGACTTCTTGCTCGGATCTAGTGTTGCGATTCGATACGACGCAAGGGGCAGGAGGCACCACCATACAATTACCTATTAGCGGAGGTGGGTATGATGTAGATATAGATAATGACGGTGATTATAGTGATAACGGTTCATTAGTAAATGTTTCAACGACTCAAACAATTGACTTTGGTAGTGCAGGGAACTATACCATTCGTATTCGTCCCAATACATCTAACACCAACAATCACTTACGCATCGAATATAATAATGCCAATGATGCAGCAAAATTAACCAGTATTGATAGATGGGGAGATCACATTGTTTGGACGTCTATGGCAAATGCTTTTTATGGTTGTTCCAACATGAATATTACCTCTGTAGCCGGTACGCCCAATCTAAGTATAGTAACCGATATGAGCAATATGTTCTATGATGCCAGTTTATTTAATCGGGATTTGAATTCCTGGAATATGTCGAATGTAACAAACATGAACTCTATGTTCCGAAACGCGAGTTCTTTTAATCAGGATTTGAATTCATGGAATACAAGTAGTGTGACAGATATGGCTGGATTATTTATTGACGCAACCAGCTTTAATGGTAATATCAGTACTTGGAATACGTCGTCGGTAACCAGTATGGTCAACACATTCAGATTTGCTACTGCATTTAATCAGGATTTGAATTCTTGGAATACCGCTAGTGTGACCTCCATGAATAGTATGTTCGTTGGGGCCGCTGCTTTTAATGGAGCTATTGATGGTTGGAACGTTTCGAAGGTTACGAATATGGGTTGGATGTTCCAGAATGCTACAGCCTTTAATCAACCTCTGAATAGTTGGAATGTATCGAAGGTCACATTGATGGAGTATATGTTCTCAGGAGCGATAGCTTTCGATCAAAACGTTGGTAATTGGAATGTAAGTGCAGTAGCTAACATGAACAATATGTTTGCAGGCACAACTAACTTTAGTCAGGCAAATTACGATAATTTATTAACAGGCTGGTCTTCAAGACCGGTAGTAAGTAGCATAACATTTACGGCTCCTCCAATCTCCTATTGTAATGGAGAAGCAGGACTGAATATTCTTACCAACGCTACGAATAACTGGACCGTTAATAATAACCAGGGAAAAAGTTGTCTGGTCTTATTAAATACCAAGATCTTTTTGCATGGCGCATACGAATCATCTTCTAATATGATGCGTGCTTCCTTAGGGTCTACGTATTTACCTACTACTACACAGTATTCAGATGCTGCTACAGCTAATGTATCTGTTTTTAACGTTACAGGGAATAAGGCCATTGTAGATTGGGTATGGGTGGAATTACGAGATAAGAATGACATCACTACGGTTTTACATGGTATTTCAGGACTATTGCAACGAGATGGAAACATCGTAGGCACGGATGGTACATCTGCATTGACGATTACTGCAGGACAAGATGATTACTATGTATCGGTAAAGCATAGAAATCATATTCCAATTGCTACTGACGCAGTCGTTAGCTTAAGTAATGTGGTTTCTACTGTAGATTTAACAATAGGCGCTAATGTAAGAGGAGGAGCTAATTTCATGCAGGATATAGGAGAAGGGAAGCATGCAACCTTTGGTGGAGATTTGAATGGAGATGGTCAAATCAATACAACTGACCTAATATTAGGCTTTGCATCCCTAGGTCTTCCCGGTTATTTAATTCGTGATCTCGATTTGAATGGTCAAACACAAACTTCCGACATGATCAATGTGTTGGTCAAAGGATTAGGAAAGGGTAAACAATTTTAGGAAAAGGGATACAGTTTTAACGGGGTTGGTTTAACACCAGTATAGTACATGATACATGTAATATACTGGTGTTTTTATGTAATAGTTAAATAAATGCGTTTTGTGTATAAAATTGCGTTTTTTGTTAGTTTTTCCTCAATAATTTAATATAAAAAGTATAAAAAATATATCAAAACAGACCGTTTTGTTACGATTTTATAATTAATTGTAACAATAAAAACACATTGTATTACATAAGTATTGTTTCCTATAGGGTTTGGAATAAATAACTGGGAACTTTGTTAGAAAGGGTGGAGAAATGGTCATTTTAGATGAGATATACTACTCTTCCCTTTGAAAAGAGTAACGACATAATCCCCTCTAAAATGAGAAAAAACAAATGCTTATTTATCCTTGTTTTCCTGTTTGTGAATGGTACTATTTGGGGACAAGAATTAACACTAACTTTTGATACATCAAAAGGTACCGCAGGAACATCATTTATTCTGCCAATGAGTGCTGGGACCTATGATGTCGATACAGATAATAATGGCAGTTTCGACCTGCTTGATCAATCAAATACAATAACGATCAACATAGGTGGGTTTATACCGGGAATCCGAACCATTCGTATTCGACCTAATGCTACGACAAACTCGACTGGTGTTTTGCGTATTGCATATGCTGATGCCAATGACGCGGAAAAACTGGTAAGTATAGATAATTGGGGAACATCCATTGTTTGGACCTCTATGGCTAATGCCTTTGAGGGCTGTTCTAATTTGACCATCAGCCCTTCAGCCGGAGTTCCGAATCTAAGTTTAGTGACCTTAATGAACCGTATGTTTGCTGGAGCGAGTAGTTTAAACAGCGATCTGAGTAGTTG
Organism: Asprobacillus argus; assembly: GCF_032248395.1. Taxonomy (NCBI): domain Bacteria; kingdom Pseudomonadati; phylum Bacteroidota; class Flavobacteriia; order Flavobacteriales; family Flavobacteriaceae; genus Asprobacillus; species Asprobacillus argus. The sequence goes on from NZ_JAVTTO010000002.1 coordinate 110,946, forward strand.
GAATACATCTACAGTGACCAATATGGCTTCGTTATTTGTAGGGGCTACAGCTTTTAATGGCAATGTAAGTACCTGGAACACTTCGAATGTAACGAACATGATCGGAATGTTTTCTGAGACGAATTTTAATCAACCACTAGATAGCTGGGATGTTTCAAAAGTGACACATTTTGGTTGGATGTTTTATAAAAACCCGGCCTTTAACCAGAACTTGAATTCCTGGAATACCTCTAGTGCAACGATCATGACCGCGATGTTTGAAGAAGCACCGGTATTTAATGGAAATATCAGTACCTGGAATACAGCTAGTGTTACTAGTATGCGCTCGATGTTCAGTCAGGCTTCTGCTTTTGATCAACCTTTAAATAGTTGGAATGTGGGAAATGTTACTGATATGTCCTATATGCTTCGACAGACCGCTGCTTTTAATCAAGATCTAAACTCCTGGAATGTGTCCAGTGTCACAGAGATGATATCGATGTTTGGCAATGCCACAGTATTTAATGGGAATATAGGAGGTTGGAACACGAGCAATGTTACAAACATGTCCTATATGTTTGCCGGTGCTGTGGCTTTTAATCAGAACATAGGAGGTTGGAATACGAGTAATATCACAACCATGTCCAATATGTTTTCCAATGCGATTGCATTTAATCAGGATTTGAACACTTGGAATGTTTCGAAGGTTACCAATATGAACTATATGTTTAATCAAGCAAGTGCTTTTAATGGTAATGTAAGTACTTGGAACACATCGAGTGTAACAGGAATGGCTGCTATGTTTCGTTTAACTCCTGTGTTCAATCAAAATATTGGTTCTTGGAACGTATCCAATGTTACCTTAATGAATTCGATGTTTAGCGACGCTACAGTGTTTAATCAAGACCTAAGTAGTTGGAATGTTTCTAAAGTAACGGCGATGAATAATATATTTCAGAAGGCAAGTGCCTTTAATGGGAATATTAGTAGCTGGAATACATCGAGCATAGTAGGTAATATGGGCTATATGTTCAACGATGCAACGGCTTTTAATCAAGATCTAAGTGGTTGGAACGTCTCAGGAGCAACGGGAATGATTGCCATGTTTGCAGGTGCTACTAACTTTAACGGAAATATTGGCACCTGGGATACCGGAAGTGTCACCAATATGACTTCGATGTTCGGTAATGCCACATCTTTTAATGGAGATATTAGTAGTTGGAATACTTCAAGTGTAACGGTAATGCCGTACATGTTTGCAGGAGCTACAGCATTTAATCAGGATATGGGCAGTTGGAATATAGAAGCGGTTACAGATATGACTGGCTTACTGGCTAGTACAACCAATTTTAGTACAGAGAACTACGATAAATTATTGACAGGCTGGGTAGCTCAAACAGTGCAACCTGGTGTTACTTTTGGAGCCGCGCCAACGAGTTACTGTGACGGCGTTACGGCAAGAAATACGCTAACAGGTTCACCTAACAATTGGGTAATTTCCGGAGATACAGGACTATCTTGTCCGGATCTGGTACTTACATTCAATACAGAAATGGACGATCCCGCGAGCACAGAGATTGTTCTACCTATCATTGTTGGTGCTTATGATGTAGATATTGATAATGATGGAGATTATACAGATGCCGGTACACTACTAAATGTGACAGGAACCCAAACGATTGATTTTGGATCCACAGGAAATAAGACCATTAGAGTTCGCCCAAATAGTACGAATACCACCAAGCAGTTGAGAATAGCATATGCTACAGGTGCCGGTAGAAAAAAACTACTCGGCATTGATAGTTGGGGCACTGAAATTGTATGGACTTCCATGGAAAATGCATTTTGGGGATGCTCAAATATGAACATAGCAGCCGATGCCGGAGTGCCAAATTTGAGTATGGTGACCAGTATGAGCTTTATGTTTACGGCGGCAAGTACGTTTAATCAAGACATTAGTGCATGGAACGTATCGAATGTAACGAATATGCATGGAGTTTTTATAAGTGCAACATCTTTTAATCAAGATTTGAATGCATGGGATGTTTCTAATGTCACTACTATGAAAGCCATGTTTTCGAATGCCAGTATGTTTAATCAAAATTTAAATTCCTGGGATGTCTCTAATGTAACGAACATGAACAACATGTTTCAAGTGGCTAGTGCTTTTAATGGGAATATTAGCTCGTGGAACACGGCTAAGGTAACCAACATGGAAGGAATGCTGGCAAATACCTCATTTAATCAGGATATAAGCTCCTGGAACGTTTCTGTAGTAACAGATATGGGAAGAATGTTTCAGGCTACACCTTTTAATCAAGACATTAGCAGTTGGAATATTGAAGCAGTTACCAGTATGAATTCCATGTTTGCAAATGCAACGGGTTTTTCATCAGACAATTATGATACATTATTGACTAGTTGGTCAGGGTTGTCACTACAGCCAGGAGTCACTTTTCAAGCGCCTCCAAAAACCTATTGTAGTGGTGCAGATGGGAGAATTGATCTGGTTTCCAATCACAATTGGACCATTACTGGAGATTTAGGGCAGTCATGTCCGGAAATGATACTAACATTCAATACGGAATTGGGAGATGCTGGCAATACAACTATTATCTTACCCATAAGCGAGGGTACTTATGATGTAGATATCAATAATGATGGAATCTATGGAGATACCGATTCTGCACCAACACCACTTTTCTTGGATAATTTAACAGGAACACAAACAATTACGTTCGCTAGTGCTGGTGTATATACCATTCGTATTCGCACGAACAGTAGCAATACCAACAATCAATTGCGTATTTTCTATAACGGAAGCAATCAATCTCAAAAACTAACCAGTATCGACAAATGGGGAGAAAGTATTGTCTGGACATCCATGCATGGTGCATTTTACAACTGTAGTAACCTTAACATTTCTCCGAGCGCAGGAACACCGGATCTGAGTATGGTTACCGATATGTCTGTAATGTTCTACGGTACCGCTTCTTTGAATCAGGATATTAGTCATTGGGATGTTTCCAATATAACAAATATGAGTTTTATGTTCTATAATGCTAGTTCATTTAATCAACCGTTGAATGCTTGGAATGTTTCTAGCGTTACAAATATGTCATACATGTTTTGGAGAGCTACATCGTTTAACCAACCATTAAATTCCTGGAATACGGCCAATGTAACCGACATGTTCAGTATGTTTAGACAGGCCACTTCTTTCAATGGAAACATTGGTTCCTGGAATGTTGCAGGTGTGACCAGAATGAGCAATATGTTCAATGAAGCTACCGCATTTAATCAAAATATTAATACCTGGAGTACCTCCAATGTAACGAATATGACTTCTATATTTGAAGGAGCTACTTCTTTTAATCAACCATTGGACTCCTGGAACACTTCAAAAGTGAAATTTATGACTTCTATGTTTTTAGGAGCCACATCCTTTAATCAAAATTTGGATAACTGGAATACGGTAACAGTAACAGTTATGACAAATATGTTTAGTAGTGCAACTGCTTTTAACGGAAATATAAGTACCTGGAATGTTTCGAATGTTATTAGCACGGCATCTATGTTCGCAAATGCCAGCGCTTTTAATGGTGATGTCAGTGGTTGGAATATTATGAATGTAACGTATATGCCGAGTATGTTCCAAAATGCCACTTCCTTTAATCAGAATCTTAATGCATGGGACGTTTCTAAGGTTACCAGTATGAATAATATGTTTGATGGCGCTGTGTTATTTAATCAGGATATTTCGAATTGGAATGTATCAAACGTAACTGAAATGGATGCTATGTTTACAAGTGCTCTTCGTTTTAGTTCTGTGAATTACGATGCTTTATTAACTGCGTGGTCTGGACTCAGTGTAAAAAGTTCCGTTACTTTTGGTGCCCCACCAACAACATTTTGCAATGGTCAGGCAGGAAGAAATGCATTAAGTGCAGCCGGATGGACCATTTCAGGAGACTCAGGAACTGCCTCTTGTAAAGACTTTACATTGACTTTCGATACACGAATCAGCTCGGATACCGATACTTTTTACCTACCTCTTTTTAACGGGAATTATGATGTGGATATAGATAACGACGGTATTTATGGAGATAAAGACAATAGCGGAAAAGTGCTTACTAATTTATCCGGAGCGCATTATATAGATGTATCCACTCCGGGAGATTATACGGTACGGATTCGCCCGAATACTAGCAATAGTAGTAAACAAATGCAGGTGTATTTTAACAACATCAACGTACATGCTTTAAAATTGACGCGTATAGACCATTGGGGGGATGCCATTGTGTGGATCTCCATGTTAAATGCTTTTTATGGATGTGAGAATATGAACATAGCAGCAAATGCTGGTGCTCCAAATTTAAGTATGGTAACCAATATGCAAGGTATGTTTCGTGAAGCTAGGGTGATAAATCAAGATCTAAATTCATGGAATGTATCCACTGTAACCAATATGTTTGCCTTATTCGGGGCTGCTAATGCTTTTAATGGAAATATCAGTAATTGGGATGTGTCTAGTGTAACAAATATGGGGTTTGTTTTTTCCAATGCGCATACTTTTAATCAGGATATCAGTAATTGGAATGTATCAGCAGCAACGCATATGTATGGAATGTTCAATATAGCCTCTTCATTTAATCAAGACATTAGTAATTGGAATGTGACCAATGTAGATAATATGGCGAATATGTTTAATAGCGCAACTAGTTTTTCTTCAGATAATTATGATAGATTATTGTTAGGGTGGGCGGCTTTAGGATCATCATCAAATCGTAATTTTATGGCTCCACCGACCACCTATTGCGCAGGAAGTGCTGCAAGAGTAACCCTGCAAGGGTATGGTTGGAGTTTTTCCGGAGATCAGGGAGAGTCTTGTGCAAATGATTTTACAATTACGGTGAATACAGAAGCGGGAGATCCAGGAAATAGAACCATCGTCTTACCAATAAGTGACGGTACCTATGACGTAGATATTAATAATGATAATTTATATGGCGATTCCGATTTTGCCACCACACCTTTAAGTTTAGATGGCTTGACGGGCACACAAACCATTACTTTTGAAAACCCGGGAATATATACTATACGTATTCGACCCAATGCGGGAAATACAAGCAATCAATTACGAATTGCCTATGCGAATGGTAATAGTGCACAGAAATTGACAACCATTAATAGTTGGGGAAATCATATCGTGTGGACTTCGATGGAGCAAGCTTTTCAAGGTTGTTCTAATATGAATATAGATGCTGCAGCCGGAGCTCCTCTGTTAATTAATGTGAGCAACGTGTCGCAGATGTTTAATGGAGCCACTTCTATCAATCAGAATCTAAATGCTTGGGATGTTTCTAAAGTAACCAATATGACCGGTATGTTTTCCGGTGCTACCGTATTTAATGGAAATATAAGTACTTGGAATACAAGTAATGTTGCCAACATGGAGTCCATGTTTATGAATGCGGCTGCATTTAACGGAGATATTGGTGTGTGGAACACAAGCCAAGTTACGAATATGAAACAAATGTTTTTCGGAGCAATTACTTTTAATAAGAACCTAAATTCCTGGAATGTTTCCCAGGTAACTATTATAGAATCTCTGTTTGCAAACGCTTCTGCTTTTGATCAACCCTTAGATTCCTGGAACGTTTCCAATGTAACTAGTTTTTTCGAACTGTTCCAGGGAGCTACAATGTTCAATCAATCACTGAATTCCTGGAATGTTTCTAAAGTAACCAATATGACACGTACATTTAATAATGCTGTGGCATTCAATGGGAATATTAGTAGTTGGAATGTGGCTAACGTTACCAATATGCAAGAGTTATTTAGAGGAGCCACTGCTTTTCATCAGGATCTTAATACCTGGAATACTGGAAAAGTTTTAAATATGTCCGGAATGTTTCAAGATGCTACTTCCTTTAATGGAAATATTGCTAACTGGAATGTAAGTACTGTTTTCAACATGTCTTTCCTATTTGCAGGAGCTACTGCTTTTAATGGAGATTTAAGTCTCTGGTCCACAGTCAATGCAAACAACATGGAAAGCATGTTTAATGGCGCAACAGCATACAATCAAGATCTGAGTTCATTGATTATTTCTAGCGTAACCAATCTGACGGATTTCCTTACTGGAGCTACTAGCTTTAATAGTGATCTGTATGATACGTTATTATTGAACTGGGTGGGACAGTCGTTACAATCAGGTGTTACTTTTGGTGCTCCACCGGTAAGTTATTGTGCAGGTTCCTCCAGTAGAGCCAGCTTGATAGGTTCTCCGAATAATTGGATCATCAATGGAGATTTGGGTGAAGGTTGCCCTCAGACCAGTGTGGTCCTAAATATTAAATTATTCCTTCATGGCCCTTATGAATCGGCTTCAAGTATGATGCAAGCTTCTTTAGGATCGACACATTTGCCTACCAACACCCCGCATACTGATGGTGCGACAGCAAACTCAGCTGTTTTTGATGTTACCGGAAACGATGCTATTGTAGATTGGGTGTGGATAGAGTTACGAGATAAGAACGACATCACATCGGTGTTACATAGTATTTCCGGTCTATTGCAACGTGATGGAGATATTGTGGCTACCGATGGCGTATCGCCATTAAGTATTGTAGCGGATGCAGATGCCTACTATATAGTAGTTGATCATAGAAGTCATCTCCCTATAGCTTCGGATGCTACTTATAGTTTAAGTAGCACGGCAACCAGTATAGATCTAACAGTGAGTACCAATGTTAGAGGTGGAGCTAATTTTATGAATGATATAGGTGGAGGAAAGCACGCAACTTTTGGCGGAGATTTGAATGGAGATGGGCAAATCAATACAGCTGATCTCATATTAGGCTTTGCATCCATAGGTCTTCCGGGATATTTAATTCGTGATCTCGATTTGAACGGTCAAACCCAAACAGCAGATATGATCAATGTGTTGGTGAAAGGATTAGGAAAAGGGAAACAATTTTAGCAAAAGAATGGAGTGTAAGCAAACATGTAGTCGTGTAATTCAATCGCACTACATGTTCCTAGACATAAATTTGACGAAATGCATACAGATGTTTCCTCTTTTTTAGAAAGATATATCCATACGTAAATACCTTGTTTTTAAATTTTTGCAATGTCTATTACCAAAAAATAGCCGCATGTTACATAATGACTCTCTATGCCTTATAATTGAAATAAAAATTTGAACATTTGCACGCCCTCTTATAAAATGATAGCTGCTTAAAAAATAGCACAGCTATTTTAAAATTTAAGTACTAAAACTAAAATTTATAATGAGAGGATTTAGGTCTGTAGTGGTGCTTTCACTACTTATAACAAGTTTTTCGACTTGGGGTCAAACACAAGATTTTATAGCAACCTTTAACACAGAAATAGAGGACCCAGGAAATAGCTCAATTATTTTACCAATACATGACGGAACCTATGACGTGGAAATAGATGCAGATGGTGATGGTGTCTACGAAAAGGTTGATGCTACGTCTAAATCATTGGTGAATCTGACAGGTGCGCAGAGAATTACCTTTACACATCCAGGAATCTATCAAATTCGAATTGCTCCGGGAAGTTATAACTATAACAAACAATTGCGCTTTGCTTTTAATGGAGGATATGATGCTCAGAAATTAATTCGAATAGATCAATGGGGAACCAATATTAAATGGAGTTCCATGAGAAGTGCGTTTAATGGATGTCGTAATTTGAAAATATCCGCTTCTGCCGGTGCACCCGACTTAAGTAATGTAAGGGATATGGCCTTTATGTTTGTAAACGCAACATCTTTAGGTCAGGAAGATCTAAGTACATGGAATGTATCCAATATAACCAATATGAGAGGCACATTTATAAATGCAAGGTCTTTCAATGGCAATATTAGTACATGGAATGTTTCCAATGTGACCAATATGTGGCAGATGTTTAACAATGCTACTAGTTTTAACAGAGATTTGAACAGTTGGAACACCAGTAACGTATCTGATATGACGAGCATGTTTAAAGATGCAACTGCTTTTAATCAACATTTAGATCATTGGAATGTATCCAATGTTCAGAGTTTTAGGTATATGTTCTCTGGAGCAAGTTCCTTTAATGGTCGTTTAGGCAATTGGGATCTGCAACGGGCTACCAGTTTATCGCATATGTTTAATCATGCAACAGCTTTTGATCAGGACATTAGTCATTGGCACTTTCCCAATGTACATAACATGACCAGTTTCTTAATTGGCGCAAGCGGGTATAGTACTCAGAATTACGATAAATTATTGACAAGATGGTCTACTACAAATACACGAATAGGGCTAAATTTTGGTGCTCCTCCGACGAGTTTTTGTGATGGACAGGATGCGAGATATGTACTTACGAACTCTTATTATTGGAATATTACCGGAGATACAGGTTATGAATGCCCGGTATCCGCTCCAGAGCTTATGGTAGAGATCAAGGCATTTTTACAGGGACCACATCATGAAGCATCAGGCCTGATGAGAGATGATTTAAGAGTGCATATTCCTTTGACATCGCCCTATGCTGACGGAACAACGATTAAAGAAGAGATTCTGCAGGTAACTGGTAATGATGCTATTGTAGATTGGGTTTTTGTTGAGTTACGCGATAAGAATGATAAGAATACGATCATTTCAAAATCATCTGCATTATTGCAAAGAGATGGAGACGTTGTTGCGTTAGATGGAATATCGGTATTTCGGATTGAAGCAGCTATAGATACCTATTATATAGTGCTAAAACACAGAACGCACGTACCCATTATGACACATAATACGATGGATCTCAACTCCACGACTGCGACTTCTATAGATTTTAGTAATGGAAATAATGTCTATGGAGGCACGACTGCGATGCATAAAACTACCGGGAATGTACACACATTAATGTGCGGAGATATTAACGGAGACGGACAAATAAATACACAGGATCTGATATTAGCTTTCGAGGAAGTAGGGAAATCCGGCTATTCTGCTGCAGATACTAATATGGACGGCCAGGTGCAGACGACAGATATCGTTCAAATGTTAGCTCCTTTTATAGGAAATGGAGTTCAATTTTAACATCTTGTCTCAATCGAAAAATTCCCTGGATGACCCATAAAATCTAAAAAATCGAAAATTTTAGTTACCGTACAGAGTCCTTTTGTTACAGAAAAAGGACCCTGTACTACATAAGACCTTTTTTAGGGTTGGTCTTGAAATGATTCGTTGAAATTTTGTACTAATTATATATACAGAACTTGCTAAAAAGAGTGTACAAATGAGGAGAATTACGATTATAGGTATAATTGCTATGTTTTGCTGTGTGACAACGGGTTGGGGTCAGGATTTTAGATTGACTTTTGATACCAGTTTGGGCAGCGGCTCTAGTACTGTTACGATTCCAATGAGCGGTGGTACTTATGATATAGATCTGGATGATGACGGAGATTTTACAGATACAGGAGATGGAGGTGCCGTAGTGAATGTATCAGGATCATATGCTATTGATTTTGGTGGTCAGGCGCAATACACCATTCGTATACAACCAAATGCTACATTTAATAGTGGTGGTTCTTTGCGTATTTCTTTTGGAGGGACCACGGATGCAGAGAGGTTGTTATGGATTCAGGAATGGGGTACAAAAATTGTGTGGACTTCCGTGGAGGGAGCCTTTCAGGATTGTACTAACATGAATATTGCTGCTTCGGCTGGAGCTCCCAACCTTTCAGGATTAACTAGTCTGGGGGAAATGTTTCCCAATGCGACCTCATTAGATCAAGATCTAAGTTCATGGAACGTATCGCACATTACTTCGATGATAAGAATGTTCCAGGGAGCGACTTCCTTTAATGGAAATATAGAGAATTGGGATACGGGAAATGTGATCACTATGAGCCAAATGTTCTTAGGAGCCACCTCCTTTAACGGAGACATAGGTTCATGGAATACAGAGAATGTTACTAGTATGTCATCAATGTTTTCCGGTGCTACTTCATTTAATAGGGATATAGCTTCATGGAATACAGGGAAGGTTACCGATATGTCATCAATGTTTTTCGGTACCATCGCTTTTAATCAATCATTGAACAACTGGAACGTTTCCAAAGTCATGAGTATGGACAATATGTTCTCTGGTGCTACAGTTTTTAATGGAACGATTTTAAATTGGAATACAGCCAGTGTTACTTCAATGAATCAGATGTTTTCTAATGCGCGGGCATTTAATCAACCTCTAAATACCTGGAATGTTTCCAAGGTAACGACTATGCGATCTATGTTCTCTGGTGCTACAGTTTTTAATGGAGTTATTTCAAACTGGAATACATCTAGTCTAACAGATATGTTTGGGATGTTCTTTACAGCTACTGATTTTAACCAAGATATAGGTAATTGGAATACGTCTGCGGTGACCAGCATGAGTGGAATGTTCTCAGGAGCCAGTTCGTTTAATCAGAATATCGGTGGTTGGAATACCTCAGGAGTAACAGCTATGCAATTCATGCTTACCAATGCAGCTGCATTTGATCAGAATATCGGTAGCTGGAATATAAGTGCAGTAGCTAATATGACTCATATGTTAACCGGAGCAAATAGTTTTAGTAGGCAAAACTATGATAACTTGTTAACTGGCTGGGCGGCGCAAACGGTAACACCGAATGTTACATTTGGTACGCCTCCTACGGGTTATTGTAGCGGGTCTGCTGGAATAAATACCTTGATGAGTTCACCTAACAACTGGACGTTTTCTAACGATTTGGGAGCTCTTTGTAATGAGTTTGTTATAACGTTTGATACGCGCTTAGGTACCAACCCTGGTACGACCATTACCTTACCAATAAGTGTCAGTAACTATGATGTAGATACCAACAACGATGGTACTTTTGAGCTCCTTAACCAATCGGGTACGCAGACCATTGATTTAGGTACTCCTGCACGAGAACAAACCATCCGTATTCGACCTAGTTCGGGGAACCAATTACGTATTGCCTATGCCAATGCCAATGATGGAGAAAAACTGATCCGAATAGATGATTGGGGACCGAACATTGTTTGGACCTCTATGGAGAGTGCTTTTTATGGATGTTCTAACATGAATATTTCTTCGACTGCTGGTACCCCTAATTTAAGTGGACTGACGAATATGGCCTTTATGTTTTGGGGAGCTTCCAAATTAGATAAGGACTTAAGTTCCTGGAATACTTCTACAGTTACCAATATGCAAGCAACCTTTTTTGAGGCGACGATCTTTAATGGAAATATAACTACCTGGAATACCTCCAATGTTACCAATATGGGATTCACATTTGGAAGCACTTCAGCTTTTGATCAACCCATCGATACTTGGGATGTAAGCAAAGTAACCGCTATGACGGGTATGTTTCAAAATGCTACGGCCTTTAATCGACCATTAAATAGTTGGAATGTCTCCAATGTTTTATATATGAACTCTATGTTCAGTGGCGCCAGTGTTTTTAATCAAAACTTAAATAATTGGAACACGGCTAAAGTAACTACGATGAATAATATGTTCCAAACCGCTAGTGCCTTTAATGGAAATATCAGCAATTGGAATACTTCAGAAGTTACAGGGATGGCCTTTATGTTTATCAATGCTTCGGCGTTCAATCATGCTTTAAATTGGGATGTCTCTAAAGTAACGAACATGTCCAATATGTTTAATAGTGCGAGTATTTTTAATCAGAACTTAAACAGTTGGAATACCTCAAAAGTAACTTCTATGTCAGCGATGTTTGCAGGCGCAGTAGCTTTTAATGGGAATGTTGCCAATTGGAATACGGCTTTAGTAGAGAATATGAGCTATATGTTCTTCAATGCCACGGTATTTGATCAAAACATAGGAGGTTGGAATGTGTCCAGTGTTACCAATATGGCCGCGATGTTTAACAAGGCAGAAGCGTTTAATCAAGCCCTCAACAGTTGGAATGTATCTAATGTTACGAGCATGAACGGGATGTTTACCTCCGCAGAAGCTTTCAGTCAGGATCTAAACAGTTGGAATGTTTCCAAAGTGACGGCAATGAACAATATGTTTCAAAGTGCTAGTGCTTTTAATGGAAACATCAGTAACTGGAATACATCCAGTGTTACTAATATGGATTTGATGTTTATCAATGCGAGCTCTTATAACAAAGACATCAGTAGTTGGAATGTTTCCGGAGTTACTACAATGGCATCCATGTTTGCCAATGCCACCGGTTTTGATTCAGACAACTATGATAGTTTATTAGCAGGTTGGGGATCACGTTCCGTCCAATCGCCCATAACATTTGGAGCGCCTCCTACGACTTTTTGTGGGGGAGCAGAAGGAAGGAAAGCGTTAATCGATGCAGGTTGGACCATTGATGGAGACACAGGATTGTCTTGCCCCGATCATTTAGTATTAACTTTTAACACTACTATAGATGATCCTGGTAATAAAACAATTGACCTTCCTATCAGCGGTGGAGCCTATGATGTAGACCTCAATAGTGATGGTGTTTTTGGAGATACAGACGCTGCGAGCGTGGTATTAGAAAATTTAACAATAAAACAAACGATTACGTTTGCTACTGCAGGAGAGCACACCATCCGTGTTCGCCCGCATCCTACAAATAATGTAGGAAAACAACTCAGAATTAATTTTGCAGGAGACGCGACAAAAAACCCACAAAAACTTACTAGCATAGAACAATGGGGAGATATTGTTTGGACTTCTATGGAAAATGCTTTTCATGGTTGTAGGAGTATGAATATTTCAGCTACAGCAGGAGCACCAGATCTAAGTGCTGTGACCAATATGGCATTTATGTTTCAGGGAGCAACCAATTTGAATCAAGATTTAAGCGGATGGAATGTTTCTACTGTCACAAATATGCAAGGACTGTTTTTTGAAGCTTCAACTTTTAATGGCAATGTGAGCACATGGAATGTAGAGAATGTATCCAATATGAGCTATGTTTTTGCAAGTGCTCCAGCCTTTAACCAACCTTTGAATTCCTGGAATGTAAGTAGTGCAACTTCCATGGCATCCATGTTTAGTGGTGCCACTTTGTTTAATCAGAATCTAAGTAGTTGGAACACTTCTACAGTGACCACAATGAGCGATATATTTTTGAACGCTACTTCTTTCAACCAAAATTTGAATAACTGGGATACGTCTAGTGTTACCACTTTGCATAATGCTTTCAAAGAAGCAAGGGCATTTAATGGAAATATTAGTAGCTGGAATACAAGTAGTGTCACAGCTATGGGCTTTATGTTTGCCAATGCCTTTGCTTTTAATCAAGATATAAATAGTTGGAATGTTTCCAAAGTTACCACTATGGCTGGATTGTTTTACGGAGCTTCAGCATTTAATCAACCTCTAAATTCTTGGGATGTTTCCAATGTAGCCTTTATGAATGCAATGTTTATTGGCGCTAGTGTCTTTAATCAAGATTTGAATTCTTGGAATGTTTCTAAGGTGACGACCATGAACAGTATGTTCCAAAATGCCACTGCTTTTAACGGAAATATCAGCAGTTGGAATGTATCTACAGTTGTAAGTATGTCCAGTATGTTTAATGGCGCTAGTGTTTTTAACCAGGATGTCAGTTCTTGGAATACCAGTAGTGTAACAGATATGACAGCAACGTTTGCCGCTGCAACAGCTTTTAATGGCAATGTGAGTAGTTGGAATACAGAAAATGTTACAGCGATGTCAGCGATGTTTTCTAGCGCCTCTAATTTTAATCAAGATGTAGGTTTTTGGAATATTTCTAAAGTAACTACGATGGCTGGATTTTTGAGTGCAGCTACTAGCTTTAGCACAGAGAATTACGATAAGTTATTAATTGGTTGGGCAGCACAATCGGTACAACCTAACGTTACTTTTGGTGCACCTGCAGTTACTTTCTGTGTTGGAAAAAATTCACGAAATATATTGACAGGTTCACCTAACAACTGGACAATAGGAGGAGATACAGAATCTTGTGATGATTTGGTCTTGACATATGATACTACCCAGGGAGATCCGGGTAATACTACCATTATAATACCAATGGAGCAAGGCTCATACGATATAGATATCAATAATGATGGTAATTTTAATGATACCGATTTTGCAACACCGTCAGTTTCGTTGGTAGGTTTAACGGGTATACAGACCATCACATTTGATAGCCCGGGGGAGAAAACGATTCGTATACGTCCTAGTAGTACTAATAGCAACAGTCAATTACATCTTCGGAACTTAGGGGTGTATGCTGCGCAAAAGTTAATGCGCATTGACAAGTGGGGAAATACTATTGTTTGGAGTTCCATGGAAAACGCATTTTCATCGTGTAGTAACTTAACCATTGCTGTAGATGCAGGAATCCCCGACCTAAGTCAGGTAACAAATATGGACTCCATGTTCAGAAATGCAAGTTCCATGAACTATGATTTCAATGATTGGGATGTAAGTAAAGTAACCGCAATGGGTTTTATGTTTTCTGGAACGTCAAGCTTTAATGGAAATATCAGTAACTGGAATACAGCCAGTGTAACTAGCATGTCCAATATGTTTCATTATGCTGCAGCATTCACTGGAGACATTAGTAATTGGAACACTTCTAATGTTACCGATATGGGAGTTATGTTTACCGGAGCAACTGCTTTTAATGGTAACATAAGTAATTGGGATGTAAGTAAAGTAACCAGATTCATTAGTATGTTTGCTGGAGCAACCGCCTTTAATCAGCCTTTGAATTCTTGGAATGTAAGTAGTGCAACTTCTATGGCATCCATGTTTAGCGGAGCAACTGCTTTTAATCAACCAATAGATAGCTGGAACGTAAGCAACGTAACCTCTATGGGAGATATGTTTAGAGGGGCTACTGCCTTTAATCAAGATGTAAGCTCCTGGAATACATCAAGTGTTACCTATATGCGTCGAATGTTTCAAGATGCTACTGCCTTTGATCAGGATGTAAGTGCATGGAACGTAACTTTAGTCTCCAATATGGATGACATGTTCTTAAGTGCGACGGGATATAGTTTTATGAATTATGATAAGTTGTTAGTAGGTTGGGCAGCACAGAATGTACAGGAAAATATTTCTTTCGGAGCGCCACCTTCCAATTATTGTGATGGTGCATCCGCAAGAGATCTGCTAGATAGAGCAGTTGCTCAGGGAGGTAAAAACTGGACTATTAGTGGAGATCTTACCGTAAAATGTCCTGACTTGACGATAACATTTGATACTACTCAAGGCGATCCGGGTAATACCACGATCATTATCCCGATGGTAAATGATGGTGTAGGCAGGTATGATGTAGATATAGATAATGATGGAAGTTTTGCAGATACCGGAGATGGAGGAGCGTTGGTCAACGTCATAGGTACACAGGTCATAGACTTTGGTAGTTCGGGGCAAAAAACGATCCGAATTCGCCCTAATCCGACAAATAACCCAAGTAATCAATTGCGGATAGCCTATGCAAATGGGAATAGTGCACAAAAACTTTTGAGTATAGATAATTGGGGAGAAAATATTATATGGACATCCATGGAAGATGCTTTTCACGGCTGTTCTAATATGAACATTTCTGCTACAGATGGTGCTCCTAATTTAAGTATGGTTACTAGCATGCATAGTATGTTTGAGAAAGCCAGTTCTTTTAATAGTGATATTGATGGTTGGAATATGAGCAATGTAACGGACATGAGCAATATGTTTTACGGAGCCAGTGCATTTAACACATATATTGGGAGTTGGAATACCGGTAATGTAACCAACATGAACAGTATGTTTCGTGAGGCTAGTATTTTTAATATGAATATTAGTAGCTGGAATACTGCTAACGTAACCGATATGTCTAGTATGTTTAGAAGAGCTACCGCGTTTAACAAAGCATTGAATACATGGGACACGGGAAAAGTAACTACTATATCCTACATGTTTGAAAGAGCTTCAGCGTTTGATCAGTCTTTGAATAACTGGAATACTTCCAATATAACGACGATGTCTGCTGTTTTTTCATATGCCAGTGTGTTCAATCGAAACCTTAATAATTGGGATACGAGTAAGGTTACACTAATGAGCGATATGTTTTATAGAGCCACAGCTTTTAATGGAGATGTTACGAGTTGGAACACTTCCAACGTTACTGAAATGGCCTATATGTTTGGAGAAGCCACTAATTTTAATCAAAACATAAGCAATTGGGATACGGGAAATGTTGTTGATATATATGATATGTTCTTCAACGCAACATCCTTTAATCAACCATTAAATTCATGGAATGTAGCTAAGGTAAATAGCATGTATGAAATGTTCTATAAGGCAGCAGCTTTTAATCAGGATTTAAGCTCATGGAATGTTGAAAATGTTACAGATATGTCTAGCATGTTCGAGGAGGCCACTGTATTTAATGGAAACATTACCGGATGGAATACTAACAATGTAACTGATATGGGGTCAATGTTCTCTAGAGCATCAGCGTTCAATCAAGACATTAGCTCCTGGAATGTTTCAAAGGTTACTATTATGACAGGAATGTTCTACCGGTCATCTTCGTTCAATCAAGACATTAATGTCTGGAATGTTGATCAAGTTACGGATATGAATGATATGTTCCGCGACGCGACTGCATTTAATCAGGATATCAGTTCATGGAATATTGTCAACGTAGGCAATTTCGCAAACTTTTTAAAAGATGCGACTAGTTTTGGTGCCGGAAATTACGATAAGTTACTAATTGCCTGGTCCGCCTTATCTGTACAAAGCAATTTGACATTTGGAGCACCACCAATAAGTTACTGTTTAGGTGAAGCAGGAAGAAATATATTAACAAATGCACCTAATAACTGGTCGATCACCAATGATACAGGAAGGTTGTGTTATTTCCAATGGACCTTTAATACTGAATTGGGAGATCCTGGAAATAAGACTATTATTTTACCAGTTGGAGAAGGAACCTATGATATTGATGTAAATAATGACGGAAATTTTGCAGGAGAAGTGGATGCTTTGGGCAGAACGATGGAGAACCATTCAAATACGACAACGATCAATTTTGCACAACCCGGAATTTATACGATTCGAATTAAACCAAATAGTTCCAATACCAACAATCAATTACGAATTCGATTTGCCAATGCACATGCTGCGCAGAAGTTGGTAAGTATCGATCATTGGGGAGATCAAATTATTTGGACGGAGATGAATAGTGCTTTTGCAGGTTGTGTGAACATGAACATTAGTGACAATGCTGGTGCTCCTAATTTGAGTATAGTAACAGATATGCGTTTTACTTTTTTTGGAGCCACTTCTTTCAATCAGGATATCAGTAATTGGGACATTTCAACCGCTACTCATTTACGAGATTTTATGACCGGAGCAACGAGTTTCAGTTCCGACAACTATGATAAACTATTGACAGAATGGGCCAAATTAACGTTTACCAATAACTACGGTTTTGGGGCTCCGCCAACAACATATTGTGAAGGAGAGGCTGGAAGGAATACCTTGATTAATTCACGCGGGTGGAATATTACCGGTGATTCAGGAAGGTCGTGTAATGAAGCAGTACTGGCCTTTGATACAACACTGGGAAATCCGGGTAATGCAACTATTGTTCTACCGATAAGTGACGGAGCTTATGATGTAGATTTTGATAATGATGGCCTATATGGAGATACAGATGCTGCAGCCAAGAATCTGAACAACTTGACAGGAACACAGACCATTACCTTTAGCAGCAATGGATCTAAGACCATTCGAGTTCGAATCAACAAAGAAAACAACAGCAGTCAACAATTACGAATCACTTACGCCGGAGCAAATAGTGCACAAAAATTGACTTCAATAGAAAGTTGGGGTAGTATTGTATGGACCTCTATGGAGCAGGCCTTTCAAGGTTGTACCAATCTGAGTATTTCTGGATCGGCAGGAGTACCTGATTTGACAATGGTGACGAGTATGAGATCGATGTTCTTTAATGCCACAAACTTTAATAGTGATATTAGTGCCTGGAATGTTACGACTATAACAGATATGAGTTCTATGTTCCAGAATGCATTTAACTATAATCAGCCATTGTTTGCATGGAATGTGAGCAATGTGACCACGATGGCCCATATGTTTCATGATACATGGCGATTTGATCAGGATATCAGTACCTGGAATGTTACGAATGTAACGGATATGACCTCGATGTTTCACGATGCTCGCGATTTTAATCAAGATCTAAGCAGCTGGAATGTATCTAAGGTGACCAGTATGCGTGAAATGTTTAAAGATGCACTGCTCTTTAATGGGGCTGTTTCTTCATGGAATGTCGGTGCTGTAACCAATATGAACTCCATGTTTCAAAATGCCGAAATGTTCGATCAAGATGTGAGTAATTGGGACATTTCCAGTGTCACAGATATAGACTTGTTTTTAAGCTTGGCATCGAGTTATAGCTCTGAAAATTATGACAGACTGCTCATTCGATGGTCTGAATTGACGGTGCAACCAGGATTGACCTTTAGAGGGCCTCCAACAACTTATTGTGCAGGAACCGATGGTAGAAATACCCTAACCAGCGCCCCTATAAATTGGACCATCAATGGTGACACCGGGACATCCTGTACAGATTTTTTGGCAACGTTTAACACCACAGAAGGAGACCCTGGGAGTAGAACGATCACGCTACCCATACTAGACGGAGCCTATGATGTAGACATTAATAATGACGGTGTATTTTCGGATGTTGATTTTTCACCAACACCTCAGTCACTTGTTAATTTAACAGGGATTACTACGATCACTTTTGCAAGTGCAGGTTTTCACACCATTCGTATTCGTCCCAGTAACACAAATACCTCAAAAAGATTGCGTATACGTTATGCGGGAGCAAATAATCCTCAAAAATTATTGGTACTCGGAGAATGGGGGAATAACATTGTCTGGACCTCTATGGAAAGAGCATTTGAAGGTTGTACGAAGTTCTACATTTTTGGAAGCCCAACGGCTCCAAATATGAGCATCGTTACAGATATGAGCTATATGTTCGCCGGAACAAATTCATTCAGCAATATAGGTGAAAACTGGGATACCTCTGGTGTCACTAATATGCAAGGAGTCTTTTATCAGGCAGCAGCTTTTAGAGGCAATATCTCTGGTTGGGACATGTCGAACGTTACCAATATGGAGGATATGTTTAAAGAAGCAAGTCAGTTTAATGTAGACATTAGTACCTGGGATGTTTCGAAGGTTACCAATATGAGAGGAGTTTTTCATGGTGCAAGCGCATTTAATGGAAATATCAGCAATTGGAATACTTCTAATGTGACCAATATGGTAGCGATGTTTCAGGATGCAAGTGCATTTAACATGAATATTGACAACTGGAATACCTCGAACGTCACCAATATGTTAGGAGCTTTTTCTGGAGCTACGGTATTTAATCAGCCATTGAATAATTGGGATGTTTCAAAAGTGACCAATTTAGGTTGGATGTTTTGGAAATCTCCGGCTTTTAATCAGGATCTGAACTCCTGGAATACTTCTAATGTGACGATCATGACCAGCATGTTTGAAGAAGCTACCGCCTTTAATGGAAACGTTAGCTCCTGGAACACTGCTCAGGTGACCAATATGCGTCTAATGTTTAGTGAAGCTTCGGCATTTAATCAACCATTGAACAATTGGAATGTAGGCAATGTTACTGTCATGTCCCATATGTTTAGATTCGCTACTTCATTTAACCAGGATCTAAACTCCTGGGATCTATCAAGCGCAACAGATATAAGAGCCATGTTTGGAAGTGCGAGTTCTTTTAATGGTAACATTACAGCATGGAATGTTCAGAGTGTCAGTACAATGGAAGGTATGTTTGCTGGAGCCACTGAATTTAATATAGATATAAGTGGATGGAACGTGAGCAATGTAACCAATATGTCGAATATGTTCAATGTAGCTAGTGCATTTAATCAAGATCTTAGTGGTTGGAATGTCTCGAATGTAACAAATATGACCACTATGTTTCTTAATGCAACTGGTTTTAGTAAAGCAAATTATGATAGTCTATTATCGGGTTGGTCCACCAGGTCTGTGCAGAATGGAGTGGCTTTTGGAGCTCCGCCTACAACATATTGTGATGGAGAAGCAGGACTTAATATCCTCACAAATGCTACAAATCAATGGACTATTTCGGATGACCTTGGGAAAAGTTGTCAGGTTTTGGTAGATGTCAAACTATTTCTTCACGGTCCTTACGAATCAGGTCCTGGTATGATGAGAGCGGTTATATCTATGCATTTACCTACGAATACACCATATTCCGATGGGGCTACAGCAAATTCAAGTGTATTTGATGTTACGGGCAACGATGCTATTGTAGATTGGGTGCTGGTAGAGCTACGTGATAAGAATGATATCACCTCGGTATTATATAGTGCCTCAGGTTTAGTGCAACGGGATGGAGATATTGTTGCCGTAGATGGTGTGTCTCCGCTAAGCATTACAGCGGATATAGATGATTATTATGTTTCTGTGGATCACAGAAGTCATATTCCTATTGCTACAGATGCCACCTATAGTTTAAGCGGTACGGCAACCACTATAGACCTTACGGTGAGCACGAATGTAAGAGGAGGAGGAGGATTTATGCATGATCTAGGTGATGGAAAGCATGCTACGTTCGGAGGAGATCTCAATGGAGATGGTCAAATCAATACCGCTGATCTAATATTAGGTTTTGCCTCGATAGGTTTTCCCGGGTACTTAATTCGAGATCTGGATTTGAATGGACAAACACAAACTTCTGATATGACCAATGTCTTGGTAAAAGGGCTAGGAAAAGGGAAACAGTTCTAACCTCTTGTTATTGAGAAAATTCAAGCAAAATAGATTGAGCGTTTGTTACAATAAAAACAGCCGTTGTTACAAAAAAGGAACAAAAGACTACATGAGTGTTATTTAACTCAATATCCAGGAAAAATAGTTGAATTTTTGTATTAGGATGCTTGTATGTAGTAACGATAAGCAGCCTTAAAAGAAACAGAAAAACATCTTCAAACGAATTATATATGATGAAAAATTACGAGAAAAGACGATTTAAGATTGGGACATTGATTTGGATGTTGTCGGTCTTTCTATTAAGCGGAAGTTTATTCGCCCAGACGGTAACGTTTTCTTTTGCCAATGCGAAGATGACCGATGGTAGTGGGGGTGTTGGAACCACGCACTACGAAGTAGATGTGATGCTGACCACAGATACTGATTTTAAGTTGGGTATTGGTCAGATCTATATCGATTACAACACAGCTGCTTTTGGGACGAGTATCGCAGGAGGTAATTTAACGACCAATCATCCTGCAGGAAGTGCGACGGGCTATATTCTAGATACGCGAGTTTTTGGAGGTTTTGCCAACTTTTACAATGCGTTAAACGTGGTTAATAATACGAGTTCCAAAGTGTCTATAGACTGGAATCAGGCACAAACAGCGGCGAATCTTCCAGCAGCCAATGTAACGGTAGCAGGTTCTCCTACCTTGCTAATGCACTTAACGATACAGTATACAGACAATACGCAAGATCCGATGATTGCTTTTGATGCGGGACTTTCAGATAATTTATCCAATACAGCCGGAGATGGTCCATTAGGAACAGGAGATCCCAGTGTAAATATTACCAATGATAGTTATGATTCCTCAGGATCGAAGCTAAGCAACACTTGGACAGGAGGTACTAGTACAGATTGGGATATAACGAGTAACTGGTCTTTAGGATCTGTTCCGACAGGAACTAGCGATGTGGTAATTGCAGATGTTGCAAACGCCCCAGTGGCATCTGGAGCGATCAGTGTCAATGAAATGACGATCAATACCGGAGCACAACTTACGGTAAACGGAGCAGTGACCAACAATGGAGTGATTACGATCAACTCTGGCGGGTCTTTAATTGCAAAGACCTCAGTATCTGGAAATATCACCTATAATAGAAGTATAGGAACAACAAATTGGTATTTAATATCTTCACCGGTAACCAATCAAGATATCGATGCTTTTGCAGGTGCAGAAGGATTGGCTTCTGGAACATCAAACAATCGAGGCTTATCGAATTACAATAACAGCACTCCTGGTTGGGAATATTACCAGGATGGAGCATCTGGTTCAGGAAACTTTCCTCAAGGAGCAGGACGATCTATAAAACTAGCAGCAACGGGAGATATTGCTTTTACAGGATCTATGCCTGTTTCAGATGTGGGTATTGCCATTACATCTAATGCCAATGCTTTTAATCTTGTAGGTAACCCCTACCCATCCTTTATACCGGCAAATACCAATGCAGATGGGACCAACAATGTATTAACGATCAATTCATCAGATTTAACTGAACAAACCGTATGGTTTTGGAATGAAGGAACCAGTGCATACCAGCCTATCAATCAGGCTTCAGGAGCAAGATATATTGCACCGGCACAAGGGTTCTTTGTGAGTTCTAACGGAAGTAATACCTTCAACTTTACAGAGGCAATGCAGAGCCATCAGGCGGATAATTTCCAGAGAAATGCGAACACCAGACCAGAGATCAAGTTATCACTTGCAAACGGAAGTGAACTGAGAGAGACCGAGTTGTATTATATAGAAGGAACTACGACTGCTTGGGATAATGGATATGACAGTAGCATTTTTGGAGGAGCAGATCATTCTTTTGCAATCTATACACAATTGGTATCAGACAATGCAGGCGAGAATTTAGGAATTCAATCTTTACCGGACAGTGGTTATGAAACGATGATCGTTCCAGTAGGAGTGAACGCAGCAGCAGGTACTGAGATTACCATTTCTGCCACAAGTTTGAACTTGCCTAGTGGGATGAATGTATATCTGGAAGACAAGGATGACAATACATTTACCTTGTTAGATGGTTCATCAGAGTTTACCACGACACTTTCCGAAGAACTCAATGGTATTGGACGTTTTTACCTGCATACTACTACCAGTACATTGAGTACAGAAGGATTCACCTTAGATCATGTAAGTGTATTTCTGTCAGAGAAAGATAATCTACGCGTAGTAGGTATTCAAAGTGGAGACGCGCAAGTAAGTATATATGACATTTTAGGAAAAGAGGTTCTGCGAACAACTTTTGTAGGTACTGGTGTTAATGACATTAGATTACCAAACCTTAAATCAAGTGTGTACATCATACAAATGGTAACACAGGAAGGGAAGTTGAACAAAAAAATTATTATAGAATAATATACTGCCAAACCATGAAAAAACAAACAGAAAACAGATCACAAGATATCTCACGTAAAGAAGCTTTACAGAAGATCGGGAATTATGGTAAGTATGCAGCATTAACAGCTATTGGAACCTACATTATGTTGAATCCAAAGAAAGCGCAAGCGGCTAGTCCTCAAGATCCAGGGGACGGATTCTAAATGTTCTTTATTTATATAGAATTTAGTTACGAAAAAGCCCATCTTCCGATGGGCTTTTTTTATACAGTATATACCACTTGATCTTACAGGAGCTTATTTTGATCTATCCTGTCTAAAAGTGCTGGTTTGCTATTTTTACTCACAGAAATCTTACTACCATTGCTCATTAATAACTGGTTTCCGCTAATCTCTTTGATTTCGTTTAAGTTCACTATGAAAGACTTTTGGCTTCGGAAAAAAGTGTTTTCAGGAAGAATTCCTTCTAATGATGTAAGACTCATTAAAGACATAATAGACTCATTAGCTAGATGAAACTTCACATATTTTTGAGCACTTTCGACATATACAATCTCGGAAAAACGAACTTTGATCGCTTTGTAATTTGACTTAACAAAAATATAATCTTGTTCTGCTGAGGGAATTGGATGGGAAGATTCCAAAACAGTATTCTTAACACTGACATCGACCTTTAGAAGATTGTTTGCTTTAGCTATGGCACGCACAAAACGATCAAACTTCACTGGTTTTAATAAATAATCCACAACGTTGTGGTCATAACTATCTAACGCATACTCTGAATACGCTGTAATTAATATTGTTATAGGAGGATCTTTTAATGCTTTTAGTAGCTCCAATCCGGTTAGGTCGGGCATTTCCACATCTAAAAACAAGAGATCCACTTCGTTGTTTGCTAAGAAACCAATACACTCAACAGCCGTATGTAATTTACCTACAACTTGCATATTAGGAATCTTAGACAGATGATTTTCAATAAGATCTTGAGCCAACGATTCATCGTCGACGATCAAACAGGTTATGGGGGACATCTCTAATCTAGCTCTAAAGTTAATTCTACCCTAAAAATACGATTTTTATTATTAACTTTTAAAGAATACGATTTTGGATACATATGTTCTAATTGTTGCTCCAGGTTTTGTAAACCAATTCCTTTCTTCTTGTCGTTTGGAGTGAATGTATTCTCTGTTAGTACAGTTAGCGTATTACCTGCTGTAGAGATACGAATCTTCAAAAAACCATTCTTTTCGGATGAGATATTACTATGTTTGAAACCATTCTCTATAATATTTATTAATAGGAGAGGAGCAATCTTCTTATTAGAAAAATCACCTGTGATCCGATAATGAATGGATTCTTCATTTTTCAATTTTCGTAGCAATTGTAACTGTATATAATTCTCTATTAATTGTATTTCATCGGCTAATGCTACTTCTTCATGTTTTCCTTCGTATATCAGGTAGTGTAAAATATCCGAAAGCTTTTCGATCATAATTGGAGCGTTCGAATGATTCAGAATAGATAGTGAGTATATGTTATTTAAAGAGTTAAAGAGAAAGTGCGGACTGATCTGTGATTTCAAGGCTTGCAGCTCGGCTTGTAACTTATCATTGCTAAATTGCAAGGCTTTTTCTTCTTCCTCTTTATGTCTGTTAAAATACCAGTATAGAAAAGAGATAATGATAAACAAAGAAAATTGAACAACATGCTCTAACACGAACATAAACGGGCTCATTTCTGGGCCGTCACCAATCCCTTCACTCATGTCGTTTAAAAGATTATAAGATCCTGAAAACATTACCAGAAAAGACAAGCTTATTAGCGTTATTGCTACCCCAATGATGTAAACAGCACTGCCATATCTCACTAAGAGTTTAGGGATCAATATGAGTAAATTGACATATACTGCAACCGCTAAAAATAGGGTTTGCACCAAAGAAAAATCTGCAGCTGCCCAAATGTTATCATTCATGTACATGAAGAAATGAAATTCCCAAACGTAGATGAACAACCAAAATAGGATGTGATAAATTATTTTTTTTCGACTCATACCGGGTATTACTTAAGATATTTCTAAACTTAATTCAATAGAAAAGATACCATCTTTTGCATCTATTTTCAGTATATTCTTATCTGTATATATATGCTCCAACTGTTCCTTTAAATTTTCTAACCCTTTTCCTTTTTCGTTTGAATTGGGAATAAACGTATTTTTTGTTTTTAAGTGCAATACGTTATTTTTCATAGAAATGTCAATTTCCAAAAAATCATCCTCTGTAGAGGATAGTTCGCAATGCTTAAAACTATTTTCAACGATGTACAGCAATAATAACGGAGCTACTTTTTTATTCGAGAAATCCCCGGAAATTTGATAGCGAATCGATCTTTCATTTTTTGATTTTCGCAAAATTTGTAACTGTATATAGTTTTCTATCATGCCTATTTCCTCCTTCAATAAGGTCTCTTTTTGTCTTCCTTCATAAATAATATGCCTTAAAATATCCGATAATTTTTCGATCATCACGGATGCGTTTGTATCGCTTTTAAGTGATAATGCATGAATATTTTTTAGGGATTCAAATAGAAATTGCGGACTCACTTGAGATCTCAATACCTGTAGCTCAGTTTGTAATTTTTCATTAAGTAGATGCAATGCTTTTTGCTGTTCTTCTCTATGTTTGGTAAAATACCAATACAAAAAAGAAATGATCATGAATAGTCCGAACTCAATAAAATAGGAGAATAGTTTATTATAGATACCTAGATTCGGGCTATTGTTGAATTCATTATTTAAATCACTTAAAAGTCCATATAAACCTACAAATTCGACCAAAAAGGAGATGATAAGTAAGGTTAGAGTAACACCTAAAATATATACAAATTTGCCATATTTTGATAAGAGTAAGGGAATAAGAATAAACAAATTGATGTATACAATAGAGGCATCAAATAAGGTCTGTCCAAGCACAAAATCAGCCACAGCACCTATGGAATCTTCCATAAAAAAGAAAAAGTGGAATTCCCAGATGTAGATAAATATCCAAAAAAGAATATGATAGACTATATTTCTACTGCCCATTTATTAAAAGTAATAATAAATTTGAAATGGCCAAGCATAAAACACTAAAGTAAATTTACAATAGTTACTACTCATTTAAATGTAAAACGAGTTCCAACATAAATATGTTTTGCGTGCTATCTATTTTTAAGATGTGATCGGATGGATAGATCTGCTCAAGCTGACGTCTTAAGTTTTGTAAACCGATTCCCTGCTCTTTGTTGTTTGGTGTAAATGTATTTTTCGTTTTTAGAGTTAATGTAAAACTGTTTAAAATAAGGTCGATAGACAGAAAACTGTCCTCTGAGGAATTAATATCACTATGTTTAAAACAATTCTCCACAATATTGATAAGTAACAACGGAGCGATCAACTTATTAGAAAAATTACCCTGAATATGATATTGAATGGCTTGTTCATTCCGAATTTTACGCAAAAGTTGTAGTTGTATATAGTTTTCTAAAAGTGTAACTTCTGATTGTAACGACACTTTTTCTTTGGTACATTCATAAATGATATAACGCAAAATATCTGATAATTTTTCGATCATTATAGCCGCATTATCATTTTTCTGGATGACTAGTGAATAGATATTATTTAAAGAGTTAAATAAAAAATGAGGCGATACTTGAGACTTTAGCACTTGAAGTTCTGCTTTAAGCTTGTCATTTTGAAATTGTAATGCCTTCTGTGCTTCTTCCTTATGTTTGACGAAATACCAATACAGGAAGGATACTAGAATAAAAAGAGATAGTTCCCATATGTAGTAAAACCCCTCTTTAAAAAGATCAAAATTTGAATATTGATCTACATTAATTTGAATGTCATCAAATAAAGGTAAATATAAACCCAGAATAGAAACGAGAATTAAAAAAGCGAAACCCAAAATTATATAGAGCGCCGCTCCATACTTGTTTAACACTCTGGGAATCAATATGTAAAGATTAGTATAAAAAATAAGCACAAAAAGAAGGACGTTAACAATAGCTATAAACAAACTACTTAGAATGCCTGAAGATCCAGATATTTCTTCCCATACAACTAAGAATATATAGACTAAGATATAAACCCAAAAGAGGGCATGAAATAATACATTCTTGTTTACCATACCCTAAAAGTAACAATAAATTCGAAAGATCTATATATTTCTCAAGGGGTATAAACAATTTAAATGCCCTTCCTAAACAAGGTCCAACGTCAATTCAAAAGTGAAAACACCTTTTTTATCCGAGGTCGAAAATGAATGTCTGTTAGGGTAATGATGATTTAGTTGTTGTTTCAAATATTGAAAACTATTCTTGTTTTTTTGAGTGGGTTTGGAGGTATATGAGTTTCGGGTATGCAAAATAAGTTTATTGTTCTCTTCAGCTACGTTTATATGTAATACCGCTTTAGGATTGGTCTCCAGATTACTATGTTTAAAACAATTTTCAACACAATTCATTAACAATAGAGGGACAATTTCTTTTTGAGAAAAATCACCAGTTCTGGTATACTCGATCAATTCTACATTTTTCATCTTCTTTAAGTACTGCAAATCGATATAGTTTTCTACAAGCATTATTTCTTTGTTCATAGACACTTTTTTGTTTTTTCCTTCATAAATAATGTAACGGAGCATATCTGCAATCTTTTCCACCATTAAAGAAGCATTGTCGTCTTTTTGAATAATGAGCGAATAAATATTATTTAAAGAATTGAATAAAAAATGCGGGCTTATCTGAGATCTCAAGAATTGTAGTTGGGCATGCAGTTTTTCATTCTGATAGTGTAGTGCCTTCTCTTTTTCTATACGATGCTGCTTAAAGTACCAATACGATAGAGATACAACGACAAAAATCGAAAGGTCAGCTAAGTAGAAAAAGGCTTCAACAAACATGTCGAAATCAGAGAAGTAGTTCCCATTTAGATCTACGTTTTCGAATAGAGGAGATAGTATTCCTAGATTAAATACAATTAACAGTAATGGGATAATTGTGATAACATAAATAGGTACTCCGTAAGTTTTTAATACTCTGGGAATTAATAAATAAAAATTGCAGTAGAAAACAATGCTATAAAAAAGCAGGTCTAGAAATGTTAGAACCAAACTGCTAATAACAGGGGAAGATGTTTCTACTTCTTCGAAATGAAACATAAACGAATAGAGAAAGACAAATCCCCAAAAAAGTAGATGATATAAGTTGTCTTGTTTACCCATTAAAAATGTCAATGGCGAAAGATAGAAATGAATTTTATAGGGACATGAGTAATTTCGTAAAATGTATGTTTTTAGGAATGAAATCCTGGTTTTTATCTTTAAGGAAAAAAATAGACTTTGTGTTCCTAAATTACAAAACCTTATGAATTTTCCTTTTTAGTAGAGAATAATGAGAATATGTTTGGGACAACTAAACTCAAAAGAATTATGAAGTTATTCCCCCCGTACGTTAAATCCCCTGTATGTACTGCTCAATGTCTAATACGCAAAACCCCTGTCGTATGATAAAAGTAGTAATTATAGATAAAGATCTAAAGACCAGAAGTTATTTAAGCAAGAAACTTGCTTTATTTGAAGGTGTAACGGTAGTTGCACAAGCAAGCACGATTCAAAAAGGTATACAAGCGATTACAGAAACTGAACCGAACTTGGTTTTTCTAGAAGTAGAAATGCCTGAAAAAAGTGGGTTTCAAATACTTAAAAAGATCCCCGAAGTGAATTTCGAGATCGTTTTTATGTGTAAAATAGTAGATTATGCCATAGAGGCGATACGACATAATGCCTTAGATTATATCGTAAAACCTCCAAAGATGGAAGATATTGAAGAGATTCTAGAGCGTTATCAGGAAAGATTAGAGTTAAAAAGAGCGCAACAAAAAAGAACCATCAAAGAAAAGATACACTCGTTATACGACCCATCGAAAAAGATTCTTCTGCCTACTCCGAAAGGATATAAATTAATGAACATAGATGATATTGTGTATTGTGAATCTTCAGGAAGATATACCATTGTAAGACCATATGGAGAAAAGTCGATTACGATTGCTCAAAACTTGGGAAGCTTTGAAGATGGTGTCTCAGCACATGGGTTTATTCGTATTCACGACTCCTATATGATAAATATCCAATATCTAGATAGTTATAATAGAGATGCTCAGAAATATGGTGAAGTTCATCTAACGGATGGAACTAAATTAAAAGTGTCTAGAACACGTAGATCAGAATTATTAAACGTATTAAAAGGATTTAAAGTAAGTGCCTAACTAAAATTTTAGCATAAAAGAGCCCTCCTTTCACTCTTATTTAGTGAAAAATAATAGAAAAGTAGGTTTGCCCTCATTCGGATAGGGGTTTATTCACTTGGCAGACCTACCTTTTCTATAACTCATTTTGAAAGAAGAAAAAGAACTATACTTTTTAGTACCCTTAATAACGGAAGCTGCAGAAAACTCTTGAGTCTGTGGCTTCTTCTTTTTACTGATCTTTCAAAGAAATACTTCTCTGTAGTGTCGTTACTTTAAAAAGAGAATTGACGTAAATAATAAATCATACCTACTTATTACAAAAAGGAGCCTTCTTTTTTCATAAGGATCATTTTAAAGAGTAACTACATTAATCATACTTATTTTTGGTACTGTATCTGATGAGATGCATAAAAACAGAGATGTATGTATTACATCAGGGAAAATTGCGGTTAAGAGTTCTAATGCAGAAATTTTAACTAAAAATTCATCTAAAGATCTAGATGAATTGAAGAAAGGAAAGGTAGTTTATGTATTTATTATGGGGTCTGCGGGGATCTAATACATAAACTTACCTCTCCAATACATTATACTTATAGTAAGTAAGAATGTTTTTTGAGATTATTATATTTAAGAAGTGAGGAGTCATTAAAGTTCCCTCAGAAACAATTATATTCCTTTTGTTAACCAATGACTTCTGCTTCTTTTTAAAAAAGACGTTGGCTATTTAGTAAAACTATTTTTGTCTTTTATCGGATAAAGAAACTTTGTGGAAATGGGCTTATTTCTTTTTGTACCTCTTAAATATCTCCGTACTTACCCAATAAATATCTTGATTACTTGTATAGAAAAAGTACTTACCATCTTTGGTTACAAAGGGGCAAAGTTCATGGCCCTTAGTATTTATAAGCGATCCCATGTTGACAGATTGCGACCAAGTCCCATCGTCTTCTTTAAAACTAATATATAAGTCGCCACGACCCAAGCCTTCTTTTCTTTGGGCACAGAAAATTATATACGATTCATCTGGTGCGATAAAAACATCGGCCTCATAGCTTGGCGTATTGATCGCATTGCTCAAAATAACAGGTTTTTGGAACTCCCCATTAATAGATTTTGAGGCATAAATATCAAAGTTATTATTGTTCTTATTAGACGAAAAATACATAGTACCGTCGTTGGTGAAGGAAATATAATACTCATTCATTTCAGTGTTGATATTTGGTCCTGCATTGATCGGTTCTGACCACCCTTTATCTTTTCTCTCAACGTACCAAATGTCATAGTTGTTAGCATTTCCTACACCATCAAGCGGCCTTTGAGAAATAAAGTATAACCTGTTTCCATCAGGAGAAAGAAAGGGGTCGTTATTACCATAGTTTTTCTGTATCATTAGCGTTTTTGAAGCACTCCACGTATCTCCTTCAAGCTTTGTATATCGTATGATTTCTCCATTATTAGTGGATACTCCGTAAAAAAACTCTGTACCATCTTTATTAAAAACGGATCCAAACTCATACTCATTCTTCTTGGAAATGAGACCAGGAGCAAAGATCTTAGGTGTTTTTTTAGGAGGTTTTTGCCCTAAATACATCAAAGACTTTTGGATATCTGTTTTCGTGCTTGTTTCGTTTTCATAAGTGCTTTTATCTGTTAAGACAAAAGCATACAATATTGCAGCGATACTAAGGAATCCTATAAACCACTTTATTTTTTTCATACTATAAAATTACTATTTATAATCTAACACAGCAGGTAAAATATAATATTGGATCATTTTATAAACTTGTGATGGGGGCATCCATTTCTTTTTCAGTATGCGTGGATCCATAATAAGTTCCCTTAGTTAGTGTCTTTATTATAGTATATAACTCAGATCATTAAAAAAGGTTACATCTCAATTAGAATATATTCTTGATTTTCGGAGAGAAAATTTATTTACCGATACAAAAGTTGGAAAAGATATGCCCTAGAATATCCTTATCTACATCATACTCTCCGGTTATATTTCCAAGATGACGTAAGCACTCACGAATATCAATCGCAAAAAGATCAGAAGAGATATTAGCATCAATTCCATCGCGAACCGAGTTGATACTTTGTAAGGCAAGATTTAAAGCTTCAAAATGACGGGAGTTCGTTACAATGGTTTCGTTATTGCTCAATGCTCCAGTATTTACTAAAGATGTCAATTCGTTTTCTAAACGATCAATACCTGTTTTTTGCTTAGCAGAAAGTAATAAGATTTGCGCAACAGTAGATTCAATATCTTCTTTCTGAGAATTTTCCAAAGCGTCTATTTTATTCGCAATGACTAGAACTCGTTTTTGAGGAAAACGTTCCTGTATCGTTTCAATTTCTGTGATAAATGCCTTTTTATTTTGAACGAACTTATTCGAATCGATCAAAAAGATGATTAGTTGCGCATTTTCTGCTTTTTCATAAGCCTTTTTAATCCCAATACTTTCTACTACATCATCTGTTTCACGAATTCCTGCAGTATCTATAAATCGAAACGCAACACCATCGATGATCAGTTCGTCTTCAATAGCATCTCTGGTCGTTCCTGCAATGTCAGATACAATAGCCTTTTCTTCATTCAATAATGCATTTAGCAGAGTAGACTTTCCAACATTGGGCTCGCCAATAATAGCAACAGGAATTCCATTCTTCATTGCATTTCCGAAGGCAAAGCTATCAATCAATTTTTTCAAAACCGTAGAAATAGTATTTACCAGTTCCTTGAACTTTGTTCTATCTGCAAATTCCACATCTTCACCTGAGAAATCTAATTCTAATTCAATCAAAGCAGCAAAGTCCAACAATTGACCGCGTAATTCTTCTAACTCATTGCTAATGCCTCCGCGCATTTGCTGAATCGCCATTTGATGTGATGCTGCTGAATTTGATGCAATAACATCGGCGACAGCTTCTGCTTGAGATAGATCCATTTTACCATTCAAAAAAGCACGCATGGTAAATTCACCATTGTCAGCCATTCTACATCCGTTTTGTAAAAACAGTTGTATGATCTCTTGCTGAATAAAACTCGATCCATGACATGAAATCTCCACCACATTTTCACCAGTATAGGAATGAGGGTTCTTAAAAATAGATACTAAAACTTGATCCAATACTTTATCATTTTCGGTAATATGTCCTAAGTGAATAGTATGTGATTTTTGCGCCTCCAAACGCTTACCACGTGCAGAGGTGAAGAATTTAGAAGCTATATTAATAGCCTCTTCTCCAGATAATCGTATAACGGAAATAGCACCTACACCTGCAGGAGTCGCTAAGGCAATAATAGTATCGTTTTGAACCATGGCGCAAATATACCGCATAAAGTTGAACAGTAATAATTATGTAACAAACTTAAAATTTTGGCGTCTATATAATAGAGAGTCAACCATTTAAAAGTAGAGATCATGAGAAAAGATAACCAATTATTAGTCATTACCCATTTAAGTCAATTGCTAGATCTAGTAACGATCATAGGAGGCTTTGTGGTGCCTTTGATCTTATGGTTGGTAAAGAGAGATGAGGTCATTGGAATGGATCAGCATGGAAAATCGATACTGAACTTTAGGATTAGCATGTTTATTTATGTGCTCATGTGTATTCCGCTAGTACTCTTTTTTGGATTGGGCTTGCTCGGGTTTTTGTTAATTGGAATCTTTTACTTGATTTTTCCAATTATCAATGCGATCAAAGCGAGTAATAACCAAGCTCCGAACTACCCATTGAGTATCCAATTCTTAAGTTAAGAATTATAAGTATACGTGTATAATTATTTGAATTAAAAGCGCTCGGTAGGGCGCTTTTTTTGTTTTAGAATGCGCTAGATAGCTTGTTTTATAAAATCCTCGAATTGATAAAAGAATAACTCGAATTGAGGCATCTTGTCTACAAAGAATTCATAGCAATCTCTCCAGGAGTTTTTGTTATAGATACTAAACTTTTGGTTGTGTGGGACATAGATTCTACGAATTAGCTTGCCATTTTCCAATTCGTAGGAATCGTCAAAAATAACCTCAGGAAGATAATCAGTCTCTAAGAGATTCTTTAGCGCCAATAGTTGATCATACAGTAGTTTGTTAGCAATTTCATCAGGGTGTTCAAGGTCTAAGCATACCATCGCTTTTTTTCTGTCAGCAACAAATTTAAAACTGAATCCTTTTATTTTGGTATTGTATAGGAGCCATTTTCTAGGAAACGATTTTCCAAAACTGGTCCAAAACTCTTTACGCAGTTGTGCAGATTCTTCTCTACTAAACATAGATTGTTGTGGTCTAAGGAGTATATATACTAGCCATGTACTTTTGCATGGGTACCTCTTTCTTGCATCAATTCGGCTTCAAAAGCCAACAATGCTTTCCATTTTTCATCTACAATTTCACGATCCATGTACTCTCGAGCATATCCTAGGAATAAGGTATAATGATTTGCTTCAGAGATCATTAAATCCTTATAGAATGCTACGAGTTCCTCATCTTCCATGTTTTCAGAGAATACTTTAAAACGTTCACAGCTTCTAGCTTCAATAAGGGCAGCTACTAATAAACGATGTATCAAAGCTTCTGTTCTATCTTTTGTATGTGGAAAGAATTTTTGCAGCTTTAAGGCATAATCATTTTTGATTGCCTGACCCAATACCATGCCACGACTTACCATCAAATTATGAACCATTCTAAAATGTTCCATTTCTTCAATTGCGATATCGCTCATATCCTTAACTAAGGCCGTTTCTTCTGAATAGTTGATAATAATTGAAACAGCATTAGATGCTGCTTTTTGCTCGGCAAAAGCATGATCGGTTAACAATTGCTCTAGTCCATTTTTAGCTACTTCTACCCATGAAGTTTTCGTGTCAAACTGCAGTCCTAACATTACTCATAATTTGTGTCAAACGAATTCCAAAATCGGCAAGTGATTTAATCTCTTTAACACCAGCCAATCTTTCTCTTCCTATAATCAGTAATCCTTTTTCGTTAGATTCAATGTGATAATAGGTGTTACTTTCAAAGAACAAAATTAAATCATCTGTAAAGAACGAACGTATTTTTTCTTCATTTTTTCCAGAGAGGTAAAAGCGTTTTGAAAAATCAGGATGACTGTCAATATCGATATCTTTAAAGCCTGCAAAATGAATAATATATTCGAAGATACCTTCTCTATCTAAGGTAAATTCGGGAATAGTGCTATCCAAACCAATATGCAACATCGTTGCCTTTATATTTTGCTTAGCGATCATTTCTCCTTCGGAAAAATCAATATCGAATAAACTACAATGATCATTAGATA
Source organism: Asprobacillus argus (assembly GCF_032248395.1). NCBI lineage: Bacteria > Pseudomonadati > Bacteroidota > Flavobacteriia > Flavobacteriales > Flavobacteriaceae > Asprobacillus > Asprobacillus argus. The sequence continues at coordinate 145,712 of NZ_JAVTTO010000002.1, forward strand.
ATATGTTTGATACTTTTTTGATCTGGCGTGTTTTAAAATAACCGAATTCTGGAAGTTCCGTGATTTCCGTTTGTGGCACCTCTTGATAGTTCCATTGCAATTCTTCGCTAATAGAGCTTAGAGATTTTTGTCGTTTCGTTAAGCTATGTTTTTTGTCTTTTGGTTTAGAAAGGGCAAATTTACGCAAGGCAAATGGGTGTGTACTCCCAGACTTATAATCATCTAAGCCAACAACCTCAAAATGTCCGCCTTTTCGCTTAAAACTTTCGGCATAGTTGTATACATTTTCCATCACAGAATGATCTACAAAATCACACATTGAAAAATCAATAATCACGTCTTCCGTTTCAGGAATCTGATCTAATTTTGTCTTTAACTTGGTATAGTTTAGGAAACTCGAAAAATTCTTCACACTTACATAATACGTGTCATCCTCTTTAAACATGAGCACATTCGGTTTGAATAAGTTACTAGCAAACATGCCAAAATTCTTGTTAATAATCACGTGAATGATGAACGTAGTAATTATACCAATAACAATTCCAGTAATAAGATTTGTGGTAATCGTGACCAATAAGGTCACCATAAAAATGATCAGCTGTTCTGAGCCAATTCTAAATGTTTTTCGAATGTTTTCTGGTGAAGCCAATTTATATCCTGTATAGACAAGAATGGCTGCAAGGGCCGCTAAAGGGATATGCCTTAATTCGCTGGCTAAGAGTAGTATAAATAACACTAAGAAAGTAGCATGAAATAGATTTGCCGATCGATTACTTCCTTTATTATTTACATTGATAGAACTTCTTGCAATTACGGTCACTACATTTAGTCCCCCTAAAAAACCGCTAATTATAGTTGCAATACCTAATGCTCTAATATCCTTGTTAATATTCGACCTACGTTTCATGGGGTCTAGTTTGTCAACCGCGTTAATACTCAGTAAAGATTCAATACTGGCAATCAATGTAATAGCAATAACAGCACTAATAAACTCGAATTCAAGAAGTTTCTCGAAGTTAGGTTGCGGAAATTTTCCAAAGATCTTATCTGGTAAATTGATCAGTAATTCTTGATCAATAGGATATTTAGATGCTGAAAAAATGTCAAAATAATAATAGAAAGCTATACTGAATACAATAATCCACATAGGAGCAGGGATCAATTGAAAATATCGATTTCTGATCTTGCTATAAAAAATCATGATCAACAGACTAATAATACCAATAGATCCTGCATAGAAAACGCTTGTACTATTGGTTTGGATATAGTCTAGGATGCCTCCAGGAACCATAACGAGTAAATCGACGATACTTCCTTTGGCGGAAAGATCTCCCAACATTACGTGTACTTGTTTGGCGAAAATACCGATACCAATGGCTGCAAGCATTCCCTGAATTGCAGAAGAAGGAAAGAAGTTACTTAAAGACCCCAGTCTTAAAATACCCAAGATGAACATGAGTACTCCAGAAATAATAATGGCAGCCAGAGTAAAGAGATAACCTTCATACATATTGCCATTACCTAAGATAGTAATAGCACTTAAAATAACAACGACCAATCCATTTCCCGGACCTGTAATAGTAACCTGAGATCCTCCAAGGATGGAGCAAACGATTCCGCCAACGATAGCCGCAATCACTCCAGAAATGGGTGGAGCACCAGATGCTAATGCTAGCCCCAGTCCTAAGGGTAATGCCACCAATGAAACTACAAAACCAGAAAAAATATTCTGTGGTAATTGACCTACAAATGTTTTAACAGTACCTCTTTTACTCATTATTTAACTATTAATACATCAGTTGGTAATTCTGACAAGATATACTCTAAATCATGCGGAAAAACTCGATCTAAAAGACCCGTCTTTTTCGGAGCATTCATTACTAATAGGTCAGCTCTTTTTACTTTAGCATAATGCCCAATAGAATACCCTCGTTTACCAAAAATACTTTGTTTTTTTACCGCAATATCGTTTGTATCTATTTCCTCTAATATTTTATTAACCCTGGAATCTTCTCTCATTTTGAGACGTTCTCTTCTAATCGTTGCTTTTCTTAAAGAAGCATCATCATTTACCTTAACATGAATTTCACTTTGGCTAATTTCTTCTACAATAGTAACTCTTTTACATCCTAGTCCTTTAGAAATCAGAAATGATGCTTGTATGGTTTCTCTTGTTCTTTGATCTTTAAGGCCGTTTACTACAATTTGTTTACAAGAAACCCTTTCAACAGATGGTTTGATTAGCAGTAATACTGAGCATGCGGCTTTTCTTGTTAACTCTCGTGCGATGGAACCCACATAATATTTATAAATGTTTTCTTGTTGAAGCGCTCCCAGAATCAAGAGATCAATAGATTCGTCTTTAGTAGCTGTTAGCAACACATCAATAGGTTTTCCTTTTTGCCAGATTGTTTTTAAGGGAATGGTAAGCTTTGGAGCTTCTTTGGCCAAAGCCATGAGTGCTTTCTCTTTTTCTGCTGATTTTTCTCCTACGTGAACACCGACTAATTCGGAATTGAACATATTTGCGATTCTCGCTGCTTCAAAGAAATTGGCCTTTAAATTTGGTGAAAAAGCAATTCCTATGAGTATCTTTTGTATCTTTTGCAAGTGCCTTTGTAAGTTTGTGTTTCAAGCACAAGATAGGAAATAAAATGAAAGCCCAAAAAAGCTTAAAATTTTTATTTTTGAAGAAAGCACAATCAAAGATTTTAGTATTTTTAGATCAAACTTAATATCAGCATGTTAGAGCTCGCAGGAATCATTATTTTAGGAATTTTAGCACAGTGGTTTGCATGGAAGTTTAAGATTCCGGCAATACTCCCTTTAATTTTAATAGGGTTACTTGTAGGCCCTATAGCGGCTGAATTCCTTACAGATGACGGATCAAAATATATAGAACCTGTTTGGAATGGTACAAAAGGGCTCTTCCCTGGAGACTATTTATATTATTTTGTCTCTTTAGCTATTAGTATTATTCTTTTTGAAGGAGGTTTGACCTTGAAGCGAAATGAAATTAAAAACGTAGGTCCGGTCATTACAAAACTGATTACACTTGGATCTGCAGTAACTTTTTTCGGAGCAGGTGTTGTAGCGCATTATACGTTTGGGCTTAGTTGGGAATTGTCATTTCTGTTTTCTGGATTGATTATCGTAACAGGTCCTACGGTAATTACACCGATCCTGAGAAATATTCCGCTAAAGAAAGATGTGTCAACTGTTTTAAAATGGGAAGGTATATTAATAGACCCTATTGGTGCACTGGTAGCCGTATTGGTGTTTGAGTTTATTAGTGTAGGAGGAGACAGCGGGTTTACGAAAACAGCATTAACTGAGTTTGGTAAGATCCTGTTATTCGGAACTACTTTTGGATTTACTTTTGCACATGCATTGGCCTTTGTAATTAATAAAAAGTGGATTCCACACTACCTCTTAAACGTGGTGTCCCTATCAACGGTATTATTAGTTTTTGTAGAATCAGAAATTTTTGCACATGAATCAGGATTACTCGCTGTGGTGGTAATGGGAATGGTATTGGGTAATAGCAAGTTAAACAATCTTAAGGAGCTACTGTATTTTAAAGAGTCGTTGAGCGTATTATTGATTTCGATGCTGTTTATATTACTTGCCGCCAACATAAACATTGAAGATCTATTACTATTATACAATTGGAAAACAGCTGTATTATTTATTCTAGTTGTTTTTGTAATACGACCCCTTGCAGTATTATTAAGTACGCATAAGTCCAATTTAAAATTAAATGAAAAGCTTTTCATTAGCTGGGTAGGACCAAGAGGTATTGTAGCTGCAGGAATTGCTTCACTTTTTGGTAGCAAGTTGCTCAAACAAGGAGTAGCTGGTGCGGAATATATTACACCTTTAGTATTTATGATCGTGTTAGGGACCGTTTTACTCAATGCTACTACGGCACGCTTATTTGCTAGAGTAGTAGGAGTCTTTCTGAAAGATTCAGATGGAATTCTAATTGTAGGAGCCTCTAAAGCTTCTAGATTGATTGCTGGTTACTTACAGAAATTTGGTAAACGGGTAGTGCTTATCGATTCAAACAAAGCCTTTATAGAAGATGCGCAAAAAGAAGGTGTTGAAGCATTCGAATTCAATATCTACGACGACGACCTATCCGATAATATAGAATTAAATGATATAGGCTATTTAATAGCTTTAACAGGAAGTGATGCCGTAAATGAATATGCGTTAAAAAATCTATCAAAAGAATTTGGAGAGCATGGAGCTTTTCGTTTAGCAACCGCTCAAGAGGTTAAAGATCGAGATTTTGAACACAAAGACGTACTCTTTTCTCCTAAAGATGATTATATTAATTTAAGTGAGACGGTGAGGGATTACCCAGAAATTCATGAGATCAAAATCGATTCTGACCAAACATATCAATCTAGTTTAGAAAAGTTGCATCAGCATTTAGAATGCGTGCCTTTATTTGTGATATCACAAGATGAAAACATCTATTTATTGACAGAATTTGAATCGAAAGATTTACCAAAGAAAGATTGCATTCTAGTCTATGTTGGAGATAAAGTTTAGATTATAGGTCCAATTGAAAACGATCTTTGAGTTTCTCGATCATTGGATTTTTCTCCTTTAATTTGTTATACTTTTCTTGAGGCGTATAGGCAAACTTCTTCTCTATGGTTTCGTTTACTTGTACATCCAATGAAATCCCATAATTGTTCAAGGATTCCCGTAAATGCAGTAATAACTTAGGAGTCCCTTGTCGCAATTGATCTTTCATCAATGTATTTGGTAAGGTAAATTGAACCACAAAATTATCTTTCAATATAGGTTCATCAGTAATTAGAATAGAAGCAATGGATTTCTCTCCTTTTTTAATCAACTTACCATAGTATTTTTTCCAAGTTTTTAGTAACTCTTCTTGTGTAAATGGCGTTTTTGGGTGGTTGTCATAATTTTCTTCATCAACAGGTTTCTTTTCTTCCTTTTTCTGATGAACGCTCTTTAAAGAAAGTGCAGATGAACGTCTCGTAATATTTTTAAGAACAGGTTTCTTAATCTCAGGCTTAGGTTCTGCGACTACTTTAGGTGTTTCGTTTTGTACGGTTAGTGGTTTCGGCTTTTTCAATTCTTTAGCAGCCGGAATAATGGATGTGAAAAAAGTAGCTGGAATTATGTAGTTAGCTGACTTTTTTTTTTCTCCATCAAAAGTGATAGAGGCAATTTGCATCAAAGTTAGTTCAACCAACAGTCTTTGATTTTTGCTAGCTCTATAATTTAGATCGCAAGCATTTGCTTTATCTATGGCTTGTACTAAAAAACCTATAGGTGTCTTCACAGACTGTTCTAAATACTTCTTTTTTGTGGCATCGCCAACTTCAAGTAGCTCTAAGGTAGCCGTGTCTTTGGCAACCAACAAATCTCTAAAATGAGAAGCCAATCCATTAATAAAATGATGACCTTCAAAACCCTTACCTAATATAGTGTTAAATGCAACTAATACTTCGGGAATCTTGTTTCCTAGCAATAAATCTGTCATTGCAAAGTAGGTTTCAAAATCTAATACATTAAGATTTTGAGTTACCGCCTCTCTCGTTAGATTACTTCCAGAAAAACTTACGACTCTATCAAAAATGGATAAAGCATCTCGCATGGCACCATCTGCCTTTTGAGCTATAATGTGTAGCGCATCATCTTCGGCGCTAATATTCTCTTTTTCACTAATGGTTTTCAGGTAGTTCTTTGCATCTAATACACTAATTCGTTTAAAATCAAAAATTTGACAACGAGATAGTATCGTTGGAATGATCTTGTGCTTTTCAGTGGTTGCTAGGATGAAAATTGCATGTGCTGGTGGTTCTTCTAAGGTTTTTAAGAATGCATTAAATGCAGCTTGAGACAACATGTGAACCTCATCAATAATATATACTTTATACTTACCAGTTTGTGGTGGAATTCGAACCTGATCTGTCAGGTTCCGGATATCATCTACAGAATTGTTAGAAGCGGCATCTAATTCAAAAATATTGAAAGCAAAATCTTCATCTTCGCTTACCTCGATATCTTCCTGATTGATTCTTTTCGCTAAAATTCTAGCGCAAGATGTCTTCCCAACTCCTCTTGGACCTGTAAATAATAATGCTTGTGCCAAATGGTTATTCTTTATCGCATTTTCTAACGTATTTGTAATGGCTTGTTGCCCAACAACATCCTCAAAATTTTGAGGTCTATATTTACGTGCAGAAACGATAAAATGCTCCATGGATAATCGGTATCTTTGAGAAACAAATGTAAGTATCTACATCATTTTTTACAATAATGATTCTTAACAAAATCTTAAAGTTGTAAACAATTGTACAAAAACGATAGTGCTTTCGACAAAGTCTTAAAACATAGAAGAAATGAAAACTTTAAAAACATCAGCTACGATATTCTCCTTTTTTTTATTGATTTCCTGTTTTGGATTTACAAATGAAAGGAATACAAGTATGCTAAAAAATGATATAGCAGTAGTGCAAACCAATAAAGAGTTAAAAGTTGCATATTTTGCAAGTGGATGCTTTTGGTGTGTAGAGGCCGTTTTTGAAAGTGTAAGAGGGGTAGAGGAAGCTGTTTCTGGATATGCTGGTGGATTTACTAAGGACCCTACCTATAAAAAGATTGGAACAGGAAGAACTGGACATGCGGAAACTGTGGCGGTATATTACAATCCTGAAAAAGTAAGTTTTAAGACGTTGGTAGCTGTATTCTTTGGTTCGCACGACCCAACTACAAAAAATGGACAGCATCCAGATTATGGAACTCAGTATAGATCTATTGCTTTTTATAGTAATGATAAAGAGAAGAAAATTATAGAAGATGCGATTAATGTATTGAACAAAGAAGTATACAATGGCAAGGTAGTTACCGAGGTAACAAAGCACACAAAATTTTATAAGGCAGAAGATTACCACCAGGATTTTGAAAGAAGAAACCCTAATCAGCCATATGTAAAAGCAGTATCTATACCTAGGCTAAATAGGTTTAAGAAGAAGTTTCCTGAGTTATTAAAAAAAGGTGCCCATTAGGCTATTCTTTAGAAAGGGTATCAATAAAACTTTCGAATTCTTTTTGAAAGTCGAGATACTTTTGACCCGTAGCGGGACCATTAAAACCAGTATGAATTTTTCTCACCTTTCCTTGTTTATCGATAAATATACTAGTAGGATAAGAGATAATATGATTTAGCATAGGTAATTTTTCCTGTGCTAATTTTTTATCTGAAGATCCATATTGTGCTAACAAAATTGGATATGGAATTCCTACCTTACGCTTCAGCCTTTGAATGCGTTTAAAAGCAATTTCCTTAGTCTTAGCATATTCAAACGCCAGTGCCACGAAGGCTACCTTTGAATTAGGGTGTTCCTTTGCATACTTTGTATAGTACTTGCTCTCATCTAGGCAGTTAGGACACCAGGTTCCCATAACTTGTACCACCACTACTTTATTTTGAAACTGTTTGTCGTTTAAGGAGATCAGTTTTCCTTGCTCGTTTTCAAAACTGAAATCAAAACGATCATATCCTTTATTTAGAAAGGTTAGTGTATTGGCCGACGGTAGTTCATAGGCGTCATTTCTTTTTGCAATAAAAGGTTCTTTCCAGTGATTTCCGGAATAGAAGACCCCAGTCATCGTTGAATCCGTTACTTTAGCCTGAAATAAAAAAGCATGCGCTCCATCAAACGTAGATAATTTTAGAGAATCTTTATCCATAACACCTTCCAAGTACCTGTAATCTCCCGTTGTGGTTCTAAAAGTTCCTGTAACCGTATTTCCATTCTGCTTGAAAATTCCTTTAGCGATGTACTCATCTTTTTCTATATTTTGACTAAACACAGCTTCCCAAACCCCTTGAACTATTTTAGGAGTGTCTTGAGAGAATATTCGAAATCTGTCAGTGCTTGGTGATGCTTTAAACGGAACGACTCTATCCAAACTTTCCTTGATAAAGCTTCCTTGTAACACACCATTTTCAATCTTAGCGACAATATACCCTTCAAAAACAGGAGTTTGAATATAAACAGAATCATTTTTATAGGTAATCTCATTTACATCAATCACTTCATTAGCATTAAATACTCTAATAGATTTTTCGTTATCAACTTTGAAAATGAATGGTAAAATCTGATTATCCTGAACCAAGAGCTCTGCTTTATAGGTTCCTTTTTTTAATGTTTGATGTTCCTTTTTTGAACATGAAATGATGAAAATTGCAGTTAAAAGAAAAATGACGTATCTCATTAAAAAGTATTTTGATAAATAAAGGTAGTACGTATTAGATATAACTTCTTACAAAAAAACCCCATCATTTGACGGGGCTTAAAAGTAATGCTTTATTTTTTGATGAATTTCCTAATAGAAGATTCATCGCCATCTATTAGTTGCATTAAATAGATACCAGGCTTTAGCTTCGCAATATTTATACGATTGTCTACTAATGTTCCAGATAATAAGGCAGCACCTAATAAAGAGGTGACCTTGTAAGTTACAACTTCGTTTTCTCGATTTGTAATAAACACTTGTATTTGCTGTCCACTCACTGGATTCGGATATAAAGTAAAAGAATTTCCATCTTCAAATTTCGGTCTATGAAACTGGATATTTTTCTCAACAGCAGGTAATGAATTTCTAGATGTACTTCCAGTTTTTCCCGTAATTGTAACCTGATCTATATAAATATGATCGGCATTTCCAGAAGCATCATTTTGAAACCTAAATTGCGCATTGTTAACGAAACTATAGCTGTTTTTATCTAAAACTACGATAGAAGAATAGAAACCATTATTTTCAAAATCTGTACCTCTAGCGTAGGTCGCAACTGTTTCCCAACTAGATCCATTGAAATAACGCAGCCAAAAATCTTCGTTATTTTCCATACTGTATGAATAAAAATAAAACTCTACTTCAACGGTATCATAAGAACTTATATCATAGACCTCAGAAGTCATAGCTGAATTTGTCCCAGAATTATCTCTAATTCTGATAGAATAGTTTCCTTCCCAAGAACGAGAACCTGAATAACGGTAGCAATCGCTTCCTCCATCAGCCCAATTGTCCCAGCCAGCTTCGAAATAGGACTCTGATATAATAGTTGATGTATTCGTAGGAGGATCATTTGTAGTTGTATTAACGGAGTTACTATCTGCAGATTGATTTCCAGCAGCATCACTTGCTCTTACGGTAAATGTATATGCAGTACTAGCTGTTAAACCAGTAACGCCAAAGGTTGTTGTACTCGAAGTCCCAATCTGAACTCCTCCTTGATAGATCGTATATGAGGTTACTCCAACATTATCTGTCGAAGCATTCCAAGAAAGATCTACGGATGTTTGTGTTACGTTGTTTGCTACTAAGCTAGCAGGATTTGAAGGAGCTTGTGTATCTGGAGGTGTTAATGTTGTTATATTGACACTATTACTATCATTGGATTGATTTCCAGCTGCATCATCTGCTCTTACGGTAAATGTGTAGGCAGTGCTGTCGGTTAAACCGGTAACACTAAAGCTTGTTGTACTTGAAGTTCCAATTTGAGCCCCTCCTTGATAGATGGTATATGAAGTTACTCCAACATTGTCAGTAGAAGCGTTCCAAGAAAGAACTGTCGAAGTTTCAGTAATGTTACTAGCGGCAAGACTTGTTGGTATAGATGGAGCTTCGGTATCAGTTCCTGAACCTCCATCGATAGTATGAGAACCTAATCCAGAAAAGGTATCTGTAGCAAGAGAATTCCATTCTGTAGTAGTGTAGGTTGTATTGGGACTAGTTACAGATGATTTTCTTTGTAAGGTTACATTTTGAGCATAGGTAGCACTACTGTTGAATACGCCAAGCATATCTATCAACACATCATTTTTAAAAAGACCAACTGCGTCATTTCCATTAAATGTCATTTCGGAACTTCCAGTGGTAATATTGGCAACACTGGTAATAGCAGAAGAGGCATTACTGTTTGCTGCAACAAATACACTTCCATGGGCTAATTGTCCAGTTAAGGAAAGTCCACCAGACCAGGAACCGGATCCATTAGTTTGTTTTTTCAAGGTATAAGCAGATAGGTCTACCGTGCTCCCTGTAAAGTTAGCTACTTCGATAGCTTTGTTATTAGAAGAGCCTTCAATATACTCCGAAATTAATAAGTCCATTGCTGTTCCATTACCACCATTTTGAGAGGTTGTCACATTAACGGAGTTACTATCTGCAGATTGATTTCCAGCAGCATCACTTGCTCTTACGGTAAATGTATATGCAGTACTAGCTGTTAAACCAGTAACGCCAAAGGTTGTTGTACTCGAAGTCCCAATCTGAACTCCTCCTTGATAGATCGTATATGAGGTTACTCCAACATTATCTGTCGAAGCATTCCAAGAAAGATCTACGGATGTTTGTGTTACGTTGCTTACTACTAAGCTAGCAGGATTTGAAGGAGCTTGTGTATCTGGAGGTGTTAATGTTGTTATATTGACACTATTACTATCATTGGATTGATTTCCAGCTGCATCATCTGCTCTTACGGTAAATGTGTAGGCAGTGCTGTCGGTTAAACCGGTAACACTAAAGCTTGTTGTACTTGAAGTTCCAATTTGAGTCCCTCCTTGATAGATGGTATATGAAGTTACTCCAACATTGTCAGTAGAAGCGTTCCAAGAAAGAACTGTCGAAGTTTCAGTAATGTTACTAGCGGCAAGACTTGTTGGTATAGATGGAGCTTCGGTATCAGTTCCTGAACCTCCATCGATAGTATGAGAACCTAATCCAGAAAAGGTATCTGTAGCAAGAGAATTCCATTCTGTAGTAGTGTAGGTTGTATTGGGACTAGTTACAGATGATTTTCTTTGTAAGGTTACATTTTGAGCATAGGTAGCACTACTGTTGAATACGCCAAGCATATCTATCAACACATCATTTTTAAAAAGACCAACTGCGTCATTTCCATTAAATGTCATTTCGGAACTTTCAGTGGTAATATTGGCAACACTGGTAATAGCAGAAGAGGCATTACTGTTTGCAGCAACAAACACACTTCCATGGGCTAATTGTCCAGTTAAGGAAAGTCCACCAGACCAGGAACCGGATCCATTAGTTTGTTTTTTCAAGGTATAAGCAGATAGGTCTACCGTACTCCCTGTAAAGTTAGCTACTTCGATAGCTTTGTTATTAGAAGAGCCTTCAATATACTCCGAAATTAATAGGTCCGTTGCTGTTCCATTACCTCCTGCAGAAGTATTGACAGTTATTGAAGTACTTTGATTTGAGCTATTACTTGCAGTGTCATATGCGCTAACCGAAACTGTATAACTTGTGGAAGAAGTTAAGCCACTAGCATCGTAATTATTAGTGTTAGAAGTTCCAACTTGAGATCCATTTAAAAATATGGTATAACCGCTAACAGCAACATTATCCGTAGAGGCTGTCCAGGATAATGAAAAAGATGTTGAAGCGACATTTGAGGCAATTAAATTGATTGGAGTAGATGGAGCAGTAGTATCAGTACTACCACCTCCGAATAAATCTTCAGCCTGAGGGCCTCCCCAAATTTGTGTAGCAAAAGCGGGATTATCAATAAAAGGATTTCTATTTCCTTGCAAACCTTCTAGAACAGGGTTTCTTTGCTTTTCCAGATCAGAAACCGGATCTTCTGCATTCCACTCGAGAAATAGCATGATCATGTTAGTATCCGAAGCGACAGTAGTTCCTACACCAACATTTATGGGTAAGGTTTGATTTCCGTATCGGAGATACATATACATCATCATCCGTGCAACATCACCTTTCCATTCATCACCAGGGTACCAATTTCCTGCGGCAGTTGCTCCGGAATTACCATTGCCATCTTCGAATTTTCGATTGCTTCTAGATGAATTTCGCTGAGCATCACAGGGTCTTAGGTTATGTGCATCGGCACCAGGGCCAGATGTTCCTAAATTTGGATTAGCGAGAGATTTAGAATACACATGTTCTCGATTCCAAACACCGGTTCCTCCACCATTTTGATCAACACCTCTAGTTCGATCATTAGTTATATCTCCATCAGAATCATTCCAACCGTAAATCAATAGTACTTTGGTAGGGTCTGTAGGATCTAGATCAGTTTGTTTTAAAGCATCCCATACGCCGGGGGTGTAAGAAAGGTTAGTAGTATGCGTATTGATGATTTTTGTAGCTAAGGCATTCTTAAGAGCGGTGCCAGTAAGGGTCAAGTTTACGTCATTGTAGTACGTAGGGATCTGTGCAAATGTTGCTACAGTAAATAGCAGCATCAGCCAGGGGGTTAATTTTCTCATGTTAATTGAACGTTTTTTGTGTTAATTGAATTTTTGGACTTTTAAAAAAAGCCCAGAATACAAAATACACCTTTTTTTTGGAATTTTAGTGACTTGTTGATAAGTATTCACAGCCTGATAGTGATTGTAAGTAGTTCTAAACAAACAAAAAACCCTATCAACATTTGATAGGGTTTTAAAGTGTATAAGACTAATAGTGCCTTTGATTATTACTAAACTAGAAACCTGAGCCAGGATCTTCAGGGCTAGCAGCTTGTGCTTGCTTAGGACTTAATAAGATGTAAGTTCCGATTGCCGTTAATGCCGCATACTTTCCGTAATTACCAATTTTATGTAAGGCCTCTTTACGGGTGATTAATTCTTTGTTTTTATATTTTGCTTGATTATTCATGATTCAATACTTTTTTCCTTAATAAACATTGTTTGTTACTCGATCACTATTTTATTACTTAGTTTCCCTTGGGAAGTCTGCAATTGAATAATGTAAATTCCTGTTTTTACATTGGGGAGTGTAATCGTGTTATTACCGTTCCCAATGAAGGAAGTATTGAAAATTTTCTTTCCTATGATATCATAGAGAATAAGATTAGTATCTGCATTATGAATACCAATAATGCGTAATTCATTATAATTATTTGTATATACATTTACACCACTTAGAGCATCATCATCTATACTAAGCGCATCTGCACTTATATGAAGATAGAAACGTCCAGTACCAGTAATGTCGTTTGAAAGTGTAGTTGTATACTTAGAGCTCGTATCTAAAATAGTAAAAGTACCATTCAATCTATCTTCTAGATACACTTCAGTTCCTTGAGGAAGATGCTTGCTATTTGCAGAAATCGTAATTTCTGTACCAGCGGAGGCATTTACTCCAACCGCAACAACTTCGTTAAAATTGGAGTTAGGAAGTGATTGAATACCTAGTTTTTGACCTTGATTATCTGCTACTAATTCCGTGTATATGGCAAAACTGTTACTAGCCCCACCAAATAGACTTGCATCAAAACCATTGTCCCAACCATGAGTAGCATTTGGGATGTAGATAATGTCTGCATTCTTGGTAGTAGTTTGATCACTAAGTTTTAATTTAATGTGTGTATAATTCTCATTGGTATTTCCAGATCTTGAAAAGGCATCGGTACTTTGATGACTTTGCATAGATTCAGGAAAACTAAAACTGCCTCCTGAAGCATTTGATTTTACAAAAAAACCTTGACCAGGAGGAATATATCGGATACCATCAACCAATGCACTGGCTTGATTAATTTGATCATATTCTTTATCTACCTGATCCCAAAACCAAAGAGTTTGCTCTTCGAGAATTCCCGAGTTTGCACTTAAAATATTATTAGATACAAGCGGAGACGTGTGGTTTCCTGTAATATAAGAAGGGAAGGGGTTTCCGATTAAATTAAAACCATTTCCACTGCCACCTCCATCAGAAATAGTAATACTTACATCACTTAGTGGCATAGCTCCCGAAAAGGATATATCTCCAGATACAGCTAGTTTTACAGAGCGACCTTCACCGCTACTTAAAGTTCCAGTGCTAGCCGATGTTGCATAGGTCCATCCTGGTGTGGTATTTACATAATCGCCAATTCCAATGTTGCTACTACTTCCAGTAGCAAAGGTATGATTTGTAATAATATCTTCTAGTGTTTCATTTGTTACTGCTGAAGATACCAAATACCAATTGTTAGTCCCCAGAGATCTACTATATGTTAGATCAAAAGCAGTAGAATTTTTTGCAATTAACGAAGCCCCTGAATTGAGAGTTACTGTTCCTGAGTTTGTAACATTTGTAGTAACTGTAAGTGCAGAATTTGATTCAAGTGTTAAGTTGGTTATAGAAATACTTCCCGAAGCAGTAACAGTTTGACCTGCACTAATAATTACAGCAGTTCCGCTAGGAACCGTTCCTATACTCCAATTTGCAGGAGTATCCCAATCACTATCGGTATTTCCTAAGAATGTATGTGTTCCAGTTATTGTGTGAGATCCAACGTCTGAAAAATTATCGGTAAGAAATGTATCCCACTCAGAAGTGGTATATGTGGTGTTTGGACTAGTTACCGTAGACTTTCTTCTTAGGGTAACATTTTGCGCAAAGACTGAAGCATCATCAAATGTTCCTATAATGTCAATAAGCACATCATTTTTAAATAAACCTACAGGGTCATTTCCGTTGAAAGTTACTTGAGTACCTCCAGTGGTGATATCAGCTTCACCAGTAATGGCAGCATCAGCTGAACTATTGGCAACTACAAAAACATCGCCATTCACTAAAGTTCCTGTTAATGACAATCCACTAGACCAAGAACCGGCGCCATTCGTTTGCTTTTTTAGAGAGTATATAGATAAATCAACACTACTCCCGGTAAAATTGGCGACTTCTAATGCTTTATTATTAGAAGAACCTTCTATATACTCTGAGAAGTAAAGATCTGTTGCAACACCAGATGGAGCCGAAGAGGTGGTTATATTTGCTGCATTACTATCTGTAGATTGATTCGCCGCTGCGTCATTGGCTCTTACGGTAAAGGAGTATGAAGTACTAGCTGTTAATCCTGTAACGCTATAGCTATTTGTTGCAGAAGTGGCAATTTCTGAACCTCCTTGATATATTGTATACGATGTAACGGCTACATTATCCGTTGAAGCCGTCCATGATAGATCTGTAGTTGTTTGAGTTGTATTACTTGCGACTAAACTTGTTGGCGTTGTAGGGTCTTCCGTATCTGCAGTGGCTGTTGTTACGTTTTCAGTATTACTATTTCCAGATTGATTTGCTGCAGCGTCATTGGCACGCACTGTAAAAGAGTATGCAGTATTTCCTGTTAACCCAGTCACCGTATAGCTTGTACTACTTGTACTTGCAATCAAAGAACCACTACTATATATGGCATAAGATGCGACAGCAATGTTATCTGTAGAAGCAGTCCAAGAAAGATCGACCGTGGTCACATTTACATTGCTTGAAGAAAGGCTTGATGGTGCAGTAGGAGCTTCAGTATCTGGCGTTCCACTACCATCAAAGGTATGTGAGTCTAGTCCAGAAAAGGTGTCCGTTGCTAAGGTATTCCACTCCGAGGTGGTATAAGTTGTATTTGGACTCGATACCGATGATTTTCTTTGTAACGTTACATTTTGAGCAAAATTTGTACCGCCTCCATCGAAGGTTCCTATAATATCAATTAGGACATCATTTTTAAAGAGACCTACTGGGTCGTTACCATTAAAAGTTATTTGAGCACCAGCTGTAGTAATATCAGCAACGCTGGTAATAGTAGATGACGCTGAACTATGGGCCACAATAAAAACGCTACCATTGGCTAGATTTCCTGTTAGTGATAATCCACTAGACCATGAGCCTGCTCCGTTGGTTTGTTTTTTAAGAGAGTATATGGTGAGGTCTACAGTACTCCCTGTAAAGTTAGCGACCTCTAGTGCTTTATTATTAGAAGACCCTTCTATGTATTCAGAAAGAAAAAGATCTGTCGCTGAACCACCACCGCCAGAAGTAGTATTAACAACTAATGAAGAACTTGCACTTGACGTGTTTCCCGCAGCATCATACGCTTGAACCGTTACAGTATATGCAGTTGAAGCAGATAAACCAGTAGCATCATAGCTTGTCGTATTTGAGGTTCCGACAACCAAACCATTAAAAAGAATATTATACCCTGTTACAGCAACATTATCAGTGGAAGCAGCCCATGAAACAGAGAATGAACTTCCCGTTATACTAGAAGAAGCTAAACTCATAGGAACTGTTGGTGCTTCGGTATCGCTACTTCCTCCACCAAAAAGATCCTCAGCTTGTGCGCCTCCCCATATAGTAGTAGCAAATGCTGGATTGTCTATAAATGGGTTTCTGTTTCCTTGTGCATATGTACCAGCACTATCATGATAGGTATTACGTTGTTTCTCAAAATCAGATACTGGGTCATCGACATTCCATTGTAAGAACAAGTCGATCATATCATCTGGAGTACTCGAACTATCTCCCACACCTAAAGCGGTTGGTAAACATTGACTTCCATATCTTAGATACATATACATGGCAATTCTAGCAACATCACCCTTCCATTCATCACCAGGATACCATCCTCCAGTAACTGCTCCTGAATTTCCAGAACCAGTAGCAAATAATTTATTTCCTCTGGATGAATTTGTAGGCGAATCACATGGTCTAAGATTGTGTGCGTCTGCATAGGGGGGACCGCTTGTTCCCGAAGCATCCAGGTCTGGCGTGGCAAGAGAATTTGCGAATACGTGTTCCCTATTCCATAGACCTACGCAACTACCAGCACCACAGGTGTCATTGATACCTCGTTCTCGATCGTTATTTGTATCTCCATCAGATCCATCTTCATAACCATATATAAGCAATACCTCTAAACTATTTAAAGGATTTACATCGGTAATCTTTGAAGCGTCCCAAATATTGGAATACGATAAGCTATTTGTATGCGTATTGATGATTTTCGTCGCCAGTTCATTCTTTAACGCGACACCTGTTAAGTTAAGGTTTACATCATTATAATACGTTGGAATTTGAGCAAATGCTGTTATAGAGAATAACAACATTAAGAGAGGGGTTAATTTCTTCATGTTTTTTCAAAATGGGGTTAAGTGTTTGTAGTAAAACACAGCTACTAAATTACTGCTTTTTTTTAAAACAGGAAAAAATTACATTCATTTTGTTCTTTTGTTTTGGCTCAAAGCCTTAATTTTAACTATAAATTTTTTAAGTTTGCATCTGAAAATCTTCAAGGAAATTATATGAAAATATCGTACAATTGGTTGCAACAATTCTTACAAGTAGATTGGGAAGCATCCAAAACTGGCGAATTACTTACTGACTTAGGGTTGGAAGTAGAAGGTATTGAGTCTATAGAGTCTGTTAAAGGTAGTTTGGAAGGGATTGTTGTAGGAGAAGTCTTGACTTGTAAGCAGCACCCGAATGCAGATCGGTTAAAAGTGACTACGGTTAATTTAGGAAAGGGAGACCCAGTACAAATTGTTTGCGGAGCTCCTAATGTAGCTGAAGGACAAAAAGTTCCAGTCGCAACTATTGGCACGATATTATATGATGCGAACGGCGAAGGGTTTAAAATAAAGAAAGGAAAGATTAGAGGAGAGGAAAGTCATGGAATGATATGTGCGGAAGATGAGTTAGGACTTGGGTCAGGACATGATGGTATAATGATTCTCGCCGATTCCTTAAAACCTGGGACAGCAGCGGCTGAAGTTTTTAATATAGAAAAAGATCATGTTTTTGAGATAGGGTTAACTCCTAATAGATCAGATGCTATGAGTCATTTTGGTGTAGCCAGAGATCTAAGGGCCGGCTTAATTCAGGAAGGTATTAATTTAGAATTGATCTCTCCTTCTGTAAGTAACTTTCATGTTGATGAAAGAACTTTAAAAGTTGATATCGAGATAGAAAATAAAGAATTAGCACCGAGATATTGTGGAATTACGATTACAGATGTAGAGGTGAAAGACTCTCCAGAATGGATTCAGAATCGTTTAAAAGCAATAGGCATTGCATCTAAGAATAATATTGTAGATATTACAAACTATGTTTTACATGAGTTAGGGCAACCGCTACATGCTTTTGATGCTCAAAAGATCAAAGGAAATAAAGTTGTGGTAAAAACACTACCTGCAGGAACTAAGTTTACTACACTTGATGAGGTTGAAAGAGAACTTCATAAAGATGATATCATGATCTGTGATGCAGAATCGAACCCATTATGTATTGCAGGAGTTTTTGGAGGAATTCAATCTGGAGTTACTGAGAATACAAATTCTGTCTTTTTGGAAAGCGCTTATTTTGATCCTGTAGCTGTGCGTAAAACAGCAAAAAGGCATGCCTTGAATACAGATGCTTCATTTAGATTTGAGAGAGGAATCGATGTGAACTTTACGGAGTATGCGCTGAAAAGAGCAGCGCTATTAATTGAAGAATATGCAAATGGTAAAATATCTTCTGATGTACTTGATTTTTATCCAGAGAAAATAGAAGATTTTCAAGTGTTCTTTTCTTATGAAAATGCTTATAGATTAATAGGTCAGGAGATTGATAAAGAAACTGTTAAGAATATTCTAGCTTCTCTAGAAATCAAAATCAGTAGTGAAACAGAAGGAGGATTAGGCTTGACAATTCCATCGTATAGAACAGATGTGCAACGTGAAGCAGATATTATTGAAGAGATATTGCGCGTATACGGGTATAACAATATTAAGTTTTCTCATAAATTGAATACGTCTATTTCTTTTGATGAGAACAATGAGGTAAAATTAGAGAATATTGTTGCTAATCAATTGTCTTCTCTTGGGTTTTATGAAACCATGGCGAATTCTCTAACCAAGGAATCCTACGTTCAACTTTCTGAAAGTTTAAAGGAATCCTTTAACGTACATATGTTAAACCCATTAAGCAATGATCTTGGTGTAATGCGCCAATCTCTTTTGTTTAGTGGCCTTGAATCAGTTGCTTATAATATTAATAGAAAGAATAGTTCTCTCAAATTATACGAATTTGGAAAAACATATCATAAATATGAGAGCGGTTATCAAGAAGATAAGCACCTAACAATGTTTGTTTCAGGAAATAGAAATAAAGAGCGTTGGAATACTACCACAGGAGTTTCAGATTTCTTTTATACAAAAGGAATAATCGTAAGCTTGTTGGGTAGATTAGGGCTCAATAACCTGAAGGCAACCCCTACAAAGTCAGATGTTTTAAACGAAGGACTATCTTTAAGCTTAGGAAAGACAAAAGTAGTTGACTTCGGAACCGTAAAGAATAGCATTCTCAAAGAATTTGGAATCAAGCAAGAAGTACTTTTTGCCGACTTTAATTGGAATGTAATTTTAACATTAACAAAGAATAGAAAGGTAAAAGTTAAGGATTTGCCTAAATTCCCTATGGTTAAGAGAGATTTGGCATTATTGTTAGATGAAAAAATATCGTTCAAAGAAGTTTATAACTTGTCTTTTCAGTCAGAAAGAAAGTTATTAAGAGATGTAGACTTGTTTGACGTATATACAGGCGACAAGTTGCCTGATGGAAAGAAATCCTATGCTGTAAGTTTTTTACTACAAGACGAAAGCAAGACGTTAAATGACAAGCAAATAGATAAGATCATGCAAAAATTGCAGCAAACTTTTGAGAAGAACTTAAACGCTGTATTAAGATAAATAAGTATTACAAGGCTCCTATATGGGGCCTTTTTTATAAAAAGAATGAAAAGAATAGTACTAATAGTATACGTTTTACTCTGGAATTGTTGGCTAGTACAGTCTCAAAACATTAAACAAGACCTGAGCGAGTTAGAAAATATAGGTTATGTTATAGACTCTACTTTATATAGTGGAGATGATTCCTTTTTTAACAAGAAGTTTGATACTTCAGCACTTATAAAAAGGATGAACCTTCCAGAGCATAAATCACTCTCTCAATATAATGAGGGATTTGAAAGAGGATTCAAAAGTAGTTTTAAATTCGGAAAACTATTGCTTCGAGAAATTGAGAATGGAGCAAGTTATGATTTTATCAGAGCTTATGAAGATAGTCGAAGTAGACTCCATTTATTATTCAGATTGTTTTCTGATGAAGGTTTAAATTATCATGATTTTTTAGTTGTTAAAGAAAATGGAAAGGTAAAATTAGTTGACGCTTTTGTATATACAACTGGAGAAAACCTGAGCGAATCTTTGAAAGCTATGTATGACCTAGCTAGAATGAATGAAGGAGGTATTATCTCTAAGTTATTTAAAAGGGATGATTATTTAACGGATTTAGTCAAGTTAAAAGAAGTAAGAGCGCTCAAAGCTCAGGGGAAGTTTAAGGAGTCATATGATTTGTTCAAGTCTTTGGGAGAAAAATCGAAAAAGACCAAAGTATTTAGACTTTTAAAAATCTCCGTGACTTCTAATCTTGATGAAAATTTGTATAAAAAATCTATTAGAGAATATTTACAAGCATTTCCCAACAACCCAAGTGTTTATTTAGTTTCCATTGATGGTCATATTCTTAATAAAAAATACGACGAGGCTTTAAAAATGGTAGATAAACTGAATGATCTATTACAAGGAGATGATTTTCTAAACTACCTTCGGGGAAACATTTTTTATGCGAAGAAGGACTATAAAATGGCAACTTCTTATTTTGTTACAATGACAAATGATTTTGAGCATTTTTTTGATCCTTATGATAGTTTACTTACCATATATATTGAAACGAACCAATACGACAAGGCAGTAGAAATTTTGTCAATAATGATGGATAGTTTTAAGGTAGTCAAAAAAGAGCTAAAGAGTAGTGTTTCTGAATATTTTTCTGAATTCTCTAAATCAAAAGAGTTTAATCAATGGTTAAAAAGTAAGTAATGTATAAAATACTCATAAAACCCATACTATTCCTATCTGACCCAGAGAAGGTACATCACTTTACTTTTTCTATGATTCGGTTTGTATGCAAGATCCCACTGATTTCTGGTTTCATCAAAAGTATGTATGTTATTTTGGATAAGCGTTTGGAAAGAAACGTAATGGGGCTTACTTTTAAAAACCCGGTCGGTTTAGCAGCTGGTTTTGATAAAGATGCCAAGTTATATAATGAGCTTTCTAATTTTGGTTTCGGATTTGTAGAGATTGGCACGCTAACACCAAAACCTCAAGAAGGAAACCCCAAAAAACGTTTATTCAGGCTTAAGGAAGATCAAGCCATTGTTAATAGAATGGGGTTTAACAATGGAGGTGTTGAAGAGGCCGTGGAAAGATTACGAAAGAATAAAGGCGTTTTAGTAGGGGGAAATATTGGCAAAAACAAAATAACGCCAAACCAAAATGCTGTTGATGATTATGTAATTTGTTTCAATGCATTGTTCGATCATGTAGATTACTTTGTGGTTAATGTAAGTTCTCCAAATACACCTAACCTAAGAGCACTACAGGATAAAGAACCTTTAACAGCGTTATTGAATACCCTTCAAGAATTAAATAATAAGAAAGAAAAAGCAAAGCCTATCTTACTAAAGATAGCACCCGACTTAACGGATGAACAATTATTGGATATTATAGATATTGTTAAAATGACAAAGATCGAAGGAGTAATTGCAACGAATACTACCATTTCTAGAGAAGGTTTGAAATCGTCTAATAAAGAAGAAATAGGAGGTTTAAGCGGGAAGCCACTTACCAATAGATCTACCGAAGTAATTCGTTTCTTATCAGAAAAATCTAATAAAGCTTTTCCTATTATTGGAGTGGGAGGTATTCATTCTGCCAATGATGCCATTGAAAAGATAAAAGCCGGCGCAGATTTAGTTCAACTCTACACCGGTTTTATTTATGAAGGTCCACAACTGATTAAGGACATCAATAAGGCATTATTGAAGCACTAATCGTTGCGTTTTAGTTTTATTATCCTCTGATATTAATTTCAGAATGTACATTCCTTTTTTCAAGGCGTTTAGATCCAAGTCAATATTTTTATTTGCTCCTAAGTTTTTTGTAAAGGTTCGTATCCTAGAACCTAGAACATTATATACCTCTATTCTTTGAAGTTCAATAGAAGTGGGATTGTTAATAGTTACATTTCCGTTTGACGGATTAGGGTATACCTTTATGCTTGTAAAAAGATCAACCGTCGGAACACTAAGAACAGATTCTAAGGTAATGGTTAAAGTACCCATTTTATTTCCATTAATAGGAGCACCATTGATCATAGATATGGGTTGAAAAGGAGAAGTTATCACATTGCCAGAAGCATAGTCGCTGCCACTATCTGTTCCGGCATCATATGCAAACATATCTATTGTGGCCGATGTAACCCAACTTCCTCCATTAAAGAGATCATAACTATTGATGGCGATTACCCAATCTGGACTTGGAGCAATCATAGAAATCAGTGATAATAAGGGAAAATCTTCAGTTACTTGCAAATTAGAAATTATCATATCTCCCGTTGCCGTACCTAATGAAGGACCATTAATAAATTGATCGGCTTGATTATTGGTTATGGCTGTATTTACTTCATTACTAAACACAGCATTACTTCCAAACTCAGCTACATTCTTTATACCTGTAGTAGCATTAGCACCTAATTGAAAAAATTGATTAGCCGTATTATGTGTGGCCCCAACCAATCTTGACCAATGGGCATTTCCTGGTACGCTGGTATGATCTGTAGCATTCCAAATACTATTGAATGTAACAGTATAGGTCGCCGTAGATTGACCAAAAAAGTTTAAAGAAGTAAAAGATAAAAGGAGTAAAGTAATTTTTTTCATATCGAATTAATTAAGATTAATTCTTAAGTCTCAGTTTGAATGCTATACTTACATTCTTTTTTAACTATTTTTGAAAAAAACAAATATTGGATATAGAAATCCTTTTATCATTTATCTTAGCGACGGCCGTATTGGCTTGTTCTCCCGGACCTGATAATATCTTTGTGCTTACTCAAAGTATTGTAAATGGTAAAAAACATGGTTTTGCAACAGTCTTAGGTTTAATGACCGGATGTATTATTCATACGACCCTAGTAGCTTTTGGTGTCTCAGCCATTCTTAAGGAGAATGAGAACCTTTTTTTCGTAATTAAACTTTTTGGAGCGTCCTACTTGTTGTATTTAGCCTTTCAGATTTTTAAAAGTAAAGCCGAAATTATGATCTCCACGACCAACGTGGAGAAAACGACAGCTTTTCAACTTTTCAAAACAGGTTTTTGGATGAATGTTTTAAACCCTAAGGTGACTATTTTTTTTCTGGCATTTTTTCCCAGATTTTTGTTTTCAGAAGAGATGTCAAGTGTGCTACAGTTTTATGTACTAGGCGGTCTGTTTATTTTGACATCATTTACTATCTTTTCTTCGATTGCATTTTTAGGAGGTACTTTATCAGAATATATTAAGAAACATCAAAATGTTGGACTCTATTTAAAGTGGATACAGATTATTGTTTTTGTTGCAATTGCTGTATTTATTTTAATCTAAGCTTAATGCTGAGGTTTAATACCTCTTAGAAAGATAATGGTTCCGACCAAAACCAAAGAAATAAAGCTAAAAATGGGACTATTTATACTTCTTTCTTCATCAAAAGATTCCACCCAATGAATTATCGTAGATATTGTAAAATAAATGACGCATAAATAATCGTGATACGTTGATCGAACATAATTAAAGGCGGAATAAACAAGCACTGCTCCAATCAAGAAATAGGTAGGGCTTAAATCGATGAACAAGTGCAGTATACCTTTCATAACACCGAGAACGTAGGAGAAGTAATTACCAGTGTAGCTAACATGTTCAGGTTGACAAACAAATGGATTTTCTAAGATAGTATAGCCACCGATTATCATGTAGGTAAGCCCTAAAATGAGATAAATTATAATCGCTATATTCTTATGATATTCGATAGTATTGAATAGGGGCTGTGCTAAAAAAACGGGTTTTTTTAGTGTAAAATTTTTCATAGTTTTCACAATTTAAAATTATTGACATTGTCATTTCAACCTGTACGTAGTAGTACGTAGTATTGTAAAATTTTTCACTAATGCAAAAGAATATTTTAGAAATATCTGAATAACAATTGTTGTATATTTGAGCAATGAATAAGGTGAAAATAATAGAATGTCCTCGGGATGCTATGCAAGGCATTAAAAGTCATTTTATACCTACAAAAAGTAAAGCGGACTACATAAATTCGTTGTTAAGAGTGGGTTTCGATACTATAGATTTCGGAAGCTTTGTTTCTCCAAAGGCAATACCCCAAATGAGAGATACGGCTGAAGTTTTATCTCAACTGGATTTATCAAATACGCGAAGCAAGCTTTTAGCGATTATAGCCAATGTTCGAGGAGCAAATGATGCGACTCAATTTGAGGAAATAGATTATTTAGGATACCCTTTTTCTATTTCTGAGAACTTTCAAATGCGAAATACACATAAAACCATAGCGGAATCCATAGACGTGCTTAAAGAAATTCTATCGATAGCAGGTAAGGTAAACAAAGAGGTTGTGGCCTATTTAAGTATGGGGTTCGGAAACCCTTATGGCGATCCTTGGAATGTAGACATTGTTGCTGAGTGGACGGAAAAATTATCGAATATGGGAGTGAAGATTCTATCCCTATCCGATACAGTTGGAAGTTCAACTCCGGATATTATAGAATACCTGTTTGGGAACCTTATCCCAAAGTACCCTGATATTGAGTTTGGAGCACATTTACATACAACGCCAGACTCTTGGCATGAAAAAGTAGATGCAGCTTACAAAGCTGGTTGTTATCGTTTCGATGGCGCCATAAAAGGATATGGTGGATGCCCAATGGCTAAAGATGACTTAACAGGAAATATGCCAACGGAGAAACTAGTATCCTACTTTACAGAGCAAAAGGCAGAAACTAATATTAAACCCATGAGTTTTGAAAGTGCTTATAACGAAGCACTAAACGTATTCATGTAGAAACTATCTTATGAAACCAATCAAACAATTCTTAGCGTTTTTATCTATTGTATTACTCATCTCTTGTAGACAGGATGATGGTAAGATAGAATTTACCTTTTTGCAAGTAAATGATGTATATGAAATAGCACCTATTCAGGGAGGAAAGTACGGCGGAATGGCAAGGTTGGAGACAATACATCAAGAATTGATAGAAGATAACAAGAATACTTTTGTAATGATGGCGGGTGATTTTTTAAATCCTTCCTTATTAGGAACCATTAAGTACGAAGGAGATAGAATTCGAGGGAGACAAATGGTTGAGGTTATGAATGCCATGGATTTCGAATTGGCCGCATTTGGGAATCATGAATTTGATCTAAGCAAAAATGATCTCCAGAAAAGAATTAATGAAAGTTCATTTCATTGGATTGGAGCGAATGTGGCACTTAATAACGATGGAGTTATAGCGCCTTTTTACAAAGAGGAGAATAACATAAAAAACACTATTTCTAAAACGCATACAATTTCGATAAAGGACAGTGATGGTACAACCATTAAAATAGGTTTTATTAGTGTTTGTATTCCTTCTAATCCTAGAAGTTACGTGTCTTATTCAGATATGTTTTCTGCTGCCAAAGCTTCTTATGAATCTTTAAAGGATAGTGTAGATGTGGTATTTGGTTTAACCCATGTGAATATCCATCAAGATAAACGAATAGCGGAAATGCTGCCAAACATTCCGTTGATCATGGGAGGGCATGAGCATACAAATATGAAACATCAAGTAGGTAATACGATAATCGCTAAAGCGGATGCAAATGCCAAATCTGCTTACATTCATAAGATTACATTTAATAAAGAAACAAACAAAGCCACAGTAACATCGACATTAAAAGAGATCAATGCGGCTATTAAATCTGAAGAAAGAGTAGGAGGTATCGTAGAAAAATGGCAAAAGATATTGAACACAAAAATCAAAGAGATTGTGGCCAACCCTAATGAGGTGATTTATGAAGCAAAAGTACCTTTAGATGGTAGAGATACTCCTATTAGATCTAAGCAAACGAATCTTGGAGAATTAGTTACAGAAGCTATGGCTTTTGCATTTGATAATAAGGTTGATGGTGCTTTGGTCAATGGTGGATCTATTAGAATTGATGATGAGCTGATAGGCGAAGTTACCAGTACCGACATCTTTCGAGTACTGCCTTTTGGAGGAAGCGTTTATAAAATAGAAATCAAAGGGTTCTTATTGGAAGAAGTGTTAAATTTTGGAAAACAAGCTAAAGGAAAAGGGCCATATTTGCAGCGATTCAACATAAATGAAAAAGAGAATAACTGGTTTATCAATGAGCAAAAACTGAACCCAAGAAAGACCTACACGCTTGCTGTTAGCGATTATCTATTGAAAGGTTTTGATATTCCGGTACTTACGGAAAAAGCCAAGGGTGTAATCTCAGTTTATAAGCCTACACCGAGTGAGGTAGGTTATGATATACGAAAGGCTGTGATTTTGTACCTAAAAACTTTAAAGTAAAAAAGGCTCCTAAAGAGCCTTTTTTACTTTTTAAATTAGAACATGAACTCCAACCCTGCGTATACTCCAAACGGATGTCCTGGTCTTAGACCAGCAGGAACTCGTGATACTGCATATGTTTTATTGAAAAGATTAATAATGTTCGCGGTAGCATTTAATTTCTTGCTTATGCTATATTTTCCCGCAAAATCTACAATAAAGTTAGATGCCACTTGTTCATTGGCTGGAATCGTTCCAGAACCAGCTACTGTCCTGAAGGATCCGTTAAACCTTGTATTCAGATTTAACTGAAACTTTTGATGTTCTAGAGATATGGTTGCATTAAATTGATGTTTAGAAATATAAGGCAATTCGTCACCTGCAGTTACAACACCCCAAAGGTCATCAGAACTTCCAAAACTATTTTGAAATTCCGTATCTGTATATGTATATCCAAATGAAATAGGCAACGACCAATCCTGATCTTTTGCCAATAAATCATAATTTAACAGGACTTCAAGCCCCATAACGTTCACTTCACCAGCGTTAAATTGATCTAGAGAACCAGTACCTCCTGTAGCTGCAAGATCACTTCCTAGTAGATTACTATAGTCATTGAAGAATCCAACAAATTCTCCTTTAAGTCCTAGCAAATTAAACCTTGTACCAAGTTCATAATTTATACTTTTTTCTGGCTTTTGTCCTTCTTGATTTCCCGGAGGAGAAAAACCTTTATGAATTCCACCGAAAACAGACAATGTATTAGAAAAATTGTAATTGGCACCGATACCAGGAATAAATACATCAACTTTATTTTCCCTTACAGATAATGCATTTCCTGTTCTTGTCGGATCGCTTGTTCCAAAATTTTCTCTTTTCAATGTAATGTTTTCATATCGAACCCCAGGAGTAATTGTCAAGTTCTTATATTTTAATTTATACATTATAAAGCTTGCAAAAGCATTGGCACTACTAATTCTATTCGCGTTAGAGCCTGGAGCTCCCGCTGCGGTAAGATTCATAACTCCATCGATCATGTTGTATTCATCCACCCATTGAAAACGATCCTCTTCATCGTAGTGATATCTAAGTCCAACTTCTATGTCGTGAAATGTTTCTTTGCCATACCAATGATAGTCTAACTTCGTTTGGATTCCTTTTGAGTTATATGTTCTATTATTTGCTTTTACATATAATGCGCCAACGGCTGAATTTACATTTCCAGTAACAATGTCATAGTAACTTGCAAAAGCACTTGGGTCCTCTAGAATATCCGCGATTCCTTCAGTAGTCCCATTGGATGAAACCTTATCCAATTTGTACCAATTTCTTCCAAAATTGTTGTTATATAAATTAGTAGTTATTCTAAAATCTTTTGACAAATCAAGAGTGTGCGTAAGCATAACCTGAAAGTGATCTGCCTTCATCACATCTCTTTGTGATCCAGCATACCTTCTGAAAGGGCTTGCATCAAAATCGCTATCGGTCAACCCAAGGTACGTCTCGTTAGATACCTCATCGGAATATTGAATCTTAGCTTCGATAGCTTGTTTTATAGTTCCATTGGAATTGATATTGTATCTAAACTTCGCCACCAAATCATTTTTATCAAATCCGGTATTGCCCCCATTTGAAAGATCTTTAAATCCATCGGAGTTGTAGTTCAAATATTCTACCATATATCCAAAATTTTTATTCTCGTCTCCAACAATTCCATGAAATTGACTAGAATTAAAACTTCCATATGAAGCACGAACCCTTCCTCCAAACTTTGTTGGAATCTGATTTGAGACCATGTTAATAGCTCCTCCTGTGGTAAAAGGGCCATATTGAACCTGACTACTACCTTTAAGCACTTCAACCGCCTGCATCCTTGCTATGGTAGGAAAATAATATGCCGCTGGAGCACTGTATGGAGCAGGTGCAATAAGAACTCCATCTTCCATAATGGAGATCTTGGCACTACGTTCTGGTGACGTTCCTCTTAGACTTATATTTGGCCTAAGTCCAAAACCATCTTCTTCATAAATATTGACTCCTGGAACAGTACTTAAAACTCTATTAATATTCGTAAATCCAAATTTTTGAAGCTCTTTTGGCGATATATAATAAGAGGATCCTGTTCTGTTGTGAGCAACAAACTTATTTCCAAAAATTACGTTGGTTGGAAGAATTACTTCATCTAGTCTTTGAATGGAATCTAATGAAGTGTTTTCATTTTTCTTAGTATTCTGAGCGCTAAGAGCAAATGCTGAGGTTAGTAACAATAGGGTGTAAAGCCTTTTCATTTTATTTAGATTAAATTTAAATAATGTTTTAATTTCGGTGCAAATGTAATATTGAAAACATTAAAATCAAAGTTTATTTAGAATAAATAAAAATAAAATTCTTAGTGTATTTGTTCTCAATGGATTAATACTTCAATAGGATTTTATTAAGAAAAAATTAATGTCTTCAAAT
The DNA here is from genome assembly GCF_032248395.1 of Asprobacillus argus. Taxonomy (NCBI): domain Bacteria; kingdom Pseudomonadati; phylum Bacteroidota; class Flavobacteriia; order Flavobacteriales; family Flavobacteriaceae; genus Asprobacillus; species Asprobacillus argus. Next base: position 174,469 of record NZ_JAVTTO010000002.1, read on the forward strand.
CAATAATAAGTTGTAAATTTGCTTGCAATTAATTTTTAAGTTGATTGCACTATGATTGCTCACAATTCTAAGTTTGTCGGAGAAGGTTTAACATATGACGATGTTCTATTAGTTCCTGCCTTTTCAGAAGTTCTTCCAAGAGAGGTTAATATTCAAACAAAATTTACTCGAAACATTACAATTAATGTACCTATTGTCTCTGCGGCAATGGATACAGTAACTGAATCTGCTATGGCGATTGCTATGGCGAGAGAGGGAGGAATTGGCGTGTTGCATAAGAATATGACCATTGAGCAACAAGCTCAGGAGGTAAGGAAAGTGAAACGTGCAGAGAGTGGAATGATCCAGGACCCTGTTACACTGCCTTTAGATGCTGTTGTTTTAGATGCAAAACAGAATATGAAGGAGCATAAGATTGGAGGAATTCCTGTGGTAGATAATAGTGGCATGTTAAAGGGAATTGTTACCAATCGTGATTTACGTTTTGAGCACAACAATGATAGACCTATTGTAGAGGTGATGACTAGTGAAAACCTGATAACTGCTCCAGAAGGAACGTCATTAAAAGATGCCGAGTCCATATTACAGAAAAACAAAATTGAGAAACTTTTGATTGTAGGCGACGATTATAAATTAATTGGGCTAATCACTTTTAGAGATATAACTAAGGTGACTCAAAAACCTATTGCAAATAAAGATTCTTATGGTAGATTGCGTGTTGCTGCTGCCTTAGGAGTAACAGCAGATGCAGTGGAGAGGGCAGGAGCATTGGTTAAAGCAGGAGTAGATGCCGTTATTATTGATACAGCACATGGACATACCAAAGGAGTAGTTGCCGTTTTAAAGGACATTAAAGCAACGCATAAAGAGTTGGATGTGGTGGTAGGAAATATTGCTACACCTGAAGCCGCTAAATACCTAGTAGAGGCTGGAGCCGATGCCGTAAAGGTAGGAATAGGACCAGGATCTATTTGTACCACAAGAGTCGTTGCGGGAGTTGGATTTCCTCAATTCTCAGCAGTATTAGAAGTAGCTGCAGCAATTAAAGGAAGCGGTGTTCCTGTTATTGCAGACGGGGGCATTCGATATACCGGAGATATTCCAAAAGCAATTGCGGCAGGAGCAGATAGCGTAATGCTAGGCTCGTTATTAGCTGGAACAAAAGAAAGCCCAGGAGAGACGATTATTTATGACGGAAGAAAATTTAAGTCGTATCGTGGAATGGGATCTGTTGAAGCCATGAAACAAGGATCAAAAGATAGATACTTTCAGGATGTTGAAGATGATATTAAGAAACTGGTACCAGAAGGAATAGTTGGTAGGGTGCCTTATAAAGGAGAATTGTTTGAAAGTATTCACCAGTTTATTGGCGGTTTAAGAGCTGGAATGGGGTATTGTGGATCGAAGGATATTGATACACTTAAAGAATCTGGAAAATTTGTAAGAATTACGTCTTCTGGAATTAATGAGAGCCACCCACATGATGTGGCAATTACAAAAGAAGCTCCAAATTATAGTAGACGTTAAGATCTAGGCAAGCCCTCGTGCTTTAAAATCCAAGTATCGGTTTATCGTATCACTGGTTAGGTTTTCAGGTTTGGTTAAAACGGACTGAATTCCGTACTTTTTGAGCTCATTAACGATCTGTCTTTTCTCATACATGAATTTTTCCGCAATAATACTGTCATATACATCTTGTATTGTAGACGGAGTTGTATCTATAAGTGCGTTTAATTCTGTATTCTTAAAGAAAACAACCAATAATAAATGGTTTTTTGCGAGACCTCTTAAATAAGGAAGTTGTCGTTTCAAAGCGTCCATGGTCTCAAAATTTGTATATAGAATTAACAAACTACGATGGGTAATCTTTCTTTTGACAACAGCATATAATTGACTAAAATCAGATTCGAAGAAATTCGTTTTAATAGTATATAAAGCCTCAGAGATCAAATTCATTTGAGAGTTACGTTGCTCAGCCACAATTAGATCCTCAATTTTATTAGAGAAGCTTAGCATACCAGCTTTATCTTGTTTTCTTAACACAGCATTGCTTACAGCTAATGTGGCATTAATAGCGTAGTCAAGAAGAGTTAATCCGTTAAATGGCATTTGCATTGAACGTCCTTTATCAATAATTGTATATACGGGTTGCGATTTTTCTTCAATATACTGATTCACCATTAGTTGGTTTCTCTTGGCAGTAGCTTTCCAGTTTAATGTTCTAATATCATCACCAGAGACATATTCTTTGATCTGTTCAAATTCCAAAGAGTGTCCTATTCTTCTGGTCTTCTTTGTACCATACGTATTCGTATCTGCAAAAGCTTTGATCTTGAATTCTCTCAAGCGTAAAAAAGATGGATAACATTGGACTTCTTTTTCTTCACCTAAAATGTATTTTTTGGTGGCTAATTGTAATGGAGAACTAACATAGGTGTTAACATGCCCGAAATTGTAGATCCCTCTTTCATTAGGTGTTAACGCATATTGTATATGTTCAACTTCTTTAGATTTAACAAAGGGTTTAAAATAAAAACCCCGCTTTTGAAACTGATGAGGGAGTTCTTCAATGATTTTTATATGCGCACTAAACTTATAGTTATTGGTGATCTCTAAAGTTATTTTGTTTTCATCTCCGTTAGACAATCTTTCTGGCAAAGATCTTACTACTTCAACTCCATGAGACTCTGAGTACACAATGAAAACATCTATAATTGTTAATGCACTTATCGTAAACAAACATACCTGAGCTACTTTGAAAAATAAAGGAATGAAGAAACCTATCACAAAGAAAATTGAAATAATGCCAAGGCAGTAGAATAATCTATTGTTTAAATATAAAGAGTGATAGAGTTTTTTCATGTAGTACTTTTATCTTGGAATTTCGACTGCTTCGATAATTTGCTCAATGATCTGAATACTGGTCAAACCTTCCATTTCTCTCTCTGGTGTTACGATAACTCTATGTTGTAATACAGGAATCGTAGCACTTTTAATATCTTCTGGTGTAACGAAATCTCTACCATTTATAGCAGCAAAAGCTTTAGCGGCATTTAGGATTGCAATACTCGCTCTTGGCGAGGCTCCTAAAAATAATAAAGAGTTTGTTCTGGTATTGACCACCACATCCGCGATGTATTTTAAAAGATTCTTCTCAATTTTTACTTGATTCACAATTGCGCGATACTTTTCGATATCCTCACCCGAAATAATAGTATCTATCTTCTGTAGTTTTTTGGTATTCTCCAGCGCCTGTTCTCTAGAAATAATCTCCATTTCTTCCTCAGCATTTGGATACGGAACATTAATCTTAAATAAGAATCGATCTAATTGTGCTTCTGGTAGCCTATAGGTACCTTCTTGTTCTATAGGATTCTGCGTCGCTAACACAATAAATGGAGTATCCATAATATAGGTGTGACCATCGATGGTTACTTGTTTTTCCTCCATTACTTCAAATAATGCAGCTTGTGTTTTGGCTGGTGCTCTATTAATCTCATCGATTAATATCATATTTGAAAATATAGGTCCTTTTTTAAACTCAAAGTCTGCAACTTTTTGGTTATAAACAGAAGTTCCCAGGATATCTGAAGGCATCAGGTCGGGTGTAAACTGTATTCTACTAAAACCTACTGATAATGTCTTAGACAATAACTTTGCAGTAATCGTTTTTGCTACACCAGGCACACCTTCTATCAAGGCATGTCCGTTAGCTAACATTGCCACTAAGAGTAGATCGATCATATTTTGCTGACCTACAATTACTTTTTGTAATTGTTCTTTTATTTTAAAGACGCTTTCCTGTAATTCCTGTACGTCAATTCTATTCACAAACGCTAAACCTTCCTCAGGTTTATTTTCATTAATTTCTTCCATATTATTTTCGTTTCAAAAAGTTTTCTATCATTTTATGTAGTCCGATTAGATCTTCCTCGGAACATGATTGTTTTTTATTTAAGGCAATTATAGTATTGATTAAATACTTTGTTTGTCTCAGTTTATTTCCAGATTTTAATGCCAACCTTTCCATAAAATCGTTATTTAGGTTGTTCGTATCAATAAGGTATTTAGTTCTTACTTTTTCTAAGAAGAATTGTATTTTTTTATCTACAAGGCTCTTATGATTATCATTCTTAAGATATAGATTGGAAATGGTATGTGTAAACTCTACTGTAGAATTTTTAGATGCCGAAATGATGGGTATTGGCCGTTGCTTTCTTCTGGCATTAAAGATCATGAATAAGAGTAAACCGAAAAAGGATACATATAAAAACCACTTTAATGAACTATTTCTCCAGAAAAAAGAAAATACAGATTCCGACCTATTCGGACCGTCGGAGTCTGTACTTGATCTTATTTGTGGATCCCATATAGTTTCTCTGTTTGGTAAATAGGACAAAAGATCCTCGGCATATTTTTCCCTACCACTTAACATGTAATAATTGGTGAATACAATAGGCTGCGTATGAAGGTATATAGCACCTTTACCATGGTATATTTTCAAAAAGATCGGTTCTTCTGTGCCATTAATCTCTTGAGTGCCGAGAACTATGGTATTTTTTGAATTGTAAGATGTGAAATAGTTTCGTCTAAGATTCCGGTCGAATGAATAAGGTTGATTTAGAAAATCGTTGTTTTTTAAATACAAATCACCTTCTAATAATTTGAGCTTCGCTGGAATATTATAGGCTGAAAAATCTAAATTTTCCGTGTCAATTTCTAGCGCTTCTTTTAGGTATTCATTATAATAATTTAAAGAAAAGAAAGCGTCATTACCTTCTTTTACAAATTCCAAAATCTCAGCAATTCCTCCGCCATTTATCTTTGGAGCGTGATTGTTGATGCAAACATAGTTTGCTTCGTCATAGGCACTTATATAATCTTCCCTTAAATAATCAACAATGTTCTTTTCTAAATACTTAACCTCATATCTGTAAAAAAGCTCACTAAGCTCGTTATAGACAATATAGGTTCCAAATGGAGACTTGTTTTTTACCTTATAGTTTTCATACCAATCCGTTTCTTTGCATCCGCTAAATATGCTGGTAATAGCAATAAGAAAGAGAATATATATGTGCTTTTTACAAATCATTTAATCGACTTTAAAAATGATTTATACTTGTTTTCTATAGTCGAAAACTTGAGCTCATCTACTGCAAATTCTCCATACCACACATAATTGTATATATACGATAGGTATGAAAAATGGGAACGCATCTTGGTATCTTTTAACTCGAACAAATATTCTGAATTTGTTTTATCCTTATCGTAGTTGATCAATTCATGATCTGAAAGTAATTTTAAAAGAGACAAATAATAATAACGTGTAGCTAGCCTGTAATCCTTATCCTTAACCGCTTTGGAAAGCAATGTATTAATATCCGTTACATGGATGTCCTCATCTTCTGAAACCAACTTTGAGACCTTATTCCTTTGAAGCTTTCGTGCACCGCCAAAATTGAAGCTAATATCTAGAAAGGATCTTAGCAAGATAAGAATAACAACTATGGCGAGAAGGAATGGGAATATATTAGACATGAAATAGACGAATCCATTGGCAAATTTCTGGTTCGTTTTCTTCTGTTTTTTAGTTTCTTCTTTTGGTGGTTCAGGTTTCTTTAAGTTGTCAATATAGGTGAATTCGGCACCCGAATATTTTTCATCCAGATCCTTGGGAAGTGATCTTCTTTCATCATAATTTAAGTCTTTAACATAGGTTGAATCTGAAAAATAACTAACGGCTTTCTCTTGAGCTTCAAGTTCAACCGCAAGACTGTCGGCAAGGATGTCATCTAGACTATCTTGACAATATCCTATAGTTGTGATCAATAAAAGACATATGACTAGAACTTTCTGCATTAGCGTAATTGATGTTTTCTAGCCACCTTAAATGGATATATTAAATAATAGTAGGATATGGTAACAAGGCAAAATAATATAATGCTGTAGCATAAGAACGCAGGCATCACATTAGAATACCGCGTCACGTAGCCTTCTAAAAAGGCAGCGATAATGGTAAAAGGAATGGTGCTTAGAAAAATATAGAAAGCATCTCTCATACCTCTTTTAAAAGATTCAAATCTTTTAAGAGTACCTGGAAATAATATACTGGCACCAATAATATAACCCGCAGCAGATTCTATAATCATTCCAAAGATTTCGTATGTTCCATGGATCCAAATTCCTTTTACACTATCCCAAAAACTATTGTATTGGTAAAATAATGCCTGAAACACAGCAACCATGATCCCGTTATACACAATATAGAAACCAGAGCCTATGCCGGCAAATAGCCCTGAGAGAAACATTAATAATCCAACTCTTTGATTGTTAAAATAGATGCCTATAAATGCACCCCAATCACTCCCTCCTTTATAGACGGCAAGCGTATCGCCACTTTCAATATTTTCCAGAGTAGTATCTACATAATGATTACCGAGTATTTGCCTCGCAAATGTATGGTCGTTTAATGTTGACAAAAGCCCAATAAAAAAACAGAAAAAGAAGAAAGCAAAGGCGAGGTAAATATATTTTCTATACGTATAAGCCAACAAAGGAACCGAATCTAAAAAGAAAGATACAAAGGCATTTTCATTGGTTCTTTTCGTATGATAAACGTTGGTATAACTAGTCTTGGCAAGCTTATTCAAGTAGGGGACAACCTTACTTTTTGGATAGAAAGACTGGGCGTACGCCAAGTCATTCATAATCTGAATATGTAGCTCTGCTAAAAGATCAGGATCTTTTTTCTGATTATTTGAAATAACTTCTTCAAATTCTAGCCATTTTTCTTTATTTTGCTTTATAAAAGCGACCTCTCTCATATGAGAGCTAATGTAATAATTGTATGAAAAGGCTCCAAATAAATACTACACAAAATGTGAAGATCAACTTTAAGTTGGCGAATCTGGGACAAAGGGTTCTGGCGTTCACATTAGACAATATTTTGAAAATTGCATATTGGTACACGGCATTTTACGTATTTGATTTTGCTGGTGTATTGGGTAGAAGCAGTTCAGATTATTGGTCTAGATCTGCAATTTTCGTAATAGTAATGTCACCTATCCTATTGTATTCACTAGTATCAGAAATTTTGATGAATGGGCAGACCATTGGTAAAAAAGCATTGCGGATTCGCGTGATTAATATTGATGGGTTTAAACCTACGATTTCTGATTACCTAATGCGATGGTTTTTAAGATTGGTAGATTTTAATATTTTCTTCCTACTTGCTGTCTATATTTATTCTTTAAATATAACGGACGATGTCCTTTTTGCTCTGGCTGCAATTGCATTTTTCGGAGGGAAATTTGTGGGGTTTATCAGTGTTATTATTACAGATAAAAGTCAACGTATTGGGGATATTTCTGCAAATACTGTGGTTATATATTTAAAAGATGAAGCTAAGTTTTCGCAAACCATTTCTGAAGATTTACAAGATAATTATGTTCCAAAATACCCTAATGTTGTTAGGCTTTCTGACAATGATGCGCGCATTATTAAAGATACATTTTCGAGCGCATCAAAAAGAAATGACCATGCCACTTTGATAAAGTTAAGAAAGAAAATTGAAGAGGTGACAGAGATCAAATCCAAAGAAGAAAGCGATACAATCTTTATCGATATTGTCTTAAAAGATTATAACTACTACACACAAAACATGTAGCAAAAAAAAAGAGAAGCAAAGGCTTCTCTTTTTAATTAGTTCTTTTGTTCTGGGATCTTAATGCCTAGTTTATCCATTACTTTTTGAGTAATATCAAATTTCTCATCAATATATGCGAATTCATTACCAGATATAGTTAATATTTGAGCATATCCTTCTGCCTTACATATGTCCGCAATAACTTTTTTAAGTTTCGTATATAACGGCCTCATAACTTCGTCTCGCTTAATTTGTATAAGTTTGTTCCCATTAGATCTACTTTGTTGAAGTTCTTGTTCAGCTTTAGCAAGTTCTTGTAGCTTTAATGATTTTAAATTCTCTGGATAATCTTTTTGCTTTTGCCTAAAATCAGTAACCTTAGCCTCATAATCCTTAAACTTTATTTGGTAAGAAGAATCTAATCTTTTTCCATAACTTTCTATAAGTGAGAGGACTTTTTTAGTCTCTGGCATCAAACCAATAATAAGTTCACTATCGATGGTTCCTACTTTTGTCTGTGCAGTTGTAGCTAAACTAAATAAACAGATAGCTACAAGAATTAACTTTGATCTCATGGTCGTTATATTTTGGGAGACAAAGATAAAAAAGGGATTGGCTTACAGAAATTTAAGGGTCACAAAAAGCGTTAAAATTTTGTTTCAATTTCCTTAATTATGGCCTTAAATTTTGTTAAATGATCAAACCATAGGATTTCTGGATCTTTTTTAAACCAAGTGAGTTGTCGTTTTGCAAATCGACGTGTATTCTTCTTAATTTCCTGAACAGCTTCTTCTAAAGTTGATTTATTTTCTAAGTACAGAAAGAGTTCCCTGTAGCCAACCGTTTGCAAGGCATTTAGATTTTTGTATGGAAGTAATCCTTTTACTTCATCTAATAACCCTTCAGACATCATACGATCAACACGCTTATTGATCCTGTCATAGATAATGACTCTATCAGCATTAATACCAACTTTAATGGAATGAAATGATCTCGGTGTTTTTGGTTTGTTTTTAAAAGTAGAGAAGGGGATATTGGTTCCGATTGATATTTCTAGTGCACGAATTAAACGTTGCGGGTTTTCAATGGCAATAGTGTTATATGATATAGGATCGAGTTCTTGTAATTGTTTTTGTAAATGCTCAATTCCAAACTGATCTAGATCAGCCGTTAATTGTGTTCTAATTTTTTCATCTACATCTGGAAAATGATCCAATCCTTTTAGCACTGCATCGACATATAAACCACTACCTCCAACCATAATAACAACAGCATTTTCTTTGAAAAGCTCAGATAGTAATTCCAAAGCATCTTTTTCAAACTGACCTACATTATAGTCTTCTGAGATACTTCTGTTCTGTATAAAATGATGTGGGGCGGCCGCTAACTCTTCTGCGTTTGGAACAGCAGTCCCAATGGTCATTTCGGTATAGAATTGTCGTGAGTCACAAGAAATAATGGGCGCATCGAAATGGTTTGCGAGCTTAATGCTTAAAGTAGTTTTACCAATTGCAGTGGGTCCTACAACAGTTATCAATGTAGCCATTTATTCATTTAATTTAGTACCACAATGATAGCAAAAATCAGCGCCATCTTGATGATTTTCTTTTAAACAACTAGGGCAAGCCTGTGTATTGGTATGAACCTTGGTTCTGCTCATCTCTGCACTTACAATACCGGTAGGAATTGCAATAATAGCATAACCTAATATCATAATGACACTTGCAATCAACTGTCCTAACGGAGTACCTGGAGCAATGTCTCCATATCCAACGGTAGTTAAGGTCACAATAGCCCAATATACACTGCGAGGAATGCTGGTAAATCCATTTTCAGAGCCTTCTATCATATACATAACGGTTCCTAAAATAATACAGATGATCACTACAAAGAATAAGAAAACTGCAATTTTAGCTCTACTGGCGCGTAGTGCTACTAATAATCTGTTAGACTCACCGATGTATCTGGCCAGTTTTAAAATTCTAAAAACTCTAAGCAGACGTAGCGCCCTTAAGGCCGCCAAATTGTGAGACCCAACTAAGAATATGGATACGTATTTTGGAATTGTAGAAAGAAAATCAATAACTCCATAAAAACTGAAAACATACTTTAGCGGTTTTTTAATGGATATGATTCGTAATACGTATTCAATTGAAAACAAAATAGTAATGATCCACTCGGCAATATTTAAAAGATCTCCGTGTTTTTTTTGGATACTCTCTACACTTTCTAGCATTACAAATACAATACTGGCAAGAATGGCAATTAACAAAACGACATCAAAAAGTTTACCCGCAGGCGTATCAGCCTCATAAATGATCTCATGAAGTCTATGTTTCCAGGAAGGTTTTGATGTTGTCTTTGTATTCAAGAATTCGGTCGTTTAATACTTATACAATACTACGATATTTTTTAGAATTGTTTTGAAAGCATCAATAGATACTCTTTGAACAACTTAAATTCTTTTTATATTTAATAAATTCATTAATGAGTTTATTAACTCGAAGTTTTCTCAGGCTAGTTGATGGATTTTTTTAAAAATTACTTTCGGACATAGCTAGCCCTTCCAAATAAAAAATACTGTTCATTTTTGAGTACATAATCTTCTGTTTGTATATCATTATCTGCCACTTTATATATGGTTTTACCTTGCTCGGTATGGGCATCTCCCCACAAAACAGTAAGTGTATCTGTAGTAAAATCCAATGCAAGAGGAAGAATCATACCCCGAGAGTCAATCCAAACGCCTTTTTTAGTATTCAAATTATAGTAAGCTTTGGAAGCTAGTGTTCTGGTAATTCCCTGTTTGTCTGTAAACGTATTGGAAAAGGTGAGTTGTACAAACTTGTTGTTTAATGCAGTGTTCCATTGCATCTGAAAAGTAGCTTGATTTCCCATCAAGGTTCCCTTTCCTTCCCAACGACCTAGTATTTCTTTGAGTAAAGTTTGCCTAGTGTCTTCTGAGTTATTTTGCGCGGTCATATTGCTTGTCAAAAAAAGAAGCAATAACCCTGTGTAGAAATTTTTCATACGATTGGTTTTGTAATTACTAAGATATGACGAATTCAACACAACTCTTTGGACAATTTTCACAAAAACTTCTTTAACTAGTAAAATTTGGCTTTCTAATGTACGCCGCAAATAGGGTTGCCATCACGATCAACATAGCAACCTCATAAGGTTTTCCTTTATACATGTGAATACATACGATCAATGTCATATAAAGCGATAGGAGCATAGTTCCAAGAAGAACGGTTTTGTGATATAAGAATAACCCGGTTGCTACTAATAGAAATACTCCGGTACCTACCATGATGGCACTGTTTTCGATAACCTTGCCTGTTTGATCTGGATGTACAATTTTATCTAACGCGTTTGGAATAAAAAATAAGGTAATTACCAATGAAGAGAAACATAGTAGTATTTTTGAAAGGAATTTTTTAGTCTTCATATGTTGATTAGTTTAATGATGCTTCAAATCTATCCTTTACGTATGGATTACCGACCCATGAATGAGTAAGCGTTCCGTTATATTTAGTAATCGTAATCCAATAATGAGCAAATGAATGTGTAGACAGTTTTATGTATTAAATATTACCATATGCTTCAAATATAAGCATCGAACCAAGTAGTCATGAATTAAAAAAGCCTTCCCGAAGGAAGGCCTACACTTGGAGTAGTCTTGTCAAAAACTACACTATGAAACTATATATAAGACGCAATATGCGTAGTAAAGTCACTTAAAAAGATGTTAATTTTTTACAAAAATAAAATCTCCTCCTTCATCACCAACACCAAATACGGTCCCAAATTGTGGTAAATTCTCACTGTTATTTGCTACCGGTGTGCTTAGACTGTTAAACAATTGCATAGAGGTGATGTACTTGTTTTTATTATCAGATAAACGCTTGATCAAGTATTTAAGAAAAACACTTTTGTTAGGAACTTGTTTTAGTGTTCCGCTGGTCATGGCTTTTCTACTCATTAGCTCATAATTCTTTTTGATTGACTTAGGCGCCGTATTCAAGTTTCCAGCTCGCGTCTTTTTCAAGATACTACCACTAAAACAGGCATCTGCAATGAGCAATGTGTGTTTAGACTTTATCTGCTTGATATAGACTTTTAACTCTGCATTGGTAATTACATTTTCAAAGAACTCTGGATTAGCATCCGAGGGTAACCAGTTTCCTGTTTCGCTATCCTGGTCGTAATCTCCATGTCCTGCATAAAAAATTAGAACATTGTCTTTTTCAGTAACCTTTTTTCTGAGGTTTGCAAAGCCTCTTTTAATCTGATTCGCTGTTGGACTATTGTTCAAAAGTGTAATATGTTCTTGTCTAAAGCTGTATTTAGTTTTTAAAATATTGGCCAAATCGGTTGCATCTTTTGTTGGATGACCAGCTAAATCTTGTAGGTCACTATTACCGTAATCGCTTACTCCAATGATTAGGGCATAGTACTTTCCGAAGCCAATATTTGGTTTGTCGTCATTATCTACAACGATAATATCATCGTCTTTAACATCGGGTGATTTCCTTGTGATTGTAAATGTTTTTGTAGAAGAAGCCTGTTTGATATCTGTGGCTTTTACGATCAAGTCATTTTCACCAAACTTCAAAGGAACATTGGCATAGAAATTACCATTGGCACTTACAGTGGCATCCACACCGTTGATCAATACTTCAAAAATACCATCTGGATCCGTAGCTTTACCTCGGACCATAATACGTTTGGTTTTTACCACTTTAAACCCTCGTTTTAACTTCACATCGGGCTCTGTAATAACCACAACTGGAGGATCATTATAGGTGCTGGTTTTGTATCGAATATCTAAATAATCTACCGAAATCTTTTGATTGTGATAGGCCGTAAACCCTAAGTAATCTCCATAAAAACCTTCAAACTTGGTTTCGTTTACATATTTATCGTTGATATAAAAACGTAAGAGTCCACCAGATTTTACGATCTTGATCTTATTATATTGGTACGCTCCTGATTTGATATAACTAGAAGATGTAAACGGAATGATAGAAGCATATTTATCATTGTCGAATTTTCTAAACTTATAGCTGCCGACATCGGAAAGTAGAAATGAATATTCATTGGAAGAGTTTTTACGCCCAAAGGTGAAGCCATACATTCCTGTAGCACTTTCTATCTCTTTAGCAATAGAAGTTTCTATAATAAAGTCTCTAGTAGTATCTATATTCGCATGCCTACTCACAAAGGTTCCTCCTTTTTGCTTTCTGTGAATTTTTAGTTTGCCACCAGATAACGTAGTGGTTTGTTTATCAGAACTACTTATGTACCAGGAATTTGTATTGCTATAAAAATTATCTCGTAATGGCAATTGTAAGATCTTATTGGTTACGACTGGACTTGTAGTATTCAAATATTTAACTCTCAAATAATCTACCGCTATTTTTTGCTTGTTAAAGAGCACGAATCCCATATCGGTACCATAAAAAGGCTCGTAATCGGATTCTGTTAAATAATATCCATTTGCATAGAACTTATATTTATCATTCTCTTTTTTAACTTTTAAGGTGTTCGAAGTCCCATTACCCTTTTTTAAATAGGAGGATTTTGTCCATTTTTTAATGACCTGTTCTTTGCTATCTACATTCCTAACAATCTTGTAGTACCCGCCAGATGAGATATAAAACCGAAAACTATTACCACCGCTTTTACCCCACATTAATCCGTATGAGTAATTGGTAACACCGCTTATTTTATCCAACTTCGTTTCTATTTCGAAATCCTTACCTGTATCTACATATACATCATCGTAAGTAGAATACCCTTTAGAGGTTCTTTTATGCTCTAAGTAGTACTTACCATTGGTAACCTTATAGCTAATCTTGTCATCGTTAGTTTGATCCCAAGAGTTTGAATTATTGGTAAACTGATCGCTAAAATGGAAACCAGAATCTGAATAGGTATAGTTGCTAATATTATCTTTTGTAGTGTCTACATATGTGTCTGTTTTCTTGTTGTCTAAATACATGATACTTAGGTAGTTTACAGCTACTTTCTGTCTTTTGTAAACTACAAAACCAATACGATCTCCATAGAATTCTCTAAAGCGTGGGCTATCTACAAGTGTATTATTGATGTAAAAATTCAATGTATTGCCTCTTTTTTCAATCTTTAACGTGTTATATGCTCCATTACCCGTTTTTATTGCATCCGAGCTAGACCATGTTTTGTTTGCACTATTCATATAACTGCTCTTACCATCGTTCCAATCCCATATTCCATAAGAACCACCAGCAGTAATAACATAGTTATATTCATAGTTGTTGTCCTTTCTACCAAAAGCCAATCCAAACCCGTTATTTTGAATTCCAGAAATCTTCTTAAAACTGGCAATAATGTAGAAATCTCGTTTGGTATCTATCTTTATTTCTTTAGAACTAGACCAACCATTAATATCTCTTTTATGGTCAAAAATATAGTCGCCATTTTCTATTTTTAGTGATGCTTTTTCAGTATTGCTGGTGCTCCAGTCGCTTTTATTATCGGTAAAACCATCAAATAGAATGGATTTTTTTCCGGTTGTTGTCGTTGTAGTGGTGGTAGTGTTATTCAGGTACTTGATCCGAAAATAGTCCACAGACACCTTTTGTTTTCTGTGAATAATAATACCAATTTTATTTCCAATAAATCGTTTATAAGAAGTGCTATATACATAAGAATCGTTAATATAGAACGTAATCCAGTTTCCTTTTTTCTTAACACGTAGCTTATTTACAGCGTAATTACCCGTTTTTACTTTATCATTTTTTGTCCATTTTTTGATCGCCGTAAATTGATCATTTCTGGTCTCTGCTACTCTAATATACCCATTGGGAGAAAAGTTAAATTCTGAATAGTTATCACCATCTTTATAATCATAGATAAATCCGATCCCATAGTTTTGTTCTCCTGATATTTTTTGAATAGAGGTCTCTAATTCGAAATCCTTATCCTTATTAAAATAAATACTGCCAGAAGTTACATAATAGCTACTTTCTTTGTTCTTATGTGTAAAGTAATAACGACCATTCGCCACTTTTACTTCTCGGTTACTGTTATTACCGGTGATAAAATTCCCTTTTGAATTAAATTCTTGTTGGAATACATATGAGGATGATTGCGCATTGCTGTTAAAAATGCAGCACAGGGTTAAAATTACGAGGGCTAATTTAAATCTCATGACATAATTTTTATTGGTGATTCATTTGAATAAATATGGGGACTACCTTAGCGTAAGAGCTATTAGATGCTGCAGTAAATGCAATTTTATTTTGGCTAAATGTAAGATCATCTCCTTTAAACATTTTGTACTGTAGCGCTTTTTTTATTCGCTGCACAAAATCTCCTGAACCATATTTAGCCTTACTAATAATACTATTGATGTTTAGTTTTTCTTTACTATACAAAACACAAAGAATATCTCTGCCTGGCTTATTATCGAATTCGATAAAATAATCTTCACTTGGGATTGCAATTTCGCTATTGGTATAATTAAAGAAATCACTATAGTTCTCAAATGGATATAATTTGCTTACAGATTTATCCGCCGAGCCATAACCGATTAAATACACATAACCTCGTTGTTTACTTTTTAAATAGATTCTGAACTGGGTTCCTGATGTGTATACCTTATTAATGCTGTAGGTAGTTTTTGTAGATTTTACAATACCGAACCCTCTTTTGGCTTCATTTGAAAGCGTAGGAGTCATGTCGGTTCCATTGCCTAGACGAAGCGTAATTTCTCCACTTATGGAAGATTTTGTTACAATATCATCTTTCGTGGTATCTTTTATAACAGGCTTAGTTACATTATCTACCATTACAAAAGTAGAGTTTGTATATGTTTTAAAATCACTGTATTTAACCCATATATATCCGCTATTTCCCCAAAATGTTCCCCAGGAGTTTAAGATCTCGAAGGCACCTCCGTACTTATTATCATCGTATCCCACCACTACCATAGCATGTCCGCCAATAGATTGAGAACCAAAGGCATTCCAATAGCCTTTAGCTCTGTAGAATGATTTTTTAATATTCATACCAATAACTACTGGATTCTTTTCAGAAATAGCTTTTTTTACTTTCCTGATAAAAGAATTGGAGTTATCACCCCATTTAGAGAGTCTTTCAAAACTAAATATGGTATTCCTCTTAGCATTTTGCATGCTGTATGAAGTAGGTTTAGAGGTACAGCTTTTTTGATTGTACCCAAATTCGTTCAATCGTAGGATACCATTATTTTTGATCAATTTCATGGCATCTGCGATGTATGAACCTCTTTTACAATTATAATCTCCTTTAAATTTGATCTGATTATATACAAACGATGGGGAGAATGTATGTTGATTGATTTTTGTTTTATTGTACTTCCAATTATTTTTAATAGCGTACGCGATAGTCCTTGCGCCATATCCGCTTGCCCATCCAACACAAGAAGGTTGTGCTCCCTGATTTCCTGGAGTAGGGGCATAGGCTTTTAAACTGTAGCTAGAAGGAAGTGAAGTATAACTCCTCATAAGTATGGGAGCAGATTCTACGACTTCTTCATATTTTTCTTTGCTGAATTCTAACCCGGTTGGGTATTCTTGTGCTAATAAGATGTAGGGGATACTAAATAATGCAACAAGGAAGGTAATTTTCTTCATTGAGATGTTTTTAAGAGTTACTGCTAGCAAATATCCTCTCTAAATATATAAAAAAAAATACGTCATTTGACGTATTTTTAAAGTATGTGTGCTGTAAATGAATATGTTATTCTTTTTTAATCTCGATTATAGCGTTTTGGATCTTTACAATTTCATTATAGAAATCTTTAAGCCCGTAGTATTCAAAATTAGAAAATATAATTTTTTTAATGTCGTACGTAAAGTATAGATCCACTTTGTATGATGAAGACCTTGATCGTAAAGTTAACTCACCACCATCATTTGCAAGTTTAAACTTCGCGCTTTGAGGAACCTTGGCAACCTTGTATCCTTCTGGAACTTCAAATGAAAAACTGTATGTGAATTTTCTTTCATAGCCGAAGTCTACAGGATATAACCTTTCGTCTAACTTAAAAGGATTGGATTCCATTCGATCAATTAAAAAAGGATTAATGGTTAAGGTATTCTGATTTTTTGAATCGGCATCTAAGACCACCTCATATTCTTCTTTAGATGGAGATGATAGATCTTCGAAATCATATTGTTGATAGGCATCCACTTCTAAATATGCATTTCGCGATTCAAAGTCTTCAAGAATAGCGTCCTCCTTTACGTTGTGCAATCTTTTTCGCTGTTTTAGCCCATCATAGCCACCTTTTCTGATTATAATATTTCCTTCTAGTTCCTCATCTTCATTTAAAACAAATTTTACTCGAGTATTGACAAAGGATCTTTTCGCGGGATAAATTTTCTGCCAGAAACTTCCATTTTCAAAGTCCATAACTCGAGCTTCTCCATTTAAACACTTAAAGGGAACTAAACCAAAGGGTAAAAATTTATCCGTGGCATCTAAAAAATAAGCATTACCATCCACCATTACTTTAACTACCAAATAGTTGAAATCGGTTATTATCGGATATAGTTTTGTGGGTATTCCATTTTCTCTGGTAGAAATCATTACTACATAACTTTCTATATCGGCGGCTTGTAAGCTGTTATATAAAGACAAGTTGATGTCATAAACACTACCCGTTTTTTCTTCGAATGTATTCTTTAGTTTGGTGTCTCTTGACCAATTTTTGCCATTCCAAGTATACTTATTTTGGATATAGTCATAAATGGCTTTTGCTTTTTCTAATGGATCTGCAATACCAAAAATGGTTTCTGGTAACCTCTTTTTGAAAAAACTCTTTTTATTGGCCTGATTATTAAGGAACGTAAATTTTAACGTACGATCCGCTGATTTCCAGTCTTCTAAGAATTTTTTCACCACCCCTTTAGTACTGGTAAAAGAAACATAATCAAAAGAAAGCCTAGAAATATAATTCCTACTACTTAACATATAATCTTCTCCTTTAAACGCCGGAATATTGGACATCCCGAAGGATCTAACAGCGCAGGAAGCTTGCCCCAAACCTTCAATATAAAGACAGTTATTATCAATAGATGGGTTGTCTTTAGTCAATGATAAATTACCTATGATTCTGACGTTGTATTTATAATTACCTATAATGGCCGAATCATAATCACTTTGTAATTTTGGAATACTAGATTGAAAATACCAATCATCAATACCGGGATATGGCGAAGTTTTGGTATACGAATATTCTATAACAGACCCTGGCTTTACATTGGATAGTGTAAAACTAGTTTCGGTCCAATCTTTATTCAATTGATTTTTGAAAATTTTTGAAGGAAGAAGAAAGTTCTTTTGCATCCCTCCATTTCCACTAATATTATATGTAATAGCAACGATGTTTTTTACCTTTTCTTTACCATAGGTTCGTATTTTTACAGTTGCTTGGTCAACGCCTTCTTTGGTAAATATTTTTTTTCGAAAATAGTAGTCAGTTCTAAAATCCACTTTTTCAGCATCTAAATAGACGTTAGCATGCTCGTAGAGGACCAATGCATTAGCTGTGGTATCTTTATCATAACTTTTCATGTTAAGTTCTGCCAATGTTGCTTTTCCTGTTTTCGTAGATTTTGACTTTTGACTAAAGCTACTCAGGTGAGCAAACAGTATCAAAATGATGAGTGTGATCTTTTTCATGTTATTATTTTTTTTCTAATTCGATAAATGAACTTTCTGCTTTGATAATAGCATTGTAAAATTCTTTTAAATATAAATATTCCTCTTTGTAAAAGGTTATTTTATTAATAGAAATCTTTAGGTAGATATTGATAGTATTTCCTTGTAAATAAGAATTAACAATTAGTGATGCCGATTTGTTAGGCATATATATAGCTTGCTTTTGAGGCGTTTTTTTTATGGTATACGTATCGGGAACTTTAATACTAATTGTGGTGATATACTTGCGTTTATACCCATAGTCAACCGCATATTGTCTATCCTCTAATTTGAAAGGGTTCTTTGTTAGCCTGCCATAGATAAAAGGGTTAATCAAAATAGTTTTAGAACTAGAAGCCTCTGTATCAAGATCGAATTCATAGATTTCTTTTAAAGGCTTGTCTAGATTCTTCTCGTTCACATTTTTATAGGAAGATATCTCAAAATCTACATTTTCAGATTCAAAATCTTCTAAATATTGATCCTCTCTTATTTGTGATAATACTTCTCTTGACTCCAGAGCTTCATAACCTTTGCGGGTAATAGACAATTTCCCTGTTAAGGTTTCATCATCATTTAAAGTACAACTAATAGAAGATTTTACTGAAGTCGCCAAGGTAGCTTTGACCTGTTTCCAATAAAACTCCTTTGCGTCAAAATCAAATATTCTTGCTTCTCCATTTAGACAGTCGAAAGGAACTAACCCAAAAGGTAATAGTTTATCACTGGCGTCTAGGAAATAATCCTTCCCGTCAATTTTAAGAAGTACAATAAGATAGTTGAATTCTGATATGGCGGGAAAAAGCTTATTCAACTTTCGTTCTTCTCTATTTGAAAGTAATACAACCTTAGGTTTAAAATCTACTGCTTTTAAGGCATTATATAAAGTCAGGTTAATATCTGCAAGGCTTCCTCTTTTTTCTGAGATCGCTTTCTTTGTAGTTCTTCCTTTAAACAAGCGTGTATTTCCATTCCATGTGAAGTAATCTTTTACAAAATCATATATTCTATTTGCTTTAACGAGAGCATTGTTCTCAGAAAAAATGTCCTTTGGAATTCTAGATTTTATCAGTTTGGCTTCATCTAATTTAAACACGAACAAATCCTTCACAAGTTGATCTGCAGATTTCCAATTATGATCTTTTCCCTTTTTAACAAATCGATCAAAGTAGTCATATTCAAATTGCAAACCTGAAACATAATTTCGTTTACTTAACATATAATCTTCTTCTATAAATGCAGGAATAGCATGCATTTCTTGTTTAATTTCAATGCATTTTTCTATTCCTACGCAATTTTTTACTAGCTCAGAGCTTTGAGTTGTGGGCTTCAAAGTACCAATCTGCTTAATGTTGTATTTGGGTTTAAGAGGCAACTTAGCGGTATAGCTAGACTTTACCTTGGGTAGATGAGATTGAAAATCCCAATCGTAAATGCCATAGCTACTAGCCATTGAGGATATTTTGTATTCAATAACTGAACCTACACGAACATTAGGTAAACTCAATGTCATAATATCCATATATTTAGTATGCTTCCTAATTTGAATATCCGAGTTTGATAAAAAGCTTTTCACAATTTGGCCACCTTCTAGATTATAGGTAATACCTTCTACATCTGGTTGTCTATCTAGACCAGGGCTATGAATAATGTACAGTTCTATGGTACCAAGATCTTTCGTGAAATTACTCAGGATTTTCATCCGTATATACAGTTCCTTGCGATAATCTGGACCACTTTTTGTTCTGAAGTATACATGACCACGTTCTTCTAGTATTACGGCATAGGCGGAAGAATCTTTTTCGTAATGCGTCATTTGTAGCTCTTCCATGGTAACTTCATTCATATTTGAAATTTCAAATTTTTGTGCCGTTACCATGGAAGTTATAAGAGTGAAAATTAAGGTAATCTTTTTCATGGTTGTTTTTTTTGAATAATAATTTGGTCTTTTTGTGATGCTATAACCTTATCGTAAAAGGCCTTTAAAGCTTCATAGTTGGCGGCGCTAAAAATGGACTTATTTATTTCGAAGACACTTTTTACTTGTATGATATTTGATTCTTGAACTATTTGAAAGTAATAGAACAATTCTTTATCCCTTATGCTGAAAGCCACATTTTTTGGCAGAAATCGTATTTCGTATCCTTCAGGAATATTTATCTGAACTAGATTCGTATGTTTCTTAGAAGTTCCATAATCTATGGGATACTTCCGTTCTTTTAATGTAAAAGGGTTTTTTACTAGCTGATCAAATATATAGGGATTAATGCTAAAAGAATGTTTAGACAGTGAAGAAGGCTCTATAGAAAAGGAAGCAACTTCCAATGTTGGCTTTGTTACTTTATCAAGATCCTTGATTTTATAGCTATCTATTTCAATATCAGATCTATTTAAAGATTGATTTCTAATATACTCTCTTTTAGAAACTTTATCCAAGCGATCCCTTAGAGCTAAAGCAGTATAACCATACTTCCGTATTCTAGATATTCCTTTGAAAATTTGAGCTTTTTTGTCAAAAACAATTCGAGTTGTAGTGTTTTTCTTTGTCAGTATTTTTGCAGTAATTTCTTCCCAAAAGCTATATCCAGGAATATTAAAAACCCTGGCTCTACCATTTAAGCATTTAAACGGGAGGAGTCCAAACTCTAGATGTTTATTGGTTGCGTCCAAATAATAAGTTTGGTCGTTAATATGCACTCGAATAACCAAGTAATTAAAATCTGTAAGAATGGGTTGTATATCGATGATCTTTATATTATCTCTAGTGGATAATAGTACTATTTTGGCGTCAATGTCCACAGCTTCCAAAGCATTTAAAAGCGCCATATTAATCTCTCCGAGACTTCCTTTTCTTTCGTAAAATGCTTTTTTTAGATCAAGATTACGAATTCGATCATTACTACCATTCCAAGTATAGTGATCTTTAATGAAGGTATAAGCTTTCTTGGCTCTGGAAAGTACATCGGTGTCTTTTAGGATTTGACTTGGGAGTTTTTCCTTAAAATATTTTTTATAACGAGTTTTTGAATTGAAATCTACTCTTACAATTCTGTTAATTGTATTCCAATGCTCATTTCCGTCTTTTCTTAGAATACTGTTATAATAGGCTCTTTCAAATGCCAGTTTTGAGCTAAAATTACGAGAAGACGTCATATATACATCTTTCTTAAAAGCCGGAATACTGTCCATTACATGTGTCATTTTATAACAATTTTTGTAGATAGATCTGCATTTATCCCTTACCCGAGAAGTGTCTTTCAATTTTAGATAGCCAATGAGTCTAATGTTGAAATCAATCTTATCTGGAATGTAGGCATCATATGTTGAACGAATTTTTGGAATATATGATTGAAATTCCCAATCATATGTTTTATACCCATAACTCGTAATGGTATAGCTAAACTCTATTACGGAACCAACCTTAGCGTTTGGTACTGCAAAGGACGTACTGTTCGCATTTTTAAAAACCTTATTCCGAAAAATCTGATTTGAAGGCATGATGGTCTTTAGAATATTTCCTTGTGCATCTAAGTTATAACTTGTTGCTTTTAAGTTTTTAATGGGAAAATCTTTATTATGAAATATTCTACGATTCGCAAGATATAGATCCGTTTTTTTAAGAATCTTTATTCGTGCATAATAGGTCTGACGAAAGATATAGTTCAAACTTTTTTCGACGGTCTCCGTTTCTCCTTTTTCATCTAGAACAACCGCTCCAGCATCCAGATCTTTAGCGTAGTGAGTCATTTTTAACTCATCCATAGTTACTTTTCCGAGCGAGTAATCACCTTTTATTTGAGTGTAGCTAACTGAGCAAACCAGAAAGAACACGAAGCATATCTTTTTCATTGATTTTTTTTAATAGCGAATTATCTTGGTCACAGCATTGTTTTTTAAATAGTTTTTTATGATTGTTTTAGCCAACGCTTTTTGTTCAATAGGAGTCAGTAGAGTTTTTAAAATATCTAAATGAGATTCCTGAAAAGCTAAGTTTGTGTAGCCATACCCGAAAACTTGATTATTCTCGATTAACAATATGGCATGCTCGTCTATTGTTCTTCCTTTATGAACGATTAAGAAATTGTCATGAGCAAAGTTATCCTGAGTTATTTTTCGCTTGCTCCTAAAATTGAATTTCGGATTTAGTGTCTCTAATTCTAAGTAATAACGTAATCTATTAAAAAGTAAATTTCCAGTTTCTTCATAACTTATAGAATGGACTCTGTTTTGAATTTTAAGTGCACGTTTCGTATTTTTAAGAAACACTTTACTGACTTCAGATTTTATATTTTTACTACGTCCGACGTAGATCACTTTTCCATTCACATCATGAATATAAAACACTCCAAGAGATTCTGGTAATGTTTCTAAAATGGCATTGAATCGTTGTTTTTCGGTCCTATTATCAAAATATTCAATAGACGCCTCTAAGATGGTTTTACTTACATCCTTTTCTAAAAGTAATTTAAACAATTGAACTGTTGCTAAGGCATCTCCCGATGCTCTGTGTCTACCGCTCATAGGAATACCTAGCGATTTACATAGTTTCCCTAAACTATAGGATTCGAGATCTGGAATTAATTTCCTACTCAGTTCAACCGTACATATTGTATTTCTATAGAAATCATATTCTAACCTAGAAAATTCAGTCTTTAGAATTCTATAATCAAAACTTGAATTATGTGCAACCAAAATGCAACCTTCTGTAATCTCTATAATGCGTTTAGCAATTTCATAAAACTTAGGTGCATTGCGCAACATTTTGTTGTTAATTCCAGTTAATTTAACAACAAACTCCTGAATGGGTTTTTCAGGATTAATAAGCGTAATAAATTGATCTACAACTGTATGTCCGTCATATTTATAAATAGCAATTTCGGTAATTCCTTCTTCATTGTATTTTCCGCCGGTAGTTTCAATATCTAATATTGCGTACAAATCTCTTTTTGTTTGGCAAATTAAGGATTATAATTTCGAGCACCAAATATAGAGCTTCCTACACGTATCATAGTACTGCCATTTTCTATAGCCAATGGATAATCTCCACTCATCCCCATTGAAAGAATGGTCATTTGAGGATTTTTTTCTTTAAGAGTGTCAAAGAATCGTTGTAAAGATGAAAACTCTTTTTGCAACTGTGAAGTGTCTGAAGTAAATGTTGCCATTCCCATGCACCCCACAATTTTTATATTTGGTAACTCAACTATATCAGAAGAAAGAATTGTTTCTATCTCAGAAAATGAAAGACCAAATTTTGAATCTTCCATTGCAATTTTAGCCTGCAATAAACACTTAATGATTCGATTATGTTTTTGCGCTTGCTTATTAATCTCTTTCAGCGTTTTTAGACTGTCAACACCATGAATGAGATCTACAAAGTGAGCCATGTACTTTACCTTGTTTCGTTGCAAATGACCAATCATATGCCATTGAATGTCCTTAGGAAGTTCATCATATTTAGAAACCATTTCCTGAATCTTATTCTCACCAAAAACCCGTTGACCGGCATTATAGGCTTCTTGTATATCAGAAATAGGTTTTGTTTTTGAAACAGCAACAAGGGTCACTCCACCAGGAATGGATGCCTTTATCGTATCCAGATTGTTTTGTATAGTACTCATATATTAAAATTCATACATGGTTAAGCCACTTCGTAGTTTAGGTTCTATATAGCTTGTTTTTGGAGGCATTTTTAATTCAGCATCCGCAATTTCCTTCATTTCTTGTACAGTAATAGGAATCAATCCAAAACCTACTTTAAAAGTCCCATTATCTACATTTGTTTTTAAAGACAATGAATCCAATGTGTTATTCGTATAACCTAAACGATTGTTATTGTTTAGATCATGAATGCCTAATATTGGTTTTAAGATGGTCTGAAACAATATTTCTGCATCTAAGGTACTTAAAGCATCCGTAAAATGATAACTGCCTTTTCGTAAATATAAAGAATAGAACTCTCCATTCAAATACATACTAAAATGGTGTTTCTTGGATGGTTTATACATTTGTTGGCCTCTATTCTCAATTCTAAAATGTGCATCCAATTGAACTAGGAACTCATCGGCTGAATAACCATTGAGGTCTTTTACAAATCGATTGAATTCTGAAATCTTTAAATGCGATTCAGGAATTAAATAACTCATAAAGAAATGATACGGTTCATCGCCTGTATTATGCTCGTTATCGTCTGTTAAATGTTTAGCTAAAAGGGCAGAGGAAGCAGACCTGTGATGACCATCAGCAATATACAAAGAACTGGTATCTTTAAATACGTCAATGATAGAGGCAATGATAGATTCTTCAAAAATTACCCATAGCTTATGAAGTTTCTTATCCGTTGTAGAAAACTCATATTCAGGACGATCCAATTTCTTTTTAGCAATAATTGCGTCAAGATCTGAATTGTCTTTATGAGTAAGTAGCACGGGCTCTGCATTAAATCCTGTAACTTTAAGGTAATTCTCAAACAACTCTTCTCTGTGTTGCATAGTACCTTCGTGTTTTTTGATAATGCCTTTATTGTAATCATCAACGGATGTTGCAGCGATAATACCGCAAAATGTATTGTTTACATCAGAACTTTCATATAGGTAAAAGGACGGAAGACTATCTTGAATAAAGATGTCATTCTCTTTAAACTCTTCATAACGATTGTGAACCATTTCAAATCGTTGCTCTCCTGTAATTTCCTGATGATACTTATATCCAGGGTTAATAATATGTAAAAATGTAAAAGGATTAAAGTCTAATTTTGCTCCTAATTCAGCAGGAGAATAAGCTTCATATGATTTAGAAGAAACCAACGCAACTTTATCTCTGCTTGGCCGTATAGCTTTAAAAGGTTTTACAATGGCCATATTAACTCAATAGGCTTATAATTTGCGAAGCTAATTCAGTTCCAATTCTATCCTGTGCTTCCATGGTAGCAGCTCCAATATGTGGTGTTAAAGACAGCTCAGGGTTCATTAATAATTGAATCTCTGGAGTAGGCTCACTTTCAAATACATCTAAAGCAGCAAATTTGACTTTATCACTTTCTATAGCCTTTACAAGTGCCACTTCATCTAACACACCACCACGTGCGGCATTCACAATACCAACACCGTCTCGCATTTTTTCAATTTCATTAGAACCAATAATATAATTGTCTTGCGCTGGAACGTGCAATGTGATAAAGTCACTGTCTTTTAAAATGGTATCTAAAGGAACGGTATCGATTGATATTGAAATAGACTGACCTGTAAAAAATTCAACATTGATAGAAGCATTTTCTAGGTAAGCATCCGCAGCAATCACTTTCATACCAAGACCTAGTCCTATTTTTGCTACTTCCTGCCCGATCCTTCCAAACCCAATAATACCAATTGTTTTTCCACGTAACTCAGTTCCTCCAGCGTATGCTTTTTTCAATTGCTTAAAGCGAGTATCTCCCTCTAATGGCATTTCTCTATTAGATTGATGTAAGAATCTTGCCATTCCAAACAAATGCGCAAATACCAATTCTGCTACCGAGCTTGAAGAAGCTGCAGGAGTATTAATAACATGTAATCCTTGATCTTTAGCATATTGTACATCAATATTATCCATACCTACACCTCCGCGTCCAATAAGCTTAATACTTGGACAAGCATCAATTAGTTCTTGACGAACTTGAGTAGCGCTTCTTACTAGGATAGCATCGATACCATGTTCGTTGATAAAGTCTTCTAATTGTTCTTGCGCAACTTTTGTTGTGATAACTTCAAATCCACCTTTTTCTAAAGCATCAATTCCGCTTTGAGAAATTCCGTCGTTTGCTAATACTTTCATTATGATTTTCTTTCTAATTCTTGCATTACATCTACCAATGCCTGGACACTGTGCAAAGGTAATGCGTTATACATACTTGCTCTATATCCTCCAACACTTCTATGACCATTTAATCCATTGATACCTGCATCTTTTAGCATCGTGTCGAAAGTATCTTTTAAGCTTTCATTTGTAAGTACAAATGTTGCATTCATTACACTTCGATCCTCCACAGCTACTACACCTTTGAATAATGGATTTCTGTCTATTTCAGTATAGAGAAGGTCGGCCTTTTTTTGATTTACTTTTTCTATAAAAGGAATTCCACCTAAATCTTTTAACCACTCTAGTGTAAGCATTGAAACATAGACTGCAAACACAGAAGGAGTGTTAAACATACTGTCTTTACCAATATGAACTTGATAATCTAACATTGACGGAATTACTCTGTCTATTTTTCCAAGGATATCTTCTTTTACAACAATCAACGTAGTTCCTGCTGGTCCCATATTCTTTTGGGCACCTGCATAGATCAAGTCGAACTTTGAAAAATCCAATCGCCTAGAAAATATGTCAGAACTCATATCACACACCAAAGGACTTTCCGTTTGCGGAAATGATTTCATTTGTGTACCAAAAATGGTATTGTTACTAGTACAATGGAAGTAATCTACATCTTCAGGAATACTGTAATCTTTCGGAATATAATTAAAATTTTGATCCTTAGAGGAAGCTACTTCAACTAATTCTCCAAACAATTTAGCTTCTTTTATAGCTTTGCCAGACCATGTTCCAGTATTTAAGTAGGCTGCCTTTTTATGTAAAAGATTATAGGCAGTCATTAAAAATTGTGTACTGGCACCACCTTGTAAAAACAACACTTTATATCCTTTACCTTCAAGATCTAATAGTTCTAAAACTAGACTTCTTGCTTTCTCCATTACGGCAACGAATGACTTGCTTCTATGAGATATTTCAATTAATGATAAATCATCATTATTAAAATTGATAACGGCTTCGGCTGCTTTTTGCAGAACTTCTTCAGGTAAAATACAAGGGCCTGCGCTAAAGTTATGTTTTTTCATATTATTTGGTTGTTTTATAGGCTTGCAAAGTTGCTAATTTTCTATTAGAACTCATATTATTTAATAGATTAAATTCGAGTTAAGAACTGGAGTGTGTTTACACCATCTGCGTAATCCCAAAGTTTAGGATGCTGCGTATTACCAAATGAAACTTCATTTTCTATAAACCCATTAGAAACAATGCACTGAATACTTTCTTTTTCTTGATGTAGTTTAATCTTTAGATCGATAGGGTTTTCATAATATTCGTAAAAAACACTTGCAATAGGAGAGGCGTAACTTTGATCTTCTTTGATCATCAAAAAACCGTTTTCTAAAATATCAAATTCACTCATCAAATACACGGCTTTATTATAATCGTAATTATTCGTGTACTTGGTATTATTAACGATCTCACGTTGTTTATACATTCCTTTGAAAAAAGCATCGAAATCATAATTCTTAGGTACAAATAATTTAGATACACTTCTACAGCCTAAACCAAAATAACGAAAGACGTCTTCACTTAAATTTTCATAATCTTCTTCGGACTCATTGCCTTGTATAACGGCAACTGAGTTTCTATTTTTCCTAATTATACTAGGTTTATCTTTAAAATAATACTCAAAATATCGAGCAGTATTATTGCTTCCTGTTGCAATAACCGCATCAAAACCAGATAATTTATCTTCTGTAAAAGAGATCATTCCTTTAAATGAAGGCTCTATGTATTCCAAATACTTTGCAAGGAATGGGACCAAATGCTTATCGTTCGAAGATTGTTTTACCAATACGGAATGTCCACACACTAAAACAGATAAAAAATCATGGAAGCCCACCATAGGAATATTACCAGCCATAATAATCGCCACTTTCTTCGGAGTACTTTCAGATAAATCTTCGTCCTGTATCCACATATTTAGATTCTCTGCGGTCAACGCGCTTGCCCAGTTTTCTGTGGCAAATAAAATATTCGCTTTGGTAAACCAGCTGTTATTTTCCTCAGCAAGTTTTATTTGATGCTTAAATCCTTCAAAGAACACTTCGTTAAATGGAACGTCAGGTTTTTCTTCAATACCTTTTGTTGAAAACTGTCTTAGGAAATTCCCTAATTTTTCGAAAGCAGTTAGCCTATTTTTAATACTGATCATTTCTTTTGGTAATCCGTTTTTTTGGCGTTATTTTTGCAGTCGCAAAGGTACAAAACTGAAATAGAAGAAATGGCAATAATTATAACTGACGAATGCATTAATTGTGGAGCTTGTGAACCTGAATGTCCAAATACGGCTATTTATGAGGGTGCAGATGATTGGAAATATGCAGACGGAACTGATTTATCTGGAAATATAGTTTTACCGAATGGAGTGTCAGCAGATGCGGATGAAGATCAAGAACCCATTTCGGATGAGATCTATTATATCGTAGCCGACAAGTGTACTGAATGTAAAGGATTCCATGAGGAACCTCAATGTGCAGCAGTATGCCCTGTAGATTGTTGTGTACCCGATGAGGACAACGTAGAGACAGAAGAAGAGTTATTAGGCAAACAACGATTTATGCATAGCGAATAATAGCTAAAAACTAGAAAATGAAACGCTCTTAAACAAAAGTTTAAGAGCGTTTTTGTTTTAAAACTAGTTATTTGTAGGTTTAAAACTGATAATTCAAAGACAAATTATACATGGTACCAAACTGACTGAAATGAAAACCGTCATAAGTTGTTGTACTATATCGTTGATTAAACGTGATGAGGTTGGATTGTGTTAATGTCTGAACAGGATCATTTAATAGTGCCTGTCCTGCAGCATTTTCAGCTTTAAAGTTCCATTCAGGTGTAATGTTCAACAGATTATTAATATTTAGACTTACCACTATTTTATCTGTGAATTTGTAATTTATTCCCAGATCGGTAATGATCTTTGGAATAAACTCTGTTCTGATATCATTGCTCAAACCTTGCTGATGAAATGTAGCCTTCCCGAAATAAGTATTATTCAATGTCGCGCCAAACTTTCCTAAAGTATAGTTGGCTCCTAAGATCCATTTTGTTTCTGGTCTTGAGGTGAAAAGCACTGATTCTTGCGTTTTATTAACTACCGTCTGACCTGCATCTGCGATAAGTTGAGGCGTTTTTGTTGCACCTACTTGTTTGTTTTCTAAAACATAGTTTCCAGAAAGATTTAACGCCAAAGTACCATTATGTATAGCAATATTCTTATAGTTGAAAACGACATCTAATCCAGAAGTTCTTGTATCTAAACCATTAATAAAGAAACTGATTCCTTGTAGATTCTGATCTCTTAAAAAAGCATCCAAATCGGTAGTTCCAATGTTTGCTCCATTAGCGTCGAAAGCAGTTCCTGAAATTTCATAACTAAGGATGACTCTGTCTTTAATACCAATGTTATAATAGTCTATTGTAAACTGAAAGTCCTTATTTAGCTTAGCACCAATACCTAAAGTGAAATTGGTCGATTTTTCTGCGCTTAACTGTGGAATCTCTAGTAATTTGGCTTCCGGAGAAATATTATTGATTAGCCCTGTTACTTGAATTCCTTGACCTGCAACAAAACTATACTGCAATTTTTGAGAATAGATTTGATGTAGTGTAGGTGCTCTAAAACCTGTTGATACCGATCCCCTTAAGGTAAAATTATCTGTAAAATTGTATCGAGAACTTAGTTTCCACACAAAGGCATTACCAAAATCAGAATAGGTTTCTGTTCTGATAGTTCCATTTAATAGAAAATTCTCCGTGGCATTATAGCTAACATCTAAATATCCTCCCCAATTATAACGGTTAAAAGTTTTAGAATTTTCTGGTCTACTACCGGCAAAAGAATCTGATCCACCACCATCATAGGAAGCCAATTCCCCTGCAATTACTTCAAAATTTTCAAACCTAAATTCGGTTCCAAAGGCAATACTTAGTTTATCAGAAACAATTCTAGAAACATCAATATTTCCTACCCCATGTGTAAATTTTGTTCCTCCAACATCGAATGTAATGGGGCTATTTTCTCTATATAGTTCAAAACCTTGCGTAAGTTCTCCAGCATCTACAATACCGTTATTATTCGCATCTACCCAAGTTGATGGCGATAAGACTGAATTCCCATTATGTGAGTTTCTTACTGTATATTTTTGAAGGTTTCCTCCAATGGTATAGCTTACATCATAGTTCCATTCATTTTTTTGTCCTTTAAAACCAATGCTTGCATTATAATCATTTAAAATGCCATCAAAAGTTGGAATATAACCATCATAGTTGTTAGGAGTTCCTGGAGCAGGAAAAAAGTCTCCTAAATAGGGATAATCGGCTAAGGTTCTCCAATAAGGTGTTCTATAGTTTGCGAAACTATTTGCGGCTTTATAAACATAGGCAGCATTAAAATACAAAGATCCTTTTTCGCTGAGTTCGTAACCTCCGTTCAATAAAAACTTGGTACTGATTGTTTTGGGTGTTGCATTCACGTTCCCTGCATCAGGGTGTCGACTCAAAAACTCCTGAACATCCGTAATATTAGCCCCAAAATCTGTGGCCTCCCCTAGAGCATTTACAAGACCTGGTCTGTTTGCTCGGTTTGATTTGGAGAAATCTACTGTATAATTTAGAAACCCTTTTCCATTATTTATGCTTTCTCCATTATTAAGACTAAAACCTAATAGCTCTCCGTCCCCTTCAGATGTGACTCCTGTTCGAGTAGTCACACTGCCTTTGTTATAATTGTCTTTTAAAATAATATTGACTACACCAGCTATGGCGTCAGAACCGTAATGAGCTGAAGCCCCATCTCTTAAAATCTCTACGCGCTTAATAGCATCTATGGGGATAGCCGAGATATCTGCACCAGTTTCTCCTCTTCCCGCAATACCATAGGTATAGGCTAAGGCACTTAGATTCTTTCGTTTTCCATTTATTAAGATCAATGTTCTACTGGGTCCTAGATTTCTTATTTCATATGGATCGAATAGGGAGGTAGCATCAGAAACCGGAATATTCACAACATTAAATGATGGTACCTTGTATTGTAATACTTGATCAAATGATGACTGTCCTGTATTTGTAATATCTTTAGAGGGTAGAATATCAATAGGGAGTGGCGTTTTCGTGTTACTTCTGGCTGGAGTTCTACTTCCTACCAGAACAATTTCATCCAACACATTAGTTTCCTTTAAAATGATTGAAAAATTTATGGTGTTTGCCACCGTAATTTCTTGAGATTCAAACCCAATAAAGCTGATAACTATTATCGAGTTTGACGAACGAACTTCTAACGTAAATTTACCATCCAGATCGGATGATGTTCCATTAGATGTACCTTTCTCCATAATACTAGCTCCAGGTAAAGAATTGTTCGCTTCATCTTTTATGACTCCCGTAATTTTTATTTGAGATGAAGCTACTATACTCATTAAAAATATAGATAGGTAAAGAATTTTTTTCATGTTTGGTAAGAGTTTAAAGCTAAGGTCAAATGTATCGATAGTTTAATGCCGTTTACTACGTGTTAGTACTTATAGATACTATTCAATTTTGGAATATTTTTCATGTGTATGACAATGTACAAATCTCTGCTGCGACTAAAAATAAATTGACGTTAATGTCTATTTTTTGGGAATGAAACACTCTTCTGCAGGAATGAATAGATTCAAAATTATGGACCGTTTCTTTTAATAGGATTAGAGTATTAAAGTGCTATATTTGCACCCTCAAAACTAGATTATATGAAAGCCGGAATTGTAGGACTTCCAAATGTGGGTAAATCAACATTGTTTAATTGTTTGTCTAATGCAAAGGCACAAAGTGCAAATTTTCCATTTTGTACAATAGAGCCTAACTTAGGTGTTGTGAATGTACCAGATCATCGAATGGAGAAACTGGAAGAGTTAGTAAACCCAGAAAAAGTGATGCCAGCTACAGTAGAGATTGTAGATATTGCAGGTTTGGTAAAAGGAGCAAGTAAAGGCGAAGGGTTAGGAAATCAATTTTTGGCAAATATTAGAGAGACAGATGCCATTTTACATGTGTTACGTTGTTTTGATAATGATAATATTATACACGTAGATGTTTCTGTAGACCCAGTAAGGGATAAAGAAACTATAGATATAGAGTTGCAACTAAAGGATTTAGAAACAGTTCAAAAACGCTTAGAGCGTGTAAAGAGAACTGCTAAAACTGGAAATAAAGAAGCGCAAGCCGAATTAGAAGTTTTGCTTAAGGTAGAAGAAACGTTATTATCCGGAGTTTCTGTTAGAGCCTTAGAGTTTGCAGAGAAGGAAGAAGAGTTTGTAAAGCCTTTGCAGTTCATCACCTCCAAACCAGTATTGTATGTTTGTAACGTAGATGAAAACTCAGCTGTATCAGGTAATGCCTATGTAGATGCAGTAAAAGAAGCTGTAAAGGATGAAGGAGCCGAGATCATAGTATTAGCGGTGGGAACAGAGGCAGATATTACAGAATTGGAAGATTATGAAGAACGTCAGATGTTTTTAGAAGATATAGGTTTAGAAGAGCCAGGTGTTTCAAGATTGATTCGTTCGGCATATAAATTATTGAACTTGCAAACGTATTTTACAGCTGGTGTTAAAGAAGTGAGAGCGTGGACCGTTTCAGTTGGGGCTACTGCACCTCAGGCAGCAGGAGTTATTCATACCGATTTCGAGAAAGGATTTATTCGAGCAGAAGTAATTAGCTATGAGGATTATGTAACGTATGAAACCGAGGCAAAGGTTAAAGAGGCTGGGAAAATGAGAGTAGAAGGGAAGGACTATGTTGTGAAGGATGGAGATGTAATGCATTTCCGATTTAATGTATAACAGATAATTAATAATTGAGATGATTAAAAAAGGAATATTTGTATTAATGCTGACTGTATTTGCTATATCATGTAGCAAAGACGATGCTGTACCACACAACCCTACATTGACTATTCAAGTTGATGGACAAAATAAAGGAATGTTTAATTTGAGTCAGTTAAAGGCAAATCTGACTGCTCAGAGTATTTCAATTTTTGACCCTGTACATGGAAAACAAAAGAACTACAGAGCTTTTCCATTGGCCGATGCCCTGTTTTACTTGTTCGAAACCAATTTTTTACCTACCAATGGAACAGTTCAATTTTCCGCGCTTGATGGTTTCATGGCTTCTGCTTCTGTAAATCGAGCTACAGAAGTTGGAGGTTTTTTAGCCTTTGAAGATCTTGATGTTGCTGGAGAGGCTAATTGGGAGGGAGTTGCTCCGGAAAATAATAATGACCCAGCACCTTTTTATATTGTATGGTCGGGACAGAATCAGAATCCAACAACGGACGGATATCCATGGCCATATCAATTGGAGACGATCAATTTAGTAAATTAAGAATACAAAAAAATATAACTAAAAGCCTGTTGCATTGCAACGGGCTTTTTTGTTTCTTGTAGATATGATTTACGAACAGGTTTCGCCTAAAAAGGAACTAGCACATATTATTAAAAGCTTTTGGCTAATTGATAGTGAAGGAGATGGTACAATAAGACAGGAAAAGATCATTCCTGATGGCTATCCCGAATTGATATTTCATTATGGAGACCCTTACAGAATAAACATTAATGGTTCTTGGGAATTACAAGAAAAGTCCATTCTTGCTGGCCAAATACGCAATTATTTTTTCTTGGAAAATACGGGTGAATCAAAAATGTTCGCAATTAAACTTCAACCTTGGATCCCAAAAGAATTATTTGGTGCAGAAATGCCGACTATTACCGATCAGGTAATTCCTGTTCAAGGTGCGATGTTAGCTACTTTAAAAGTTGTTCAGAATATTGCCGTAAGTTCTATTTCGTTCAATGATAAAGTGAGTCAGATCGAAGATTGGTTCGATCGTTTTGTTTTAGATAAAGATCTTTCTATGAAGTACTGGGTAGTGCAAAAGATGATAGGTGAGAAAGGAAGTATATCGTTAAAGCAGTTACAGGAAGAATATCATATAGGTGAACGTTCTTTGGAACGTTACTTTAAAACCTATATAGGTTTGCCTCCTAAATTTTACGCAAGGATTATACGCTTTTCATACATTTTCCAATTAGTACAGGAGAAAGAAATAGATTGGTCGGATATCGTATACCGAGCGGGTTATTACGATCAATCGCATTTTATTAAGAACTTTCAGGAGTTTACAGGGGAAG
Organism: Asprobacillus argus; assembly: GCF_032248395.1. Classification (NCBI taxonomy): domain Bacteria; kingdom Pseudomonadati; phylum Bacteroidota; class Flavobacteriia; order Flavobacteriales; family Flavobacteriaceae; genus Asprobacillus; species Asprobacillus argus. The sequence goes on from NZ_JAVTTO010000002.1 coordinate 208,870, forward strand.
ACCCAAGTAAATATGGTTTTTCCGAAAAAAACATGGCAAATTTTCTTTTAAAGCCCTAATGTCGGTTTTGTACTATCGTACTACTATAAACATCTTTTATTTTGAGTTGCATTAATCATCTAAAAGCGGATATATGAAAATTATAAAATTTGGTGTAGCTCTCTCAGTGGCAATACTATTGTTATCTTTTTGTAATACTTCTCAAACTCAGAAAGTAGATTTCCTAGTAGGAACATGGAAAATAGAAGGAAAAGAGACCTATGAAGCATGGGCAATAGAAAACGATAAATTGGTGGGAGAATCCTTTAAGAAAAGAGGGGAGCAAAAGTATGTCACGGAAACACTAGAGATTAAGAAAGAAGGTGGCAAATGGGTGTACATTGCTACTGTGAAAAACCAAAATAATGGTCAAGGAATACCTTTTACGCTGCAAGAAGTAAAGGACGATTTATATTCCTTTGAAAACCCAGCTCATGATTTTCCTAAAAAAATTCAATATAAAATTTTGACCAAAAACAGTTTGCAAGTTTCTGTTTTGGGAGCAGGAGATAAAGGGTTTTCGTATAAAATGGAGAAGCAATAAAAAAGCCTGCAGTTCTATGCAGGCTCCTTTTTTATGTTTTCTATCCCTTATAAAAAGGCAACTTTATAATCGTTGCCGAAATTTGTTTCTTACGGACTTGAATAAAGATTTCTGTATCTCTTTTCGTATGTGGTCGATTTACATAACCCATTCCAATACCTTTTCCTAAAGACGGACTCATAGTTCCGGATGTTACTTCACCAATCTTTGTTCCTTCAGCATCAACAATATCATATCCTTGTCTTGGAATCCCACGTTCGTTGAATTCAAAAGCCACTAATCTTCTAGTAATACCTTCTTCTTTCTGCGCTTTTAAACTATCTGAGTTTACAAAATCCTTCGTAAATTTTGTGATCCAGCCTAAACCTGCTTCAATAGGAGAAGTAGTATCATTAATATCATTTCCATATAAACAGTAACCCATTTCTAATCTCAAAGTATCACGAGCAGCTAAGCCAATCGGCTTAATGCCCCAATCAGCACCGGCTTCAAAAACCTTATTCCAAACTTGTTCGGCTTGCTCATTACGTACATAAATCTCAAATCCACCAGAACCTGTATAACCGGTTGCAGAGATAATAGCATGTTCACATCCAGCAAAGTCAGCTACTTTAAATTTATAAAAAGGGATTTCAGCCAAATCGATAGAAGTCAACGATTGCATTGCTTCAATAGCTTTTGGGCCTTGAATAGCCAATAAAGAATAATTATCAGAAACATCTTTTAGTTCTGCTCCAATACCTTCATTGTGTTTGCTGATCCAGTTCCAATCCTTTTCAATATTGGAAGCATTTACGACTAGTAAATAGGTGTGTTCTTTTACTCTATAACAAATAAGATCATCTACAATACCATTTTGATCATTTGGAAAACAACTATACTGTGCATCACCGATTTCTAATTTAGAGGCATCATTAGAAGTTACTCTTTGGATCAATGTTAATGCCTGTTCTCCTTCCACCAGAAACTCACCCATATGACTCACATCAAAAACCCCTACACCGGATCTAACCGTTAGATGTTCTGCCGTAACGCCTTCATATTGAACGGGCATATTGTATCCTGCAAAAGGAACCATTTTTGCTCCTAGAGCTTCATGTACATGAGATAATGCGGTATTTTTCATGATAGTTTTTGATTTGTTTTGTGAAAGCAAATGTATTGAAAATTCATAGAAAGATACACCGTTTTTGAAAGCAAAAATTCTGTTAATATTTTTACTTAGATAGTTATAAGTATTACATTTGAAACGAATCAACTCAAAAAAGAACAAATGAAATTAGTGAAGTTAGTATCTCTACTATTATTATTAGTAACTGTGCATACTTTCGGTCAGACTCCAACAGACTATTTATCAAAAGATTTTCATAAGAAAAGAAGAGCTACTTTTAGAGCTAAAATGCCAGCGAATTCTATCGCAGTTATTTTTGCGAACCCAGTAAGAAATAGAGCCAATGATGTGGACTATGTGTATCACCAAGACCCTAACTTTTACTATTTAACCGGATATAGAGAGCCAAATGCAGTATTGGTTATCTATGCGAGTGATCAGAAAAATGGAGATGGAACTACCTACAATGAAGTGATATATGTACAGGAAAGAAATCCAAATGCGGAAATGTGGAATGGAAGAAGATTAGGAACAGAAGGTGCAAAAAAAGAATTGGGTTTTGCAAGCGCTTACAATGCTATTGATTTTTTAAATGCGAATATTGACTTTAAAAAGTTTGATAAAATATTTATTGAAAAATTTAAAGATGATTACAGAAATACAGGAAATAGTGCCGAAGTATTTGATCTGGTAAAAAGCTTTAAAACAAAAGCTGGTTATGATCCAAACATTTATCTTTCCAGAGCAAAGAAGTATGTATATGAGTTAGTAAAATCAACTCCTATAGAGAACAGTGCAAATGTTGCACAGGTGATTGGTAGAATTGAAAATCGTTTTCCAGATATCAAGGAGGATGATCTTTTAATGAAATATAAAACAGCTACTGATGCAAAACTAAAAGGTGACTTAAAAGAAAAGATCACTTTAAAACTAACACCTAAAACAAATATTGATATCGACTTTTTGTCAACTACTTTATCTGATATGCGTGAGATTAAATCACCAGAGGAGATCAAATTGTTGACGAAAGCTATTCGCATTTCAGCAATAGGGCAAATTGAGGTCATGAAAGCAATGAAGCCGCATATGTCCGAGACAGAATTACAAGGAATTCACGAGTTTGTATATAAGAAATATGGAGCAGAATATGAAGGGTATCCGTCCATTGTTGGAGCAGGAAACAACGGTTGTATCTTACATTATATTGAAAATAACAAGACGAAAGTCGGTAATGATCTGGTATTAATGGATCTAGGTGCGGAGTATAGAGGCTATACTGCTGATGTTACCCGTACAATTCCAGCAAACGGAAAGTTTACTCCAGAGCAAAAAGCGATTTATGATATCGTATACAATTCGCAAGAAGCAGGAATCAAAGCTAGTGTAGTTGGAGCTTCTTTTGGAGCACCGAATGCTGCTTGTAGAAAGGTGATTAACGAAGGGTTATTGAAATTAGGAATCATTAAAACAATTAATGAAAGACACAACTATCTGCCTCACGGTGTATCGCATTATATAGGACTGGATGTCCATGATCCAGGTACCTATGGAAATTTCAGAGCAAATTCAATCATTACGGTTGAGCCTGGTATCTATATTCCTGAAGGAAGCCCTTGCGATAAGAAGTGGTGGGGGATTGCAGTTCGTATTGAAGATGATATTCTAATTACAGAAAAAGGGCCTATCAACTTATCTGCTGAAGCACCAAGAAAATCTAATGAGATTGAAAAAATGATGGCAAAGAAAAGTGTCTTGGATGAGTTTGTATTACCAGATTTAGATAAAGAATAAACCATTTACATTTTTAGAATCATTCTTTTGAGATTCAGATATGTATGATCTTATCAGTAGTAAGAGATAAATAATATCAATGCTGTCATAAGATTATTAAAGGCGAATATGGGCTATTTTGGCGTATAGAATTCGTAAATTTACAGTTCCAATACTCATATAATGTCAACAATAACACCTAGGGTTGAGATCCCTGAACTATATAAGATCAATACAGTAGTAACACAGGATAGCTATTTGGTAAATGGTGAATTAAAACCATGGAACGGACAAATGGTCAATGTGTATTCTACTATTTCTTCAACAGATGAATATGCGCCTACTTTATTAGGATCTATTCCACAATTAACAGAAAAAGAAGCATTAGAAGCCTTAGATGCGGCTAGTAATGCCTATAATAAAGGGAAAGGATTATGGCCTACCATGAAGGTTTCTGATCGTATCGCATGTATGGAAAAATTTGTTGAGCAAATTAAGACTAGACGTGAGGAAGTAGTAAAATTGTTGATGTGGGAGATTGGAAAAACACTTCCAGATTCAGAAAAAGAATTTGATAGAACCATCGACTATATTAACGATACTATCGAAGATTATAAGCAAATGGATCGTGATAGTGCAAAATTTGAAAAACAAGATGGTGTATTTGCACATATAAGAAGAGGTCCATTAGGTGTGGTATTGTGTTTAGCACCCTATAACTATCCGTTAAATGAAACTTTTTGCTTGCTGATTCCTGCGTTAATCATGGGAAACACGGCCATTTTTAAACCAGCTAAGTTTGGAGTGCTATTGATGTCGCCATTATTAGAAGCTTTTCAAAATAGTTTCCCAGCTGGAGTTATCAATGTGATTTACGGTAGAGGAAGAACCTTGGCGACACCCATTATGCAATCGGGTAAAATAGATGTACTGGCCTTAATTGGAAATAGTACGTCTGCCAAAGCATTACAAAGTCAACACCCAAAAAGTAATCGATTGCGATTAGTATTAGGGTTAGAAGCAAAAAATCCTGCCATTGTATTACCTGATGCCGATTTGGATCTGACGATTAATGAATGTTTAGCCGGAACCTTATCGTTTAACGGTCAGCGTTGCACAGCACTTAAGGTAGTATATGTGCATGAAGACATTGCTGAAGAATTCAATAAAAAATATGCTGAGAAAGTAGATAATTTATTGTTCGGAAACCCATGGGATGCAGGAGTTAAGTTAACGCCATTACCAGAACCTGGAAAACCAGCCTATATTCAGGAGTTGATCGACGATGCGAAGGCTAAGGGAGCACAAATCATTAATAATAGAGGAGGAGAGACTACGGATAATTATATTTTTCCAGCAGTACTGTATCCTGTTAATAAAGAGATGCGTGTCTTTGAAGAAGAACAATTTGGGCCTGTAGTTCCTATTGTTCCGTTTAAAGATATAGAGGAACCTTTAGATGATATTGCAGATTCGAATTATGGGCAACAAGTGAGTCTTTTTGGAAAAAATATACATACACTCTCGCCACTGATCGATAGTTTGGTGAATCTGGTTTGTAGAGTAAACCTGAACAGTTCGTGTCAGCGAGGACCTGACGTATACCCATTCACAGGGAGAAAAGATTCTGCGGTTAGTACCTTAAGCGTACATGATGCTTTACGATCATTCTCTATTAGAACTTTTGTAGCTTCTAAGGATAATGAGTATAACAATGCAATTTTGGAAGAGTTGTTAGATAAGAAAACTTCAAATTTCATCAATACAGATTATATTTTATAATGAGTTTAGAACAGCCTAATAACCCGTTACATGGAATAAAATTGGCCACCATGTTGGAACAATTATATCTAGAATACGGTTGGGAAGAGTTAGGTGAAATTTTAAATATAAATTGTTTTAGAAACAATCCCACCTATAAATCTAGTCTCAAATTTTTAAGAAAGACGCCTTGGGCTAGGGAAAAAGTAGAGAAGTTGTATTTAAAAACGATGATTAAATAGTAGCTGTCATTTCGATATGAGCCCCGAAAGTACTCGGGGCGATTGAGAAATCTACTTGTTACAAATCGTTCTGCTTCTATTGATGAGATTCCTTCACTTTGTTCACAATGACAGGATGTTGAAATTCCTCGTCAATCCGATACTAGAGGTTCTGCAGGAATGACTGCCCGGAGGGGTCATTTCGAAATGAGTTTAAAGAACGATTGAGAAATCTTATCATTTATGAGACTTTAAAATCTCCAAAACGAGCTCTTTTGTTAACGATCTTCCATTTGCAATCTTTTTGATGTTTTCAAAAGAGAAGACAAAATCACAACCCTCTTTATAGGCAGAGCACCCGTAGGCAGATTTTCCTTTGATCACTGTGCCCTGTTTACATTTCGGACATGGAATTTTTTCATAGTCATTACGAGGAGTATTCGACGAAGTAATCTCACTATTATTTGGAGTTTGCTTTATTTCATTTGCAATAGCCGTTTCTTTTGATTCTAGTTTAATATTAAAGTTTTCATCAAAACGAAGTAATCCCTCAATAGCACCTGATTCGGTTTTAAAACCTTTTAAGTTAGTGGTGGAGCCCTTATCCAGTAAACGAATGATCTGATTTTCTGAGATCTTTTTTTCACACACTTTAAACGGAATGGTCATATTACAACCACTTTTATATTCAGAACAACCAAAGGCTGCTTTTCCCTTTAATAAATGGCCTCTAGAACATTTAGGGCAGGTTTTGCCCGCTACCTGTTTTTTAGGTTTCTTTTTTTGAGATTTCTCCTTATCAGTCGAAATGACAGTATTGGTGTGAGAAATACGTGCAGTTTTTTTACTAGAACGGACTTCGTAGACAAGATCGTCCACCATCTTTTTCATGTTCTTGATAAAGGTTCCTGCATTAAATTCACCACGCTCTATTTCCTTTAGTCGTTTTTCCCAACGACCTGTAAGTTCTGCCGATTTCAATAACTCATTATCAATCAGGTCAATCAATTGAATGCCTGTCTGAGTCGGGATTACTAATTTCTTCTTGCGCTCAATATATTTACGTCTGAACAGCGTTTCAATAATACTGGCTCTGGTAGAAGGTCTACCAATACCATTCTCCTTCATCAATTCACGCATTTCATCATCATCTACTTGCTTTCCTGCGGTTTCCATGGCACGTAGTAAACTCGCTTCCGTATAATTACGCGGAGGTTTCGTCTCTTTTTCTAAGAAAGAAGGTTCATGCGATCCCCTTTCACCTTTTACAAAGTTTGGTAAGATGGATTTTTCAGAAGTCGATTTTTTGTCTTTGCTTGCATTGTTGTCATCTCGAGCGGAGTCGAGAGGTGCAACTTCAAATACCACACGCCATCCTGGTGTCAAGATCTCTTTACCAGTAGTTTTAAAAGGAACATCAGCAGCCTGCCCAAGAATGGTAGAATTTGAAACCTCGCTATCTTCATAGAACACTGCAATAAATCGTCGCGTAATAATATCATAGACTTTTTGTTGACTGTCTTGAAGACTAGCTTCAATTCCTGTGGGAATAATCGCGTGATGATCCGTTACCTTAGCATCATCAAATACCTTTTTAGTTTTGCGAATCTTTTTACCCAATAATGGTTCTGTCAATGCTTGGTACCTCAATAATTTAGATAAAATTCCAGGAACTTTCGGATATAGATCATTCGGTAAAAAGGTAGTGTCTACTCTGGGGTAGGTCACTACTTTCATCTCGTACAAGCGCTGAACGATCTTTAGTGTTTCATCCGCAGAAAACCCGAACTTATTATTACAATATACTTGTAAACCCGTTAGATCAAATAATTTAGGAGCGTAATCTTTCCCTTTCTTTTTAGTTACAGATACAATCTCAAAGTCGGATTCCTTTACTTTTTTAGCTAAGGTCTCACCATCTTCTTTTTTGGTAAAACGACCCTCTTCATAATTGAAGAGCGTGTCTCTATAGGTAGTCTGCAATTCCCAATAGGGTTGAGGTTTAAAATCTTGAATTTCTTTATAGCGATGCACTAACATAGCTAGAGTAGGAGTCTGTACTCGTCCTACAGACAATACTTGCTTATAACCACCAAACTTGACCGTATACAAACGAGTAGCGTTCAATCCTAATAACCAATCACCAATGGCTCTGGAAAAACCAGCGTAGTACAGATTGTCATATTTTTCTGAAGTGTGCAAATTGGCAAACCCTTCTTTAATCGCTTCTTCGGTTAGCGAAGAGATCCATAATCGTTTGACCACACCTTTATAATTAGCCTGATTGATTACCCAACGCTGAATCAATTCTCCTTCCTGGCCGGCATCCCCGCAATTGATGATAACTTCTGCTTTTTCAAATAAGCCTTTAACAATATTAAATTGCTTTTGGATTCCCGCATCATCTGTAATCTTGGTAGAAAACTTCTCAGGAAGCATGGGTAGATTATTTAAATCCCAACTTTTCCAATGCGGTTTGTAATCCTTAGGCTCTAATAATGTGCATAAATGCCCGAAAGTATAGGTCACTGCATAACCATTTCCTTCATAGTAGCCATCACGTTTTGTGTTGGCTCCCAGAATAGTAGCAATCTCTTTAGCTACGCTAGGTTTTTCAGCAATGCAAACTTTCATGTTTAGGATTTGGATTGCGGAAATTAGTAAATTATTTGCTAATTCCTATGGCAAATTTAGACTTAGAATGTCTTACTAAGAAAATGTGCTAACGCTTTTTTGGAACACTGTGAATATCAATGCTCACAGCTTGTAATAGAAACTGAACGCCTAAGATTATGGGTAAGGCTACCAGCATGATGGTCCCTGCGGTGTTTTCTGTATTCTCCAGAATTCCAATGGTCCATCTATACATACCAAAAGTAAAACCAAAGAGTAAAAGAGGTATGGCAATGAGCATATAGATGGATGCCATATTAAAATTGTAGATGTAGTACTTAAAAAAGACTCTTTTGATAAACCGCTTGACTATCTTAAATGGAAAACTGAACAGTACCTTTCGAATACTTAGATTACTTTTCTCGTCATTATATATGGCAGAAATCGGAACATCCTCGACTACTTTGTTAGCCAGATTTAAATGGATCAACATATCGGTTTCAAAAAAGTACCTTTTTTCTATCTTTTCTAAATTAATACTTTGCAAGGCTTTACGAGAAATGGCACAGAAACCATTTGTTGGATCCATCATATGCCAATAACCAGATGCTGCTTTAATAATAAAAGACAATGAACTGTTCCCAAAGAGCCTTGTCTTTGGCATTGCTTTTAATGCTTCAAAATCATGAAATCTATTGCCTTTTGTATAATCAGCTTTGTCGTCTAGGATAGGTTGAATTAGTGTAGCGATATGCTTGGGGTCCATTTGCCCATCACCATCTAGTTTTACAATAATATTGCTCTGTAAGGACATTGCTTTCTTATACCCGCTAATCATAGCACCTCCAACACCTTGATTTTGGTCATGCTCAATGACATGTATGTTATATTTGCTTACGTTTTTAGCGATAGTGCCTGATTTTTCAGGGCACGCATCATCTACGACAATGATATCATCTACAAATTCGGGTATAGATAGCAATACATTTTTTAGTTGCTTAGATACTTTGTAGCTAGGAATTACAACCGCTATTTTTTTTGTTGATATCATACAGGCGTTGTTGTTTTCTTTTGTGCTTCAAATAGTTCAAATAACACCACAGGAAATAATAATTTTCGTAAAGAGCTTACTTCTAAATAAGGCGAAAACGCTTTTTTGATCTTAGTAATATTGGTAACATGGTAATCTCCTGTGAAGCGATTACCTGCCAGCTTCCTTCCTAATTTATATAAGGAGTTCTCTGTTGGACCCGAAACAAGGATGAGGCCATCGGGAGTTAATAATTGATCAAATAATTTTATGTAGGGTTCAAGATCATCAATATGCTCCAAAACATCTAGAGCATAAATAATATCAAAAGAGTTGCTCTCTAAGTTTTTGTGAAGAATATTTCCTTCCACAAAATGAATATTAGATGGAAACTTAATTGACTTTTTTACAAGATTCAATGGCGAAAATTCTATATCACATGCTATAACATCATGATTATTCTGTGCAAGCATATAACTCAATACCCCAGAGCCACAGCCAAAGTCAAGAATTTTGTTCTTCGCTTTTTTAGTATTGTTGGCATGGTTATAAGCAATTTGTATGCGTTTCCAAAAAAGCCAATCGATCATCGGGTTTTTATGGGCATAGGCAGGTAATGCAGCTTCTCCAAGTTCGTAACTGTCATTGGTTTTTACAAGCATTTCAAATACGGTTTTGAACTTCTTTTTTGAAGAGGTATAGATTTCATTCATGAGTTCAGTATTATTTGTTATCGATATCATACGCGTTTCCTGTTACTTTCCATATTTGATATTGAGGAGTATTTAACATCACTGGCTTAAAATGAGGCGATTTTTCTTGGAGCAAGTATAGTCGCGCTAAGGTGGTTTGAGCCATTTCTTTAGACATGGCAGCACCAAAACCTACTCTTTGATCCCATTGAAAGACAAACCGATTGTCTTTTCCACCATTATTTAATTCTCTGGGCATAGCAAACGACCTTCGTTTAATGGTATCACCTGTAAAAGTGGCTAAGGATCGAAAGTATCTCTTTTGATTGAAGTACTTCATAATACCCGTAGTTTGATCTACACTCGATTGATGATTCTTAATCAAGTTACCCTGCTCTTTTAAGGCATTAAAAGTCAGAAATAGTGGCAACCCTTTTGTTTTTCCTGTTTTAAGATCTGAATTACCTTGTTTAAACCAGGCCGCCGTTTGTGTCATCTTGTAATGAATAAACAAATAGACATCTTTCGCATCTTTTGGAAATAAGAAAGCGATCCATTGTTGTGGTGTTTTTAGTTTGTCAGATGTAAGAGAAGTACCTTGTTGTTGCTTTGCTATCAGCCATTTTTCTGCATCAGCAGGATCTAGCGCAAATAACGAATTCAGTATGTTGAATGTGTTCTCTACACCAGAAAAAGTAGTATAGAGTGTCTTCATTCCTTTTATACCATGTTTATTATAAAATCGAATAAAATTGGCTGACACCGCTAAATTATTAGCAGCAAAAGGAAAAGCGTTATAAAAATAGAGCTCACCATCGCTGAACTCTCCATCAGCATAGGTTCCCCGGTCTAGATAATATTGAATTTGATATCCTAGATCCCATTCTGTCCATATGTTAGCATCTGTTGGCGTAAAATTATCTAATGCACTTAACAGATGTACATTATCTGCAGCGGCAGGCTTTACAAAGTTATGTGTGATCTTTTTATAGGTACTTGAAATACCAATGATGAGCACCAATAATGTGAGTCCATATGTAACCTTTATCGGAACTCTTTTGTGTAAATTGTATAGGATTTGAATACAATATCCAATTCCAATAGCCAGGATTGGAGCAGAAAACAACATGAATCTATTTCCTGCAAATAATGGTGCTATTGCCAATAATAAAGGGATACTTAAAAATAACGCTCTTAATTTTAACTTCCAGCATAATGCTACAATTCCAATAAGCATGGATATAAATAAAAATGTGCTATTTGATGTCTGTTCTATGAAGTATGTGAAACTGGTAGCATCTAGTTCAGCTACCGACATATTATTGGGAAATACTGTTGTTGTAGTTCCTGATAATAGTGTAAAATAAGATGCAATTTGATCTCCAGTAAAATAGATACCTACTAAAATGATCAATGCAAGGACACTGTATTTTAAAAGTACCTTTCTTGTTTTATAAAAGAATACTAAAGCTACGGCCAACGGAACGATGGCAGATAACACGACAACACTGGTAGCTGTGTTCCACCATGTATAGAATAAGAAAGAACTGAGAATCCCTAAGATGAGGTAGGTATATCGTTTTTTTGTTTCCAACATGGCGAATTGATAAAACAGGTAGCTGTTTAATAGCACAAAGATCACATTCATACAATCTGTGTCAAATACACCAATACGGGTTCTAACAACATAGGTTAAAGATATGATGGAAAATACAGCAGCTGTTAACGATGCCACGCGATTAAAGTTCAACCGTCGACAGAAAAAGAAGACCAAAGGAGCTAATAACGAAGCTAAAAAGATAGGAAGAAAAATAGCTACTGTAGCGATTGGGGTATTCATGATACTACTTATAGATGCTGCTAGAACAGAGAGCAGCGGAGGAATTATAGGAACCTCTTTGCCATTAGGAACTCGACTCTTTTCTTGTAGATTGTCATAGTCTCCGTTCTGCACCTCTTTGGCAATTTCTAGGTAATAATAACTATCAAAATTCCCCATTTGATATTCTCCTTGAAACTGAAAAGCGGTCTTATTCTTTTTCCAAACAGAGAAATCTTCATAGCGCAAGAAAATTGCAAATAGTATGATCAATCCTAATCCAAGCCTAGATAACCATAATATATTGATAGAATTTTCTTTGGGAAGCGCATTTTCTGTTGTAACGTTTGTGTTTTTTTTTGCCATTTTTTGTACGGGTTGCACTTGAATAAATCAAACTATTGACCATACTAAGGTTCGGCTAATCCAGCGATTTTTGAGAAATAAAAGATCTTATGTATTCTGATATTTGTTTTTTGTAACAAACGGGGTTCTAATTGTAATGAAATGCACGGCGTTTTTTGAAAACAAGTTATGTACAATGTACTCTCAACAACATTGTACATAACTTTTGAGCAATGCAAAGTGTAAATTTTTAGGCAGCGTAATGGTATTTTGTATCTTTTTTCATATAACTTTTTACAACGCCTTTTTCTTTTAGCTCATCTAGAATGGTGTATAATTTTAAGATCATCGGAACGGAGTCCATTCTCTTTAAAAGTTGAAACGTAGTTAAGTGTTCTTTATTCAATGCTGACAACACTGATAATTCTCTATTGGTAAAATTCGCCTGTTTCATGGTATATAGTTTTAAATGGATACCCTAAAATTATCCAGAAGAAGAGGTTTATACATGAAAATTAGATGGAAAGAAATGTTCTTTATATGAGTGACTTAGATGACAAGTTGAATACCATTCATCGAAAAAAAATCAGGATATCCAGCAAGATCCAATGGCGTAGGTTTTGGCTTGACCAGTTATAAGAACTCGAGTGCCCTTGTTTTCACAATACAGGGTGCCTCCTCTTTCAGAAAGTTGAAAAGCAGTAAGTTGTTTCTTTTGCAGTCGTTCTGACCAAAAAGGAATCAGAGAGCAATGTGCAGATCCCGTAACTGGATCCTCCAGAATAGAAGCCTGAGGTGTAAAAAAGCGAGATACGAAATCACTTTGTGTCCCTTTGGCCGTTACAACGACTCCACCAGGATCTAAATTGATCCGATCCAGGTATTGTCTATCTATCTGTATATTTTTGATATCTTCTTCCGAATCGTAAACCAATACATAATCTCTAGAGGCATAAATCTCCTTAGGTTGAATACTTAGTGCTTTAGAAATGTTTCCTGGTAATATGGCAGCTTCAGGGATTCTAGATGGAAAATCAAGTGTATACATGTTATTGTTTATCGTCACTTGTAAAGGACCGCTTACTGTCTCAAATTTGATCGTGTTTGATGGATATTCTAATAGCGTATGTAAACAATGTGCAGTAGCTAATGTCGCATGTCCACAGAGATCCATTTCAATCTCTGGAGTAAACCAACGGAGGTGTATATGTGCTCCAAGATCAATAAAGAAGGCAGTTTCAGCAACCGCATTTTCTTTAGCAATCTGTAATAAGGTTTCGTCAGGGAGCCATTCGGTTAAAGGAACAACACAGGCAGGGTTTCCCTCAAATATAGTATCGGTAAAAGCATCTATTTGATATAATGGGAGTTTCACCAGATTTTTATTTTAGAGCATCCCATTCGGCCTTGGTACCATTTGTTTTCTGATATTCCATGACACCGAACCATTTGCCTTCTTTCTTCACTAAAAGCATTTCAAAATGTACAATATAGGTTCCTGTTACTTTATGATCGGCATCTCGGGTGGTAAAATTAAACATTCCGGTTTCGTGCGCCGTAGTTCCATTTCCGATACGCTGTGAAAATCGAAATTCGGCAGTATCATTTCTATTTCCTGCTTTAGTCTCGTCAAAGCCTTTTTTCCAACCAGACAAAGCATCGGCAATAGGCATAGATCGTTTATTGTCACCAGAAGCAAAGATCACTACCGCATCTGGATGATACATGGCTCCATAGCCCTTATAATCTCCCTCTTTTACCGTTTTGGAGAGCTGAGTCCAATAGGCATCAAGCTCTGCTAAACGTTTTGTCTCTTTTGCTGTTTGTGCAGAAATAGTCAGTGCACTGAAGAAGAAAATAATAGGGAGAATTGCTTTTTTCATGATAGATGTGTGTATATCAACGAAGATAGCAAAAACCAATAAAATGCATTACACTAATTTTTCTCCGATGATCCCAACTAAGAAACCTAAAGAAGCTCCCAAAGAAGTTAGGTAGTTCTTCTCTAATTTACTTTCCGGAATGATATCCTGAATCAGCAAGTATAAAATTCCACCACTTGCAAATACCATTAAATGTGCGGTAAGATCTGGATGTTTGCTCAAGAAATAGTGTCCGATCAAGGCACCAATAATTCCTAGAAAACTTAAAAAGAAAAAGATGATCAATATTTTTTTCGCTTTGAATCCACTTTGTGCTAAATCTCGAAAGGCATTAAATGCTTCGGGTAGATTTTGTAAACCTATGAACACTGCTAATAAAGTAGCCATTTCAGGTTCAATAGCGAATACAGCTCCCAGAGCTATAGATTCGGGGACAAAGTCCATCATCATGGCGAGTAGGGTAGCAGTTTGTCCACCTTTTTTAGCCAAGTATTGATCGATACACATAAACAATCCAGCTCCAATTAAAAAAGAAGAAGCCATCGGAATCAATTCTAATTCTTCCATCCCTTTGGGTATTAAAACCAGTGCAATGGCCGATAAAATAATGCCAGCACCAAAAGACATCAGTGTATGGACGATTTCGTATTTCACCGGACTTTCTTTCACATGGTGATTAAAAACATTGGCAAGGATTCCACCGATAAATACAGTAATTCCTGCAAAACCTGAGAATAAGATCAAGTTGGTAAGCATAGTAGATTGTTTAGTAGTTGTTTGTTGTATCTAAGGTAAGCATATTTTATTCATTCTTTTACTTCGAATGAAACTGTAGCTTTTAAAGGAATACCCGATTCAGATGGAACTAATGTTATTCCTGCTTTTTGAATTCGATCTGATTTCGTCGGCTGAAAAAGTAACTTTGAATAGTGTGTGTTTTTAATTTCGAGGTCAACTTTTGCAGATAATCGTTTACTGTACAAAATTCCTTTTGGTTTAAATTCAATGGAATCTTTGATGGTTTCTTTGGCGCTTTCAGTAAAAGGTTTTACAACAATCCTTTGATTTAAATACTTCGTTAAAATCAAATATTTTACTGTTAGAAGTAAAACTATGTGAAAATTAAAACCAAAATGGATAGCGCCAAATTGCCAAGAGAAATGTGCATTAATGAATTGAGAAAAATCATAAACGTTGTTTTCAAAAACTACATAAGGTATTTGAAGAACTATCCAAATTATACCTAAATAATAGAATTTATATTGCTTAGAGAAGAATAAGATTGCACTAATAATTCCTAAAACTCCCACCAGAACTGTTATTGAAGTTAAACTAGTGGCATGACTATATATATTTAACACACTAGAAATTAGTGCAAATCCATAAAAAAAGCGTAAGATATCCATAGTGTTTAGTAGTCGTTTGTTGTATCTAAGATATGGAATATATTATTCAATATTCTTTTTTATCTTCTCTAGATAACTTTCAGGAAAACCTAGCTTTTTTGCTAATTTATATAAGGAGGCTGCATACACTGGATTTGTACCACTTAAGGACGCTTCAGGTAAATTATAACACAGTGCTTTTATTACACCACCAGATGCTACATGGACCATAACTTCCTCTGGAATATAATCCGCCACACTCGGTGCTGCATAGAGTTTGGCAAGAGATTCTTGATCCGCTGTTATAACCACTCCATAGGATCGTTCATTTGTACTTGGAATCAATGAAGCACGATTGCCAATTTTCAAAGCATAATCTTGCAAATATCCTTTTTGGAGACTGGATGGATAGATTCCGCTCCTTGCTAGTATCGCTGTATCCATAAATAATCCATAGAAAAATACGTTCATAATTGGCTCATTTAATCTTTATGTATTCAGAATTTAAATCTCTAAAGATCACAATTCTTGGTTTTCCATAGAAATAAGGTCTGTAAAAACGAGTACCAAACCCTTCATTATCAAAAGAAAAATCTATTCGTGATCCATGTAAAGTATAGGTTCCCTGTCCCCAGGTCTCACTTATAAAAGTATTGTCTTCTTTTAAGATCAATGTTTGACCATGTTCAATTCCATTTGTAGCAAAGGGATCTTTTATGCTGCTTTTATAAGTTCCTACTATCAGGAATTTTGGAAAGAATGAATTATAGAACAAAGTAATGACGATAAAGACTGCCGTTATCAATAAAATTTTTTTCTTAGCTCGTGTCATTATCAATCTTTCTAATTAAACATTTTCTTGTATTTTTTCCTTTAGTAATGCCCTCAAACCTAGAACTAGATTTTCATCCAAAGGGTTAAGATGAATAACTTCGTAGGGTAAACGGTAGTCTTGAAACTTTGAGAAAATAAATATATAATCACCTTTGCTTTTAAAGCTAGAATAGTACTGCCAATTATGATGTCTTTTGGTATCGTGATTTTCAACAGAAATACCATCTTCATTGATAATATAAATAAGTTTATCGCCTTGTTTCTGGTAACTTCTTATCCTAAAGGAAAACAGTTCTTTAGTTTTTCTTTTTTGTTGATAATATGTATTAAATAAAAAAAGAGAAATAAAAAGTAGGGCTGCTCCTATTCCAATAGTAATGCCGTAGTTATACATAGTTACATCTTTATATTCACCTACGGAAGTTATATTTGCAATATCGTAACCACTTTTTATCCCCGCATAAAGTATTATGATGCCTATAATTCCGAAAAAACTTGGAATAATTCGAGCACGTTTGCTATAGAAATTCCAAATGATATTTTGACTTTTTAGTAAGTATTCGGATGCATTTTCATATTCTAAAAAAAAGTTTTTCATTCTTTTATTTCAATTTCTATGGTATTACTCTTCAATTCAATATTAGGAACCTTGCTAAATAGTTTTTTTAGTTTAGTATTTTCCTCGCCATCGCCAAGGTAGTTATCTAGTTTTGTCGATTTTGTTGAATAATGAAAAGTTATCTTGTATGTACCCGGAGATTTAAAATTTTCTTTTCTTTGAATTTCGTACGAACCAAAGAAACTATAACCTTTAGTTGACTGATAAGGGTTGAATGATTCGCCTGGCTTTACTAATTTAAAGTCACCAACTCTTAATGAATTCATGTTTCCACAACGTCCAACCATCGGGGAAGGAACATTTTTTGGTTTGTCAATTTTATAGTAACAGTATGGACTCCTCCATTTTACTTCCGAAGCATCTAAGCTTCCTATTAAATAAACGTCTTCTCCTGAATTGTTTGTGATTGACACAGCTATTTGAGGAGTTTCTCCTATGCTATATACTTTTTTGGTCGCCTTAATCGTACATTCATACCTTTCAGAATCTAAAATCTTTTCATTCGACAATCCAAATAGTGTTAACATTAAGATACTTAATATGCCTATTTTTATTTTCATATCAATTCGAGTTTCATTTATAAATAAGATCCATAGTGATAGTCAACTAAGTTGATCTAAAGATAACCATTCTATCGGAATTTTTTGATAACAAAATCACCTACGTTTCACATACTTCTCCTTAAAACGAAGTGTCCAGGTTTTTCCTTGGTCGGTAGAATGTTCGCTAGTACGAATCAAGACTCCTTTTCCACTGGGAATAAAAGCTTGCCGCGACAATACTTTCTTTCCATTGTCTAACACAAAGGTTTTATACATATACCAAATCTCATTTACTTTTTTACCTTCCCAGGTTTGAAACAAACCGTCTACAGATATCCATGCAAAACCCCATTGCTGAGTACGACCGTCCCAAGCTCGCCACGCTTTTGAAAAGCTACCTCCAGCACCGATCCACACTTCCTCAAAAGATTCTTTATATAAACCTTGGGTAACTATAAAACTGGGGAGTTTTTCTAAGGTGTCATTCACTTCTTTATACCATTCTCCCACCCAATCTTTATAATAAGATTTGTCTGTAGCGTTGGTTTTTTGAGCAAGCAGCATAGTTGTTGAGATAAAACAGATACAACATACAATGTTTTTGAAAGTCTTCATAAGAGAGTTTTTAAGTTTTACTCCTCAAAAAGAAAACTATTTCTACACAAAATCTCCCTGTTTTATAAATCAGGAACTCTTTTTCGCTAAAAATTGTGCGCGATACCCAGAAGGAGTTACTTGGGTAATCCTTTTAAAGGCATGATTAAAGGCTGATAGGGAAGAGAATCCACTTTCTAAGGCAATACTAATGATCTTCTTAGAAGGTTCTTCCAGTAGTTGTCGCTGGGCTTGTTGTATCCGTAGAGAATTGACATACTGCGGAAAGCTCATTCCATAGCTTTGATTGATCACTCCCGAGACCAAATGATTGGAAACTTGTAAAACCTCTGAAATATCAGAAAGCTTTAAACCGTCTTTTAAATACCATTTCTGATGGAGTAAGAGTTGTTCAATTTTTTGTTGTACCTGTTCGGTTTTTTCTGAGTTGAGTTGTAGGTTTTGGTATTTGATCGCCTTTTTTCCTAATAATGCGGATAGCTGACCGTTAAAGGCGAGATAAGCAAATAGATAGACCGTAACAATTAACAACAATGCCGTGACTAGATAAAAAGGAAAATCAACCATAAAATACAATACGTTCATCAGTACGATTGAAAAGGTAGCAGTAATCAAACTATAACTCCATTTTTTAGATTCTCTGGAATCTATGGTATGTTGCAATGCACGCACCAAATACACGATTGGATGCACTTGTATCAACCAGTAAATAGTCAACCAAAAGGAAGGATCAACTACCTGACGTAATGGATAACCACCTACTAATAAGATAAACGAAGGAATAAAATGAACCCAGTAATGAGGTCTAGCTACTGACTTGGCAGTCATATAATTTTTGATGTACAACCAGATAACCGGACCCATGGCTAGAAAAGCCGCATGCATTATATTAAAATAAACATGCACCACAGCTTCTGGGGCATACTCCTGAATGACTAGTTTTCCTAAACGGATAGCTACTAAAAGGAAGAATATTCCCAAAAACAAATGGGCTTGTCCTTTGTCTTGCTTTTTAGAAAGTAGTAATACGCCTAAAAATAAGCTTGCTGAAATACCTACCAGGGAAAAAGCTATGAGATAGTTCATCTTGTAAACATACTATTTAATTTAAAAGTAGATGTATTGTGTTGGTCTATTTACAGGAATGGATTAGGCTTTTTGTTGTAAAATCTATTGATTGTCAAATAAATGTTAATCAAAAACAGGATTTAGTACAATTTATTTTGTCAACAGATTTGTAAATGCTTAATATGCAATTCCGAGGTCCTTTCTTATACCTGGAATTAGAGCTATCATGCATAAATATCCAGGACTAATGACATTCTTTCATAATTCAGGTCATTAATTCTTCAATTTTATATCGTAATCAAAACAAATTATTCGATTAAGTAGCTACGGTAAATGTTCATTACAAAAGGCGGAATCCGAAAAGCCAATTCAAATAGAGTAGGAACTATAACTTAATATGTAAGATTATGTGTCAAGATAATAATAAAAATATCGTTCGTGATTTAACCAAGGGGCAAGGAGAAGCTCATGCTTCTAATGTACAAGCCTTTCAATTTCACTCAAGTACCTTAGCCGCACAAATTTCGGCATGTGTTAGCGCAAAATATGATAATGGTCAAATTTGTGTTAATTTCCCAATTGTTGGTGATATTTGTTTTAGCGTTCCACTAAGTATTCCAGTTGATGCTACTGTTAAGGTATGTATGGAAACTTGTGGTTTCAGATTTGGGGTACCTCCTTTTGATGGAATAAAAGCAACTGTATATTTCCAGGGTAGTGCCATCTGGTCTGGAGTTATCTATGGTTCTTGTTAAACATTGTTCAATTTCGACAATATTTCATAAGTCAAATTCAAACTTCAAGCGAGCTTTTTAAAAGTTCGCTTTTTTTATAAGTGGAAATAGGTAAGAAGTATGGATTACGGTTATCGAAAAGCTGTAACTAAAAAAATCTCGTAATGACAGCTTTTGTCAAATAAAAAAGAGAAGCCAAGCTTCTCTTTTCATTACAAATCAACCAAATCCTGGTGTTGTAGGAGATCCTCAAAGGTCTCCCGTCTCCGAATTAAGAAGTCTTTCGTATCGTGTATCATCACTTCCGCAGGGCGGTAGCGAGAATTATAATTGGACGCCATCGAAAAACAATAAGCTCCAGCATTTTTAAAACATAAAACATCACCCTCAGAGATCTCTGCAATCCGTCGGTTACTGCCAAACGTATCCGTCTCGCAGATATAACCCACCACAGAATAATAGCGGTCTCTACCTTCTGGATTCGAGAGGTTACTAATATGGTGATAGGAATTGTACATCATTGGTCGGATCAAATGATTAAAGCCACTATCCACTCCAGCAAATACAGTAGAAGTGGTTTGCTTTACCACATTTACTTTCGACAAGAAATATCCTGCTTCAGAAACCAGGAATTTACCGGGTTCAAACATCAGCGCAATGTCCTTCCCGTACTTTTTGCAAAAGGTATTAAAGCGTTCTGATAATTGCACACCTAATTGTTCAATGTCGGTACAAATATCGCCTTCCTTATAGGGTACTTTAAAGCCACTTCCAAAATCGATAAAGTTAATATTTTTGAATTGATGGGCAACATCAAACAAGATCTCCGTAGCACGAATAAACGTGTCTATATCTAAAATATCAGAACCTGTATGCATATGGATTCCGTTGATATTCATGCCTGTATTTTCAACCACGCGGTGAATATGTGGTACCTGATGAATGGAGATACCAAATTTAGAATCAATATGTCCAACGGAAATTTTGCTGTTTCCACCCGCCATGATATGCGGATTGATACGGATACATACCGGAATATCTGGATGCTTTTGTCCGAATAATTCCAAAATAGATAAGTTGTCAATATTGATCTGAACGCCTTTTGCAGCCACAGCTTCAATTTCATCTAATGAAACACCGTTGGGCGTATAAATGATCTGAGAAGGATCGAATCCTGCGGTGAGTCCCAATTGTACCTCCTGAATGGATACGGTATCCAAGCCAGAATTCAACTGTTTAAAAAATCGTAGGATATTGATATTCGACAATGCCTTTACTGCATAGTTCAGTTGTATGTGCGGTACATCAGCAAACGCGTTCATGATGCGTTCGTACTGACGTGCGATGATCGCAGTATCATACACATACAATGGGCTGCCATATTTTTCAGCCAATTCTAAAAGATGTTCTCTGTTCAATGTTCCTAGTTTAAATCTCAAAAGTAGCTAATAATGCTTGCGAAAAACAAAATGTTTAAGAATATAACAAATTGTTTTATTGCGTTATATTTTTACATGGAGTGTAACGTTCTAAAAAAGGTTGAAAGTCTGTTAATAACTAATCAAACAAGGCATTTTATTTTTTCATGGGATATGCTATTTTAGCATCTATTGCAAAATGCGGACAGATTTATGGCTCAAGAAACAAAGTATACAGAAGATAATATACGCTCGCTCGATTGGAAAGAGCATATCAGGATGCGTCCTGGTATGTATATCGGAAAACTAGGGGACGGTTCTTCTGCGGATGATGGTATTTATATTTTAGTAAAAGAAGTACTGGACAACTCTATTGATGAATATGTGATGGGTGCCGGAAAAACTATTGAAATTTCTATTCAGGGAAACAAAGTAACCGTACGTGATTACGGTCGTGGAATTCCTTTAGGAAAAGTAGTGGATGTAGTTTCTAAAATGAACACCGGGGGAAAGTACGATTCGAAAGCTTTTAAAAAATCTGTAGGGTTGAATGGAGTTGGTACCAAAGCGGTAAATGCACTATCTGCCTATTTTAGAGTAGAATCGAATCGTGATGGAAAGTCCGCTGCAGCTGAATTTGAGCAAGGAAACCTGATGAATCAGGAAAATTTAGACGAGACCACCAGAAGAAAAGGAACCAAGGTTTCCTTTATTCCGGATGAAACCATCTTTAAAAAATATAAGTTTCGAAATGAGTATGTAGCAAAGATGCTGAAGAACTATGTCTATCTAAATCCTGGATTGACGATTGTTTTTAATGGCGAAAAGTTTTTCTCAGAAAATGGTTTGAAGGATCTCCTGGAAGATAATAACAATCAAGAAGATATGCTCTATCCGATCATTCACCTGAAAGGAAATGATATCGAGGTAGCCATTACGCATAGTAAAACTCAATACTCAGAAGAATACCATTCGTTTGTAAACGGACAGCATACCACACAAGGAGGAACGCATCAGGCAGCGTTTAGAGAATCCATTGTAAAAACGGTACGTGAGTTCTACGGAAAGAACTTTGAGGCCTCAGATGTCCGTAAATCGATCATATCAGCCATTGCGATCAAGGTAATGGAACCTGTTTTTGAAAGTCAGACCAAAACCAAATTAGGATCAACCGAAATGGGAGGTGGTCTACCAACGGTAAGAACCTATATCAACGATTTTGTAAAAACACAGTTGGACAACTACCTGCATAAGAATGTAGTGGTGGCCGAAAAGTTGCAAAAGAAGATACTACAAGCAGAGAAGGAGCGTAAGGAGTTATCAGGTATTCGAAAATTGGCTAGAGAACGTGCTAAAAAAGCAAGCTTACATAATAAGAAATTACGTGATTGCCGTATTCATTTAGGCGATACTAAGAAAGAAGCTCATTTAGAAACCACCTTGTTTATTACGGAGGGAGATTCGGCTTCTGGATCGATCACTAAATCTAGAAATGTAAATACACAAGCTGTATTTAGCTTAAAAGGAAAACCATTAAACTCCTTTGGGCTATCGAAGAAGATCGTGTATGAGAATGAGGAGTTCAACCTATTGCAATCCGCATTAGATATTGAAGATGGATTGGAAACACTACGATATAACAATATTGTGATCGCAACGGATGCCGATGTCGATGGAATGCATATTCGATTGTTATTGATTACCTTTTTCTTACAGTTCTTCCCAGAACTGATCAAAGAAGGGCATTTATATATTTTAGAAACGCCATTGTTTAGGGTTCGAAATAAAAAAGAAACACATTACTGCTATTCTGAAGAAGAAAAACGAGCAGCTATAGAAAAATTACGAGGAAAACCGGAGATCACACGATTTAAAGGATTGGGTGAAATTTCACCGAATGAATTTGTACACTTTATTGGAGATGATATCCGCCTGGATCCCGTGATGTTAGACAAGGAGATGTCTATTGAACAGATGTTGCAATTCTATATGGGTAAAAACACGCCAGATAGACAGAAGTTTATCATTGAAAATTTAAAAGTAGAACTAGACATCGTAGAAGAAGTATGAAAAGGAAAGGAATTTTAGTGCTTTGCTGTTTGTATGCAATTCAACTAATAATATCTTGTTGCCCTGATCCAGGGACCTATGAAGTGACACATATTGGAATGCAAGGGAATGCCTTAATGTTTACAAGTCAAGGTTATGAGAATATCGTTGGAGGAACTACCATTAATAAAGAAGATTTAGCTATTTCTGGCTCGTTTGATACGGAGCGGACAAAGATAGCATCGGTGTTTAAGAAAATTAAAGGTTTTGGCTTTGAGAGCGCTATGGCAACAACATGCCCCGATGATGATCTGATATTTAAAACCAATGTAGCATCCATTAAAATAGTAGTTGAAGATATAACGAACAGTCAAGAGGTTGATATATCAAATGATTTTATGGCGACTAATTTTTCAGGTCAATTTTATACACTTGAAGAGTATGTGCAAAATCAAAATGAATTTGATCAAACGTTTACCTTTAGGGTGAGTAGCGTTCAAAATATTCCAAGTCGAGCTATTTTTAAGGTGAGCGCCTTGCTAGATTCAGGAGCGATATTAAGTTTTGCAACCAATGAAATTAATTTCAATTAATGAGATCAATAAGCGTTAAAGAAACGTTTTACATATGAGTGAAGAAATAAACGAAAACGAACACGAAGAAGAGATGATGCCTCAGGGTGAGTCACATCAAGAGGAGACTATTACCAAAGTTACAGGAATGTACAAGGAATGGTTTTTGGACTATGCTTCGTATGTAATTTTAGAAAGAGCCGTTCCCGGAATTAATGACGGGTTTAAACCAGTACAACGTCGTATTATGCATTCTATGAAGGATTTGGATGACGGACGTTATAACAAGGTGGCAAATATTGTAGGGCATACCATGCAGTATCACCCACATGGTGATGCGTCGATTGCAGATGCCATGGTACAGATGGGACAAAAGGAGTTGCTGATAGATATGCAGGGGAACTGGGGGAATATCCTAACAGGTGACCGGGCAGCAGCATCCAGATATATTGAAGCACGTCTATCAAAGTTTGCATTGGATGTAGTGTTCAATCCAAAAACTACCGAATGGCAAGCGTCTTATGATGGGCGTAAAAAAGAACCTGTAAACCTTCCTGTAAAGTTCCCGTTACTATTGGCACAAGGAGCAGAAGGAATTGCAGTAGGACTATCCACTAAAATATTACCGCACAACTTTAACGAGTTGATTGATGCTTCAGTAAAATACTTAAAAGGTCGAAGCTTCAAAATATTACCTGATTTCCTTACTGGCGGAATTGCGGATTTTACGAATTATAATGATGGAAAACGAGGAGGGAAGGTACGTGTGCGTGCTAAGATCTCGCAATTAGATAAAAAGACCTTAGTGGTTTCTGAGATTCCATATGGCACTACCACATCTTCATTGATTGATAGTATCATTAAGGCCAATGAAAAAGGTAAGATCAAGATCAAAAAGATTGAAGATAATACAGCCGCCGAAGTAGAAATATTAATACACTTACCAGCAGGTATATCTCCAGATAAAACGATAGATGCTCTATATGCATTTACCAATTGTGAGAGCTCAATTTCTCCTTTGTGCTGTATTATTGAAGAGAATAAACCTCGATTTATTGGTGTCACCGAGATGTTAAAATCATCTACGGATTATACGGTGGAACTATTAAAAAGAGAACTTGAAATTCAGCTACATGAGCTGGAAGAGCAATGGCATTTTGCTTCTTTAGAGCGTATCTTCATTGAGAACAGGATCTATCGTGATATTGAGGAAGAAGAGACGTGGGAAGGAGTGATCGCGGCAATTGATAAAGGATTGCAGCCTCATATCAAACATTTAAAAAGACCCGTAACTGAAGAAGATATTGTGCGATTAACAGAGATCCGAATTAAAAAGATCTCTAAGTTCGATATTGATAAAGCAAAGCAATTTATTGAAGGATTAGAAGATAAGATCGCGGAAGTAAAGAATCACTTGGCAAAACTAATTGATTATGCGGTAGATTATTTTAAGAACCTGAAATCGAAGTACGGAAAAGGGAAGGAGCGTAAAACGGAGATCAGAATTTTCGATGATATTGTAGCCACCAAAGTGGTAATGCGTAATACCAAACTTTATGTGAATAGAACAGAAGGGTTTGTAGGTACTTCGTTGCGTAAGGATGAGTATGTGGCAGATTGTGCCGATATTGACGATATTATTGTCTTTAGGAAAGATGGTAAGATGATGGTGACCAAAGTGGCTTCTAAGACCTTTGTTGGTAAAGACATTATTCATATTGCTGTCTTTAAGAAGAAGGACAAGCGTACCGTGTACAACATGATGTATCGAGATGGGAAATCATCTGGTGCAAGTTATATGAAACGATTTAATGTAACTGGAGTAACGCGTGATAAAGAGTATGACCTAACACCTGGAAATAAAGGTTCTGTAGTTCATTATTTTTCGGCCAATCCAAATGGTGAAGCAGAAGTAGTTACGATTTTATTGAGAGCTGTTGGAACCATAAAGAAGTTGAAATGGGATATAGATTTTGCAGATCTTGCTGTAAAAGGAAGAGGTGTCAGAGGAAATACCATTACCAAATATGCTATTCGAAAGGTTGAATTTAAATCAGCCGGAGTATCCACCTTAAAGCCTCGTAAAATCTGGTTTGATGATGCAGTACAGCGATTGAATGTTGACGGAAGAGGTGAGTTGTTGGGTGAGTTCAGAGCAGAAGATAAGATTTTAATAGCACGACAAAGTGGAAAGATCAAGGCGGTAACACCAGATCTAGCCATGCATTTTGAAGATGATATGATCGTGTTGGAGAAATGGCGCCCTAAAAAACCAATCTCGGCTATTTATTTCGACGGTGATAAGGAACGTTACTACGTAAAACGCTTCTTAATAGAATCTACCGACAAAGAAGAGATGTTTATCTCAGAACATCCAAAATCGCAATTAGAAATTATTGCAACAGATCATAGACCTATAGCAGAAGTGATTTTTTCCAAACGCTCTTTGGATAATACTGAGGTGAATTTTGAGGATTTTATCGCAATAAAGGGAATTAAGGCTTTAGGAAATCAGCTCACTACAGATAAGATAAAACAGGTTAATTTGTTGGAATCGTTGCCTTATGAAGAGCCAGAAGAGCCTACCATAGAAGATGTAGAAGTCATCGAGGAAGAGGTAATTGAAAGCAAAGAAGCTCCAGTTAAGAAGAAGCCTGAAGTAAAGAAAGAAGACAAGGATTCTCCTGAAAATGAATCGACTTCTGATGACGGCCAAACAACATTATTTTAAAATGAAGACCATTGGACTTATAGGAGGAATGACTCCACAATCTACGGTATTGTATTATCAAACCTTAAATGATCTTGCTACAGAATTGTTTGGAGAAAAACATAGCTGTAAAGTAGTAATCAGTTCTGTTAATTTTGGCGAACTCTCTGAGTTGCAATCAAAAGGAAGATGGGATTTGTTGGATGAAATGATGGCGGAAGAAGGTAAAAGATTAGAGTCTGCTGGAGTAAGTTGTATTCTGATTACAGCAAATACGATGCATCTGTGTATAGAAGCCGTTAAAAAAGCGGTGAATGTGCCTGTAATCCATATTGCTGAAGCAACTGCAGCAGCCATTCATCAAAAAGGATTGACTAAAGTAGCTTTGCTAGGAACCAAGTATACCATGGAAAAAACGTTCTATACGGATGTACTGACTAGAGAACATATTGAAACTATTATTCCTAATCAAGAAGATAGAGACGTCATTCATGACATTATATATGGCGAGTTGGCAAAAGGAACGATAAATCCAGTGTCGAAAGCATTGTATCTTGACATTATTGATCGATTGATCTCACAAGGGGCTGAAGGTATCATTCTAGGGTGTACAGAAATTCCGATGTTGGTTTCACAAACAGATGTGAACGTACCGGCCTTTGATACGACCGCAATTCATGCAAAAGCAGGTTTTGACTTTGTTACTGCATCTTCTCAAAGAAAGTAAACTCGTAGTTTGGGAGTAATTCAGGATTTGTTATCTTGATAATATCTTTTAGCACCAGATCTGGTCGGGAAGGAGCCAGTTCGTAATAGATAACACCACCAGTAGCCCCTTTCTTTGTAGAGGGTGTATAGATCTGATCATTTTTAAACGCATCAAACTTAGCATATAGCTTGTTGTTTTTTAGTAATTGCTCTTTGGTAGTGAAATAACCTGGCGCGATCCAGTATTGTGCCGATTGTCCTTTGTCAAATACGCTTTCAAAACTTAAGGATAAACTTCCTTTTCCTTTAGAGTCTTTCCATGGATAGTCCAAATTTGCGTCTTTCAAGTATTGCGCTACAAAGCTCTCTCCAGCAGGTAAATTCCAAATATCCTTGCTCATAACCGCTCCAGAAAGTATAGTGGCTTTATTATTAGCCTTTTTAGCAATCTTAATGGCTTCTAGATAATCTTGCTCAATGGTTTTAAAAATACTATCCGCTTCTTTCTCTTTGTTGAGGAGTATTCCAAAGAATTTGATCCATTCTGCTCTTCCTAAAGGCGTTTCTTCTAACCAATCGCCATTTAAGACAACAGGAATTCCGGCATTTTTTACAATGTCATACGACTTGTCTTTTCCATACATCGAAAAACCAACGATCAATTCAGGCTTTAAATCAATTAGAACCTCTGTGTTTAATTCTGCTTCTCTACCGAGTTCTTGTATTTTTCCAGCGTCAATTAAAGCTCTTGTTTTTTTAGAAGACACATATTTTGTATGAGGAAAACCTATAAGGTTTTGTTCTCCATTTAGTAGTTCAATCATGGGAATATGTGTCGTAGAAGTGGCTACCATTTTCTCTATAGGAACCAACAGTTCGTTCGGCATGTTATCAAAAAGAACAGCGTCTTTACGTTTTGTGAAGATCGTATAAGTAATCGTATCCTTTGAATTTAGAAAAGGAGAGATGATGTGTAGTTTTTTATATTTTTTAAAATACTGAATTTCAAACCCTTTAGCATACTTTAATTCAATTATAGGTTTAATATTTGATTGATCTTCTTTTTTAGCCTTTTCTTCCTTACATGCTGTGAAAATCAGCGTAAAAATAATTAGAAATTGGATGTGTTTTCTCATGAAAAAATTTCGTTTGCTTGTTCTTGAACTCTAATAAATGTGGTTCTTTTTGTTAACTCTTTTAATCTACTTGCACCAACATAGGTACATGTAGAACGAACACCTCCAAGAATATCCGTTACCGTGTTGTGTACATCACCGCGAAAAGGTACTTCAACGGTCTTACCTTCCGAAGCTCTATATTCTGCTACACCACCAACATGCTTATTCATAGCGGTCTCAGAACTCATGCCATAAAAGATCTTGAATTGCTCACCATTTCTCTCAATCATTTCACCACCACTTTGTTCATGACCAGCCAGCATACCTCCTAACATTACAAAATCAGCACCGCCACCAAACGCTTTTGCTACATCTCCAGGAATTTTACATCCACCGTCCGAGATAATTTGTCCACCTAATCCGTGTGCCGCGTCTGCACATTCTATAATGGCTGATAGTTGTGGGTACCCAACACCAGTTTTAATACGTGTTGTACAAACAGAGCCAGGGCCAATCCCTACTTTTATGATATCAGCTCCTGCAAGTAATAGCTCTTCTACCATTTCTCCCGTGACTACATTTCCAGCTAGAATAACTTTGTTAGGGTGTTGCTCTCGCATCCTTTTTACAAAATCAACAAAATGCTCAGAGTATCCATTGGCAACATCAATACAGATAAAATTAATTGTAGGAAACGATTTTAATATGGTCGCTACTTTTTTCTCATCATTCTTACTTGTTCCGGTACTTACAGCAATGTTTTTAAGTACCTCGTCGCTTGCATTTGTAGCGAATGTTGACCATTCTTCTAAAGAATAGTGTTTATGAATGGCAGTAAACATATGGTGCTTTGCCAGAGCTGTTGCCATTTCAAATGTTCCAACTGTATCCATATTTGCAGCCATAATGGGCACTCCTCTCCAAGAGTTATTGCCATGCAAAAAGGAGAACTCGCGTTCTAGACTTACCTGAGATCGAGATTTTAACGTAGATCTCTTAGGTCGGATCATGACATCCTTAAAACCTAAGCGTAACTCATTTTCTATTCTCATTTTAGTAGAATTTACGCTTCGAAGATATTAAATCTTCCTTTCATTTCTTTGGTTTGTTGATAAGATTATCTATACATTTGCAGTGATTTTGGTTTCATTATCGGCTTTCGCTGGTAATGAATTAAAAGGGAATTCGGTGAGAATCCGAAGCTGTTCCCGCAACTGTAAGCTGTAAAGCTTGTAACTGCAACTTTTTACCACTGTCTAAGACTGATATTATTCAGATAAAGATGGGAAGGTTAGTTACAAGACGCAAGTCAGGAGACCTGCCTCAATCATGAGTAAAAAACTTTCGGGATAAAGGTTTGTGTACTAACATTACGCAAAAGAATTTACCTGATTTATTTGTAAGAATTAAATCATTATTAATGAAAAAACAACATGTGATTGTTGGTGTGGTAGCGGCATGCTTACTATGCACAAATTTGTCTGCACAAGAAAAAAAGCAAGACAAAAAAGAAAAAAGAGAAGTCTTAGATGAGGTTGTTGTAAGTGCAACGAAGTTTGAGTCTAAAAAAGAGAATACCGGTAAGGTAATTTACAAGATCACCCAAAAAGACATTTTGAACAATACTGGAAAAACAGTATTGGACCTGTTAAACAATGTGCCGGGTATTGAAATCAAAGGGCTAAATACGAACCCTTCTGAACCCAGAAGTACATATGTACGAGGAGGAAGAAGTAGACAAGTATTGGTATTGATTGATGGAGTACCTGTATCGGATCCATCTGGAATCAATCAAGAGTACGATCTTCGATTATTATCGTTGAATCAAATTGAAAGTATTGAAGTCTTAAAAGGAGCATCTTCAACCTTATATGGTACAGGAGCAGCAACAGGTGTGATCAATATCACCCTTAAGAAATCTTCTAAGAAATCCTTTAAAGTAGGGTATGAAGTGAGCTTAGGTACAAACAATACGGCCGAATCTTCGAACAACGCATTATCTGATAAGAGTGGAAACCTTTATATCAGTGGAACATCTGATAAGGTAAACTACTTAGCATCGGTAAACGTAACTGGTGTAAATGGCATGTCTTCCGCAAGAAGCAATACGGCAACCGTTTTTGAAAACGATCCATTTAGTAGCACCAATGCTATGTTCAAATTAGGATATGAAGTGAACGAAGATATTTCTGTTGAGGCATTTTTAAACTATGATACGTTCGATTTTGACTACGATGCAGGAAACTATGCAGATGCTACCGTTAATAATGGTGAAAATAAGCAAATTAGATTCGGAATAAGACCTCGATTGAAATACGATAATGGAGAGTTTTATGCACTGGCTACGGTAAATAAGATAGAGCGAGTAAATGTAAATACATCTACTTTTTTATCGGAAGGTAGAAGTGTGAATGTAGATTTGGTAAACAAGTTTAGTTTCGCTGAAGACCAATTTCAATTGATTACTGGATTTAATTATCAGGAACATAGTAATAATACGGTTTCACCTTTCGGAAATATCGATAAAGATGTAGCGAATTTTAAAACTAATGACCCATATGCCTCTATGGTGTATATTTCTGATTTTGGTTTAAGTGCCACAGCAGGGGCTCGATATAACATGCATAGCGAATATGGAAACCATTTAGTATACGATGCAAATGTTTCTTACAACGTATTTGAGGACAAGGATTATAACCTTCGATTGTTAAGTTCTTATAGTAGTGCTTTTATAGCGCCTAGTACATATCAGTTGTTCTCGGCATTCGGAAATACAGATCTAAAACCTGAAACAAGTAAAACAGTAGAATTTGGATTTAATTCATCCTATAAGGACTGGCTAGATTTTAATGTGGTGTATTTTGATAGAACTGAAGAAGATGCATTTGTTTTTCAAGGCTTGAGTGTACCTCCTTTTGGAATCTATATGAACTCAACCAGCGAGATCAAGGTAAATGGAATAGAGTCTGAAATTACAATTAGACCTATAGATAATGTAAGATTATTGATTGGATATACCTATACGAACAAGGATCAGGATGTTGATTATATTCCTGAAAACAAGATAGTTGCAACAGCAGAGGTTAGTGTAATTAAAAATACATTCGTATCTTTAGTGTATCGCAATACAGGGGAAAGATTAGCGAGATATTTTGATTCAACTACGTTTATGACGGTTTCGCAAAACCTGCCTAGCTATCAACTGTTAGATTTTAACGTTAATTATAAAGTGTTAGACGGTACCATAACATTGTTCGGTGCAGTAACAAATCTTTTCAACGAGGACTACGAGGATATTATAGGATACTCAACTAGAGGTAGAAATTACAAACTAGGTATGAGATTACAATTATAGCCCCCCAGACCCGTAAACTGCTTGCAGTTTATACAATGAAAACCTCTTCAGAAATGGAGAGGTTTTTAATTATAGAATTTTTTTCACTTCACTTTTAATAAATGCAATCGCTGTATCCGTAGGAGGAAGTGTTTTGGAATAATCTAATAATACATTTTCTCTAAGATCGTTAGAAGAATTTGAGTTCTCAGCTACTTGCTTTAATTTATTTATAATTGCAGTTTTAGAAGTAATAATAACACTCCAGCATTGATCAGATATATATATTTGCTGCACCATATTGTGCTCAAACTCTTGTTCAATGTTTCCAATAAGAAGCTGTAAATAACTATCAGTATTATCTCCAATAGGTTTTACTCTTAATAACATTTTTACAGGATTGATGCGCTCGCAAAACAACAACATACGTTCATAGGCTTGCAGTTTAATAGGGAGTGAATCTTTTTTCTTACTAGCCAAAAGTTCTAACTTCTTCTCTTTGTTATTTTGTTTTAAAAAGCCATTGAAAATATAAAATGCCACGCCACCTGTCACAATCGCTGGCAGTGTATACAATAATCCTTCTATAATCTTGTCTTCCATATTTCAAAAATATCTTTTTAGAATGGTTTAGTCAAAAGATAGGCACTTAAAAAAAAGTTATTTTTTAATTTCTAGGAGAGATTTACAGTTCGTCCGCTAAAAAGTACGTTTCGGTCATTTCCTTTATGCTCGATAGAATTCTTTGCTCAATTTTGACCAGAAATTAATAACTAACCATGATACAAGTACACCACCTTTCCAAATCATTCCAGTCTGTAAAAGCCGTAGATGATATTAGTTTTACCATTGCTAAAGGCGAAATATTTGGTCTTCTAGGGCCAAATGGAGCTGGAAAGTCGACCACATTAAATATAATGAGCACTTTGTTGAAAAGCGATGTTGGGCGCATTCTTATTGAAGGAGAAGAAATAAAACCCAATTCAGAAGCGAGTAAACGATTAATCGGAGTAGTGCCACAAGAAATTTCACTCTACGACGAGTTATCCGCATATGAAAACCTACTGTTTTGGGGAAACCTGTACGGAATTCCTTCAAAGGAATTAAAAGGACGTATTGATCATACGTTGGAATTGATAGGTCTATTGGATCGTAAAAAAGACTTGATAAAAACGTATTCAGGAGGGATGAAGCGAAGAATCAATATTGCAGCCTCATTATTGCATGAACCGAAGATTTTACTAATGGATGAGCCTACGGTTGGAATTGATCCACAAAGTAGAAACCGCATTTTTGAAGTGGTAGAAACTTTGAATAAACAAGGAATGACCATTGTATATACTACACATTATATGGAAGAAGTGGAACGATTATGTGATAGAATTGCCATTATAGATTCAGGAAAAATTGTTGCACAAGGAACACAAAAGGAATTGCAAGAATTAGTTGACACTAAAGAAAATATTCAGTTGGAATTTGATTTTCTTTCTACAGATCAAGTAGCTAAACTGTCCGAACTACTTTCACGCAATATGATTCAAAAGGAAAATCAATTAATTATAGAAAGTAGTATTAAAGAACTGTCTAACATTATTACTGCAAGTAATCAATTAGGATTGGCAATCAATGATATTCAATTACAAAAAGTGAATCTAGAAACCATTTTTCTTTCGCTTACTGGTAAACAACTAAGAGATTAAGATACTAACGAAACAATAACCAACGATGATACTTAAAATATTAAAAAAAGACCTAAAAGTTGACTTTGCTGACAAAAGAGGCATATTACTAACTTTTCTATTACCGATTATTCTAATCACATTATTTGCCTTTTCTTTTGGAGGAGTAGGTAGAAAAAAGAGTGCACCAAGGCCTAGTACATTATTAGTCATAGATAAAGATTCTACCAAAACATCAAAAGATTTTATTGCGAAGTTGGACGCTATGTCAACACTAAGAGTGGTTTCTCTAGAGGAAGAGGCTGCCATAGAGCGTATTCAAAAAGGAAGAAATACAGCAGCGATGGTGTTTGGAAAAGGATTCGAAAAAGCTGTTCAAAACGATAGCAGATTACCCATTGAGGTAAAGTATGATGCAGCGAGAGAGATACAAGCTCAAATGGTTTTGGCGGTAGTTAGAGGGAGATTGATGCATAATTTTGGTGATTTAAAAGCACTAAATAAAGTGAATGTTCGAATGACATCAGTGATTAAAGAAACCAGCAATAAACCCAATCCAGGTTTGGTGCAGGCAGTAGCTGGAACTGCAGTTATGATGCTGCTGTTTAGCGTGGCTGCAATAGGAGGAGGTATATTGGATGAAAAAGAATCTGGAACCTTAAAACGTTTGTTGACCTCTCCAGTAAAACCGATGCA
Source organism: Asprobacillus argus (assembly GCF_032248395.1). Taxonomy (NCBI): domain Bacteria; kingdom Pseudomonadati; phylum Bacteroidota; class Flavobacteriia; order Flavobacteriales; family Flavobacteriaceae; genus Asprobacillus; species Asprobacillus argus. Next base: position 242,779 of record NZ_JAVTTO010000002.1, read on the forward strand.
TATCCTCTTGGGTAAAATGGGAGCGGCCATGGTCGTTTCTGTGATTCAATTGACAGCTATGTTCATTTTTGCATGGCTTGCTTTTGGGCTCCCCATTTTTATGGACACGCTATCTTTAGTGTTGTTGATTCTATGTATTTCATTTGCCGTATCGAGTTTTGGCGTATTCCTGGTGTCTACTGTAAAAACACGTCAACAATTGAATGGAATGAGTACCATAATTATTATTTTAATGTCGGCTATAGGTGGTAGTATGATTCCCATTTCTATGATGCCTGGCTTTATGCAAGATATCGCGGGAATTAGTGTCAATTATTGGGGAATACAAGGTTTCTTTGATATATTTTGGAGGCAGCTACCTTTACTTGAGATCGTTCCGAAAATGTTAATCCTTCTTGGGATTGGATTGGGAATGACACTAGTATCATCATACTTATTTAAAAGAAACATTGTGAGTTTTGAATAAGTGTCAGTTACAATATACGTACACTCATAAATTGATCGATGAGTATCAGTGCCGAAGTGAAAATCAATGTAGCAAATAAGGTAGTCAGTTGAAATTTCCGATCTAAGCGATATCTTTTAGAGGTTTGATACACCAAATAAAACAAGAAAGCGCTAATAATAAAAGGAAGTGTGTACAGCCCAATTCCAAGGTATTCACTAATTCTACCTTCATCATTTGGACTAATTATATTCATTACACCCGCTAAGGATCGCATATAAAAGGCAATAAACAAGAAAAGGTATAAATGCTTACTCCATGTTTTTTGTAGGAATATAAAAACAATGATTGCCTGAAAAATAGTAATCAATGGACCCGAAGCCGAAATAAGAAATCGATGCCATTCAGAAACATCCTGACCCTTTACAGGAGAAGCGGTATTTAAAGTCATCATGGTGTCATAACCTAATGATTCGCTCGTTACCCAATGGGCAAATTCATGTAATATCCAAGTTGTTACTACTGCAAGTAGCGCAGTAAAAACATATCCAAATGTAACGCGTGTATCTGTCATATTCAGGTGTTGTGCTATCATTAAGACTATTGAAGAGTATAATTGTTACCTTATCTATCAAATTGTCAATAACTTTACTTGTTGCTATCCTCCAAGAATGGTATTTTTGAAGCTCTTAATATTTTTCGATTGGCTAATTACTTAGATTCTTTAAATCCCGCTCAAAAGCAGGCTGTTTTGCAGAAAGATGGACCTATGATCATTATCGCTGGAGCAGGCTCGGGGAAAACACGTGTACTAACGTATAGGATTGCGCATTTAATGAACAGTGGAGTAGATGCGTTTAATATTTTGTCCTTGACTTTTACCAATAAAGCGGCTCGTGAGATGAAAGAACGAATTGCGGCAGTAGTGGGTGCGAGTGAAGCTAAGAACTTGTGGATGGGAACATTTCACTCAGTGTTTGCAAGAATATTAAGAGCAGAGGCAGATAAGTTAGGGTTTCCATCAAACTTTACCATCTACGATACACAAGATTCTGTACGTTTGATCACTGCTATTATCAAAGAGATGGGACTCGATAAAGATCGATACAAGCCGAAACAAGTGTTAAGTAGAATCTCATCCTTTAAAAACTCCTTGATTACAGTACGCGCATACTTTAATAACTCAGATCTTCAGGAAGCTGACCTCATGGCAAGTAGACCGAAGGTAGGTGATATATATAGGGAGTATGTAGATCGATGTTTTAAGTCAGGGGCAATGGATTTTGATGACCTGCTACTTAGAACAAATGAGGTATTGGCAAAATTCCCAGATGTATTGGCGAAGTATCAAGATCGATTTAGATATATATTGGTAGATGAGTATCAAGATACGAACCATTCACAATATTTAATTGTAAGAGCTTTGGCCGATCGTTTTCAGAATATCTGTGTAGTTGGAGATGATTCACAGAGTATTTATAGCTTCAGAGGTGCGAATATTCAAAATATTTTAAGCTTCCAAAAGGATTATCCGGATGTAAAAACATTTAAGCTAGAGCAAAACTATCGTTCTACGAAGAATATTGTTAACGCTGCGAATTCAGTCATTGAAAAAAATAAAACAAAATTAGATAAAGAAGTATGGACCTCTAATGATGATGGTGAATCTATTAAGGTGATGTGTACTGTTTCAGATGGAGAAGAAGGACGTTTTGTTGCGCAATCCATTTTTGATAATAAAATGAATATGCAACTGAAGAATGATCAATTTGCAGTCTTATACCGAACAAATTCTCAATCCAGGGCGATGGAAGATGCGTTGCGTAAAAAGAGTATAGATTACAAAATTTATGGAGGCATTTCTTTTTATCAAAGAAAGGAGATTAAGGATATTTTATCTTATTTACGATTATTGATCAACCCAAACGATGAAGAGGCCTTAAAAAGAGTTATTAACTATCCAGCAAGAGGTATTGGTGCTACTACTATTGATAAATTAACGATTGCAGCAAATCATTATAAGAAATCTATATTCGAAATTTTAAAGCATCTAGATAAGGTTGATCTTAAAATTAATGCAGGTACGAGAACCAAATTGCAGAATTTCTTAAATATGATACTTCGTCTACAGATAGAAGCACAAACCAAAAACGCGTTTGATATTGCAGATACGGTTATTAAAGAAACAAGACTGGTCAAAGACTTAGAAAGTGATGGGACTCCAGAAGCTGTAAGTAAAGTTGAAAATGTTCAGGAGTTGTTAAACGGAATAAAGGATTTTATTACGGATAAAACGGAAGAAGGAAATGATGCCTCTTTAACTGCATATCTAGAAGAGGTTGCTTTGTATACTGATCTTGATGCCGATAAAAAAGATGATAAACCAAAAGTATCTTTAATGAGTATTCATCAGTCAAAAGGTTTAGAATACCCATATGTATATATTGTGGGTCTGGAAGAAAATTTATTTCCTTCTGCCATGAGTATGAATACAAGAAGTGAGTTGGAAGAGGAACGAAGACTGTTTTACGTAGCCTTGACTCGAGCAGAGAAAGTAGCATATCTTACCTATACAAAAACAAGATATCGTTGGGGAAAGTTGATTGATTGCGAACCGAGTCGATTTCTGGAAGAAATCGATGAAAGGTTTTTAGAATACATGACTCCTAAAGCACCAATAGGCGCTACGAATCGATTTATAGATGCAGGTCTATTTGACGATGCACCAAAAAAAATACGATTTCAGAAACCGATTCAACGTAAGCGAGCAGAAAAGGAGCAAGCAAAAAAAACTACATTTACGCCTCCCAAAAACTTAAAGAAAGTTTCACAGACATCTTCAGGTGGTAATCTATTTGATGATAAAATTACGGTCGGAAATATTGTAGAACACAATAGATTTGGTAAAGGAGAAGTTATTAAGTTAGAAGGAGCTGGAGCCAATAAAAAAGCCGAGATCCAATTTGGGACTGCCGGGAAGAAAAATTTACTATTAAAATTTGCGAACCTTAAAGTAATAGGATAGTTTTATAGGTAGCAAACAAAAAATAAATGGTTAATTTGCAACCACTACAAAAAAGAGATAAAAAAAGATATAATGACATTTGATATAGAGTATAATTCAGAAAGACCACATTTAATCATACCAGAATATGGAAGACATATTCAAAAATTAGTTGATCATTGTGTTGCTTTAGAAACCCAGGAAGAACGTAACACAATGGCGAAAGCAATAGTGGATGTTATGGGTAATTTACAACCACATTTACGAGATGTTCCTGATTTTAAACATAAACTTTGGGATCAGTTATTCATTATGTCTGACTTTCGTTTGGAAGCAGATGCACCTTACGAAAAACCATCTAAGGAAGAATTACAAGGAAAACCAGAACCATTAGCATATCCTAAGTCTGCGTCTAAATATCGTTTCTATGGAAATAATATTCAAACCATGATCGATACGGCGTTAAGCTGGGAAGACGGAGACATGAAAGAAGCTTTGGTTTTTACCATTGCCAACCATATGAAGAAATGCTTCCTAAACTGGAACAAGGACACCGTAGATGATGATGTTATTTTTAATCATTTATTTGAACTATCTCATGGAAAGATTGACATCAGAGCTACGGAGGAAAAATTGGCAGAATCGAAGAGTTTGTTAAAGAAGAGGAGCACTCAGGGGCAAGGAAAAGGAAAGGCTAAAGGAAAAAATCATCATCAGAATAAAAATAGAAAAAGATAAATGGCTTCATTTAAAATAGAGGGTGGACATAAACTAAAAGGTACAATCATTCCGCAAGGGGCAAAAAATGAAGCACTTCAGGTTATTTGTGCTGTGTTGCTAACGGCTGGTAAAGTACGTATAGATAATATACCCGATATTGTTGATGTGAATAAACTCATTTTTATACTAGGTGAACTAGGTGTAAAAATTGAGAAGTTAGGCGCAAATTCGTATAGTTTTCAGGCGGATGAAATCGATCTAGATTATTTAGAATCGGCAGAATTCAAGCGTGATGGAAGTTCATTAAGAGGATCTATCATGATCGTTGGACCTTTATTGGCTCGTTTTGGTAGAGGTTATATTCCTAGGCCCGGAGGAGATAAAATAGGACGAAGAAGATTGGATACACATTTTGAAGGGTTTATTCGATTAGGTGCTACATTTAGATACAATCGAGAAGAATATTTTTATGGAGTAGAGGCCGAGGAGTTACATGGTGTTGAAATGTTATTGGATGAGGCTTCTGTTACAGGAACGGCTAATATTTTAATGGCTGCGGTTCTAGCGAAAGGAACTACTACGATCTACAATGCTGCTTGTGAACCCTATATTCAACAGCTTTCGAAAATGTTGAATAGTATGGGGGCGAAGATTGAAGGTATTGGCTCTAATTTATTAACCATTAATGGCGTTGAATCGTTGGGAGGTTGTGAGCACAGAGTACTCCCAGATATGATAGAGATTGGAAGTTGGGTCGGTATGGCAGCTATGACGCAATCTGAATTAACCATCAAAGATGTAAGTTGGAAGGACCTTGGTCAAATACCAAATGTTTTTAGAAAACTAGGAATTCAGCTAGAAAAAAGAGGGGACGATATCTATATACCAGAGCAAGATAGTTATGAAATTCAGAGTTATATTGATGGTTCTGTATTGACGGTAGCGGATGCTCCTTGGCCTGGATTTACACCAGATTTATTGAGTATAGTTTTGGTAGTGGCCACTCAGGCAAAAGGGACGGTATTAGTGCACCAAAAAATGTTTGAAAGCCGTTTATTCTTTGTTGATAAACTGATTGATATGGGTGCTAAGGTAATTTTATGTGATCCGCATAGAGCTACAGTTATTGGGCATAATCGTCAGTCACAGCTCAAGGCAACGAAGATGACATCTCCAGACATACGTGCAGGGATCTCATTACTAATCGCCGCATTATCTGCAAAAGGAACCAGTATTATAAATAATATTGAGCAAATTGATAGAGGGTACGAAAACATTGAAGCCCGATTAAAGTCTATTGGAGCTAAGATCGAACGACTAGAAGATTAACAAAAAATAAAATAACAACTTATAATAGTGCCAGTTTGGCACTATTTTTTTATTGGCAACATTATTGCCTATAAATTGTTTACAATTTAACGACAACAAAAAATGAGTACCAAAGAAGATATTCAAGAAGAAAACATAAAAAACGCAGCTGAAGAGCCGCAAATTGAAGAAAATCAAGAGGTTACGAATGAGGAGCCTACTGTAGAAGAATTAATTCAGGCAGAAAAAGATAAATACTTAAGACTATTTGCTGAATTTGAAAACTATAAAAAAAGAACTACAAAAGAGCGAGTAGAATTGTTCAAAACGGCAAGTCAAGAACTTATGACATCTTTACTGCCAATTATGGATGATTTTGACAGAGGTTTACTTGAGATTAAAAAAGCGAAGGATAAAGAATTATTAAAAGGAATGCAATTGATCAATGATAAGTTCAAGAGTACATTAACTCAGAAGGGCTTAACTGAGATCAAAGTAAAGCAAGGAGATGCATTTGATGCAGAGATACATGAGGCTATCACGCAAATTCCTGCTCCTTCAGATAAATTGAAAGGAAAGATCATAGATGCTGTTGAGAAGGGATATAAACTAGGAGATAAAATTATTCGCTACCCAAAAGTTGTGATAGGACAATAAAGTTATGGCAAAACAAGATTATTACGAAGTATTAGGAATTTCTAAATCAGCATCTGCAGCAGAGATCAAGAAAGCGTATCGAAAGATGGCGATCAAATACCATCCGGATAAAAACCCTGATGATAAAGGAGCTGAGGAAAAATTTAAGCAAGCTGCTGAAGCATATGAGATCCTAAGTGATGAGAATAAAAAAGCACGATACGATCAGTACGGCCATGCTGCATTTGAAGGCGGTCAAGGTGGTTTTGGCGGAGGCGGAATGAATATGGAAGATATTTTCAGTCAGTTTGGAGATATTTTTGGTGGCGGCTTTGGCGGTTTTGGTGGTTTCGGAGGCGGCGGTCAACGACAGGCTAGAGTGAAAGGTGGAAACATGCGTATTCGTGTAAAACTTACATTAGAAGAAATTGCTACTGGTGTAGAGAAAAAAGTTAAAGTTAGAAGAAAAGTACAAGCGGACGGAGTTTCCTATAAAACGTGTACCACCTGTAATGGTTCTGGTCAGCAAATGCGTGTAACCAATACCATTTTGGGAAGAATGCAAACAGCTACAACATGTGGTGTTTGTAGTGGTACAGGAGAAATCATTAATAGTAAGCCTAACGGATCTGATGCACAAGGGTTAGTCGTAGAAGAAGAAACAGTTTCTATTCAAATCCCTGCTGGTGTTACAGAAGGAGTGCAGTTAAAAGTAGGAGGAAAAGGAAACGAAGCTCCTGGTAAGAATTCTATTTCAGGAGACCTTTTAGTGTTGATTGAAGAAATTCCGCATGATACATTGAAAAGAGAGGGTACCAATATTCATTACGACCTGTATGTTAATTTTTCTGAAGCAGTACTTGGAACAAGTAGAGAAATTGACACTGTTACAGGTAAAGTAAAGATCAAGATTGATGCTGGAACTCAATCAGGTAAAATACTACGATTAAAAGGAAAAGGTCTTCCTAGTATTGAACGTTATGGAAAAGGTGATTTCTTGATCCATATTAACGTTTGGACACCTCAAGAATTGACAAAAGAACAAAAACAATTTTTCGATAAAATGAAAGATGACGAGAACTTTGTTCCGGATCCAAAGAAATCTGACAAGTCATTTTTTGAGAAGGTAAAAGACATGTTCTCTTAATGTTGAATAAATACCAATTGTTTTAACAGAGAACGTATTAAACTATGTTAATAAAACTCAATAAACCTTAGGCTTATTGAGTTTTTTATTAGATATAAATACTTGTAAACTAATTCGTTATAAAATAAAATTGAATTTAATTCAAAAAAAACATTAAAATTCTGTTAATGTTTTACAAAATATTGTTGTACGTAAAGAAAAGATTAATATATTTGTATCGTTGTTGATTTATCAGCAACACTTTTTCTTTTTCATAGCAATTTTTCCCACTCAATCTTTGAGTGGGTTTTTTTATGGGATAAAGTTGTACTTTTGCTGGATAATTAAGCAAGTCAGCCTTATCGCTTTATGTATATAAAGAGGAAAGTCCGGACACCATAGAGAAGCATAATGGATAACATCCATCCGATGTAAATCGAGGACCAGTGCAACAGAAAGAATGTACAGTTAGGCTGTAGTGAAACCAGGTAAACTCTATGCGGTGCAATGTCACGTATATTAGAGATTGAGAACTTCTCGTTCGATTCTAAGGGGTAGACAGATAGATTTTAAAAGCAATTTTAAAACTAGAGAAATGATAGGGATTCTTACTAAAGAAAAACAGAATCCGGCTTATTGACTTGCTTTTTTATTTTGTCAATTTGATAAAAAAACCTCTTTCTAATATTCTTTTTTTATTGAATAATCAATATTTTAAAGTTTAAATAATAATTGTTTATTAATTCAATCAATTCACTGTTTATTTTTTAAAATTCAATCTAAATGACTAATTTTGTGCCACGAAAAATCACTAAAATTTATTGATATGGCTTTTGATATTGAGATGATAAAGAAGGTTTACGAAAACGTTGTAGAGCGCGTAGATGCTGCCAAATCGTTGACAGGTAAACATTTAACTCTTGCCGAGAAAATCTTATACTCGCATTTATGGGATGGAACCCCTGCTAAAACGTTTACTAGAGGAGCAGACTATGTAGATTTTGCACCAGACAGAATTGCTTGTCAGGATGCAACAGCACAAATGGCATTACTGCAATTTATGCAAGCTGGTAAAGAAAAAGTAGCCGTACCAACTACTGTACATTGCGATCATTTAATTCAGGCAAAAGTAGGAGCATCTCAGGATTTACAAAGTGCGTTAAATACGAGTAATGAGGTATTTAACTTTTTGGAGTCAGTATCCAATAAGTATGGAATTGGTTTTTGGAAGCCAGGTGCTGGTATTATTCACCAAGTAGTTTTAGAAAATTATGCATTTCCTGGAGGAATGATGATCGGAACTGATTCACATACTGTTAATGCTGGAGGGCTCGGTATGGTGGCAATTGGAGTAGGAGGAGCGGATGCAGTAGATGTAATGGCTGGAATGCCTTGGGAGTTGAAATTCCCTAAACTAATCGGAGTAAAATTAACAGGTAAACTATCTGGATGGACAGCTCCTAAAGATGTTATTTTAAAAGTTGCTGAGATCTTAACTGTAAAGGGAGGAACTGGAGCTATTGTAGAATACTTTGGACCTGGTGCAACGGCAATGTCATGTACAGGTAAAGGAACCATTTGTAATATGGGTGCAGAAATAGGAGCTACAACTTCTACTTTTGGATATGATGCATCTATGGAACGTTATTTAAGAGCGACTGATAGAGCAGATGTAGCAGATGCAGCAAACGCAGTTAAAGATTATCTTACCGCAGATCCTGAAGTATATGCTAACCCAGAACAGTACTTTGATCAAGTTATTGAAATAAATCTATCAGAATTAAATCCATTATTAAACGGTCCATTTACACCAGACTTGTCAACTTCGGCAGGAAAGGAAATGACAGAAAAAGCAAATGCTAACGATTGGCCATTACAAGTAGAGTGGGGATTAATTGGGTCATGTACAAACTCATCATATGAAGATTTGTCTAGAGCATCGTCTATTGCACAACAAGCATTGGATAAAGGACTTGCTGCGAAGGCTGAGTTTGGAATCAATCCAGGTTCAGAAAAAGTACGTTATACAGCAGATCGAGATGGAATCTTGAATGTATTTGAAAAATTAGACGCTAAGATTTTTACGAATGCTTGTGGACCATGTATTGGTCAGTGGGCTCGTTATGAAGATCCTAAGAATGCACCAAAGAATAGTATTATTCATTCTTTTAATAGAAATTTTGCAAAGAGAGCGGATGGAAACCCGAATACACATGCCTTTGTGGCATCGCCAGAACTAGTTGCGGCGATTACGATTGCAGGTAGATTAGACTTTAATCCAATGACAGACACCTTAGTTAATAACAACGGAGAAGAAGTTATGTTGGATGAACCAACAGGTTGGGAATTACCACCTAATGGCTTCGAGGTGAAGGATGATGGATATTTAGCTCCAGAAGCAGATGGAAGTGGTGTAGTGGTTACAGTAGATCCATCTTCTGAGAGACTTGAGTTGTTGACACCTTTTACGCCTATTGGTAGTGAAATTAAAGGAGCAAAATTGTTGATTAAGGCACATGGTAAATGTACAACAGATCATATTTCTATGGCAGGACCATGGTTACGATACAGAGGTCATTTAGATAATATCTCTAACAACTGTTTAATTGGAGCTGTGAATGCCTATAATATGAAGACCAATTTTGTGAAGAGTCAGATTGATGGTGAGTATGACGCTGTACCTAAAACACAACGAGCATATAAAGCAGCGGGAATTAAATCGATCGTAGTTGGAGATCACAACTATGGTGAAGGTTCTTCTAGAGAACATGCAGCTATGGAGCCACGTCATTTAGGAGTGGTTGCCGTATTGGTAAAATCTTTTGCAAGAATTCACGAAACGAATCTAAAGAAACAAGGAATGCTTGGATTAACTTTTGTTAATGAAAGCGATTATGATCTAATTCAAGAAGATGATACGTTCAACTTCTTAGACTTAGATGCTTTTGCTCCAGGTAAACCATTAACCATTGAAGCAGTGCATGCAGACGGTAGTAAGGATATCATTATGGCGAATCATACGTATAATGCTGGTCAGATAGAATGGTATAATGAAGGTTCCGCCTTGAACTTAATTAAAAAACAAAATAACGCATAATAGGCGATATTAGATTAAAAAACTCCTGAAGAAATTCAGGAGTTTTTTGTTTATTGCAGTATGAATGTACTTAAAGAGATACTTTTGAAGTTACCACCCGGTACAGTGCTAGATGCTCCTGCAAAAGACTATGTTTCAATAGATATTTCTAGTTCAAATAAGACATTAGATACTTTCGATGTGAGTTCCTCCAAAGAATGGGAGAAGTATATCAATTCGTATGTGAAAGATCATCAGGCGAAAATAGCCTACGGTGGATATTTAGAAGTACGAGATATCTACAATAGAAGTTCTCATTTTAATAACACTATGGATGAGGAAAGAAATATTCATTTGGGAATAGATCTATGGACAGCATCTGGGACTGCCGTATTGGCTCCACTGGAAGGAACCGTTCACAGTTTTCAAAACAATACCAATTATGGTGATTATGGACCTACCATTATCTTAGAACATAGCATAGGAAAGATTACATTCTATACACTTTATGGTCATTTAAGTGAAAACTCTATTGCTACACTGCAAAAAGGGAAACAAATTCAAAAAGGAGCTATTATTGGTTATTTAGGAGATGCTACTGTAAATGGAGATTATGCTCCTCACTTGCATTTTCAAATCATTCTTGACATAGCAGATTATAAAGGAGACTATCCTGGGGTAACATCAAAAAAAGAACTTAACTTCTATCAAGGAAATTGCCCAGACCCGAATTTGTTACTCAAACTATCCTAACTGTTTTGTAAGTTTTTTCGATATAAAATGACTGAGTAAGAAATTAACATCTTACAACATCTTATGAAATCACTGTGGTTTTTCGACGACGTCAACCTTTTTAACCTTCTTTGCCCGCATAAATTTAAAGAATACAGATCCTGTCACACCTTTGACAAGTATGGAAAAAATGACTACGTCTATTTTGAAGCTGATGCTGCAAACAAAGTGTTTTTGATAGAATCGGGAAAGGTAAAGATTGGTTATTATAACGAAGACGGAACTGAGGTAATACATGCAATCTTACGAAAAGGAGAACTGTTCGGTGAAAAAGCCATTCTGGGGGAAGAAAAGAGAAATGAGTTTGCCCAATCTATAGATAGTAAAACTTCCATTTGTCCAATTAGTGTAGAAGCTATGCTAGATTTGATGAGAGATCATAAAACATTTAGTCTACGAATTTATAAATTCTTAGGGCTTCGTTTCAAAAAATTAGAAAGACGCCTTCAGTTATTACTGTTTAAAGATGCGAAAACAAGATTACTAGAATTCTTGGATGAATTATGTGAAGATTACGGTCATGATTGTCCAAAAACGGGAGACTCTGTTATAGAGCACCCTTATACTCAAAAGGATATTGCTTCACTTATTGGTACTTCAAGACCTACATTAAATACGATCTTAAATGAGTTAAAAGAAGATAATATTATCAGTTTTAACCGAAAAGAAATAAGAATTTTACGAGATAATTTCGCAAATGTAAGCTAGCTAACATTTCATGGGGTTTTTACAAAATACCTTTGTCATAACATTAACATATAAAATATATTATGATGAAAAAAATTGGAACCCTTTTACTATTAGCAGTATCCCTATTTTTTGCTTCGTGTAACGATAGTGATGATACTCCGACAACAGCTACTTTAACATTAAACTTATCAGGACTAGAAGCGCTTGGCGCGAGTTATGTCTATGAAGGATGGATCATTGTAAATGGATCTCCTGTAAGTACAGGAACATTTACAAGTGTAAGCTTTCCGCAATCATTTGTGGTAGACGCAACGCAATTAGCATCTGCAACTACTTTTGTGCTATCTATAGAGCCAGCTGTAGATCCAGATCCGACTCCAGCAGCTACAAAAGTTTTAGCGGGAGATTTTTCTGGAAGTTCAGCGAATGTTACAACAGGAATTGTAGGTGATTTTAGTGCCGCAGCAGGAGCATTCTTTTTAAGAACTCCAACGGATGAAACAGGAACTAATAATGGAAACGATCAATATGGTGTATGGTTTGGTACTCCTGGAGCACCACCAACGCCAAATTTTGTACTACCAACATTACCAGCAGGATGGGCTTATGAAGGATGGGTAGTTGGAGATAACGGTCCTATTAGTACTGGAACTTTTACAACTTTCAATACTATGGATAGTAGTAACGGATTTAGTGGAACGCAAAATAATGCAGGTCCTCCAATTCCAGGAGAAGATTTCTTCTTAAACGCACCAACAGGAGAAACATTCCCATTGGATATAAGAGGAAGAACTGTGGTAATTTCTGTAGAGCCAGTTCCGGATGATTCAGCTGCACCATTTGCAATGAAACCATTGGTAGGGACAGCAGGACAGGACACTGCTCCAAATACTCACAACTTTGGACAAAACCTTGGTTCTTTACCAACAGGTACAGTAACGAGATAATAAAAAGAAAATAAAGTCAACTATTTTAAGATGTTAATGGTTTGATTTAATTTCGAGTGTAGCCAGAATTGGCTACACTTTTTTTATTTTTGTAAAATGAAGATTACTAAAAAAGCAATAACAAATATCGCCTTTGTGATCCTGATAGGGTTACTAATCTATCCAGATTCTCGAGCATACTTTATACGACTCATTTCTTTTGCACCTTCTGTAGAAAATGTGGAAGATAGGGAAGGGGTGGATTATAATAACTGGTTTTTAACGGGATTGAATACACCTTCCGTTGGGGTAAATGAATTAGAAGACAAAGTGTTGTTTGTTAGTTTATGGGCAACCTGGTGTGGACCGTGTATCGCCGAAATGCCAACCATGAAAAAATTATACGAAGACTATAAGGATAAGGTGGTATTTCTATTTATAACAAGAGAGAATTGGCAAACCGTGGCTACTTTTTATAAAAAAAGCAACTACGATTTTCCAGCTTATAATTCGAACAACGGAATGCCGAGCGAGATCTTTAGTCAATCTATTCCGGCCACCTACATCATAGGCGCAGATCAAAAAATTGCGATCAAAAAAATAGGAACAGCAAACTGGAATAGTGAACGCGTTCGCAAAACGTTAGATGGATTGTTAGAAAAAATGCCTGAAGCAACAAATTAATGTTGCAATCAGGCACCCAACTAACCAACCGTTGTACTTGTATTTTGGTTTTACTTTGTAACTGGTCTACATATTCTAAGACTATTCTTACGACGAAATGTTACAGAATTGTTGGTAAGAAAACATGTTTTTTTAATTATTTAACATGTTTTTAGGAAAGAAGGATAATTTATGCTACTTAGTTGTCTTGACCATTTACACCGTAAATAATTACAGTTCATTCAGGCCTCTAAAACCTTGTAAAATCGTGTTGCTTCTGATTTACAGTATTTTACAATTACTGTTAAGGTATGTTAAGACTCATAGGTTTGTTGGAATACTTCTCTTTTTGCCTTATTTTTTGTACATTTAGTCATCTCTAAATATTTGAAAATGAAAAAGATATCTTTAATTATTATCGTATTCGCGTTGTATGTTGGTTGCTCCATAGACGATGATTCTGGTATAACGGAGTCAGCGCGGCAAGAGTATATTGTTACTCCTAAACAAATAGACTTTGAAGTTGTATTTAAGACAGATGCATATCAGCATTTACCGGGGCCAATACATGGAAACTTCTTCGGTGTCAACTATCAAATAATTAATTCTCAATCGGAGTGGAATACCCTTTATGACTTTATCACTAATAATGGGATTTTACATCCCGCTGTTTTCCCTCCAGAATTTATTGACCTTAATGCTTATACAGTAATATTTCTAACGGCTGAATGGGATTGCACATCTTGTAAGGTATGGATTGAAAATGTAACGGAATTTAGGGATAAAATCGAAATAAAAATTGATAGCTTACTTATTGGAGGTACATTTTTTTCAGGGGATCAAAACATATATATTGCCACCATTCCTAAGACAAGCAAACCCATTTTTGTGATCGAATGATCGTTTTTGAATTCTCAGTTTGCTTACGAATAAGATTATATGGTATTTAATACCTTTAGTATGATCGAACACCCTTTAACGATCTCTTCATCGGAAATAGTAAGGGGAGGGGTAATTCTAGCTGCTCTTTTTTCAAACAATAGGAAAAATAGAATAAGCCCTTCCTCTAGACAAGTATGAATAAGTCTTGAGGCTAATTCCTCAGACTTCATAATCAAGGCTAACATAAGACCAGTTCCTCTTATTTCTTCAATTCCAGGATGTTTTAATAATGATCTAATGAGTTCCTCCTTTCTCTTAGCTTCAGCAAGAAGATTGGATTGAGTTATTTCGTGCACTGTAGCTAACCCCGCGGCTGCAATTACAGGATGACCACCAAAAGTAGTGATATGACCTAGGGTTGGGTTTGTGGAAAGGACACTCATCATTTCATGGTTGGCTATAAATGCACCTATAGGCATTCCGCCACCCAATCCTTTACCAGTAATGATAATATCGGGAACGACATTATAATTTTCAAAACCCCAGAAAGTACCTGTCCGACCAATTCCGGTTTGTATTTCATCTAGAATGAGTAGAGCTCCGACTTCTTCACATTTTTTCTTTACTTGTTGTAAATAAGTATGTTCTGGAACGATAAAACCCGCACCGCCTTGGATAGTTTCTAGTATTACTGCCGCAGTCTTCTGAGTGATTTTGTCAATATCAGTAAGATCGTTATACGTTATAAAACGAACTCCCGGTAGCAAAGGTCTATAGGCCCTGTTTTGTTGTTCAGCACCAGAAACGCTCATCGCTCCCTGTGTGTTTCCGTGATAGGAATTCTTGGCTGCAATGATTTCTGATCTGTTAGTGTATCGCTTAGCAAGCTTTAACGCGCCTTCTGTAGCTTCTGTTCCAGAATTTGTAAGATATACTGAGGAAAGTGAAGCAGGTAGGGTATTTACTAAAGCTTTACAAAGTGCCAATTGCGGTTTTTGAATGAATTCTCCGTACACCATAACATGTGTGTACAGGTCTACTTGTTTTTTAATAGCCTCTGAAACTTTGGGGTGATTGTGCCCTAGACTATTAGCAGAAACTCCCGCTACAAAATCCAAATATGGATTCTTCGAAGTATCATAAATATATGAACCTTGGGCATGGGAAATTTCAAGAGAAAGGGGATAAGGACTCGTTTGAGCTTGATATTTTAAAAAATCAGCTTTCATAGTTATTTTCCTTTGTCTTTACTTTTTTTCTTCTCTTTCGGTATTTTGGGTACTTCAGCGTTATTTATAAAGGTCTTTTTCGCTAGTGGTATTCGGGGAATCTTTTTGCCTTTTACAAAAATATCTTCTACTCTTAAAGGTTGTTCATCTTCTCTCCAGATAAATCCACGTAGCTTTTTATCTGTTTCAGGAAACTGAGAAGGAGGATATGTCTTACCGTCAGATTGCTTGATACATTTAATCGCTGTCATCTCACTGTCTTCAATTTCAAACTCTATAGAACTACAATACTGTTTGGTAATCGTTTCTAAAACACCTTGCTCGTTTCGATTAAAATTAACAGCTTCTCCATTACCATTTACTAAAAATCGCCTCAGTTTATTTTCTACAAACTTACCAAACATATCTCGGCCTTTAATCTGATTAAAGTTTTTGGGATCTATGGAGTCTTTCTGTGCGATAAACGGTCTTCCTAAAACCTTTAGAGAATCTAACTTTTCAGTTTCTTTATTCGTCAGCAATAAAATACTATCGCCAGTAATCTGATTTTTTTCAGACCACAAAACAGGACTATAGTACATTTTAGTAATCCCAAGTGCTTCATTAGTATGCAATGAATCACACTTTCCTTGTAGATCGGATTTAAAGATCTTGACATTGTTATAGGTTCTGATGATACGCTCTTTTTGTTTTCCTGTTACCAGCAAAGTATCGCCATGAACATACATAGAATCCTTTTCTACAATAGAGATTGCCACAGCTCTTTTTATCATGAACAAGGAATCTTTCTTTTCAAAAAGTTCGGCATAATTTCCTCTAGCCACAAATTTCTGAACCGTGTCGATTACTTTTATGTTGTTCGTAGCAGAAGCAAATCCAATGGGTTTATTGTAGTATAAACTATCACCTTCAATAGTCCTATCTTTTAAGAAAAGTTTTGCGTTTTTTACAAAATGAGAAATATCTGTTTTCGTATTGTAAAACCCTTTTTCGCAATAAATACGATTACCATCCTTTTTACTGATGATGTTAGAAGGTCCATATAAATAGGCATGTCCTGAATTTGTATAATAATCTAGATGATTAGAATCAATGTTGTTTTCAGGGTTAATGACAGTGACTTTGCTAGTTGCCGTAAACTTATTGTTTTCTAAATAGTAAGTACCATTCTTACTTTTAAGCGTATTTGTCTGGTCTCTAATTGTAGCAAAGTCGTCATAATACAATTTTTGCTTGAGCCTATCAAAATTCAATGTGTCAGTAGTCAAGGTCATTGTTGGATCTCTAAGGATGACGTTCCCCCATGACACAGAGTGTTTAATTTCGGCATCGTAATCTACATAATCACTTGTTTGTATGATAGTATCTCCTTGATTAATGACAACATTTCCAATAGCCTTAAAAAAATTCCGCTTTTTATAAAACAATGCTTGATTACAGTCAAGAATAGCACCTTCGTGCTCCATTTTTACATTACCCTTTAGGATAATTGCACCTGGAAACCTATCTTCATCGGCTTCGCTAATCTTAGCCTGAAGAATCTTGATTTTTTTGCTTTGTGAATGACCAAAAGCGGTAATCATTAGAAAAGTAAAAATGAAAATTTTTTTCAAGTGATGTATTTTTTAAACTAATCTAACAATTATTATGCCTTACTGTCTTGTAATTGTTTGCTTTCTGTCGGGTCCAACAGAAACGATTTTTACAGGAACTTCAGTTTCTTTTTCTATAAAGGCAATATAATCAAGTAGATTTTGAGGGAGTTGATCTTCAGATGTCATACCCGTTAGATCATCGCTCCATCCTTTAAATTCAGTATATACAGGAGTTACATTTTCTGGTTCAATGTTATACGGAAGATGTGTAACTTCTTTTCCTTTATATTTATACGAGGTACACACTTTCAATGTTTTGAAGCCAGATAAAACATCGCCTTTCATCATCATCAATTGAGTAACTCCATTTACTTGATTTGCGTATTTTAAAGCAACTAAATCTAACCACCCACACCTTCTAGGTCTCCCAGTAGTAGCACCAAATTCATGCCCAACTTTAGCCATTGTAGCACCATCTTCATCAAATAGTTCAGTAGGGAACGGACCAGATCCTACTCTTGTAGTGTACGCTTTAAAGATTCCGAATACATCTCCAATTTTATTTGGAGCTACACCCAAACCAGTACAAGCACCTGCCGCAGTAGTATTAGAAGATGTAACAAAAGGATAGGTTCCAAAATCAATATCTAACAAAGAGCCTTGAGCACCTTCTGCCAGAATCGATTTTTTCTCTTTCATTGCATTATTTAAAAATTCTTCGCTATCAATAAACTGTAAGGTTTTTAATTTATCAATACCTAAACAAAATTCAGCTTCTAACTCATCTAAATCATATTGGATATCTACATCAAAGAATTCCAACATTTTGATGTGCTTCTTTGTAAGTGATTTGTATTTGTCTTTCCAGTTATCTAATTCTAAATCACCAACGCGCATTCCATTTCTGCCTGTTTTGTCCATATACGTAGGTCCAATCCCTTTCAAGGTTGAGCCTATTTTGGCTTTCCCTTTCGAAGTTTCAGAAGCGGCATCTAGCAATCTATGCGTAGGTAGAATAAGGTGAGCCTTTCTGGAGATCAATAATTTAGAAGTATAGTCAATGTTGTGTTGATCTAAATTTTCTAGTTCTTTTTTAAAGATCACTGGATCGATTACGACTCCATTTCCTACTACATTCAATGCAGTTTTATGGAAAATTCCAGAAGGAATCGTATGTAATACATGCTTGAATCCATCAAAAATTAAAGTGTGCCCAGCATTAGGTCCTCCTTGAAATCTTGCTATTATATCGTAGTTTTGAGTAAGAACATCTACAATTTTCCCTTTTCCTTCATCTCCCCATTGTAGTCCGAGTAATAAATCTACCGCCATTTAAATTTTTCGTTAATTAGTTTTAGTTGTTTGTTTGTTTTTTTGTTCCGTAAAAATAAAGTGAATGATTGTGAATATCGATATCGAACACATCTTCGATAGTCTTTTTAATAATCTGAATTCTAGGATCACAGAACTCTTTAACTTCACCAGTATCCGTAATAATCACATGATCATGCTGTTTGTCAAAATAGCTTTTTTCATATCGAGCCATGGTATGACCATCAAATTGATGTTTTCTTACCAGCCCGCAATCTAACAGTAAATCAATAGTGTTGTATAAAGTTGCTCTACTTACACGGTAGTTTTTATTCTTCATTTTGATATACAAAGATTCGATATCAAAATGTTCGTCTACCTCATAGATCTCTTGAAGAATAGCGTATCTTTCAGGAGTTTTTCTGTGTTTATTTTCTTCTAAGTAGCTGGTAAATACCCTTTTTACTACTTCTTGATTGCTTACAGAATTCATACGAAATGATGTTTACGAGAACACAAATTTAATGTTATTTATTTAGATTTTGGACTTTTGCCAGGCTATATTTACATGGCATTAACTCGTTCAACTTTTTGAACACCATCTACCTTTTTTATATTCTCTATAAGTTTGTTTAACTGCGTTTTGTTTTTAACACTCAAAGATAATTTACCATCAAAAACACCCTCATTTCCTGCAATGTTAATGCTGTGAATAAATACATTCATACTATTGGAAATGATTCGAGTTAAATTATTGACAATCCCTTGATTATCGACACCACTAATATGTAAAATAGCCTTAAACTGTTCTTTGGATGAATCAATCCATTTTGCAGGCATGATGCGATATGCATAATTGGATTGCAAGGAGATTGCATTTGGGCAATTCTTTTTATGAACCTTTATTCCTTCATTAATCGTTAAAAAACCAAAAACATTATCTCCTGGAATGGCATTACAACATTTGGATAGTTTGTAATCCAAACGTTCTTCATCAACACCAAAAACTAACGAATCATACTTACTGGTGACTTCCTCTTTCTCAATAACTTCTTTTGAGGGAGCCCTCTTCAACCTATTTTTAAAGAAACTAATAAACGCATTATTACGCTGACTTACGAAGCTTTTTAGTTGGGTGTTGTCAATAGCACCATTGCCAATTCTGAAGAAAAGATCGAAACTAGTCTTTAGCTTAAAGAAGAGTACAAGCTCATTGATTACTTTTTCGTCAAAGTTGATTTTTAAATGACGTAATTTCCTAGCTAAAATAGCTTTTCCTTCTTCGGCTATTTTCTTTTCTTCTTCCTTAAGGGCGGTTTTGATTTTTGTTCGCGCTCTTGCTGTAATCACAAAATCTAACCAGCGTACATTTGGTTTGTTGTTAGATGCTGTGAGTACTTCTATTTGATCACCACTTTTAAGCACATGACTTAATGGGACAAGTTTTCCATTTACTTTCGCTCCCCGGCATTTCAGCCCAACATCAGTATGAATAGAAAAGGCAAAGTCTAAGGCAGAAGCATCTTTGGGCAGTGATTTAAGATCACCCTTAGGAGTAAATACATAAATCTCTTTAGCATATAGATTTAATTTGAAATCCTCTACAAAATCAACTGCGTTTAAACTTTGATTTTCCAAGGTCTCTTTCAACTTATTTAGCCAACCCTCTAAACCATTCTCTCCAATAGCTCCTTGCTTGTATTTAAAATGAGCCGCATATCCTTTTTCGGCAATCTCATTCATTCGGTTAGAACGTATTTGAACTTCCACCCACTTTGCTTCAGGGCCTATAACGGTAATATGCAATGCTTCATATCCTGTAGATTTAGGTTGAGAGATCCAATCTCTAAGACGTGAAGGGTTTGGCTTAAAATAGTCAGTTACAATAGAGTAGATCTTCCAGGCATCAAATTTCTCATCATCGGAAGAAGGAGTGTATATAATCCTAATGGCGAACTTGTCGTATACCTCATCAAAAGAAACATTTTGTTTACGCATCTTTCTACGTATAGAAAAGATCGATTTAAAACGTCCTTTAATATCATAATCAAAATTTTCTTTATCGAACCCTTTTTTTAAAGTATTGGCAAACTCTCTTATATATTTTTCTTGATCCTCCTTACTCTCACTGATATTGTTCTTTATATCGTTATAGACTTCAGGTTCTGTATACTTTAACCCTAAATCTTCCAGTTCTGTTTTAATATTGTACAAACCAAGTCTGTGCGCCAATGGAGCATATATGTACAAGGTTTCGGAAGCAATCTTGACTTGCTTATGTGCTGGCATCGCGTCCATGGTTTGCATATTGTGCAATCTATCGGCAACCTTGATCAAAATAACTCTTACATCATCATGCAAGGTCAAAAGCATCTTCCTAAAGTTCTCTGCTTGAATAGAAAAATCCTTATCTTTTTTTAAACTAGAAATCTTGGTTAAACCGCTTACAATTCTGGCAATAGTTTCACCAAAAAGCTGCTCCATATCGGCAACGGTATATTGTGTGTCTTCAACCACATCGTGCAATAATGCAGCTGCAATAGAAGTAGCTCCCAATCCAATTTCGTAGGCAACGATCTTTGCTACTGCAATGGGATGGTAAATATACGGTTCGCCACTTTTTCTGCGCTGTTCACTATGCGCTTCCACGGCAATATCGAAAGCTTTACGTATGAGCGCTTTATCTTCTTTAGATAAGACCTGATACGTACCTTTTAAGAGATCTTTGTAGCGCTTTGCAATCTCTTTTTTTTCATCTTCTATCGTTGCTGTATATGCCATATAGTATAGAATTCTCTTTCATAAATGAAAGTAGCATAAAGAATTGTAATGAGCAAGTTTTCTGTTTTTTAAAGTTGCAAATTTTTAACTCTCTGCAATAGCGTTGGATGAGAGTAATGCATCGTTACATACCAGCGATGAGGCGTAAGATTGCTTAAATTTTTTCTTGAAAGTTTTTTAAGTGAATTGATTAAAGGTTCTGCTGCAAATGTATTCTTTGCATAATCATCGGCTTGATATTCAAACTTGCGCGAAAAGTAGTTCATGACCAATCCGGTAATTTCGGAAATAGGAGAATACAAGATACCAAAGGCAATTAACCCAATATGAAAACGCTGTTGCTCCACTCCCAAAGCTTGCGAAAGTATTGGTGAATTGATGAATAATGATAGTATGAATAATGTGATTCCAGTCAGTAGGATAGAGGTAATCAAATTAAAAATGATGTGCTTTTTTTTATAATGACCGACTTCGTGTGCTAAAACGGCTACTATTTCTTCAGTTTCCAGATCATTGATCAAAGTATCAAATAGCGTGATCCTTTTTTCTTTTCCAAATCCAGAAAAATAGGCATTTGCTTTCGTAGACCTTTTGGAACCGTCAATAACAAATATATTATTGATAGTGAAGTCTACTTTGTTGGCATACTTTGAAATAGCATCTTTTAAATCTCCTTCTGCAAGAGGTGTTTGTTTGTTAAATATTGGCACGATCAATTTTGCGTAGAACATATTCATAAATAAAGAGAAAACGGCTACTAGGATCCAGGCATAGATCCAAAAATGATTTCCAGTCAATTGATAAAACCATATAATTAATGATAGAATCCCCCCTCCAATAATTGCGGTCATAATCCAACCTTTGATCTTATCTAAAATGAAGGTTTTTCTCGAAGTTTTATTAAAGCCGAATCGTTCTTCTATAACGAACGTTTTATAATAAGCAAAAGGAGTAGTTATAATATCACTACCAATCATAATGATCCCAAAAAAGATTAAGGCTATGACAATCATATTCTCTGAGTATGACGCAGCTATCGCATCAATAAAGGCAAAGCCATCCAAAAAGAAAAATGCCATTGTGAGGGCTAATGAGAAAAATGAAGTCATTATAGAAAATCTATAATTCGTCTTTTTATAGGATTGCGAGGTATTGTATTCATCCTGATCGTACACATCTTTCAGTTCCTCAGGAATAGGGTCATTAAAATGTTTGGCGTTCAATGAAGAAAGGATCTTATCAATAATAAAATTGAGGAGTAAGATTCCTATGATGATATAAAATAGAATGGTCGGTGTCATAGGTTTGTTTACTATTTATTTGTCGATGTAACGGCTTCAACTTTCCAATCATCACCATATTTTTTGTAAATGGCGGTCCAAGCGAAATGAGTTTCTCCTGTTTTTATATTTCCGTCTTTGTCTTCGTATGAAACAGTAACGATCTTATCTACAATGGTATACGCTAAGCTGCCATCATCAGAAAATTTAATAATAGGCGGCGTTACATCATCCCACTTTATAAATTTAACGGAAGAGAAATATCCGTGATATCTAGATATAGTTGCCTCTTTTTCCGGTTTTGAAATAACTCCTCTATTTACAGAGATAAAATTATCTGACAACTGATTTGCAAATGCAATGGAGTCTTTCTCAAAATGATACACACGTTGGGCATTGTGCTGTGCCAGGATCTTGTTTTGTTCTTCCTCTATGGAAAATGGTTCATTTTTACATGAGGTTACCAATAGGGTAAGAATTACTAGTGTTATTTTATATGCTGCTTTTTGTGTTATCATAATAAGTTGTTTCTATTCGGTTACTGTCTTGAAAATGGTCGATTTAATGTCTTTCCACTCATCTTTGAGAATACTATAACAAACAGTATTTCTTCGAAAACCATCAGACATCAATAAATGACCTCTGAGCGTCCCTTCGTATTGACCGCCAATGGCCTTGATAGCAGTTTGTGACTGAATATTTCGCTCGTCAGTTCGTAATTCCAATCGTTCGAATTGCAATGTTTCAAAGACGTATTGCATTAAAAGATATTTACAATGTCTATTAAGTCCAGTTCTTTGGAATGTTTTTCCTATCCAGGTAGACCCAATTTCCAATCGTTCATCCACTTGAGAAATATTCATAAAACTTGTAGAACCTGCATAGGTACTTTTTTGCTTGTCATAAATGGCAAAAGCATAGATCAAATGCTGGGTTCTCATTTTTACATAGCGGATTATATACTCCTTTAAATAATCAACTGTACCAAATTTTGGAGGTGAGTATTTTAATAGCGTTGGGTTATCAATAGCTATGGGAGTCAAGAGTTCAACATGTTCTATAGTTAATGGCTCTAGGCGAACTCTATCGTTTTCCAATATGATATCTTCTTTAAAGTTAAGTTTCATTAGTACCAATTATTCTTCACCAATATCTTCATTCCATAATTCTGGTTTGTTAGCTATAAATGATTCCATCATTTCTATGCAAGTAGTATCATTTATAACTTCTACATTAACCCCTCTGCTTTTTAAAAGCGCTTCTT
This sequence comes from Asprobacillus argus, assembly GCF_032248395.1. Taxonomy (NCBI): domain Bacteria; kingdom Pseudomonadati; phylum Bacteroidota; class Flavobacteriia; order Flavobacteriales; family Flavobacteriaceae; genus Asprobacillus; species Asprobacillus argus. The sequence continues at coordinate 266,507 of NZ_JAVTTO010000002.1, forward strand.
CACCCATAAAAGTTTTGTTTTCTCCAATGATCACCTTAGGTATACCATACAGTAAAATAGTTCCAGAACACATAGGGCAAGGAGAGAGTGTGGTGTACAAAACAGCGTTTTTATAAATTTTAGCCGGAAGTCGACCCGCATTTTCCAATGCATCCATTTCTCCATGTAAAATAGCACTTCCTTGTTGTACTCTGCGATTATGACCACGACCAATGACTTTTCCTTCGTAGACTAAAACGGACCCAATAGGAATGCCTCCTTCATCTAGACCTTGTTGTGCTTCTTTAATTGCTTCATGTAGAAATTTGTCCATAACTCAAGTATTTATTTATTTCGTTGTCTTTTAGCTTCAAATAGTAAAATGGCAGCAGCTACGGAGACATTCATAGAATCTATAACACCTTCCATGGGAATATTGATATTCTGAGTAGCTTGATCTCTCCAAATATCAGTGAGCCCAGTAGCTTCGGTTCCAACTACTAATGCGGAAGCTGATGAGTAATCTTCATCAATATATGCATTAGAATTCTGAAGTGTTGCACTATATATATGTATATCCTGTTTTTTTAAAAAGGTTATGATTTCTTCCGAACTACCTGTTGCAATCTGATTGGTAAAAAGACATCCTACACTAGAACGAATGACATTTGGATTGTATATGTCGGTTTTAGAATCGGCTAAAATAACGGCATCAATATTAGCTGCATCGGCTGTTCTAAGCATTGCACCTATATTTCCTGGTTTTTCAATAGCTTCAGCCACTAATATTAGAGGACTACTATTGTTGAAAACTAAGTTTTGTAAATCGAGGTTCTTTGTTTTAGCCAAGGCCATAACACCTTCGGTAGATTCTCGGTACGCAATTTTTTGATATACGTCATTTGTTACTTCAATAACATCGGCGTTTTCAAACTGAGATATAAAATCATCAGAAACCTTATCAGCAACAAATAGGAGAGAAGTAATTTCATAACTGCCTTTTATAGCGAGATTTATCTCTCTTTTACCTTCTATAACAAAAAGACCTTGTTTTCTGCGTTCGCGAGACTTCTCCTGTAACTTTAATATGTCTTTGATAACCTTATTCTGAAGACTACTAATATGTTTCATATATGACAAAAATACCTATTCTTAGGGATACTTCAACATCTTGGTTTTATAAATATTTGTGATGTAATTTTAAAACAAGAAGAATGAAAAAATTCAATTTCGTACTAGTATTGCTAGTATTAGGAGTAATGGCGATGTCCTTTACTTCAACACCGACCAACAATGAGAAAATTAATGAAGGAGCAGAACTATTATTAAAAATAGACCTCCCATCTGAAGTAGATACCCAAGGATGGGGTTCCTGGAACACAACCGATTGCCTACGTGGATTAGATTTCAGAGTTAAAAATGGGGGGTACAATAAGTACGCAAAAAAATACAGATGGTCTATTCAGTTTAGAAACCGATACAAAAACAAAATCCATTTTTCATATAAGGCAGTTGCTCCAAGCGAGAAATATGATATTCGACGCTCAGGAAAGACTACTGATAGATTACATGTGAATGGGAACTATGGAACAAGAGGAAGCTACTACCTTGTAAAATCCAGTAATTCTATTTATGTATATGTAAACAGGGTACGAATAGGGCCTAAAGATTATGGTACAGGTTATTATAATTGTGATAAGTAGCAATTGATAGCCCCCCAACGGTTGAATGTAGTGCCAAAAAAAGCGCCGATATCTCTATCGGCGCTTTTGCATTATTTCTTGTTTATTTTAGTGTCGTAACGCTTCCAGAGTTTGGTCTGATGCGTTTCTAAACTAATTTTTCTTCCTTGTATCCATGCATCATTGATGATATTCGTTCTCATATCAAGAGCATCTCCTTCTGAAATAAATAAGGTAGCATCTTTACCTACTTCCAAAGTACCCGCAACGTTATCTATACCAAGGATCTTGGCAGCGTTTCCGGTGATAAGTTGTATAGCTTCTTCCTTTCCTAAACCATAAGCGGCATATGTTCCCGCATAGAAAGGAAGGTTTCTGGTATTCATTCTTTCCATTTGTCCTTCCATACCAATAGCCACAGTAATTCCCTTGTCAACCAACATCTTCGCATTTCTAAATGGAAGATCGTAATCATCATCTTCATTATTAGGTACTCGATGCGCTCTATCAATGATTACCGGAATATTGTTCTTTATCAATAGATCTGCTACTTTATGCGCTTGACCACCGTGTACAACAACCATCTTTTGGACACCTAGTTCTTTAAACATGTTTACAGCATCCGTAATTTCACGTTGTCCGCTAACGTGAATAAAAAATATCTGACTTCCATCAAACAATCCTTTCATTGCCGCATATGGCAGGTTTTTTTCCTTTTGATCACCTGCTAAATACAATTTAGCTTTGTTGAAGTAATCTTTAATGGATTGCTTGTTTTTTGTGTAGTTCTTATCTGGTTTTAAAGCTGGATCTTCTCCTAGCCACCATCTTCCTCGAGCTAAACTTCCTGGGAAGTTCATATGAATACCATTATCTACTTTTATCGCAGCATCTTCCCAGTTCCATGCATCTAATTGCATAATAGAAGAAGTTCCTGAAATAGTACCACCTCTAGGAGCAACCTGTGCCATTAACACGCCATTTGGGCGCATAGATTCAATAACTTTACTCTCTGCATTATAGGCGATTAAACTTCGGATATGTGGTAACATGGTTCCAGTCTCGTCAAAATCTCTTGTTGCTCTTACCGCATCTACCTCTGCCAATCCTATAGAAGCGTTGGCAGCTATAAACCCTGGATATACATGCTTTCCTTTGGCATTAATTACAGTTCCTTTTCTTGCGATCTTCGAATTGGCTGATCCCACAAAAGTAAGCTTGCCGTTTTCGAACATGATCAAAGCGTTGTCAATAACACTTCCGTTTCCTAAGTGAGCGGTTGCTCCTTCAATAGAATAGGCAGTCGTCTGTTTTGCTGCCGGTGTCTGTTGTGCTAAAATGTTTCCTGTTAAGAAGAAAAATAGCAAACTATATATATATTGTTTTTTCATGATCATTAGTTTTGTAGTTCTTCAGTGTCACAATGAAAATTTCTAGCCACCTTTTTTCTTGGAGCTTGTACTTTTCCACCATTCATTTTCTCATTAAGCATCATGCTGATAAGCTTCGCTTTTTCAGCTTTAATAGCTTTACGTTTTTCCATATCTTTTTCGATATCGAAATATACGGTGCCATCAATAATTGTCTTTTCAGCTTTAGCGTATACAGACAAAGGATGATCGCTCCACAATACTACATCTGCATCTTTTCCTACCTTAATACTTCCTGTTCTATCATCTATATGCAATAGTTTTGCAGGATTTATGGTAACCATATTCCAGGCGTCTAATTCAGTCATTCCACCATATTTAATGGTTTTGGCAGCTTCTTGATTTAATCTTCTTGACATCTCTCTGTCATCAGAATTAATTGCTACGGTAACACCCGCGTTATGCATGATTGCTGCATTGTATGGAATGGCATCGTTTACCTCATATTTATAGGCCCACCAGTCCGAGAAGGTAGAACCACCAACACCGTGCTTCTTCATTTTATCAGCTACTTTATATCCTTCAAGGATGTGGGTAAAAGTATTGACATTGAAATTAAACTGCTCAGCGACTTTCATCAACATGTTAATCTCACTTTGTACATACGAGTGACATGAGATAAAACGTTGCTTATTGATAATCTCGGCCAATGTTTCTAATTCGATGTCCTTTCTATAAGGCTTACCACTTTTCTTAGCCGCATCGTACTCTTTAGCTCTTTGGAAATAATCGACAAAAACCTGTTCCGTTCCCATTCTAGTTTGTGGGAAACGCACGGTTTGATTATCACCCCAATTCGATTGCTTTACATTTTCACCTAAAGCAAACTTGATAAACTTTGGTGTGTTTTGATAGATCAATGCACCTGCATTTTCTCCCCATTTCAGTTTTAAAACAGCCGAGCGACCTCCAATTGGATTTGCAGAACCATGTAATATCTGAATAGAAGTAACACCTCCAGCTAAGTTTCTATAAATATTAATGTCATCTGGATTTACTACATCTTCAATAGTAACTTCAGCAGAAGAATTATGCCCCGATTCGTTAATAGCAGAAGCAGCGATATGAGAATGCTCGTCTACAATTCCAGCTGTTAAATGTTTCCCTTTCGCATCAATTACTTTTGCTCTACGGTCTTTTAACCCTTTACCAATTTTGGCAATCTTACCATCTTTAAGTAAGACATCTGTGTTTTCTAAAACACCCTCTTTTTCACTGGTCCAAACAGTAGCATTTTTAATTAGGATGGTCTCTTGTTCAGGCTGCGTAAAGTTTCCTAAACCTATATTAGGATAGCTAACCGGTAACACAGTAGGTGGAACCATTTTGCTATCTTTTTTCTTTTTCTTATCGTCTTTTTTAGCCACGCCTTTTTTGGTAGCAGTCCAAGTTGCTTCGTTACCATCATTATCGTAATACGTTCCTTGAAGATTGTTGTTGTTTGCAACATTACCAATCAGCCTAGTGAAGTTTCCATTATCGTTAATGGTTAATTGGATCCAATGATCTTTAAAAGAAAATTTAGATTTTACTTTTTTATCACCCATCTTAAGGCTACCACTTTGTTTTGCTCCTGAACCTTTAATATTTAGATCAAATGTTTTGTTTCCAATATTTAAAGCATACTCGCCTGAGATATTTTGTATGTTCATTGGTTTGATCACATTCTGATTTCCTTGCACCCAGTTTTCATAAATGGATGTTTTTGCATCAAATACATCTCCTGAGGTAATTAGGAAGTTTGCATATGAACCGTTTTTTAAATTCCCAATCCGACCATTTCCTAAGATTTGAGCAGGTACTGTGGTTAAAGCTGCTAATGCTTTTTGCTTATCGTAACCATGTTTGATGGCTTTTCTCAAGTTTTTATGAAAACTCGCTACCGATTTTAGGTCATGCGTAGTTAAAGCGAAGTTCACACCATTCTTGCTTAATACAGCAGGATTTGATGGTTCTTGATTCCACTTACGCATATCGCTCAATGCAATTCTATTAGCAAGTAATGGATCGCTCACGTCATATGCCTTTCTAAAATTGATTGGAATGATAAACGTAGCATTCGTGGCTTTTACATCATTTACTCTTTGATACTCATCTCCAGCACCTACAATGGTATACTGGATCCCGAACTCGTCACCAACCTTATCTGCTCGTAAAGCATCTAAATAGCCACCTGCATCAAAAATTTGCGTTAATCCTTTATTCTTGTTTAATGCTTCCAAAGACATGTCTTTATTCTTCGCATTTCCAGATGCGTACCAATCTGCATCCAAATAGGTTTGGCGCAATAAAGCCATTGCACCCATCCTAGAAGTAGGGTAGGACTGTCTTGATTGTCTACTTTTTCTAAAAGAGAGGTATTGGGCCGAACTATTATCTAAAATCCGATAGGCATCGCTAGAACTTGCATTCAATGCAACAAGCATCCCATTTCCTCGTATGATACCGTCATTCATATGTGTATTTACAACACCGAATCCAGCATTTACCAATTGTTTTGCCTTTTTTGAGTCGAATTTAAAAGAAGTAGCTGCATTGGTCTCTGGTCTAATATGATCATTCCAATAATATCCTTTTCTACCAGCGTCATACTGTGGCCTCCTACTATTGTTTCTAGGCCTAGGAGGTGTTTTTACTCCAAAGTCCGTATATACTTCAATAAAAGAAGGATAAATGGTTTTTCCAGAAAGATCAACAACTTTAGTTCCACTCGGAATACGAACAGACTTGCCAACGTTGATCACTTTTCCATCTCTAATTAACAAGGTGCCTTTTTTGATAACCTCGGTAGGAGAGACGTAAATTTTTGCATTTGTAAATGCTACCGTAGTGTTGTCTGAAGTTTTAACACCGGTGTTTGTGGGGAAGTAATCTTGAGCATTTGCCATAATTGGTATAGCAAATAACAAGAGTACTAGGATTAGTTTTCTCATTAGTGTGATTATTTGAATAGTTTATAAATTTATTGAGAACCAAACTGGAAATAGGGTTTCCATTGGATTTTAACATAATTTTAAGAAAAATAAAAGACCTAAACTACCTTATAATAGCTCATTAAAAGGTCTACTACATAGTTGTAAGATTGAATACCTTTCGCTTGTTTATTGGCTTTTAAATAGGCATTGTACCCTTTTTTTATTAAGGGTTCAAGAGGGTTTTTATACGAATTCCAAAAATCAGAACTTTCCTGAAAATCGATACGGACTCCTTTATGAATGGTCTTTAAAATTTCTTTATACTGTTCTTTATCTCTTTTATAGACCTCAAAGATCACATAACGCACGGCCATTCTATACCCAGCATATTTAAAATAATCGTCTTCATTATGAATAGCAGCTAGAAACCCTATAAAGTTCGCCTCATTCTCTGCGGCAAAACCAATTTGATGAGCCATTTCATGACAGGTAGTCGTAGGGTATCCAGTTTTTGGAATTCTACTATTTACCTGAGCTTCTCCAGTAAGTGGGTTCAAATATCCAGATGTTCCGTTGTACGTTTGTACCAAACTCATTAATGAACTCTTCACAGAGCGAAATGAGTAGGACAGCTGCGGATATGTATTTGATAAATGTTCATAGCCATTAGGAGCCATCGCATACATTTCTCTTTGTGTGTAGGGAACGATAACTTTTATTGAATCATTATTGGTGATCTTTAGATGGGCTTCATTCAGTTTTAAAATCATTTGCTCAGATAATGATAGTAACTGTTCTGAAGTGTACGGTGATTGCTCCAAATTTAAATTCTTTGCTAACGGCTCGCGATAATAATTCAATCCCCAAAAGAGGTAGAAGAAAAAATAAATGAGCGAACAAAAAGCGGTTACCTGCAATAATTTGGAAACAAAATTTCGAAATCGTGTTTTAAATAATCGATATACAAATCGAAATGCTCTGTAGATAAAATAGAAGATCAACAGGTCGCCAACCGAGAAAGGAATCCACCCTAAAACAATTCTGAAAAAGGAGCTAATAAGTGGATACAGCCCTTTGGAATAATAAGTTTCTACAAATCCAGGAGCAGTAGCAATCCATTTCATTAGCAGTACTTGAACGACTAAAAAAAGGGTTAAATAGATGTTCGTTTTTTTGTTCTTCACGGTAGTAAATGTACTAAAGAAATCACATCTTTACATCTTGTTAACATGATAATAACAATTTGGTCAACAAAAGTTGTGTACAAATAAAAATGAAGTTCTGTTCTATCAAATCAAACTAAAAAATTACTTTTGTCTTATATGGATAAACCGAGCCCGATAACTGGAAAAAAGATTGATAAATCACGAATCATAAGCCTTGAAAAAGGGAAGATTCCACCCCAAGCTGTAGATTTAGAGGAAGCTGTGTTGGGTGCAATGATGATTGATAAAAAAGGGATTGATGATGTCATTGATATCTTACATCCCGATGCTTTTTACGAGGTAAAACATCAAGAGGTGTATCGTGTGATCTTTGAATTGTTTCAAGAATCAAAACCTATTGATCTGTTAACGGTATCCAATCAACTCAAGAAAAATGGAAAGTTAGATATTGTTGGAGGCGATTTCTATTTAATACGCTTAACGCAAAAAGTAGCCTCTTCTGCACATATCGAATTCCACGCTCGTATTATTCTTCAAAAGTATATTCAGAGAAAATTGATCTCTATTTCGAGCGATATTATTGAAAATGCATACGACGAAACTTCAGATGTATTTGACCTATTAGATAATGCAGAAGCCAAGCTGTTCGAAGTAACACAAGGAAACTTGAAAAAGAGTTCGGAAGGAGCTGGAGATCTTGTAAAGCAGGCCTTAAAGAAAATTCAAGATATTTCTAATCAAGAAGGGATGAGTGGTTTGGCTACAGGATTTACCAAGCTAGATGCGTTAACTTCTGGTTGGCAACCTTCAGATTTAGTAATTATTGCTGCACGTCCGGGTATGGGTAAAACCGCCTTTGTAATCTCGATGGCAAAGAATATGGCCATTGATTTCGATCACCCTGTTGCAGTATTCTCATTAGAGATGTCTTCTGTACAGTTGATCACAAGGATGATCTCTTCTGAAACGGGTTTAACATCCGAGAAATTACGTAAAGGAAATCTGGAACCACATGAATGGGAACAGTTAAACGTAAAGGTGAAAAAACTGTCAGATGCGCCAATATTTATTGATGATACTCCTTCGCTTTCTATTTTTGACCTAAGGGCAAAAGCAAGACGTTTGGTATCGCAACATGGTGTAAAGATTATTGTGATTGACTATTTACAGTTAATGACTGCAGGAAATACTGGTAAAGGAGGAAATCGTGAGCAGGAAATATCAACGATCTCTAGGAACTTAAAAGCTTTGGCAAAAGAATTAAGTATTCCGGTGATTGCATTATCGCAGTTATCACGTGCGGTGGAAACACGTGGAGGAAGTAAGCGTCCATTACTATCTGACCTTCGTGAATCTGGAGCGATTGAGCAGGATGCAGATATTGTATCCTTTATCTATCGTCCTGAGTATTATGGAATGACAGAATGGGATGATGATGATCATTCGCCATGTGAAGGACAAGGAGAATTTATTGTAGCAAAACATAGAAATGGTGGATTGGACAATATTCGATTGAAATTTACTGGACATTTAGCAAAATTCTCGGATCTAGAAGAAGGCTTTAGTAGTGAGTTCCACTCAAGTATGAATGCTAATTTTGGAGATGACTTCTCGCCAGACCAGCGTATCGAACCGAAAGATGCCTTTGGAATGGGTGAAGACGATGTGCCGTTTTAGAAAATGGATTGAGTGCTTCTTAGTGTAATTCAAAATTTACTGTATAAATTAAAGATTACGATTTTGTTGTCATTTCGACAGAGCGAGAAACGAGTGACGAGAAATCTTGTAATAAAGAGATTGCTTTTCGTACCTCATTCGGAATGACAAATTATTTATGAAGGTTCCCAATACTTTGTAAGAAAACATCAAACACATTAATTCTTAAACAAATCATAAAAAGTAACAAATACACAATTGCTTTCTGGTAATTGTGTATTTTAGTTTTTGAATATGAAGAAACTATTTTTACTACTGGCCTTTTTGTTTGCCTCTAACTCTATATGGGCATCATTTATCTATATCCCCATGAGTCATGACAATCAAAAGAATCATTTAAAGGCTTATGGTATTGTCTATTTTGCATTGGAGAATGGGTTAAAATCAAAATGGTTATTGAACTATGATGGCGGTGCTTTTTTGATTGAGAACAATACGATTATTGAAAATGAATGTAAGATTCGAGGTGTTTCATATCAAGTTGTTTCAGATGCCAAATCTCAGTTGATCTTACAAGAAATTTCTTCACCATCTAAAAACCAGGAAGCAGTAACTTTAGAGAAAGCCCCTAAAATAGCGGTATATTCTCCTAAAGATAAAATGCCCTGGGATGATGCTGTAACCATGGTATTAACCTATGCTGAAATTCCTTTTGATGTGATCTACGATAAAGATGTACTAAACGATAAGTTATTGTTATACGAATGGCTGCATCTGCACCATGAGGATTTTACCGGTCAGTTTGGACGGTTCTATGGAGCATTCAGAACAGCACCTTGGTACATCGAAGGAAAAAGAGATGCTGAAAAACTAGCAAAAGAATTAGGCTATGCAAAAGTGTCTCAAGCTAAATTGGCCGTCAGCAAAAAGATTCGTGACTATGTTATTGGTGGTGGTTTTATGTTTGCCATGTGCTCTGCTACCGATAGTTTTGATATTGCGCTAGCCGCCGAAGGAGTGGATATTGCGGAATCTATGTTTGATGGAGATGCCTCAGAACCTAATTATCAATCCAAAATAGATTTTAGCAAGACCTTTGCTTTTAAAGATTTTAATTTGGTGCGAAACCCTGTGATCTATGAGTTTTCATCTATCGATATGACCCGTAAACGAAGAATTCCGAAAACATCGGATTATTTTACATTAACCGAGTTCTCGGCAAAATGGGATCAGGTGCCAACGATGTTATGTCAGAATCACACGCAATTGGTCAAAGGGTTTATGGGGCAAACGACTTCGTTTGATAGAAATACAGTAAAGTCTAATGTCCTGGTAATGGCAGAAAACAAAACGAATAGAGAGGCACGATATATTCATGGTACGAAAGGAAAAGGAATGTTTACGTTTTATGGAGGACATGATCCGGAAGACTATTCACATCGAGTAGGAGACCCTAAAACGGAATTAGATTTGCATCCGAATTCACCAGGGTATCGTTTGATCCTAAACAATGTATTATTTCCAGCAGCTAAAAAGAAGAAACAGAAAACCTAATTCGTTTAGGTTCGTTATTTGTCATTTCGAGTGCTAACGAGAAATCTGATATTTCTCAACCAATTCTGTAAATCTCACTTGCCTGCTGCAAGCAGGTTTCGAAATAATAGGGATGTAATAGAATTACATGTTAATTACGCCTAACTGTTTAAGAAGGTCGTAAATGTCCATTTCCGCCCATAGCTCAGCTATTTTACCATTTTCAAACCGTTCTATAGTAATCCCCTTAAGTACAATATCTTTACCGGTAGGCGAGATGCCCATAAATTCTCCTTCGTGCTTGCCTACATATCGCCAGCGAATACAGATATTGTCGGCTTCACCAAATAGATCATCAATTTCTAATCGACCATTTGGAAAGGCCTTTTTCATGATCAGTACGTTTTTTTGAATGCCTTCTTTTCCTTTAGATGGATTTACCAAATGCCCTGTAAAGTCTTTGGTAAATACCTGGTCAATGATATCAAAGTTTTGTTTTTCCCATAGCTCTGTAAAGTATCTGCGGACGGTTTCTTTATTTTTTTCTAGCATAGTGCGGTCTTAAGGGTAGTTAATGCGATTGATGTAAAGATATAATTTCAACTTGACTTTTGTGATGGATAAAATTGTTAATAACCTCAATTTTTGCTGATAAATAATCTTGTGGGTTGCTCTTAAAAAAATTACTTTTGCTCAAACAATTATATACATGGCAACAACACAACAACTACAAGACTTTACACAACAAGTACGAAGAGATATTTTACGCATGGTGCATGCAGTAAACTCAGGACATCCAGGAGGCTCTCTAGGATGTGCAGAGTTCTTTACAGTACTATATCAGGAGGTAATGGACTATTCCACTGATTTTTCAATGGATGGTAAAAATGAAGACTTATTCTTCTTATCAAACGGACATATCTCTCCAGTGTATTATAGTGTGTTAGCGCATAGCGGATTTTTCTCTGTATCAGAATTGGCAACATTCAGAAAGCTACATTCTCGCTTGCAAGGGCATCCAACAACGCATGAAGGATTACCTGGGATTAGAATTGCTTCAGGATCTTTAGGACAAGGAATGTCAGTTGCTATAGGAGCTGCAGAAGCAAAGAAGTTAAATGGAGATGATAAGATTGTATATACCTTACATGGAGATGGTGAGTTACAAGAAGGTCAAGTTTGGGAATCAGCCATGTATGCTTCTGGTAAGAAGATTGATAACTTGATTTCTACCATAGACTTGAACGGAAAACAAATTGATGGATCTACAGATGATGTATTGCCAATGGGAAGTATCAAAGCAAAATTTGAAGCTTTTGGTTGGGATGTGTTAGAAGTAAAAGAAGGGAACGATATTGACGCTATAAAAGCTGGTTTAGCGGAAGCAAAATCAAGGTCAGGAAAAGGAAAACCTGTATGTATCTTATTATATACAGAAATGGGGAATGGTGTAGATTTTATGATGCATACACATGCCTGGCATGGAAAAGCACCTAATGATGAGCAGTTAGAAAGTGCGTTAGCACAAAACCCTGAAACCTTAGGAGATTATTAATAGTATGTCACCTCGAGCGGAGTCGAGAGGTCTTTTTAAATATAAAAACCTATAAAAACCCTGCAATTATTGCAGGGTTTTTTATTGCTATTCGAAAAGGTGCTTCCTGAGATTTCTCGACTTACTTCGTAAGCTAACTTCATCAAAATATGTTTTGAATTCGTTAATGCTCGAAATGACAAAGAGTTTAATGGTTGGCGTTCCAGCGACATTAAGTAATTTAAGGATGAAAATAATTGAGCCAGATTTCTCGATTCCACTCGAAATGACATGAAGGTTTACAGGTTGTCATTCCGACCAACGCGGAGGAATCTCAAAAAGATTGTATATTGTATTTGCTATGAACAAAACTTTAGGTACCCATAATTACTTTGTATACATTTTAACTAATAAAAGGAAAACTGTTCTGTACATAGGTGTAACAAATGATCTGAAAACACGATTGTATTATCATCGCAATCCAGAAGCAAATTCAAAGCACTTTACACATAAGTATAAGTGCAATAATTTAATCTATTTTGAACACTTTCAAAATATTAATGTTGCTATTTTAAGAGAAAAGCAATTAAAGAAATGGAAGAGAGTTAAAAAGGAATATCTTATTAATCAAATGAATCCAGAATGGAAGGACTTATGCAATATGATTTAAACATTTAACCTAGTATGGAGAGATTTCTCGACTGTGCTCGAAATGACATGAAGGGTAGTCATATGTCATTCCGACCAACGCGGAGGAATCTCAAAAGAACACACATAACAAACCTATTGATATAGAGATAACTACTATATCCATAGGTTTTTTTTATACTTTTCTTCACATATTGATGTAAGTAAAGAAGTATCTTTACGTCAGTTAAACCAAAATCTAAGATGAATATAGGAATCGTTTGTTACCCTACATTTGGTGGGAGTGGAGTACTGGCTACCGAGTTAGGAATGGCCTTGGCAGATAAAGGTCATGAAGTACATTTTATCACATACAATCAACCAGTTCGATTAGATTTTATTACTCACAAACTGCACTTTCATGAAGTGCTACTGGAAGAATATCCATTATTCGAATATCAACCGTACGAATTAGCTTTATCTAGCAAAATGGTTGAGGTTGTCGAAAAACATCAATTAGAGGTATTACATGTACATTATGCCATTCCACATGCATATGCGGCGTATATGGCAAAGCAAATGTTAAAGGAAAAAGGAATGAATGTAAAGGTAGTTACTACCTTGCATGGAACGGATATCACGCTTGTTGGAAGTCACCCAACTTATAAAACGGCAGTAGAATTTAGCATCAATAATTCAGATGTGGTTACCGCAGTTTCCAATAGTTTAAAACGAGACACACAACGTTTGTTCAATATCAAAAATGATATTGAGGTGGTATACAACTTTATTGATACAGATAAATACGACAAGGAGCATCAAAAAGAGTGTAAGCGCATCGCCTTAGCCGAACCACATGAAAGAATATTGACGCATGTTAGTAATTTCCGACCTGTAAAAAGAACTTCTGATGTGGTCAAGGTATTTAACCTTGTTCAAAAAGAAATGCCAGCAAAACTGTTAATGGTAGGAGATGGACCAGACCGAGTGAAAGCAGAAGGTTTGGTTAATGACCTAGGAATTTCAGATAAAGTGATTTTTTTAGGAAATAGTAATGAGGTTGCAAAGATCTTATGCTATTCAGACGTTTTCTTATTACCCTCTGTAAGCGAGAGCTTCGGATTAGCTGCTTTGGAGGCAATGGCGGCAGATACAGCTGTAATTTCCACAAATACCGGAGGGTTACCTGAAGTTAATACGCAAGGTAAAACAGGATTCTTAAGTAATATTGGTGATGTAGAAGATATGGCGAAGAATGCTTTGACCATTCTAAAAGATGATGAAACTTTAGCTACTTTTAAAGCAAACGCTAAAGAACACACAAAACAGTTCTCTTTAAAAAATATCTTACCAGTATATGAAGATATTTATAAGTCTTGTGCTGTAAAAGTTTAAGAATTGTAATACTCTAGGCTCTCAATGATTAGATCGTTGGGTACTTTACAATCCAGCTGACAATCTTCAAAATCATTTAATAAAACAAAATTCACCTGTCCAGCTACGTTTTTCTTATCGTGCTTTAAAAGAGCTATGATCGGATCAAAATCTTCCGCTAAAATTTGAACTTTATCAAAGATGGATAGTATTAATTCTTTAGCACTATCTACCTTTTTGTTTTGCAGATTTAAGAGCTGATACGATATATAACATTCACAAATCATACCTATGGAAATAGCCTCTCCGTGTGTGAGCTTTTCTTTGTTTGGATTCTCTAAAAAATAAGACTCAATTGCATGTCCGATAGTATGCCCAAAATTCAAAATCTTACGAAGTCCATTTTCCTTAGGGTCTTCTAAGACAACGGTATTCTTAATTTGAATAGATTTAAACACTAAGTCATTGAAATTATGATTTTTAGATTCTTTTACCTCTTGTAAAAGTTTAATATCGTATGTTAAACCATATTTTATAATTTCCGCCATGCCAGACCGTACTTCTCTATCACTTAATGTGGTTAAATAATCCGTATCTACAATCACCATTTTAGGGTTGGAAAATAGTCCGATTTGGTTTTTTAAAACACCAAGATCAATACCCGTTTTTCCACCCACCGAAGCATCTACCATACTTAATAGTGTCGTTGGAATATTCACAAAGTCAATACCTCTTTTAAAGGTGGATGCAATAAACCCACCAAGATCTGTAATTACACCACCTCCTAAGGTAATTAGTAAACTTTTTCTATCAGCATCTAATTCACTCAATGCATTCCAAACTCCAGCCGATGTTTGTAAATTTTTAAATTCTTCACCAGGCTCAATTTCAATGACCTCAATACGAGTATCTGTATCCAAAAATGGAATAAATTTCGAATAACAATGGGTCATCGTGTTTTCATCGACTAAAATAAATAGAGACGAATACGCTTTTTCTTTGATAAGACTCGATAGTTCTTTGTAGCTATCTTTTTGAAAATGAACAGGATATGTGCTTGCCTGAATAGTCTGCATATGTTTTGAAATATGAGTGCAAATTAAGTAGAAATTATTGAATAATTTGCGCTAGCTAATTATCTTTGTCATAAGACTAAAATCAAAGAATGAAACTTTTTGACAATACGGAGATTGCTTTTTCTCTGAAATCTGATTCTGAATTAGAACGTGCTTATTTTTTGTTTAAAATGATACAGAGCCAACCCATGGTGCGTATAGGAACAGCCGTTACTAATTTTGCTTTGAAAGCGCACTTGCCGGTAGAGGGATTAATTCGATCCACGGTATTCGATCATTTTTGTGGCGGAGTTACGGAAGAAGATTGTATTCCAAACATAGAGAGAATGCATGGTAGAGGTGTATTTTCAGTACTAGACTATTCTGTTGAAGGAAAAGAAACGGAAGAGCAGTTCGAATATGCATTAAAGAAAACACTGGATAGTATAGAGTTCGCCAAAGAGAAGAAAGCAGTGCCTTTTGCTGTATTCAAACCTACTGGCGTGGGTCGTTTTGGACTATATCAGAAGATTACTGAAAAGGAAGCATTGACCAATGAAGAGAAGAGTGAATGGGTATTGGTCATGGATCGTTTTGATCAGATCTGTAAGAAGGCAGTAGCATGTGATGTTCCAATTTTAATAGACGCTGAGGAAAGCTGGATGCAAGACGCTGCAGACAATTTAATCGAAGCTATGATGGAGAAATACAATAAAGACAAAGTAATTGTATTTAATACCCTGCAAATGTATCGTCATGATAGAATGGAATATCTAAAGGGATTACATCAAAGGGCACATCAAAAAGGGTACTACATTGGAATGAAAGTAGTAAGAGGCGCTTATATGGAGAAAGAACGAGAAAGAGCAGCAGAAAAAGGGTATCCTTCACCAATTTGCAAGGATAAACAAGCTACAGATGATAATTATAATAAAGCCATCCGTTATATGATGGAACACGCTAAGATGGCCTTGTTTGCAGGAACGCATAATGAAGAAAGCTCTTATTTGCTGATGGATTTGGCAAAACAGCATAAGATTTCCAATAATGATCATCGATTGTGGTTTGGACAGTTATACGGTATGAGCGATCATATGAGTTTCAACTTAGCTAAAGAAGGGTATAATTCAGCCAAATACTTGCCCTTTGGTCCCGTGAGAGATGTGATGCCCTATTTAATACGAAGAGCTGAAGAAAACACTTCAGTAGCAGGGCAGACTAGTAGAGAATTAAACTTGATTAAACAAGAAAGAAAAAGACGAAAATTGTAAATGACTTCCGTAGACGAAATAAAAGAACTCCTAAAAAAGAACAAAAAGCGTTTGGCTAAGGAGCTAGATCAAAGCAAAGAGGCAGTAGCATTGATCAAAAAATCGATGTCTACCAGTCTAAATGATGAAGAAAAAGACAAGGTAAAAGTACAGTTGCTAGATATCTGCAAAGCTGTACCTGCCTTTGCGGTTTTTATGCTACCTGGCGGAGCCTTACTACTACCTTTATTGATGAAATTGATCCCTGATATTCTTCCAAGTGCCTTCCGTGAAGATGATGAAGAGTCTCAAGAATTGCTGGAAAAATAACATCCAGAGCATCTGCAAAATAGCCATGTTCGAGGTTAACTTTTTATTTTTACAAATTCATCATTCATAATACTCGATTAATAGACAAGAAAGTAGTACTTTTGCAACTTCAAAAAAAGCAAGTATGCAGTCTATAAGAAACATCGCTATTATCGCCCACGTAGATCACGGGAAAACTACCTTGGTAGATAAGATTATTGATCAAGCTAAAATTTTGGACGATCGTAAAGAACGTACAGATTTATTGTTGGATAATAACGACTTAGAGCGTGAAAGAGGAATTACGATTCTTTCTAAAAATGTATCTGTTAATTACAAAGATGTAAAGATCAATGTAATTGATACTCCTGGTCACGCCGATTTCGGAGGAGAAGTAGAGCGTGTATTAAAAATGGCGGATGGTGTGTTACTGTTGGTGGATGCTTTTGAAGGACCGATGCCACAAACACGTTTTGTATTAGGAAAAGCAATTGAATTAGGATTGACTCCTATTGTAGTTGTCAATAAAGTGGATAAAGAAAACTGTACTCCTGATTTGGTTCACGAGAAAGTGTTCGATTTGATGTTTGCCTTAGAAGCTACGGAAGAGCAATTAGATTTTACGACTATTTATGGTTCTGCTAAGAATGGATGGATGAGTACAGATTGGCAAGAACCAACTACAGATATTATTCCATTACTAGATGCAGTAATCGAATCTATTCCTGAAGCACCGTATAGAGAAGGATCTCCTCAAATGCAGATCACATCTTTAGATTTTTCTTCTTTTACAGGAAGAATTGCTATTGGACGTGTCTATAGAGGTGATTTAGAAGAGAATAAAGACTACATGCTGTGTAAGAGAGATGGTTCTACCAAAAAGGTAAGAATCAAAGAATTACACGTATTTGAAGGAATGGGTAAAGCAAAGGTTTCTAAAGTAAGAAGTGGAGACATCTGTGCAATCACGGGAATTGAAGGATTTGAGATCGGAGATACGATTGCAGATATGGAACACCCAGAAGCATTGCCAAGAATTGAAGTAGATCAGCCTACGATGAGTATGTTGTTTACGATTAATAATTCACCATTCTTTGGAAAAGAAGGAAAGTTTGTAACGTCTCGTCACTTACGTGATCGTTTGTTCAAAGAAATGGAAAAGAACCTTGCTTTACGTGTTGATGAAACAGATACAGAAGATAAATTCAACGTTTTCGGACGTGGAGTATTACACTTATCGGTACTGATTGAAACCATGCGAAGAGAAGGGTATGAGTTACAAGTGGGAAGACCACAAGTAATTATTAAAGATATTGATGGTGTAAAATCTGAACCATACGAGACATTGTCTATTGATGTTCCTGAAGATGTTGCTTCTAAAGCAATTAACTTAGTATCCTTAAGAAAAGGAGATTTGCTAGTGATGGAACCAAAAGGAGATTTACAGCATTTAGAGTTTACCATCCCTTCTAGAGGATTGATTGGTTTACGTAATAAGATTTTAACGGCAACGGCTGGAACTGCAATTATCAACCATAGATTTAGTGAATATGGACCTTTTAAAGGAGAGTTCACGGAAGATATTAAAGGAGCGATCGTTTCTTCTGCTGCAGGTAAAGCAACTGCCTATGCAATTGATCGTTTGCAAGATAGAGGACGTTTCTTTATAGATCCTAACCAGGATATCTATATTGGACAAGTGGTTGGAGAAAACAGTAAGGATACCGATTTGGGAGTGAATCTAATCAAAGGAAAAAAACTAACCAATGTTCGTTCTTCAGGAACGGATGATAGTGTGAAGATTGCTCCAAAGATTGATTTCTCATTAGAAGAGTGTATGGAATACATTAAAGTAGATGAGTACTTAGAAGTTACTCCAGAAAGCTTGCGTATGCGTAAAATTTCGTTTAGACCATAATGATTTGTCATTCCGACCGAAGGGGAGGAATCTCATATATAAAAAAGGCTCAAGTTTATACTTGAGCTTTTTTGTATTATATGTCTATAATGACACTTGTTATATATTATTCTAATTGCTTCAACTTATCGATAGCATTCTGATTTTGAGGGTTTAGCTCCAAGGACTTCTTGAAATTAAGAATGGCATTTTTGGTATCCTTTTGATAAAGATACGCTTCAGCTAAGCTATCGTATAAATTTGCGGATTTCGGATATATATGCAACGCCAATTGAAACACGTTAATACCTTGTTCCATTCTTGAAGGGTTAAATGATAAATACAAGCCTAGTGTATTTAGCATGCCTTCTTGAAGTTGCAGTTTTGGATATTTTACTTTGGTTGTTTTGTATAGTGAAATCAAATCTTTATATCCCTGTTGCAGAGCTAGATCATTAAAATCTTTGTAATTAAAGGCGGTCACTAGCCCTTTTTTCATTTTTTTTGAAATCAAACTTTCAGAAAAACCATTTTTACTAGAACTGTTTTCAATGAATGATTTTGCTTTCTTATCACCCTTCAAAGTGGCATTTAAAAATTGCAATGCGTGTTCAGAGAGTAACTTATACGAAGCCATGATCTTATCATCACTTTTGTCTTGTCTTTTGTCTCGATTGGCAAATAGGACGCCAAAAGAACTAAAATAAGAATGTGTGAGGTCGTGAAATTTATAGCTATATGCGTTGCTATATTTTAAAGAATCGTACAGTTGGAATTGATAATTCAACTCAGCAGGAATTTTATCCTTTGTAAGGACTTCCTCAGGAATATCTTTTTGGGCAAAATGGATGTAGGGAACCGTAAACTTGTTTAGGTTAAAGTAAGGTGATTTTGACAGTACTTTATAGTTGTACCTTTCCGTTCCATCTAAACTTACGATGGCACTAATGTTCTTATTTTTCATAGCTGTTAGAGCATTTGATATTCCACCAAAGCTAAACCCCATCAATGCTATCTTAGTATTGTCAATATTTTTATAGGTGTAAATTTCTTTTAGTAGGAATGCTACATCTCTAGATTGTGTTTCCATATCTTTTGCTGTGCCTCCTTCCAACCATTTTGTATTTGTTCCTCGCGAAGGGCTTGAGATCACGACAAAACCATTACTTGCTAAATATTCAAATAGCGCAAAATTCTCCATAGATGAAGCTTGATAGCTGGGGGCATATACAATAACTGGGAATTTGCCTTTTAACATAGAAGCGTTAGCAAAAGCAGCAACTTTTTCGGAAAGATGTGCTTTATTTTGGGGTGTATTCCACAAGTAGGAAAACCAATCTAATAAGAACGCATTGGGCAAGTGTTTCCATTCTTCTTCTTCCTTTAAAATCTCCAGATAATTTAAAACAGTTAATTGCTGAGCATTACTTTTTTTAATATCAGCTGGATACCAAACACTAATGGGGATGGGGCGATAGATACGCTGATTATTAAACTCATTTTTGATTTGATACATTCTGGTGCTATCAGTCTTTGTATAATGAGTATAACCTACCGCATACTTACCGTACTGTAGCTCTATTTCTTTTAAGGAAGTTTGCCCCTTTATGGAACCTAGTTGAAAAAAGACAAAGACAATGATCGTTAGTTTTCTCATGATGGTTAGTTTACGTATTCAACTCTAAAGATGCAGTAATTTAATAATTGTGACAGTTTTTTGTTTACTGTTAATGCGTTTAAGTATTATACTTAAATGAGTTACCTATATCAATTAACAAATTTCCTTGAATGTCTGGAGAAATATTAACGGGTAGTTTGTTTTCAATATCGATTTCAAAAAATGAAGTAGTAACCCTTAGTACAAGGTCATTGTCAAAGTCGATTTGGACGCCGCTAATGACTTTTGTCTTCTCAGTTTTCATGGTGTAATCAACAATAACTTCAAATTCAGTCTCAATCAATTCTAAAGATATAATTCTTTTTCCTATAAATTCATTAAGTTTTTCCAAATTAAGCTCGTAATAGTCAAATGATGCGGTGTACGGCATTTCGGCGTATTCATAAGATTCCTTTTCGAAATTCCACCCTATAGTAATAACTTTTTCTACAAAATGAAATTCGATGCCACCATCAATAGCATACCCTTTTTCATCACTGAACTCCATATAATTTTCATTGATATTGAAAGTTTTGATGTCTAGTATAGCTTGATTATTGATTCCTTTCATTTTGATACTTTAGAATTTTGAGCAATTGTTAATTGGTTTTTACAGTTATTGAGACTAGCTGTTTTTTCTTCAGGTAAGTCAGTTGTAAAACTCATATCGCATTTTTCACTTATAACATGGTTTAAAACCCCATCTTTTTGCATAGAATTCATTCTTTCTAGTTTACTTATAGGAGAGTCATTGGTTATTCTCATTATTTGATGACCGTATTTTTCTATTCTGTCATTATAGAAAACGAAAACACCGTATAGGAGTTGACGATTTGTTTTCTTAAAGAAGCGTGTATGACTGGTGTTTTTTGAGAAAATTTCAACAGATATAACATACATAATTTGAGCCCAACAAACTTCTAGTACTAATTTTCCTTCAGAACAATTTCTTTCAGCTTTTAAATAATATGAAGTGTCCGCGTATTCCCTCTTATTTTCTTTAATTATTTCCCAATGCATAACAATATCTAACAGTATTGTATTCAAACTTACCAATTTATTTTCCTATAAACAATGAGATCACTTGTTATAATTTCAAACAAATCCATCAAAAATGATAAAATTTCCAATCGCTAATAATTTTTTAGGAGAAGTACTTGCGTAACTAAAAATTTATTCGCAACCTTTGTTCAGACAAAAACAAGACATGAATTTTATTCAAAACCATCATCATCATTTTCATATTTCGACTCAAGCGAAGTGAAAGTGTATTGAATAAAATCAACATATTTAAAAACCCGTTTGAGTATATCAAACGGGTTTTTCTTTGCTCTTAAAGCAAGGAGTTTTCCTTAAGATGTACTCAAACCAAATAAGACACCCGCTTTATCGGGCACAAACATGAGTACATTAAAAATGGCGATTCAAAAATCAGGGAGGTTAAATCAAGACTCTCTTAAAATCATTAAAGATTGCGGCATTTCCATAGACAATGGAAAGGATCAGTTAAAAGCATCAGCAAGTAATTTCCCTTTAGAGGTATTCTATTTACGCAATGGAGACATTCCACAATACCTAAGAGATGGTGTAGTGGATGTTGCAATCATTGGAGAGAACGTATTAATAGAAAAAGGGCAGGATATCGACTTTGTAGAACGATTGGGGTTTTCAAAATGTAAAGTCTCTCTGGCGGTTCCCAAGAATGAGATCTATACAGACATGTCCTACTTTGAAGGGAAAAAAATTGCAACCTCTTATCCAAATACAGTACAAAAATATCTAAATGCTGCGAGTGTCAGTACCAATGTTCACCTTATTAACGGGTCGGTAGAGATTGCACCAAACATCGGTTTGGCTGATGGTATTTGCGATATTGTTTCTTCCGGGAGTACTTTATTCAAGAACAATTTAAAAGAAGTTGAAGTTTTATTAAAATCCGAAGCAGTATTGGCTGTATCTCCAAGAATATCTGTAGAAACACAAAAGGTACTAGACAAGCTGCAATTTCGAATTCAATCTGTTTTAAAAGGGCGTAACTCTAAATACGTATTGCTAAACGCACCGAATGATAAACTTGAGAGCATTTTGGCGGTACTTCCAGGAATGCGGAGTCCAACGGTATTGCCATTAGCGCAAGAAGGTTGGAGTTCTGTACACTCCGTGATCAGTAAAAATCAGTTTTGGGAGATCATTGACGAATTGAAAGCAAAAGGAGCAGAAGGAATTTTGGTATGTCCAATCGAAAAAATGGTACTATAAAATAACATGTCATTCCGACCGTAGCGGAGGAATCTAAGAGGTTTCTCGGCAAGTTCGAAAAGACAAAAGGATACTAAAACAATGAAAGTTATAAAATACCCTAAAAGAGAAGACTGGTCTACTATCTTAGCACGTCCCACAAAGACGGTAAAAGATATAGAAACTACCGTGAACCAGATATTTGAAGACGTTCAGCGAAATGGAGACAAGGCTATTCAAAAGTATACCTCAATGTTTGATGGAGTAGTACTCGATTCAATACGAGTAAGTTCTGAAGAGATAGAAGAAGCTATAAAGACTATTTCTGAAGACTTAAAAAAAGCCATTGAAGTAGCTAAGTCAAATATTACATGCTTCCACAAAGCGCAACAAACCGATCGTGTTTATGTGGAGACTATGTCTGGAGTAACATGTTGGCAAGAAAAAAGACCCATTCAAAAAGTGGGGCTATATATTCCAGGAGGAACCGCACCTTTATTTTCGACGGTCTTAATGTTAGCTATTCCGGCGAACATTGCAGGTTGTTCTGAAATTGTATTGTGCACGCCACCCAGTGCAAATGGAAAAATAGCAAATGAAATTTTATACGCAGCTCAGCTTTGTGGTGTTACAAAGATTTTTAAAGTAGGAGGTATACAAGCCATTGCTGGATTAACTTTTGGAACGGCTACTATTCCTGAGGTATATAAAATTTTTGGACCAGGAAATCAATTTGTCACAGTGGCCAAACAATTAGCCACCAAATATAGTGTTGCTATTGATATGCCTGCAGGACCTAGTGAATTATTAGTGATGGCAGATGATACGGCAATTCCAGCTTATGTTGCTTCCGATTTACTAAGTCAGGCGGAACACGGAGTTGATAGTCAAGTCATCCTAGTATCTACGTCAAAAAAACTTGTTGAAGCAGTTAACAAAGAAATTAAAAGACAAGTAAAAGCCTTACCTCGTATTGTAATTGCTACCAAAGCGATAGAGAATTCAACATCTATTTTGGTCAAGAGTACTAGTGAAGCATTAGATTTGATCAATGAATATGGACCCGAGCACTTTATTGTTTGTACAAAGAACACAGCGTATTTCACAGACAATATAGCAAATGCAGGTTCTGTGTTTATAGGAAACTACACACCAGAAAGTGCAGGAGATTATGCATCTGGAACGAATCACACCTTACCAACAAACGGTTTTTCTAAAGCTTATTCAGGAGTAAACCTGGATAGTTTTACTAAAAGTATCACCTTCCAAAAAATATCCAAACAAGGGATTAAAAATATCGGAAAGTCGATTGAATTAATGGCGGAAGCCGAAGGGTTAGAGGCACACAAAAAAGCAGTTTCCATACGATTAGAAAGTTTAAAAAAAGGTAAATGAAGTGTCATTCCGACCGAAGTGGAGGAATCTCTAAGATTTCTCGAGAGGCTCGAAATGACAAAAAAATAAGAAATGAATATAAATAATTTAGTAAGAGAAAATATTAAGAGCTTGAGTCCCTACTCATCTGCCAGAGATGAGTTTAAAGAGGCTTCTTCGGATACTATATTTATGGATGCAAATGAAAACCCTTTTGATTCAGGTTTAAACAGGTATCCAGACCCTAAGCAAAGCTTAGTAAAAAAAGCGTTGTCCGAGTTGAAAGGAATGCCTTCCTCGCAGATATTGCTAGGTAATGGAAGTGATGAAGTACTGGATTTAATATTTCGAGTGTTTTGCGAACCTAAACAGGACGCCGTAATTACATTGCCTCCCACGTATGGAATGTACAAAGTGTTAGCGAATACCAATGATGTTGCTACGGTGGAAGTTCCGTTGTCAGAAAGCTTTCAACCCAATGTAAATGAGATCTTGAGGGCACAAGATGAACGTACAAAGTTGTTATTATTATGCTCGCCAAACAATCCAACAGCCAATAGTTTTGAAGTGGTCAAGGTTGAGAAATTGATTAGAGAATTTAAGGGAATTGTGGTTATTGATGAGGCTTATATTGATTTTTCGGATCAAGAAAGTTGGATAGGACGACTGGCAGAGTTTCCTAATTTAATAGTGACGCAAACGCTTTCCAAAGCGTATGGTCTGGCTGGAATTCGATTGGGAATATGTTATGCATCTCTAGAAATTATCTCAATCTTAGATAAGGTGAAGCCGCCTTACAATGTAAATCAGCTTACACAAGACGTTGCTTTGAGCGCATTGAAGAATCAAGAAAAAACCAATCTTGAAATTCAACGTATTATTTCTGAAAGAAACAAAATGATAAACAACTTAAGTTTGGTTAAGGTGATAGAAAAGAGTTATCCATCGGATGCTAATTTTTTATTGGTTAAAGTCGATGATGCGGACAAAAGATATCAAGAATTACTTGAAAAAGGAATTGTGGTAAGAAACAGAACAAAACAAATAATGTGCTCCAATTGCTTGCGCTTAACAATAGGATCGGAACAGGAGAATAACAGATTGATAAAAGTGTTAAATGAATTAAAATAATGTCAGTTCGAGCGTAGTCGAGAACTAAGACATCTCGACTGCGCTCGATGTGACAACAATAAAACAATCATGAGTAAAAAAGTATTATTTATTGACAGAGATGGGACATTAGTGATAGAACCACCTATAGATTATCAACTAGATAGTTTTGAAAAATTGGTATTCTATCCGAAAGTATTTCAATATCTAAGTAAGATTGCTAAAGAACTAGATTATGAACTAGTGATGGTAACCAACCAAGATGGTTTGGGAACGGATAGTTTTCCTGAGGATACGTTTTGGCCTGTACATAATTTCATTATTAAAGCTTTTGAGCAAGAAAGTATTGTCTTTAGAGAACAGATTATTGACAAGACTTTTGCTAAAGAAAATGCTCCAACCCGTAAACCTAATACAGGGTTATTGACCAATTATTTTTCTGAAGAGTACGATTTAACTAATTCGTTTGTGATTGGAGATCGTCTTACGGATATTGAATTAGCAAAGAACTTAGGAGCTAGAGGAATCTTTATGAATGAAGAACGAGGTGTTGGAGATGAAGAAATTACAGTAAGACGCGAGACATTGGAAAGTTATATTGCCCTAGAAAGTACAGATTGGGAAACTATTTATCAATTTTTAAAAGCTGAGGACAGGACAGGGAATATTGCCAGAGATACCAATGAAACAAAAATTAAAATAGACCTGAACCTGGATGGAACTGGGAAAAGCGAGATAAATACAGGGATTGCTTTTTTCGATCATATGTTAGATCAAATAGCACGTCACGGTCAACTAGATCTAAATATTCAGGTGAATGGAGATTTGGAAGTGGATGAACACCACACAATAGAAGATACCTCCATAGCTTTGGGTGAAGTGTTTGCACAGACTTTAGGGAATAAATTAGGTATCGAACGCTATGGCTTTTGTTTACCAATGGATGATTGCCTGGCACAAGTAGCTATTGACTTTGGAGGAAGAAACTGGCTCGTTTGGGAAGCGGATTTCAAACGAGAAATGATTGGTAAAATGCCTACAGAAATGTTTATGCATTTTTTCAAATCGTTTACAGATGGCGCCAAATGTAATTTGAATATCAAAGCAGAGGGAACTAATGAACATCACAAGATCGAAGCTATTTTTAAAGCGTTTGCAAAAGCTATTAAGATGGCCGTAAAACGTGATGTTGAGAAGATGATTTTACCATCAACTAAAGGAATGTTATAAACACACAGTCATTCCGACAAAGCAAGGCGACGAGGAATCTCATAAAGAAGATTTCTCAATCGTTTTTCAGACTCATTTCGAAATGACAGCATACTAAAAAGAATAGAAATGAAATTAGTAATCATAGATTATGGAGCAGGAAATATTAAAAGTATTCAGTTTGCCTTTAAAAGACTGGGAGTGAACGCTATATTATCCTGTAATCCAGAAGAAATAAGAGGTGCAGATAAAGTTATTTTTCCTGGAGTAGGTGAGGCTAGTTCAGCCATGGCTAAATTGAAAGAATCTGGTCTAGATAAAGTAATTCCGACATTAGCACAACCGGTTTTAGGCATCTGTTTAGGGATGCAATTAATGTGTACTGCTACCGAAGAAGGAAAAACACAAGGACTAAATATTTTTAATACTACCGTTAAACGGTTTTCTAATGAAAGAAAAGTACCGCAAATGGGATGGAATCGAATTATGAATTTAAAATCCGAACTGTTTAAGGGAGTTGCTGAAAATGAATACATGTATTCAGTTCACAGCTATTATGCAGAAAATACTATTGCTTCCATAGCTAGTACAAATTATATAACAACATATGCTTCAGCACTAAAGAAAGATAACTTCTATGGAGTTCAGTTTCACCCAGAGAAAAGCGGAAAAGCAGGAGCTAGAATATTACAAAACTTTTTGAATTTATAAGTATGAGAATTATACCTGCCATAGATATTATAGAGGGAAAATGTGTGCGATTAACGAAAGGAGATTACAACACAAAGAAAATATACAATGAAAGCCCTTTAGAAGTAGCAAAAGAGTTTCAGGGCGCTGGCATTCAGTATTTGCACGTTGTCGATTTAGATGGCGCAAAAGCGAGTCACATTGTTAATTACAAGGTATTGGAGCAGATAGCTTCAAAGACGGAATTAAAGATTGATTTTGGTGGTGGATTAAAATCTGATGAAGACTTGCGAATTGCATTCGAATCGGGAGCTAATCAAATCACAGGAGGTAGTATCGCAGTAAAAAATCCAAGCGTTTTTGAAAAATGGATTTCAAAATATGGTAGCGATAAGATCATTTTAGGAGCAGATTGCCACAATGAAAATATTGCTATTAATGGTTGGCAAGAAGAAAGTAGGTTAAAAGTAATACCTTTTATCAAAGGGTATCAAAATAAAGGAATCTCTTATGTGATCTGTACGGATATTGCTAAAGATGGTATGTTAGAAGGACCTTCGTTTGAATTGTACGAAAGAATAGTAAAAGAAACTCCGAAAATGCGATTGATCGCCTCTGGAGGAATCTCCTCTTTTAACGAACTTCCCAAGTTAAATTCTTTAGGATGTGAAGGCGTTATTATTGGAAAGGCCATTTATGAGAATAGAATTCGCTTGAAAGAACTGGAGCAATTTATAATACAAAATTAAGATGTTAACAAAACGAATAATACCTTGTTTAGATATTAAAAATGGACGCACAGTAAAAGGTGTCAATTTTGTCAATTTAAGAGATGCCGGTGATCCAGTAGTACTGGCAAAGCAGTACGCAGCTGTAGGAGCAGATGAGCTGATTTTTCTTGATATTTCAGCCACATTAGAAGGAAGAAAAACAATGAGAGATATGGTGTTGAAAGTCGCAGCGGAGGTCAACATCCCGTTTACCGTTGGCGGAGGCGTTTCTTCTGTCGAAGATGTGGATGCATTATTACGATGTGGAGCCGACAAGATTGCTGTGAATTCAGCTGCAATAAAAAGACCAGAATTGATCAATGAATTGGCAAGTAAGTTTGGAAGTCAATGCATTGTGGTAGCTATTGATGCTAAGAAGGTGGGAGAAAAGTGGTATGTGCATTTAGCTGGTGGAACTATTCCCACAGAACTGGATTTATTTGATTGGGCAAAGGAAGTTGCAGAACGAGGGGCAGGAGAGATCTTATTCACATCGATGGATCATGATGGTACTAAATCAGGATTTGCAAATAAGGCATTAGCCAAGCTATCTGAATTGGTCAATATACCCGTTATAGCTTCGGGAGGCGCCGGTACCAAAGATCATTTTGTAGACACGTTTACCAAAGGAAAATCAGATGCTGCATTGGCAGCTAGTATTTTCCATTTTGGAGAAATAGAAATTTCAGAATTAAAGAAAGAACTCAAAAAGAACAATATTGAAATACGATTATGAATATAGATTTTAATAAGAACTCAGATGGATTGGTACCTGCAATTATTCAGGATGCGATGACCAAAAATGTATTAATGCTTGGCTATATGAATGAAGCAGCTTACTTAAAAACCATGGAAATAGGAAAGGTTACTTTTTTTAGTCGATCTAAGAATCGTTTATGGACCAAGGGAGAAGAGAGTGGAAATTTCCTTCAATTAGAAACTATTGAACTTGATTGTGATAATGACACATTACTTATACAGGCACGCCCAAATGGACCAACCTGTCACAAAGGAACAAATACCTGTTGGAATGGGACTAATGAGCAGTCATATGGGTTTCTTTCTACATTAGAAAGTACGATTTCTGAAAGAGTTGAAAATGCAAACGCTTCTAATTCGTATATCGCTTCTTTGTTTAAAAAAGGAATCAATAAGATTGCGCAAAAAGTAGGAGAGGAGGCGGTAGAAGTTGTTATTGAGGCAAAGGATACCAATGATATTTTGTTTTTAGAAGAAAGTGCGGATTTGTTATTCCACTATCTATTGTTGCTTAGAGCAAAGGGATATGGTTTAAACCATGTTGTATCCGTGTTGAAAGAGAGGGAGAAATAGTATACTATTGCTGAATTAGATTTAGTGTGGTTTCGTAAAGCGGTGCTTTCTCCATTTTGCTTTTTAGCCAAGCATAAAAACTCATCACAAAAATATCTTCCTCTTTAGAGGTGATCCATTCAAAGGAACTCTCTACTTTGGATTTAAATTGTGTAGAGGTTACATTTGAAGGGTCTTTGTAATATGCTTCAATAAAAGACAAATAGATGATAGCACGTTCCTGACCAATAGCTTTTAGATGTTGATAATAGGACCTTTTAAAACTTAATAACCTAGACTCGAGCAGCTCTAAGTTTTCTAATTCAAGATGAAGAAGAATCTCTATTAGATTCTTTTTCATAGTCCATTCCTTTCCAGTTTTTTCTATATACCATTTATCGGTATGGTAAAATTTTGAAAACAAACGCATTGCCTTTTTGAATTCACCTTGTTGAAAGTAGCACATAGTCAAACTAAGATAAATGTCAAGAAGACTTGAAAGATCTGGATGTTTTTTTGAGACAAAAGGCTCAAATATTTTTATAGCCTCTGAGGATTGGTTGCTGTAATTTTTGTTAAGCCCTAATAGTAGATAATACTTTACCTTAAAGGATGAATAATATTTTCCTTTTTTTAAAAGCATATGCTCATGCATCACTGCTAGGTATTTAGAGGATTCAGAAAATTTTTTATTTCTGAAGAGTGTATTTGCAATGTGATATAATACATAAATATGATAGTACAGCTGTTTTTCTTTTGATTTATGGTCTTTTACTATTTCATATTTGCTTAATAAAAAGTTTTCGATTTTAAGATAGTCCTTGGTTGCAAATGCGGAGAGACTGTTTATTGTTATTAATTGGTACAAAGATTTAAAAGAAAGTGCTTCTTCCAGATTAATTTGATGCTCTTTGAAGGTGTTTTCTACTAAATGCTGAAAATCAACAATAACCCCATTGTGAAGAATTTCTTTTATTTTTCTTCGAATCTTGGCATAGGCAATGTTTAGCTCTTCGTCTAGATTATGTAGCTCTTGGTTTCTTTTAAACTTATCAATAAGTGCTTCAATATCCAAATCGGTACTCTTATAGGCGTATTGAATTTTCGTATGATAGATTTCATTTAATAGTGGATATAGTTGATGTTCTTTAGCAATAGGCTCTGCCTTATCTAAAACTCTGTACCCCATTCTATAATGACCTTTTGTTAGGTAGTTTCTAGCGGCTAACAAGTACTTTATGATCTGCATATCTATTGAACCCTCATCTTCGAGGCTATGATTAGCGGTAAAATCAATCACAGACTGATACAGACGCTTTCTTAAGGCGTATAAAGCATCTTTGTTAGTTGTCTTATAAATCTTTTGTGACATCTCATTTATAGATAGTTCTTCCTGCAAGATTAGTTGGAACAATTGAATGTTTTTAGTGTCTTTCCTCTTGTTCTTTTTTTCTAAAAACAGAACGAATTGTTTCTGCTCATCTGAAGAGAGTGTGCGAATTATATCATTTAACTCAGTCATTATATCGTTTGTTTTTATGTAAAAAAATTAATAAATATAGAGATTAAATATATAATAATATAAAATATATCGTCAGTTTTTAATTGAAATTGTATTTGTGATGTTGTAGTTAGTATGCACTTTTGTCCTGTAATCATTAAAACAAAAATTATGAATTATCAAACAACAGTTTCAACAAAAGAAGAACTGAAGTCAAAATCAAAAAAGAAAAAAAATGAAGTCTTTGATCAGAAACCGACAAATGCATTTATTGGCGCCTCATGGTCTGTGCTTTTTATTGGGATGGTATCTTATTGTGTTGGTTTGTGGAATGCAGATATGCTACTGAATGAAAAAGGATACTATTTTACTATACTATTATTTGGTCTATTCTCAGTAATCTCCGTTCAAAAAGCAGTACGAGATAAGCTCGAGAACATACAAGTTACAGAAATGTATTACGGTATTAGTTGGTTTACAACAGTCGCGTCCATAGTACTATTAGTGATTGGTTTGTGGAATGCCGATTTAGAACTTAGTGAGAAAGGTTTTTATGGGTTAGCCTTTGTATTAAGCATGTTTGGAGCTATCACTGTGCAAAAAAATACAAGAGATACAGAATTTATTAAGAATCATGAAAAAGAGAAGGAAAGTTAACAAATTTGTTTTGTTGATTGGATGGTGAATCACCCTAAACCCTGTAACTGCTGTTGCAGGGTTTTAAATATTAATACCACCAAACTAAAAAAAACTTTTGCAATTCGCCATTGTCAGATTTCATCCAACACATGGGAGAGAACTTTCTTTCGAGGTATTGATCACTCTCTTTAAGAAAGTATTCATGGGAAATCCAATCTACATGTGTATGCGGAACTGTTAACCAATCTTTTTTGGTAGGTATGTAGAACTTGTTTTTCCTAAATTGATGTAAATCATTACGATGTATATAAAATCCAGCAATACAATCCTTGTTGATCTTAGTACATGTTATAGCCTCATTATCCAAAGGAATAAAAAGTTGCGCTTTAAAATAGATCTGTTGCTCTATAGCAACAGAATCAAGAGATATGCTTTTTAAATAGTTCTGGCATTCCTCACTATAAAGCAATGGAAGCTGTTTTTGTTTTAATTTCTCTAGTTTTTCAATGAGACTATCTTTTCTATTGGGTCCTATCCAGCATAGCAGTTCGTCATTTCCCTCCTTTGAATCATATAAGTAAAACTTATAAATAACCTCTAAGTGGATAGGCTTGTTATTTTGAGATATTATAAAGTCTAACTCACCTAAAGTTCGTTTGTCTTTTTGGATTTGAATATTCTCTGCAATGATATCTATTCCTGTATCTTTCATAAACTGATACGATATTAAACGTTCTACATATTTTCCTAATCGTAACCGTATATCAATGCTTTGGTCAAAGGAGTGGGCTTTTTGTTCAATATTGAATTGATGAAGTTTATAAATTGAATTAGACACCCATAAGCATGGTGTTTGTAAAAAACCTTCGTAATGAAGTTGAATGTCCTTTGATTTTTGATGCATCTGATGTCGAAAATACAATTATCTTTTCGAATACTTTTCGTACATTGAACATCCAAAAAAATAACGTCATGCAATTCGAGAAATCTAGTTTACAATTCCTAAAAGACTTAAAGAAAAATAACAACCGAGAATGGTTTGCAGAGCATAAGCCTACTTTTAAAAAAGCCCAGGACAATGCTAAGGAACTGTATGCATCAATTCGTGAGAATTTAGAAACACATGATGAGATTGATAAGTTCAAATTGTTCCGAATATATAGAGATGTTCGTTTCTCAAAAGATAAAACACCATATCAACCTCATTTTGCCGGTTCCTTTTCAAGATCGGGAAAAGCACTACGCGGAGGATATTATTTACGGATCCGTCCAGAGGAAAGCTTCTTAGCAGGCGGTTTTTGGGAACCAAATAAAGAAGATTTACTAAGAATTCGTAAAGAAATAGAAATGGATGCTTCAGAAATGCGCGCCATTTTAGCTGATAAGAACTATAAAAAATACTTTGGCGGAACCTTCGACGGCGCTGAATTAAAATCTGCACCTCGTGGATTTGATAAGGAACACCCAGATGTAGATTTATTGCGTAAGAAAGGATTCATTGCCGTACGTAATTTTACAGATGCAGAAGTACTCGACCCAAACTTTTTGAAGGAGCTAGACAAGACTTACAAAGCCTTGCGTCCTTTCTTTGATTATATGAGTGATGTATTGACGACCAATTTGAATGGGGAGAGCATTATATAGCCTCTGATCCGATTGCTCTTTTTTGTTAATGTATTAATCTAATCTTCCTGAAAATCTTCATAGTTGTTTTTTATTCCATAAGTGTTTGTTGCACTGTGTATCAGTAAACTCGAAATTAATAATAGAAAACAAACTAGGAAAACTAGAAATGTTTTATAAGATGTATAAAAAAAGAGCCAAAAGGCTCTTTTAATCTATTTCTTGCTCCATTACTAAATTTGGCTCATACCGCCATCTATCTCGAGCTCAATTCCGTTAATATAAGATGCCTTGTCAGAAGCTAAGAATAAGGCTGCATTGGCAACTTCATCTGGCGTACCAAATCTCCCTAAAGGATTTGCTGTAGCAAAACCTTTCCCCATTTCTTCGACCACTTCTTCTGGCAATCCCATTTTACTATATATAGGTGTCGTGATTGGGCCTGGAGCTAAGGAATTTACACGAATACCTCTATCTTTTACCTCACTAGTTAATACGCGAGCATACGCTCGTAATGCGCCTTTACTTGCCGAATAAATAGCCAATCCATCAAAACCTTTTTGATGTACAATGGAATTGGTAAATAAAATTGTTCCGCCATCATTAATATGTGGCAATGCTTCCGTTACTGTTAAAATGGGTGCTTTCACATTAATATCAAATATGTGTTGATAATGTTCAGCAGTAATATCAGCAGTTGGGGTAGGAGGCGCTATTCCAGCATTTAAAAACAAAATATCAATCTTCCCGTATTTTGCTGTAGCTTCTTGAATCAGCCGAATATTATCTTCATTATTGGATACATCACCCACAAAAGAAGTGTATTCTCCAGTAAACTCTTTCGTAGCCTCGGCGAGTGCGTCAGCCCGTCTTCCTGTGACCACTACTTTGGCTCCTTGTTCTAGAAATAATTTAGCAGTAGCTAATCCGATACCGCTATTTGCGCCTGTAATAATTGCGACTTTGTTCTTTAATGTACTCATGTTGTTTTTATTTGAAACGTTCGTTTCATATTTGTTTAAAAAAAATTAATCTAACACTGAAAGCGTTGTTTCTACAATGCTTTCAAAGTCTTTTTGTTCACTTAGTAAAATACCAGTAATTCTTAACCCCTGTAGCGATGTAAATAAATATATCGCATATTCCGTTGAAGATCTATCTTTATTTATACTTCCTTCGGATTGTCCTTTGGTAATTAACTCTTCAAAAAGACCTTGCATATGCTCAAAGTTGTTTAGTAAGAAACTTCTGATCTCTAGATCTTGATTGGCCATTTCAGAGGTGCAGTTACTTAAAAAACATCCATTTGCTTTAATTTCAGGCCCAGATCCAAAAATCTTACGAATAGATTCTTTAGGGTTGCTTGAATGTATCAATACTTTTTGAATAGATTTTTGTGCAGAAGCACGATATGTACGCAAACTTTCTTGATACAACTCTTTTTTGCTACCAAAAGAATTATAGATGCTGGAGCGGTTAAGACCGGTAGCATCTACTAAATCTTGCATAGAGGTAGCATTGTATCCTTTCTCATGGAAAAGTTTAATGACATTTTCTAATACAAGGTCTCTATTAAAGGTTTCTACTTTTGGCATTTTATTTGAAATGAACGTTTCAAAATTAACTAAAATATTAATACTGAAATAAAAAAGTTTGTTAAAATTTATTGTAAGTGTAATTTCATCTCTCTACGTAAGTAGATATATGTAATTAAAGTAGCGAGTACATCTGCAATAGGGAAAGAATACCAAACCCCATCAATTCCAAAGAACTTAGGCATGATATATACCAATGGAATTAAGAAAATACCTTGCTTCAACAACGTTAATATTAATGCAGGTAACGCTTTGCCAGCTGCCTGAAAATATGCAGAGCCAATGAGTTGAGTGGTAATAACGGGTGTCGCTAAAAAAGCAATCCATAATGCATGCGGTGTCTTAGCGATCAGATCGGGATCTTTAGTAAAGATACTAGAAACAGTTTCTGGGAATGTTACTATAAATAGGAAGATAATCGTAGCCACAGATGTTCCATAAATAATAGCTGTTTTAATGGTTTCCTTGACGCGTTTGGCGTCATTAGCACCATAATTAAACCCTGCAATTGGCAAGAAACCTTGAGTAACTCCCAATACAGGGAAGAGGGCAAACATCATCACTCTATTAATAATCCCATAGATCGCAATGGATATTTCTCCGCCATATTTAAATAGTGTATAATTCAATATTATAATTAATAAACTGATGGTTCCCTGCCTAATGATGGTAACACCTCCGAGCTGGACGATTTCTTTTACAATATTAAAATCTAAGGCAAAATGTTTCAAATTGATGATCAGTTCGCTCTTTTTTGATAAGAAGAATCCAAAGATAAAGAGTCCGCAAACCGCATATGAAATAGAGGTTGCTAACCCAGCACCATACATTCCCATATTCATGACCTTAATAAAAAGGATATCCAATAATATATTAGATATGGCTGGAAGAATCATGGCGTACATAGCATATTTAGGTTTTCCTTCTGCACGAATCACTGGATTTCCCATCATCGCAAAAGCCAAAAAAGGAACACCGTATAATACTACGTGAAAATACTCTGTAGCCGGAAGTAATATCTCACCATTTGCACCAAACAACTCTAATAGAGAATTACACATAAAGATACCAATCAATACAAAGAAGATTGATAGGCCTAATGTCATACTGATCTGATTTCCAAAAGTTCGAAAAGCTTTACCAGGTTTGTTGGCACCTAAAGCTCTTGAGATAATAGAACTTCCACCAATTCCAATACCCATTCCAATAGAAGAAATCAAAAAAACAATAGGTAGCACCACCGTAATAGCAGCAATAGCCAATACACCGATCCATCTACCTACAAAAATAGTATCCACGATCATGTTTAAAGACATGACCAAAATACCAATGGAGGCTGGAACAGCTTGTTTGATTAATAACTTACTGATTTTTTCTGTCCCTAAATTATTTGCGAGTTCTGTCATCCTAGATGGTGCAAATATGAATGTTTAAATCGGTTTTTAGAATGCCATTTAAAACATTTAGGGGAATCTTAACATATCAGGCATTTTACCTAAGTTTGTATAAATTGAATGTATGAATCCAGTTTTTTCTAAAAAGCATATAGTAATTGCTAGCGAGATTGATGAGTTACAACATGTGAATAATGTGGTATACTTATCTTGGATACAGGATATTGCAAACGATCATTGGACAGCATTGAAACAAGGCCATGATACAGATGGATATGTTTGGGTTGTTGTACGTCATGAAATCGATTATATGCGTCAAGCAGTATTGGGAGATGTGGTTGATATTCGTACGTGGGTGGGAAAAACAGCAGGTGTAAAATCGGTACGCCATGTCGAAATATTTAAGGAAGGTAGGCTATTGGTAAAAGCTCAGACTACCTTTTGTTTATTAGATGCTAAAACCTTTAGACCAACAAGAATAACAGATACTATTTTAGCTGTTTTAGAACCTAAATAACCTATCTTTGCGGTCATAAATTAAACGTGTGACATGTCAAACTTTTCATCTTTAGGAATCCAAAAATCGTTTGTGAAATCTATTAAAGAATTAGGAATCACGGAACCAACTGAGGTACAAGAAAAATCGATTCCAATCTTATTGAATTCGCATACGGATTTTATTGGGTTAGCTCAGACAGGAACTGGAAAAACAGCAGCTTTCGGATTGCCTATTTTGCAAAAAATTGACTCCAAAAAAGATGCAATCCAAGCCTTAATTTTGTCACCAACAAGAGAATTGGTGCAGCAGATAAAAAAGCAGTTGTTCAAGTTTACCAAATATCATGACGAAAAGATTTTTACAGAAGGTGTATATGGTGGTGAAAAAATTGAACGTCAAATTAACAACTTGAAAAGAACTACACATATTGTAGTTGCAACTCCAGGAAGGTTAATTGATTTGATTGAACGAGGAGATGTTAACCTGAAGAATATTAAAACCTTAGTATTGGATGAAGCCGATGAAATGCTAAGTATGGGATTTAAACAAGATTTAAACAGAATCTTGAAATATACTTCTGGAGATCGAAATACTTGGTTGTTCTCAGCTACTATGCCAGAAGAGATCAAAAGAATTATCAAAACATATATGAATGTCAATGCACCCCGTGTAGAGATCAATAGAGAGTCTCTGGTAAATGCAAATATTAGACATCAGTATGTAAGAACAACGCTTAAGGAAAAGACAGAGAACATTATCAGTTATTTAGATAAGAGATCTTCCGATCGTGGTATTATCTTCTGTAGAACAAAAGCTGGTGCTCAAAATCTGTCAAAACAGTTATCAGAAGAAGGATTTTCGGTAGCAGCCTTAGAGGGAGATATGCAGCAGAAGGAGCGAGATAAGGTGATGAGGGCTTTTAAAAATCAAAGTTTACAATACCTGGTATCTACAGATGTATCTGCACGTGGTATTGATGTCAAAGGATTAGAATTTGTAATCCATCATCAATTACCAGAGAAGTTAGATTACTATACACACAGAAGTGGTAGAACAGCCAGAGCAGGTAAAACCGGAGCTTCGGTGGCTTTTATCTTACCAAATGAATTACAGCGTATTCATGAAATTCAACGCGAATTGAATATTAAGTTCAACGAAATCACTGTCTAAATGACGATCATTTATGCATTAGATATCATCGGAACCTTTGCATTTGCAATTAGTGGTGCATTGGTAGCTTCTAAAAAAGAATTCGATCTATTTGGAGTGATTATCATTGCATTTGTAACTGCTGTTGGAGGAGGAATGCTCAGAGATGTGTTGATCAATGCACATCCCATTAACTGGATAGGAGATCTAAACTATATATGGACCATCTTAGCGGCTGTGGTGTTTACTTTTTTATTTAAGAGTAAAATAGCACCATTAAGTAAGACCATGTTTCTTTTTGATACCATAGGAATTGCCGTGTTTACCTTGCTAGGAATTCAGAAAGGTCTGGCGTTTGAATTACATCCTTTCGTAGCTTTGGTTATGGGAATGGTATCCGCAGTTATGGGTGGTGTCGTTAGAGATGTGTTGACCAATGAAGTTCCGCTGATATTCAAAAAAGAGATCTATGCTTCGGCTTGTTTAATGGGTGGAATCGTATATTTAGTAACAAATCACTTTGGACTGTCAGAGTGGCTTCAATTTTTTGCAACAGTACTTACCGTGATCATTATACGATTATTAGCAGTGAGATTCCATTTACAATTGCCAAAGATTAAAGACGATATATTCGGAAAAACTACCTAAACGAATACAATATGGAAGTAGTACACTTTAAAAATCTTACGGAGTTTAAAACCATGATAGGCAAGGAGTTGCCGCACTCGAATTGGCTTACAGTAACTCAAGAAATGATCAATGATTTTGCAAATGCTACCTTGGACAAACAATGGGTGCACGTTGATGAAGTTAGAGCGGCTAAAGAGTCACCATTCAAAAGTACAATAGCACACGGTTTTATGTCATTGGCCTTACTTTCTAAAATGTTAGAAGACCTCATTACTATTGATAGTGTGAAGATGGGATTGAATTATGGATTGAACTATGTTCGGTTTCCACATCCGGTTCCTGTAAACAGCAGGTTGCAAATACAATCTTCCATAAAGAATGTAGAAGATCAGCAGCAAGGTGTTAAAATTACCTTTCAGTGTACAGTGGTGATAGAAGGTGTTGAAAAGCCAGCTTGTGTTGCGGAATTCTTAGGGATAATGTTTGAATAAAAAAAGCACCTCGATAGAGATGCTTTTTTTATGTTGTTTTGACTAAGATAGCCAACCCTTCGACCTGGCCTTTTTAGCATAGAATATAAGAAATATGCAAAAGGATGGTATTAAAAGAACCATTACAACTCCACCTGGGCCATAATTTCCAATTGAATTACTCATGAATACATCGTTGACCATTTGAATAAGTACACCAAGAAAGGATAGTACAAACAGAGTGTAAGAAAGCTTTTTCCTCATTAATAATAATAGTGAGCCTAAGGCTCCGCCGAACACGGCGATAGCAAAGGCAGCTGTTGCCCAAGCTGGTCTATTTTCAATTAATTCTCGTTGAAATTCTGGTAGCGCATCTTTCATTTCATCAGTCATATAGGCTTGACCGATATAATTGAGAACTCCGAAGCCATTCCATATAAGTGCTATTGCACCAATGACCCAAAATGCTGCTCCTGGTTTGTTAGAATCTGTTGTCATAATTAAATAATAAGTTTTGGTTAATGATTTCAAGTTAGTAAAATATTTTAAAAATAATTTTGTTCTTTACAAAATGTAAAGTATATTTGTCATTAATTAAAGTAAATTTGACAATTTGTAAAATATTAATTATGAGTAAAGAATCATTATGCGAGAGAGAAAGAAGTCAATTGGAACGAATGAATAAATTTCAATTGCCTAATCAATTTAAAAAAATTGGCTACTATATTGCTTTTGGAACATTTGGACTAATGATTGCCAAAAAGTTCTTTGAAGAGCCTGAGTGGGTAAAACCAGCATTACGTTGGATGCTTCTAATAGGGATGCTTGTTATTTCATTAGCTAAGGATAAGATTGAAGATGAATATATTGATAGTCTGCGCTCTCAATCATACAGACTGGCATTTATTATGGCGGTGGTGTACTCATTAGTACAACCATTTATAAACTATGGAGTTGGAATCTTATTTGATGCAAACGAAAAGTTAGAAGGCTTTAGTTATTTTCAGGTATTGTTCTTTATGCTGTTGGTGCAATTATTGTTTTTCTTTCAACTTAAAAGATATAATAAGTAATGAAAAACACATTAAAAGTTCAGCGAGCAATTAAAGATTTAACACAAGATGATCTCGCCAAGAAGATTGGTGTGTCACGACAAACAATTAATTCCATTGAAAAGAATAGATATGTTCCGTCTACAGTATTAGCGTTAAAGCTTTCGGCGGTCTTTGAAATATCCGTAAACGAATTTTTTGAACTAGAAAACGATGATTAAAGTACTATTCTTTCTAAGTCAGATGATCATCATCTATCTATGGACATTATTTCTATAGTATTATCAAAAAAAGCAATTGATAATTATCTGATAATTTTCTTCTGAAATACTTCTTGACCGTTTTCGGAAATACCTTTCAAAATGTAGATACCATTTGTCAGGTTTCGGATATCCATTTCTAACAGACCATTGTGATTAGAAACTTGTTTTTTACGCAGCATCTTTCCGGTTAGTGAAAATAGCTGTAGTGTAATTTTTTCCTGATATACAGTTTTGATGTTCAGCATACTTTCTGTAGGAACAGGATATACTTGTGTAGCATCATTTAAACTAATATCCTCGGTACTTAAAGTTCCTGTAAAATATTGCTCCGCTAAAGAAAATGCCTCTTTTCCAATCTTATCTCCAATAATCCTTCCGCGAATATCATCAATAGGAGGGTGGATACCACCCCAAATTCGAGATAGACTTGTTTGATCTGATGCATCTCTGTAGGTTGCCCATTGCAGTGTAAAGCTTTCTGAAGGGCCTTCTTCAAAGACTAAAAATTCATTTTGAGTTACTTCAAAAGTTCCCATTCCACCAGGGAAAAATGCATCCCCTGTAAGTAAGGTCAACACTTCAGCAGCAGCTCTCGAAAATGTAGAGTGTCCGGAAACATATCCCGCAAAAGGAGGTGTAACAAATGTAGGTCTTTGATACGGCCACCATTGCGTACCCAAGATCCAATCTACTCCAGCAATATCAGTATCTGG
This sequence comes from Asprobacillus argus, assembly GCF_032248395.1. Taxonomy (NCBI): domain Bacteria; kingdom Pseudomonadati; phylum Bacteroidota; class Flavobacteriia; order Flavobacteriales; family Flavobacteriaceae; genus Asprobacillus; species Asprobacillus argus. Next base: position 306,801 of record NZ_JAVTTO010000002.1, read on the forward strand.
ATTCGATATGTAATCAGGTCCTTTCCAGGACATAACTTTAATTTTACCCAAATTCTCACCGTTGACACCTTCTAAAGGATCTCCAGATTTAATAATTTCAATCAACCCAGGAACTAAAGGAAGTCCATGTGGATCAAAACTGGAGACATCAGGATTTGTACTTTGTCCTTTACCTGCCATATATCTGATAGCTGAAATTGGTCTAATGTAGTCATAGTATCCTTTAATTCCCCAGGTATTAACAGCTGCATCATGCATAGCTCCACCTAAAGTTAAGTAGCTTTTCACATCCCATTCCAAATCGCTTAGTACAGGACCTTGACCACCAAATTTCTTAATAGTTTCTGCATGATCACTTACGTAATTCATGATAGTGAACCAGTGCCCAGGAGGTGTTTCAGAATCTGGACCATCCGCCCAAAATTCTGCTAAAACCCTAGAATAATCTGCTCTTTTAATCATCTGTGGTGCATAAGGAGCATTCGTAAAAGGGTTTAACGAATGTCCTGTTCCAGCATCACCACCAGCTGTAAAATTGTAAAATGATTTATACTCTTCAAAAGTTTCAGGAAAATTCGCAAAATCTACATTACCGATTGCTCCAGGTGAAATATCAATCAGGGTATTATCTGCAGGGTCTAAATGTGCAGACCATGCTACCACCAAAGCAAAATGCCATTTATAAGGATCGTCAATACCATTTTCAACTGAGTTTTCTATATACACAGGAGCGCCCGGGTTATTATAAACATAACAGTCAAAACCGTTATTAATAATTTCTAAGTCGTTAGACTCTAAACAGAAAGGAGTTACCTGACCCCATTCAGGACTTAAAAAGTCCGGAGTATTTTGAGGGATGATATTTCCTGCTTGATCTATGTATACATCAAAAGCCAGTGGTTGCCATTTATTTGGGTCTATAGCTGTATTGTCCTGATATAAATCTAAAATAAGAGGATCATTGGATGGATTGTAGTACAAATTCTCATATTCATCTATTTCATTCGCGCCATCTTGCATTCCGAAAGCAATCATTTTTTCAGCAAAGTAATTTCCTAAGGCTGCGTAAGAGCCGCTTGAGTAATCGGTAGAAGTGAAATTTACATCATATCCGTAAGACTCAAATAGTGCAGTAAAAGAGGCTAATGTCGTTGTTGCATTCGGAGAATTAGTAAATCGATGTGTTAGCAATCTGTATAATGCATAACTCATGATCTCATGTGTTGCCGCATCTGGGTTACTAGGGGTAGCAATACTGTTAAAATTTACAGCATACCCTCCAAAGTTCTTTCCAAGGAATAAAGTTTCGGCAGTATTATTAAAAACTGCCCATGCATCATACATTAATATGGAGCTATGAAATAAGTTCCTTGCATGTACCGTAGGTCGTGCAAAATCTTTTCTAATTGCTTGTAGTAACTCTTCGTTCCATTCCCTTGCTACACTATGTTGAGCGTTCCCGCTCATAGGGAATAATAGGAAACCTAGGATCAGTATAAGTCCAAATTTCTTCATTATGTTCAGTTAGTTGGTGTAAACTTACTAAAAATGCTGAAAATAGAATCAGAAAATAATTAATTATTAGGGTTCGAAAGTGTTACAAACAACTTCACCTTGGTATTGAAAAATTGATTCTCCAAAGATATTGCTTTTAAACGTGCTTCCATTAGTTTAGATTCTCTTGAATTAACCAGGAATAGGGAGCTTTCGCCAATACTAAATTTACGCTCTTCAGCAGACAACATTTTTTCGTAATCTTCTACAATGGTTTTATTCACAGTATTCTGCTCCGTAAATGATGCTAATTCTGATTGAATTCCTGAGAGCTTATTTTTAATACTCAACCTTGTTGCATCTATCTCATACTTTGTGTTCTGTAATTTAATTTTAGCAAATTGCAATGCACCGCGTTCTTTCCGCAAGAACAAAGGAAACCGAACTAACAACCCACTTTTATATGCAGTGGTTGAATAGGAGGAAATGAGATTTGGACTTTCTGTAAGAAAGTTATATTGAAAGTCTACTTGAGGTAACAATTGATTCATCTTCAGATTTCTATCTACTTTCAGAATTTGGTATTTGTAATCTAATGATCGTATTTTAGGATGATTGTCCAGATTCAATAAATTACTATTAAGTGTACTTGTCCCTAAAGTAATATCTATTTCATCCTGCATATTCACTTGTGGAGTAACTCCCGCTTGTAACTCTAATGGAGTGCGATCATCTAGCCATAAAAAATTGGAAAGTTCTAATGTTGCTTGTGTAAATTGTACTCTGGATTTTATCAGATCTAATTTCCTTATATTTTTTGTAATCCTTGCTTCTGTACTATCAATAGCCGCCATATCACCGTTTACAACACTGCGTTTAATACTATTAAATCTAAACTCAGCATTTTTTAGGAAGTTCTCGTATATCTTTACTTGATTATATCTTTTTAGCCAGCTTAAATAGCTCTTTGCAGCTTCAGAAAGAATGGAGCTTACTAGAATATCTCTGTCTGCTTTGACTTGTTTTTTAAATAACTTTGCTTGCTTAACAGCAGCCATTCTTTTATTAATGAGCAACCCTTGTGCAAGTGATACAGAAATACCTGCACTATAGAGTCCATCGTTTGGGACATTAGCCTCAGAATTCAGGAAAGAGCCGTCATTTTGCTCAAAGTTTGCTTTAAGCTCTACACCGTACCATGTTGGTATTTTAAAGGTTGTATTTAGTTTATTATAATACTCGGTATTCTTAAATACTTTTTTTTCAGTATCAATGGCTAGCTTAGGATCAAACATCCCTCTAGCTTTCATTAATTTTGCTTCTCCTTCATTAAGGATCAAATTTGCCTGTTTTACGATGGGATGAAATTTCTTTACATACCCTATGTATTCACTAAAGCTCAATACCGTTGTGTCTGCGTTCTGACCTACAGCGGTACCAAAAAATGAAAGGATTACAAAACAGGTTGTTAAGAATGCTTTATTTTTTAGTGTCATTTTTAGCAGTTTTTTTCGATTCATAATAGTTAGGAGGGAAGCCATTTAATTTCCTCCAAAGTTCAAACCAAATAGGCACGTCTTTTAGCAATGCCATCGTTCTGGCACCTGATCCTACCCGAACAGCCTCGGGCCATGCTGTGCTCTGTTTATCAGGAGCTATCAATACCCGATATTTACCATTATCACTTATAAAGTTCTCCACAGCTACAATTACACCAGTAAATGTTCCGTATGAGGCATTGGGCCATCCACTAAATACGATTGCTGGCCAACCATCAAATTGGATTTGTACTTTTTCTCCAACATGTATTAATGGAAGATCTATTGGCATAATAAAAGTTTCAACAGCCACTTCGTAATTTGCCGGCATAATGCCTACCAAACGCTCACCTTCTTTAAATGTTTCTCCAATTCCCGCTCTAAGCGCCTTGTTTATATAGCCACTTTGCGGTGCCCTTATATAATAAAGATCACTACGCATCGTGTAGTTAGAATAGGAGTTTTCTAGTTTAGTTACCTGAGCTTCCGTATCAAACTGACCGGATTGTGCGGTAAACTTATTGCTTTCGACTTTGGAGATCTTTTCGTTATATGACACGTTAACACGATTAAGTTCAATCCTAGCATTTAAGACTTCATTTTTACTAGCCAGCAGTTTGTTTTCTGCAGATACCTTTTTGACAGCCGTTTCTTGAAGCTTTAGTTTTTTGTTCTCAACATCGCGTACTGCTTTTAAACCTTCTTTTTCTAATGACACTGTACGGTCGTATTGCTTTGTCGCAATATTAAAGTTGATCTTAGCTGCTTCAAAATCAATACTATCGCTAACTACTTTTAATTTGGATTGTGCCAATTTATTTCTTGATTGTTCCATTTTTAGAACACGTTCTTTTTTTAAGGCATTAATCTGATTCTCTAATGATTGTACTTTTCCTTCATAGGAACGAACAGATCTACTTTTAGCATCGATTTGTTGTTGCGTTCTCTCCCTTAATTTTGGATCGAAGTAGTCGTTCTTTACTTCTGAAATAAAGAGTATGGTATCTCCTTTTTTTACGAAATCTCCTTCATTCACAAACCACTTTTCTATTTTTCCTGGAATTGGAGATTGGATGGTTTGTGGCCTTTGACTTGGTTTTAATGTAGTTACATTTCCTGTACTAGTTACGTTCTGCGTCCATGGCAAGAACAAAACAATAAATATGATCAATGCAAATACGACTAGGAATCTATTGAAATAGACATAGTTCCTTTTGAAGAATACCTTTTTACCAGACTTAAAACCTGAGATATCTACTTTTGTATTTAGTTTATTATGAGAAATGTTCAGCATAATAGTTCTTTTTAAGCTTTTAGTTTTCCTTTTTTCAATGTGATTACCCTGCTACATTTTACAGCCCAATCCTTGTTATGACTTACTACAACTAGTGTCCAGGGTCGTTCCTTCGAAGTTAAGAAGGACATGATGGTCTTCGCTTCTTTAGGGTCAAAGTATTCTAGAGGTTCTTTTAATATCAGTAATTTGGGCTTTCTTATGATGTTCCTTGCCAGAATGATCTTTTTAGAAATCGTGTAAGATATTTGCTTTCCTTCGGGATATAAGATGGTTTTCATTCCCTTTGGTTGTTGCTTGATAAATTCATTCAAACCAGTATGCCGAATAGCCCAATCGATCTCTTCGGAGGTGAAGTCTGAATCTCCAAATGTAATATTGTCGATAATGGTACCCTCAAAAGGAGTATCCTCGGTTAGTGACTGACCAATATTGAATCTATAATGGTTTAGATTGATGGCTGTTAATGACTTATCATTTACATAGATGCTTCCATGTGTTGGTTCCAAAACGCCGGCAATTAACTTTAAAAGAGATGTTTTCCCAGAACCATTTTCGCCTTGAATCAATAGTGATTCCTTATCAGAGATATGCAAATCAATATCTTTTAGAATATGCTCATTCACTCCCTCAGGATTATAACTCACATTGGAGAGTTCTATATTCATATGATTAAAAGCTGGATTTTCCCCTTCTTGAGATTCTAGTTCTTTATCTACTACTTGCCCCATTTTTTCTAGGGATGTCAATACATCATAAAAGGACTCTAAACCTAAGATGAGTTTTTCTACAGAACTGATGACCAAAAGAATAATGATCTCTGCGGCTACAAATTGCCCGATGTTCATTTGCTGATTGATTACAAGAATACCTCCAATAATTAACAAGCCAGCGGTAACTAAGACTTTAAATCCAATCATCTGAATGAATTGAAGGACCAATATTCTAAAATGACCTTCTCTTGCAATTAAGTAGTCACTAACCAGTTCATCATTTTTATTCAAAGCATGTTTGGTCTTTCCTGCCATTTTAAAACTAATGATAGTTCTAGCTATTTCTTGTAGCCAATGTGCTACTTTATATTTATTCTTGGATTCCTCAAGACTGGTCTCTAATCCTTTTTGTGCAGTGAACTTAAACACGATATACACCAAAAGCATTAATAGGATGCCATAAATAATGAAGAAAGGGTGGTAGAACGATAATAGCAGCAACCCTAAGATTATTTGTAAAAATGCCGCTGGAAAATCGATCAAGATCTTTGAAATACCTTTCTGAATAGTTAAGGTATCGAAAAATCGATTTGCTAACTCTGGCGGATAATAATTTCTAAGTTCGCTCATACGTATCTTTGGAAATCGGTAAGCAAACTCAAAAGAAGCTCTAGTAAATATTTTTTGCTGTACGTTTTCGATAATCCGCATTTGTGCTAATTGAAGCAGGCCAGAAAAAGCAACACCGAGCGTCACTAAAATTACAAGTAATATCCACGAGGTACTCATTTGAGCGCCCTGTATTAGGTTGATGATAGCTTGTATTCCCAATGGTAAAGTAAGGCTTACCACTCCTGCAAAAACGGCATAGTATAATATCTGCAACACGTCTCGTTTATCTAGCCTTAAAAGACCCACAAAGCGTTGCCAGGAACTCATAAACTTTTTAGTCATGCTAACTGTTTTTAATAGAGTTGAAGATGAGGTTTATAAAAAAATCGGTGTGTTTTGTATCTGATGTACAATCCGTGATAGACTTAAAATGATCTTTTAAGAAGTGTTGATATAAAGACCCTTCCATAAGTGTGCTTGCCAGACTTGACGGATAGCTATAGTTTGGCGCACATTCGATGATCATATCTTTAATTCTTGAACTCAGTCTTTTATATACTTCGAAATAGCCTTCTTTATTTTCTTCATCTACTTCTTTTGTCAGATATGACTTGGAAAACTCATTTATTATAATCCTGTTCAAGACTACCTCATTAATGTGAGCATATTTGCTATCTAACCGAATAGGCTTTGTGATGATTTCTATTGCACGTATAAGCTTAGCGTTTGAATCTGAAATATTTAGGGTGCTAAATACCAATTGATATTCAACCCAACTCCAATACCAAGATGTTAAGTATAATAGGAGTTTATGCTTATTGTCAAAATATCTGTATACAGAGCTTTCGTTGGAGCCTATTTTGGCGCCAAGCTTTTTAAAAGTAAAACTTTCGAAGCCGATCTCATCTATTAATAGAATACTGTTTTCTATAATCCGCTTGCCCAGATTAGAGGTCTCTGGGTCTTTAACATAGGTATTTGCATTTACCTGTATTTTAAAATTTGATAGTAATCTCTCCATTATCATTAATTTTATATCGCAAATATAATAGTATTACTATTAAAAAAGAGAATAATAGTATTATTTAATGTTTTTTTAACATTAAATCCGAATCATTATGGAAGAGTTTTTAATATTTCTTGGCAAAAAAGATTTTTAAACTATAAAAAGGCAGTATTTTTGCAACTCATCAAAAATGAATTTCATGGCTGAAATCACGTTAGAATTGCAAGACGAAAAGATAGGGAAGGAGCTTTATAGTTATCAAAAAGGAGCTATAGATCAGATATTTGAAAAGTTTGAAACCGCACCTAACGATTACCATTTACTATATCAATTACCTACAGGTGGTGGAAAAACTGTGATCTTTTCTGAGATTGTAAGACAGTACTTAAAGAATCATTCGAAAAAGGTTTTGGTAATGACGCATCGTGTTGAGTTATGCAGACAAACTTCTGAAATGCTTACAAGTTTTAATGTACGTAATAAGGTAGTAAACAGTACGGCGAACTTGGACGATCAGGCCGAGTATAGTTGTTTTGTGGCGATGGTGGAGACATTAAATAACCGACTTAATGATGATAAATTAGATATTTCCGATATCGGATTGGTTATTATTGATGAGGCACATTATAATTCATTTACAAAATTATTTAAATTCTTCGAGAAGTCATTTATTTTGGGAGTTACGGCTACTCCGTTAAGTTCGAACAAGAACTTACCGATGAAAGATAATTATGACGAATTGATTACAGGTGAGTCAATAGAAGACTTAATAAAGAATAAATTTTTATCACAGGCTGAGATTTTCCAATATGACATGAGCTTAACTTCACTGGAAGTTGGTTCTAACGGGGATTATACGGTAAAATCTTCTGAAGATCTTTATACTACCAATAGTATGTTGGATCAACTTTTAAATACATACAGAAGTATTGCCAAAGGAAAAAAAACGTTAATATTCAATAACGGAATTAATACTTCTATTCAGGTATATTACACATTTAAGGCAGCTGGATATCCGATTGCACATTTAGATAATACAGCTACTAAAAAACAGCGAAAGCAAATTTTAGATTGGTTTAGAGAAACACCAGATGCAATACTAACTTCTGTAAGTATTTTAACTACTGGTTTTGATGAACCTACTATTGATGCTATTATTTTAAATAGAGCAACAAAATCACTGACACTATACTATCAAATGATAGGGCGTGGTTCTAGAATTTTACAGAATAAATCGAAATTTACAGTTATTGATCTAGGAAACAATACGCATAGATTTGGACCTTGGGGTGCGAATTTGGATTGGCAAACCATTTTTAGATCTCCGAACTTCTACATGGATCGTTTGCTGGATGATGATGAATTGGAAAGTAACTTTAGGTATAAGATGCCAGAAGCTATAAGGAGTCAATTTGGAAAATCCGAGGAAGTATATTTCGACATTATTGCAACCTATAAAGAAGCGATAGCAAAAGGAGAATCTTCTAAAGTAGTATTAGAGAGATCTATGATTCATCATGGAAAGATCTGTGTAGAAAATAGTGAAGATGTATATGATGCTCTTGCATTGGCAAAGCTGTTGAACGATGATATTGATCATAGGATACATAAGTATGCAAAATGCATAAGCAAGAGTACACATAACTTCTTAACCTGGTTAAAGGAAGACTACCAAAAGAAACTAAACGCATATCTACGTAAGAATTTTGACGAAGTATTTGAACAAATTCATGGATATCCACCAGAAGATTAAGATTTCTTTTTGAGGTCAATTTTAATTTCATCTGTATATTAGAACTCTATAGTTAAAATAAGATGAGATTACTGTCCATTATTTTTTTGCTGAATGTAATTCATGGGATTTTTCTTGGACTTATATTATTCTTTAATAGCTCAAGGAAGATCAATGCAAATTATTTTTTGATTCCATTATTGCTGATTATAACAGGATATCAAATGAAGGCCGTAATTGTGTTAGAAGGATACTATACTTCTTTTCCACATTCCATTAAGCTATTTCTACCTTTACATTTTTTATTAGGACCTTTATTTTATTATTATGTAAAATTTACATTAGGCACGCGAAAAAAACTACAAATAAGAGATACCAAACACCTTATTCCTTTTATTATTTGTTTATTGAGTTTACTTCCTTTTTATATAAAGTCTGGTGCAGAAAAGTTGACATTACATAGCGCACCCGCTCCTAGCAACTTTAATATTTCTGGTGAAATGCTCCTCTATTATATTCCAATACTTTTATTGGCTATTTTTTATTACTGGAGGTCATTGCAGTTGATTAAAGAGAGTGCAAAATTTTTAGATAAACGAAGCTCTAAACAAGAGCAGACTAAGTCATTGTGGTTAGAAAAGTATACAAGGGTTTTTCTATTCTTTTTAGTGTGTTTCGCTATTGCGCAGCTCATTTTTATTTTTACTGATTTCTATCAGTTTTATGTCATGTTGTTCACCGTTTTTATGTCATCCATATTAATACATTTTATTGCGTATTGGGCAATTAAACAATCTAGAATAACGAATACGATCCGAGTGGAGGGGAAGGCATTGACGTTCCAATCAAAAGACGATGCATTGGATATAAAAATTAAAATAGTGGAGTTACTAAAAGATGAACAGTGCTATCTAAACAATGATCTTTCATCTAAGTATTTCTGTGAGCGCTTGGAAATAAATTCACTTTACTTATCACAAATTGTAAATAAAGAATTCAATTGTAATATTTCTCATTTAATTAATTCCTATAGAGTTGATCATGCAAAAAAGATCTTAAAAAGTGGTGAGTTAAATCACTTAAATTTTTCGGGAATAGCCGAATATACTGGTTTTAATTCAGCTAACGCGTTTACAAGAGTCTTTAAACAACATACAGGACAAACTCCATCTCAGTATAAAAAAGCGCTAGAGAAGAATTAAAAATTATCGTTCAATTTATAAATTGTGTGTTCTTTCAGCTGATTCGAAAGAAACAGAAAGTTAATTTGCTCGTCACAAAGTTGAACAAAAGACTTTATACAGATGAACGCTAAGAAGAAACTATCCAAGAAAAGAAGAATTATTTACCTAATTACAGTGTTAACTTTAGTACTGGGAGGGATCGCCATGTATATGGTAGTTTTTGTTTCGGATATACCAAAGACTCAACCAAACGTAAATCATAAGCCTTTAAATAGCTTAGAAATCTCTAAGGATACCTTACATGACCATTTGAATAATAGTTTGGGTATTATAGAAACCGGAAGGCTAGTTGTCAAAGAGAATAGAGAAAAGGTCAATTCAAATCTTATAGAGTTGTATTTTGAAAGATTTAAAACAACTGCTGTGAAACCATTTCCACCAATCTTCTTTCTCGCTGGTGGACCTGGTTCATCCTCAACTCGTGTGGGTAAAACATCCTATTTTTTCTTGTTTAAGGAGTTGTCAAAGTACGCAGATGTTGTGCTTTTAGATCAAAGAGGGACAGGAAATTCTATTCCAAATTTGGAGTGTAGAAACTCTCTTGATCTACCTGTTGATATTACAGAAAATGTGCAAGAAGAGATTATGAAAGATCTATTAGATAAATGTAGAGAATGTGCAGATGAATTTACGTATATGGGTATAGATCTCAGCACTTATAACTCCTATGAAAGTGTTCTGGATATTGATGCTATACGCAGGGCACTAGGATACGAGGAGATTACGTTGTACGGATATAGTTACGGAACAGAATTAGCACAAATCTATATAAAGTACTTTGAAGGTGTTGTTCATAAAGCCATATTGGTTGGAGCATTAGCTCCAGATCATGGCTTGAAATTACCATCTGATGTACAATCTCAATATGTGAAAATGGACTCGCTGATGCGACTGGATAAAAAATTGTCTAAGTATATTCCGAATTTTTTAGATCTAGTAAAGGAAACGCATGAACAAATAAAGGAAAGCCCTGTAGATGTAAAAATACCTATCAAGGATGCCTTTGGAAACAATCCTTCTGGAGCAGAAAATGCTTTGGCAAGTGTTATTTCCATCTTTCGCCCTACCATTAATATGACGTTAACAGAAACCCATCTTCAAATGATGATATCGGATAGAGTGGGCCAAGATCATGCTATGGAGAGATTACCAAGTTTATACTATAAAATGTCCCAAGGAAATTACAGAGAAATAGGGAACAGTTTGCGAAATTTTAAACGGAGACGTTTGCCAAATGCTTTGTTTTTTACAGCAAACGGAGCTTCGGGATATACAGATAAATTATGGAAGGAATCTTTTGAACAAGAAACATCTACGATCTTTTCGCATTTCGGCATCTCTTATGGCAGATACCCCGAGATCTATACTACATTTAAAGCATCCAAAATTGATGGATTGAATGCACCGGTATATGGAAATACGGAGGTTTTATTCATTAATGGTGAGTTGGATGGAAGGACTCCTCAGAGACTTGCTGATACCATCGCTACCAGATTTCCAAACAATAAAAAGATAACAGTCCAAAATACAGGTCATAATGGACTTCTATCTAATGCGATAATGACTGGAGTCATTGATTTTTTAAAGGATTCATTAACCGAAGATGTTCGTATAAAAAGGAAGATTGCATTTAGACCACCGGTTCCGTATATGTATTCAATGTCTGATACCATATACAAAGAAATTAATTTACATGGAGTAACAGCGGGAATGGATTTGTATAATTCATTATCTGCAGAACATATTGCCAAGAATGACTATCTATTTGACTTTAGTGAAAACTCTTTTACGCAACTATATCATCGACTAGAAGAGGCTAACAGGTATAAAGATGCTATAACAATTTTGAAATTTGTAATAGCAAAATTTCCAAAAAGCTCTGTAATACATAGGAGTTTAGCCGAGGCTTATTTGCTGACAGAAGACTCTGGAAAAGCAGAATCCCATTTAAAAACTGCGCTGGATCTCAACTTTTTTGATGTACGATCACAGGCACTTTTTTTAAAATTACAAAACCAAAAATGATCACTCATTGAAGGCTTTTAAAATGGTGCTTTGGTCAGTTGTTTCAGAAATGACAATGTTTTTTACTGTTCCGGCACCCATAAAACGATATCTAAAACCTACAAACCGTCCAATAGACTGGGTATATGAGTTAGAATACATCTCCTTACCATCAATGAACAACGTAACTTTCTTATTATCATTTTTAATGATAACTTCTTTTTCGGTACTCAAATCAACACCAAAAGCCGAAAGATCGTGTTCTTTTCCATTAAGAAAAACATCATTCAATATCAGATTAAGATCCGAAACACACCCTAACTGTGATAAGGGAATAAGAATAGCCCCTTCAGTACCTAGAATAACAATACGTATACTTTGACAAACAGCCCATTTTTCTTTAAGTACACTTTTAATTGATGATTGAAGCGTAATATGATCTCCTGATACACCCTTAAAATCTTTTATATAATGAAAAGAAGATTCTAAAGGCTCTTTTAACTGCTGTATCTCATTCAGAATTTCATTAGAAAAAGAGAGTTCGTTTCTTAAAAAATTACTTTGCATCACATATTTTGGAACAGGTTCATAATCCACAGTTGCTGTCCAACCATCTGATGTAATAAAAAGATCATGTTCTCGAATGATCTGACCATCAACTAATAATTTCGATCGAAAATAACCAGGGAAATAATAGATTCCGGTAGCTTGTTTTTGCCCTGGCTTTAATCGAATAGTCTTTGTTTCGTCCCAAAATTGTTGGATATGAATACTATCTGATGTTATCTGGTCTAAATCTATATCGAAAACTACTGAATTTGGAAGCCCATTTGAAATAGGATGACTGCTAAATTGAACTTTAGAAAAATCGTATTCTTTCTTGACAACATTTCCTGTCATGGAATAAATAGAAATAAAAACTAACGTCATTATTGCCGCAGCCGGAATAATAATACCAAGATTGGGGTGAATCTTTCGTTCAAACCAATTGGGATCTTTAACAGCTGATTTCGTTTTAAAATCTCTCCAATTATCATAACCAGCAAATTGAGAAAGCGTATTCAAAGTACTAATACTAGGCGCACTCTTATAGTTGACTTTACCCCAGACACGCTTTAAAGTAGTAGGGCTCAGCAATACAGTAGTTTCAACCTGTATTTTTTCACTGAGCTCTATAAATACATCGTTATGCCAATTTTCTGAATGCCCCCAATCTAATTTCTTTTCAATAAGTAAAAGGCACTTTTGAATTAATTTATGTGTTGCTGTATCGGTCATATAGAAACAAAAGTCCCTAAAAAATATGACGTGTACAACATTGAATCGTTTTGCACGAACTTGTTTTTTATAGATGAAACCTTTCTCTGAAATTTATCAGACATAAAAATCAAAATCATGAAATCAAAAATACTACTTACCATAAGTCTCATACTAACAGGCTTAGCATCATTTGTTGGAAATTCACAAAATACGATTCCTTTAGATACTATAAACTGGCAAATAAATGCAAGATCTTATGTGTTTGAGAACTATAAAGGTAAAGATGCCATTTATATTCAAGCTGGAGCTATGAGGCTAAAGAATAAGACATTTTTAAATGGTACAATAGAGTTTGATATATACCTGAAGGAAACACAAGCCTTCCCAGGTCTTTATTTTAGAGTACGAGATAATAAAGATGGAGAACAATGGTTTTTAAGACCTCATTTATCCGGTAAGCCAGATGCCAATCAAGCAGCTCCTGCGGTAAATGGAATTACACCTTGGCAATTATATTTTGGTCCTAGATATTCTTTCCCTTATGACTATACGTACGACGATTGGACGCATGTTAAAGTCGTAGTTAATGGAAACAAAGCACAAGTATTTTTGAATCATTCAGAAACGCCTAATTTATCCTGGAACCTTTTCCATGAAACCAAACCTGGAGAGGTTATTATTCGTGGAGGTGGATTAAAAGCAATGCATATCGCCAATGTCAAAATTGATGAAAATGCCAAGACACTTATGAATTTTAAACCCATAGAGCGAAAAGCAATCCCTGGATTAGTTTCGAAATGGGAAGTGTCTGATATGTTTGAAGAAAAGTTATTGGCAGACCCTCATAAAGTAGCATCGGTTATTAGAAATAGAAAATGGGGTAGAAAGATTGTGGTTGAAGAAGGAACTGCAGCGAACATTTCTAGAGTTCAACTATTGCGAAATGGTAAACCTGGAAATACAGTGTTTGCTAAAGTTGTTGTCCATTCTGATAAAAGACAAACAAAATTATTTCAATTTGGATATAGTGACAGGGTAGTGGCGATACTAAACGGCACACCTATTTACAAAGGATCTAATAGATGGAGGTCTCGTGATTATCGCTATCTAGGAACTGTAGGTCTCTTTGATGGTATTTATTTGAATTTGAAAAAAGGAAAGAACACATTGCTCATGGCAGTTTCAGAGGATTTCGGCGGTTGGTTGATCACTGGAAAATTTGCAAATAAAGAGGGCGTTCGAATTATAGAGAATTAAAAACAGAAGGAGTATATTCAAGTTGATTTTCAGGGATATGTGCTGTTCGTCAAAAAAACGAATGGCACGCTCCTCTGCTAATTATGAATCTACATAAATAACTAGTATTTTTAAAGAATCAAAACTTAAATTATGAAGAAACTAATCGCCATTTTTTGTATTGTATTGTTTGTGTCAGCTACTAACGGTACCAAGAAAACTGAAAAAGAACCTTTGAAAACACTGGTAAACGATACCAAAAGTGTTCAGAATATTTTGGATGCCTATTATGATTGTATCTCTGGACCTATAGGTGAAAAGCGTGATTTTGAACGATTAAAAAACTTATTTCATCCTGAGGCACGATTGATCTATAGTAATTGGAGCAACGAGACAGATAAAGCCTATTTATTAGTTTTTAAAACCGTAGAAGAATTTATTTCTAAGCTCGGATATTTGGACAAGAAAGGATTCTATGAACATGAAGTATCAAATATTACGCATTCTTTTAGCTCAGTTACACAAGTTTTTAGCACTTATCGTTTTAGAGTAGAGGATAAAAGTATACCAGATGGACAAGGAATAACGAGTTATGACATATTCTATGATGGTGATCGCTATTGGATATTATCTATGTTTTGGGCAGCGGAAAATCAAAAATATAAGATCCCAAAAAAGTATTTGCCAAAGAAATAGTTACGGGAAGTAGCTATTTTCTTGAAGACATACTTTTATCTCTTACCGCCTTATATTCAGAAAAGTACGTGTTTTCCTTCCAATTTGGCCAGGAACTAGAGTTTGCTATCTCCAATCCTGTAAGAAAGTTTAATTGTGCATCATAGGTAATGTTGGATGCAATGAACCCATCGTAATATTCATCCGTAACTTTATGATAGTGTTTTCTTATAAACTCACCAATTTTAGCCTCTTGTGATTTATCTCCATTAATAGGATCAAAATTCCCAACATTCCACACAGCTGGCACTCCTTTCTTTACAAAAGGAAAATGATCTGATCGTTTAAAAACATTTCCTGGAGGAGGTGTATTGGGATCACCTTTGTAAATACCTCTCCCAATTTTTTTCGCTGCGATACTAACAAGTGTATCCATTTCCGTAAATCCATTGGCTACATTGATCACCATGCGCATTTTTTCTACTGCAAAGCTGGCATCAGCATTAATAACACAAGCCGTTTTATTTAACGGGTATAGTGGATTGTTAGCATAATATTCTGCACCAAATAAGCCCATTTCTTCAGCAGAGGTAAATAGGAATATAATAGACCTTTCAGGCTTCTTATTCATTTTGCTAAATGCTTTTGCTACTTCCAATTGCATAGCTGTTCCTGAAGCATTATCTATTGCACCATTAAAAATTGAATCTTTACCTAGATGACCAGATCGTGTTCCAATATGGTCCCAGTGTGCAGTATATATAATATATTCATTTGGTCTTTTGGAGCCCTTTAAAATACCTACAACATTTTTCGTATTGATTTTGTTTTTGACGGTAGATTTTAAGGTTATAGACGCTTTAGATTTTAAAGATATAGGTGTAAACTCCTTTTTCAGTCCTTTTTCAGTAGGGTCAAAGTTACTACCTGAATTTATGATTAACTGCTTCATAAGAGTCTTTGAAATAAAGCCAGAGAAATGTAAACCATCAGAAGCTAGGTCAGATAGATTTCCAGGAAATAATGGGTTCTTTTGTTGATTAATGGTTGTCCAATCTTGATCTTTACCTTGTATAACTAGCAACCCCACTGCACCCCTTTTTAAGGCTTCTTTCTTTTTATATTTAATGCCTCCATAGTAGCTCGGACGTTCTCCGTTAAATAATTTGGGGTTTTTAGTATGCATTCCGGGATCGCCTTTTAAAACAACGACAATCTTACCTTTCACATCGACATTTTTATAGTCATCCCATTTATAACCCGAAGATGTGATCCCGAACCCAACAAATATTAACTCGGCTTTGGAAGTGGTAACTTTCTGGTTGACCTCCATAGTAGTTTTGGCGTGAAAATCCTTCCCATACTTATAAGATCTTTTACCGTTATCAGAATATATTTGAAGGTTACTACTACTTAGAAATTCTATTTCTTTAATGGTAAAATTTTGAAAGTAGCTGCTGCCATTAGCAGGGTCAATATTTGACTTACCAAGATGTTTTGCAATATATTTTGTAGTGAGTTCTTCGCCTTTTGTACCGGGTTTTCTTCCAACAAATTCGTCGGAAGCTAGTTTTTTTATGTGAGCAGAAATAGCAGCGTCAGTAATATTATTTTCGGGATGTTTGCTTTGTCCTTTACAAACCGCTAAAGTTGATATAAATGCTATAAGTACTATAAAATTATTCTTCATGTTTCTGTTTTATAAGATCAAACTTAAAAAATGAAAAAGAAGAATGATTGTAAATTTTAGACAGCTTGCTTATCCTGCCATCTACGGTGAATAATATGCAGGTTTTCAACTTCTGAAAAACTTCGGTCTCTCCCGAAAAATTGTTTGGGAGTCAGCGATGTTACTCGTTTAAACTCCTTAGTTAGATGTGATTGATCAAAGAATCCATTGTCTACCGCGAGAGCTGATAGATTAAATCGATCTTTAAATTTGTCAACGTCAATACAGGCATTGATTCGTATAATTCGTAAATACGATTTAGGAGACATTCCAACATATTTATGAAATAAGCGCTCTATCCTTTTGTAATTAGTATTAAAATGGGTTGTTAATAGATCTAATCGGACATTTCCCTTATGTAAAAAAACAAAGCTCGTCATAAGTTGGAATAACTCCAGATCGGCATTACGACCTACGTTTTTTAATTTTTGGATCATGTAATGCTCAATGATTTCAATTTTCTTTAGTACTGTAGAAGCTTCTAATATTTGCGATTCAACTTCTTTTAAATCAGCAATATTAAGTGTATCTATATCTTCAAAGATATTTTTGATATATGAAGTTTCTTTGGTAAATAAAGAAATACCTCCAGGTTTTACTTTCAATCCAAAAATGATCGAGTTAGAAGGATTCATGGTATATTGAACGGCATGTGTTTTCTGACCAAAAATGGAAGTTCTTTTTAATGGTACGAAAGAGCTTGTTGTATTTAAGGTTCTACTTAAAGCTTTGTGATCGTCTGTGAAAATCAATCCAAAAGTGCCATCTGGAATAATCAAATCTTCAATAGTGCCTTCCAATTGCCTGGTGTCTATAGCAAAATAACAGTCAATGAAGTCTGAGAATAAAGGATTAGGATCGTACTTTTGAAAATACATAGATATTAACTAGATAAACAAACTTAATTTATAAGATATAATCTCTCGTTAAATTCTAGTTAAAATGGGTTATAAGAGATTCCCAATGTTTTCAATTTCATTCAACAATGCTTTGAAATGATCTTTATTCGTAAAAGGGTTCATAACGGTACACCTTAAATATTTTTGACCACCAACTGTAGTTTGCACAATATAAAACTCACCAGCCTCAATCAACTGTTGTCTAATGGCTGTATTTATTTCATTGATGTCTTGTTCCAATTTGCAATCCACGTATCTGAAATTTAAAATATTGGCTTCAGGAAGCGTTAGCAATTCAAAATTGGAACGTTCCGAAATCATATTGGCAAAATCTTTAGTAACATCATATAATTGATTGACATTCTGTTCAAAGACCTCAATACCATATGTTTTTAGAATGATATAAACTTTTATAGACATCATCAATTTTGTGCATTCAAAAGTCCTCTTTCCAGAATTGAACCAATCTTCAGACTGAGGTGAATCCCATAGGTATTGGGCTTTCTGAGCAAAGGTCTTGTACACGTCTTTCCCTTCTTTAAACAACAAAGCAGTTGTTAAGGCTGGTGTCATCAGCATCTTGTGAAAATCAATTACTACGGAGTCGGCAAGCTCAATTCCTTTGACCAAATGTCGATGTTTTTCCGAGAACACAGCGGCACCTCCATGTGCTCCATCTACATGAAACCATAGATCATGCTTCTTGCTAAAAGCGGCTAATGCTTCAAGATCATCATACGATCCAGTGGCTGTAGAGCATGCGCAGCCTACCACGGCAATCACTTCCAGACCATTCTCAACAGCTTTTCTATAATGATTCTCTAGCTCCGTTGTTTTTATTCTAAAGTTTTTATCCACAGGAACTTTAATGATTCCGTCATCTCCAAATCCCATAATTCTTGTTGCTCTATCAATACAGTAATGCGATTCTTCTGAAACAATGACAGCTAACTTATTTTTATGTCCATCTTGCCAAACATCATGTTTACTTTTTGCTTTCCTTGCAGCCAATAAAGCCGTTAGATTGGCCAATGTTCCTCCAGATGTTAATATGCCCGAAGCATTCGCATCATATCCAACATGAGAGGATAACAGGTCTGTAACGAGTTTTTCTAAAGCATTAGAAGCAGGCCCCATTTCAAAGACACCTGTACCATTGTTAAGCAGATCAGACATCAAGCCAGCCAAACTAGCAATAGGAGCAACCGTAGCTGTTTGATGCCCCATATACCTAGGATCCTGTATGTGAATGGAATGCTCTAAAACGGTTTTAAAGGTATCTATTGGAGATGCACTAGATTGTAAATGTTGTTGCCAGAAAAGTAACTCATCTTCTGGTGCCTTATATGGTAGTACGACGTTTTTAGAAGCAGTTTGAGCATCTTCTAAATGATCGGCAAGTAAATCGATTAACTGATGTCCTATGTCCCTGAAATTTTGTGGATCATAGGCTTCTTTCAATAAATGTTGTGTAGATAATAGTTCCATGCTTTTAAGAGTACTGTGCACAACAAAATTAAGTGCTTTTTAATGGGATTCAAAGCCAAATAATCATTTTAAACATATTTCATACTACTGTTTGAAATTAAAAGAAAAAGGGTGTAACCAATTATCACAAAATTAACTAGTCAACACAAATGCAATGTATACATGAAAAGCAGCATTTAATTTTGTTCTGTATTTAAAACTTAAAAAATGAAAACAATAAAAATTAATCTTGTATTATGCATATTCACTATGCTATTGACCCATACAAACGTTGCTCAAAACGTGACTACGCCAAGAGCAAGTCAATTATCTACAATATCGCAACGCTCAGGGCTATCAGATGTTACAATAACGTATCACAGTCCCGGAGTGAAAGGAAGAAAAGTCTTTGGAGGAATTGTAAGATACAATAAAATGTGGAGAGCAGGGGCCAATGAAAACACTACCATTCAATTTACGCATGATGCCAAAGTGGAAGGTAAGAAAATTGCTGCAGGTACTTATGGACTTTTTATGAAACCGAATCAGAATTCAGTAGACATTATTTTCTCTAAATACTCAAAATCTTGGGGAACTATTTATCCTGGACCTAATGATATTGCATTAGAGGTAACTGTAAAAAGCGAAGCGATCCCTTTTCAGGAATGGTTGAGTTATGATTTTATTAATAAAGGTAATAAAAACATAATGGCCGCATTATCCTGGGAAAAAACAAGAGTGCCTTTTACAATTGAGTTTGACATCACTGCTATCGTTGTTGATAATATGAGAGCAGAGCTTAAAGGAATACCAGGGTTTGGATGGAGAGGCCACATGCAAGCAGCAAACTTCTGTTTACAGAATAATATAAACTTAGAGGAAGCTATGGTTTGGATTGATAAGTCTATAGCAAGTAGCAAAGGGTTTAGTAACCTTCAGGTAAAAGCTGGATTACTTGCCAAGAAGGGTAAAATTACAGAAGCAGAAAAAATTATGGAAGAAGCCATTCCTACAGGGAATCCATATCAACTAAATCAATATGGGTATGTACTCTTGAATATGGGAAAAACTAAAAAAGCAATTGAAGTATTTAGTTACAACGTCGAAAAGAACAAGAATCATCAGTTCATTTGGGGATTTTTAGATAGCCTAGGCGAGGCATATTTAAAAAGTGGCGATAAGAAGAAAGCACTAAAACATTATAAAGAAGCTAGGACTAAAGCTCCGCAAAATCAACATTCATACTTAGATAAAGTTATTGCAGGAATCAAATAATAAACAAGCTCTTAATACGTGAGTAGGCGCTGTTCAGTTTTAATGCTGGCAGCGCTTTTTTTAGTTGAAGGAGGTAAATAGATTCTGAAAATGTAACCATATTAAAAAGTTTTGGTCTTCAATGGTGTAAGACAAACCTTTATAATCTTTTTACCATGAAAAAATATATATTCTTATTAGTAGTTGGTTTACTATTGCCATTCAGCACTTTAGCAAACAATACAACACCAAAAAACGATTGCAAAGCTTTATTAGAAGCTATTAGAAACGAGAACATTTCTTTAGTCAAAGAGTTGTTAAAAACTACTAGCCCTAATTGTATTGATGATAACCCCGAATATGAGAAAATCGTTGTAGAGCACTACACGTTTATGAAAGAAAAAGCTGTGGCTCCGTTGTTAGCAGCTGCTAGAAAAGGGAACGTTGAGATAGCGAAGTTACTTTTTGAATCAGGAGCAACGGTTGATTTGTATGTTGAAGGAGATGGAACGGCTCTATTGACAGCTGCCAAATGTGGACATTTGGATCTTGTAAAATACCTTATTGAAAAAGGAGCGGATATTCATAAGGGATATTCCAATCACGGAGATGTATTAATTGCGGCAGCACGAAAAGGAAGAACTCAAATAGTTTCATTTTTGTTGAAGAAAGGGTTAAAAGTGAATCGTAGGTTCCCAAATCAAGGTACCGCTCTAATTATGGCGGCTAACAATGGACATACCAAAACGGTTGAGTTACTTTTAGAGAATGGCGCTGAGATCGATCTAAAGACGCCGAATCAAGGAACGGCGTTAATAGCAGCTGCAAATAATGGATTCACAGACACTGTTTCTTTTTTAGTATCTAAAGGTGCAGATATAAATGGTAGATCAGCAAATAGAGGCACAGCACTTATTGTAGCTGCAAATAACGGATTCACAGAAACGGTAAAATATATACTCTCACAAGGAGTTGATGTAGATCAATATTCACCGAACCAGGGAACAGCTTTGATCACAGCTGCAAATAATGGGCAAGACGAGACGGTACGGTTTTTACTCTCTAAAGGAGCGGAAATCGACTTTGAAGCAGCAAATAGAGGGACGGCATTGATTGTCGCAGCTAATAACGGACATGCAGAAACAATTTCGCTACTATTATCCGAAGGAGCAAAGATTGATAGAGTTTCAAGAAATCGTGGTACGGCATTATTTGTTGCCGCGAATAACGGACATACAGAAACGGTAAAGCTATTATTACACAAAGGAGCGGATGTAAATGTTGTATCTAGAAATCATGGAACTGCATTAATTGGAGCTGCGAACAATGGGTATACAAGTACCGTAAGGTATTTGATTTCTAAAGGAGCTGATGTCAATATCGAGGTAAATGGTAGAACTGCACTTTCTGCTGCTGAGAACAATCAATACTCCATTACTACAAAATATTTAAAATCTAAAGGAGCGAGATAACGTTCATTATTTGGATTAAAGTTGATAACACTCAGTAAATTAGTTTATTGGGTGTTTTTTTTACGGGTTTCCACACTGTGGAATTCGAGTTACCGCACCAAATTTTGTTCTTTTTTTGGTAAAATTGCATATATAAAGTATTGAAATTTAACTAATTACTTTTTGTGCGTCATGTCTTTCCTAAGTTAAATTTCTACCCGTTAAGTTGTAGTTACTAACCTTAAACAAATATATTATGAGTCGTGATTTTAAAAGCGTTTTTTTAGACCTATTTGAATCTGGAGAAACTTTCGGATTAGATACCCCAATAATACCTATTGAATTAGAGGAGGAACCAATTGATTCCATCGAGATTAGTGATGAGGTTGAAAAGGAAATTGATGTTTCCATTTCTTTATTGGAAAAAGGAAATTTAGATTTGTTAACTCCATTAGCTATTGATAATAAGAAGAAATCAGATACAGAAAAAGAGAATGCTCATTTTGAGATTGAAATTGAAGATTCAGCTTCTGAAAAAACTACTATTGAAGTAAAAAATGGTAGTACAACTTTATATAAAGAAATACATACAACTAAATATGTAGCCTTAGGGAAGCATAATTGGATTTGGGATGGCTATGATTCTAATGGTATTCTAGACACTAAAATCCTTAAGAGCCCTGAATTGAAGGTTATTGTTAGTGTGGTTAACAAATATGATTCAGCCTCTGATACTGCAGATCTTGATAATGAAGAGGAAGAAGTAGATTGGGTAGATGTAAAAGTAAACCGAAAAGCAATGACTATCGATGTCGAGTTGCGATTAAATTTAGATAATGGTGATGCAGAAGAACTTGATGACCCTTTACCTGCAGGATTACCTGTTGTACCTGGTGCTCCAGCGAGTGGGACCAAACCCAGCCAACTCAGGAGTTTTAACAAGTTAAAAGAAATGGTGTTACAAGGTGTTAGCAAGTATTGGAGTAGAGATGTAACAACACCAAAAGGAAAATATAAAGTTACAACCAAGGCTATTCAAACAACCTCTAAACATATGGATGATTTAGATGTCAATTATAACACCAACGATAGTGTTTCTAGATCTTCTAACCCAGGAAGTGTTAGGGATATAGTTTCTTTCTTTGCAAATGTTGTTCCAGAGGAAATCACATATAATGTTGAATGGAACCAATTTGTAAATAAAAAAGGAAAGAAATTTTGGGCCTATATTCCACCGTCCTATGCAGATAAGGAGTTTTTAGTTACTGCTGCTCATGAAATAGGTCATGAGATCTTATCGGCGTTTGCCAGCCCTAACTATTCATATACGCATAAAGGAAGCTCCACATTGTTAACACAAACGCCTTTACTGGTTGCAGATGGAGGTTCAACGTATGCACCTGCTGGAGAGATAGATCTTATGAAATATTTTGATTCAAAAGCAACACCGAGACCTGCTAATTTTCATACTAGAGTTATTGCAGCAGAAGATGATGTACTGGGGTTAATTTGGTTAAGCAGGGTAGATTTTGATGAATAAATATAAGATGTTTATACATGCCACTACACTCAACAATCTTTGTTGAGTGTTTTTTATTGATTGAATAATCCATGTATTGCACAAATCTTCCAATAAAAGTTATTGCATATGAAGAGGGTTATAACGACCCGCTTTACTTTAGTCGAGTCTTTAAAAAATATTGTGGAATCTCTCCGAAAGAATTCAGAGTGCAACTTCAAAAGAATCGATTGATCTAATAATCTACTGATACCTTCAAAACCTTTTGTTTTTTTAGTATTTTAGTTTCCCAAAGCTACATCTTGAATACTCAAATTTTATTTTTCTTTAGCGCCCTAGGTGCTTTTAATGGACTTTTTCTAAGCTTGTATTTTGCCTTTTTTGTAAAGAATAAGAGCAGAGCTACCTACTTTTTAGCGGGGTTGTTGTTTGTAATTAGTGTTCGTGTAACAAAGTCCGTGTTTTTAACATTTTACCCAGGTACATCGTCAACATTTGTGCATATTGGATTAACAGCATGCTTTTTAATCGGGCCATTCTTATACATATATACAAGAGTTACCACAAGGCCTGAAAAGATGGGGAAATGGATATGGTTGATTCATATAATCCCAATAGTAATTTTTATGATCATTATTGGGTATTACTATCCATATCGCCAGTATTCGCATTTATGGTGGCGATTGCCTCCCAGGATTTTTGGAACTATTCTTTTGATACAATGGACTGCATACGTAGTTGCAGCAATCTACCAGATAAGAGGCACTTTAAAGAAGTTGTTTTCTAAAACTGAGAAATTGAGTACGCTAGATTTTTGGTTGTTAAATATAGTCGCAGGAGGATTTTTAATTTGGTTAGCTTATAATACTACAATGTATACTTCCTATATAGTAGGAGCACTTTCGTTTTCATTCACATTCTATATAACGGTCATTATTTGGTTTTTAAAACGTAGAAAAGAAGCATTGTCTTTTCTTTCTTTACCGACAAAATATGGGAATCGGAAAATTTCTGATGACAAAGTACATTCTATGAAAGAAAGCTTAGCAGTACTTTTTGAACAAGAAGCGATCTATGTAAACCCTGATCTAAAGTTATTAGACGTGGCAAATGCATTGGAAGTTCCTTCACATTCCTTGTCACAATATTTGAATGATAATGTGGGGATGAGTTTTTCAAACTTTATAAATCAATATAGAATTGCTGCGGCTGAGGAAATGCTCAAATCTAATAATGTACTTACGTTGGCAGCCATTGGGAATGAATGTGGTTTTAGATCTAACTCTTCTTTCTACGCTGCGTTTAAAAAAATAAAGGGAGTTACCCCTGCACAGTATAAAAAGTCTTTATAGTTTTTTCTTCGGATTTATAAATCTGTAGTTCTTTCACCGCTGTTTTCTTTCAATTACTAATATTTGAAAATACATTCGTGTTATTCAAACATTAAACTCATGAAAAAACTTATGGTAATGGTAATCCTCTTTATAGGGTTACAGCAAGCGCAAGCGCAATCCGACAAAGCAAGTATCCGAGAAACGTTATTAAACTACATCGAAGGAACGGCCAACGGAGAGCCAGATAGAGTGAAAGATGCTTTTCACGAAGATCTAAATCTGTATCATATAAAAAAAGGAGAACTTGTGGTTTGGTCAGGAAAAGGGTATACGAATAATATTAAACCTGGAAAAAAGAGCAATCGTATTGGTAAAATACTGTCTATAGATATGGAAAACGATGCAGCTATGGCCAAGATAGAAATTAAGATGCCAGGGATAAAAAGAATATATACAGATTATCTTATGCTGCTAAAAGTAAAAGGGAAATGGAAGATCATTCATAAGTCCTTTACATACAGAACTATGAAATAACTCTTGTATTCTGTAACCTTTAAGAATTTAAAACATCTAATCAGTAATTACTGATTAGATGTTTTTTTATGAAATCAAGAAATTTGTATTGCCCATATATTATATATACCTTAAACCTCCTCAATTAAGTAGATAGATATGAGCACTAAGGTTTTTTATATAAAAGACTGGAAAGTAGATATTACTTTACATAGAATAATCCATTCGAATGGCACCATTAGAAGAGTCGAACCCCAATTAATGGCTGTGCTGGTTTACTTGGCAAAAAATGAAGGCGAATTAGTTTCTAAAGAAGAGTTAATGGAGGAAGTTTGGAAAGATGTTGTTGTGACTGATAATGTATTGACACGAGCTATTTCTTCTCTAAGGAAAGTTTTGGGAGATGACCCTAGAAATCCAACATTTATAGAAACAATTAGTAAAACGGGGTATAGGTTGATAGCCAAAGTAAAGGAATCCTCAAAAGATAGTGTTTCTGAAGATAAGGTTCACCTAACGATTAGAAGAAGACCGCTGGTCATAGGCATTTCTTTGATAGTACTCATAGTATTTGGTGCTTTTTCTATACTAGATGTATTTTCTCCACCAGAAGTCGCAGTTTATCATCCAAAAGCATTGGCAAATAGTGATATGACCGAATATTACCCTGCAATTTCAAGAGATGGAAATTTTGTGGCGTACACATATAGATCACCTGAGAAAAATTGGGATGTTTATGTTAAGAGAATTGGAACAGAAAATCAAATTAGATTAACAAATGACGCGTCCGTAGAAATGAGACCTGTCTGGTCCGCAGATGGGGCAAATATATATTTTATGCGTTATGAACCTTCTGGAGCTACAATATATAGAGCACCAATGACTGGAGGGAAAGAAACGAGGATTTTAACAACTCCGAAGTATACAAAAGGAAATTTCGATATATCTCCTGATAATACAGAACTGGCATTTAATAGCCGACCCCATAAAAATAGCCCATTGCAAGTCGAGTTGACCGACTTAGATTCAGGAGTTAAAAAAATAATGACAAGCCCGCCTGCTAATTTTAATGGTGATTTACACCCCACATATTCGCCAGATGGTACTAAAATTGGATTTATAAGAGAAAAGAATAGTGTAAGCATGTATTTATATGTGTTGGACCTAATTACAGGAGATACACAACAAATAACAACAGAGCATCTATCTATTAACGGGTTTGATTGGTCTTCCGATGGAAATTCTTTGATATATGGAACAGACAAGACCGGAATCTATAAGTTGTGGAAAGTTAATTTAAAGGACTTAAAAAGCACATTAATGCCTGTTGCAGATTATCAGATGGTGATGCCAAGAGTAGGAGGTAACGGCCAAATGGTTTACGCAAAACTTCAAGATAATGTAAATATCTGGAGATACTCTCTAAAGACTAAAGAAGGAAAAGTTTGGAGAGCTAGCAATGTCTTGGATCTTAATCCGTCGTATTCTCCTAATGGAAATAAGGTCGTTTTTACAACAAATCAGTCGGGGTCGTTTCAGCTTTGGACAAGCAACATGGATGGGGGTGAAGCTATTTCTATTTCAACGTTTAAAGGACAGTATATCAATACTCCAAGATGGTCATCAGATGGACAAACTATTCTATTTCAAGGGTATCAAAATGGAAAATCCGATATCTATAGTATTGACGCGCTGGGGGGAATTCCGAAAAACCTGACAAACTCTTCTGAGGATACACATACACCTTTTTTTAGTAGTGATGGTACTTACATTTATTATAGTGTTTCTACAAATGGAATATGGAACGTTTGGCGAATGACCGCAGCAGGAGGTGATAGAACTCAAATAACAAATGCAGGCGGATATGCTCCGCAATTATTGTTGGATATGACCACATTGTTTTATGTAAAAAAAGAAGAGAAAGGACTTTGGAGTATGAAATTAGATACAAAAAAAGAACAACTGGTGACCATAGATTTTGATTCCAAAAAATATGGTGCTTTTACATTATCGTCTAAAGGTGTTTATTACTTGAACTCTAAAACACGTACCATAGATTATTTAGACTTTTTTTCTCAAGAGAACACCTCTTTGTTTCGCCCAAAACGTATACCGTCGTTTGGAATTACCTTACACTATAATACTATGAAACAAGAGTTGTTATACGCTCAGGTAGATGATATAGATGCTGACATTATGTTACTTGAAAAAAAGTAAGGACTTAAAAACCTTTTGTAGCTTACCGGGGAAAATCTTCATAAAAACATCACAAAAAAATGCAATAATTAGTACATGGTTTTTCTAGTTTGGATCTGTATTCAAACCATTAAAAAGAAAAATCATGAAGACTATAACATTCATTGACAGAAAAAAGAGATTGTTTATCTGGGCTACACTGTGTTTATTTATTGTAACCGTGGGACATTCACAAAGCAAGAAGATCGATATGAAAGATCGATTTCAAATTAACAAAGATGGCTCTTATGTAACTTTTGAAACCAGTTATTTTGGGTTCCCTCTAATCAGGGGAGCTATAAAATCATATCAAGCTACCATTTTCTATGACCCAGAACATATCGATAAAACATCAGCAACAATTAGATTTGGAGCTGAAACTGTTACAACAGCTCATGATAAGAGAGATAAGCAATTACATGGAACCTCATTTTTAGATACAGGTAATTTTCCTGGTATGTGGTTTCAAGGAACAAAAGTTACTACAACGGATAAAGGCTTTGATCTTACAGGGAAGATGTCTATAAAGAATATTAACAAGGAGGTAACGGTACATATTGAAAAGCCAACCGTGATGCGTAAAGCTATGGGTTTACGTGATTTAATGATGATGAAAGGTTGGTTAAAGTTGAACCGTAAAGACTTTAGTCTTGGGACGAACTCTCCAATGGGACAAAAATTAGGTGATGAGATTAAAATTGAATTTCACTTCTTATGCTCGAACTATACAATTGATTATTTAAAGGCAAGTTATGTCAAAGAAGTTTCTCCAGGACATGGTCATCCGGTCGGTATTGTCTATACCGAAATAAAGACTAATGGATTAAAAAGTGGTAAAAAGAAACTAGAAAGTTTGGTAAAAGACCCTTCGTATGCCAAGGCAAATTGGATGAGCGTGTTAGCAAATTTAGGTTGGATATTGATGGTAGATGGTTATGCGGATGAAGGTTTGGAGTTCTACAAAATGGCTCTGAAGAGAAACCCGAAACATCTGCCATCATTGTTAAGAATGGGTGATGCCTATGTAATCGGAGGGTATTATGATAAGGCATTGAACCACTTTAAAAGAGAACATACACTACCTGAAAGAGCCCGATTCACACACATTCCTCATATGATAAAATTGCTAAGTGGTTCATTTGAGCTAAATAACATGAAATAATAGCTAAAATATTCGTGAATAATAAAGAACACATCATAGCAGCATAAAGAATGCGTAAAGCAATCCAAGATGCTGCTATTCGCTATCGTGAAAAATGGATGAAACTCATAAAGAAAAGAAATACCAAAAAGAAATAATCTACATACTGTAAACAAGGGTATTTGAGAAGCTTAATGATCTTCGTCTTGTGATTCTTTACAATACACAATTAAAGAGTTATTTGAAGGTGCAAAGAACCCCAACGATTTTGTCAAACTTTGATAGAAATAAGAAAAGCGGTCTCGTTCGAGGTCGCTTTTTTCCGGTTTTCCGAAAAATGAAATGTTGATTTATGTATGCTAAATTCTTAAAATTTAGTAAGTTAGTGTTATTGTATTCAGTAAGTAACCTCAAAAATCAACACCATGATAGAAACTTTAAGGGAAATAACCTTTCAATATTTATTACCCATTCTCATCGTCCTTGTCGGCCTGTATATGGCAGCAAAAACAAACCTATTAAAGGATGTTAGTAACCTAACGCCTAAACCATATAGCTTTGCACGTTCCCAATTATTTTGGTGGACCTTGATCATTATCTGCTGTTTTTCTATTTCTTATGGATCTACAGGAGAAATGCCAGAGCTAAGTGCATCTTGTCTAGTATTACTAGGAATTAGTCTGGGAACAACAACTACTGCAAGAATTATTGATAATAACGAGATAAACAGTAAGGTTGTTAGATACCAAAATGAACCGGATAAAAAAGGGAAAGGATTTTTGTACAATATCCTATCGGATGAAAATGGTGTCAGTATGCATCGATTTCAAGCATTGGTATTTAATATCATATTTGGGCTGATGTTTATCGTAGAATTTGCCTCGGATCGCTCAACTTTTATCAATTTTAGCAATGTAGAACTAGGTCTAATGGGAGTTAGTTCAGCAGCTTATGTCGGATTAAAGATGAATGAGAACAAATAGTAATATGTAAAACTGCTAAAGAAGAACAAAGAAGATATTTGTTAGATACTGAGTTTCTTCTTATAGATAGAAATCCATTTAAAGGTCGCTTATTCTCTGCTCAGGAGTATTTGCGATCTTTTTTCTTAGGACACTTCTACTTTTTAGAATTAGAGCTAGTAAATACCCAAAAATAGAAGGGTTAAGCGCGAGCATAGAAACTAAAAAGGAATCGTTGCGGTTTTTTGCAATCTCTGCTGCGGATTTCCGTCGTTAAAATGTAGAGATATGTATAATTTTGAAGGGTGTGATTTCGCACTCCATTACTCTCCTAAAATATATACCCAAGACCGATGAATCTGATAAATTCATGCTTGGAAACGATGAAAACATTTAGAATTTGTAACTAAAAAGCAAACGAAATGAAACAGGAAGAATTTACATTAAAAGAACAATCTGTAATTAATGTTTTACAAGAAAGGCCTAAAACAAGCTTTGAGATTTTACAGCAAGTAGAGGGAATCTCTTTACTATTAGTTTTGTACAGAATTTTGGATCAATTACATAACAAAGGAGCTTTACTAAGCTATATGAAAGAAGATGTAAAATATCATTACGTACGTTAATACCTATTTAACGCTATTTTAACACCGTGGTACTGTATTGAACGTGCATACTGTATTTTTTTGACATACATTTATAATATCAACAGTTAAAGACCATATTATGAACTTGTTAAAAAAGATGCTCGTTGTGATCATACTGGTTACTCCGTCATTAAACTTCGCGAACGATATTGAAGTAAAGAATATATCCTTCAATCAGAAAACTAAAAAAGTAAGCTTCAACTTATCGTGGAAAAATAGCTGGAAGAATCAGAAAAATTTCGATGCAGCTTGGGTGTTTGTAAAGTTCATAGACTCAAAAGGAGATTACATTCATGGGAAATTAGCCACAAAGAAACACCGCCTAAAAGGAGCTCAAAAAGGCGTTTTTGAACTGCCTTCAGATCGAGTAGGTGTGTTTGTTCATTTAGCGGACGCATATCGGGGAGATGTTGCTTGGAATGTTGACTTAAAGATAGATGATGCTACTTCAAAACGTTTATCTAACAACTATAAAATACATGTTTTTGCACTGGAAATGGTATATATTCCTAAAGGAGATTTCTATGTGGGAGCTACAGAACCTGAAGCTGTAAACTATGCTTCGTTTTATGAGTCTGACGTTACGGGAGAACCCGTAAAACCATTTTTGATCTCATCTGAAGATCAAGTGATAAATGTAAGTCCTACTGAAGGAAACTTATATTACAAAATAGGAAGGTCACCTTATAGAGGCGATAGTAAAGGAAGTATTCCTGCTACCTTTCCGAAAGGACATGATGCCTTCTATATGATGAAGTATGAAACCACACAGGGATTCTATTCCGATTTTCTTAATGCACTTTCTCCGGCTTTAGCAAGTACATTATCGCCACATACAGTAAATAATTATTATAAGGAAAAAGGAGGGATTCGCTTCGCAAACAATCGTTATAAAGCGGATACATATAATAGACCTGCCAATTTTATCACATGGGACGATGGTGCAACTTTGGCGGATTGGGCAGGATTACGACCTATGACAGAGTTTGAGTTTACCAAGGCTGCAAGAGGTGCGGGAAAACCTATGGTTCATGAATTCCCATGGGGAACGGCAAGTACCAAAGACCTAAAACGTAAAGTGGAACTGAATGACGAATTGATATTGACAGATGGTGTAGTAGAGAAGGATCTTAATGAAAACAATAGACACCTGTATGGAGCTTCATACTATTGGGTTATGGATTTAGCTGGAAGTTTATGGGAGAAATGTGTCACCATAGGACATCCTATAGGAAGAAATTATACAGGAACCCATGGGGATGGCCTGATTTCTAAGGAAGGTACAGCAACTAATATCGATTGGCCCAAAGGAATTCGAGAAGAAGGAGGTTACGGATATCGTGGAGGTGGTTATTACTCCCATGGTAAGAAAGCAACAGATTACAACCCACATAGCCCAACAGCGTACAGACCCTATGGAAGTTGGGCAGGAGGGAAGCGCTCTATAGCCTATAGTCAGCGTTATGTAAGAACTGCTGGTAAATAGATATACTTATCTACCGAGGATTACGTTCTAGCTACCACCAGATACCAACCAGCTATTAAGTTTTGATATAACTGTTACATACCTGTACTTTATCAGAAATAAATCTGATAAAACATGTGTAGATACCTGATTATTACAGTAATTATACTATTTGCGTTTTCTTGCAATGGGCAAAATTATGCACGAAAAAACAAAAATAGCAAGCGTATACAATTAAACAACGGGCATTGGTTTAATGGTAAAATATTTGAGAAGAAAACGGTTTGGGTGAAAGAAGGGCTGTTGCATTTCAATACCATAGGTGAAGCGGATACGGTTATTGATCTCTCCGGAAAATTTGTGATTCCACCTTTTGCGGATGCACACAACCATAATCTCGAAAGCAAGTATGAGTTGCAAGAACGTATTGCGGCATATTTGGACAATGGTGTGTTCTATGTCAAGTTACTTTCTACTATAAAAAGACGAATTACTCCTGTATTGCATAACTACAACGAACCTTCAAAACTGGATGTACGCATGACTCATGCACCATTAACAGCAAAAGATGGACATCCGATCGGTGTTCGAAAACGCTATTTATATCGTGGATATTACCGGGGAATGTTCAATACGTTGGAAGAACTCGAATTTCATGGATATGTACGTATAGATACTGAACAAGATCTAGAGCAAAAATGGGAACGGGTACTGGAGTCTAAACCCGACTTTATAAAGATCAATCTGTTGTATTCCGAAGAATATGAAAAACGAAAAGATGATAGTATTTACTTTGGGAGAAAGGGCCTGAATCCTAAATTTGTTTCAAAAATTGTAGAGAAAGCCCATGCTGCAAATTTAAAAGTCAGTGCTCATGTGGAAACAGCGTATGATTTTCATGTTGCTGTAACCGCTGGAGTAGATGAAGTTGCTCACTTACCTGAGATCTCACATGGTCAGCCTATAAATAGAAAGGATGCGGCATTAGCCAGTAAGAAAGGAATTCGAGTGGTAACTACCGCCTCATTGGTACTGAAACGACAAAAACAACCCAATTATCAACAGTTAGTTGCTAATATAGTGTTCAACTTAAAATTACTTCAAGAAGAAGGAGTAGAGATTGCAATTGGTTCGGATCAATACAATGGGAATTCTGTGGGAGAGTTTCAGTTTTTATATGGCTTAGATGTTTTTACCAACACGCAATTATTAAATATGTGGACTAGAAACGCCACAAAAGCTGTTTTTCCTCGTCGTAAGGTTGGGGAACTCAAAGAAGGATATGAAGCAAGTTTTTTGGTGTTGAATAAGAATCCTCTCTTGGAGATAAAACAGATCAACAAGCACATTACTATGCTCATAAAACAAGGAGTTCTTCTGAAATGATCATTGGTTAAATTAATGTAACTTTAAACAAAAAGTATAGGTATGCAAACTCGTAAGTGGGTTACACATGTTGTTTTTTGGATATTATTTTTGCTCCTGTGGAGCGTGCATGATTTGAACTATCACACTAATATTTTAGAGAACATAGAGACGAATATATTTGCCTTTATTCCTTATGCTATTATTGTGTACATCAACCTATATGTTTTAATGCCTAGGTATCTCTTGCAAAAGAAAATAGCTTCCTATGTGGCATTATTGCTATTGAGTATTGTTCTTATTACACTCTTTTCATCGTACTATTTAGCTTATTACTTCGAGTATATCAATGTATACCTACCCACCGCCAGGTTCTTTGCCAGTCTGCCAGGTAAAATAGCTATTGTTACGGAAGTAATTTTGTCGTTATGTTTATCTATGACCCTATTTTTAATTGATGCATGGTACCAAAAAGAGCGTTCTATACAGGAAATAGAACAAAAACAATTGGAAACGGAATTAAACCTCTTAAAGAACCAGATCAACCCTCATTTTTTATTCAATTCATTGAATAGTATTTATGTGATGTTAGGAAAAAACTTAGAACAAGGAAAGAACTTATTGTTACAATTCTCTGAGATCTTGAGCCATCAGTTGTATGAAACCAGTAAGAAGAAGATTCCATTGGAACGAGAGTTTGAAAACCTGCAGAATTATATTGATATTGAACGTATTCGTCATGAAGATCTTGTAACTGTTATGTGTAATTTTCCAAAAGACAATGAAAACCTAAATATCGCACCAATGTTGCTGCTTCCATTAGTAGAGAATGCTTTTAAACATGGCCAAAGCACCAAAGGCTATCACGTAAGAATAAATGCTTCAGTTACATTAGGTACGTTGAATTTTAACATTGAAAACTCAGTGTCAGAAAAAACTAGAAATACTTCAAAGAAAGAGCAAGGTATAGGGCTTACCAATGTAAAACGAAGATTGGCATTGATCTATCCAAATCTACATTTGTTTCAGGTAGTGGCTAAAAACGCTACATTTATAGTAAACTTAAACATTCAGTTAGATGAAAACTAAATGCATTGTTATTGATGATGAACCATTAGCAAGAAAGGGTTTAGAGGATTTTATTACTCAGACACCCTTTTTGATGCATGTACAATCATTTTCATCTGCCATAGAGGCCTTAACTTTCTTAAAAGAATACTCAGTAGATATTTTGTTTTTAGATATTCAGATGCCAGATATGACGGGAATAGAATTGATGCAAGTACTTTCAGATCCTCCAAAAGTGATCTTTACTACAGCGCATCGGGAGTTTGCCCTAGATGGGTTTGAGCTAGATGTTGCTGACTTCTTGTTAAAACCATTCTCTTATAGCAGGTTTCTGAAAGCGGTCTATAAAACCAAAGAATCTAGTCCTGCAGCAAAGAATGCTTCAAGAGAACATGTTTTTATCAAATGTGATGGAATGATTGTGAAGATCTTAATTGCAGAGATCACTTATATCGAAACGGCAAAAGATTATGTAAAGATACATACTGTTGATAATACCTACTTAACGCTGGTATCACTAAAACAAATAGAACAAGAACTCCCAAAAGAACAATTTATTCGAGTACATCGATACTATCTGGTGGCCTTTAAACATATTGACAAATTGGAAGGCAATCTACTCTATATAAATAACCAACGGATAACCATCAGTAGAACCCTTAGAAACGATGTATATGAGGCTATTATTGGAAATAAACTAATTGAGCGATAATGCTTTAACAAATAAATTCTTATTTGTCTAAACTAATACATACCTTTGTAGCAGACTATTACTAATATACTTTATATAACATATGGCAAAATCGCAGCAGACATTTAACAAAAGTGAGAAAGAGAAGAAACGTTTAAAAAAGCGTGAAGAGAAGAGAAAAAAAATGGAAGCGCGTAAGCTTGAAAAGGAAGAAAGTGGAAAAAAAGGAATTGAGTTTGCCTATGTAGATCATAATGGTCAGTTAACAGATACTCCACCAGACCCTTCACTTAAAGTAGAGGTTGAATTGGAAAGCATTGTTTTGGGAATTCCAAAGAAGGAAGAAGGCGATGAACCAGATCCTATTAGAAATGGAAAAGTTTCCTTTTTTGATCATTCAAAAGGCTTTGGGTTTATCATTGATACCGAAAACCAGGAGAAATACTTTACACATGTCAGTGGTTTAGTGGATACAATTTCTGAAAACGACAAGGTTACCTTCGAATTGAAAAAAGGAATGAGGGGTATGGATGCCGTAAATGTTACGTTAAAGAAGTAGTCTTTTCAAGGCACCTTAGAAGTCCTTTGAATTTATAAAACCGAATAAATTACGTCATTTCATTCGCTGTTGTTTGCACTAAAAACTTCAATTTTATGTGTAAAAACAGATATGCGTCTTATAATCATTTTACTATTCGGTATTCTTTTGTATTCAAAAGAAACACGATCTCAAAATTTAACAACAGCAGAAAAGGCAGGTGCTATTGATAGCTTGTTTGCATCTTACAAGAATATACCTGGTTGTGCTGTTGGAATTTTTCAAAATGGAGAAATACTCTTTTCAAAGGGATATGGCTTAGCCAACTTATCATATGATATTCTTGTTACGGACAAGACCGTCTTTGAAGCGGCCTCTGTTTCCAAACAATTTACAGCAGCTTGTATCACTTTATTAGAAAATGAAGGGAAGGTAAACCTTGAAGATGTCATTCAGAAGTATGTCCCAGAAATACCAAAACTTAAAGGGAAGACGATTACTGTAGGTAACTTACTGTATCAAACAAGTGGACTTCGTGATTATTTAGCATTGTTATATGGTAAAGGAATTTCATGGAACTCCAACGTGAATAATAGCAAAGCACTAAAGATACTTTCCAAGCAAAAAGGATTGAATTTTGACCCTGCTGCACAATTCGCGTATAGTAATACTAATTATATGCTATTGGCGGTTATTGTTCAAAAAGTGACCGGTAAAACTATTGGAACCTTTGCCAAAGAACGATTCTTTAATCCTTTAGGGATGAAACATACCTTTTATTATGAAGATCATAGTAAGGTGATTAAAAACAAGGCCGTTGGTTATGAATATGATGGGAATAGTTTTAAAAGAGAACATTATGTAAATAGCACGACTACAGGCGATGGCGGCGTATATATAACCATACAAGATTTTTTTAAATGGAATGAAAACCTAAAAAAAGGAACAGTAGGAGGAAAAGATTTTGTTGATAAAATGCGCATGGTGGGACGCTTAAAAAACGGAAACCAAACGAATTATGGAAGAGGTTTTTTTGTAGGAGATTACTATGATATCACAGGAGTACCAACACTAAGACATAGTGGTAATTGGGCAGGATTTAGATCGGTGTACTGTCGATTTTTAAAGCAAGATTTCACTGTGGTTATTTTGAGTAATAATGCACGTACTGATGTTTGGGGTTTGCTAGACGAGGTTACTTCTTTATTTATACAAGATGACATTGCGAAAGCTAGAAGGAATATGCTAAGAAACAGGAGCAACTCGGATGTAAAAACCATTCAATTGGCAACAAAAGAACTCCAAAAGTTCACAGGTAATTATTTAAATGCCATAAACGGAGAATTGCGCGAGGTGATCATTGAAAATGACACGTTGGTATATAAAAGATCCAATGGACGAGGAACAAAACTAGTACCTATAACAAACCATTCCTTTGTGTTTTTAGGAGCACCACAGGTGGTTGTCGAATTTAATGCTATTTCTAAATCAGCCAAGTTAACGATTGGGAATGGAAGTCCAATTCCCTTTGCTAAATATAGTCCTCAGCAATTTACAGAACGACAATTGAAAGTTTTCGAGGGGAATTATTACAATGACGAACTAGAGGTTACGTACCAAATAACATCCGATGAAAATTCATTACATATTTCTATTGAAGGGCAGGAGTTAGTACGGTTAACACCGGTTTCAAAAAGCATCTTTAGAGCAGCACATTTTGGCTATGTGAAATTTATCGCGAACAAGGCAGGAGAGATGATCGGCTTCTCTAGACACGATGATACCATATCGTATCTAAAGTTTGTGAAAACCAATTCTTAAGGAAATAAAATCTATTCTAACAATTTTAGTACCAAGCTCTTGTAGTTTCTTCCAATTGGGATCTCTCGTTCGTTAATTTCGATATCTTGCTTCGTAAAGGCTGTAATCTTATGAGTGTTCACAATAAAAGAACGATGTACCCGTAAAAAATGCGAAGGAACCTTTTGTTCAAAATCACTGATCTTATCTTTGGTAACGATGCTTTTATCCGCAGTATGAATACGTACGTAATCCTTTATACTTTCGATGTATAACATCTGATCAAACTCAATCTTTATATGCTTTTTATTGGAGTTGACATAGATATAATTCTGAGGAGTTGGAACGGAAGATGGTTCTTGAGAAATCGTTTGTGCCTGATTGTGCTGATTAAAGAACTTGTTCACTGCTTTAAAAAAGCGTGTAAATGTGATCGGTTTGATTAAATAATCAATCACATTCAACTCATAGCTTTCAGCTGCATAATTTCTGTAGGCTGTGGTAAAAATGATTCCCGGAGGTTTTTGTAGTGATTTTACAAAATCAATCCCAGTAAGCACTGGCATTTCAATATCTAAAAAGATAAGGTCAATCGACTCTTTTTTCAACAGATCTAATGCAGTTACTGCATTCTGATAGGTCGCCACCAATTCCAACCCAGGGACCTGTTCAATATGTCCTTTGATCAGTTTGATCGCCAAAGGCTCATCATCAATAATGATGCATTTTACAGACGGATTGGATGTATGTGTATCTATCATAAATGAATGTCTAAAGCTACGAAATAGGAATCAACCTTGTCATCAATTTTCAATGTATGTGCATTCGGATAAATAAGATCCAGTCGACGTTTGATATTCGAAGACCCAATACCCTTTTTATCCGTTTCTTTTTGTGCAACTAGTACCGACTTTGTATTAAATATAGTAAAATGAAGGGCTTCCTTTTGCACTTCTAAAGAGATATGTACTTTAGGCGCATCTAAGTCCTTACTAGCGCCATGCTTAAAAGCATTTTCCACCAGAGGTAACAATATTAAAGGAGCGATTTCCGTAGTGGGATCATCAATATCACAATCAAAAACCAGATCCAACTGTTCACCATAACGTAACTTTTCAAGGTCGATATAATGCTGAATCAAGGTCTGTACTTTACTTACAGACACTTTAGGGTCGGCACATTCGTAGATCATATAATCTAGTATCTCCGAGAGTTTGATAACCACTTCAGGCGCTAAATCGGATTTATCAATCGTCAACGAATAAAGATTGTTGAGCGTATTGAATAAGAAGTGCGGGTGAATTTGAGCCTTTAAAAAATTTAGTTCCGTCGTGGCTTTCTCTTTTTGCAAGACAGTGAGTTCATTTTTTTCCTTCTGACGTCCTTTGACGATCTTTATCACGAACATAATCAGCGGAAATGAATAGACTACAGGAACATAGACGGTGAGCAAGTAATAGGGGTCACTCAATACCTCCAATACTGTTTCCTCTTCAAAATCAGTTCGGATAAAAGGTTCTGCAATATAGATGATGGCTAAACGCGCCAATACCGAGAACACAAAAGCGCTGACCAGTAAAGATGCTACAAACGAGAGGTATTTCTTTTTAAAGATCTGTCTCGGTAGTTGGTAATAACATAAAAAATAAGCAGCCGCCATCTGCGCGGGTAAAAGTGCCAGATTATTAATTAGATGATGACGAAACAATCCTAAGTTGAGACTGGTTAAAAAAGTCGTAGTCCCCAGTAGTGTTAGCCAAAATAGGGTATGACTGATGCTTCTGTTTTGTAATATTTTATCTAAAAATGTGGTGGATGTCTTCATATTCGCAGCCCTAAATTACATATAATTCAAAGTATTTAGGCAGACTATCGCCCAAATCTCATTTCTTACGTATAAAAAGATCTTTTCGAATGATAAATGAAAATGAAGGATAGATATACCCTATATACGTCGGTATTGGTCGTTTGTCGCTTTTTTGATTTCCGCTTGGAGATAACCAGTAGTTTTGACCAGAACAAAAACGAATTAAAATCAATACTCATGAAAATTAGCGCATTTATACTTATCACAATCCTATCCTGTGCATGTGCATTTGGACAAAGAACAAACTGCGAGGCATTATTGGATGCTATACGAAGTAATAATGTAGAACGCATTAAGACGATCGTCAAAAAGCAAAATACCAATTGCTACTTTAGAGGAGAGGAGGAGCCTCGCTCACCTATGGGCGTAGCGGCTTCCAAAGGAAACATTGCTGTTGCAAAACTCTTGCTCAACGCTGGAGCAGAAGTCACCTATAAAGGACGTGGAGATGCCAGTGCCTTAATGATCGCATCGAGCGCTGGACATTTAGAGATGGTCAAGTTTCTGGTCGAAAATGGTGCAAAGGTCAATCGTAAACTTCATGGAGACGGAACAGCGTTGTTAAAAGCAGCGGGAAGAGGACATGCCAAAATAGTGGCCTATTTGATCAAAAAAGGAGCCAACGTAGACGCCAAAGTAGAAGGAGATGGAACTGCTTTGATCGTGGCTTCAGCGGGTGATCATTATGAGGTCGCAAAGATCTTACTAGAGAATGGTGCCGATCCTAATTTAGGTTCTGACGGTGACGGAAACCCTATGATCCATGCCATGAAATCTAGAAATACAAAAATGATGCGCTTATTGATTCAATACAAGGCTGATGTTAATAAAGGAGTAGAAGGTGACGGTTCTGCAATGATTCAGGCAGCACGATCTGGGAATTTAGAGATGATCAAGATCCTGGTAGAGAATGGTGCTGATGTCAATAAAGGAGTCAAAGGCGATGGAAATGCCTTGATCTGGGCAGCTGCAGCGGGAAATATGGACATGGCTAAGTACCTGGTAAGCAAAGGTGCAGATGTGAACAAACATATTCAGGGTGATGAAACACCACTGATCAATGCAGCGCGTCATGGACGTCTAGCCATGGTAAAATACCTGGTGGGTAAAGGCGCTGACGTGAATAAATCGGTTCGTGATGGTTACTTTTTAAACTCTGAGATCCGAAGCCCATTAAGCATGGCACGAAGAGGAAATCATCAAGAGGTAATCAAGTACTTATTAAAAAAAGGAGCTAAAAAATAGCCCGAGATCATGATGAATTCCAAACTAACCAACATCCTGTTCTGGGGGAGTCTATTTTTCCTGATGAGTTGCTATAATGGCAGATCTAACAAGAAACTCAATGCGAACTCTCCCGTTCAAGCAGCGCGAATCTTATCAGATCAACAGTGGACAGAAGACCTGGAACAACTCTATACCCAGTTAAAAACAACCCACCGAGAGCTCTATCATAAAACAACACCGGAGCAATTTGAACAATTGTTTCTAGAGATCAAGCATAAGATCCCAAAGCTAAGCGATCATGAAGTGATCGTGCAGTTTACCCGTTTTGTAGCGCTGGCTCGTGATGGACACACACGATTGACGCTACCATTACAGGAAGGTTTCGGATTGGGTCAGGCACATTCCAATACACCAGATCCATCTAATGAACGCTTGGTGTTTAGATCCTTACCTATAGCATTCTATTGGTTTGATGACGGATTGTATATTACCAAAGCTACTCAACGATACGAACGTCTTATTGGAAAGAAAGTAACGGCTATCAACAAAACACCCATAGCAACAGCTTTAGCCGATGCTCGAAAACTTGCCCATTTTGATAATGAATCCGGATACAAACTCATTGCCCCTTTTAGGTTGTGTCAATTGGAAACCTTGCAAGGATTGAACATTGCTAAAAAGGATGCAAATACCATAGTATTGACCATTGAAAATGATTCGATAACCGAGCAAATAGAAGTGGCAGCCTTGGGGCGTTTTACCAAAGAAAAATTGCACGCGAAATCAACAACCATAGCAGCAAAAGCCTATTATAGTTATGAATACCTGGCGGATGAGAATGCTTTGTATGTACAGATCAATCGAATGAATGATGTTCCAACAGGGCCTTCACTGGTAAAGTTTTTAGGTCAGATAGACGGGGTGATCAAAAAGAAAAAAGTAGCTCGAGTAGTACTAGACCTACGTCATAATTTTGGAGGGGATAATACCAATACCGTACCTATCGTACGTATAATTACCAACAATCCTAGGATCAATACCGTTGGGAGTTTTTATACCTTGATCGGACGTAAAACCTTCTCTGCGGCTCAGAGTTTGGTGAATGATCTAAGTACCTGGACCAATGTAATCTTTGTAGGAGAACCTACAGGTGCTTCTCCCAGCCATTATGGAGATTCTAAAAAGACGCAATTAACGCATTCTAACTTGACGGTTCGTATTTCATCCATTTATTGGCGAGATGCTAGCCCCAATGAAAAAAAGGAATGGACACCACCTGATATTCCGGTGAGCAATACCGCAGCGGATTATTTTCAAAACCAGGATTTGGCATTACA
Source organism: Asprobacillus argus (assembly GCF_032248395.1). Taxonomy (NCBI): domain Bacteria; kingdom Pseudomonadati; phylum Bacteroidota; class Flavobacteriia; order Flavobacteriales; family Flavobacteriaceae; genus Asprobacillus; species Asprobacillus argus. Next base: position 348,118 of record NZ_JAVTTO010000002.1, read on the forward strand.
AACGAGCCTAAGATTTAAGACTTCTCCGAATTGGCTAGATACCTACTATCGATTATGTGCTTCTGGAGGTATGGATACGGCCAAACGTTTATATACCCGTTTCCCCTTGGATTGGAATCACAGCCAAGCGGAATTCAAAGCCTTGGAGACCATGCTGGTAGAGCGTATACTCAATAAAGATTCACAATAAAAGTTAGAATACCTATTCCTAGGTATGGCGTTGATAACCTGTGTCTTATAGTTTAGCGGTATAACTTTAAATCGTAAATCAACATGAAAACATTAAAGATTACCGGACTATTGGTCGTATTGGGTGTACTATTGATGGCATTAGCTCCCTCTGAAACAACAAAAACCAAGACCAAAGAAGAAAAACGATCATGGACCTTTTGCTGTATGCATAAATCCCATAGAACCCTGCGAAACTCGGCTTGCGTAGTCACTTCACAACGCTATAAAGATTATAAGTCTTGCCGTAACCGTGTAAAGAGTCATAAAAGAGCCTATAAGAACCACAGCTGCGGTTGCCGTTAATGGTGGTTGTCAACAAACCCCTCAATATCACTGAGGGGTTTTACTACTATTAGTTAGACAATAGCTTTACCAACCATAGAATAAGGTATAACCCAATTCCGGTTCCTGCTAACAATACCAATACCACAAATGCAATACGGATATGTTTTGGGTCCATACCTATTTTACCACTTAACCAATCTGATACTCCTAAAATCATTTTTGAACTTTTTATTTGTTAATTATACGCCCATTTGGATGGGCTTCTGGTAGTTTGACACGGAATTTTTTGGTTGGTCACATCCTTTTAAAAAAATATACTACCTTGTAGGAAGAGAGAAAAAGAAGGACTATCCATGATTGAAGTCGTTGCAGGAATCATTTATAAAGAAGACAAGATTCTTATTGCCAAACGCAAAGAAGGAAAGCATTTAGCTGGGTATTGGGAATTTCCAGGAGGAAAGATAGAAGCTGGTGAAACCCCTGAAGCTTCTTTGATACGAGAGATTGAAGAGGAACTGGGCATTACCATTGAAGTGCATGAGCATATGGGAGACTCCCAGTTTGACTATGATGAAAAGCAAATCCTATTGAAAGGCTATGTGGCTCAATATCTTTCTGGAGAAATGTATTTGACAGACCATGATGCCGTGGAATGGGTGTTTCCTTCCGAATTTAAGAACTATGTATTCGCACCTGCGGATCTACCATTTATAAAAATATTGACATATGAACCCCCCAAAACTCAGCCAAGGCGACATCTTATCTAATGACGATATTGTAGAACAATTTGGATGTGGAAATACAGGAGGAATGCGCCGTAGCCATAAAACTAATACGCTTGTTATTGTTTCCGATCATACCAAAGGATTATACGATGACGTATGGCATGACAATGTGATGCATTATACAGGAATGGGCCCCAAGGGAAACCAGTCTAAATATTATAAACAGAATAGAACTTTGCTCGAACAAAAGAGCAATGGCATAAGTGTGCATCTTTTTGAGGTCTATAAGCAAAATAATTATGTCTACCAGGGTGAAGTTATATTGTCGGGAGAACCATATCAAAAACGCCAATTGGACAAGGAAAACAAACCGCGTCTAGCTTGGATGTTTCCTGTGACCTTACTTTCTGGAACTCCGTTTCGTTTTAAAGAAACTGATATTCAGAATGTGCAAACTCAAAAACTAAAAGAGGTTAGAAAGTTATCTGACGAAGAACTAAAAGAAGCTATAGAGAATACCGAGAATAGAGGAAAATCCAATAAAAAACAAACAGTTTCAACTAGTTACGTGCGAGATGTAAAGGTGGTAGAATATGCTTTACGGAGAGCCAAAGGGTATTGCCAACTATGTGATAAGCAGGCGCCTTTCAACCGCAAAGGTAAGAATGGAGCTCCGTTTTTAGAAGTACATCATATCCAGTATTTATCCAAAGGAGGAACCGATACTATTGATAATGTAGCTGCCTTATGCCCAAATTGCCATCGAAAGATGCATGCTTTGGAGGATAAAAAAGATGTGCGGAAGTTGAAGAGGGTGGCTGTAGAATGAACCTGAGGCTCTTTTTTGGATGGAAACCGAATTTTATAATGCGGGGTTCCGCAGTGATATATAGTGTTAAGTTTATATATTTATGTGTTACCAACATTCTATTTCGAATAAAATTGACGCTCTTTAAATACTTTAAAAATGTATTCTTTATATGGAACTAAAGAAGAAGTTCAAAAAATGCTTACAAAAAATGAGAAAACCCGAAACGGTTTACAAAGATGATTTTCATTTCATTTCTGAAAAACCGAAAGGTGGAGACTTACTTTTTGGGCATAAGGAAATAGTATTAGCTTTAGAAAAAATTGTTCTTAAAAGCCCAGAATCATTTACAATTGGACTCTATGGTGATTGGGGCTCAGGAAAAAGTTCTATTGCTGAGACATTACAGAGTAATCTAAAAAAGCGAAATATTCCGCTTGTCATTTTTGATGTATGGAAACATGAAGGTGATGCTTTAAGGAGAACTTTTTTAAAAGATCTGGATAAAAAACTGTCTGGTAAATCTTTCGGTAAAGAGTTTTATAAAGAAGGATTCGAATTAGAAAAGAATTTAGAGAGCGATATTAACATTGAAACTAAAGATGGTTACGATTTTAAAGGAAAAAAACTGGTTAAGAATTTTTTAGTTATTGCACTTTTTGCGGTTGTGCCTTTAATTCTTGTGTTTACGGGGCTTTTAGGTATTGGTAAAGTTCTTAGTATTCAAGAGTTCTCATTTGATAACTTAACCGAAAAAATTCTTCAAATAATTGGAGGCCTTACAATTCCTGTTGTTTTTTGGTTAAAATTTTCAAATTCTTTCATTTTAGAAAAAAAAACCACGGTAAAAAAATCACGCATTCAAGACCCGTTGGAATTTGAAAATTCATTCCATAATATTCTAGAGAATTTGACTAGTAATGTGAATAAGATAGTTGTAGTTTTTGATAATTTGGATAGAGTAAATGGAAAGAAAGCTGTGGAAATAATTTCAACAATTAAGACATTTCTTGAGCCAATTGATAAAAAAAACGTAAGGAATATTGTATTTATCATACCTTGTGATTCGATAGCAATTAAAAAACATCTAGCGAGTACTTTTTCTGTAAATGACACTCAATATGCTGATGAATTTTTAAGAAAATTTTTCAATACAATAATTTGGATACCAGAATTTTATATCAATGAGTTGGAAAAATTGGCTATTGAAAAACTTGAAGAATCTGGAATTATCGATTTTAAAAATGATGAGTTATCTGCACTAATTGTTTTGGTATTTGATAAAAACCCTAGACAAATAATTCAATTTATTAACATCTTAATTTCAAATTATATATTGATTAAAGAAAGACGTATAGAAGGTTTTTCATTGCAAGACGATATTGCAAAATTGGCAAAGTATCTATTGCTGATTCAAAAATTTCCAGAGATTATGAATGTTTATAAAAATACAATGAGTTATGATTTGGATGCGTTACCAGATGATTTAAACGAAGAAAAAAACGGAGTAAGAAAGTTTTCCGGTAAAGTAGTATCTGAATTTTATCGTTTTTTAAGACTAACCGAACATGTAAAGATTGACTCTCTTGATCTGTTTTTTAAGCTAAGAAGAAGTGACTTCGAAAATAAATTTGAAAATGGCTCAAGGCTGATTAAATTAATCGAGACCAATAGGATTAAAGAGCTTGTTGGAAAAGAGAAGCCAATTATTAATACCGAATCTGATAAACAATTTAACAATGATTTGGAATTCATAAATGATTTTCAGCTAAAAGATAAGGAATATGAATTTGGTGAAATTTTGATTGAAAAGATGAGAACAATGACAAACCCCATTTTGCTGGCAAAATTTATTGATGGACTTTTACATCTACTTGAATTTAAAGAGATTGATTTGGAGGCTAAAATTTACAGAATGATTTGTGATAAACTAAAACAAAGCGGGAGCAATATAAGTGATATAACACCTAAACTATTAATTACCCAATGTTATAATAAATTGACTAACAACATTTATAAAAAAGGGTTAAGAGAATCAGTAAATGAAAGACATGTGGACGATTTTGTAGGTCACCATAAAAATATATAGTACAATGGCGATAGTAATAACAGAGGAAAGAAAAAAAGAATTGTTGTTCAACTTTATTGAAAACCCAAAGTTTTACAAAAGCTCTGATTTTAAGGACGTAAGAGAGGTCATTGTTGACTATTATCACAACAATTATGAAATATTAGAGAAGATTAATTCCTCTATAGAGTCTAGGTCTTTATTGAGTTCTCCTAAACTTTTACTTAAAATAATGACAGAAATTTCTACCGAAACTTTTGAATATAAATTGGATAAAAAGACAGACGATATTTTTTTTGTTTTAAGACAGATTAACTTATTTGAGGATAGGTTTTTTAGCAGGCCTGTAATCAAAAGCTCTTTGGCTTTTTGGATTTCTGTATTCTCAATTATCGAAAAAGAAATAACGACTGAAGATGAAATTATAAATGCTAAAGATCAATTAAATCAAATATATTTTTTGTTTGAAAGAACATTAGATAAAATTGATTCAATAATGAATGACCAGGGTAAATTTCAAAATTTGGTAAATAAACTACTACAGTTGTTTCGTTCAAACGATTATAAAAATGCGGCTATCTGGTTCAAGTTTTATTTTTACTTTTATGGTAAAACAGAGCTCCAAAATAACATTTCTAGTAATATAATCTCAAACGTTTCGGTATTTATAGGAAGGAGCAATGACTCTAAAGCGTTGAAACGAATTATTGAAAATTCTGTTCCAGTTATTGATTTTATAAATCTGTCTAATGATTTTTTGAATGGACTCTACCATAAATGTTTAGATTCTAGAGAGTTTATAGATGAGTTTTATTCTTTTTTTGATGTAAATAAAAAACAAACTATTGTTGAATCTAGTATACTAAAGAGGTCAAGTTATGCTAAGCAAATTGTAAATTCGGTCGTCAGTGAAATTCCAGACCAGGTAAAGCTTGCAAATGGAATAATTGACAGAGCTAACAACCTAAATAGTAATTTAAATGAAAAAGAAGAGTTCTTAGATATATTTTTCACACTTAACCTTAGCAAAGAAGAGATACGTTCAACTAAATACACCAATCATATTGCAAGTTTAATTTTTAATAATAATATTAGTTTGCATCAATTCGGAGTCAGGCAATTGCAAAATAGAAGATCATATATTGACACTAAAAGCCTCAAATCTAGAGCTGAAGATTTTATTAAAAGCCGTATTAATAATTTAAACTCTTATAATATACAGATTGTTAATATCATTAATGGTAAATTAGGTATTACTACTATTTTTATGAGTAATTTGGTGAAAGATAATCAGCAAATTTTAAATGGAATTCATAACTTTTTAGTTAGCACAGGTAATTTTTCATTTTATGAAACTTTGTCATCAAAGCTAAACCCTATCCAGCTTAATTTAATAAATGAGAAGTATATAAATTCTATAGGGAAAGATCAAAAGCATTTAGAAGTTTTAAGAATGATAAAATCTAAATTCGACGTTAGATTATTAGCAGATACTAAGAAAAAGTTGTTAGACTTTTTGAGGTAAGTAAGTAGAATCTGATTGATTAGTTCCTAAATATCTCCTACACCTTCCTCCTTAAACTTTAACCCAATCGGAATCTGTTTTGGACAAACAGCATAATTTTTCCTATTCAAATCACCATTCCCACTAACGAAATGATCATTTCGATAGGTTTTCTAATTTAGAAGTCGGTATTTCGTAGCATCTTTTAAAATTGATGTTATGTTTAAAAAATACAAGATCGTATAGACAACGCCATTAACACCAAGGGTAATCTGAGGTTAAAACAAATCAAAATCCCCGGATAACACTTGATCCAGTTTTCCTGTTTGCCAACCTTTTACAAGATCTTTTACTACGGGAGATTTCCCTAGTTTGTACCTACGAATAATGCTCAGATTGGTTTCATTATCCAACTTAGTCATGATTTTGTCATGGTCTTCCGAGCGATGGTCATCAAGCTCCATAGGAACTACTTGCACTTTGATCTTTGTTTTAACAGGTGTTTTCTTACCTTCCCTTATTTCTTCAAACACATGATATCCACTTTCTGGTGTCAATAGCTTATACGCGGCAAAACCACTAAATGTATACATAGATTCCTTCTCATTATTATCTCCATGTTCATGTAATTTGTTCATATACATACCTCGAGATTTTGCCCAGGTTACATACATGTTTTCAATCTTTTTTCCAATTGCTGTATGTTCCTTATCGTATCTTACACAGAGTACAGCGTCTTGAGTTTCATTAGCTATATAGGAACCCAGAGAGTTTTTTAATAGATAGACTTTTTGAGTAAGCTTCTTTATAAGTTTAGCATCGTAAGACAGTCTTTCTTTTTCCGGATTATGTAGTCGTTCAAACAACTTGTTCACACTTTCCAAAACGCTATCAAACCTATCTAAATACTCAATTTCGGCTAAAATCTCGTAACGATCCGGTCTTGACCAAAATTCATTCTTAGACATTTCTGAAAGTAATCTATCCTTTTTAGAGGAGAGTTCTTCTTGAGAAATTAGAAGTTGTAATGCTTCCAGTTCACGTTGAATCACCTTAAATTCAGATAATAAGCCCTTGCATAGGATTAGTATATTGGTAAGCTCCAAATTCTCAGATCTGCTACCTTCTTTTTTGAGGATCTCTTTTTTCTGTTCCCAATCATAATCTGGCTCATCAGGATCTATAAACTGCACTTTCAACTTATCTTTACTGGCGCTTACCAATAAGAACTGATTTCCATTTGGAAAATTATGATTTACAATAGTGATCGCTAAAGGAGCAAGTAGATACTTTTCGATAGCTCTTTTTAGGGGACGTGCACCAAATGCACTAGAAAATCCTTTTTCCAATAAAAATTCAATGGCACTTTCTTCGAAATCTAATTCCCATTCACGTTGTCGTAAACCTCGACGTTCTAACACCTTTTTTAATTCTTTTTTTAAGATGGTTTTAGCCACAGATTTTGTCAATGGATTAAAGACGACTATTTTATCCAATCGATTGATGAATTCGGGTCTGAACGTTTGGTGAATAGATTTACTTACATTAGAATCTATATCTAGATCGTCATTGATCAACGCCTTATACCCAACATTTTTACTACTCGGGACACTTGCACCGATATTAGATGTTAGAATGATAATAGAATGCCTAAAATTGGCTAAAGCGCCTTTTTGATCTGTCAACCTACCATCGTCAAAAACCTGCAAGAAAATATCCCAAATGTTCGGATGGGCTTTCTCAAATTCATCCAGTAACACCACAGAAAAAGGCTTTCTTCTTATGACGTTTACAAGCGCAGAGTTTTCAGAAGTGTCCGAGGCATCTCCAAAGATCTTAAATGACGATTCATAGGTTTGAAACTCACTCATATCTAGACGAATCAGTCTTTCTGGGCTTCCAAAAAGATATTCGGCAAAAGCTTTGGCAATTTCGGTTTTTCCGGTACCCGTAGGACCCACAAAAAGAAAAACACCGGCAGGTTTATTAGGATCGGTAAGCCCTGCTTTGATCATGGCTATACGCTCAATAATAGTATCAACAGCATCCTTTTGACCAATTACTTTATTAGCAAAATGTTCTTTAACATGATCCAGGTCTAACTTTTCTTTATCATCTAAAATGGTACTGGGCAAACCAGTTATATTAGAGATGGTGCCGTAAACATCACCAATACCAATAGTTCTTAGGTTCTTTTGATCTGCTTCAACGAATATTTGTGTTTGCTTTAACAAATCTATCATTTGACCTGGGTTTTCTTTGAATGATAAATATTGATTAGCTAGTGCATATGTTTCTAGAAGACTCTTAGTTTTAAAACTCGACCAAATAGCATTGTTTTGTACATCGATCCAACCTTGTGCAAGTTTCAACGTGTTCTGTTGGTCAAGATTTTCCAACCTAACTGTTTCAAAAACACTCAGAACCTGTGGTCGTTTTTGAGTAATTTTTTCCAAACTTAATGGATCTGCTTCGCTGACCATCTTTAATTCCCCACGCTCCAGATAGGGAAGAAGGTGATCTAGAATACTTACAGGCGAAAATTCATGCCTACCGCCATAGTATAATTCATGAAATCTAGGAACTATCCAAAGTACTTTTTTCTTACTGGTCAATTCAGTTACCACTCTTTGAACACTCAGTTCAAGGTCTCCTATATATCGCTGACCGGCCATCAGATTGGCAGCAGTCGCGGAAAATATGAACCACTTCTCAGAGGATAATTTTTTTGCAACAGCTTGTATCATGGTAGATTTACCAACTCCCTTATCACCAGTCACTAATATTGATCTAGGATTGGGTTTTGTTAAAAGTGAGCATATTGAATCTATATGCTCTTGTAGTTGATCTGTTGTAATGATATCAGATGTAAGCCCTTTTTGAGTCCAAACCTTGCCGACACTTTTTAAATAATCTTTATCCATGCAATAGCTACTTTAGTTCCATATATCAAATAAAACCAATTAATTACAAATGACCAAGGTAATGTAATGATTACTCTAAAACCTAAAAAGTATAACGAAACGCGAGATATACACGTTGTGAATTCAATTTTTGTTGAGAACAGGTTTGTAAACTCTCATTTACTAATAGAGAGCGTTCTTCAAGTTATTTATGATATTGAAAAGGTTGGAAGTGAGCAGTGCTCTTAGCCGTTTTCTAGAACGGCCTTTACCTTTCCTTTAAACGTCTGCCCAATGGGGATCTGTTTGTTGTGAATGCTAATGGTGTTGTTCGACACCGTTTCCAGTTTAGCGATCTGTACAATAAACGAACGATGGACCTGTATAAAAGCGGTGTCAGGTAACTTCTTAAGATAGGAAGACAGGGTTTCTAAGGTCAGAATAGTTTTTTGAGGAGTCATAACCTTGGTATAGTTTCCATAAGCTTCTATATAAAGAATGTCTGCCAACGCAATCTGGTGTAATTTTTTCCCATCCTTTAAAACGACCTTTTCGGATAAGAGGGCTTCTTTGGTGTTTTCTGTTTTCGTATCTGCTACTTTATATACCGCCTGTAAAAAACGTTGGAGACTAAAGGGTTTTAGTAAATAATCTATTACATTCAATTCATAGCCCTCTATGGCATGCTCCTTATAAGCTGTAGTCACAATGATCTTCGGTGGATTTCGAAGTGATCGTAAAAACTCAAACCCACTGATCTTGGGCATATTGATATCTAGGAAGATGAGATCTACTGCATACTCATTCAGATAATCCATAGCCTGAAACGCGTTATAGCAACTCTGCGCAAACTCTAACTGCGGAAAGTTGCTGGCATAGTCGGTAATGATCTCGTGTGCAATAGGTTCGTCATCTACAATGATATATCGGATCATAAGGTCAGTTCTAAACGTGCGGTAAAGATATTTTTTGCTTGTTCAGTTTCTAAGATATGACTTTCCGGATACAATAAGGTCAAACGTTGTTTTAAATTGACCAATCCCACACCATTCGTAGCTACCAGGTTCGATACATCAAAATTATTCTCTACCGTAAAGACCAGTTTCTGGTCATTGGCAGCCAACTTGCAATACACATAAGCATTGTCTACCAGTTGCTCTACGCCGTGTTTAAAGGCATTTTCTACGAGAATGATCAGTAGGAGCGGGTAGAGGAGGACAGTTTCATTCTCGACCTCTTGTTCGAACCGGATATCCACATTCTTATAATGACGGATCTGGTGCAGACTGATAAAGTTCTGTACATAGGTGATCTCTTCTTTTAAGAGTACTTGTTCAGTATCGCCACTATAAATTGCATAACGCATCAATTCTGAGAGCTGTAATACAAACTCTTGCGCCTTGTCGGAATCCTTTTTAATGAGTCCGTATAAGTTGTTAAGTGTATTAAAAAAGAAATGCGGACTCACTTGATTCTTTAAATTCACCAGTTCGGCTTTTAACTTTTCATTCTTTAGTTCCTGGTATTCTTTCCAACGATAGAACAACCAGCTTCCGACCATATATACCAGTGTGCCAATAAACCAGATTTGAAAGAGAAAAAAGAATAGTTCGTTTTCATCTACCGTTCCTTTAGTAGATTCTAAGGTTTGTTTGGTGGCTATCATTCCCAAAATGGAAGAGAGCAAGGAAACAGACACTATCAAATGGACCCCATATGTTCGTATAAACCTAAGCATGACTCAAAAATAGTAAATATGCGTTACTACTCAGTTTTTTTTGACGAACACCCTCAGATTATTGATAAACACAACTTTTGAGGGATAAACAGTAGTTATCCTCTATATAACTATAGTCATGTAGGTTTTAGGCCTGTTCGTCAAGATAATTTTCTAGAGGGATCGATATATGCTAGGTTTGGCAAAAAACACATACTATCATGAGAAAATTATGGATATACAGTTTACTTCTATTATGGACTAGCACATTATGCGGTCAAGATAATGACCATACCAGTCTGATCAAAACACTAGATACCAAGGTGCCTAAGTTTATGAAACAGAAAAACGTACCAGGGATGGCCGTGGCCGTTTTTAATAATGGCGAAGCCATATTTCAACAGGGGTATGGATGGGCTAATGTAGGGACTCATAAAAAAGTTACGGGTCAAACCGGTTTTAATATTGGTTCTGTCTCTAAACTGTTTACAGCCGTAGCGATTATGAAATTAGTAGAAGAGGGGAAAATAGCCTTGGACACTCCTGTAGAGCATTATCTTACCCGATGGAAGTTACCCAATTCTCAATTCGACAAGAACAAAGTAACAATCAGAAGGTTGCTAAATCATACAGGCGGAATCTCGGTACATGGTTATCCAGGGTTTAAGGTGAAGCGCACCCTTCCTAGCCTAGAAGCTTCATTGAATGGTGAAAATGGTCCGGTACGTGCCAATGAGCCCGTGAAGATCATTATAGAGCCCAATACCAAATTTAGATATTCAGGAGGTGGATATACGTTACTACAGTTAGTTGTTGAAGAAGTAACTAAGATGCCATTTCACAAATATGCGAAGAAGACTATTTTCAAACCCTTAGGCATGCAAAATACCTCGTTTAAGATCAATCAGAAAATACTAAAAAATTCCGCCATTCCATACGATGCAGAGGCAAAACGATTACCTTTTGAGTTCTTTACAGCACAAGGAGCTGCGGGACTGCATACCACATTGGACGATTTTATTCTCTTTGCGAATGAACTATTGAATGGTCATAAGGTTCTGTCGGAAGCTACGATTCAGGAAATGATCCAGCCAACCGCTGTCTCGCAAGGACATTATGGGCTTGGGTTTAGTATCCTGAAGTTTGGAGGATTGAAATTTATTGGGCATGCTGGTTCCAATACCGGTTGGCAATCTGCCTTCTTTATCGATTTTAAAACAAAGAGCGGTATGATTATGATGACCAATGGAGATGAAGGAAAACGTGTATTGCAAAACACTTTAAAAACCTGGGCACAATGGAAATACAAAAAATAAAATATTACGTGCTTTTGTTGTTTACCATTTGCATCAGTTGTGTTGAACCCTTAGCAGTTACAGAATTACCAAAAGGCGTACGATCGCTTCAAAAAAGTATGGTAGGGCACTTGTCCGGAGCTATAGAATTTCCGCAAGGTCATCGAATAGCAAGTCGATGGTCTAAAGAGGATAAGATATTGACTTGCAAGTATTTAAACAATATTATTTCACAGTTAACTTTAATACCCGAGAATCAGCATTATAACATGCCTAATCTAAATCCAGGTGTAGACTTGGTCTTTGAACCTTACAAGGGTGTAAACATTTATACCGTTCTTCCCGCAACTGTAGAAAGTGACGAATATATTGTGTTGGGGGCACATTACGATACCGGAAACAGAAACGTTCCGGGAGCCATTGATAATGCTACTGGAATGACCTTGATCTATACAGTTACCAGAGAATTGTCAAAAATGAAACATCGGAATAAGCATGTGATATTAGTATTCTTTGACCAGGAAGAAGAAGAACTGATCGGGAGTTCTGCATTTGCTCGATTGCTATTGAGAAAGGACTATAACGTGCATTCTGTGCATACCTTTGATATGGTGGGCTGGGATGGAGATCATAATAAAGAGGTAGAACTGGAGATGCCCGCTCCATTTTTAGAAAAGATCTATGCAAAGCATGCACAGCAATTAGGAATTCCAATATATACCACTCAAATCACCTCAACGGATCATTATGCCTTTATCAAAAAAGGATTTGACGCAGTAGGCGTGAGCCAGGCCTATGCCAAGCGCGACAACTCAGGAAAGAAAGATACTCCCGAAGACACCTATGACATTGTGAATTTTGATTATTTACAATCTACGACACAACTGGCCTATAAAGTACTCCAAGAACTAGTAACTACTAAATGATGCATACAGAAATACCACTACACAAAAAACTATTAATTCCTTTGATCGTAAGCCTGTTATTCTTTGTACGAAAAGGCATTCAGTATGCCTTAATTGGTAGCTATTTACCATTATTGCTGAGCACTTTTTTTACTATACTGCTGGTTTATGCAGTTCGTAAAAAAGCGGTTAAAAGTTTTAGAGTTACTATGAAAATTTGGTCTATATTGCTGATCATTTGGGCATTGGTTCGGTTATTATTAGCGATCGTTAATGTCAGTATGAAACCATTGAGTGAATACCATATCAATTATCAGATAGGTATTGGAGGTAGTATCTTAAGCCTCACTGGATTATGGCTTGGTATTCATTTTTTACTAAAAACTAGAAAGAAAGAATTCAACTTATGAATAAAAAAATAGTGACGCTACTGCTATGCATGCTTTCAAGTGTTTTGCTTGCACAAATATCAGAGAAATCAGAATTAGTAACGATTAACGGAAAGAAAATCTACTACGAAAAGCATGGAAAAGGGAAACCGTTATTCTTTCTGCATGGTTATACCTTATCTGCTCAGGCCTGGAAACCATATGTAAAAGATTTTTATGAGGAGTACGAAGTGTATTTGGTAGATCTGAATGGTCATGGAAAGTCCGACGCCTTTTCAAAAAAGCTATCCATAAAAGAAGTGGCAAAAGACCTGAATGCATTGATCCAGTATTTACAATTAGATAAGATCAAAGCAGTCGGATTTAGTTTTGGAGGTGATATTCTATATCAACTAGCATTGTTGAATCCAACACTGATCGAGTCTATGATCACCATTGGTGCTGTAGGAAGTTGGGATGTCAACAACTTTAAGAAATATCAAGAAGCTTTTACTTTTGAGAAAAAAGACAACTTTTCTTGGTTGAAGAAGTATCATAAAACCGACAAAAAGATCAAGGCATTAATGGAGCAGTTTAAGCATTATACGGTACACGTGAGCAATGAAGAACTACAAAGTATACAACCCGAAGTATTGATCATGGTGGGGGACAATGATGATGGTATCGCTATAGAAGAAGTAGCGAGAGCACGAAAAAATCTAAAAGATTCAGATCTTTGGATTTTACCCAATGTATCTCATGGCGCGCATGAAGGAGAAACCAAGGACGAATTTGTTAAAAAAGCCAAGGCTTTTCTTTCTAAAAAAAAGAAGTAAGAATCAAAAAGTATAACGAAACGCAAGGTATATACGTTATGAATTCAGTTTTTGGCGCGCGCTTGTTTGTAATCTGTCGTTTAACAGCATCGTTCTTTCCTCTAGTGTATCAAAGACATCCGATAAATTAAGCGTTAATTTTCCTTTTTTGTTTGAGAATGTACAGGCCATACCTTTATATGATCACGTCAATTTCAGCGATAACCTTATCCATCTACTTATGGGATATCGGGTTTACAGGACTTCGATTATGGAGTTATTAGAATGATCGTTGTTACTCCGAATCTAATCAGCGCCAAAATTGCTAGAGTAATATAAAGAATCATTGTACATCTAAATAAAACTGCTTAACAAAGTCTCAAATATTAAAGAAGGGTGTAGGCTCTTTTTCTAACAATTGAATGATTAAAGTTTCATCCACTTTTTAAAAGTGGACCCTTTTAATTTACTGATGGTAATGTTTGAACTGTGCTCTGGAATAACAGCCAATTTTAATTTTCTATTGGTGCACACTTGAACGGACTTTATGGCGGGCTTAGATACTATAAACTGTCTATTAACTCTAAAGAAAAATGAAGGATCTAATTGACTTTGAATTTTTTCTAATGAGCTCGATACTTGATACATTTTATGATAAAGAGTAACACAATAGGTTATATGGTTCTCTAAGTAGAAATATGCAATTTCAGATGTTTCCAAAGGAATTAATTGATCCCTATAGTTTACCAAAAACGATTTTTTATATTTCTTTATTTGATCAGAGCAATTAATCTCAGTTATAGCTTTTAAAAGCTTACTATTATTATGCAGGATTGCTTTATCTCTCGTGTATAAATTTTTGAATTTAGAAATAGCTTTCTCTAAATCAGATTTATTAATAGGTTTTAGTAAGTAATCAATACTATTATATTTAAATGCCTTTAATGCATATTCATCATAAGCAGTGGTGAAAATAATAGGAAAATTAAGAGGTACTTTTTCAAGTATTTCAAACGAGCTGCCATCTGCGATCTTAATGTCGAATAGTGCGATATCTGGTGCCTGGTTTTGCTCAAACCATTTAATACTAGCCTTAACGGTTTCTAAGACCACCAAAATACGTATCTCGGGGTTTATTTCATATAGCAGATCACTTAGGTTTTGAGCTACACTTGTTTCGTCTTCAATAATTACAATGTTCATATAAGTACTGGAAGTTTTACAATAAACTCGCTTGTCGTTTTTTCAATATGAATTTCTGTATTCGCAATCAATTTATAGCGATTGTTTAAATTCATAAGACCAATTCCAAAACTTTCAACATTATCTCTTTCTTCTAAATTATTTTTTACCGTAATAGAATCTTCTGAGTTAGATATGCTTATGCTGAGTGGTTTTTTTGACGTTATAATATTATGTTGTATGGCATTCTCGATTAGCAATTGTAAAGACATTGGAGGAATATGGCTGAGAAGAATACTCTCAGAAACGTTAATGGCAATTTTTAACTTTTTGCCAAAACGTTTTTGTAGCACATCCCTGTAGGCTTCTATAAAATCTAGTTCCTCTTTGAGCCTTACCAGATCATTTTTACGAGAAGATAATGAATATCGATATGTTTTAGAAATATCATCAATAAATTCCAGACTAGCAGTTTTCGTGTCATTTCTAACGATTGAACTTAAGGTACTCAGTGTATTAAAGAAAAAATGCGGGCTAATTTGTTCCTTTAAAGCAGATAATTCGGCAATGGACTTTTCTTCTTTAATCTTAATTAAATTCATTTCCATTTCTCTTGCCTTCTCCATACGTAATAGCATATAGGGCGCCACTATGGCAATGGTCAATACCAGCGAATGATTTATAAGATAATCTTTTAAGTAGCGCCAGGAGAGCACCAGATCGGGATGTGTTTTTGTAACATATTTAAAAATATACATGTCCATTCCAATAAAAGCGAATACGAGTAACAAGTTGCTCAATACAATTAGAGGAATATTATTTTTATGAAACAACTTTTCTTTCCAGGAATAGTTAAAGAAGGCAAAAATGACCAGCATTAATAATTCCGTTGCTACACCCACAAAACCAATACGAATCAGATAGTAATACTCTTCTTGATTAGCCGGTGTTGGGTCTTTTATCGTATACAGTTTATGAAAGTGATTGAACAGCCCAACATTGGCCAATAGGGTAATAATAATTGCTGAAATTACTATAAGCCAAATGTAGTTCGTCTTTTTATTCACAAAACAAGAGTTTCACTCGGTAATTTAAACAATTTATTTTAGTGTTTTAGTTTCTGAATATCTTTGATGGATACCCAAAAGATACTCCCTTCGCGATTAAAGAATAAATAGGCTCCATCTGGTGATAATCGAGGTGCAAATTCAATAGTTTTTGTATTGATTAGTGGCCCCATATTTTGGGCTTTTGTCCAATGACCATTTTTGTCTTTAAAACTGATGTACAGATCTACAGAGCCAAATCCACCAGGTCTATTTGAAGAAAAAATAAGAAAGCTTTTATCAGGAGCAATGGCAGGATCATAGTCTCTGCTTTCCGAATTTACATTTGGACCTAAATCTATGGGTTTTTGATATGTGCCATTTTTACTTTGTGAAAGAACAATGTTACTTGTGCGATTGGGTCCTGTTGAATAAAATAAAGTTCCATCATTAGAGAGTGTTGGAAACCAATCATGGTGTTCGGAATTGTTAATAGACGTGCCAAGGTGTATGGGCTTACCCCATGTACTCGCCTTTCTTTTTAACATCCACATATCGCAATTATTACGAGTAGAATCGCTCTTAGTTAACGGTCTATCTGTACAATAATAAAGGGTATTGTTATCCGGCGATAAGAAAGGGTCAATTTCTCGGTAATCTCCATCAATTTCTACCGGTTTTGGCGTAGTCCAAACGCCATTCTGTTGTTTGGTTACAAATATGGTGCCTCCGTGATAGCGCCAGGATTCAACCGTATAGTATAGTTCAGTTCCATCTGACGAAAAAGTAGGACTATGTACAAAATTTTCTGTAGAAACAAAGCTTTTCGCAAATATCAATGGGATACTATCTGGTCTTTTTTGGCCTAAATAATTACCCTTAAATGTGTATTTAGGAACCTTTTTTAGATCCGCTCCTTTTGTGATAAGATATTCTGCAATTTCTGGGTTATTTTCTCGAATAGCAAGTGCCAATGGCGTATTTCCATAATCATTTACAGGATCAATGTCGGTTTTTTTACTTATGATCTTTTTTAAGGCATATAAACTATTGTTGAGCACTGCTTTATGAAGTAGGGTGGTTCCAAGATTTACATCGGCCTTGGCCTTTATTAGAAGATCTATGAGCTCTTTATTATCTGATTGTACGGCATTATATAATGGTGTCAGACTATCTTTGTTAACTGTATTTACTTTAGCACCTTTTGCAATGAGGGACTTTGTCATGGCTATATTTCTTCTCAGTACTGCGTACATGAGTGGTGTATCTCCATAGTTATTTATAGCGTTAATGTCTACGTTCTTTTTAAGAAGGAAATTAAATATACCTTCCTTGTTACAATAGGTGGCAAAGTGCAGTAAATTGGATTTATTCTTGCTCTGTACATGAACGCTTTGTTTTATAAGTAGCGAGTCCAATTCTTTTTGGGTACCATTACAAACGGTTCTGAATATGGTTTTGGTTTGTCCAATTAACACTGCTGAAAATAATAGAAAAGTTATATGAATAATAGTTTTCATCGTTTTGTTTTAAGGGCCAAATTAACATATATAACTATATATGTTCTAAGTAGTAATTACCAAGTGGACAAAATGGTCGTTAAAGCAGGCTAAATCAATTGCAATAGGTTATGAATGAGATAATATTCGTAATGGTTCGCAAAAATAATTAGTACTATGAAGCTGTTCTGTTTTTGGAAAAGTGATAGTATTACTTACCTAAACTTGTGTTAAAACCACTTCGCTTTGATGTCTTTATACCTTGTTCTGCCAATAGGTATTAATTCTCCATTTTTTAGTTCTGCCATATATTTGCTGCCTGACGCTACTATAATCTTGGATACTTCCGACATCTTCACTAGATATGATTTGTGGATACGTTCAAAAGAGAATGACAGTAAATGTTCTAATTTTTCTAGAGATTTATCATGTAACTCCTTTTTGCCATCTGCAAGAAAAAGCTCAGTATAGGTACCAGCTCCTTTTATATAAAGAACATCTTCGATGGGTATTAATTGGATCTTTTGTCTCTTTTTTACAGCTAAAAATTTGATTTGAGGAGTTACTTCTTTTTCTTTTGTGACTGTTCTATTAATAGCTTGCTTCAATCGATCTCTATTAAAAGGCTTAGGGACAAAATCTAAAACTCCATATTCAAAGGCAGTGATTGCCTGATCTTTGTAAGCTGAAATAACTACAGTGTGGAAAGATTCAGAAACTGCTGTTTTAAGTAAGTCAAAACCGCTTTCTCCGTTAAGGTTTAAATCTAGAAAAACAATGTCTAATGAATTGCATTCAATATATCTCAACGCCTCATGAAGTGTATTAATGTGCTTAAGTGACTGTAAGGAATTTCCAAAAATATCACGGAGCATCCGCTCGATTCTTTTGGCGATTCTAGATTCATCTTCTACGATTAAAATGTTCATTTTCCTATGAATATATTTTTATAGTGTTTTTCCAACCGTGACTTACGGGTTCTGAGGTAAACTCCCATTGCTTTTGATAACTTTCTGTGAGTCGTGCTTTTATATATTTAATTCCCGTACCTTCTTTTTCATCATTACTTTCTTGTCTTACAGGAGCAGCAAAGGTTAAAAAAGTATAACATCTATAAGCACTATTCGATTCATAAACTAGCTTAAATCGAATGCCGTTATCTTCCAGAGGCAAGCTATGAGTAATTCCATTTTCTAATAAGGTATGAAAAATTCCAGGAGGTACTTTCTGTTCAGGATCTATGCCTTCTTCTTGCCATGAATAGTTTATTTCTTTTCGATATTCCATAATCTCAAGATGTGCACGACAAAGTGCTATTTCTTGAGCAATTGAGATCAATGTTTTATTTTCTATCTGATTAAAAAGGTCAAATTCTTTGGCTAAGGCTTCTATAAACAAAACACCTTTTTTGGGAGTTTCTTCTACCCAATCTATTAATGAAGTTAAGGTGTTCATTAAAAAATGAGGTTGAATATTTTTTTTGAGCAATTCTAGGCGTAAGCGCGTGGATTGGATTAAAGAGTTTTCATAAGCCAATCGTTGTTCTTTTATCCTAAGCGAAAGTAAATAAAACATCCCCAAAAGAATAAGACTAAAGCTTGCGAATAGACTTTTATTAAAAGGAGCGGCATAACTTATAGGTATAGATAATAGGAGTGTTAATAGTACGAGTCGAGCACCTTTCCTTTTTTTATAAACTCCAAATATCACAACTCCAAATGAAAATATCGACATGCTTAAGGCCATATTATTACCTGTTAATTCGAAGACATGTCTAGATAGAAAAATGTACAGTAAAACACCTGCGTAAATAGTCAGTAGTACTTTTCGTTTCGGGAAAGGAAATTGCATCGAAAAATAGAACGGAATGAGAAAAGAAATACCAAACATTAAAGCGCCTATAATCTGTAAACGCACTACATGCATACTGTAATGGATAGGAGCATAGGCTTTCATGAACTCCGCCAATATCAAGGCAAAAAATAGAAAACAGCTAATACTAAAAATAAGCGTTGTATACTCCTTTTTGTTACTTAGAAATAGAAACAAAAAGTAGAAAAAAGCAATAAGGAAAGCTCCTGCAAAAAGATGCATATAGGAAGACTCAATAAGTCGGTTGGTCAATAAATCGTCATAATAATCTATCTTCAGTTCAAAGATTCGTGTATGATCTGGAAAATAAAGAAGACTCGATCGTATGGCTAATAGGTGTTCTCCTTTTTTCGTCAGACCTGTTGGAATGCTAAAGTAGACCCAGGTTTTGCCTTCAGGACCTAGTATTGCTTCTTGTCCGGGGTTTCCATTCTTCCCAATCAAAACTCCATCCCAAAAAGCTTCATATTCACCATATGCATGTAAATAAATGCCATACGGACGCAATGAATCTGAAGATTTTAGAAGCTCAATATTAGTTCTGGACCAGAAAACTTGAGCATCTGGAACCAACCAAAGCCTTCTTTGCCAGTTCTGATCATTAAAATCGCTGTTTGCCCATTCTTGTTGATCACCTATTTTGAATACCGTCTCGTGCTTCTTAAAAACAGCAGGCTCTTTGGAGCAAGAGGATATCAATTGCATGAGGCAAATGAGTAGAAAATAATACAAAGGTCTTAACTTCATGTATGTTAGGTTTCCAGATACAAACTAACCATTATTAAATGGCTTCTTAGAGCAGTTTATTAGCGTATAGAGCAGTTGACAAAATTTAGATTGAATTAATGATAGAAAAATACATCTTTTGTATGATAAAAAACACATTGAAACTGACAAAAATGAAAAACAAGAATATGAAATACATAAAAATCGTCTCATTTTTTTTGACTTTACTAACTATCAATGGGTATTGTCAAAGTAGTAAAGAGTCAACATCCTATACAATTGCTTTTTCATCAACCGAATCAGGTGATGTAGGAATTTATCAAAGAAATACTGACGGCAAATCAGCTATTAAAAGTACAAACAAGAAGGGGGGATACTTAGCTTGGTCTCCAGACGGAAAACAGTTTGCTTTTTATCATAAATATGATGAAAAAAAGACATGGTCTATTCATACAATGAATAGTGATGGTTCTAATAGGAAACGATTAACGCATGAAAAATACAAATGGGATAATTCACCAGCTTGGTCACCTGATGGAACAAAAATTGTTTTTGCAAGAGCCTATAAAGACACGGATAATAATTGGCAGCATGAAATTTGGATTATGAATTCTGATGGTACAAATCAGAAACAAATCGAGGGTCTAGAAGGAGGAGGACCCTATTTCACTTCAGATGATAGAATTATTTTTCATTCACAGCCTACTCCGAGTGAAATTTTCATCACCAATATGGATGGCAGTAACCAGATTCAATTGACCCATAATGAGGCTGAAGACTGGCACCCAGAAGTTTCACCAGATGGCAAGCAAATTGCTTTTATGTCTAACCGAGATGGAAATCATGAAATTTATGTGATGAACATCGATGGCTCTAATCAAAAACGATTAACAAATAACAGTTTTGATGATTGGTATCCATCATGGTCTCCAGACGGTTCTCAAATCATTTTTTCATCACTTAGAAATGGAGAAAAAAGTATTTATAGGATGAACAAAGATGGCTCTTCAGTAAGAAAAATTATACCGAACGCTACAAGTCCAGCATGGTTAAAAATTCGTACTCAACAAAATTATATCGAAGCACCTGAGGCTACTACTGTAGAAGTTAAAGGCTCATTCAGGGATATTCCTAAACTCAAAAAAGCCTATATCGAGGCAGCACCTATGGATAGAAAAGATGGTATCTCTGTGGGAGAATTAGGCGTCGATGGAGGAAATAAAGAGATGATTCTTACTCTCGCTCGGCGTATTGCAGGCAATCAGTATGGTATTTACGATAGCTTTTTAATTGCTCATAAAGGAAGGCTTCTTTTTGAATCGTATTATACACGTGGTCGCATCAATTTAGCACATCCCCAAGCCTCAGCAACAAAAACGTATACAGGTCTATTACTGGGCCGTGCAATTCAGCTAGGGTATTTAACTATGGCCGATTTGGACAAACCTTTGACCAGTTTTTTGAAAGACCTGGATCCGTCAAAATTTATTGAAAATGTAGGGAAAACAACGCTACATCAGGCATTGACCATGACCACAGGTATTCGTGTTAGCGAGGAGAATCGAGAAAAAATGCGAAAAAATCCAGAAAGATTAAAAGGTCAGGGAGAAGTTCAAGCACTTTTTGAGTATAGCGATCCTATTACTCCAGAGTCAAAATTGTTTCGTTATAGTGCAGGACCTGCATTAGTGATGCAAGTAATCGATGCTGTTGTACCAGGGACGGCTAAAGATTTTATAAAAAATGAATTCCTTGACAAAATGGGTATCACGAACTATGATTGGCCGACAGCACCTAGTGGATTACCGCAATCAGGCTGGAGGATAAGCATCACATCACGGGATATGATCAAAATTGGAATCATGGCCTTGAACAAAGGGACGTGGAAGGGAGAACAACTAATTCCTGAGGCGTTTATTGCTAGGGCAACTAGCAAGGTTGTTAGTAGTGGTGAGAATGCTATTTACTTCGGAGGCGCTATAAATGTCTCAAATGAAGGATATGGCTATTTAATGTGGAACGCAGAACTGGAATATGAAAACAAAAATTACTTCACCGCCAATGCACAAGGAGGAGGAGGACAGTTTATCATTTTAATTGAAGAGCTTGATCTGGTTATTGTGACTACGGGTCATAATAATCGCTACCCTAGTACTCTGAGAATGACCGCAGAGCAGATTTTACCAGCTTTTATTAAACAATAGCAAACAGTATAGAAACCTAAATAATGAAGAAAATTTCCTTTTTATTTTCAACACTTGCACTGGCATTATTTTTAAATGCCTGCAGGACTAAACAAAGATCAAAAGACAGCGATGTATCAACTAAAAGCCCGTACCTCGGACAAAAACCTCCGGGGCTATTGCCTGAAGTGTTTGCTCCAGGGATGGTTTCAACAAAAGGCTGGGAGGTAAGTGGTGTTTTTACACCCGATTTAAAAGAGTTTTATTTCATCAGAGAAGCTGCTACCGATAAGGAAAATTTCAAACAAGAGTTTGTTCTTTTTCAGCGTAAAAATAATGAATGGCACGAGTCGGTGATATCGGGTAGGGTAGGACAACCTTTTATCTCACCAGATGGTACTATTATGCATTTAGGGAAACGATATAAAGAACGTACAGAGACTGGAGAATGGTCAGAGATAAAAAAGTTAAGTCCTTCTTTTCAGGAAATACAGATTATGCGCCTTACAGTATCATCAAAAGGAACCTATGTTTTTGATGAGGCTGGTATGCCAGATGGTGACGGGATTATTCGGTATTCACGTTTGGTGGATGGAAAAAGAGAAGAGCCAAAAGCATTTGGTAAAGAGATCAACACAGGTAAATTCAATGCCCATCCTTTTATTGCGCCTGATGAGTCTTATATTCTTTGGGATGGCAGAAGAGCCAGCGGATATGGTAATTCCGATATTTATATTAGTTTTAAACAGCAAGATGGTTCTTGGGGTGCTGCCATCAACTTAGGAGACAAGATAAACACAAGTGCATGGGAAGCAGGTGCCCGGGTAACACCAGATGGAAAATACCTGTTCTTCAACAGGAATATGGGTTCAGACAACTATGAGAATGTGGATATTTTCTGGGTGGATGCGAAAGTAATTGAAAACCTTAGGCCGAAACAATAAGTTACTTCAGTCTAATCATTACGAATCGCTTTTGCACAATCGCAAAATATAGGGCTATACTCATTGTTTTTGCGAATCCTCAACCTTTTTAATATACTCTGTAGGAGTATAGTTTGTTATTTCTTTAAACGCCTTGTAAAAGGTAGATTTAGAATTAAATCCGACATCGAACGCTATAGATACCACTGTAAACTCTTTATGTTGATTTTTGTTTATTTTTTGTAAAAAATCCTGAACTCTATATTCGTTAACCAGTTCGTAAAAAGTTTTTTTATAGACATTGTTTAGAACCCATGATAATTTATTGGTTGTCGTATTAATTTCATTAGCTAGAATTGATAAACTCAATTCTGGTCGACAATATCCTTTCTCTTCATCTAAAAAGGTATTAACTAGATTTTGAATCTTACTTATTTCTGCATCATCAAGTTTATTCTTTCTTTTAGGAATGTTTTCATTCTTAGAAGGGAAACGGATTTTAAAGATTTCGGGATGTTTTAAATTATAAAAACCGACTATATAAATTTGTATACCAAAGATTAAACATGATATATCCCAGATCATTCTAATATCGACTGGCAATTTAACAACAAAGCGTTCAACAATGCCTAGCAACCAAAAAATCATATAAACCCACAAACAAATGAGCATAACTTTTATATACTTTATAATGGTTTGATTAAAGGATAGCTCTTGTTCTTCATTTTTCTTATAGTAATTCAACAGTCTATTAGATTGGAATAAATAAGCAGAAATAAAGACAAAAAACATGACGTCATTCCAAAACAATAAAGTGTTGAAATAGCTGCTAAGATCTTTTATGGAATTATAAAAATATACATGAAAAAGGCAGTATAAAAAATACAATAGTGCCGGCAAATAATGATAGTATGCTAACTGATAATTTCCATTTTTATAAAAAAGCAACCGCCTAATATACGTATAAACGAAAGGTCCAATAAAAAGGTAAAAAGTATTAATGATATTACCATATTGCCTCAAAAAAGCTCTTTCAAATTGATGACCCAAAGCTCTTTCGAATAAAAAAAGGCTATAAATCACCAATAAATACTGTATAATCCTGTTTGCTCCTGTATGCTTTTTAGGAATATACTGAATGGCAAAGATCAAAAAAATGCACTGACCAATAACCAATACCAGAAAAAGCTCGTATAGCGATATACTCATCCACTTAAAATTTTAACATTGTTGTATTTTAATCTAACTTAAAAACAAGTTTACTATTTTTTATCCTTTCATTTAGCTAGAATGTAATCTTTACGTATGCATAGATTAAAAAATAGTCTGATACTATAGTTTAGGACATCTTGTAACGACAATAGTTACATTTGGTGACAAAAAAAAGTTTTCTTTACAAGAAATCAAATTACAATTATGAAATCTAATTATTTATGTATCCTTATTATATGTCTATTAATATCATGTAAAAATAGTGGTCAATCAAAATCAAATAATACATCTTCAAACGAAATGGAGAATTTGTATTTTTCAAAAACTGACTTTACAAAAGCTAAAATCACATCAAAGAATTATTCGAAAAAATTCAACCTACATAACGATGCCTATCTAAGTATTGTTTTCACCTTAAATAAACCATTAATACAAAGTCTTCAAGAATTAGCACCAAGCCTATCCGAAGAAGAATTATTAAGCAAAGGAAATTTTCAATTTTCTTATTTAATAGATGGAAAAACAATGTATGTAGAGAACTTAAACACAGGAGCAGGACCAAAAACGCGCAAAACAGAGAAGCTTAGACAAGTAATACCATTAGTAACACCTGAGCGAATAAATTTTTGGGGTTGGTATATGTGGCAACGATTTATGAAAGTTAATGGTGGGCAAGATGCATTTACAGAAGGAAATCATACTTTTAGTATTGAAGTAAGACCTTATTTAAAGGAAAATGGATTAAAAGTTGGCTCTCTTTTGGCAAAAGGAAATATTACTGTAGAAGTTCCAAAAATAATTATTGACGAAAGTCTGGTTGCCATTCAAAAAATAGAAATTAATAGTGGTCTGGAGGTTTCTAAAGATCATTTTAATGAATCTAAAATTAAAGCGTTAAATAGAAAAATAGCTGAAGGTAGATTTAATGATATTAACGGAATTGTAGTCATAAAAGATGGTAAACTCCTACTAGAAGAATATTTTAACGGTGCATCAAGAGGTAGTTTACATAATACACGATCTGTAGGAAAATCATTTGCCTCTACAATACTGGGCATTGCCATTAAAGAAAAACTCATAAAAGACGAAAATGCTTTACTAAAAGATTTTTATAATTTAAAAACCTATCAAAATTATAGTGCCAAAAAAGATGCTGTAACCCTGAAATCACTTTTGACCATGAGTTCTGGTTTTTTAGGTGATGATCAAGACTATGAAAGTCCAGGAACTGAAGATAAGATGCAATCTTCTGATGACTGGGTAAAATTCACTTTAGATTTACCGATGCATAAGGACAAAATAATAGGCAAGGATTATAATTATTTTACGGCTGGGTCTAATTTGCTGGGTGATATTATTCATAAATCTGTTCCTGATGGATTGGTTTCTTATGCCGATAAAAAATTATTTGCACCCTTGGGTATTACTGATTATAAATGGTTTTACACTCCTCAAAATATTGCATATACAGGTGGTGGTATAGAACTAAGAGCTATCGATTTTGCAAAATATGGACAATTATATAAAAACAACGGACTTTGGAATGGTAAGCAAATTCTCACGAAAGCATGGGTAGAAAAAAGCTTAGCCAAACAAGTATCGCAAGCCTATGCTGGTATAAAAGATGGCTATTACGGTTACCTTTTCTGGAATAGCGTATATACGGTCAATGATAAAGATTATGAAGTGTCTTTTGCCACAGGAAATGGTGGTAATAAAATTTTAATTTTTAAAGATATCCCTTTTGTTATTGTCATTACATCTTCAGCATATAATAAACCTGGGGCTCATGCAAATGCAGATAAAATGATCGTTGATTATATATTACCAGCAGTATTAGATTAACAAAATAGTACTATAGAATAAGAAGATGAAATTGTTTCTACAAATGCTAATCGCTGAGAATCGTTTAAAAAATAATTTCTTGATCATTGTACAGAATATTCAAGTTTACTAGAAGCTCTATTTTACATAGTATCATTATAGCTACAGCTGGATTTTGCATTGGCGCAAATTACTTTTTACATAATTACTAGCGTTATATAGCTAAAGCTCTAGAACTGTAATTATGTAAAATACTGCGTATACAGTAATTTGCTATAAATGTACTATAATGTTCTCGCGTTATGTTATTTTGCTTTGGTAAAAGCGAAATAATATTACGGGTTTCCACAAAAATTTCTTTTCTAAAAAGCTTTTCTTGCTACAGTTAATGGAACACTCTTTGGAGTTGCCGACGTTCTTTAAATCAAATAGTAGAACAGGAGGGAAGTTGCAATGTGTGTGGAATGACAAATTGATATTGTTTCATATTAAAATATGTCATATTGACAATTCAATTATATAAAAACTGAAAGTATGTCAATTAAAATCAATTCTTGTTGAAAAATATTTATTGGTATAACTCTTGACGTATTCTTGCAAATATTTACACATGGAAAAAGAAAAAGAGAAGTTCAAGATTTTGTCTATTGATGGAGGAGGAATTAAAGGAATTTTTCCTGCATATTTACTAATGTTAATTGAATCTGAGCTGGAAAAAAGAAAAGATGGAAAGACTAAAATATACCAACATTTTGATTTATTAACTGGAACATCAACTGGTGGGATAATTGCTTTAGCTCTTTCATTTGGTATACCTGCAAAGGAAATATATGAGTTATACCTAGATAATGCTAAAAGCATCTTTGGCAGTAAAAAAAGTTTCTTCAAGCAATTATTTTTTTCCTCACACGAGAGTGATTTTTTAGAGAATCTAATAAGAAACAAATTTAAGGAATACAATAACGGTGTTGACCCTAGACTTAAAGACTGTAAAACTGATGTTTGTATTCCAATTTATGACCTAGTCAGAGGTAATCCTAGTGTTTTGAAAACACCTTACCATAAAGCATTTATCAGGGATTTTCACATACCCGCATATCAAGCTGCAATGGCAACTGCTGCTGCACCTACTTATTTTAATCCTTATTCGAGTAAATATGTTGATTTAAACGATATAAATAAATCGTTTATTAATAAAGTAGATGGAGGTGTAATGGCTAATAATCCTACGCTAATAGCTTTTTTAGAAGCAATAAAAGCATTTGAAGTTGATATTTCTAATTTGGAAATTTTTTCTATTGGTACAGGTCATAAGAATTTTACAGACATTAATTCTAGAAAAAATTGGGGCTTGTATTATTGGATGAGAAAGAATAAAAGGAAAAGACTAATAGAATTATTCATGCAAAGCCAATCACAATTAGTAGCTAATTATATAAGCTTATTACATAAAGGAATTGATAGAAGAGAAAATGAGAATTTTATCTACGATAGAGTAGATGTTGAATTAACAGAGGATAGTCAAATGGAAATGGACGAGTATGATAAAAAGTTAATCTCAAATTTTGCTGAATTAGCAGCCATTGAATATCAATATAAACGTACCGATATTTTAAATAGACATTTTTATTAATAAAAAAAAGAATTAATGAGTAATCAAATATTATTACAAGTAGCGCAGTATCTGGATATATCTCCTACTGATTATAAAATAGCACAAGAGCGTTTTAGTGCTGTAAAAAACTGGTTAGATAATGGAATATATAGGTCTGGTTATTTACCTGATGTCTATCTTCAAGGTTCTTTCAGGCTTGGAACTGTAGTCAGACCATATCATAAAGATAAAGATGGAAATTTCGACATTGACCAGGTATGTGAATTGACAAAATACGATGAGTTTAAATCTTCGAAAGTTCTAAAAAATGATATTGGTGATAGATTAAAAGAGAGTAATGATTATGAAAGAATGCTAGACGAAGAAGGTAAAAGGTGTTGGACAATAGAATACGCTACTGAAAATAGTAGACCAGGATTTCACATAGATATATTACCAGCTTTAAAATCCGATGAAGGAACATTACATAACATAGATATTACACATAAAGAAAATAATGTTTATAGCTGGTCTACAAGTAATCCTAAAGGCTACTATTTGTGGTTTAAGTCAAAAAACACTTTTTCAACTAACTTTATTGAAACACAAAGAGATACTATTTTCAATGCCAATAGAGAATTATATGAAAGAAAAGAAGATGTTCCTAAACAGTTATTTAGAACTCCCTTACAAAGAGCAATTCAAATAATGAAGAGGCATAGAGATGTACATTTTGTTAATAGAGATTTTAAACCGATATCAATAATCATTACAACCATTACTACACAAGTATATAATAGAGAAAGTAATATAATTCAGATAATTGATGAGTTTGTAAATTATGCTCTTAATAGAAATGAATTCTTAATACAAAATGGCTATTTAAATAGAGATGACATATTAGATTATATAGACGGTAAATGGTTAATTCCAAATCCTGTTGACTATGGAAGGCCTGAAGATGAGAGAGAAAATTTTGCCGACCGATGGAATATGGAGTCAGAGTTAGTAAATAATTTTTTTGAATGGTGTCAGCAATTAAAGAGAGATATAAATAGTTTTAAGAAAAGTGGACTTTCAGATAGTTTGAACTTAAAAACTAAGTCGTTCGGCAATGGAGAAAGAATTGATGGAATTTTATTAAGAGAAACCAATAAAATACTGGAAAATGGAATAGGTACATTCTCTTCAAATAATAAAGAACTACTAGATTTAATTCATTTGGGCATAGAAGGTAAAACAGAATGGGAACCAATAAAAGAACTAGCTGAAAGGTATTATCATGAATTAAGTGAAGGAGAGAATAAAGATGTGGCTAAAGTTAATTTTTATCAAATTGCCAGACATAGAGGAAGGTCTTTTTCTGAAGAAGCGATAAACGATATAAAAGATGTTTTAAGAAGGAATAAAGATTCAGCATCTTTTGTTTTATGTTGTAATCTTTTACTTGGGTCTGCTACACAGCAAATGATAAAGGATTGTATGGCTCAATTTAATTATGAAAATATTTTAGAGTGGCCTATTTTAAGGCTGTATAGTCGTCCTTTCATTTTAGAAAAAACAACATTATAAGTTGATATCATAAAAACAATAGGAGTATGGAAAACGAAAAAACAAATACTTTTTTAATGCTTATCAGGCATGAGATGTTGGTCGAACAAATTGAAACAATTAATAAAGACTTTATAAAACAAATTATTTTAAGAGCTGGAGGTAAAGTAGAAGATATAGATGATGTCCTTAAACACTCATCTGTTAAAGAAATTGATGATGATATGTTCTATGTAAAAACTTCGACATCATAAACTTTTGGGTAAAACAATAGGAGCAATGAGCGTTCGTGTTTTAAGCTCCTTAACTAAAAGTTACTTAACATAATATAAAAGCTTCTTAAAACATAGCGAGTAATCCGTGATTGTTTCCAAAAGATTATGCAGTCTTGAATTTTTGTTTCTTTTGTTTCAAGACAAAAGATAGAGAAGAAACTCATGTACAGTTCAATAATAACTTTCAAGTGAACAAGTGTATAGAATTTGCTCGCAGAGAAATTTTATACTCTTGTGAGAATCTAGCGAGAAGCTCGTGAAATTTTTGAAACGAGAACTATTTTCAAATACGTGATTATAACTAACCAAAAGGTTTAGCTTTTTTTTGGTGTTGGCAAGCGTTGGATAATTGTGTGTACAAGAAAATGCGTTGAGCATTTTGTTTTACAAAACAATCGAGCGATTGGTAGCGGCAATTTTACATAACGGCAAATTATAGTACAAATGAGTTAGAATGTTTCTAATCCGCGAGAATCGAATATTTGAAAGTTTCATGACCCAAGTTCTTAAATATCGTTAAGAATTTATACAGGCTTTGGGTATTTAGCATAGTATAGAATTATAACTACAAATGAAACCACTAGTAATAATCAATAATAATAAACATTTGTATTATAATTTATATTATGTTAAATAGTAAATTTGAATAACTACTCCATTCCAACAAACAATCCCTTGAGGTACATATTCTATAACCCTCAAGAATTATCTTTCGAGTTTCTTCGTATCGAATTTATATTGGTACTAAAATCATATGATCAAACTTCCAAAACGTTTAATTCAGGCATTGTCCTACTTAAGTCTTCTATTGGCGGCTATTATGACAAATTAGAGTTCTTTAACCGTTTAAACGGTTATTTTTCATCCGTACTAATTTTAGGAATTTTTATCGCTATATACGTCATAAGAACAAGAATAAATAGATTTTCACAAAAAAAGGAGCCTTTAGGCCCCTCTATATAGTTAGTATGTAACATTCAACTTTTATATCTCCTTTATAGAGCCTCTATAGCTAATCGGTGATCGATGTGTGCTTACCACACGGACATCTGACGTTAGATTTGAGAACAAATACACTGTTACATTAAAGATTTCTTGCTTTTTACGCATTCTAAAGAAGATCTTATAACGCTGCTTTTTTTCGTTATAAGTAGTTTTATAGGTACTTGGAATACCTTCCAACATAATACTGTTATCATCTCCGTAACCAGCACCACCCATTCTACGCGTACCAAAATAAGGTAAATCTAAACGAATACTATCGCCACTTTTTTTGATATAGTTCGACGTATTCAATAGATTGATACTACTTGGATTACTATCTCTTGGTAATAAACCAGTATTGGCTAAGGTAATAACACCCTCCGTTGGAAATGCCAACTTCGATGTAATCTCATAAGACTTATCTTCCATCATTTCAGCCAGGGCCTTTTTTTGGGCCGCTGAAGTCTCCAGATCTTTCGATGTTTTACAGCCTAGCAACAAAACACCACATAATACAACAACTAATACTCTCATTTTCAATGAATTTAGATACTATAAATATACATCAAAATTTGTACCGTTCTACCAATATAGTGTTAAAAATGAGGCGGATATGGTAAATTTTTTCGCATTTGAACGGATAACATATATATTTACGAAAAGGACCATCACGTATGTTTAGCATAGACATTTTAACATTATTAGCATTTTTCGGCGCCTTTCAAGGCATTTTCTTTGCTGTTGTCTTTTGGGTAAAGAACAAGCACTTTTCTAATAAACTGTTTGCCCTGCTCTTGTTTGTAACGAGTATTCGTATTGCCAAGAATATCTTTGTACATTTTAGAGATCTAAATCCAGAACTGTTCTCTAACGATTTGATTTGGAGATTGTTGATCTATATCGGTTTGGCCCATCAATTTGCTATTGGCCCTTTGTATATGCTCTATTTTTCATCTAGAATAAAAGAAAAATTTGCCTTTCAAAACCGCTATCTATGGCACTTTTTGCCCTATGCTGTAATTATCGCGACTAGCCCTTTTATTCGTTGGAACTTTTGGGCTAACGGAGGTTTATTAGCATCCTATATATCGATACTCCTCTATTTTATCATCGCTTTTCAACGCTTTTATAGCAAAAGAAACATGTTAGAAGTCAAAACAAAAAAGTGGTTAGGTGGAATCTTGATCATTACGAGCCTGATGCTACTCGCCTATTCCCCTGCCCTTTTTCACTACATGGGATATATCGGAGGTGCAATTCTCTATACGGTCATCGTGATTTCGATGGGATATATTCTATTGAATAATGGCGTGTTATTTAGCACCAAATATGAAACGTCTTCCCTAAAAAGTAAAAAAGCTTCCCTGTATAAGTCACAACTAGAAGAGCTTATGATGACAGAGAAACCTTTCCTAAACCCGGAACTAACCTTACAAACACTGGCAGAGATGCTCCAGGTGCAACCCCATCACCTATCTCAGGTGATTAACCAAGAGTTTCATAAGAGTTATGCCGATTATATCAATGCCTTTCGTTTGGAAGAAGCTGCCAAAAAATTAAAAGACCCTAAATACATGCCACTAAAGATTTCTTCTTTAGCCTATGATTCAGGGTTTAATTCTCAGCCTACGTTCAATACCTTGTTTAAGAAAGTGTATAAAGAAACACCTTCCCAGTATCGCAATCGTTTCAAAAAATAGTAGTTAATCCAGATCTAAGGGAGTGCCTTTGGCAAAGTCTTTAGCAGTAATTTTGACTCCATTAATATCGCCAGTGTCCCAGTCTTGTGCAATTTTCCAGGAGCCTTTTACTTTTTTTAGAACAATATGAAAACGAGCATAGGATTCTCGAGTCGTTCCGTCTGGAGAGGTTGTGGTAATACGATAATATCCTACTTCATAACCAGTATTTCCAGCATAGATGCGATGCTCTAGCCAAAAGTCTATCGTTCGTTTTCTATCATCCTTCTTGGCATAATTGGCTGTATTTCTATCTTTAAAAGCTTTGCCAATACGGATCCCCCATTTGTTCACCCTTAATATATCATCCGTATGCAGATCGTTGTATGTTTTTGCATCTCTATTTTCTAAAGAATGTTTAAAAGGTTTCCACAATTGAGTATTGACCTCCTGTGCTATTTTTTCCTGCTCTTTTTTGTTTTGTGATACAGCAGGCAGTGCTACTAAGACAAGTATAATGCAAGCGACTAATTTTTTCATGATGCGATGTGTTTTAAATTTCAATAGCAATGATACACTTCCCAAGCGCTGTATTTTATTAAAATTATAATTTTTATACACTTTATTTCATTTGTAAAACGATAAGGTTGTGTGGCAAATAGTTTACTTTTGCACGATGCAATCTAACACCCAACCTTCTAAACTCGAATTTGTTGCATTAATGGCATCTTTGATGTCTATAGTGGCCTTATCTATTGATGCTATTTTACCGGCATTGGACCAGATTGGTATCTCCATCGGAACGAACCATTCTAGCGAAAACCAGATGCTGATCACCATGATCTTTTTAGGTTTGGGTGTCGGTCAGTTGATATTCGGTCCTATTTCCGATAGTTTAGGAAGAAAGCCTGTAGTGTATGTTGGATTTCTCATTTTCGTAGCGGCTAGTATACTCTGTGTGTATGCCGAAAGTTTAGAGATCATGGTCTTAGGTAGAATATTACAAGGAATCGGACTCTCTGCACCAAGAACATTGGCTATTGCGATGATCCGAGATACGTATAGTGGCGATTATATGGCCAAGATCATGTCTTTTGTAGTGGCTATTTTTATATTGGTGCCTATTGTGGCTCCAACGCTAGGGAAACTCTTTTTAGATAGCTTTGGTTGGGAATCCATTTTTTACAGTCAGTTAGTATTTGGAGTTATAGTCCTCATATGGCTTTGGAGACGACAACCTGAAACATTAAAGCCTGAATATAAAAAAGCCTTTACATTGAGTTTATTTGTAGAGGGATCCAAAGAATTTGTAAAGCATAGAGCTGCTATTGTATTTACCTTGATCTCTGGCTTAATTACGGGAGCATTTATGGTATTCTTAAGTACCTCACAACATATCTTTCAAGAACAATATCAACTCAAAGAAGAGTTTCCATATATTTTTGGCGGACTCGCTTTTTCTGTAGGCTTAGCTACTTTTTTTAATGGTACACTGGTTATGCGTTTTGGCATGCGTAAATTAGTGGATATTTTCTCTGTGTTATTTGCACTCGTATCTCTGCTATATGTAGTGTTATTCTATGGTGTTGGAAACCCTAGTATTTATGTTTTGGTATTGTTCTTTACGGTACAATTTTTCTGTATTGGATTCCTATTTGGAAACCTCAGATCATTAGCGATGCAACCTTTGGGACATATTGCGGGTATTGGTGCCGCGATCAATGGATTTGTTTCTACGGTAATGGCAGTGCCTATAGCTACTTTTATTGGAAGCTTTGTACTAACTACTTCCCTCCCACTTTTTGTTGGTTTCCTGATCGCTGGAATTTGCTCCATAGTGCTACTGTTATTCGTGAAAAGAGCATAAATGAAAATAGATATTCTATACGAAGACGACTATTGTATCTGTGTAAATAAACCACACGATGTATTGGTGCACCACGGAAAATTTTCAAGGAATAATGCAGATGAAAACTCATTATTACAATTATTAGAACAACAATTCGGAGAGAAATATTATCCTGTGCATCGGTTAGACCGAAGAACTTCGGGTGTTATTTTACTAGCGAGACAAACAACGGATGTTGCTACTTTTCAGAAATTGTTTACAGATCAGGAGATTCAGAAGACCTATTATGCCGTTGTTCGTGGATTCGCTCCCGAACAGCAATATATTGATTCACCCGTAAAAGGAAAGGATGCCAAGGCCTATAAAGATGCTATCACGGAATTAACCTTGTTAAAAACGATAAGCTTAGATATCCCTGTAGGACGGTATGATACCTCTAGATATAGTCTGGTAAAACTAGCGCCTAAAACCGGTAGAATGCACCAATTACGAATCCACATGAAAAAGATCTCACATCCTATTATTGGAGATGGGAAGTATGGAGATCACCGTCATGATGCCATGTATGTTGAGCAATTCGGATGGAAAAACCTCTTTTTGCACGCTGGCTCGTTATCGTTTACACACCCTTTTTCTCAAGAAGTATTGCATATCAATGCACCATTTTCGGAGGATTGGAATGCACTCTTTCTAAAATTCGGTTGGAGAAACCCTATTGGATCGTAAAAGTTATTGTTTTCGTCTTAGAATCTTTTGTCTTTTTTTCCTGCTGAAGATCGGTATCAAATAAACGATTCAGATTGTTTCCCGCTAGATCTTCCATGCTACTTTGTACAACCATTGTATAAGTTCCTTTTTTCCAACGCTCTTTTGGAATGAACAAAGTGCTATTTGGACTACCCATGGTTAAAAAACCACCAGCTACTGATTGATCTTGTGCATCCATTATGACGATACTCTTCTCGATGAGCATGGCATCCATAAGCTCATCAAAGGCAATACCCAAAGCTTCTTTACTGTCAGCATTTGGAACGGTCAGTTTCCATTGTTTTACGGAAGGCATCTTGGCATCTCTAGCAACAACAACTATCTTTTTTCTATACTCTTTTGCTAATTCACTTCCTTCTGCATCATTCCATTCCTTACTAAGAATAACCTCATAACTATTTCCATTTTTTATAGGGATTCCCAGCTTTTTATTAGGGATCAAATCTTTCTTTATACGCCCTGGGTCTAACCATAGCGTGAGCTCAGTATGATCTGCATTCCACAATTCTGTCTCCAATGGCAAGAAAATAGCTTCTTCCTTTTGAGTATGTAAGTTGATAACTTTTATATATTCTAAAGAGCTACGTACTTCCTGCATTGGCTTGGAAAAAACAATATACATTTTTAGGAGATTCTCAGGGACCGTGTCCAATTTAGGGTATATAGCTACTACTTTTGGAGGTATACTGGGAACACTTTCTTTTATATGAAACTCCCCTACTACCTCACGCTCTTTCAAAATCTGATAGTGCCCTCCATTGTTAAAGGGAATGACCGGAGTAAAGATGATGGCGGTATCTTCTGTATTCAGTTCACCCAAAATAGGAACAGTATCATTTTCTTTGGTCACAATTTGATAATCTGGGCTTTCAAATCCTTTAAAATGAACACTAAGCCCTTTGTTGCCCTCGTAATGAACCGAAATATCACTGACTTTTGCTTCTTGGCCACAAGAAAGCAAAAAGAGTGTTGCACAAAAAAAGATCAAGAGTGCCTTGATCCTTTTTGTTGATATGTGTGTTGGAATTACATCCATTTTTTATTTCTACTATGTAAGTATAGATCTCCGTTTCTTCTTCTTCTTAACAATAAAGCATTGCTTTCGTCAAGATCGCTCATTTGGATCACATTTACAAAAGGTAGATTGTCATAGGTCATTCCTGCAGCTTCTCCAAATTCCGTAACGGGTGTTGTTAATGATGCATTTGTATTGACTATATCATCTAGATAGATACGCATTACTGGTCTATTGGTATTGGATAGGTAAAACTTCATTTTTCCATCTTTTTCGAAATGAAGAATGTCTATAGGCGAGTTTCCTCCTCCTAATTCGGCAATAGTTCTACCTTTTAAATGTTTACCATTTTGCATATCCTTCATAGGAAACAACACTAATGGCGTACAGGTATAGCTCGCTAACAAGTATTCTTCATTATTCATCGTAATAACGTCAAAAGCCTTAATAGGCGCATACGTCTCGTAACGACCATGAGCGGCATGATAGATCTCTAACGATGCGTACTCTTGTTTGTTTGTAAAAGGAAAAGGAATACTTCTAAAGGTAGAGGCAAATTCTTTGTTTGATAGTCCTGAAACCATTATTTTTCCATTATGATACTTTAGATCAGCTACAGCCCAATGACGAAGCGCTCTCCCTCGTTGATCTTTGGCATCAGCAGCAACGGCATCTTTTAAACTTGTTTTGGAATAACTGATGTTTTTCAATGAAACGTTTTCTAGCTTCTTGCCAACTAATTTTAATAGTACTGGAGTACCATCTTTTGTATGTACAGAAAAATACACTGCTTTAGAAACAGGATTTACAGCCATATCCGTAATTCGAATATTGTCGGCGGTCGTTCCTAAAGAAGCAGCAACAGTTTCATCAAATTTATTCATACCAATAGACGCTGCCTTTTCTTGTAAGGTATTGTCTTTAGTGTCTAGGGCATAGATCATGGCATTCTTAGAATCGCCAATAAATAAAATGCCTTCTGGGCCAAAGCTCATACTATTGATAGAAGCAATCTCCGTGTCTCCTGTGGTAAAATTCTTCGTTAATTCTGATTTTTTATCTTTCGTCGCAGCAATCATTAAAAGTACTGTAGCGATAAATGCTACTCCGGAAATGATTTTTTTCATGATAATTAGATAGTTAGGTTTTCTATAAAATTAGAGGTTTCTTATACATTGATTCAAAAAATTAACTCCAATTAACTAATATTTAACAGTGTAAGTTCGCATTAACAAGTATGGTCATTTCGACATGAGCTTCTAAAAGCGATTGAGAAATCTCAATCTAAATATGTACTGAGAATTGAGATTCTTCCTTATCGTTAATACCCTTCGTGCGGAATGACAGATTGCTTTTTACATCTAGAATTTGAAGTGTTATTGCTCAATGGATGAGCAGGAAAAAGAAACCAATTCACTTCCTTGAAAATTTGGAGTTAATTCAATAGGATTACAACAAACCTCACAATCTTCAATATAAGTTTGTATAGGGATACTCGTATCCAGAATCATTGAGATCTCTTCCCAACAATACGGACACTGAAAAAAATGCTCCATTAATCTTCTAGTACTTTCAGAATGAGCTTTCCTTTTTTATCGCCTGAAAATAAGCGGCCGTAGGTCTCATAAAAATTTTCAATGCCTTCGAAAATAGCTTCTTTAGATTTTAATTTTCCCTGCGCAATCCACATACCCATTTCTTGAGCTGCTTTTCCGTAATCTTTGGCATAATCCATTACGACCATACCTTGCATGGAAGCTCTCTTTACTAGAAGAGATAAATAGTTAGATGGGCCCTGTACCTTTACCTTATTATTGTATTGTGATATGGCTCCGCAAATGACAATTCGAGCATGCATTCTCAGTTTGGTCAATGCCGCATTTAAGATCTCACCACCCACATTGTCAAAATAGACATCAATCCCTTTCGGGCACTTTTCTTTTAAGGCAGTATAGATATCTTCTGATTTATAATCAATAGCAGCATCAAAGCCAAGTTCATTTACCAAATAATCACATTTTTCTTTTCCTCCAGCAATTCCAATTACTGTACAACCTTTTATTTTGGCTATTTGTCCTACAACAGAGCCAACAGCTCCAGCAGCACCAGACACTAATACGATATCGCCTTCCTTTAATTTTCCAACCTCTAAGATTCCAAAATAGGCAGTCATGCCTGGCATTCCCAATGTACTTATAAATAAAGGCATTGGAGCGATAGTGTCATCCACTTTATGCCAACCAGTTCCATCTGTAGCCACATATTGCTGCACACCTCCCCAACCGGTTAAGCAGTCGCCTACTTTGTAATGAGGGTGGTTATTTACTTTAACTACCTTTCCAATAGAACCTGCACGCATTACTTCATCGATCCCCACTGGCGGAATATACGATTTGTTGTCATTCATCCAACCGCGCATTGCCGGATCCAGAGAAATATAATGATGCTGAATAAGCACCTCCCCTTCTTTAAGTATTGGTATTTCAGTCGTTTCTAGATTCCATGTTTGTTCGTCCGGAAACCCAATAGGTCTCTTCTTAAAGATAAGCTGCTTGTTCATTGATCTGTATAATTTTAAAAATGAACCTAAAGATATCGAAATTTTATGGGAAAAGGATTAAAAATAAAAGCGGGAATAGTAAACCTAATAGCGCCAATTTCCATCCTCTTTTTTTGAAACCTTTTTTCCCGGCAGGAATTAACATTCCTGTGACTGCAATCACGATCATAGCCGCTCCAAAGATATCGGAATACCAAATCCAAAAATTGTTGGTAGTCTTATGTAAATACATAGTTTGACCAATAAATGGGACTTTTCTTTTAAATTCTAAGATCCCTTTATCCTCATCTAATTTCATGTCTAAGATTCCATTTCCCTTGAAATATACACGCAACGAGCCGTTTCGGATTCTATGGCCATCATATGTAGCTTCAAAATCCTTAGTGGCATCTACCAAATACTCTTTGGTTATTTCCACCTCGGTGGCAGGTAATGTTAATGAAACCTCTTTACTGTCATAAGTGTAATTCATTGGATACCAATCTTGTCTATGGTTTAAGATGATTCCAGAAAAGGAAAATGCGATGAGTAACCCTACATAGAAATAGGCGATGTCTCTATGAAGACTTCTATTTGTGACTTTCATTTGTAAAAATTTGATAGCCGCAAATATATTAGAATGATTCTAAATAAAAGTTAAAACTGATGTAATTTGATCAATTCCTCTTCAAAAATATTCTTTGCCAGATATTGCTTTTCTAACGCCGCTTGAAATGGGATCGGTGTTTCCAGACTACCCACCCTTTTTACGGGAGCATCTAATTGCTCAAAACAGTTTTCGGTAATCGTTGCTGACAAGTCACTTGCAATTCCTCCAAATAGAGAATCTTCCTGCACAATGATCACTTTACCAGTCTTTTTTACTGAATTGTAAATGGTATCAGTATCTAAAGGTTGTAAGGACCTTAAATCGATAAGATCGGCATGAATGTTCGGATTCTTTTCTAAGGTTTCCAATGCCCAGTGGACCGAAGCTCCATATGCTATAATGGTAACATTATTTCCTTCCTGCAGTACGTTCGCTTTTCCTAGTTCAATCGTGAAATATTCTTCTGAAACTTCTTGATATACAGATCTGTATAATGCTTTATGTTCAAAGAATAACACAGGATTTGGATCGTTAATAGCTGCGGCCAATAAACCTTTCGCATCTTGTGGAAAAGCTGGATACACTACTTTTAATCCAGGCGTTTTTGTAAACCAGGCTTCATTAGTTTGTGAATGAAAGGGTCCTGCGCCTACTCCTGCTCCACATGGCATTCGCACCACGACATCCGCTATTTGATTCCAGCGATAATGAGATTTTGCTAATAAATTCACAATAGGGTTGAATCCAGAACTTACAAAATCTGCAAATTGCATTTCCATAACCGCTTTCATACCATTCACAGATAATCCATAGGCTGCAGATACGATGGCCGATTCACAAATAGGTGTATTGCGTACCCGTTGGTTACCAAATTTCTTTACAAATCCGTCAGTAATCTTAAAAACACCGCCGTATTCGGCAATATCCTGACCCATAATGATCAGATCGTCATGTTTG
Organism: Asprobacillus argus; assembly: GCF_032248395.1. NCBI lineage: Bacteria > Pseudomonadati > Bacteroidota > Flavobacteriia > Flavobacteriales > Flavobacteriaceae > Asprobacillus > Asprobacillus argus. Next base: position 388,030 of record NZ_JAVTTO010000002.1, read on the forward strand.
TCCATAGACTGCTCTAGTCCTTCCGAAATGGCATCTATTAGCCGTATTTTCTTTTTATTTTGAGAGGGTACTATAATTTCTGGTTGATATTGAGCATACACATCTTGCAACTCAGTTTTTAGGTCTGGAACAATTGCTTCTTCATCATAAGCCATTTTTAAATGGGCATCAATCTCACCTTTGATCACTTTTTTAGTTTCAGCAATAAAAGCTTCGTCAATACTACCAATGGAAAGAAGATAGTTTTCAAAATTGTTTACGGGGTCCTTTTTAGCCCAGGTATCCATTAATTCTTTTGGAACATATTTGGTACCACTAGCCTCTTCATGACCGCGCATTCTAAAGGTTTTGAATTCCAATAAGATCGGGCGTGGATTTTCTCTAACGCTTTGTGCTAGTTCAGATACTTTTGTAAATACTTCTACAATATTATTTCCGTCAATGATATGCGATTCCATACCATATCCTAGTCCACGATCTGCAATATGCTCGCAATTATATTGTTCGGCTGTAGGAGTGGATAATCCATAGCCATTATTTTCAATACAAAATAATACTGGTAAACTCCATACGGAAGCGACATTCAAGGCCTCATGAAAATCACCTTCACTAGTTCCTCCTTCACCTGTAAACACAGCACAAACCTGATTGTTGTCTTTTAGTCTATTAGCTAAGGCAATTCCGTCTGCGACACCTAATTGAGGTCCTAGATGGGAGATCATTCCAACGATATTAAATTCTTGCGTTCCAAAATGAAAACTTCGATCTCTACCTTTGGTGAAACCACTCATTTTTCCCTGCCATTGTGTAAATAACCTATATAATGGGATTTCTCGAGTAGTAAACACCCCTAGATTTCGGTGCATGGGTAAAATATACTCTTCCTTAGTTAATGCGGAAGTAACGCCAACAGCAATGGCTTCTTGACCAATACCTGAAAACCATTTTGAGATCTTTCCTTGTCGTAACAAGACCAACATTTTCTCTTCGATCAGCCGTGGCTTCAGCATTTTTGTATACAAGTTGATCAATTGGTCTTTTTCAACTGTGCTTTGACCGTAGTCTATTTGAGTGTTCATTTCTATGAAATAAATATCAGATTTGAAAAACTAAAGTACTATATTAAATGAACATCGCATTATATTTTATTCAAAATCTCTGCCGCTTTCAATAAGGTTTCATCAGTTTTAGCAAAGCAGAAACGTAATGCCTTGAAATCAAGTTGATTTGCATTGAACACAGATAACGGAATAGACACTACACCATATTTAGTGGTTAGTTCTTTAGCAAAGTCTTGATCTCCATCCTGAGAAATGGCATCGTATGATACACTTTGAAAATAGGTTGCCTTGGTTGGTTTAAATGTAAACCTTGATCCGGAAATAGCGTCTAGAAACAGATCTCTTTTCTTTTGAAAGAATTCAGGTAAATAAAGATAGTGCGTATCATCCTCTAGATACTGTGCTAGTGCAATCTGAACTGGGTGGTTCACACAAAAGACGGTAAATTGGTGTACTTTAATAAATTCCTTCATCAACTCTTGAGGTCCGCAACAATAGCCTACTTTCCAACCTGTATTATGAAATGTTTTTCCAAATGAAGCTGTGATGAGAGTTCTCTCTTTTAATCCAGGAAATAGACATGCGCTTTGATGCGTTGCGCCATCATATACCATATGTTCGTAGACCTCATCACTTAATACGATGATATTTGAATCTTTAACCAATCGCTCTAACTGCTGCATATCTTCTTTAGAGAATGTGCTTCCACTTGGATTTTGAGGCGTATTGATAATGATCATTTTTGTACGCTCGTTGATAGCATTTTGTACTTCATTCCAGTTCACATGATAATCTGGATGTGTCAACTGTATAGAAATAGCTTTTCCCCCGTTCACGGTAACTGCAGGTTTATAGCAATCATATGCAGGATCAAATACAATAACTTCATCATCAGGACCGATAAAGGCGGAAATAGCCGTATAAATGGCCTGTGTGGCCCCAGAAGTGACGACAATTTCACTTTCGGGAAGGTAAGAAGTAGCGTATAGCTTGTGAAACTTTACAGCGATAGCTTCTCGTAACTGCAACACTCCTAACATTGGAGCATATTGGTTATAGCCATTGTTCATGGCATTTGAGACTAACTCAGTTAGTTTTGGATCACTAGGAAAATTTGGAAACCCTTGCGATAAATTAATGGCATTATGCTCATTTGCTAACGTACTCATAGTGGTAAATATAGTTGTGCCTACTCTAGGAAGTTTTGATATAATATTCATGTTGGTAAGGTATAAAAAACCTCGTCAAATCGATGAGGTTATTTTGGTACTACTAGCCAGGCTAATATCGATAATTTAAAATCATTAAAAATCTTCTTAAAATAATTTTAAGAAGATTTTCAACTTTAATTTATTTTTTAGATTAAAGTTTTTTGAAAGCTACTGGTTGACTACTGCCTGATATCACATCGCCCTGAGTATAAGTTCTCCTTGGCTATTATATACTCTACAATCACCTACCTGCCCTGTTCCTGTATACTCTTCATCTGGTTCATTACATCCCGTTAGTGATAATCCAACACCTACTAACATTACTAAAATTAGTTTTTCATAATATAAAAAAATTAAAAATACACCTACTCGATCTTAAGGCTTTTCCGTTTCCGCCTAATTGTTGTACTTAAAACCGAGTAGCTTAATAATTACTGTAAGAAAACACGCCTCCAACTTTTGCTTCTCCTGCTGTTTCTGAAGGAGGAATTAATATACTCCCATTCGTATCCACTTTCATAGTGTTGATTCGATCTGTACTTTTACCAGCAAAACTTATTAAAAGCTTAGAATCTTCAGTAACCATGATTCCTGGCCTTCTTTGAGTTTCATATGGATAATAAAAATGAGACCATCTATCGTCTTCATGTAGAACACCTAAAAATAAACTTCTAATGGTTCCTTGAATCCAATAAGTTCTATGTCTCCATTCAAGACCGAAAGCAATAAATATTTTCCCATTTAATGCAACAGCGGACAATCCGTTTTCTGCACTAGTGGTAAATGCAGCATTGTTACTATCTTGTAACCTAATTGTACTACTCCAGCTACCAGGATTTGTTGGATTGGTGCTTGTTTTGTAATATATCCTTCTATCTTCATTATTATTATCACTTGTTTTAGTCCAAAAAATATACATAGTGTTTCCATTAGCAACCATAGAAAAATCTCTTACATTATTTCCTGTAGACAATGCTTGAACCTGTGTGTAGTTTCCTATCCCTGAAGATGTCGTTGAATAACTTAAATAAAGTGCTTTATTCGTTTGGCCTCGATGCGCTACAAAAACTTTATTATTAAAAACTGTAACAGATAAGGATTTATCAGTTTTGGAGTCATTCCGATTATTATTTATCCAAGCATTTCCTTGCCATGAACTTGTTGGTGATGTTTTATAAGCATAGAAAATGTTAGCAGAATTGTTTCCTTTGTAAAACAAAAATTGTCTGTTGTTAAAGATTACAGATGCAGATCCTTGACTAGTTTGTGCTCCTAATCCTAACTGGTTTGCAGACCAAGTTGTACCATTATTAGATTCTGCATAATAGACATTATTATTTGTTTCACCTTTATGCGTATAGAAGTACTTAGGCCATATTGAAGACCCTGTTCCTCCTCCTAATCCTCCTCCTGAGTTACCATCATCAATATCACAATCTTGAATACATTCATTAATACTGTTTGCTGTAATATCTTTTTCAAATTCTAATTCATCGTCTACACTACAACTAACCGTTAATAATACTGTTACTAAAAAGCTAAATAATTTTGTTGTTTTCATAATTTTATTTTAAATGTGCATACTCTTATATATTTGTTAAATATTTTTTGAACCCCTCCAATAGTGATATTTCCATAAGTACATATATAGTATTTACACCTATTCCAGAATTCAATCTTAATCTTTATAATTGTTACGCAAGTTACAGTAGGATAGTTAGTTAGTGCAACTAACTATATGTGCAGTTTGGGAATAGCATACTTTGTATTCTGTAAAAGCTTAAAAATAAGAAAGTTACCTATGTTTAATGTGTAGCTCATTCGTAAATAGCATAGTGGTTAAGAAAAATTATGATGAAAAATATAAGGAGGAAAACATGCTTGTTTGTGATTTTGTTCTGTGTTATGCAGCTTACTGCACAAAATGATGCTTCCCATCTTGATTCATTGCACTATGAAAAAATATTAGAATTTTCCCATAAAAATAATGACAGCCTTATTTTTTATGGAAAAGAATTGCAAAAATCTACTAATAAATGTTATAAAGCAGATGGTTATATAAATGAAGCTAGAGGGTTTTATCAAAGAGGTAGTTTTAAAGAGGCAAAAAGGATCATACATCTGGCCATTTTATTTTTTGAAGATTCATCAGAAATATGCCTACAAAAAAGATTAGTGAGTGCCTATCGGAGATTGTTTTACATTTATAAAAATCGAGAGGATTATGGTAAGGCATTAGAATATTTATTGAAGCAGAAAAAAATTATCGAAAACTTAGCTGTTAAAGATTATTATTTTTATAAAAATGAGCTGCAAATTAATTTAAGTTTAGCAAGTTTAAAGGAAGGTTTAGGTTTTTTTGAACAAGCTCTTGAGATTTTAAGAACCTGTAAAAGTATGCTATATAGGGTAAAAGGGAAAAAACTAAGCAAAGAAGATGCTCGCTCTATTATTTTTTTTGAAGCTCATATGTTTAATCTACTTGGAAAAACATTTATCTCGAAATATAAGCATCAACAAAATGAATCTTTATTAGATTCTGCAGAAGTCTATTATAACAGATCATATAGTAGTATTAAAGTTTTACCTAATAGCCACACAGAACCTCAATATCTTATTAGAAGAGCAAAGTTAAGTATCTTAAGAAAAGAGTATAAATTTGCATTATTATACTTAAATGATTTTGATAAGTTAAAGAAAAAATTCCCTCAATATCTTCATGAAGTATTTTATTATAAAACAATTGTTTATAAAGAGATAAAAAAGCATGATTCCGTTATTGCTTATGGGAAAAAATATTTGAAAATATTTAAAGAAAACCCATCATACAATCAACAAAACCTTTTACATGTTTATAGTAATTTAACCTATAGTTTTTCATTTTTAAATCAAAAAGGTAGTGCTCTACATTATTCTAACCTAGCATTTGCAAAATATAAAGAGTTAGAGGATAGTAAAAAAATGGTATCAGAGAATTTATATACTATAGAATTAGAAGCTTTAGAAAAAATAAATGAAGACCTTAACTTTGAAAGAAATAACAACTTTTTTTTAAACCTTATTTATGCAATAAATATCCTAATCTTATTAGTTGTAATTATCTTCATTAAAAAAAGAAATTTGAAAAGAAAAATATCTAAAAAGAAAATATATAAAAAAGAAATTGATGAGAAGCTGGTCAATACTATTTTAAATAAATTAAAAGACTTTGAAAATACGGAGCTATATTTATCACATCAATTTACAATTGATGTATTGGCTAAACATTTAAATATAAATACTACTTATGTTTCTAAAGTAATAAACAAGCATAAGCATCAAACGTTTAGTGAATATTTATCCCATCTAAGAATCGAATACGTAATTAGAAAATTGGAAAAAGACACATCGTTTTCTAAGTACTCCATTGCTGCTATTGGTAAAGAAGTAGGATATAAAAATGCATCGGCTTTTACGAGAAGATTTAAGGAAATTATGAACGTAACTCCTTCTGAGTATATAAATTCTAAACAATTGATAAAAGAGTAATTCGAATTTTCAAATGACACTTACTTTCAGGTATAAAAAAACCTCATCTTTTAAGATGAGGCTTGCAATATAATTGGTAGATTTTATAGCTCTTTAAAGATAGCGTGCATCATTCGTTTTTTATCATTGATACTCTCTTCCAAAGCAATCATAGTTTCCGTTCTATTTACACCAGGAATTTCATCGATCATATAAATAATCTCCTTTGCATCGTTGGTCCCCTTTGCTCGTACCTTACAGAAAATATTATATTTTCCTGCAGTCACATAGGCTACGGTAACGTTCGGTATCTTTCTTAGGTCGGTAATAACACTTTGTGTCATCGATGTTTTTTCTAAGAAAACACCAACATGAGCAATAAAAGAATAGCCCATTTTTTCATAGTTTAATGTTAATGTAGATCCTTGTATGATGCCTTCATCTTCCATTTTCTTTACTCTAACATGTATTGTCCCAGCAGAAACCAATAATTTTTTTGCAATATCGGTAAATGGAGTTCTCGCATTTTCAATCAAGATGTCTAAAATCTGATGATCTATTTCATCTAGTATAAATTTCTTCATTCTTTTGATAATTATTCAAATAACAATACAAAATTATAAAAAAAATTCAAAATAAATCGCGAAAAGGTGATGAAAATTCAATGAAATTAGCTTACGAAATCGTTTTCATTGTGAAATAATTTCGTTTTTAAATCGATATGCTGAACTTTTTGAGGAATTAAGGAAAATTGTCCATTTATAATTTTCTCTTCATATTGATATGCTTCATCTTCCTGATTTTCATTTCGTTGTACTATATCCAAGAAGCCTTTATTGTTGTTTGGAATACCTAAATATGGTTGATATTCTGAAAAATCACTTGCAGTACTTATATGATATACCCCTTGTAATAGTGCAAAAAACGTGAATTTTCTACTTTCTTCTCGATCATAATCATTATAGTAATGTCCAGACTCAATAAGGATTGTGCTGAAGCCTAATTTTTGAAAGTTGTCACCAGTCGCTGTTGGGTAGAATTCATCTGTATACCTACCTATATGACCCGGTATGATCTGTTGCAAGAGCTTATTCATAGCAACAATTACGTTCATTGTTTTGATTCTTCCTGGTGTAATGGCTCTTGTTTCCTCCTCTGAAGGAGCCAGAAACGAAAGAGTTGCAGGGTTTTGTGTCCCTTCAACGCCAAATATCGTTCGCTGATCATGTAGATTAAAGCAAAAGTCAGGATTGAACTCCTCTAATTGACTCCGTAATACCTTACTTTCCATGGCTAACCTATCTACTGCATCGCGATTAAGATCAATTTCATTAGCATTTACTCTGGTATATTTCTGCGCTCCGTCTGGATTAAGCATAGGAATAATGCGTACTGTACATTGTGATAAGATACTTTTCGCAACTGAGTTATTCAGGGATAAAAAATTGATGAGATCAAACACAGCCTTGGTTCCGGTACTTTCATTACCATGCATTTGCGTCCAAATAAGCACCTTTTTATCACCATTACCTAGTTCCAAGCTGTAAATAGGTCGTTCTTCTTCAGAGTCTCCAATATGATTCTTTATGATTTTCGGAATATCTTGAAGTAGTGGAGCTATATCATTCAATCTAATCCATCTTCCATTTAGCTTGGACTCTTTAGAATCAAGAAAAAATTGTGCGATTGTTTTTTTATCCAATATATGCATGTGGAAGTATGATCATTTTAGCTACCCACAAAAATAGAAATTCTTTTAGGATGGTGAATGATTAATTTATTACAGATGTAAACTCTTAAATATTACAATAATAACATTAAAACTGACGTTTATTACTTTGGTAAACCTGTTTACATTTGTAGCATAATGAAAAATAATTGCATCTTAATTACTGTGTATAAGTATTTATAAATCAATATTATATAGTTATTACTTGAAGCTTTGGTTTAATTATTTAAATGTATTATTATTTTTTAACACTCAAAGTTTGGATTAGAAAAAACCTTGATTTACATTTGTAACACGATAGGGATTTTACAATGGTAAACAATAAGGATTTTACGGAAAGGATTAAAAAAATTCTTGAACACCACCAATTAACGGCGTCATTATTTGCTGATAAAATTGGTGTACAGCGCTCTAGTATATCTCATATTCTATCGGGTAGAAATAAGCCGAGTTTAGATTTTATTCTAAAAATTACCAGTGAATTCCCTGAGGTAGATATTTATTGGTTACTAAATGGGAAGGGAGTTTTTCCTAAAATTGTTGAAGAGACTTCAAATAACACCTCTCCTCTACCCTTAGTGGATAAGAATAAAGTAGTTCATTCTGAATCGGGTTCAAGGAGAATCACAAAAATTGTGGTCTTTTATGAGGACGGTACTTTCGAAGAGTTCAATAAATAGACCGTTACTTAGCTAATTTACCTATAGCTTCCTTGATAATAGCTACATTCTTTATTTTGTTAGCTGTATTGGCCTTGTTTTGTTTCTGAACCATTTCTCGCATTAGGTTGATTCCTATTTTATCAAAATTGAACTGTTTGAACTCTACCCCTTTGGCTACAATATCATTTACTAAATTCTGAATAGCCATGGTATTATTGCTTATTGATATTTGATCATAAGCTCTTTTGTAAAGCGCTTGCACCTTCTTATCATTGCTTAAAAACATTCCTGACAGCACATCTTTAGCAATAAAGACCATTTCAGTTTCATCTTTTTCATCTAAATAAATACGAGTTAAAGGTGTTTTAATGATCTCTTTTACTTCAGAAGGAATCTCTTTCGATTTTTTAATAGCGTAGGCTTTATCAATATAATACATCGCTACCAAGGCCTTTCCTAAAACCGTGTAGGATTTACTTTCAAGCGCTTTTAGGAATATAGGTCGTAACTCGGGATCGGTTAATTTTCCTAAGGTTTCTATAGCCGCGGCCTGTACCAATGTCTTCTTGTCATTAGTAGCAATCCTTTTTATTTTATTGATCACATTTCGCTTAGAAAACTTATTGACCAGGTTGATGTTCTCCAATGCCAATAGACGTATTTTATAAAAATCGTCATTCATTGCGTTGGCAATAGCTTCAAATGCATCCTTGTTTTCCTGACTCTTTGCAACTTCTAACAACGCTTCTCTTTTGTGCACATAGTTCTGTGCATACTTTAATTGATTGACATAATCGCTTAATACCTTGTTCTCTTGGAAATCTCCCAGGACCACACCGTCAGCATTGACCAATAGTAATGTAGGTGACTTTCCTTGAAAACCAAAGGTAAACGATGCGTCGTTACCATCTACGAATACGTTATAACGCGTTCTCTTATCTCCTTGAAACATATCTATAGCTAGTGGAAATTTAAACTCGTTTTGTTGCGTTTGATAGATATTAATGGTAACCGTTTTTTCTAAGGTGTTATAATCGTAAGAAACTTGCACTTTTGGATGTCCGCTTCCAAAATACCATTGGTTAAAGAACCAATTCAAGTCTTTTCCGCTTACTTTTTCAAAAGCTAATCTAAGTTGGTGTACTTCTGCAGCTTTGTATTTGTTTTCTGTAAGATATACGTTCAAGCCTTCAAAGAATGCTTCATCTCCCAGGTACTTTCGTAACATATGTAGGATAGCTCCACCTTTATTGTAGCTTACTGCATCAAACATATCCTCTTTATCTGCATACTGAAAACGCACTAATTTTTTATCTTCACTTTGACTGTTCTTATAACCCGTAATGTCTTCAAATAAATGCGCATCGGCATTATCTTTCCCATATTTATATTCTCTCCATAAATACTCACTGTAGTTCGCAAAAGATTCATTTAAGGTAAGATTACTCCAGCTTTCTGTAGTGACTAGATTTCCGAACCAATGATGGAAGATTTCGTGTGCTATGGTATTTTCCTGTACATTATCATCAATTAATTGACCAGGCATTTGGTAGGCTCGCTCACCATGAATTACGGCAGTTGTATTTTCCATGGCTCCACTCACATAATCTCTTCCTACAATCTGACTATACTTACTCCAAGGGTACTCTACTCCAGTTATTTTAGCAAAGAAACCAATCATTTCGGGTGTGAGACCAAAGATATCTTTGGCTACCTCTTTATAGGCTGGTTCAACATAATAGTTCACAGGAATATTCTTATAAGAATCTTTAACGATCTCATATTCACCAACACCCATAAAGAATAGGTATGGTGCATGCTTTTGATCTAACTTCCAATAATCTGTACGTTGGTTTCCTTTATTCTCCTGACTCATCAAGGTACCGTTCGATAATGTTTTATACTTGTTTGGAACTGTGATGTAAATTTCTTGCGTTGTTTTCTGATTTGGACTGTCTATGGTAGGAAACCAACAACTGCTAGATTCTGTCTCTCCTTGCGTCCATATTTGCGTTGGTTTATTTTTATCAGATCCATCAGCATTAATAAAGTATAAACCTTTAGCATCTGTAATCGCAGCACTACCTTGTTGACGAACTTTTTCTGGCTGTGCAGTGTACCTTATATATATTGTGAAGGTTTCATTCTTCTTATACACTTTAGGAAGATTGATCTTTAATGTATAATCGTCGTATGTATAGGTCAGATCTTTGTTATTTAGCGTAATCGCATGAATGATCATGGCTTTCGCATCCAGTTCAAACACACTAGAAGCGTAGAAATGTGGTTTTGCTGTTACCCATTCTTCTCCGTTTAACGTTTTGTTATTAAAATTGAAATCAACTTTCAATTTTGTGTGTACCAGATCAAATTTCTTCTCTTTCTCTGCTCTATAAATAGATAAAGGATCTATAGTTTGAGAAAAACTAACGCCAACAAATAGGAAACATATAAGGGTAACAATTTTAGAGTACTTCATTTTATATCTGTTCTAGAATTTCAAAAGTACTAAATAAAAATATGCAGGTTGTTAATGCCTAGTTAAAAAGAAAAAGCCGCTTTGATACTGAAACAAGTTCAGTACAAGCGGCCATATATTTGGTGTTGATTGATGTGCTATTTAAATACAGCATTTAAACTGCCCAGACTCACATTACTTGGGTCTATCTTAATATTCTGCATCATTTCTATAATCATTGCTGGGTTCATGTCGTCACCTAACAATCTTGCAATTCCTACACCAGCCTCTTTGCTGTATCCGAATGCAATAACTTCATCTATAGCGTCACTATTTCCAGTATAATATAGACTTACCTTCATTCCTTTAGCGTTCATCTTCATCAAGGTTTTATAGTCTTCTCCTCCCAAGATCTTGGTCAATTTTTCTTTTTCTACTTCGTAGGCATCTTCGTTGTTTTTATAAGGAAGCGCTACTACGTTGATCTTCTTAATGCTCTTTACAGTTGCCTTAACATCATCAGAAACATCTTGATCTTTTAATTCTAGAAAACTAACAGGAAGATCTACTGTGATGAATCCTTGTTTTTCCTGACTTTCTACTAGGTATCCTTGTAATGAGTTGTTTTTACACGATGTCATTAATACGGCTACAATTACTAGTGATAATACGGTTGTTAATCTTTTCATTATTATGTTTTTTAAACAAGTGCCACATGTGCAGCACTTGTTGTTGATTTAGTCTTTACTTACTTTTATTTTAGCATCTTTGGTAAAAGTATCCGCAATCTTAGATAGCTTATTGATATCTATATTACCTGTTAACGATACAATTACAGATTCTGAAACTCCGTTTGTTTTCTTGTCTATTCCCTTCACAAACATCAATACTTCACTTACAAAGTCTTTATTGCTACTAGACTTCACATAGATCTTAATCCTTGAGTTTCCTTCTTTCATTCTCATTAGCTCTGTTAATTTTGAGCTTTTTACTGCTTTAGAAACCATTGCATCCATTTTTGTTGCAATCGATTTATCGTCTGTTGAGAATACCTTTAGTTCATTTAGATCTTTGATCATACTAAAGATCTCCATCGCTTCACTACCTTCTTTATCGTCTACTTTAAATTTTGATAAGATCTCAAACATATCTTTGTTTACAATGATCGCATCTACTCCATCCATATTCTCTAAGGTGTCAAACATTGACTGTCCGTAGCTTACCAATGGCGATACTACTAGGGCTATTAATAGAATTATTTTTTTCATGATTCTTAAAATTTACTTGGTTTTAAATTTACTTGGCTTTAAATATTTTATTCACTGTGTTCTCGTAAGCATACAGGTTGTTAAATGCACTCTTTCCTTTATTAAGGTTTGTCGATAACATTTTTAAGGCATTTTCGACTTGGGCATACTTTTGTTTGATAACGTATTTGTCATACTCAACTTTACCTACATATACACTTACTAATAGGGCTACTGACGCTGCTACTGATAACCATTTCAAGTTCTTACGTTTTGTGTTCTCAGGTTTTAACTGAATGGTTTTGGTATAGGTTTCGTCCTTGTTCAATTGAAAATAACTAAACATCAATTTGTACTCTTCTAAATGAGGGGCTACATTGTCTGATAAGAAGTAGTCTCTTAAACTTGTTTCTTCTTGTACAGATGTTTCTGCGTTTAGGTATTTTTCGACTAATTTTTCTATGCTAGCTAACTCCATAGTTGTGTTTTTTTATTAGTTCTTGTCTTATTGTTTTTCTCGCTCTTGATAATGCTACTCTCACTGCTGTTGGTTTCATGTCTAACATTTTGCATATTTCATCAAAATCATATTGTTCGACATCTCTTAATTGAATAATCAATTTTTGCTGTTCAGGTAAATTTTCAATGAGCTGATGTACTTGGTTTACACTATCTCGATACTCTACTCTTTTATCTAAGCTTGTATCCTTTTCTTTATAATTACTATGTACCAATGTTAAGTTGCTTGCTTGTTTAGACTTTAATCTATCATAACAATAGTTTTTGGTCATGGTCATGGCAAAGGCCTCAACATTTTTATAATCAGACAGTTTTTCATTATTCTTCCATAGTTTAAACAACAATTCTTGTGTTGCATCTTCTGCTTCTTCAGTAGACACTAATAGTCTTTTGGCTAAACGAAAGACCTTGTCTTTAAATGGTAAAACAACTTTTAAAAAGTCCGATTGGTTCATTAGTCTTAATTATTTTGTAAAATTCCGATTCTTTTTTCGTCTTATTTATCGGTATTACATCTTTACGACGACGTTATAACAATTTTGTTACACAAGAATAAAAGATAATACTATTATTGATTACATTGCGTTAAAGTATTACAAATCTCAATATATATGAAATCCTTAAAATCCTTAGCTTCTATTTTAGTTCTATGTATAATGGTATCTTTTTCTGGTTGCTCTAAATCGGAAAGTATTCCTGGAGATGTAGAGATCAATAACTTTGTTTGGAAAGGGTTAAATGCCTATTACTTTTGGCAAAATGAGATCCCTGATCTTTCTGATACCAAATTCTCTTCTCAAAGTCAGCTAAATAATTTTTTAAGAGGCTATGATACCCCAGACAATTTGTTTTACAGTTTGTTAAATGATTATCCGAATACAGATAAGTATTCTTGGATTGTAAGCGATTATGTGGCTTTGGAAAATTCTTTCGCTGGAATAAATGAGACGAATGGAATGGAATTTGGACTGGTGCAGTATGCTAGTAACCCAACCAACCTATTTGGGTATGTTCGGTACGTCCTTCCTGGTTCGGATGCTGAAGGAAAAGGAATTATTCGAGGAATGATCTTTAATGAAGTTGATGGAGTACAATTAACCACAACCAATTTTAATACGTTATTAGCCTCTACCGTGACGTCGTACACCATTACATTGGCTAATTATAATGCTGGAGATCCAACTGCAACTGCAACTACTATAACGCTTTTAAAAAGTCAACTACAAGAAAACCCAGTGAAGATTGTAACGACATTTACAGAAGGAGCAAATAAGATCGGATATATTATGTACAATCAGTTTGTAGCGAATTATGACGGTGAATTAAATACGGCATTTGCAACATTACAGACGGAAGGTATTACAGATTTAATTATAGATCTGCGATACAACCCTGGAGGATCAGTAAGAACGGCATCCTACTTAGGAAGCATGATTACGGGTCAATTCTCAGGAGAATTATTTAGTAGACAAGTTTGGAATACAAAAGTACAGGCCAATATTAATGAAAGTAACTTTATTACTAATTTCAGTACTCAAATCAATAATGGCATCATCTCACAAAACATAAACAGCTTAAACCTGACAAGAGTATATTTTATCGTGACTGGAAGTTCTGCTTCTGCTTCCGAACTATTGATCAATAGCTTAAATCCATATATAGATGTAAGTTTAGTGGGAACAGTAACGGAAGGAAAGAATGTAGGGTCTATTACTTTATATGATTCCGCGAACTATGGTAGAGCTGGCGCAAACCCGAATCACACCTGGGCAATGCAACCTATTACCTTTGAAGTTAGGAATAGAGATAATGTTACCGTACCCGCAGGATTTACTCCTGAAGTTCCTTTCCAAGAAGATTATGGAAATTTAGGCGTTCTTGGCGACAGGAACGAACCTATGTTAGATAGAACGATCACCTATATTTTAACGGGAAACAGATTTAGTGGTGACCGAATGTTTGTACCAAGAATGGAAGAAATTTCATCATCCAAGCTATTTACGCCAACCCGTAATAATATGTACACAGAGTTGGAGCAATAACCTTACAATAAACTCATTTGAGAATTTTCATCATCATTAGGTACTTTTAATCGGGTGCCTAATTTAGTATTTAGCTGTTTTATAAAATGTGCTGCCAATAAAGGAGATTCTTTTTCCAAATTTTGATGAATAAAAAAATGAATGTTAGAAAGTCCTAGTGCTATCCATTCTTCTAATCGTGTAACCCAAGCATCTAACCGTTCATAATCCGAAGGATGATTTGCTCCTACATACCTAACAAAGGCTTCATCATTAGTCAACCTCATATGCATCATATCCCGCCTTCCAGCGGTATCCACTAACACATTTGCAATAGCTTTACTTTCTAATAACTGATAGAAGTCATTAGAGATAACTTCATCAGCAAACCACTCTGGATGCCTACACTCAACAGCCAATGGGACTTCTTTTGGCCAACTTTCCACAAAGTTGTGCAGTCTGTCAAAGTTTTTAGGGCCAAAGTTCGCATGTAGTTGTAAGAAGATAGTTCCTAATTTCTCTTGTAAATTACTTGCATTGTATAGATATGTATTGACAACTTCCTCTACACCTGCTAAACGTTTCCAATGACTAATCTCTTGCCCTAACTTTGGAAAGAATTTAAAATTATCTGGAGTTTTGTGATACCATTTTTCAAATTGAGTTGCCGGAAACTGCCTGTAGAAAGTCGCATTTAATTCAATACAATTAAACTGCCTGGAGTAATATTCTAATTCATCCTTAGTGCCTCTAGGGTAAAAACCTTTTAGGTCCGCCCTATTCCACTTTGCACATCCCACGTAAATAGAGGGCTTCTCTTTCTTTTCTGCTTTTGAGAGTACCTCAATAGTATCTTTATGTGTTGGCGGTAGTGTGAAATCTACCAATTCAGGATGGTCTACTTTTCCGAATTTCATAGGTATTATAAATTAGGTCTAAATTCACTACTGTTTTCTTCATTTCTTTTTTTAGCATATGAAAAACCAGATTGCCACCATTGTTTCATTTGTTTTTTATCAAACACTAAGGAATTGGTAGTTAATACGGTTGGTGTATAGTACAGGTTTAACTTTACATCATTGCTTTTTGCAGATAATTTGCCAATAGTAACATTGTGTTTTTCTACATGCTCCATCATGAACTCTTGCACAGCGAATAATAAAGAGAATGGGTTTTTTGCAGGTAGTCTATTTATCTGGGTTACTTCTGTTTCTAAAATGATCGCATCTATTTCTTTGGCTCCTCGTACTATAGCCTCTCTAATCGGAATTAAGCATCCAAAACCGCCATCGGCATATTGATGGCCTTCTTTTTCAAACAAGCTCATAAAAGGCACATAATTACAAGAACTCCAAACCCAATCGCAGAAATCATCATATGCGTACTCTTTTAGAGATTTGTATTCTATTCTGTTGGCTGTAAGATTAGAGACAGTAACAACAACATCTTTCGTACTATCATACAATTGTTTATACATATCTTTGGTAATACTTTTCCGAATCAACTTTCTCAAATTTTTACTTTCTCCAAAGGTTTTGCTACCATTAAGAAAATTAAACAACGTACTACGATGACGAATACTTACGACATGAACACCGTTTACACTCTTAATCTTAAAAGGGTTTACGTTAAAAATAGAATGCTGACCTACAGAAGTGTATATTTTATGAAGTGCCTCTATCTCGCCTAAAGCAAGATGAGAGATTAGTAAACTGCCTGTGGAAGTTCCTAAAAAAAGATCATATTCCTTCTTTTTTTCTTGTAGTAGGTATTGTGCCACACCACCTGCAAATGCGCCTTTGCTTCCACCTCCAGAAATTACTAATGCTTTCTTCATTATTGAACGAATGATTTATGTATTTTCGTTTTATAAATATATCAAAATGAAACCACTCATTCTACTCTTTTTATGTGCTTTTGTAATTACGTCATGTACAAGAGAATATCAACCTAGAAATATTGAAAATTTAGAAATTAAAAGCATTAAAATTGATAGTACTAGCATTAGAACCATTGTTGCTATAGATAGTAATACGGTTATGTTTGCAGGTTCGAATGGAAAATTAGGATATCATGTAGAAGGGAAAAAGACGGTAATCAAAACGGTACGATATAAGGATACACTTACTCCAGGTTTTAGGAGTGCCGCTACGAATGGATCAGATTTTTTCATACTAAGCGTTTCAAATCCTGCGCTGTTGTATAAGACATCTATCGTAGCTCACGAATTAGTATATAAAGAAGAGCATGAAAAAGTGTTTTATGATTCTATGAAATTCTTTAATGAGTTGGATGGTATCGCCATGGGAGACCCAACGGATGATTGCTTGTCTGTTTTGTTAACGAATGATGGAGGAAAAACCTGGAACAAAATATCATGTGATAATCTACCTAAGATCGTAGCTGGTGAGGCTGCTTTTGCGGCAAGCAATACAAACATTAAGGTTTTAGGAGATACGGTATGGATCGTAACTGGTGGTGCCAAAGCTCGAGTGTTTAAGTCAACAGACAAAGGACTGAGTTGGAATGTTTACGATACACCTATAGTGCAAGGTGATGGACCACAAGGAATCTATTCTGTTGATTTTGCAGATGAATTACATGGCATTATTATAGGAGGTGATTATTTAAAGTCTGAAGCAAACGAACGTAATAAAGCAATTACCGTAGATGGTGGTGTTACCTGGATAACAGTGGCAGATGGTCAGGAACCAACGTATAAAAGTTGTGTGCAATATGTACCAAATACTGAAGGAAAAGAGGTTTTTGCTGTAGGAAAAACAGGTATATCCTATTCTAAGGATGGAGGCAAAAACTGGAATAAGATCAGCGAAGAGGCGTTTTACACTATACAATTTGTAGATAGAACTGCAGCATGGTTATCAGGAAATGGAAAATTAGGAAAATTAGTGCTGCCCCATGAATAAACTATTTAAACGATATGCACTTATAGTTTCTTGTAGCTTGGTAATACTCATGTCTTGCCAGGGAAGCTCGGAACTAAGCTTAGATTTTCAATGTGGCGGATCTATATCTAATTTGGAAGATGTAGCAGATTTTGAAAACAAGTTTTCTATGCCAATTCCTAAAGATTGGAAGGTGAACCTGTATTACGATAGTGCACAATCCTCTATTTATTTTGCGGATACGACCAAACAACTTACTGAAACCACTATTGTCGATGTGACCTTCATCAAACAGAAAACAAATTTTGACGCTGCTTTCTTAAGTAATGTGCAAACAAATTATGTAAATGCTGCATTGAAGGAAGAAAAGAACAAGACGTTTTCTCTAAATGACTATCCATCTTACTATACTGTCGCTAAAGGGATTCGAAACAATTTTCCCTATACCATATGCAATGTATTTATCAATACAATGGGAGATGGTACCTTTATCCATGCAAAGCTCGAGGTATATGGCGATTCACTGGTCGAACAACGTTTATGTAAAGGCATAGACTTAGTCGAAAAAATACGATTTAAATAATACGGAAAGCATTATTTTTGAATTTCAATTTTATATTCATGCAAAAAGATCACATCATTAATAGATTTGTTAGTTATAGTACCATTGATACAGAATCTGATCCAAATAACCCAGCATTTCCATCAACAGAAACACAATGGAATCTTGCAAAGCTTTTGGTACAGGAATTAAAAGCAATTGGTATGGAAGATGTAGATCTCGATGACAACTGCTATGTTATGGCTACGTTACCTAGTAATTTAGATTACGAAGTACCAACAATTGGCTTTGTATCTCATATTGATACAAGCCCAGATTTTACAGGAGCCAACGTGAATCCTCAGATACATGAGAATTACGACGGTAAGGATATTGTGTTGAACGCGGCTGAGAATATTGTGCTTTCACCTGATTATTTTGAAGACCTCTTGCAATACAAAGGACAAACCATTATAACAACAGATGGTACTACCCTATTAGGTGCTGACGACAAAGCAGGAATTACAGAGATTGTTTCTGCGATGGAGTACCTAATTCAACATCCCGAAATAAAACATGGAAAAATCAGAATCTGCTTTACTCCAGATGAAGAGGTAGGAAAAGGTGCTCATTTATTTGATGTAGAAAAGTTTGGAGCCGATTGGGCATATACCATGGACGGTTCGCAAATAGGAGAATTAGAATACGAAAATTTTAATGCTGCAGGGGCCAAGGTGACCATTACTGGTAAAATAGTACATCCAGGATATGCGAAAGGAAAAATGATCAACTCTATGTTGATTGCTGGTGAGTTTATAAATAAGCTACCAACGAATGAAGTTCCTGAATTGACAGAAGGATATGAAGGTTTCTTCCATTTATATCAGATGGATGGTAAGGTAGAGCAAACAATATTGCAATACATCATTCGGGATCATGATATGGATTTGTTTTTGGGGAGAAAAGAGCAAATGAAAAATATCGTTGCTGATATGAATGCTTCTCTAGGCCAAGAACTGATTAAGTTAGATATTACAGATCAATATTACAATATGAAGGAAAAAGTAGTGCCTGTAATGCATATTGTAGATATTGCTGAAGAGGTGATGCACGATTTGGGTATTACACCTTTGATCAAACCAATTCGTGGAGGTACTGATGGTTCTCAGCTATCATATAAAGGATTACCTTGTCCTAATATCTTTGCGGGAGGCCATAACTTTCACGGACGCTATGAATATGTGCCGGTGGAGTCTATGATAAAGGCAACTGAAGTAATTGTAGGAATTGCGGAAAAAGTAGCAGAAAAATTTAAATAAGACTAAAATAATTCAGGGTGCTTCCCTTCTACTCCTTCATAAAAGGAGTGAAAATGTTTAAAGTCTTTTTCCATATCATCTGTGATATAATAGGGTTCGGATATCGCTACCTGTTTTTTACCAAAGTCTAGTGTAGCCATTACAATAGGAACCTTTGCGCCTTTAGCAATATAATAAAAACCTGTTTTCCACTGGTTTACTTTTTTTCTGGTACCTTCTGGAGAAAGTCCTAATCTAAACTCTTCTTTTGAGTTAAAGATATCTACAATAGCATCTACCAAATTATTGTTTTTACTACGGTCAACAGGAGCACCTCCTAATGCTCTAAAGAAAAAACCGAAAGGAGGCTTGAACAGCGAATCCTTCCCTATAAAGTTTATTTTTTCTCCACTTACGTTCCTGGCCAGTATGGCAATGGGAAAATCTTTCCAGCTTGTATGTGGGGCCGCAATGATCACATATTTCTTTAAACCTCTAGGGAAATCGTTTGCTATTTTCCAGCCTAGAATCGTGGTAAAGATAAATTTGGAAATTCCTTTCATTGTCAATATTAAAAGCTCTAAATTTAAGGACTTATTTTTTAATGATGAATGAACTGATCATATACTTATTAATCACGGTAATAGCCATTTTATTAGGAATATTTATAGGTGGTTTACTTTCTAAGGTGAAATCTGAAGGACTAGAAGAACGTAATAGAACCTTGCAGGAAGTCAATGAAAAGTCGGAAAGGACCATTAATGAATTGCAAGATGAGATTAAAGGAATACAATCGATTAAAGAAGAGTTGGTTATTGAGAATACACGCCAGGATGGCCAGTTGCAGAATTTACGATTGAAATATGAAGAGAATCAAAAAGACGTTGAAAAACTACAGGAAAAATTCACGAAGGAGTTCGAAAATCTGGCAAATAAGATCTTAGAAGAGAAATCAACCAAGTTTACCGAAAAGAATAAAGAGAACTTGGCTTCTATTTTAAATCCTTTAAAAGAAAAGATCGAAGGGTTCGAGAAAAAAGTAGAGACGACGCACAAGGAAAGTATCGATTATCATGCCGCTTTACGTCAGCAAATCTTAGGATTAAAAGAGATCAATGCTCAAATGAGTAAAGAAACGTTAAACCTAACAAAGGCGTTAAAAGGAGACAGTAAAGCGCAAGGAAACTGGGGCGAGCTAGTTTTGGAACGTGTATTAGAAAAGTCTGGCTTGGAGAAAGATAGAGAGTATTTTGTACAGCAAAGCTTTACCAATGAAGAAGGTAAGAGAATTTTGCCAGATGTTGTGATTCATCTTCCCGATAACAAAAAAATGATCGTAGATTCTAAGGTGTCATTAACAGCTTATGAGAGGTACGTTAATTCGGATGATGAAACTGAAAAGACCCAATTTATAAAAGAACACGTAACTTCATTAAAGAGGCATGTAGAGGACCTGAGTGATAAAAAGTATGAGGATATCTATGAAATTGATTCTCCAGATTTTGTACTGTTATTTGTCCCTATAGAACCTGCATTTGCACTTGCGTTGAATACAGATGAGAATTTATACAGTAAAGCTTTTGAAAAAAATATAGTAATTGTAACTCCAACAACATTGCTTGCTACGCTGCGAACAATAGACACCATGTGGAATAACGAAAAGCAGCAAAAAAATGCGATTGAAATTGCTAGACAAGCTGGTGCTTTATACGATAAATTTGAAGGATTTATTTCTGACTTAATGCGGGTAGGTAAAAAAATGGATGATGCCAAGAAAGATTATTCAGCAGCCATGAATAAATTGGTTGATGGAAAAGGTAATTTAATTATAAGCATAGAAAAACTTAAAAAGATGGGAGCTAAAGCCAAGAAATCCTTACCAGAGAGTATTGTTGAAAGGGCTTCCGACGATTAATTTCGAATCAATTTGATAGTCGAAGATGCAGTTCCAACTGTTATTTTAGCAAAGTAAACTCCTGAACGTAATCTATTTAAATCTATCGTATTCATTTCAGTTACCTTGTCTTCGGATAGCAATAATCTTCCTGAAACATCGTACACTCTTAACTGTTTTATAATAGCACTTTCATTCATTCTAATGTTGAAAACACCTGTACTACTAGGGTTAGGATATACATTGAAATCTACTTTATGTTCTTCTGAAGTACGTAATACCCCATTTCCTTCCTGAATCGTAATGCCTTGGTTTACAGGAATATTGGTAATAGTTTCTGTCTGTCCTGAGTGATTCCAAATTATTTTAATCTCATCAATAATTGTGGCTGTTCCCACCCCAACAAATTCCGACATTGAATTCTGTCCTAAATATCCTTCACCGCATAATGTATATCTATATTGAGTCTTTCCGTTTGCCGTAATTTCAATTCTATTTCCTACGCCATCTTTGTTGCCCGTAATACCTTCCAATTTTATCTTGATCCAATTATTATTATGAACAGATTGATTCTCCCAAACATAGTAATTAGCGTTTTCATTCATAACCGCAATATCAGGAGCTCCATCATTATTGAAGTCACCAATAGCATTGCTATAACTAGAATTCCCTTCACTATCAAAACCTATACCTGTTGGTATACTAAATACATTACTCCCATTGTTATGGTAAAAAGCAGAAGATAAAAAGCTCATATTAGACCCGTCCATGCTTCCGCTTACATACAGGTCTAGACTACTATCTAGATCCGCATCTAAGAAAACAGCTCCCCATGCGGTGCTACTAAAAATGGTACCTGAAGAAGTAGCCACATCAGTAAAGGTACCGTCTCCATTATTTTTAAAAAGCACATTACCATTTGGAGTATTGGTAATATACATATCGAACCACCCATCATTGTTATAATCGCCTATTGTAGTAGACATGGCATCAATACTAATGTCGGTACCACTGGCAGTGGAAACGTCATCAAAAGTTCCATCATTATTGTTCTTATAGAACCTGTTTTGATTGGTGAATTTGTCATTTGCAACATAAATGTCTTGATCACCATCATTATCATAGTCAAAGAAAGCAGCACAAAAAGATTGTTCTGGACTAATGTTGATTCCTGCGGCCACTGTAATATCGACAAATGTTCCGTTATCATTTCTATACAGGTAATTCCGTTGTTCTACCGTAATGCCCCTATTTGTAATGAATAGATCTAAATCTCCATCTTTATCGATATCACCAAAACATGCCCCGAATGTGTTCAAATCCTCTGTAAAAAGACCACTACTACTTGTAACATCGGTGAAACTAAGACTCCCGTCGTTTTGATAGAGTTTGTTAGGGCCATTGGTACTAGTCACAAAGAAATCTAGATCCCCATCGTTGTCATAATCTACCCATAATAATTGCTTTGACTCTGTAGATTGATCTATACCTGGAAGTGATATTTTGGTAAACACTACACCATCATTCCTGAAAAAATGTATTTTTTCGGTCGATTCCGTTGCAAAAGTAAGGTCATCTTTGCCATCTTGATCGAAATCAACAAAAGAAACGCCTCCGCCGTGAAAACTATTAATGCCAAAACTATAGCCAACACCTATTGTACTGGCCTGATCAAGAAAAGAAAGTTGAGCCCATGAAATAGTAGACATGGTAAGTGCTAAAACAAACAAGGCTCTCTTCATAATATGTAATTAGTTAGTTAGAATTACATTTTCAGAGCAGTTTTTATTCCAGGAATAAAGGTCGATGACTCATAAAGTCGTGAACCTTTGTTGCAATTTTAGACAAAATTTCTTCATTTTCAAAATTTTGAATCACTTCATCTATAAATTCTACTACAGTGACCATATCCTTTTCTTGTAAACCCCTTGTGGTAACGGCGGGAGTACCTACTCTAATTCCAGACGTAATAAAAGGTGATTTATCATCAAAAGGAACCATATTCTTGTTTACGGTGATTTCTGCCTTACCTAAAGCTGCTTCAGCTTCTTTACCTGTAATGTTCTTATTTCTAAGATCAATAAGCATCATATGATTATCAGTTCCTCCAGAAATCAATTCATATCCTCTCTCTACAAAAGCTTCGGCCATGGCTGCAGCATTCTTTTTAACCTGTACTTGATAATGTAAAAACTCATCGGTTAATGCTTCTCCAAAAGCAATTGCTTTTGCTGCAATAATATGTTCTAATGGTCCACCCTGGTTTCCTGGGAATACTGCACCATTTAAAATAGTGGACATTTTCTTTAACTTTCCACTCTTCAATTTTTGACCGAAAGGGTTTTCAAAATCTTTCCCCATCATAATCAATCCTCCTCGTGGACCTCTCAATGTTTTATGTGTGGTAGTCGTAACAATATGGCAATGTGGTAGAGGATCATTTAAAATACCTTTAGCAATCATTCCCGATGGGTGCGATATATCTGCTAATAATAATGCGTTTACACTATCTGCTATTGCTCTAAAGCGTTTAAAGTCGATATCTCTAGAGTAAGCAGATGCACCGGCAATAATCATTTTGGGTTGTTCCTTTTCTGCGATCTCCTGAATTTTATCATAATTTAATACACCTGTCTCTTTTTCTACACCATAAAAACTAGGGGTATATAATTTACCAGAAAAATTCACTGGTGATCCATGTGTTAAATGCCCTCCATGAGAAAGATCGAAACCTAAAATTTTATCTCCTGGTTCCAAACAAGCAGCAAAGACAGCAGTATTTGCTTGCGAGCCTGAATGAGGTTGTACATTTACATAAGCTGCACCATATAGTTCTTTAGCACGATCAATGGCAATTTGTTCAACAATATCCACTACTTCACAACCTCCATAATAACGTTTATTGGGGTAGCCTTCAGCATATTTGTTGGTTAGAACAGAACCTGCAGCTTCCATTACCTGATCACTTACATAGTTCTCTGAAGCAATTAGCTCAAGCCCATTTGTTTGTCTTTCTTTTTCGTCTTGTATTAAATCAAAAATTTGAGAATCTCGTTGCATTGTTAAAGTTTAATTAAGAAACCCAAAAGTAGTGAAAAATCATTTTTATAATTATATCTTTCTACTATATTTGATAAAAATTAAAGACATACTTCTCAATGAAAATAACTGCCAATAACCCCAAAAGAAAATCATGGTTAAAAACCGATGTAGATTCTGACTTTCCTATTCAAAACATACCCTTTGGAGTATTTATTACCAAAGATGATATTATTACTATTGGAAGTAGGATTGGAGATTACGCCATTGATTTGGGGGCACTACATCAATTAGGATATTTTGATGGAATCCCTTTAACAGATGATATTTTTCTACAGGATAATTTGAATGATTTTATTGCTGATGGTCGAAAAACATGGCGATTGGTTAGAAATCGTATTGCAGATATATTTGATGTAAAGAACGGAAAGTTAAGAGATAATGCAGAGCATAAGGATAAGGTGATTTTTAGAATGGATGAAGTTGAAATGTTACTACCAGTTAGTGTTGGTGACTATACTGATTTCTATGCGAGTAAGGAACATGCTACTAATGTTGGAAGTTTATTTAGAGACCCTGAGAATGCATTGATGCCAAATTGGGTACATATTCCTATTGGTTATCATGGAAGAAGCTCTTCTATTATACCGTCGGGAACACCTATAAGAAGACCTTTTGGTCAGACAAAACCTGCTGAAGGTTCTAATACGCCAGGTTTTGGACCTTCTAAATTGTTAGATTTTGAATTGGAGATGGCATTTATAACCACTGCTTCAAATAACTTAGGAGAACGTATCCCTGTTGAAGAGGCGGAAGAGTATATTTTCGGATTAGTGCAGTTTAATGATTGGTCGGCTAGAGACATCCAGGCATGGGAGTATGTTCCTTTGGGGCCATTTTTAGGAAAAAGTTTTGCTTCTACGATATCGCCATGGATCGTTACATTAGATGCATTGGAGCCTTTTAGAGTGGATAACCCAGAACAAGATCCT
This sequence comes from Asprobacillus argus, assembly GCF_032248395.1. Taxonomy (NCBI): domain Bacteria; kingdom Pseudomonadati; phylum Bacteroidota; class Flavobacteriia; order Flavobacteriales; family Flavobacteriaceae; genus Asprobacillus; species Asprobacillus argus. Next base: position 413,115 of record NZ_JAVTTO010000002.1, read on the forward strand.
AAACCACTACCCTACTTGCAATATGAAGGAAAAGGTAGTTTTGATATTAATTTACAAGTGGGAATACAACCAGAAGGTGAAAAAGAAACAGTAGTAGCCAATTCAAATTTTAAATATATGTATTGGACAATGGCACAACAGTTGGCACATCATACGGTGAATGGCTGTCCTGTGAATTCTGGTGATATGATGGGAAGTGGAACCATCTCTGGTCCTACCAAAGATAGCTATGGTTCTATGTTGGAGCTAACATGGAGAGGGCAAAACCCGTTAAAGTTAAACGACGGAACCGAAAGAAAATTTATCAATGATAATGATACGGTAGTCATGAGAGCTTATTGTGAAAACAATGAGATTCGAATAGGGTTTGGAGAATGTACTGGCAAAATTTTACCGGCAAAATAATAGTATGCAAAAAGCTTAAAACCTCGTTATTATGATAACGAGGTTTTTTTATGCTCTTTTCCAAAATATCATATATGCCAATCCAATAAGGACTAATAAGGAACAAGCAAATAGTATTGTTGGAATTCGAGACATAATATTCATATAGTACCAACCTGAAAATAAAGCCCCTAAGCCAATACCAGCTTCCAAAGCAATATACATGGTGGCAATCGATTTACCCTTTGTATTAGGATTGCTCAAATCTATGGTCCATGCATTAATAGTTGGTGATAGAATTCCCATAGCAAATCCATAAAAAACAGCACCCACTAAAAACCCATTCATAGTATCGAAAACACCAATGAGTAGTAGAGAAAAAATTAAGATGAGTAACCCTATGTTAATCACTACTTTTCGACCGTAAATATCAGAAGCTTTTCCAGCTATAACTCTTATAAATACTGAAGAAATAGTAAATGCTATAAAAAAGGTGCCCTTATTTACGAATCCTAGATGTTCACTCCAATCTGGGATTAATGTTAGAATAATTCCAAACCCTAAATAACTAAGAAAAGTAATGATTGCAGCCGGAATAGCCTCTTTAGCAATCACTTCATTCTTTGATATTCTGAGAATGGACCATTTAAAAGAAGCCTGGTTACTTAGTGTCTCTTGTATTCTAAGTACTAGAATAATGGAAATTAATGCCATTGCTGAAGAGCAATAAAACAGCACGTCATATGATGCAAATAGCTTTATATAACTCCCTAAAGCCGGGCCTAAAGCTAATCCAGTACTAAAACAAATTCCTTGAATACCCATAGCCTCTCCAAGTCTACTTTTCGGAATGACGTCAGAAACATATGCTGCGATCGCTGTCGGGCTAAAACCTGTCGAAAACCCATGAACAAGTCGTATGAATAAAAAACCAGAAACACTAGTGAGTATGGGATAAAAGATCCCAGAGATAACGCAAACAACGGCTCCAATAATCATTACTGGTTTTCTGCCAATCGTATCCGATAGTTTCCCGCTAAAAGGTCTGGAAAGCCCAGCTGTTAATGTAAATAAAGAAATGATAAGCCCCTTATACTCTGCTCCTCCTAGGCTACTTAAGTAGTTAGGTAGTTCGGGAATTAACATATTATAACTTGCGGAGAATAGTAATGAGCTAATGCACACCAAAATGAAACCTGTAGTGTATATTGACTTTTTTCGGTTCATTTATGAAACATTAAAGAACTGGTTGATCTGGTTTTTGGAATACTCCCAAACTACTGAAGAACCTTGTTCTATTATTTTTGTTTTGTTTATTACTTTTTCATGCTTAACTTGATGTTCTGCCCAAGTACCTCCGCTGTTAGAAATATTCTGTAAAACGGGTTCAAAACGATCCATTGCTTTAGCGAATCTAGCTTCATTTGTCTTACCTTCTTCGAACTCCAACCAAACTTCTATAAATTCTTGAGCTTGTTCTTCTGGAAGCAGACCAAAGATTCTCTTGGCGGCCTTTAACTCCTCTAGAGTATTAGTATGATCTTTTGTGGTATCAAAAATAAAAACATCACCAGCGTCTATTTCTACAATGTCATGGATCAATACCATTTTTAACACTTTCAACATATCGATATTGTTATTTGAATGATCTCCTAAAACTAATACCATCATTGCTAAATGCCAACTGTGTTCTGCATCATTTTCGTTTCTGTCACTATTAAATAATTTTGATTTTCGCTGAATGTATTTTAGTTTATCTATTTCTTTAATGAACTCGATCTGTTTCAAGAGTTTTTCCATTTCTAGTGCGATTGTGATTAATTTTTTAGCTTTACCAACACAAAGGACTTATTTATTTTAGTTGTTGAAAAGGACATTTGTCCCAATTCATAAAAAATGATCAGAACACATATAGAATTGTTGGAATATATAGAAGCATTGAATGCTAAAGGGCTTGATTATTTTAAAGAAGAAACTTTTGAACCTAAGCAAGTGATCATTGAGGAAAATAAGAGATATTCCTATGTATATATTATAAAAAAAGGAATTACAAAAGTGTACCTATCTGATGAAAACGGAAAAGACTTTATTCAAGAATTCTTAAGTGAAGGAATGGAGTTTGGGGAGCTCGAAGTTTTTAGTGGTAAGCCGAGTTTCTGCCGTATTGAATCTATCACCAATGTAATCATATACAAGATATCGTACACCCATTTTAATAGACTGTTAGAAACAGATAAGCATTTCAATAGGTTGGTTCTTAAAGGAATGGCGAAAAAGATTAGTTATAAAGCTCCAAGGCATTCCTATCAGCATTCCTACCCTATAGAAGATAACATAGTAAAGCTTAAAGAGATGTACCCTGAGATTGAAAAGGTAATCACAAAAAAAGACATCGCTAGCTACCTCGGTATTACTTTACGCAGTTTAAATAGAACGCTAAGTGATATCAATCACAAAGATGCTAAGTAATAGAGTTTTTACATTAAATCGATGGTGGTAATATCGTAATGCGAAGCATTTGCAACCGCTATTCCATTTTTAATAATCAAAAGTTGTGGAGATTCATGTCGTACTTGAAACGCATACCCTACTTCATCAGAGATACTTCTATAATTCAAAAGATCTAAGTAATATACTTTTAGGTCTTTCAAATCGTCCGTAAACTTTTTCTCAAATTGTTTGATAACCATTCTGCTTATACCACATCTGGTGGAATGCTTGAAGATCAATATAGTTTCGGATTTCGACTGCTCTTTAATGGAATCTATTTGGTCCATGGAATTCAAAGAAATCCAATTGACATTGCTCTTCACTTCTTTTTGTTCATTTCCGCCAAATAATGATTTGAGAATACCCATGTTTTTATTGTTTCAGTCGTAAACTATATGACACCTTTCAAAAGTAAAAACTTAAGATCTGTACAGCAAACTATTATTGGTTTTCTTTATGATAATAGTTAAAATGCTATTCTCCTGATAATAAGTTGATAATGCAATCATTTTAGTACATTTGAGAAAGCCTTTAACTCTTCCATATGAAAACTAAGCCATTTTATAAGTCAGCTTTATTCTTGTTGCTTTCCTTTTTTTTAATGACTTCTTCTTTATTTGCTCAAGAAATTTCACAGGACAATTACAAGGAAAAGTACAAAGAAGCCGTTGGCTTTATTAGAAAAGAGAACTTAGAAAAAGGGAGTAACCTTACGTATAAACTTATAGACTACTTAAGAGAAAACAGAGATATTTATGCTGATAGTACCGATATTTTATTGTCAAAAAACTATTGGAACTTAACAAACCTTTATCTATGGAAAAATCAAGAGTTGAGTTTAAAATATGCCGACTCAACAATTACCATTGCTTTGAGAACAAATAGCCCAGGAATCAAACAAAGGGCCTATTCTATAAAGTACTACTGTCTATATGATGTAAAAGGCTATGAGAAAACCTTAGATTTTTTAGCAAATGAGTGTATTAAATACTCCTTATTGGCAAATAACAATAAAATGCTGGGAGAATCGTACATGCACAAATGCAATTCTATGGTAATGCTAGGAAAAGCAAGTGAGGCTACCTCTTTTTGCAATCAAGCTGTTGATGTATTTAAAAACGTAAATGACGAAGGGTATTTAGCTTCTGTTTATAATAATATAGGAAATGTATTTACTAAAAAGAAAGAAACTAGAAGAGCACTAGAATTTTATGAAAAATCCCATGAAATCGCCTTGCGAATCCAGCCAGCTATTGAAATCTCAAAATCAGCTCGAAATATTGCTGAAAAAAATGAAGAGCTAAGAAATTTCAAGAAAGCAGCTACATTTTATAAAACATATGGCGATAGTTTGGAATCCCATATGAATAAGGTCATTGATTCAAAATTTGCAGAAGCTGAATCAAAATATCAGGTAGAGCAAAAAGACAAAGAAATTGCTCAACAAGAACTTGAAATTGAGCAACAGAAGAATACTCGAAATCTTTATATAATAATCAGTTTGATTATTTTCATTGTTGTATTTATTTACTTGCAAAAACGGTTTAATAAACAAAAAAGACAGAAACTAATCATAGAAAATAGCCTGGAAAAAGAGCAGGAAATTAATGTAATGCGTGCTAAGTTTTTAGGAAACATATCTCACGAAATTCGAACTCCATTAACGCTAATCTCAGGAAATATCCAAATGGCTCTTGAAGAAATTGGAGAAAATAAGAAACTTAAAGAACACCTTGATAATGCACTTTTGAATAGTAAAAAGGTCATTGATGATGCCAATGAGATCCTACATATTTTGAAGTTCGACAAAAGTAAACAAGAGGTTTATTATCGTTCTGTGAGCATCGTAAAATTTAGTAAACGCATTTTTTTATCCTTTGAATCAGCAGCAAAGGCAAAAGAGATTACTTTAGAATATAAAACTAATGTAACATCGGAAGTTGAAGTGCAAATTGATTCCGATAAGGTAGAGCGTATTTTAAACAATCTTATTACGAATGCTATTAAGTTTAGTTCAAGTACTAGTAGCATCATTTGTTCATTAGCCTTAACTGATGATCAATTGGAAATATCAATACAAGATTTTGGTATTGGTATATCTATCGAAGAAAAAAATAAGGTGTTTGAACGATTTTATCAGTCGAAAACTTCTAAATCTGTGGGAGGTATCGGTATTGGACTTGCGTTAAGCAAAGAGTTTGCTGAACTTATGAATGGAGATATTACAGTTTCTAGCACTTTGAACAAGGGAAGTTCCTTCACTCTCAAGCTGCCTTATATCCAAACAACTTCAAAAGCAAACCCTCAAGAGTCTACCGTGATCACGCATCCAAGCAAGCAAGATGTTGATCGAACTATAAAAGCAGCTAAAATACTCATTGTTGAAGATAACGTTGAAATGAATAATTTTCTGAAGGATATTTTCAAAGACATGTATGATTGCTCAGTAGCTTTTGATGGAAAAGAAGCCTATGACAGAATTTTAAAGGAAGATTTTGATTTGATAACTTCTGATGTGATGATGCCTCGAGTTGATGGTTTTGAACTGAGGGAACTCCTAAATCAAATTCCCGAAAAAAAGGACATTCCTTTTATTTTAATTACAGCAAAAAGTTTAGAGGTCGATAAACTAAAAGGATTTCAACTAGGTATCAATGATTACATTATTAAGCCTTTTAACAAAAATGAACTCTTGGCTAGAGTGCGAAACTTGATAGAAAACAATAAAGTTAAAAAAGAATGGCATGCTAAGCATCAAGATCTATTTGAAAAAGATGCTTCTTTTGATGTTAAGCTACTAGAAAAAGTTCAAAAAATTGTGGCAAGTAATATTATGAATGAAGATTTTAAAGTTGACGTCATAGCTAAAGAGATTGGCTATAGTCAACGACAGCTTTCTCGCTTATTAAAACAGTATACTGGAATGTCTCCAGTCAAATTTATTCTAGAAATAAGACTTCAAAAGGCATATCAACTTCTAAAAGATAAAACGCATAAAACGTTGGCTGAAGTAAAATATAATATAGGGATTTCTTCTACCCCGTATTTTAACTCAAAATTCAAACAACGGTTTGGAGTTAAACCTAGTGAGTTTATTGATAAAGAATAAAAAAATGCACCAAACTTGTTTGATGCATTCTGCACTATAGAATGTACTATGAAGTGCCCCCCAACATATATTACTCTTTGATAAATTTCTTTATAGCTATTTCTCCCAAATCGGATTTTATATGTAGGAAGTAAAGTCCACTGGCCAATGATCTTACATCAGTCATATTATTTTTTGTGATAGCGATCCTTTTACCTGTCGAGCTAAAAATGGTCATGCTCTTAATAGACGTATGTGCACTTAATTGTAAGTTAAGCTGGTTTTTAACGGGATTTGGATATAGCACTACTTGAGATTCAAAATCATGATCCTTAACAGATAAGGTACATGATGTCGTGTATGTTCCATTAGCATTCCAGCCTGCTTGATTTTGAGCATAATTGACGTCATCAACACAAACAGAACCTAAGTTGGTATTATTTGTGGCTATAAGTGTGGTTAAGATGGTGTTTGCTCCATTTTTAATGTTTAAGGATGTCATCATACTATTAAAGTCGACTTCTACAAAAGTAAGTTTGGCATTATTAGAAAAGTCTAGTATGGTTACGTTTGAATGTCTTACAACTACTTCTTTTAGATTTGTATTATTAGAAAAATCTAATGTTGTGAGTGGAGTTGAATTTGAAACTCCGACACTATTGGCATCCAAATCTTCAAGAGCGATTAAAGTTGATAACGAAAGGCTATTTAATCCGGCCTCACGAACACTAAGTACTTTTAATGCTGTATTGTTCCCAAAAGTCAATGTAGTTAAGGCAAAACATTCTGATAACGATAACGTTTCCAATAAAACATTCGTTGAGACATCTAAAGAAGTTAAGATTGTGTTTGCGCCTAAATTAAGCGTAACCAATTTAGTAAGGGCCGAAACATCAATAGAGCTTACATCATTAAACCTACCATCAAAGCCAGTAATATTTATGAAGGCCTCTATTCCTGTGTAATTTGATATACTTTGAGACATAACATCGATTGTACCAGTAAATGCTGCTGCTTCAGATACCTGTATTTCACTATCACTATTCGTATTAATATTTGAATCGCCAACCAAAGCTGCCTTAAAGTTGGCATCAGGGATATTGACATTTTGAGAAAGAACAGTCAATGCTGTCAATCCCATGATGATAAGAATGTAGTATTTTTTCATGATATTTTTTGTTAATTAAGGTTTGTGTAAATGTATTTACAAGTAGCGCTAGGTAACATTCTTATTTTAGACAATTAGTTTCTCTTTTTGGTACTCGTCTTTACAGGAACTTTGATAAAACAAGTCATAAAGTCAGTATTAATAAGGGTTTTACAGACATTTTGACGGTTTTGGTCATTGAATTACAAATGGTATTCCTTTTGACTGTATATGGTTGTAAATAAATTGAATTATGAATTTTAATAACTATACAACAAAATCACAAGAGACCATTCAGCAAGCACAACAGCTTGCCCAAGGGTTCGGACATAATCAAATAGAAAATGAGCATATCTTTAAAGCAATTACTATTGTAGATGAGAACGTGTTACCTTTCCTATTAAAGAAACTAGGTATTAGCATTGAATTGGTTCAACAGCTTTTAGATAAGCAATTGGAAAGCTTTTCTAAAGTATCAGGTTCAGAATTAATGATCTCTAGAGAGGCAGGAAAAACATTGAATGAAGCTTCTATCATTGCAAAAAAGATGAATGATGAGTATGTTTCTATTGAGCATTTGATCATTGCCATTTTTAAATCTAAAAGCGCTATTTCACAAATCTTAAAGGATCAAGGAATCCAATTAAAAGAATTGGAAAATGCAATCCAAGAATTGAGAAAAGGAAACAATGTAACCTCTCAAAGTGCTGAAGAAACATACAATGCTTTAAGTAAGTATGCAAATGATCTGAACAATCTCGCAAAAGAAGGAAAATTAGATCCCGTAATTGGTAGAGATGAAGAAATACGTAGGTTATTACAAATACTGTCCAGACGTACTAAGAACAATCCTATTCTAGTGGGTGAGCCAGGAACTGGTAAAACGGCTATTGCAGAAGGACTAGCGCATCGTATAATACGTGGAGACGTTCCTGAGAATTTAAAAGAAAAACAAGTTTTCTCGTTAGATATGGGGGCATTAATTGCAGGAGCGAAGTATAAAGGTGAATTTGAAGAACGTTTAAAATCTGTCATTAAAGAAGTGACCACTTCTGACGGAGATATTGTTCTCTTTATTGATGAAATACATACGCTAGTTGGTGCTGGAGGAGGTCAGGGAGCAATGGACGCCGCGAACATTCTAAAACCAGCACTTGCTCGTGGTGAGCTTAGAGCAATTGGAGCCACTACCCTAGATGAATATCAGAAATATTTTGAAAAAGATAAAGCATTGGAAAGACGTTTTCAAAAGGTATTGGTAGATGAACCCGATACGGAAAGTGCTATTTCTATCTTAAGAGGTATAAAAGAAAAATACGAAACACATCACAAGGTTCGCATTAAGGACAATGCGATTATAGGTGCGGTTGAATTATCACAGCGATATATTACCAATAGATTTTTACCAGACAAGGCTATTGATCTAATGGATGAAGCGGCTTCTAAACTAAGAATGGAAATCAATTCCAAACCAGAAGAATTAGATGTTTTAGACAGAAAGATCATGCAGCTGGAGATTGAAATAGAAGCAATTAAAAGAGAAAATGATGCAAATAAGCTGAAATCATTGAATGCAGATCTCGCTGATTTTAAAGAAGAACGAAACGAAATCAATGCGAAGTGGCAATCGGAGAAAACCATTGTTGATGCTATTCAAAACCTGAAAACAGCTATAGAAAATTATAAACGAGAAGCGGATCAAGCGGAACGTGATGGGGATTATGGTAAAGTAGCGGAGTTGCGCTATGGAAAGATTAAAGATGCTCAAGAACAATTAGAGAAAGAGCAGAAACAATTAGAAAATCAACAAGAAAATGCGTTGATTAAAGAAGAAGTTACTTTTGAGGATATTGCAGAAGTAGTTGCCAAATGGACAGGTATCCCTGTCACTAAAATGGTGCAGTCAGAACGAGAGAAATTGTTGCATTTAGAAGATCAATTGCATAAAAGAGTGATTGGACAAAACGAGGCTATCGAAGCCGTTGCAGATGCTGTAAGACGTTCTAAGTCTGGTTTACAGAATTCTGAAAAACCAATTGGATCATTCCTCTTTTTAGGTACCACCGGTGTGGGTAAAACAGAATTGGCTAAAACATTGGCAGCATATTTATTTGATGATGAGAGCGCCATGACAAGAATCGACATGAGCGAATATCAAGAACGTCATTCCGTGAGTAGATTGGTTGGTGCACCTCCAGGCTATGTGGGTTATGATGAAGGTGGTCAATTAACTGAAGCAGTTAGAAGAAAACCTTACTCTGTTGTACTTCTAGATGAAATTGAAAAAGCTCACCCCGATACGTTTAATGTATTACTTCAAGTGTTGGATGAAGGAAGACTTACCGATAATAAAGGAAGAGTGGCAGATTTTAGAAATTCAATTATCATAATGACTTCTAATATGGGAAGTCACATTATTCAAGAAAAATTTGATAACCTTAAAGGAGACATCGCTACAAGTATGGAGTTGGCCAAATCTGAGGTATTAGGTTTATTAAAACAATCTGTACGACCTGAATTTTTGAACAGAATTGACGATGTGATCATGTTTACACCTTTGACACAAGATGACATTGAGAAGGTTGTTGAGATTCAATTAGGAAATGTAAAACGTATGATTGCGGAGCAAGACATCACTTTAGATGCTACGTCAGAAGCTATTATGTACTTAGCACGTAAAGGGTATCAACCAGAATATGGTGCAAGACCTGTGAAAAGAGTAATACAAAAAGAGGTGCTCAATACTCTTTCTAAAGAGATTCTTTCTGGTAAAATTACTACGGATAGTATTATATTATTAGATTGTTTTGATGAGGAACTAGTATTTAGAAATCAAACCGAGTTAGTATAAAGTAAATGCCCATTGTTAGTACGATGGGTTTTTTTTTGAAAAGTTATTATACCAATCGGTATATTTTTATATATTTGTATAACTATGTCCAAGGCAGAAGACACAAAAAGATATATTATAGAGGTAGCAGCTCCTATTTTTAATAAACATGGGTATGCGGCGACAACTATGAGTCAACTTACCAAAGCTACAAAGTTGACTAAAGGTGCTATTTATGGAAATTTCAAAAATAAAGAAGAGCTAGCAATTAAAGCATTCGATTATAATGTGGCGTTGCTTATTGGTGCAATTCGAAGAAGAACAAACCAATCTAGTACTGCTTTAGAACGACTGAATGCTATCGTAGATTTCTACCGTGATTATTATAGTTACAGTAAGAAATTTGGTGGTTGCCCTGTCCTGAATGTGGGTGTAGATGCGAATAATCAAAATACGTTGTTGTTGGAAAATGTTAGGAAAACAATTAAAACGCTTCAAGGATATGTTGAGAAAATCATAGAGAAAGGAGTTCAGAAAGGTGAGTTTAAAGCTACTACAGATCCTAAAGCCTGGGCCGTTAGAATTGACACTATGATTCAGGGAGCAACGTTCATCACCTATACCATGGATAATGAAGTTTATATGAAAAACACAATGGATCAGATAGCGATAATGATCACAAATGAATTAATACAATAATTTTTTTAACTTAGAATATACCGATTGGTATAATAAATATTATGAAACTACCAAAAACACTATCGAGCAAAGCAGTAATACGATTTCAGGATTGCGACCCTTTTAACCACTTAAATAATGGGAACTATATCAACTATTTTATGAATCATCGAGAAGATAAGTTAGTAGATGATTATAAAATAGATGTATATAAAATGGCTAAGGAACAAGGTAAAAGTTGGGTTTCCGGAAGTAACCAAATAGCTTACCTCCGCCCTGCCCTAACAATGGAAATTGTATATATTGAATCTCAATTGATTCGATATACAGATTCAGAGCTATATGTGGAGATGAGAATGTACAATGAAAACAAGACAGAATTAAAATCAGTCATATGGTCAAGTTTTGTTCATTTCAACTTATTGAAACAGAAAAGAGATTATCATAACGCTACTCTTATGGAGTTATTTGAAAATGTAAACACTCCATTAAACACGAATATATTTGAAGAACGCATTAAGGATATAAAGGCTAAAATGTATCATACTATAAATTGACTTGTTAACTACTTACATTTTTGTTCTTTTGAAAGCGATCGTATTTATGATCGCTTTCTTTTATATATCTTAGTGCTCTAAATATATTTATTATGAAAAAAATCGTATGCTTAGCTATTATTATTCTTAGCTCTTTATCAACCTTTGCACAAGAAGAAGTAACGACGTATTACTTCATTCGTCATGCCGAAAAAGTGAGAACTGACAAGGCTAATAGAAACCCTGACTTGAACATTAAAGGATTAAAAAGAGCAAAAAAATGGAGCGAAGTATTTACTAATGTGAAATTCAATGCAGTCTACTCAACAGATTATAATCGAACAAAACAAACCGCCAAGCCTACCGCTGATGCTAATGGCTTACCTGTTTTATTATACAATCCAAGAAAGATGTATGATGAGGCTTTTCAAGCAAATACTAAAGGAAAGACGGTATTAGTCGTAGGACATAGCAATACAACTCCTTTCTTTGCCAATATGGTGATCGGTAATGCCGTGTACAAGCAAATTGATGATTCCAACAATTCCAATTTATATATCGTTACTGTCACAAAGGATAAGAAAACGCATTCGTTATTAAAGATTGACTGATTTCTTTAAGTCAGATCAGAATACAAAATAGTTATTACCCATTGGTAATAACTATTTTTTTTGTCAGTATTGCTCCATTAGAAAATATCTTTAAGAGGTAAATTCCAGATGATAAATTGGCAATATCAAGTTGTTTTGTATGTTGATACACAGATAACTTTTTACCTAAAAGCGAATAAATTTCTGTTCGCTGAATCTCTTTTCCAGTCTTTATATTGATTAAATCTGTTGCGGGATTTGGATAGATTTGTACATCGAAATCGTTGCTTACAGTCTCTGTGCTTAACGTACTACAAGGAGTAAGATCCGGGTTCCCTTCTATAGGTAACCCTGGAGAAACATCTCTTCCTGAAAAAGCACCATAGGTCTTCGCATATTTTGTTGCTCTAAATGTGAGATTTGTAGATGCAGTTTCCGTCTGATTAAAAATAGTTCCTGTATTATTGCTCATAGGGTTTACATATTCCCAAACAATTTGATCAGTTGCATTTAATTCAAAAAATCGACCGTTAATACCTTGACATACGAGGATATTTCCATTAGGTAATCTTTGCGCTCCACTTACAATAGGCGAATAAAAATCTGATGGATCATTTGTTTGATCAGAATATGAATAATCCTCAGCAATAGGACCATAAGCTGTATTCGCAAAATATTCATATACTCCAGGACTTGTTGTTGGAGGATTAAAGATCAAGACTTCAGAAAACACGGGTGTTCTACCATTACCATTATTGAATACCATAATTTTACCAGCATCGACCAATCCATCTTCAATAAAATGAGGAAAGTGCTGACCAAATAATTTTCTATCTGTTTCTGTTCCCTGACCATAAGATTGTGGATTCCCCCATCTATATAAAAGATCTCCTCCTTTACCATAGGTTCCTCCAGAACCTGTAGCTGATTCTGCCGTTGTTGTGGAATGATCAATAATCCACATTTCACTTAAATTTCTTGAGCTTAATACAATTTGATTGAGATTATCATTGTATTGTATGGAATTGATATGTAGCCAGTTGGCTCCACCACCTCCATCATTCACGAAGTTTATATCGAGCTTCTCAGGATGATCGGCAATTACACCAAAATTATCCTTTGTATTATCAAAATCTTGAATTAAATGGTCTTTGATATTCCATTCCCAAACGATATTTCCTTGATCTGAACCAACAGGCTCTACCTCAATAATCTGCTCGTTATACAGCTCATTATCTGTTAATAGACTTGGGTCTCTACCTGCTTGTAATGCTTCTGCTTCGGTCATTACCGTAGCCGCTAGTATTAATACATTCCCATTTGGCATTGGAAATACATCATGATGTTGTCGCATCTGATTATCATTATACTCAAATTGCCATAACAGATTACCATCCCAATCAAATAATTCAACAACTCCTCCAGAACCTCCAAAGCTGATGGTACTTTGGCCATCTTTCCTACCTGCTCTCAATAAATTGCCATTTGGAAGCAAATACACAGCATTACCTGGAGGAAATTCACTGGTCCATTCATTAATTTTCTCTCCACAGTTATTGATCAAAAATGATTTTTTATGAACAGAAAACAAGGTAAAACCATCATATACTTCGTTAGTTGCAGAAATAATTCCAACTGTATTCTGGGCAAAAACCGTTGACGAAATGAATAACGAAATCAGGAGTAATTTTTTTATCATATGTTTTATTTATCGATATAATGTAATCAATTCGGCGAAACAATAATTTTCTTCATGACAGCTACTTCATCAGAAAATATTTTTAACAGATAGATGCCATGCTTTAAAGAAGAGACATCGACTTGTTTCGAATTCTTAAAGGTAAGTACATTTTCACCTAAAAGCGTATAGATTTCTACTTTTTGAATGTTTTGAGTAGTTTCTATGGTAACAACATCATCTGATGGATTAGGATATACACGAGCAGTGTTTAATACATGTTGATCTGTACTAAGTGCATTACAAGGAGTCAGATCGGGATTACCTTCTATAGGCTGTCCAGGACTTACATCTTTGCCAGAAAAAGCAGCATATGATTTTGAATACTTTAAAGCACGAAAAACAATATTACTTGGAGAAGCACTTTGTGTTTGATTTGCCGTAATTCCGGAGTTGTTATCTACAGGGTTAATGTAATCCCATACAACTTCTTCACTAGCATTAATTTCAAAGAAGTGACCTTCCCTACCTTCACAAATCAAGATATTTCCATTAGGTAACCGTTGTGCACCACTCACGATCCCTGAGTAGAAATCGGAAGGATCATTGGTCATATCTGCGTAAATATAATCGGGTGCAGCAGGTCCGTACGCCGTGTTAGTCGTATAACTATAGACTCCTGGTGCGCTAGTAGGTGGATCGATAATAAATACTTCCGAAAATAACGGCATACGCCCATTTCCATTATTGAATATCATCATCTTTCCTGCATCGACCAATCCATTTTCAATATAGTGTGGATAATGTTGACCGAATAACTGCCTATCAGCTTCAACCCCTTGATCGTATGACTGTGGATTTCCCCATCGATACAGAAAATCGCCACCTTTTCCATAGATTCCACCAGAACCTGTTGCTGCTTCTGCAGTTGTGGTTGAGTGATCTATAATCCATACTTCGCTTAAGTTTCTGGAACTAATAACAATTTGGTCTAAAGTTTCATCATATTGAATTGAGTTTACATGTAGCCAATTTGCACCTCCTGTTCCTCCATTAAGAAAGTTAAAATCTAATTTCTCTGGATGGTCAGCCACCACTCCATAATTATCTTTAGTATTGTCAAAGTCCTGAATTAAATGATCTTTAGCATTCCACTCCCAAACCACGTTTACCTGATTACTTCCTACTGGTTCAACTTCGAAAATACGTTCGTTGTACACTTCATTATCTGGAAGTAAGGAGGTGTCGCGTCCTGCTTGAATTGCTTCTGATTGCGACATCACTGTGGCGGCTAATATTAGTACATTTCCATTCGGCATTGGATAGACATCATGATGTTGCCTATATTGATCCGTGTTATATTCGTATTGCCATAGTAAATTACCATCCCAATCGAACAGTTCTATAATACCACCTGTTCCCCCAAAATTTATTTGACTTTGGCCATCTCTCTTTCCTGCTCTTAATAAGTTTCCATTTGGTAATAAATAGACTGCATTTCCCGGTGTAAAGGCACTTGTCCATTCATGAACCACTTGTCCGCAGTTATCTATTAAATACGATTTTGTATGTATTGAAAATAATGTAAAGCCGTCGTAAGCCTCATTAGTTACAGAGATTGTTCCAACTGTATTTTGTCCAAAAATAGTAGCTGAAACAAATAATGAAATCAGGAATAATCTTCTTATCATTTGATCCAGGGTGTTATAGTCAACTACAAATCTAAATATTTATAGGATAAAATCTATTTTTTTAACGTAACATTTATATTCTCTAAATTGATTTCTGATAACTTAATAAGGTCTCCATTAATAAATTCTTGATCTAACTCTGAAACCTTAAGTGCGCTATTTTTTGATTTGTAATTTGCATGGTTCACAAAACGAATACCCGTAACTGTTGTTTCTTTAATTACCTCTCTAAATCGCACTCCACCTCCATTTACATGAAACTCATACGCCATATAGTCTATGTTAAAATCCTTTTTTTCAACCCAATAAACAAATACATCTTCATAATCTATTCCACCGCCTTCTTGTCTAAATGTAATTTCAATTTTATAATATGTCTTCCCTTTTATGTTTACCTCTTTGAGCAGTTTTTTCTGAACCGCCTTATCATTTAAACCATATGGCAATACGGCAAAATAATGCACTGAATTTATTGATTCGCTATACTTTAGTGCCATGGAATCTGAGACTTGAACAGGCTTATTATTTATAGAACGTTTAAAACCATCGTTAGATAAGACATCTTTAGTAACACTATCTCCTTTTCTAGTAATTCTTTCTAATGAAAAAAGACCATGATGTCTATTGGCTATATAGGTTCTTTCTCTAAAATTGAAAGAAACTTTAGCATTGGAGATTAAATTGGCGTTTGAAGCAACTATAGATCTATCTATGATTTCTTGCGCGGTTAGGTCCTTTTTAGGAGTCGTACAACTGCTAATAATGATGATACTTAGAAGGATATATAGATTCCTCATCTCGTTTATTGACATATGTCGTTTTAAGTGTATAAAATTACAAGAAAGGAGTATATTTTCTTATAATTGTTTGTTAATAATTCTAAGGATACTTGATTCGATAAAAAGGGGGGTAAATATCATTATATTTGCATGTCATATGCAGAAAAATATAAACATACAGAATAAGAAAGCTCGTTTTGAATATGAGATAATCGACAAATTAGTGGCAGGAATTCAGTTAACCGGAACGGAGATTAAATCGATACGTTTAAGCAAAGCTAGAATAACTGAGAGTTTTTGTGAGTTCAATGAAAGAGGCGAGTTATTTGTTATTAACATGTATATAGAAGAATATATGTATGGGCATCAGTTCAACCATAAACCTACCAGTGAGCGAAGATTATTACTAAATAAAAGAGAACTCAAAAGTTTGAAGAAGGATGTGGAAGCTAAAGGAAATACGATAGTTCCTCTTCGTTTATTCATTAATGAAAAGGGATATGCAAAACTAGAAATTGCACTGGCGAAAGGAAAAAAACTTCACGATAAGAGAGAAACAATGAAAGATAGAGATACGAAAAGAGATCTCGCAAGGATTAAAAAGAATTATAATTAATGCCATCTTTTTTTAAGCTTATACGGTATCAAAACCTGTTAATGATCTTGTTAACGATGTGTTTGATACGTTACGCCGTACTCCCTTTTTTTCTTAAAGAAACAGAATTATCAATTACCTGGTTTGTGTACTTAATACTTGCCGTTATCTGTATAACAGCAGGCGGATATGTCATTAACGATATACTCGATGTTGAAGCCGATAAGATCAATAAACCAAACAAGGTTTATATTGAACGTTCTGTTTCACAAAAACGTGCAAAATTGTACTACATTCTTTTAACTGGATTAGGCATGGCATTCGGAACGTATTTATCATTTATGGTTGGGAATGTGGTATTGTCACTTTTCTTTAGTATCACTGCGATGCTATTATTCTTGTATACTCGATTTTTTAAAAGAATACTATTACTAGGGAATATACTTATAAGTGTATTGGTAAGTCTTCCTATTTTTATGATGTACATTTTTGAGACCATTGAAACTCCGCAGTATGCCAATTTTTTTGAGCTTCTAGGCGGAATATTCAGCTCTATAGGGATGTATGTTACTGTACTTTACTATATGTTCTTTTCTTTTTTAAGCACGTTAATACGGGAATTGATCAAGGACATAGAGGATATAAATGGGGATCATCAAATGAAAATGAAAACGTTACCTATTGTCTTTGGCATAAGAAGAGCACGAAATCTAACCATCACCTTGTCTATTACCTTTATTATGAGTCTTATACTTATCAGTCAAGTTTTTGTTGGTAATACTGATTTCTTTGTCTTAGGTATTTATAATTATGTGTTTTTAGTATTACCTCTGCTCTATTTTATGTATGTATTATGGAATGCTAAAACGCCTAAACAGTTTTCGTTTCTGAGCAATTATATGAAATGGATCATGTTATTTGGTATTCTATCGATGCTGATATTTAAATTTTAAACCATGTTACGAGAAAAACTTTCAGAATATTCTATAATACTAGCTTCAGGTTCGCCAAGAAGACAACAGTTCTTTAAAGATTTGGATATTCCCTTTTCAATTCAATTAAAGGAAGTAGAAGAAATATACCCAGAAGATTTGATGGCTGAAGAGATTACGGATTACTTAGCTCGATTAAAGTCTCAACAATTTACAGAGATTCAAGATAACGAAGTTGTTATTACATCAGATACGATTGTTTGGTTAAATGAAAGAGCACTTGGGAAACCAAAAAATTATAATGACGCTTTTTTGATGCTACAATCCTTATCTGGTCGGAGTCATGATGTGTACACATCTATTTGCATTAAAACCAAGAATAATGAAAAGGTCATAAGCGACTGCACAAAGGTCTATTTTAAGGAATTATCTGATAAAGAAATACATTATTACTTAAAAGAATACAAACCTTTTGATAAAGCTGGAAGCTATGGGATACAGGATTGGATAGGTTTAATAGGAATTGATAAGATTGAAGGAAGCTACTTTAATGTTATGGGATTACCTGTTCATAAATTGTATAAAGAATTGATGAAATTATAAATAAAAAGCTTGAAGAAAAGTTTATTTTTACAGGCAAATTCAACACAACAAACATATAATGAAAAAATACACGTATACAGAAAAGAAGGATACTAGATCTGGTTTTGGAGATGGACTAACTGAATTAGGGAAAACTAACCCAAATGTTGTAGCTCTATGTGCAGATTTAACGGGTTCTTTAAAGATGAATGCTTTTGAGAATAACCACCCAGAACGTTTCTTTCAAGTTGGAATTGCCGAGGCTAATATGATGGGAATTGCAGCCGGAATGACCATTGGTGGTAAAATACCATTTACGGGAACATTCGCTAATTTCTCTACTGGTAGAGTGTACGATCAAATAAGACAATCTATAGCATATTCTGGAAAGAATGTGAAAATTTGTGCTTCTCATGCAGGATTAACCCTTGGCGAAGATGGAGCTACACACCAAATATTAGAAGATATAGGTCTTATGAAAATGCTTCCAGGTATGACTGTAATCAATACATGTGATTATAATCAAACAAAGGCAGCAACCATTGCTA
Source organism: Asprobacillus argus (assembly GCF_032248395.1). NCBI lineage: Bacteria > Pseudomonadati > Bacteroidota > Flavobacteriia > Flavobacteriales > Flavobacteriaceae > Asprobacillus > Asprobacillus argus. Next base: position 431,663 of record NZ_JAVTTO010000002.1, read on the forward strand.
TTGCGGATCACGATGGACCTGTTTATTTACGATTTGGTAGACCAAAAGTTCCTGTATTTATGCCAACAGATCAACCTTTCGAGATTGGAAAAGGGATTTTGTTATCTGAAGGTTCTGATGTGACTATTGTGGCTACGGGGCATTTGGTTTGGGAATCTTTATTAGCAGCTGAGCAATTAGAAGCGAAAGGGATTAGTGCTGAAGTTATTAATATTCATACGATTAAGCCATTAGATGAAGCCCTTATTTTGCAATCCGTAGCAAAGACAGGTTGTGTTGTTACTGCGGAAGAGCATAATAAGTTTGGTGGTTTAGGGGAAAGTGTTGCAAGATGTTTAACTCAAAACAATCCAACTCCACAAGAATTTGTAGCAGTCAATGATTCTTTTGGAGAATCTGCTACTCCTGCTCAATTGATGGAGAAATACAATATTAATGATGCTGCTGTCGTTGCTGCTGTAGAAAAAGTTTTAAAAAGAAAATAACCTTTTCTCTTTCTAAAGCGTCTATAGAAAAAACAGTATAATTATGAAAAAATCACTATTCGTACTGGCAGTATTGTTATGCAGTCAATTGTCAAGTGCACAGATCCAATTTGGGGTTAAAGGAGGAATTAATTACAATTCTAATTCATTTACCAATGTAACCGATGATGTCTTTTCAGGAGCAAAAAGTAAAACAGGATATCATGTTGGAATGTGGGCAAAAGCTAAATTATTAGGGATTTATATACGTCCTGAGCTTGTATATACTCAATTAAAGAATGATGTGGTATATACTGGGAATCTGAGCCTTCAAAAATCCACGGCATATACCTTTAAGAAGATCGATGTACCTGTTCTTTTTGGAAAGAAAGTATTAGGTTTTGCAAATGTCTTTATCGGACCCTCATTTCAATATGTATTGTCTTCTAAATTCTCCTTAAGTGATATTACAAACGTTCAAATAGCCGATTTCTCTATGGGATTGCAGTTTGGAGCAGGTGTTGATATAGGTAGATTAGGAGTAGATGTTCGTTGGGAACGTAGTTTGTCTGGAATAGAAACCACATTTTTGGATTCAACGATTACTAGTGGTTCCGTTAATTTTGATACTAGAGTCAATCAGATTATTGTGGGAGTCTCCTATCGATTGTAATCGGAAATAACTATAAATAAAAAAGCTCTTGAAATTTTCAAGAGCTTTTTTATTTGTTAATTATCTTCGTCTAAATAATTGGGAGTTCCATCTCCATCCGTGTCATCATCTGTAAGATCTCCATTACCGTTAGTGTCTTCATCTTTAGTTAACCTTCCATCTCCATCATCATCTGTATCAAAATAGTTTGGTATACCGTCGCTATCCGTATCATCGTTTCTTGGATCGCCATCACCATCGGGATCTTCTAAAATTGAAGCTATACCATCATTATCGTGATCTGTATTTTCTATAAGGTCTAATAATCGAATGTAAAATACAAGAGGTGTATTTGCTGGAATGGCTGAATTTCCAGTATTTCTATAGGCTAATCCTGACGGCATGATAAGAATACCTTTCCCATCATTTTCATAGGTAATAGGTCCGTTATTAGTAATGTTCTTACCTCCTTTAAAATTGGTAAAACCATGTGTCCAACCTCTAATAACACCGTTCAATGTAAACCAGATTACTGAATTTCTTTCTTCAAAGAATACTTGCGTTGCAGAACTAGAAAGGTAATATCCTTTATATTTAGTCAACACTGAGTCCATAACCGTTGGAAATCCCTTAACAGGATCAGGGGTACCTACTCTATTCGTAAAAACATATAACGTATAATCTACATCTTCTTCAGTTACCTGCTGACTACTTAATCTGCTGTCGTTAATAAGAGCAGTCTCACCCCCAGTAATAGGCTTAATAGAATCTATTGCATCATCGAAATAATGATTGGTTAAAAACTTAACCAAGGAATCGTTATCGATAATTGATTGACCAGCATGATCGAAGTTATCGACAATTCCAGTACCTGTTCTATTACAAGAATATGTTACTAATGCTAAAATAGCAACGATCAGTATATGTTTTAATTTTATCATTTAATACAAAAATTAGAGGGCGCAATTTACCATTTTTATACCTTTGTTTGAAAGGATTTTTAAATTTTTAACTTTTTCTATGAGAATAGATAAATACTTATGGTGTGTTCGTTACTATAAAACAAGAAATATGGCTACTGAAGCCTGCAAGAAAGGGCAAGTGCGAATAAACAATGCCATTGTAAAACCGTCTAAAGATGTATTCGGTCATGAGGAAATTGTGTTAAGAAAAAATCAAATCAACTATGTCCTGGAAGTTTTAGATATTCCTGATAGCAGAGTTGGCGCTAAATTAGTAGATTTGTACAGGAAGGATAAAACACCCATAGAAGAATTTAACAAAACTGAGTTGTTAAAGTATTCTAAGGATTATTATCGGAAAAAAGGAACCGGTCGACCTACCAAAAAAGACAGAAGAGATATAGATAACTTTAACGAATCCGAAAGTTAATATGACTACAAAAAAGAATGTAATCTTATCATCATTACAAATAGAGCAAAAAACGAGAAGAATCGCGTATCAAATCTTAGAAAGTAATAGTAAAGAAAAAGAGATGGTTATTGCAGGAATTAATGGAAACGGATTTGTGTTTGCCAACAAATTAGCTGCAATTTTGAAAGAAATTTCTTCGGTAGAACTTGTGCTTTGTGAAGTATATATAGATAAGAAAAACCCACTGAATGAGATCTCTACTAGTATTGCACCGAATGCTTACAAAAATAGATCTCTAGTATTGGTTGATGATGTTCTCAACTCTGGGAGTACCTTAATACATGGAATTAAGCATTTTTTAGAAGTCCCTTTAAAGCAATTTAAAACGGCTGTTTTGGTAAATAGAAACCATAAGAAGTATCCCGTAAAGGCTGATTTTAAAGGATTGTCGCTATCAACATCGATTCAAGAACATATCTCGGTTGAATTCGAAAAAGGTGGCGCAAAAGCCTATTTAATGTAATAGGATTCTAACTTCGGTTACAACGGTTGAAATAGGTTTATCATTTACCTGAACTTTATGCGTTGCTTGTTGATAATAATTCCTTCGTTCGAATAAATGTTTTGCTACAAACTCAACTAATTTTTCATCAGAAAGCTGGGAAACTAATGGTCTTCTCACCTTCCCTTTTTGCAACCTTTCTACTAATGTAGGAATAGTGGCTTCTAGGTATATGGAGATCGTTTTTGGATGATTCTTGATCAGGTCCATGTTTCCGGCATAGCATGGGGTACCACCGCCCAAGGACAAAACAAATTTCTCATCAGAGTTCAGCAATTCTTTTAAGTAAATATGCTCAATCTTTCTAAAATAGATTTCACCCTTTGTTTTGAAAATTTCAGAAATAGAAAGTTGTTCTTTTTCAGAGATATATTTGTCAAGATCGATAAAGGGTAGAAATAGTTTTTTGGACAAGCTCTTCCCTACTGCCGTTTTTCCACTTGTCATATAACCTAAAAGAATAACCTTCATCGAAATAATTTTTACAAATATCGCAAAATCATCCCCAAAAATGGTGATTATCCTAAACAATGCTATTATATTTGCGGACTCTAATGCGTACATGGCGGAATTGGTAGACGCGCAAGCTTGAGGGGCTTGTGTCCAATAGGATGTGCAGGTTCGACTCCTGTTGTACGCACTTTTTTTAACACCGAATTCCTACTTACATATAAAAGTAGCTCTTTAAGGTAAAATTTTTATCGTTTTTCGCTGAGATACTAACTTTCCAGATTCTGAAATACCTTCTACACATATATTCATATTGTCTTGAAGACATGATAACATGGTTAAAGTTACCGACGCATTGGGTTCAATAATGATATCAGGTTCCCAAAACAAAGCTGCATAATACTTGAAATATCTATTATTAGATCTTGGATATTTAAGGTAGTAATATTCTTTCTCCAAAGAGAATCCAACAGGTATTTTTAGGGTAGAATATTTATTTCTTTTCCTCATTATTTCTAGTGGTGAAAATGTATAGACATGAATATCTATTGCAAATGGATCTGGACTAAATACTAAAGAAGTACCCATATAGATTTCTTTAATTTCGTCAATATTCGTGGAAGTTAATGCGTCATAACGAAAAATTCCCCGTTGTAGCTCGCCATCAACAAATAAAGAATAGGGTCTATTTGGTGGTATTTTCAGTTTTAAATAATCTAAAAGTGTTCCTGATTGTATGGTAATGTCTTTAGGGTCAATTCTTCTCATGCGTCTTGACATCCAGGGCACTTCAGATTTTTCTGCTTTTACAACCACTTCATCTAACCTTTCCACATCTGATGTAAGCGTTGGAAAAATAGACACCTCCATTTCGTTCAAAATATCAGATTTTTCAAAATCTTTAAATGAATCATATAATTGGTGATTGGAATAAGTAATAGGAGGTGTTATTTCAGACATTCGATCCCCCCTTTTTATACCAAAGTTGATTTCTGTATTTTTTTTAATTGATGTGTTTCTAATAATGAAAGGAATGCTCTTTTGAGTGACTTCATGCAGCAGGTTATTATCTGCGGAGAAAATTAACAGCTTTTGCTTTTTCGCCAGGTTTTTGTTTAAACGAATGGTCATGTCAATACCTTGCTCAAAGTCATGGTTCAGCTCAGGTGAATTGGTCAAAATAGTATTCCAGTTATATTTGCTCCATCCTTTTGAAATTAACGATAGATCTAAGCTTTGATTATTTAAATCATCTTTTCCGAGATAAGAGTGTACCTCATGATCTATCTGACTAATCACAAAGGGCTTCAGAAGCACCGATGAGATAATTGAATTCTTAGGGTTATAGGCTCTCGTGCCCGTAGGTAAAAACGAAGCACTTAAAAAAAGCTTTTCATTGGTTGAATTAGTAAAGGTAAAAGATATAGAATCACTTTGCTTTTTTGCTTTAATGGCAACAGAACTGTATAAATTTCCACGATTAATAAAAACAAGTCGTTCCGCTATTGGAGCATTTTCATCATCGAAGACTGTAACTATATTTATTCCAGATGGTAGTCCATTCTTTTTTATAATTAGGGCATAATTTTGCATATCCGAATTTAGGGTAAGATCATACTCAAGAAACTGTTTAGTGTTGTGAACCCAAACTTTGAACTGTTTATCAGTATTCTTCTCTAAATACGTTCTATTAGTATGCAAATGCACAACCAAGTACTTCTTTTTATTTTCTACCCTAAGGGCAATTCTTGATGAAGGTATTGCAGCTATTTTCTCCGTAATGACGGATCCATTTTCTAATTCTGCTTCAAATGTATATTGCTCTTGCTCTTTAAAGAAAAGTCGTACGCTTCCTAATCCAAGGTCATTGGTTAAAAACCTTTTGACCAGTATTCCTTTTCTATCCTTTATCAATCCCTTTACAATTTTCTGCCTTTCATTATTACTATCTTTCACTAGAATGCCTACGTTGTTTATCGAATTAGCAACTAACTGACCTCCTTCAGGAAATACATTGAGTTTAAAAAAATCATTTTCGAACTTAAGAGCACTTCTTGCCTCCTCCTGAGATGATACTATGTTGATCTTCTGTGAGAAAGATTGATCTTCTTTGAAGTTTTTCATCCATTTAGTAGAAGCTTTCAAGTAATAATTTCTTTGAGTGAATGTAGAATCGATCAATATACTTCCACGTCCTTTCCCTTGCTGTATATGCACAAGTTGTTGTTGTTTTAATACACCAGATTCATCAAAGACTGAAACATAGAGGTTAGTGGTTGCAGGATGTAATTTCATAGAGTTTTGCTCTACAACATAGGCTTTAAACCAGATTTCTTCTCCATTTAAGAACGATGTTTTGTTTATGTGAAGAAAAGGTATTTCTCGAGTATCTTGAAAATAGTTAGCGTACGCAGTGCGTATTTCGGAAATGTCTTTTTGTCCAAAAGTAACTTGAACAATAAATAAAAAAAGTATATTTAGGGTAGTTAGCGATTTCATAGATTTTCTTAGTCATAGAAATATACAAAAATTATTTCAAACTGCTGATAAGCTTGAGATTAACGGTTAAAATTATAGAATTGTGCGCTTTTATTTTGGTATAAAATTTGATGTATCTTCATAAACTAATCTATACTGCTCTATGTCAAAAAAAAGATTTCTACTCGTACTATGTTCTTCGTTATTTTTTGTTGGGTCTTATGCGCAAAGTATTAAAGGCAAGGTTTTTAATGAAAAGAAGGCCCCTTTATCCAAGGCAAGTATTTATATTAAGAAACTTCAAAAAGGAGTAACTACTAATAGTAAAGGAGAATTTAAGATCAAGATTAAAAATAAGGTACAAGCGAATGATACTCTTGTATTTTCATATGTAGGCTTCAAGGCACGAAGAATTTCTTTAAAGGATCTAGAGGCACTGAACTACGTGGTTACTTTAGAATCTAAATTGCTTACTCTGGATGAAGTTTCCATACGTTCAAGCAAAAAAAAACTTAAGACATATTTAGATTATAGCAAACTCGCTCCTATGGAAAAGGGACTATTCTCTTTTGGCTCTGTGTTAGCAAACAATAAAATATACGTATCAGGAGGTAATTTATCTGCCAAGTTTGATGCTGTATTAAATGCACTGAACCTGGATAAATATAACTCCAGACCATTGACTCCATTTAGTCAAATTTTACAAGAAGCTGGAACAGCAAGTACTTGGGAGCATTATAATGACCAGTTATATGCATATAACCTCATAACAGGAGTTTGGGAGAAATCAGCTTTAAAATTCATTAAAAGGGCACATCATAATTTGCATTATTACAATGGAAAATTGATGGTTCTTGGAGGAAAAACTTTGTCCAAGAATAGAAGATTTGAGTACTTAGAGAATAAGATAGAAGAGTTTAATATCACTAAAAATAGAATTGCTATTGATGAAGCAAACCCGCATAAGGCAGTAAATTTTGCTTCATTTTTAACAGGAGACCATTTAATTGTACTTGGTGGTTCTATTAAGAAGAAACAAAACGGAAAAAAGAATTATGAAAATAAGATACATGTGTACAATCTTAAAACAGGAAAGTGGTACCACGTATCGTATATGCCAGTACCGAAAGAAACAACAGGTGTTCTGGTAGAAAACACCATCTATTTGTTTGGAGGATATAACGGAGAAAAATTAAAAAATATTGAATCTTTTAATATTAAAGATGGGCGTTGGAAAATTGAAGGCGAGCTTTTTTCTGCAGTAGAAAAACCAGCCATTACCAATCATAATGGTGTTATCTACATATACGCGAAGGGAAGAGTAATGACGTTTGATATAGCCACTAAAGAATTAAATCAATATCTCATAGATTTATCTATAGAAGATGCCAACCTATACTGTGCCAATAATAAGCTCTATATATTGGGAGGGTTTTCTAACAGATATGATCGCTTAACACCATCAAATGATCTTTACAGTATAGACATAGATGAGTTTGACAAAACGGCCTTAAGTAAATCGAGAACTTTTTAAAAGCAACCTCTTTTCACACTTAATTAACCTATTTTATACCCTTAATTGTTACATTTGCGTATGCGAAAACTTCTAATTTATTCATTCATACTTTTTTCAGTAGGTGTATTTTCCCAAACTGATTCATTAAAAGTAAAAACAGTTAAGGGTCAAGTTGTTGATGCGTTAAGCAAAAAAGCGCTGAGTGCTGCTCATATTTTAAATTTAAACTCTGTTGTGGGTACAATTACCAACGATACTGGTTTGTTTGATATTAGCGCGAAAGCAAATGACACTATAATTGTTTCATATTTAGGGTACTCCTCCATTAAGATTAAGATAACGAACGACTTATTAAAAGGGAATGAATTGCTAATCGAATTGTACGAGAAAGCAGAAGAAGTAAAAGAGGTGATTATTAAATCGACAAAATTAATTGGTGTTTTAGAAATTGATGTTAAGCAAGTTCCTAAAGACCGATTTACACGTATTAGAATTAATGGATTGCCACAGACGTATGAAGTTGGAAAACCTAAGGGAAGGAATTTCAGGTCACCTATAGCCGCCTTGTTTCAACCTGTCGATTTTTTGTACAGTCATTTTGGTAAAAAACCTAAACAGCTTAAAAAACTACAAAAGATCAAAAAAGAGGACAATCTTCGTAAGATAATGGCAGGTAAGTTCGATCGTGAAGTGATGATGGAATATTTAGAAATGGACAGACAAGAATTGATGGAGTTGATCGCTGATTGTAATTATTCCGATTACTTTACTAAAAAAGCTAGTGATCTTCAGATGATTGAAGCTATTTTAGATTGTTATGAAAACTATAAAGCCCTAAAGAAAGGAAAAATAGAACGTAGTAGATTACCAGAAAGAAAAAAGGAAAAGGGCTAAAAAATTATACAATTTTTCAACCCTTTCCCACTATTAAAAACTAACTAACTATTTCTTTCCTTAACTAAAGTATGCTGTTCTAAACTTATAGTCATAATTTCTTCTTGTGTTCCAAACTAGCCTTTTTGCATTCAAGGTCTCAGCCTGGAATCTTCTTGTTTTTTTATTATTATTTATCATCTTAAATATTTTTTAATTTCTTAATTTGCTTACACTTATAAGACTGGATTAAATAGCTTGTGTTACATTATTAAGATAGTTTAACAGATATTTAAGAAAAACAAAAAAGCCAACCAAATGGTTGACTTTCTATATTATAGAGTATGTTTTAGGAATTATTGATTCCCTAAAATAATAGGCATTCCATTCTTTCCAGAACCAATAACAACTACCTTACTATTATTGGATTCTGCTAATTTTAATGTAGCTTCAATTCCTTTTTCCTGTAAGATCTTATCTGTTAAAGATGCACTTAAAATTCTATTTGCAGTCGCCTTACCTTCCGCATCAATTTTCTGACGTTCTGCCTCTTTTTTCGCTTTAGCTAATCTAAATTCATATTCTAAAGATTCTTGCTCTTGCTTTAGTTTTGTTTCAATTGCTGTTCTAATAGTTGGAGGAAGTTTCACGTCCTCTACCAAAACCCTTTTTACTATTAAGTACTGATCTTTTAGAACGGTACTTACTTCATCCAAAATCTCTTGCTCAATTACATCTCTTTTACTAGAGTATAATTGCTCTGGTGTATAACGTCCTACCACACTTCTAGCGGCTGCATTGATTGCAGGGTCTAATAACTCTCTTTCATAATCCTCTCCTTTGGTCTTTATCAGTTTTCCTAAATTACTGAATTCAGGCTCATACCAAATTGTACCACTTACCTTTACTTCTAATCCGTTGACTGAAAGAACATTCATCTCGTCAGAAATAGACTGTTGACGTACTTTTCTTACTATCATTTTATTCCATGGAGCCACAATGTGAAATCCTTCCCCGTATGTTGTTTCTGTATTTATACCATCACCAAAACGCTCAAAGATTACTCCTCCTTCACCAGGTCCAATAGTAACAGCTGACTTAGAAATGAAAATAATTCCAAGGACAATGATAATTATAGTGAAAATTCCACCTTTTGGGAATTTAAATTCTACTTGTTGATTTGCCATTTTATTATATTTTAAATTTTATCAAATTTACAACTAAACTTTATTAGTTACAGTCTTTATAAGTACAATCTTTATGGATATGTTCTAAAGGATGTTCATCATATAGAGTAGTTACACTAACGTAAAAGATGTCTTAATCCTCCTTTAACCGATCTTTTACATATTCTACTTGAGTTTTACCGTGCTTAAATGGTTTACCGTATTCGTCTAAACTAACCATTACAATTTTGTCTATACAGATAATGGTTTTTCGGGTAATTTTATTTCGAACTTCGGATTTAAGTGTTATAGAAGAATTTCCAAAACTCACTACTTCCATACCAATTTCAATAATATCTCCTTGTTTTGCCGAGCTTACAAAATCGATTTCAGACATAAATTTGGTTACAGTTCTCGGGATTTCTAATTGTATAATAGCATATAAAGCTACTTCTTCATCTATCCATTGTAAAAGTCGACCGCCAAATAAAGTTCCATTTGGATTTAGATCTTCTGGCTTTACCCATTTTCTTGTATGAAAATTCATAATTAAATTTTTCCGTAATATTTTCTAATAAACCACTCTACTGTTAGTAAAAATAAGGCTATTAATAATACCCAATACCAATCAATGATGTTTTTATCCTTTGTAATTGTTTTTTGAGTAGTAAAATAATCTGTGTTCTCGAGTAAGCTTTTTTTCAAATCTTGAAACTTTGTTTTGTAAAAGGACTCTCCTCCTGTTCTATCTGCCAGCCTGTTCAACTTCTCTGTATTGGTGCTTGTAAACTGCTCTTCTACATTAAATGTTGTAACTCTAAAGGTGCCGTTGGACGAAATATTCTGGTCTTTAACAGAAACTTTATACGTATAATCTCCAGCCGGTAGGTCCTCTATATTTAGTTGATAGGCGTTCCCAATAACCGAAAAAGGAAGTTCTCTTTTAATGGTATTTTCGGTACTTGAGAGCTCCATGGTAATAGTCGCCCGATCATCAAATTTATAATTACTATCCACATAAAAAGCAGTGATATCTATAGTTGCATTCGAGGGAAATATAGGATCCATAGTTACATCTAGCCTTTTTCTCGCTTTTGTAGAGGCCAAATATTGAACTACATTTGAAACGAAGCTATCAAAATCAGTAAAAGAATTAGAATTCAGATAACTCGTTGCTCTCCATTTCCATATGCCTTCTCCTAAAAGAAAAGCAGATTTCTGATTGTTCTCTTCCAACATAGCAAGCAGAGGAACATTTAAAGAGATACCATTAATATTTTGATATAATATGGGCTCAAAGGGTTTTGAGACAGTTATTTCTCCAAACTTGTCTTGCAAGGGTGAAAATTGCTCAAACCCGATATCACTCTGACCAAAAGTCAAAAAGTTCTGATTGAAATTAGCTAGGTAGTTTTCATCTTTTGAAATAGCATTTTTAGAGATTCCTAGTTGCAGACTATTGACAAAACTCCAATCTGTTTTGGACCCAGTGATTATAAGATAATTGCTTTTTTCCTTTTTTATTTCTGCAATCAACTTATTAAACAATGAGTTTGGCTGATACATTATAACTAATTGATAATCAGTTGTTTTAAAAATATCATTGTTGATTACTTTTATAGCTACCTTTCGTTGTTTGTTTGTTTCTATGGATTTTTTTATCGCTCCAATATCTGGATGTAATACTGAGGTGATAATACCTATTTTAGTCTGTTCGTCTATAACTTCAACACTAAAATTTTTTGTGTTGTTAGCTATATTTTTTTCGTCAGATATCGGTTTTATGGAAGCGGTATAGTAGTTCTTTCCTTTTTGCGATGAGGGAAGTGATGTCTCCACAGTAATCGATCTTTTATCATTTGAGAAAGAGATCTTCTTCGAGAAAACACGTTTTCCATTTTTATGAATCACAAATTCACTGGAAATCGACTGGTTTCCCTCATAATATAATAAAGCCTCAACAGGGAAACTATTACCTAAGTAGCTGTATTTATTCACGTTAAGTTGACTAACCCTAAGATCTTTGTGTTTAACTGTATCTCCAATAATAAGAGGATAGATCTGCTTCGACGTAGAAGAGTACTCATAGTCATTCCCTAGTGTTTGATTTCCATCTGTAATTAATACTATAGGAGAAATAGCTTCTTTATAGACTGTATTTACAGACTCTATTGCTTGGTTGATATTGGTTTGAGGCTCTAGAAACGTTAGAGAATCTAATGTTTGAAATGAATTACCAAACGAAAAAAAAGAAAGGGTAAACTTATCATTCAATAATTGATCAGATTTGAATTTCCCTACAAGTCTTGAAATTTCTTGTTGCTCATTAAAATATTCACTGGACTGAGAGTTATCTACAAGAACAGCCAGTACAGGTTTGTTCGTTTGTAATTCAGTTTTTTTGATCGTTGGATTAAAAAAAAGCAGTAGAATCAGAAATATAGAGGCGCTTCGTAATCCAAATAATGCAAAAATGAGGGGTCGTCTATCTTTAGACTTATAGAAATACTGAAAGTATGCAATACATAGTGCCAGTACTAAAGCAATAATGACAAAAAAGAAACTACTTGAATTCAACCTGTTTATTTAAAAATGAAAGATATAAATAACTCCTGTAAAAAAGAAAAACCTACATCTCAAATCGATGCAGGTTTTCTAAATATGGTGTTAATGTTTTCTTAAGTAAGCATTCCTCCGTCTACACTTAGTGTTTGACCTGTTATATATGAGCTCATATCTGACCCGAGAAACACACATGCATGTGCTATATCTTCAGGACTTCCCCCTCTTTTTAATGGAATGGCATCTCTCCAACTTTGAACAACGGCTTCATCTAATTTTCCCGTCATTTCGGTTTCTATAAAACCTGGAGCAATCACATTACTTCTAATATTTCTTGATCCTAATTCTAAAGCAACAGACTTAGAAAATCCAACAATACCAGCTTTCGATGCTGCATAATTAGCTTGACCAGCATTTCCCTTTAGACCAACTACCGAACTCATATTTATAATAGATCCTCCTCTTTGCTTCATCATAGGTCTAATAATCGCTTTAGTTAAGTTAAACACAGATTTTAAGTTAACTTCAATTACTTTATCAAAATCTTCTTCAGAGATTCTCATTAATAGATTGTCCTTAGTAATTCCGGCATTATTAATCAGAACATCTATGGTTCCAAATTCTTCCAATACAGATTTTGCCAGATCCTGAGCTGCATCAAACTCTGCAGCATTGGATTGATATCCTTTTGCTTTGACTCCTAGTGCAGCTAGTTCACTTTCCAAAGATTTGGCAGCATCAACAGAAGAACTATAGGTAAATGCTACGTTAGCTCCTTGCTTTGCATATTCTAAAGCGATTCCTCTACCAATTCCTCTGGTAGCTCCGGTAATAATAGCAGTTTTATTTTCCAATAATTTCATAATTCGTTTGTTAGTTGTTTGTCAAATATAATTTTTCTTTTTTAAATGAAAATTCCCGCACTAGACGGGAATTGTTCTTAAATATGTTCAGTTATTAGTTTAATACACTAGCGACCATTTCTCCAATTTTTGCAGGAGAATCGACTACATGTATTCCGTTTTGAGCTAAGATTTTCATTTTCGCTTGAGCTGTGTCATCTGCACCTCCAACAATAGCTCCAGCATGACCCATCGTTCTTCCTGCAGGAGCTGTTTGACCAGCTATAAACCCTACAACAGGTTTTCTATTCCCATCAGCTTTGATCCATTGTGCAGCCTCAGCCTCAAGGTTACCACCAATCTCACCAATCATTACGATAGCTTCAGTTTCATCATCGTTCATTAACAATTCAACCGCTTGTTTTGTCGTAGTTCCAATAATAGGATCTCCTCCAATTCCAATAGCCGTTGTAATACCAAAACCTTGTTTTACAACCTGATCAGCAGCTTCATATGTTAAAGTTCCAGACTTGGAAACAATTCCTACATTTCCTTTTTTGAAAATAAAACCAGGCATAATTCCAACTTTAGCCTCATCTGGAGTAATAACTCCTGGACAATTAGGCCCTACCAAAGTACAGTTCTTATCTTCTATATAGGCTTTTACTTTTACCATATCAGCTGTTGGAATTCCTTCAGTAATACAAATGATTACTTCTATACCGGCATCAGCAGATTCCATAATAGCATCAGCAGCAAAGGCTGGTGGTACAAAAATAATAGATGTATTAGCGCCTGCAGCATCTACAGATTCTTTTACGGTATTAAAAACTGGTTTCCCAAGGTGTTCCTGCCCTCCTTTTCCTGGAGTAACACCACCTACAACGTTCGTTCCGTAATCAATCATTTGACCTGCGTGAAAAGTACCTTCACTACCTGTAAAACCTTGTACGATTATTTTCGAATCTTTATTTACTAAAACACTCATTAATTTATTGTTTTTTGATGTTGCAAAAATAGTTGATTGAATGATTTAAAAAAAGAATTTTAAGCATTCTTTCGATCCTTTAAAAATCTTTTAATTTCTGCTAATTCTTTTAATTTTTCTCTTGACTCCGAAATTGGTGTTCCAAAATAGGTCTTACCGCCTTCAATTGATTTAGTAACTCCTGTTTGCCCTAGGATTACAGCTCCTTTTCCAATAGTGATTCCACTATTTGTTCCAACCTGACCCCAAATAGTAACTTCATCTTCAATAACCACACAACCAGCGATTCCCGTTTGTGAAGCAATTAAGCATTTTTTTCCAATTACTGTATCGTGGCCAACATGAACCTGATTGTCAATTTTTGTTCCTTCTTTTATAGTGGTATCACCTGTAACGCCCTTATCGATTGTACAGGAAGCGCCTAGATCGACATCATCTTCTAAAACCACTCTACCGCCTGAAATAAGTTGATCGAAACCTGAGGGTCTGTTTTTGTAATAAAAAGCATCAGCTCCTAATACTGTATTGGCATGTATCGTAACGTCGTTACCTATAATACAGTGATCATATATTGTGACGTTTGGATGGATAAGACAATTTGCACCTATTTCGACATGATTGCCAATAAAAACATTCGGTTGTATTACCGTTCCTTTTCCTATTTTGGCAGAATTTGAAATACTATCCTTAGATTGGATAAACGGATTAAAATGTTTTGTGATTTTATTAAAGTCTCTAAATGGATCGTTTGATATTAATAATGCTTTCCCCTCAGGGCAATCCACTTTTTTGTTAATTAAGATTGTAGTTGCCGCTGAGTTTAATGCTTTTGAATAATATTTTGGATGATCAACAAAAACAATATCACCTTTTTCTACAACATGAATTTCGTTAATACCTGTGATGCTAAAATTGTCATCACCTACAGATTTTGCACCAATCAATGTAGCAATTTCATAAAGAGTTTGTGGTGACTTGAATTTCATTGAGAGTTGTTCTTTTTACAATAAAAAGCCCTATGCTATTTATTCTTTAATACGTTCTTGATAGGTTCCCTTAGTTGTTTCTACTTTTATCTTATCTCCTTCATTAATAAACAAAGGTACATTGATCCTCGCTCCGGTTTCTACGGTTGCTGGTTTGGTAGCATTTGTCGCCGTATTACCTTTTACTCCTGGTTCCGTATGTGTAACTTCTAAAATAACGCTTGCTGGCATTTCAACAGACAAAGGCATTTCATCTTCCGAATTAATGATAACAGTAACTACTTCGCCTTCTTTCATAAGTTCCGGAGAATCCAATACACTTTTTTCCAATGATATTTGAGAATAATCTTGATTATTCATGAAGTGATACGTTTCACCTTCCTTATATAAATACTGGAATTTGTGAGTTTCCACTCGTACATCTTCAATTTTTCTTCCCGCAGGAAACGTATTATCTACTACCTTTCCGTTTGTTACACTTTTTAGCTTAGTTCTAACAAATGCAGGACCCTTTCCTGGTTTCACATGTAAAAACTCTATAATTTTATAAATATCGTTGTTATAACGAATACATAAACCATTTCTAATATCTGATGTTGTTGCCATATTTTAATTTTAATGTTATCCTCCAGAATATCCCTTCATAATTCCTCTTTGAGAATTACGGATAAACAGAATTATTTCGTCTCGCTCTGGTGTAGCTTCCATTTCAGCTTCAATTTTTTCTACCGCCTGAGAGTTATTATAATTCCTTTGATAAAGGATTCTGTAAATGTTTTGAATTTCTCTAATTTTTTCTGTACTGAAACCTCTTCTTCTTAAACCAATAGAATTGATTCCTACATAAGACAATGGCTCTTTAGCCGCTTTAGTAAATGGAGGCACATCTTTTCTGACTAGCGAACCACCAGATACCATGGCATGATCTCCAATATGAATGAACTGATGCACAGCAGCCAATCCACCAATAATGGCATAATCTCCAATAGTAACATGACCTGCTAAAGCAACTCCATTTACGACAATTGCATTGTCTCCTATAAGGCAATCATGTGCAATATGGGCAGTAGCCATAATCAAGCAATTTTTACCAATTTTAGTTTTTCCAGAGGCATTGGTACCTCTGTTTATTGTTACACATTCTCTAACTGTGGTATTGTCACCGATAACAGTCAAAGAATCTTCTCCTTCAAATTTCAAATCTTGAGGAATAGCGGAAATAACAGCACCTGGGAAAATTCTACAATTCTTACCTATTCGTGCCCCTTCCATAATCGTTACATTCGATCCAATCCAAGTACCCGAACCAATTTGTACATTGGCATGGATTGTTGTAAAGGGCTCAATAACAACATTTCGAGCAATCTTCGCTTGAGGATGTACGTATGCTAAAGGTTGATTCATATTACTTTCTTTTAGAGATTTGCGCCATTAACTCTGCTTCTACAACTAATTTGTTATTTGCATATCCGTAAGACTGCATTTGTGCAATACCTCTTCTAATAGGTGTTAATAATTCACATTTAAAGATTAATGTATCACCAGGTAAAACTTTTTGTTTAAACTTAACGTTATCTATTTTCATAAAGTATGTTAAGTAGTTCTCTGGATCGGGAACTGTACTCAATACTAGTATTCCTCCACATTGAGCCATTGCTTCTACCTGCAATACACCTGGCATTACCGGAGCTCCTGGGAAATGACCTACAAAGAAATCTTCATTCATAGTAACATTTTTCATCCCAACCACATGTTTTTCAGATAACTCTAAAATACGGTCTACTAATAAGAAAGGTGGTCTATGTGGTAGAATATCCATTATCTTATGAATATCCATTAAAGGTTCTACACTTAAGTCAAATTGAGGAACTTTATTTCTTTTTTCAGCTTTGATAACCTTCGCTAATTTCTTAGCAAATTGAGTATTTACTAAATGCCCTGGTTTGTTCGCAATTACTTTACCTCGTATCCTTATGCCTGTCAATGCCAAATCACCAATAACATCTAAGAGCTTATGCCTTGCTGCTTCATTAGCCCAATGCAAGTTTAAATTATCTAAGATTCCATTTGATTTAACGGATATATCTTCTTTTTTAAAGGCTTTCTTGAGTTTTTGCATTGTCCCTTCAGAAAGTTCCTTGTCTACATATACAATAGCATTATTAAGGTCTCCTCCTTTAATAAGGTCATTTTCTAACAACATTTCAATTTCATGCAAAAAACTAAACGTACGTGCATCAGCTATCTCTTCTTTAAAATCAGAGATTCTTTCCAAAGTAGCATTTTGTGTACCTAATATTTTTGTACCAAAGTCTACCATGGTTGTTACTTTATACTCATCTGAGGGCATTAAAATAATCTCACTTCCAGTAACATCATCTCTATAAGAGATAATATCCTTTACAATGTATTCTTCAATAGCTGCTTCTTGCTCATCGATACCTGCTTTTTCTAAAGCTTCTACAAAGTATTTAGAGGAACCGTCCATAATTGGTGGTTCGGATGCATTGATTTCAATTACTAAATTGTCTATATCTAATCCTACAGCAGCTGCAAGTACATGTTCTGAGGTTTGGATTAGAACTCCATTCTTTTCCAAATTAGTTCCTCTTTGCGTATTTACCACATATTCTGCTCTTGCTTCTATTGTTGGCGCACCTTCTAAGTCCACTCTTACAAAAGCAAAACCATGGTTTTCAGGAGCAGGCTTAAAAGTTAGTTTGACTTCATTTCCTGTGTGTAATCCTACACCAGATAAGCTTACCTCTTTTTGTATTGTTTTCTGTTGCTTACTCATAACTTCTCATTTTGAGCATTAAATTCTTTTTCTAACTTATTTACTACTGATGCAATTTTAGGTAAATTCCTAAAGTATACATATGATTTATTAAAATCTGAATACCCAAATGCAGGAGAGCCCTGAACAACTTCGTTGTCTTTTAAACTCTTTGAGATACCAGATTGTGCTTGTATTTTTAAATTGTTACCAAGAGTAAGGTGTCCTGAAATTCCGACCTGACCTCCAATCATACAGTATTCTCCTACTTTGGTAGACCCCGCGATTCCCGTTTGAGCCGCAATAACAGTGTTTTTACCAATCTCTACATTATGAGCGATCTGTATTTGGTTATCAAGTTTTACTCCTTTTCTAATAATTGTAGATCCCAGCGTTGCTCTATCAATTGAACATCCAGACCCAATATCAACATTATCTTCGATGATTACGTTACCCGTTTGAGGAACTTTATTAAGTTCTCCTTGCTCATTTGGAACAAAACCAAAACCATCAGACCCTATCACCGAGTTCGCATGAATAGTACAATCATTACCTATTTGAGTTTCTGAATATATTTTTGCTCCAGAAAAAATAGTCACATTATTACCAATAGTCACATTATCCCCTATATACGCATTGGGGTAAATTTTTACCCGGTCACCTATTTTTACATTATTTCCAATATATGCAAAGGCTCCTATGTATTCGTCTTCCCCAACTTGAGCAGAATCAGAAACAAAATGTGGATTTTCTCTACCAGTTTTATTGTTCTTAACCTCATTATAGAACGCTAACAACTTTGAAAAGGACTCATACGCATTCTCAACTTTTATTAAAGTTGTAGAAACATCTTTTTCTAATTCTAATGATTTATTAACTATTGTAACAGAAGCTTCTGTCGTATATAAATAAGAGTTGTATTTTGGGTTGGATAAAAAGGTTAGCGATCCTTTTTCTCCTTCTTCAATTTTAGAAAGTTTTGAGACTTCTTCCTCAGGATTACCTACCACATCTCCTTCTAAAATATTTGCTATCTGTTGAGCTGTAAATTTCATGTTCAGCAAAAGTATGAAAAAACTTAAGATTAGGCTAGTAACATTTTCTTAGGATAACATATAAAATGTTTCACCACAGGTTCCGAGAGGGCTTGAAGGTTTAACTGGTCTGATGCTTCCGCTATATCTTTTAGTTTCCCTTTTTTATTTAAAATTTTGATCGGCTGTTCCTTAGCATATGCCTGATTTGAAATAGTACCTGAAAAAACAAAGTAATTCGCCTCATTTTCACTTAGATGATATTTTTCTCTTAGGGATTTAATTCGATCCTTTTTATCATTATCATCAACAGGACTATCCGTTAACTCTATTTTAAACAACTTTCTATAGAAAATCATTTTTGATAGTGTTGATAATACTTTGTCTGAATGATGCATCCAGGTCTTTACTGCTGCCAATACATCTATATCATCTAGTTTGGAAAACTCATGCAAAATACTCTCAGAAAAATCACTAGCCGATACTTTTGTATTTAGAAAAAAGTTTAAAGTCCCATTCAACTGAAGATCGTACCTTTTATTTGTAAGTTCTTTGGCTCTTTGTAGTAATTTGACCATCATGTTTTCTGCAACTAATCCCGTTTTATGTAAATATACTTGCCAGTACATAAGCCTTCTAGCGATTAAAAATTTCTCAACAGAATAAATTCCTTTTTTCTCAATCACTAATTCGTCATTAACAACATTCATCATCGCAATTAATCTATCCGAACTAATATTACCTTCTGTAACTCCTGTATAAAAACTATCTCTCTTTAAATAATCAAGTCTGTCAATATCTAATTGACTAGAGATCAATTGATGTAAGAACTTTCTTGAATGTTTGTTGGTAAAAATTTCTATTGCTAAACTTAACTTGCCGCCAAATTCTTTATTCAAATTAATCATGAAGAGTAAAGAAATCTCTTCGTGAGAAATTTCGTTAACAATACTATGCTCCAGAGCATGAGAGAACGGTCCATGACCTATATCATGCAACAGAATTGCTATACATAAAGCCTCCTCTTCTTCTTCAGAAATTGCAATACCTTTAACTCGTAAAACGCGTACTGTTTTTTGCATTAAATCCATGCAGCCAACGGCATGATGAAACCTTGTGTGGTTTGCTCCAGGATATACCAGATTAGATAACCCCATTTGTGAGATCCTTCTCAATCGTTGAAAATATGGATGTTCAATAATGTCAAATATCAAGCTATTCGGAATTCTTATAAAACCATAAATAGGATCATTTAATATTTTCAATTTATTATGGGTATGCGTTTTCAAGGATGCATTTTTTGTATAGATAAACCACAAACTAAAAGCAAATTAGCTACACTACCAAATAATGCTACTCTATAATTCCAAATTATTTGAAAATAAATGATAACAATTGAATACTTTTATCGTTTTAAGATAAAACTATATTAATGATAGATATTCGAATACTCTGGGTAGATGATGAAATTGATTTATTGAAGCCTCACATTCTTTTTTTAGAAAACAAAGGCTATAACGTGACCACTTGCACGAATGGTGCAGATGCCATTGATCTTGCATCAGAAGAACGTTTTGACATTGTGTTTTTAGATGAGAATATGCCTGGGATTTCTGGATTGGAAACATTGAGTGCGATTAAACAAAAGCAAGCTACTCTTCCTATAGTGATGATTACTAAGAGTGAAGAAGAATACATTATGGAAGAAGCTATAGGTTCTAAAATTGCAGACTATTTGATAAAGCCTGTCAACCCTAATCAAATACTCTTAAGTCTTAAAAAGAATTTGGATCATTCAAGATTAATTTCAGAGAAGACTACCTCAAACTATCAACAAGAATTCCGAAAGATATCTATGGACCTTGCAATGGTTAATTCATATGAAGAATGGATAGAGTTATATAACAAACTGGTACATTGGGAACTAGAATTAGAAGATATTAATGATACCGGCATGCTTGGTATTTTGGAAAGTCAAAAAGCAGAAGCGAACAACTTGTTTTATAAGTTTATTAAGAAGAATTATCAGGATTGGTTAACCTCCGATGATAAACCTACATTTTCGCATACTTTTTTCAAAGATTATGTTGTACCCAATTTAAGTAAGAAACAAGGGCTACTTTGGGTAGTTATTGATAATTTAAGATTGGACCAATACAGAGTATTGGAGCCTATATTGAATAACCATTATAAAAAGGAAGAAGAACAGGCTTACTTTAGTATTTTACCTACGGCAACCCAATATGCGAGAAACGCACTCTTCTCAGGATTGATGCCTTCTGAAATGGAAAAGAGATATCCTCAATATTGGAAGAATGATACAGATGAAGGTGGGATGAACTTATTTGAAAATGAATTTTTAACGGAACAAATAAAAAGGTCTGGATTACAAATTGAGCATCAATACTTTAAAATATCAAACCTTAGAAAAGGAAAGGAACTGGCAGATAATTATAATGGAACAAAGCAGAATGATCTAACGGTCGTTGTATATAATTTTGTAGACATGCTATCACATTCCAAAACTGAAATGGAAGTTATAAAAGAATTAGCTGGTGATGACAAAGCATATCGTTCGCTTACTGTGAGCTGGTTTAAGAATTCTCCTTTATACGAAATTATTCAGAAGGCACAACAATTGGGGCAAAAACTAATTATTACAACGGATCATGGTACCATTAACTGTAAACATCCTTCTAAGGTCATCGGAGATAAAAATATTAGTTCTAATTTAAGATATAAAACCGGAAAAAGCTTGTCATATGAGGAGAAGGACGTATACGCCGTAAGAAATCCAAAAGATATTTTCTTGCCAAGTCTTACTATTAATAGTCCTTTTATATTTGCAAAAGAAGATCTTTTCTTTGCATATCCAAATAACTTTAATCATTTTGTAAAATATTATAGAAATACCTACCAGCATGGTGGTGTTTCGTTAGAGGAAATGATTATTCCTTGTGGTGTCTATAATCCGAGATAAGTTATATTTTCATAATTTTATTATATGGAAAAAGAGTATGCTCTAAAAGAAATACCTGAGATCGCAAAACAAATTTTAACCGAAGCAACCCATAAAGTAGTTTTGTTTTATGGTGATATGGGTGTTGGAAAGACTACATTAATAAAAGAAATATGTAAGCATTTAGGAGTTAAAGATATTACCCACTCTCCTACCTTTTCAATCGTAAACGAATATGTCAGTTCAGGTGATGCGGTATATCATTTTGATTTTTACAGACTCACAAAAGAGGAAGAAGCGTATGATATTGGTGTAGAGGATTATCTGTATTCTGACAATTGGTGTTTTATAGAATGGCCGGAAAATATTAAAAATTTACTACCTTTAGAGTCAACTGAAGTATATTTATCGCTTCTAGAAGGTGGTAAAAGAAACATTCAGCTAAAGAATAACGTATGAGTTTATATTCCCCTTTCAGTAAAGAAGAGCTCTTGCCTCAAGCAGAAATGCTTGAGATTAAAAAACAAAAAGGAGAACTTCTTATTGGTCTTCCTAAGGAAACTCATTTTGAAGAAAAGAGGGTATGCTTGACTCCCGATGCAGTGGCCGCTTTGTCTGCTCAAGGTCATAAGATTGTTATTGAGACTGGTGCAGGAGAAGGATCTAATTATAGTGATCGAGAATATTCGGATGCAGGTGCGAAAGTATCATATGATGTAAAGGAAGCTTTTGCCTGTACTATTATTTTAAAAGTAGCTCCACCTTCGCTAGAAGAAATTGAACTCATTAATCCACAAAGTGTATTAATATCTGCATTACAATTAAAGACTCAAAAGAAAATATTTTTTGAAACACTTGCTAAAAAAAGAATTACAGCGGTTGCCTTTGATTACATAAAGGATGAGCATGGTGTATACCCAATAGTGAAATCTTTAAGTGAAATAGCAGGAACAGCTTCTGTATTAATAGCAGGAGAGCTTATGAGCGGTGTTCATAATGGAAATGGATTATTGCTTGGAAATATAGGAGGTGTCCCTCCTACTGATGTTGTGATATTGGGTGCTGGAACCGTTGGTGAATTTGCGGCAAGAACAGCATTAGGTTTTGGCGCTAGAATAAAAGTGTTTGATAATTCCATTACAAAACTTAGAAAGCTTCAACATTGCTTAAACTCACCTATTTACACGTCAACGGTACAACCTAAAACATTAGCAAAGGCGTTAAGAAGATGCGACATTGTTATAGGAGCCATTAGGGGAAATAACAGGTCGCCTGTCATAGTTACAGAGATCATGGTAGAGCAAATGAAAGAAGGTGCTATTATTGTTGATGTAAGTATAGATAGAGGCGGATGTTTTGAAACGTCAAGTGTTACGTCCCATAGTAAACCAACATTCAAGAAACATGGTGTAACACATTATTGTGTCCCAAACATTCCTTCTAGATATGCTAGAACAGCATCTTTTTCTATAAGCAATATTTTTACCCCTTACCTATTGGATATTGCCAACGAAGGAGGTTTTGAAAATGCTGCAAGGTTTGATAAAAGTTTACGAAATGGTATGTATTTTTATCATGGAATACTAACGAATAGAACAGTGGCAGATTGGTTTGATCTGCCATATAGAGATATTAATTTATTAATTATTTAAAAGAATTGCATATAGAAAATATATAAGAGTAAATATTAGTTTAACATTATAAGAATGAAATTTATCCCCCCTATTATTAAAAGTTTCAGTAAAGCCCCCAGTGTTAAGAGTTTTATGATACTTATTTCAATGATTCTATTATCATTGACACATGATGATTTATTTGCACAGACTGTGAGCGTTGATGTCTCTAATACGCCTGAACAGCTTGTAGATAGGCTTATGGATGGCTCATGTTCTATAAGATCCAATCAACGTATATCATCACCTCAATCTGTTGGTTACTTTACTAGTAATAATTCAAATTTCCCTATACAAGAAGGTATTATTATCCGAAATGGAAACGTATTGTTGTCTCAAGGACCTTATACGGGTCAGGGATTAAGTAGTGAATTAAGTAATAATGGAGATTCTGACTTACAGGAAATCAGTAATAATTCGGGACAAATATCTACCATTGTCGATGTAGGATTTTTAGAATTCGATTTTACGGCAAATGGAAATAATTTTAGCTTCAATTTTTTATTTGCATCTAATGAATATGGAGAATGGCAATGTGGTTTTAGTGATGTATTCGCTTTTTTGCTAACAGATCTTACTACCGGAGAAACTATCAATTTAGCTGTAGTTCCAGGTACCGAAACGCCAATATCTGTCAAAGATATTAGAGATAGTGCCTACAATTCTTCTTGTAATTCAGTAAATGAAGACTTATTTAGTACCTATAACGCCGCTAATCCTTCTTCATCTGTTTTAAATATGAGAGGTTATACTGTGGTTATGAATGCTTCAGCAGCAGTAACACCAGGGAACTCTTACCGAATTAAACTAGCAATAGGAGATTATAATGATTCCGATTTTGATTCCGCGGTATTTATTGAGGCCGGAAGTTTTAGTTCGTTTGTTTCTTTAGGAGAGGATCAAACTATATGTGGAAATGATGCTGTTACCTTAGACACTGGCATTTCAGATATGATAAATTACTCATTCGCTTGGTCTAAAGATGGCGCTCCTATTGTTGGAGAAAGTGATCCTTCAATCACGGTTAATGGAACAGGTGTTTATGGTGTCCTTGTTACCACAAATAATGGTTGTGTCTTATCGGATGAAATTATTATAAGCGATTTACAAATAGGGACTCCTATTGATTTAAATGAATGCGATAATGGAGCAGACACTTTTTTTGACCTAACGGTTAATGACGAAGGAGCATTAGGAGTAAATAGAGATCAGTATGAAGCTGTTTTTTACAGCTCGCAATCAAACGTAACAAATAATATTTCGATTCCAATAGATGAATTATCAAATTATCAAAGTTCAGGAAATCAAACTATTTACCTTAGATTCCGAGATAGAGATTCTAATGTGTTTTGCCCTACTCTACTGGATTTTAATTTAAGAGTTACAAGTTTTGACGTGGGAGAACCTAACGATTTTTCAATCTGTGAAAATATAGCCACAATTGATATTCCAAATACCGTTGAAAACCAAATTCTCAATGGACTAGATCCTGCTGAGTTTACGGTATCTTATTATAATAGTCTTGTTGATGCTACTAATGCAGAGAATGAAATTCAATCACCTTCGAACTTTAGTGTCCCATCTATTAATTCAACATTTTGGGCTAGAATGTCTAACAATGCTCTTGGATGCTTTGATATTGTTGATTTTAATGTAGATATAAATATTTTACCTAATATAGATATTTTGCCAGACATTACTGTTTGCGACAGTTTTGCATTACCAGCACTTACTGAAGGGAACTATTTTTCAGGACCGGAAGGAACTGGAACATCTTTTAATGCAGGAGATGTGATCTCTGGTTCTATAAGAATGTATATTTATAATACGAATGCAAATGGGTGTTCTGTTGAATCATCTTTCAGAATTTCAGTACTTCAGTCTTACTCCATAGAAACTGATTATTGTTCAGAATTTGTAGTGCCTGCAGCACCTTTTGGGAATTTTTACACAGCTTCTAATGGACCGAACGGGACGGGTACAATTCTTGATGTAGGGACCATATTGACAACCGATCAGAGAATATATTATTACGCTGAATTTGCAGGGAATTTTTGTACTGATAAACCATTTGATATTGTTATTCACACTCCTCCTCCAGTAGATACACACCCTGATATTACCTCTTGTACCAACTATACATTACCACCATTGACACACGGTAATTATTATACAGGACAAAATGGTACTGGGTTGGCACTTTTTGCCGGAGATATGCTAGATTCTTCGTTTAGTTATGTTTATATCTATAATAATGATGGCATGTGTTCTAGTGAAACACGTTTTTTAACTGTTATTATTGACCCGTCAGATTTTCCTGATGTTAATGCATGTGGAACTTATACAATACCTCAAATTGCAAGTGGTGTTGGAGGATACTTTACCGAACCAGGAGGGAATGGTACAGAACTATCCGTAGGCACTATCTTAAATACATCACAAGAAATATATTATTATGTCGAGACAACCGATGCAAACAATTGCACCACGGATTTATCGTTTAATGTAACTATTAATCCAATTCCTCCCATTTCAGATAACCTGACGGATGTTGTTACGTGTATTAATACTCCTTATCAGTTGCCATCGATTCAAAGTGGAAGATATTTCACGGAACCTAACGGTCAAGGGACTTTATTGCATGCTGGTGATACTATTTCAACCAGCCAAACTATTTATATTTATAATAGTAATGGATTTTGTTCAAGTGAACATAGTTTTGAAGTAGAAATACGTCCATTACCACCAATTGATAACTTTACCGATATATTTGTGTGTGAGCCTTATATTCTTCCTGAGTTATCTGTTGGAAGCTATTATACAGAACCAAATGCACAGGGCACACAGTTAAATTCGGGGGATGTTATAACTACTACGCAAACTATCTATATCTATGAAGAATATTCAGATTTAACAACATGCGCATCTGAAAATGTCTTTACCGTTAATGTTTTAGGAATTACTGTAGATCCCTTAGAGGATGTGAATGTATGTGATAGCTATGTGTTGCCAACATTAACTGTTGGGGATTACTATACAGAACCATTTGGGCAAGGAACACAATTAGTACAAGGCGATGTAATTACTGCAACACAAACACTATATATTTATGCAGAGAATGGAGATCGTTTTACGTGTTTTGATAATCATGAATTTACCGTTACCGTTTCTAGCACACCACTAATACAAAATTTTCAAAATCAAGAGAGTTGTGGGACCTATACCTTACCTACTATAAATACATCAAATTTGATGGTTACTTATTATAGACAACCCGATGGTGTGAACTTAATTAATCCTGCTGATTACACGCTAACAGAACCAGGAATTTATACAATACATGCTAGATCGCAAGACCCTAATAATGGGGCTTGTTATGTAGATGAAGTATTTAGTGTTACGGTGCATCCATTGCAAGAACTTCGTATTGAAGATGCAATTATTTGTGTTGATGCAGATTCTGGTTTAACCATACAATCTGCTACGTTAGAATCAAATTTAGATCCATCAATTTATGAGGTCAATTGGTATCTAAACAGTACCTTAATGGGAACGGGGTCGAGTTATGATGCAACAGAAGTTGGAACATACACTGTTGAAACAACAAAGTTGGTCCCTGATGTTGGTAGTGATTGTAATTATGGACCTACGCAAGTGGAAGTTAGAGCATCTAGCCCTCAAGCGAAAATCACTTTCCTTACAGAGCCTTTTGATCCACAAACGAATATTCGTGTAGATTTTATTGATCCTGGATTAGGAAACTATGAATATCAATTAAATAACGGACCATTTCAAACAAGTAATATTTTTTTAAACATCCCATTTGGAGATCATATAGTTACGATTAGAGATCTATCAAATTTGTGTGGAGATATGCAATTAACATTTACCTCGATATCTCACCCCTCTTTCTTTACACCTAATGGAGATGGCATTAATGACACATGGAATATTCCTGATTTAAGCAATATGTCGGATGTTACTATTAAAATTTTTGATCGTTACGGTAAATTCATAAAAGAAATAACACCTTCTGGAGAAGGTTGGAATGGTATGTCTAATAGCGGAGATGAGTTGCCATCAAATAGCTATTGGTTCAAAGTAGATTTTGTATTTGAAGGTGTGCAAAAAACGTATGCTTCTTATTTCGCATTAAAAAGAGGATAACATTTTATGCACTTCAATATTGTTGTTGACAACAATTATGATTTTATAAATAGTGACTTTATTGAAGTTTTAGTGTCATAAAGTAAAGAAATATACGTTCAAATAATTTGTAATTCAAAGTAACTTAAAATTATTGAACGTATAAGGTTTATTTTAACCAATGGTTTGTTATATTTAGACAATCGAAAAAGAAAACTTAATTGGGCGTAGTTAAATGGGGGCTATATTTACTGTTGTAAACAGTTATAAATGGACTTGCATGAATGTTGTCATGTATTCATTTTTAACTGTATTTCTTTTTATTGTTTCTTCTGTCAATTCTCAGACAGTTAGTGTGGATATTTCGAATACTCCTAACCAGCTCGTTGATATATTGATGGACGCGTCATGTGACGCTAGATCCAATCAAAGAGTGTCTTCTTCCCAATCTGTTGGGTATTTTAATAATAATAGCTCTAATTTTCCAATTAATGAAGGTGTTATTATTCGAAATGGAAATGCGCTTTTATCCCAAGGAGCATATACGGGGCTGGGTTTAAGCAGTCAAGTTACCACAGCCAGCGATTCTGATCTACAAACAATTTCTAATAATTTAGGACAAGTGTCTACCATTGTTGATGTGGGCTATTTAGAGTTTGATTTTGTGCCTAGTGGAAATCATTTTGGTTTCGATTTTTTGTTTGCTTCCAATGAATATGGAGAATGGCAATGTGGATTTAGTGATGTCTTTGCTTTTATCTTAACGAATTTAGACACAGGAGAAACAACAAATTTAGCTGTTGTACCCGGAACAACAAACTCAATATCTTCTGTCCGAGATATTAGAGACAATACATATAATTCATCTTGTAATTCTGTTAATAGTGATTTGTTTAGCACCTACAATGTAGATGATCCAACATCATCTTCTCTGAATATGAGAGGGTATACGATCTTAATGAATGCTTCGACAGGAGTAATACCTGGAAACAATTACAGGATAAAATTAGCGATTGGAGATTATAATGATTCTGATTTTGATTCAGCAATTTTCATAGCAGCAGGTAGTCTGGAAACATCAGTAAACCTAGGAGATGATGTTACTATTTGTAATTCGGAAAATATTACTTTAGATACTGAAATTAACGACACCATAAATTATTTGTTTGTATGGCGGAGAGATGGGGCTATTCTTACTGGGGAAAATAATCCAACATTGATTACTGATCAACCTGGTATATACGATGTCACGGTTACTACGAATGGTTGTGTACTTACAGATCAAGTAACTATTAGTAATTTACAGTTGACAACACCCCAAAATTTAACCGCCTGTGATAATGGAGCTAATACATTTTTCGATCTTACGATAAACAATGAAGCATCTGTAAACCTTGATAGTACAATTTTTGAATTGATGTATTACAGTTCATTGACAAATGCAATTAATAACGTTCCTATTCCGAATAGCGATTTAAACAATTATCAAAGTTCTGGTGGACAAATCATTTATGTTAGGGCTAGAAATAGGTTGACGAATGTAGTTTGTTCTTCAAGAGCTGAATTCGAATTGATCGCTTTAAATGTTGTCGCGACGGACCCAAATGATTTTAATGTTTGTGAAAATGCTGGAAGTATCCATATTCCAAACAATGTTCAAAACCAAATTTTAAATGGATTAAATATGGCGGAATATTCTATTGTTTATTATGAAAGTATGGCTGATGCTGCAAGTAATATGAACGCCATTATAAATGAAACGAATTATCCAGTTCCAGCTGTTAATACTCCTCTTTGGGCCAGACTTGTTAGCAATGCAAACTCAGATTGTTATGATATTGTAGATTTTATGATCAATATAGCAGCAGTTGCTCCTGTGGATGCATTACCAGATGTTACAGTATGTGATAACTACACGTTACCAAGTTTAACGAATGGAGGTTATTTTTCTCAATCAGGAGGAAATGGTACCTCCTATAACTCAGGAGATGTGATCAGCAGTTCTTCATTAATTTATATCTATAACACTAACGCTGATGGTTGTTCAAATGAAACTTCATTTAATGTACAGGTATCTCAAAGTTATACTATAGAAACAGATCATTGTGCGCAATTTGTTCTTCCTACACCTCCAATAGGGAGTTTTTTTACAGGACCTAATGGATCGGGTATCGAATTACCTCCAGGTACTACAATTACTTCTAATCAAAGAATTTATTATTTTTCTGAGTTCAACGGAGTACCCTGTGCAGATATCCCCTTTGATATAACCATACACACACCTCCACCTGTCGATACCTCACCAAATATAATAAGCTGTAATAATTATGTATTGCCACCATTGACAGATGGGAATTATTTTACTGGACAAAATGGTACAGGTTTAGCACTTTTCCCGGGCGATGAATTGACCAGCATATTTGACTTTATTTTTATATATAATGATGATGGCAGATGTACAAGTCAATCTGTATTCCGTGTTACTATTTTAGATATAGCAGATTTCCCCGATGTTACTACATGTGGAAGTTATACATTACCCCAAATATTAACGGGTCAAGGAGGATATTTTACAGCGCCTGGTGGTAATGGAATGGAGCTACCAGTTGGCACTATCTTAAGTACATCTCAAACAGTATACTATTATGTTGAGACTACAAATGGTAATAACTGTACAACAAACCTATCCTTTGAAGTTACCATTCTGCCAGCACCTCCAATTTCAGACCATTTTACGGACATCGTAAGATGTGTTGATGAACCCTATGAATTAGAAACAATTCAGTTTGGCAGTTATTATACACAGCCCAATGGTCAAGGAATACAATTAAACGCAGGTGATATTATTTCTACAAGCCAAACCATTTATGTATATGATACTAATGGAGTTTGCTCAAGTGAGCACAGTTTTGATGTAGAGATTCGGCCTTTACCTCAGATAGATGCTTTTACTGATATTTTCGTATGTGATCCATATACCTTGCCCGTACTTACTAATGGGAATTATTTTACAGCACCAAATGGCCAAGGGACTCAGTTAAATGCTGGTGATATAATATCAACCACTCAAACCCTCTATGTTTATAATGAATATCCAGATTTAACAACCTGCAGTTCAGAAAATGTGTTTACCGTTAACATTGTAGGGATCACTGTAGACCAATTAGAAGATGTAAGCATTTGCAATAATTATACATTACCACCACTTACTGTTGGTGAGTATTTTACTGAAGCTTTTGGTCAGGGAACTCAATTGTTTCCAGGGGATATTATTACAAGTACACAAACCCTTTTTATTTATGCTGAAGGTGGAGATCGTGTTACTTGCTTTGATAATCATGAGTTTACAGTTACTATTATAAATCTTCCTAGTTCTCAGAACTTTCAAAATCAGGAAGTTTGTGAAAGTTTTACCTTAGAGACATTTAATATTCCAGATGTTACAGTAACCTATTATAGACAACCCAATGCAGTAAATGAAATTGCCCCTGCGGATTTTACTTTAACAGAGCCTGGAATATATACGATACATGTTAGGTTGGTAAATGATAATGCTCCTGATTGTTTTAGAGATGAGGTGTTTAGTGTAACTGTGTATCCATTACAAGAATTACTCATAGAAGATGGAGTCATTTGTGTTGATTCAGAATCTGGTTTAACCACGCAATCTACAATCTTAGTATCTGGATTAGATCCGTCAATTTATACCGTAAATTGGTACTTGAATGCTACCTTGATGGGCACAGGTACTAATTATGAAGCTACTGAAGCTGGAACTTATACCGTTGAGACGATTAAATTAATTCCAGATGTGGGTAGTGATTGTAATTATGCGCCTACCCAAGTGGAAGTTATGGCTTCTAGCCCACGTGCCGAAATTACTTTTTTAACAGAACCTTTTGATCCAGAAGCAAATATTAGAATTGACTTTATTGATCCTGGTCTTGGCGCATTTGAATATCGCTTAAACACTGGTGCTTTTCAAGCAAGCAATATCTTTTTAGGAATTCCCTCAGGAGATCATACAATTACGATTCGAGATACTTCTAACTTCTGTGGAGATATAACAATACCATTTAGAGCTATTGGATATCCAAAGTTTTTTACACCAAATGGAGATGGGGTTAATGATACATGGAATATTCCGCATCTAAGTAATATTACGGATGCTACGATAAAAATTTTCGATAGATATGGGAAATTGGTAAAGGAAATTACTCCTGGAGGTGAAGGTTGGAATGGTCTATCTAATAGCGGAAACCTTCTTCCATCAAGTAGTTATTGGTTTAGAGTTGAGTATACTTTCGAGGGAGTACAAAGAACATATGTTTCCTATTTTGCCTTACAAAGAAAATAGTTCTAATACTATTGTAATCTATTTAATTCAATTATTTTTGCATGGTCGATTTAAATAGATTTTATGCATTGGATTAAACGAATTGGATATTACTTAATAGGACTGTCTTTGGGCTCCGTGGTTGTATTCTTTATATGGAAAGGAAAGGATGTGTCATTTGATTATGGTCCAGATGCTAGAACGCTTAAATCTATTCGTGTTAAAAAGATGATTTATTCAAATGATGCGTTAAACACACTTTCAAAAAACAGTCTTGACTCTACCGCAATACAGTCCATTCTTCTGAACGGAGATGTTAATTTTAGTAAGAGTGATCAACGCAAGAAACCTTGTGGTGAGTATTATATTTCTGGAAAGTATAATGAAAGCAACATAGATTTTTGGGTAATCCGTTGTGATTCTATTTCAACCATAGATAAGGTTTGGTTAAAATAGGTTAACAATTCCTGTACTTATCATGTAACCCTACACTTTCTAAAATCATAGGTACGATCTTTTCTAATCTAGACAATTTTGTAGCTTCTCTTTTGGCTTCTGAGATGTAATCAGCATATTCTCTTTTATGACTTAAAGAGAAGTTTTCATACTTTTCCTTTAACTCTGAATTACTATCAAGAGCATTCTGTAGTAGGTCAGGAATTACCAATGGCTTTCTTTGCGGTTTTATAGCTTTCCCGTTACGTTGATTATCAATAGCTTCCAACACATACACTCTTATAAGTTCTTCATCAATATCATCCATGGATACACAACGCCATTGACGTAATGCATTTGTCTTTCCTTCTTGCGCATTCATCAGCTTTCCATGTTTATCTTGTAGCAATGCACCTTGTGTAAACCACAATCCAAAATGATGCTTAAATGCCGCCATTCCTACTATATTCTTTCCTTTATCCGTGTAATATGGAGCTCCCCATTTTACTGTTTCCACTAAAGGAAGATCTAATAGAATACTTCGAAGCTTTTCCAATTCTTTCTTCCAGTTGGTTTGCTTGGCTATATATGCGGTAACTTTTGATTCCATGAACGACATGTTTTAGTGTGGACTACTAATCATCCATTGAACTCCAAATTGATCAATTAGGCTTCCAAACTTACCGCCCCAGAAAACATCATTATAGGGCATAGTTACTTCTCCATCTTCAGAAAGCCCTTTAAAGAAATCAGCCCCTTGTTCATCATCATCAGTTAAAATAGATACATGATAGGCATTCCCTTTGTGCACAGGCATATGAAAATTATCAGACGCTTTTATTTCACAGTCATTGCCTATACTTAGCGTTGCATGCATGATCTTATCTTCATTTCCTTTTACGATATACTCTGGAGGCCCATCTGAATAGCGCATAACTACCTCGTAGGCACCATCAAATACATTTTTATAAAAATCTAGAGCTTCCTCACAATTACCATCAAAGTTTAGGTATACATCACATTTCATAATTTATTTTTTTTGGTTAATGGTTTAAAGTTATTTATTTCTCAGCAATATTTTCAAAATAATGGGCTTTTATTTTTTCAACGTTCTTTATGGTCTTTTCCACCCATTCTACATATAGATGTTCCTGTTCATGTTGAGAAAGTTTCCAGTTACTAGTACTTGTGCGTAATCTTGTGGTTAGATCTTGTAGTATAATTGCAGCAGCTACAGAAATATTTAGACTTTCTGTAAAACCGACCATTGGAATTTTCAAATAACCATCTGCTTCCTCCATGATTTTGTCTGAAACCCCCTCCTTCTCTACTCCGAAAACAAATGCCGATTTCTTAGTAACATCAAAATCTTGTAACAGGCAAGAATCGTTATGCGGTGTGGTCGCAATGATCTGATATCCTTGGTTTCTTAAATTTTGTAAACATGGATCTGTATTGTTCATGTCTTGCCTATATCTATGAAACGTCAACCATTTTTGTGCACCTTTTGCCACATGTCGCGAAACTTTGTTTACATACTTATTCTCGATAACATGAAGATCTTGAATCCCAAATATATCACACGTTCTGACTACGGCACTAGCGTTATGCTGCTGGTAAATATCTTCTAACACAACTGTAAAATGACGAGTTCGCTCGTCCAATACTTTTTTAAACAGTGCTTTGCGTTTTTCTGTGAGATACCCCTCTAAATATGTCAATAAATTTTCATCCATCATAGAAGTGAACTTCTCTTACAAACATAATAAAATTCATACTTTTACTACGATGAAGAAATTAGTTGTATTAACGGGCGCAGGAATGAGCGCCGAAAGTGGTATCAAAACTTTTAGAGATGCCGATGGTTTATGGGAAGGGCATGATGTAATGGAAGTAGCGAGTCCAGAAGGTTATCGTAGAAACCCAGAATTAGTATTAGATTTTTATAACCAGCGAAGAAGGCAATTAAATGAGGTGTCGTCTAATGAAGGACATAAAAATCTAGCTAGTCTCGAAAAACACTATGAGGTAGCTATCGTAACTCAAAATGTAGATGACCTACATGAAAGAGCAGGAAGTTCTAATGTATTGCATTTGCATGGTCAATTAAGAAAAGTGAGAAGTACTTATGATCCTAATCTCATTTACCATTGGGAAAAAGATTTGGTGTTAGGAGACAAATGCGAAAAAGGTTCTCAACTACGCCCTCATATTGTTTGGTTCGGCGAGGATGTTCCCAAGATTCCAAAAGCAGTCGAAATTGTCGAACAGGCAGATGTTTTGGTCATTATAGGGACTTCTATGCAGGTGTACCCTGCCGCTGGGTTAATTGATTTTTGTAAACCAAATACCCCCATTTATTTTATAGACCCGAAACCGAGTATCTATGAAGGTTCTTATAGAAACCTTACCATTATTGAAGATACTGCTGTTGGTGGAACAAGTAAACTCCTTAAGAAGTTAATTGGTTAAAGTACTCGTATAACTCACCTTTTGAGATACTACTCCCCTTCTCTATGAGATCAAATAATTCATGGTTTCTTTCTAAGGCATACTTTTTTGTTCCGGTTAAATACTCTATGGCGTCATCTTTGGGATTTTGTAATAACCACTTGTATCCATCTTCTGAAAATAGATCAATATCATTATGAATGGTAATCACAATTCTCTGTATCACATGTTCATCACATTTAAAAAGATTGATAGAATTCTTTGAAAAGTGTTCCAGGTAGTTCACTTTGTTTAAAACATCCTCCCATACCATATCACTAAACAAGTTCAATTCTTCTTCGGCTAATTCTGGCTTATTCTTCTTGATCTCACCCCATTCTTGTACATCAATTTTTTGGGTCCCCAAAAATTGAGCAAACTCATGATGTAATGACTCTAATTGTTCTTTGGTAAGTTGCCTGTACTTCATAAAATTTTAATAAAAAAACCGCCTGTATTAAGGCGGTTCAAAGATCATCATTTCTAAGCTAATTAGAAAATATATCGTAATCCAAATTGCATTTGCCAACGAGATAACAGACTACTGTCTGTTCCGAATGTTTCCGTTAATGTAGCATCAAAAGAATAGATCGGAGTACTTGGGTTTGTAATGTTTCCGTTAATGTCTCTTGGAAAATCGACAGATATTGGAGAAAGGTTGTTAGGAACTTCTACCACTCCCCAGTTAGAACTCAATAAGTTTCCAAAATTTAGGATGTCTAGACTTAACTGAATCGTATTTGTTTTATCTCCTTTTATTGTAAAGTTAAAATCCTGTAAAATTTTAATATCCCATCTACTTCTCCAAGGTGCTATAGCTCCGTAACGTTCCATATACTTACCACGATTATTACTTAGATAATCATCTTGTTGAATATAGGCTTCAAAAGCTTGCGCTTGTTGTTGAGCAGTTTCACCGTTAGGCCCTGAGGCAGAAAATGTCATTAAATTTACTTCTGAGATCGTAGGTATATATAACAGGTCATTATTCTGAAAAGAAGAATCGCCATTAATATTACCTGCATAGGTATAATTGAATCGACCACCCTGTGCATATTCAAAGAAAGCCGTAATTGTTGTTGGAGAATTACCTCCAAAGAATGTAAACTTTTTAGATAACACACCTACAAACCTATGTGTATCTCCGTATTTAGAGAAAGAAAGTACATCATTGTTTGCATTCCCTGTATTTGGGTTAAAATCAAATGCATCTCCAGTAATTTCAGCTTCAATCGAGTTCACATCTTTGGCATTCAAATAGTTATATGCAATACTCGTGTACAAACCATTCTCATAGGTTCTTTGAAGTTTGAACGTTGTATTCCATATTCTCCCTTTATCAGAGTTTGTGAAAACATAGGCATTATTGCTAATAAAATCTCCTGGTAAATAAATAGGTCTATTATCTCCTGGAGCATTTAGTCTTCCTGAAGGGTTTCTTAAACCCCAATTCTGCACATGTGCTCCATTGATGTCTTTTGTATAAGAAACATCGGCAGAAGCTACTAAACCACTCTCAAATCGATGGTCTACTCCTACATTTGTTCGCCAAAC
The DNA here is from genome assembly GCF_032248395.1 of Asprobacillus argus. Lineage (NCBI taxonomy): Bacteria > Pseudomonadati > Bacteroidota > Flavobacteriia > Flavobacteriales > Flavobacteriaceae > Asprobacillus > Asprobacillus argus. The sequence continues at coordinate 467,979 of NZ_JAVTTO010000002.1, forward strand.
TTGTGGCCATTTAAAATCAGGATCTACTACTTGATAGAAAAAGAAATCCAGCCCTTGAACTTGATTACCTAACCATACAAAAGGAAAACGACCTGTAAATACTCCAGATCCACCTCGTACTTGTGTAACTCCTTCCCCATCTACATCCCAATTAAATCCGACTCTTGGAGATATCAAAAAGCTATTACTTGGAAGCTGTCTTGAATCTAGTTTCGTAATTTGATTGGTATTAGGGTTAAAATAATCATTATTAGGTTGAAATGTAAAAGGCTTTCGAGCAATATTCTCATCAATTTTGTCTTGCGTGTCAAAATATAGTGGTTTGTCAAAACGAATACCATAGGTCAATTTAAAATCATCGTTGATATTCCATTCATCCTGGACATAAAATGATAATTGTCCTACATTGGTCTCTGCTAAAGACCAACCTTGACCGTCTGGTAACGCGTTGTTTGCATCTGCAACACTTTGTGCATTCGCCAATGCGGCTGCCATAGTTCCATCGTTTACATCTGTAAGGAAGGCTGCAAGGCTAGGATAAGAAGCAAAGGCTCCTACTTCTTGCACAAAATCTCCGTTTTCATCATATCCATATGCTCCTAAATTAAAAGAATTGTCGAATTGGAATTTTTCAAAAGAAAATCCTGCAGTTATAGTATGATCTCCAGAAAAGAAATTGGCATTATTGGTCACTTGAAATACTTTTTGATCTAATCTATTGTGGATAGAAAAAGGTTCGTGACCTGCAATAATGTAATTATTTCCATTACCATCTTTAATGGTAATAGCTGGTGCAGGTGTAGATAATGGATCTCTAAAATCATCGAAATGCGTATACCCTACTTGTAATTTATTCGTAATCTTATCTGTGATGGTAGAATTTAATTCTAGTTGGAAAGAATTGATATTATTGTTGATCTCATATCCTGAATTTTCAAATTGTAACGTTTGAAAACTGGGACCTCTAAGACCAAGAGCTGTTGGGTGTGCCGGTTTTTCTTTAGAAGCATTCAGAAAATTATAAATTAAGGCTAACCTGTTCTTTTCATTTAGATTCCAGTCTAATTTAATAATTCCTTTGGTAGATTCTGCACCATAGGTAAAATCATCATATCTTCCAGTATTATAACCTAGGCCAGCTAGCGCATTTTGTACAGTAATTAAATCAGCTTGGGCTACACTCGATTCATTAATAGCACCTGAACCGGTATTAGGAACCCACCCGTTAGTTCCAAGGTCAGATCGATCATCCTTTTCAAAATTAGCAAAAAAGAATACTTTATTTTTTACAATGGGACCTCCAATACTGAAACCGAATTGCGTTTGACTCAAATCGGGTTTGGTAACATTATCTCCTTTAATAGTCCCGCCGGTTAAACTTTCATCTCTAAAAAAGCTATAGGCCGTTCCTTTAAACTCATTGGTACCACTCTTTGTTACTGCATTTACTGAAGCGCCAGTAAAACCTGAAAGTGTCACATCGTATGGAGCAATAGAAACAGAAATTTGCTCAATTGCATCTAACGAAATAGGTTGTGCATCTGTTTGGCCACCAGGCGTTGGTGCATCTAAACCAAATGGATTATTAAAAATAGATCCATCTAAAGAAAAGTTATTAAACTGATCATTTCTCCCGCCGAATGAATTTCCGCTTGCGGTAGGCTCTAACCTTGTGAAGTCAGTAGCCGAACGTGAAATTGTTGGCAAGGTTTTTAATTGTTGAGCGCTTACATTAGTTTGAGCTCCGGTTCTGTCTTTGCCAAAGACCTTACTACTAGAAGCCTTTATTACTATTTCATCTAACTTAGTACCTTCTTCGGTAAGTGTACCATTTACAGTGGTTGTTTTACCTAAGGTTAAAAAAATAGCTGTTACATCCTGAGAAGTAAAACCAACATAGCTAAACGTAACTTTGTATGGTCCTCCTACTCGTAGGTTAGGGATAGTGTATTTTCCATTTTCCTGGGTAATGGTTCCAGATACGGTACCAGTAGGAATGTGTAGTACGGCTACGGTTGCTCCAAAAAGCACTTCGCCTTTACTATCTGTTACGGTTCCTTTAATCTTAGATGTGGTTACCTGAGCGTGAGCTATGAAACTCATACCACCAAATAACAACAAAAAAGGAAGTAGTTTTTTTATCATTTTGTTTGATTTAAAAGTTATTCCCTTAAATATAAGCATAAAAAAACCCATACATTATGTATGGGTTATACTATTTATTAACAGATAGTTAACAGTAATTTATTTTTCTGCAACTACTTCAAAAGTAATGTCAGCAACTACTTCTCTGTGTAATCTTACAGAAGCGTTGTACTTACCTAATCTTTTTACAGAACCTCCAATAACTTTAATGTATTTCTTGTCAACTTCTGTTCCAGATTTAGCAATAGCTTCGGCAACATTAATATTGTTTACAGAACCAAATAATTTGTCTCCTGTACCTACTTTAGAAGCGATTTTAATCTCTAAACCTTTAATAGCTTCTGCTAACTTGTTAGCATCTTCAATTAATTTAGCTTCTTTAAATGCACGTTGCTTTACGTTTTCAGCTAATACTTTCTTTGCAGAAGAAGTAGCTAAAATTGCTTGACCTTGAGGAATTAAGAAATTTCTACCATATCCATTCTTAACAGTTACGATATCATCTTTAAATCCTAAATTTTCTACGTCTTGTTTTAATATCAATTCCATGATTCTACTTCTTTAATTATTTTAACATATCTCCAACGTAAGGCATTAATGCTAAATGACGAGCTCTTTTAATAGCTTGTGCAACTTTACGTTGATATTTTAATGATGTTCCTGTTAAACGTCTTGGTAAGATTTTACCTTGTTCGTTTACTAAATACATTAAGAAGTCTGCATCTTTATAATCGATGTACTTAATACCACTCTTTTTAAAACGACAGTATTTAGCTTCCTTTTTTGTGTCTATGTCAAGCGGGGTTAAGTAACGTACTTCACCTTGCTTGTTTCCTTTTGCTTGTTGTTCTATTGATGATGCCATGTCTTATTTTTTTGCAGATTTAACACGTTCTCTTCTTTTTTCAGCCCAAGCTGCAGCATGTGTATCTAACTTTACAGTTAAATAACGCATAACGCTATCATCTCTTCTGAACTCTAATTCAAAAGCAGAAATAGCTTCTCCTGCTACTTTGTAGTCTAGTAAGTGATAAAAACCACTTTTTTTCTTTTGGATAGGGTATGCTAATTTTTTTAAGCCCCAGTCCTCTTTCGAAATCATTTCGGCACCTTTAGAAACCAAATAGTCCTCAAACTTTTGTACTGTTTCCTTTATCTGAGTGTCAGATAAAACGGGATTCAAAATGAAAACAGTTTCGTAATGATTCATAATGTTTGTTTAAAATTTATTTTAAGGCTGCAAATATAGTGACTTTTTTTGTTTTAACCATGCATCTTTTGCATATAAAAATTGTCATCTTTGTGTTCTAAAACCATCAAATACATGGATATACCGGAAATGCCCAATTTAATTCATTATGCTATTCCTTTTTTTGCATTAACAGTGATTATCGAAATAATCGCTACAGTACGTATAAAATCTAAGGATTATGAATATAAAGATGCGATCACCTCGATTATAATGGGGTTGGGTAATGTAGGTATAGGGTTGCTCTCAAAAGGAATGGTGTTTTTCTTTTTATTGCTGGTTTACAACTATTTACGAATGTTTACAATTCCATTTAGCTGGTGGGCATGGGTATTAATTCTATTTGCCGATGATCTTACCTACTATTGGAATCATAGAATTGGTCATACCGTCCGGTTTTTTTGGGCAAGCCATATTGTACACCACTCTTCACAAAAATATAATTTGAGTACAGCATTACGTCAGACTTGGACAGGAAGTTTCACCTCATTTATTTTTTATCTATGGTTGCCTTTGTTGGGCTTTCATCCAGCGATGATTTTGATGCAAATGTCTATCAGTTTGATTTATCAATATTGGATTCATACAGAATTGATTGGTAAAATGCCAAGGTGGTTTGAGTTTATTTTTAATACACCTTCTCATCATCGAGTGCATCATGCTACAAATCCACAATATTTGGATCGCAACCATGCAGGTATTTTTATTATTTGGGATCGAATGTTTGGTACTTTTGAACCCGAAGTGGAAGAACCAATATATGGGCTTACTAAAAATATTGATACTTATAATCCTATAAAAGTGGCATTTAATGAATGGTATTTCTTATTGAAAGATCTATTTAGATCTAAGACAAATATTACTAACAAGCTTAAATACCTTTTAAAGCCCCCTGGTTGGAAACATGATGGTACAGGTATATTATCTAGTGACTTAAGGAAAAAATGGAAAGAGAAGATGTAAAAAAAGCCAGCATAAAGCTGGCTTTCATAATTAATCCAAATCGAATCTGACTCCGATAGAAATATTCCGTGTTTCTGTATTTTTAAAGAATGGATTCAAATCATATTTCACATATAATCCTGTACTTCTATAGGCAAAGTATGTACTGATACCATAATTTATAATATTTGTATTAAATGTCCCACGCTGCAACTCTTCTACTCTAGTGCCCGAAAGATCGGTATATTCTAAGTATTGTCTTGTGCCTAACTTAAACCCTGCAAATCCACCAATTCCTATTCTAAATGAATTGTTTCGTCGATCTCGTATTCTTCCATCATCATATACCCTATTTTTAGAAAAATCAAATTCTAAATGTACTGGAAAGATCATTTGCACATGTCTTAACCTACTTTCGGATAAACTTCCTGCAAAGGTTTGCAATTCAGTAACATCACCATTAACCACATGATATTGATTGTTCTCTGCTCTTAAATTATTCCACAGAAATGAGATTCCGTATTTTAAATAAGTCTGAGAAGCTTGTCTGCTTAACCTATACTTAGCTGTTAAACCAACTTCATAAAATCTAGATTTCCAGAACATGTATGGAGAATTATTTAAAGAAGAGATTTTATGATCTTGAAGCACATTATTCGCTCCCATGGCGAAAATGAATTGAGTTGTTGTTCTTCGATTCCACCTACGTTGTCGCCTATTTCGCCATCGATCTTCTATATCTCTTTTGGTATCGTTGCTTATTCTAAGTTTAAAAGTGTTTTTACCAATGGTCAGAATGTTTTCTTCATAATAGTCGTCATCATAAAAGATCTTTCCGTCTATTTTATCCTGGACTAATTGTTGAAGTTTTAACTCCTCCACACTCACCAATCGTTCGATATTCTTTGCGTGATACTCAGCGGCTTCTTTTTTTAATTTTTTCCCTTCTTCTCTGGTGATGTCTCCTCTATCAACCTTACGATTTATATCTCGAACTCTATCTTTAAGAGAATCCTTTTGTTGTTTTGTAATTCTATCAATCCTTTTTGATATTTTTTTTACTTCTTCCTCAAAGCTTCCGCGCTGAGAAAAAGCCATAGTTGTACTTAACAACACTAGTATAAGTAGTATTCTTTTCATGGTATTCGTTTTAATTTTTTGTAATGTTAATCGTTTCTTGAAGCGATAGCCGTTGCTAGATCTGACACACGCTTTTTGATAATTTTCATAAAGTTCTCTTTAAAACTGGCATCATCAATATCTCGCTCTACATCCGCTAGTATAGCTCTTGCATCTATCTTTAAATTCGATTTTTTTAATTGTAATTTAATCGATTTTAATACATCCTCTCTATCCAATTTATGCGCTCTATAATAAGCGATCACTTCTTTTTCGGTATGTGTAACGGAATACAATAGTGCATCACTATTTACAGAAATTCGAGAGGTGCTTTTCTTATTGCTAGCTGCTATGCCTAAATCTGTCTTGATTTTATTCTCCTTAGCTACTGGATTTTTTATTATCGCAATTACCTCTTTAGGAGGTGCAATAGTCTTTGTTGTTTTTGCAGGAACCACTTTTTTATTTCGATAGTTTCCTTTTTTTATTGACACTTTTTGCGGAGTAATTTCTTCTTTTGAAATATTTTTTGCAGCCACAATAGCGTCATTTTCTTCCAGAACATTATTCAATTCCTTTTTAAGTTCTGGCAACTTTACAGGTTTATCTACAATCATCTTCTCAGGTATGATTGGTTCTTCAATCGTATCCGTTTTTGTCGATAGTAAAAAAACTGAAACTAGTAATAAAATGGAAGCCGCTGAGCTTATATAAAAAAACCGCCTTCTTCTTTTTCTTCTAGCATGCATGTCTAATTGATCTGACAATCGTTCCCATGCTGATACTGAAGGTTGAATAGCTCTCTCTTCAAATTTATCTTTTATGTCCTTATCTATCCCCATTACTAATCGCGTTCATTTTAATATAATTCTCTTGTAACCATTTTCTGGCTTTAAATAATTGTGACTTCGACGTACTCACTGTTATCCCTAATTTTTCAGCTATTTCTGCATGTTTAAAACCTTCTATTGCAAAAAGGTTAAATACAATTTTATAGCCTTCGGGTAACGCATCAATCAACTTTTGAATATCTTCTACAGATGTGTTTTCTAAACTTTCTGTAGCTTCATCATTAAACATGAAATCTTCATCCGTTAATTGTATAGGGTTTTTCTTACGTAGGTAGGATATACATGTATTAATCATTATTCTTCGAATCCAACCTTCAAAACTCCCTTCGTTCTTAAACTTATGTAAGTTTGTAAAAACCTTTAAAAATCCAGTAAGCATCAAATCTTCAGCATGATGATTATCTTTTACATACTGTCTACAAACACCCAACATTTTAGGAGCATACTGCTCGAACAATTGTTGTTGAGCGTCCCTACTTTGTCTGCTTGCTTTCTTTAATAAGGAAGCTTGAGAAGTATGTAATGGAATAATTTTCAATCTAGATCTTTTGGTTTTATTGCCTTACAAATATATAGACTACATACTTGTAAAAATGGTTGCTTAAACAATAATTATTTTTTGTTTAGCTTAGCTATGTATATTACTAACAAACTTAATACCAATCTAATGAGTAGATCTAAATCGAGAAGAACATTTATTAAAAAAGGGGTCTTGTTAGGAGTTGGAATCTCACTACTGGGTGAGTCATTGTATGCTTGCACAGCCAACAAAACATCAGAAAAACTGAGTATTTTGATTCTCGGTGGTACTAGTTTTTTAGGCCCTCATCAAATAGCATATGCCATTTCTAAAGGGCATTCTGTAAGTACATTTACTAGAGGTAAGACAAAACCAACAATTCATAGAGATGTCTTTGATAAGGTTGAACAATTGATTGGAGATAGAGAGAATGACCTTTCAGCCTTGGAAAATAGACATTGGGATGTGGTAATTGATAATTCTGGACGAAAAACTGATTGGACCAGAAAGACAGCGAACTTATTGAAAGAAAAATCAGGGATTTATCTATATATATCATCAACTGGTGTCTATTTCCCATATACATCGGGTGGTATAAAAGAAGACGCAAAGGTCTTATTAAATACTCCTAAAGGAGTTACGGATGATGTTTTGAAAATGAGCTATGATTATGGTGTGATGAAAGCAAATTCTGAATTAGAAGCTGAAAAAGCTTTTGGAGTCGACAGAACGATTGTGGTGCGGCCTACATATATGTTTGGCCCCGGAGATTTGACAAATCGATTTATACATTGGCCAATTCGATTGTCTAAAGGAGGCAACATCTTGGTGCCAGGAAAAGAAGACGACCCCGTACAATATATTGATGTGAGAGATGTTGCCGAATGGTGTATTCGACTTGCTGAAAATAAGACTCACGGAACTTTTAACGCTGTTGGTCCATCTGAGCCTATGACAATGCAAAACTTCGTTAAAAAGGCAGCATCTACATTCGATGTTAACAACCATCTTATATATATAGATGATTATGACTTTTTGAAGAAAAATAAGGTGCACTATATAGTTCCCTGGATTATGCAGGATGCCTATAGTTATGGCTCTGCACGAGTAAGTACCGAAAAAGCAAAGAAAAACGGGTTGACCTATAGAAACCTAAAAAAATCTATTAAAGAGACTCATGATTGGTGGTACTCTGATGCTTTAACAGACGAAATTCGTGAGCGATTTGAAGGTAATCCCAATACTGTTTTGGCAAGAGAAGAAGAAATCTTGAATAAATGGAAAGCTCTAACAAAGAACTAAATAGCCCATACTAACACCATAACCAATCTAAATTTACAACTTTGATCTTGTGTAGCATGGGCAATCCAAACCTGGTCTTAAAACCAATTATTTTTTATGATAAACTCCTTTAAATAGAGATCTTAACTTTTTATGATCCTTGTCATAGATCTCCCAATGCTGCAATACCGTGCCATCTTTTCTTAATGTCCACGTAATTTGATGGTAGAAAAAAGGAATCTTTTGCCCTTTTTGTAAGGTACTCTTTAAAATCATCTTATTTTTTTCAGGCTTACCTTTTAAAACTAATTGCGATCCTTGATTATCTACCCATAATTGATTCCATGTTTCATCTTTTCGATCGTAATAATTGAAGCTTGTTCCCGTAGATCCCGTGGCAGATGTCCAATTTTCTTTGATAGCACATTTATCCTGAATCTTATAGATCTTATTTTCACCTACTGTATTCCCTAAAGTATCTTTCACGACCCAATCGCCTACCCAGAAATCGAATTTAGTGTGATTCTCTGTACAGCAGTTACATTTAGTTTTTTGAGTTTGTGCTTTAATTGATGAAGTAGATACTAATAATAGTATCATTAAAATAGTAGTTCTCATATATGTTTTTCGTTGATTATTAATTGTATTCAAATAACGTAAAACAGCATCATGAAACTGTTAATCTTTATAAGCATTAACGGGTTTTAACAACCTTTAACACGAAAGCAGCTATGCATTTTGATCTCTATATACGGTCGGAGTAACACCATTAAATCTCTTAAACGCTTTGTAAAAAGATACTTTATTGTTGAATCCAGATTGATAGGCAATACTCTCCATGGTATAATGTTGCACCTCGGTTTTGAGTAACTTTTCAGATTCTTTAACTCGATAATGATTAATAAAATCAAAGAAATTGGTATTATAATGCTCATTAATCACCTGAGATGCATGATGCCTCGGTATTTCCAACATTTGTGCAAGATGCATTAATCGTAAATCACAATTTAAGTAAGGTCGTTCAGTAGCTATAATCTCTTCAAGTTTTTCTTTTAGAATAGAAGACTCTTCTTTACGCAAACCTGTTTTTTTATACTTAACAAAAGGTAATGTGTCTTTAATAGATTTACCATTAAAGACAGCTGGATATATATTTACTAAATAAGAAATGATACCGATAAATATAGCGGAACATATGGTAATCATATAGTCATGCTCTACCTTTAGAATACCCGTTAGCATCAATATTTCATAGACAATAAATGAGAGGGTAAATCCAATAAAACCGATAATCGTCCAATGCACCCAGAGATTTAATTCTTTATCATTTTTAAAGGCTCCTTTAAATTTTTGGTAAATAACTATAGTATAGATTAGTAATAGTAATACCAATACTTGTTCTAAATAGGGTACCTGAATGATGTAGTCTAAAGATCTTCGTTCCGAAAACACCTGATATTTTATCGATGGCTTTAAAAAGTAAAAACCACTATGTAATACCATGACAAAGAGAAACGGAATAAAATGTACAGCATCTTTTTTAGTCAATGGTTTTTTACTTACGATCGATCTAAGGTATAGATAAAACAGACCTCCATATAAACTTAATGGCACGAAATAAGACATATGGAAGAATGCATAAAGTCTCGTTTCTAGTTGTGACCAAAATAAGATGTTGAAAAACACATTAAAAGCGAACATGAAGATCAAAATAGCAAACAGCTTATTGAATTCCTCTTTCTTAAAAAAGAATATTGTTGACAGTACAAACCCTAGTAAAGAAAACAACGATAATATGATAATCCATGCATTCATAACTAATAATTATCTACATCAATAATAAAACGAATAGGCCTAAAGTCACTGACAGCTTGGAAAGTATTCTTTATCTTTTCAACATGCCCTTTTGTTTTTCCTAACGATTGTTTTGGAGGAATCTTAATCATTACATTTTTTATGTACTGATTTCGAATTCGAGAAACTGCAGGAGAGGATGGACCCAAGACGTGTTCTCCAAAAACATTCTGCAATGCTTTAGCTAACCAGATAATTCCAGCATCTACTTTCTGGTAATCTTTGTGTTTTAGTGTGATTTTAATCAAACGATAATAAGGAGGGTAGTGATACTGCCAACGGTCTTGCAACTGCTCCTTATACATTTCAGTATAATTTGTGATCGACACTTGCTGCAATATTTGATGATATGGGTTATAGGTCTGAATGGCTACACTGCCTTGTTTTTTTGAACGCCCTGCCCTACCCGATACTTGCACCATCAATTGGAAAGCCCTTTCATGTGCTCTAAAATCTGGAAAGTTTAACATCATGTCGGCATTGAGAATTCCAACCAATGAGACATTATCAAAATCCAATCCCTTAGACAACATTTGAGTTCCTACTAAAACATCAATTTCTCTAGCCTCAAAAGCACCTATAATCTTTTGATATCCATATTTCCCTCTAGTAGTATCTAGATCCATTCGTCCAATAGTATACTGAGGAAATAGCTCCTTCAATTCTAATTCTATTTGTTCTGTACCAAAACCTTTGGTATCAAGAGCTGCACTACCACAGGCACCACAACTATTAGGCATCGCTCTCTGGTAGTTGCAGTAATGACATTTTAATTCGTGCTTGTACTTGTGATAGGTTAAGCTTACATCACAATTAGGGCATTGTGGTGAGGTACCACAGGTTTTACATTCTACTACAGGTGAAAAACCACGTCTATTTTGAAACAAAATAACTTGTTCTTTTTCTTCTAATGCTTCCGAAATCATTTTTAGTAGCCTATCCGAAAAATGACCATTCATTTCCCTCTTTCGATGTTTTTCCTTGATATCGATTAATTCTATTTTTGGCAGCTGTACTTCTCCATATCTTCTATTCAACTCAACGAAACCATATTTACCTTCCTGTGCATTAAAGTAACTTTCAAGTGATGGAGTTGCAGAGCCTAATAGTATTTTTGCTTGATGCATTTTACTCAAAACAATGGCAGCATCTCTTGCATTATATCGAGGCGATGGCTCAAATTGCTTATAAGAAGTTTCATGCTCTTCATCAACCACAATAAGGCCTAGATTAGAAAAAGGTAAAAATATGGAAGAACGAGCTCCTAATACTATCTGTGCCTTCGGTTTGTTTTCTAGAACATTGTTCCAGGCCTCCACGCGCTCATTCATGGAATATTTTGAATGAAACACTGTGATAAAATTACCAAAGTAATTTTGTAAGCGAGAAATGATTTGTGTAGTTAACGCAATCTCTGGTAAGAGAAACAATGCTTGTTTTCCTTGTGCTAATACTTCTTTGATCAGTTTTGTATATACTTCTGTTTTTCCAGAACTTGTAATTCCATGCAGAAGCGTAATCTCTTTTTCTTCGAACGATTCCCGAATTTCCTCTAAAGCTTTTTCTTGAAATTCATTAGGTTCTTTAAGTTGGTTGGTTTCTCCTTGATAGGAAACTCTATCCGTTTGAACATGATAAAACTCCAAAATATTTTTATCCACTAAAGCCTTGATAATAGCAGAAGAAACACCAGATTGTAATTCCAGTTCTTTTGACTTAATAGGCTTCTTAGCAGCATTCATCTGAAAGAAACATAATAATACTTCTCGTTGTTTTTTTGCCCGTGATACAACTTCTAACAAATATTCTAAAGAATTCTCGTTCGCATAATTAGGATGCAATCGAACATATTTGACCAATTTTGGTTTGTATTGCTCGTAAATTTCTTCCTTTATATATACAGCCGATTTATTGATCAATTCATTGATAATAGGTAGTACTTTTTTCTTACCGAGAATATCTGCGATCTGATGAATTGTAAGTTGTGATTGGTGCTGTAAAGCTTCAAAGATTAAAAATTCATCATCGTTCAACAATGCTTCCTCAGTAAAGGTTGCATTCTTATATATGATGGTTTCACTCTCTAGTAAAAAAGCGGAAGGTAAAGCGGCTCTGTATACATCACCCAAAGGACACATATAATAATTGGATATCCATTGCCAATGCTGCAATTGAACCTCGTTTACAATAGGTGCATCATCTAATATTTGATGAATTTCTTTAGCTTCATATAGCGTAGGTGGATCTTGATGAATTTTCAAAACCAACGCCGTATATATTTTTGCACTTCCAAAAGGAACTGCTACCCTACATCCTGCTTGTAAAAAATCAGCCTCTGCTTTCGTTACACTATAACGAAAGGTTTTCTGAATAGGAATGGGTAATATGACGTCTATGAAGTCTGTCACTTCGAGTGATTTTGTAAATTTATTTGCAAAATTGTATCGAGAAGTCTTTGTTAATTGGTTCTCGATATAAAATTGCTTTGCAATTTCACTCGAACTGACCATCTCTTTATTACACCAAAACTACAGAATTTTTAGTACATTGTATTCAGAATTTATAAACAAAAATGTCTGTATTAAATTGGAAGAAAAAAGGAGAGTTTATCAATGTTTTTGGGCATTCTATTTTTGTGATCGATTCAAATACACTATCTAACACTTCCAATAATACTAAAGATGTTCTAGTGCTTCTTCATGGCTATCCAACTTCGAGCTATGACTATTATAAAGTATTACCTGACCTAGCGCAACAGTACCGTGTAATCATGCATGATCACTTAGGTTTTGGCTTTTCAGAGAAGCCTTTAGACTATTCTTATTCGTTAATAGAGCAGGCAGATATTGCCTTGCAGTTATGGAAACAGTTGGGCTTAAAGAAAGTAACCTTATGTGCTCATGATTACGGTACCAGCGTTGCTACTGAAATTTTAGCAAGGGATAACATGGAAGAACTAACCATAAAAATAAAACAGCTGATCCTTTGCAATGGCAGTATGCATATTGAATTATCTCAATTAAGAACCATTCAAATATTATTAAAGAATAAATGGACTGGTAAATGGGTTGCCAAATTAACCAACTACCCTATTTTCAGAAGGAATCTACGAAACGTGTTTTTTGACAAGCGGAAAGTTTCAGAAGTAGAATTGCAAGATATGTGGTTCCAACTGGAATATAATAATGGCCGAAAAGTAATCCATTTATTGAGTAACTATATTAACGAACGTTATTATTTCTGGCATCGTTGGATTGGAGCATTAAAAGAATCCCAAATACCTACAAAAATTGTGTGGGCAAGGAATGATCCTGTAGCGGTTGCTGCTATTGCCTCATTATTAGCTACAGAAATTCCAAATAATGCCTTACACTGGATAGAAGATACAGGGCATTTTCCTATGTTGGAGAATCCTGAAGAATGGAAAAGGTATATTTTAGATAAATAGATTATTTTTATAAAAACTTGTGAATTATGAGCTTAGAACTTTGGCTTTCCTTTGTAGGAACTGTGTTAATTATAGGAATTACACCTGGACCTAGCGTGTTATTAGCTACAGCTAACAGTATGAGTTACGGCTCTAAAAAAACAGTAGGAACCATTTTAGGAGATCTAACAGCAAATAGCTTGCAGATCATCTTATCCTCTTTAGGGTTAGCTTCTCTAGTTATTTCATCGGGAGAGGTCTTTGGAATTATCAAATGGATTGGGGTTGGGTATTTGATCTATATGGGGATATCTAAAATTATTTCGAAACCAGTTGCAGGAGATTTTCAACAAAAAAAGAAATCACGCAGTTTTCTTAAGCTGTATCAAGAAGGGTTCTTTATGTCTGCTTCTAATCCGAAAGCTATTGTATTCTTTGCGGCACTATTCCCTTTATTTATTAATGAACAATTCGCCTTCGTTCCTCAAGTTGTAATTTTAGGCGGCACCTATTTAGCCATCGATGGAATTTGCTTATTCATATATGTAAAATTTGCATCTAAGCTGAAACAATACTTAGAAGACACAAAGAAAGTACATCTTCAAAATAAGATTATTGGCAGTTTATTGATTTTTAGTGGTGTGATGCTGTCTTTAGTGAAAAGAGCAAACGATTAGTCCTCCGCTTCTTCCTTGTTTTTTTTCAACTTTCTAGAACCTTCGTACAATTCGTACTTTACAAAGCGACATTCTAGATCTGCATTCTTCAATGGAATACGTTTAGACGTGCGCAGGCCCACATGTTTTAATGCTTGAATATCGGAAGTGATCAACCATGCGGTAGAATTAGGATAATTGTGTTTTAAGGTATCTCCTATCTTTTTGTAGAACTCGTCAGTATCAATATTTAAACGTTCACCATACGGTGGATTAAATAAGATAGTAGTATTTCCAAATACTTCTTTCGTAGAGTTAAAAAAGTTCACATGATGTACACCAACAAACTCATCTAAATTAGCATTGATAATATTTTGTTTTGCTTTTGAAACGGCTGATGGTGCCTTATCAAATCCCATGATTTTAAAATGAGAACTCTGAATTTTCTTTAATAAAGCGTCTTGAATGATAAAATAAAGATCTTCGTCATAGTCCTTCCAGTTTTCAAAAGCAAAATGTTTACGGTTAATATTGGCAGGAATACGATTTGCAATCATCGCTGCTTCAATCAAAATAGTACCAGAACCACACATAGGGTCAATAAAATTTTCATCACCTGTATATCCAGATAATAAAACCATTCCCGCAGCCAACACTTCATTAATAGGTGCAATATTAGTTGCACTTCTATATCCACGTTTATGTAAAGAATCTCCAGAAGAATCCAGTGAAATTGTACACCAATCTTTCTGAATATGTACATGTACTTTTACATCTGGGTACTTTAGATCTACATTAGGCCTTTTACTGTACTTATGTCTAAAATAATCTGCAATAGCATCTTTAGATTTTAAAGAAATATAATGTGAATTTGTGGTAAAGTTCTTCGAATTCACAACCGCTCCAATGGCAAAAGTTCCATCTACCTCTAGATATTTTTCCCATTTTATCTTTTGAATAGCTTCATATAGATCTTCTTCATCGTATACTTTACAGGTTTTTATGGGTTTTAAGATCCTAACTGCGGTACGCAAAGCAATGTTGGCTTTATACATAAACCCTTTATCTCCTCTAAAGGAAACACTTCGTATACCCACTTTTACTTCTTTAGCGCCTAGTTTTCTAAGTTCATCAGCTAACACCTCTTCTAGTCCGAAGAGTGTTGTAGCCACCATTTTAAAGTCTTTATTCATCCCTTTGCTATTGTGATGCAAAATTACATTTTAATTTGAGGTAGTCTAGTATCTTACAATATCATTTTAACATCTGTAAGAAAAACGTATTTTTGCCTACTTACAAGTATGAAAGAAACAGATTGGTTTACTTCTTGGTTTAACACTCCTTATTATCACATTTTGTATAAAGACAGGAATGATAAGGATGCACAGGTATTTATGCGCAATATTACTTCATTCCTACAATTGCCAAAGGGAAGTCATATTGCAGACATTCCTTGTGGTAAGGGTCGTCATTCAGTATACTTAAATTCTTTAGGCTATAATGTTACAGGAGGAGATCTTTCTGAAAATAGTATTGCATATGCCAAACAATATGAAAATGAGACATTACGCTTTGCTGTAAAAGATATGCGTGAACCTCTTAAGAACAAATATGATGCGATCTTTAACTTATTTACAAGTTTTGGTTATATTGAGGATGATGCAGAAGATATTTTGATCTTAAAGAATCTAAAAAACGGATTAAAAAAAGATGGTGTGTTAGTGTTGGATTTTTTAAATGTTGAAAAAGTTCGTAAAACCATCGTAACCAATGAAGTGAAAATTGTAGACGGAATCATTTTTAGCATTCAACGAGAAATTGTCAACGGTTTTATTAAAAAACACATCTCCTTTGAAGTTGATGGAGAATCGCATGCCTATACAGAACATGTCAAATACATTGATCTGGAAAAAATGAAAATATACTTTAGTGAAGCTGGACTGCAGATCGATCATGTTTTTGGAGATTATGACTTAAACCCATTTGACGGAACCACTTCTAACAGATTAATTTTAGTAGCCTCATGACGATATTGTATCTAATCTTATCGGTAGCTGTTGGTGCCGTATTTGTTTTAATTGCAAAACCAAACGAAAAGATTACCAGAATTCTCTTGGCCTTTAGTGGTGCATATCTGTTATCGGTTACTGTGCTACATTTACTTCCTGAAGTATATCAACATACGACAAATACCAAAATGATCGGTATTTGTATTATCTTAGGTATTGTATTACAGTCTATTTTAGAGTCCTTTTCTAAAGGTGCAGAGCATGGACATATTCATTATCATGGTGACGGTAAGAAGTTCCCTAAACTTTTATTTATAAGTTTATGTATTCATGCCTTCTCTGAAGGTTTACCTATTCATCATGCAGGAGACAATCTGTTGTGGGCTATTGTTGTACATAAAGTACCTATTGCTATTGTACTGACAAGTTTCTTGATCTCTGCAAAGTTCTCGACTAAAACCACCATCTTATTTATTACCGTTTTTGCTTTAATGAGCCCCTTAGGAGTATATCTTTCTGAACATATGCAATTGTTCGAACAATACATTATGGAGATTACTGCCGTTATTATTGGTGTCTTTTTGCATATCTCTACCATTATTCTTTTTGAAAGTACAGAGAATCACAAATTCAATCTACAAAAGTTTATTGCTATTCTAGCTGGTATTTTGCTGACGATCTTCTTAGTATAGTTTTTTCTACTTATATTTAGGTACTAACATTTACCTACTTGTAGGTATACCTAACCCCCAATTTTCTTTTGACTTTTGGAAAACTATTAATCTTTAAATCAATATTAACTATGAGACAAACATTGTTTCGGAATTTTAAACCTGGTGAAGCAAATAAGTACCCAAAAAATTTCGACATTATTACCGTAGAGAGTTATCACAATATCTCTAAAAAAGAAATTCATTTGGAAATACCTATGCCAAATAAACGATTTAAGGTTTTTTCAGCTTTAAATACATCTGGATCACACGGGAAACAAATTACCATTATCATAAATGACGGTACACCCAACAGGTATAGAGTTCCAGGTGCAGCAAAAAAATTTATGCTTGAGTTTGATTTTGGTTTTGATGACCTTTTAAACAGTGAACATAACCCATTAATAATTGATGATGTTGCTCAGAAGTTAGATGTCGTAATTATACATGATGACATGACCATATTCATGGATACCGAAGACAGAAAAGCGCACTATGATAAATTAGCAAAAGAAAATACGCATTTTGATAAGGACAATTTCAATTTTGAAGAAGAGCCAAAAGAATCTGGAGGAGGAGTTATTATTGGAGGACCATAAAAGCAAATGAGAAATACATTGAAAAAGAACACTATTTTATTGCATATCTGTTTGTTATTTTTTACGACAAACATGATATGCAATACGCTTACACAACAAATAACAAAGGCCCCAAAAGATTCAGCTGGTTTTTATTTTAAAAAAGCTGAAGCACTCAATGACCTGAACAAGCATTCGGAAGCTTTCAATCTTTTCATAAAAGCAAAAAATATCTATCGTATTTATGATGATAAGGATAGTGTAGCAATTTGTAATTTGCGTCTTTTTAGGCAATGTGACGGGCAAAATGATTTAGAATATGACTGTAAGTCTTTTTTAGATGCCTATAATAAAAGAGCAAAAGAAAAAAAAGACACGCTATGGTTAATCTTTGCAAATTATAATTATGCAAGCCTTTATTTTAATAAGGATCCTGAATTATCAGCTGCCTACTATCATAAAACACTTTCTTTAGGTAAAAAGATTGGAAGGAAACAAACTATAGCTGGTGTTTATGCAAATTTAGCTTTACTATACACAGAAACGGCTCCCGATTCGGCAAGCTACTTCTTCAAAGAAATACTACAACTATACACGGAAAAGAACCCAAACGAATTATTCTCGTCTTACATAAATTATGCTAATTTTTTTCAGAAAAAAGGGCGGCATAATGAGGCGATTGTTCAGCTTAAAAAGGCTGAAAAAATAACACCTGATAGATTTCGATTAAATCTAAACAAAGTACTTTTCTTAAAATTCGCTGAATGTTATAAAGAGATTGGCAACTATAAACAGGCTTACTTTTATACAAATAAGTATAATGAAGTTAAAGACAGTATTAATAATACTGCACAGAATATTGCTATCGCGGAATTAGATGTAAAATATCAAACTGCTGAAAAAGAAAAGCAAATTTTGGTAGAACAACAAAAGAAAAGGCAAAACAGAAACTTGTTTATTGGCGCAGTGGGCTTTATAGTTCTAGGTGGTTTCATTACTTTTTTGATGCTGAAAAACTCCAAAAGAAAAAGGCTAATAGCAGAACAAGGTAAAGAACTGGAAACTCAAAAAAACCTAACTCTTTTAAAAGAACAAGAGATTAGTACTATTAATGCCATGGTAGAAGGGCAAGAAAAAGAACGGAAACGAGTTGCTGAAGATCTGCACGATAATTTGGGAAGTGTTTTAGCTACCTTAAAACTACATTTTGAAAACTTACGAATTAATAAGAAAAGACAAAAGGTAGATCAAGATCTGCTATTTGATAAAACCGAGAATCTCATTGATGAAGCCTATTTAAAAGTACGAAGTATTGCCCATGCCAAGAATTCAGGCGTTATTGCGAATGAAGGGTTGTTAGTAGCAGTTCAAATGATGGCAGACAAGATTTCTTCGGCAAATAAGATTTCGATCGAAGTAGTGCATTTTGGTTTGGATACTCCTTTAGAAAATAGCCTGGAGATCGCTGTTTTTAGAATCATTCAAGAGTTGACGACTAACATATTAAAACATGGTCAGGCTGCTAATGCTACTATTAACGTATCGCGTCATGATGCTATGTTAACTATTATTGTAGAGGACAATGGTATTGGCTTTAATGTAAACGAAATAGATCTTAAAACTGGTATGGGATTACATTCGATACGGACCAGAATAGAACATATCAAAGGAGAATTGATCATAGATTCTACGCAAAATAAAGGAACAACTATTATCATTAATATTCCAATTGAATAATACCTATATAAAGGTATTCCCAATGTTTATTTTGGTCATACCTTTGGTTAAAAGAAAAGTATGATTACAATTATAATAGCTGAGGATCATCAAATGCTGATTGATGGAGTTACGTCTTTCTTCGAATATGATGAAGATATTAACATCATTGGTACTGTTAATAATGGTGAGGAATTAGTTAAGTTGACTTTATTAAAACAACCTAAACTAGTTATTACTGATATACGAATGCCCATTATGGATGGTATTCAGGCTACCCGAAAGATCAAAGAAAAGTATCCTCATATAAAGATATTGGCTATGACGATGTTTGATCAACCAGAAGCGATTAAACAAATGCTAGATGCTGGAGCAACAGGGTATATTTTGAAGAATTCAGGGATTAAAATGCTTTCTAAAGCCATACAAGTTGTTGCCGAAGGCGAAACATTCTTCGACCCAAATGTAGCCTTCAACTTTATGAACGATTACATAGAGGGTAACGTAAATGTTGGGAAAACAGAAAAGGTTGTGTTGTCAAATAGAGAGAAAGAAATATTGCAATTAATAGCCAATGGTAAAACCTCCAAAGAAATTTCTGAAAGCTTATTTATCGCCAAAACTACGGTAGATACGCATCGCAAAAATATGATTCGAAAATTGCAACTAACTAACGGAAATGAATTGGTAAAGTATGCAATTGATAAGAAGTATCAGTTTTAGTTCGCAACCTCGCTAATAAATTTAATACGCATTAAGCGTAATTCCTCATCATCGTAATCTCCATCAAACTCGTCCATCGCTTCTTGGATCTTGTCAGTTTCAGCCTCCATAAAATAATCATAGATCTCTTCTTGTTGATCTTCATCAACCAAATCCTCTACAGCATAGTCAATATTTAGCTTGGTTCCAGAATAGACAATGGCTTCCATTTCTTTAATGAGTTCACTCATTTCTAAGCCTTTAGATTTGGCAATATCCATTAATGGAAGCTTCCTATCCGTATTTTGAATGATGTATAGCTTTAAACCAGAATTAACTCCAGTACTTTTTACGATAAGATCATCCGGACGCATGATATCATTCTCATCTACATAGTTCGCAATAAGCCCGATAAACTCCTTTCCGAATTTTCTAGCCTTCCCTTCTCCTACTCCATGAACCGTTGAGAGTTCTTCTAATGTGATTGGGTACTTTAACGCCATATCATCTAAGGATGGGTCCTGAAAAACTGCAAATGGAGGAACTCCTTGTCTTACAGCAATTTTCTTTCGAAGCTCCTTTAGCATTTTGATCAATTTCTCATCTGCACTAATACTAGCTCCTTTTGTATTTGTAATAATATCTGAGCTATCTTCTTGCGAATAGACATGATCTTCCGTCATCATAAATGACTTAGGGTTCTCTATAAATTCCCTTCCTAATGGTGTTAATTTTACAACGCCGTACTGTTCAATTTCTTTTTTGATGAAATCTACCACTAATATTTGCCGTAGTAAAGCCATCCAGTAAGGGCCTGTTTTATCTTTTCCTATACCAAAGAAAGGTTGCAAATGTGTTTTATGGGAGTTGAGCATAGCATTTTCTTTCCCAATCAATGTGTTCACTACTTCTTTTGGTTTGTATTTCTCTTTGGTGTCTCTTACAATGGACAATAGTTTTACAACATTATCTTTAGCTTCATGCTGACTCTTTGGATTTCTACTATTATCATCCATATCAGCCCCTTCACCATTGACTTCGTCAAACTCCTCACCAAAATAGTGTAACAAATACTTACGCCTATTCATGGAAGTTTCTGCGTACCCAACAACTTCTTGCAATAAAGCATGACCTATCTCCTGCTCTGCCACAGGTTTACTAGCCATAAATTTTTCAAGTTTCTCTATATCCTTATAAGCATAAAATGCTAAGCAATAACCTTCTCCATCATCTCTACCAGCTCTTCCGGTTTCCTGATAGTAACTTTCTAAACTTTTCGGAATGTCATGATGGATAACATATCGAACATCTGGCTTATCTATCCCCATCCCGAATGCAATAGTAGCTACAACAACATCACAATCTTCCATTAAGAACATATCTTGATGTTTTACTCTCGTCTTTGCATCCAATCCTGCATGATACGGAACTGCTTTTATTCCATTCACTTGTAAAATTTGAGCAATCTCCTCTACTTTTTTTCTACTCAGGCAATAAATAATTCCAGATTTCCCTATACGTTGCTTTACAAAGCGGATAATGTCTTTTTCAACGTCTTTGGTTTTAGGCCGTACCTCGTAAAACAAATTAGCTCTATTAAATGACGCTTTAAACGTATTAGCATCTGTAATACCTAAGGTCTTTAAAATATCTTCTTGCACCTTTTCTGTAGCGGTAGCAGTCAAACCAATAACAGGTACATTATCTATCTTTTTTATAATGTGACGTAGATTTCTGTACTCAGGTCTGAAATCGTGTCCCCATTCTGAAATGCAATGGGCTTCATCTATGGCCACGAAAGAAATTTTTTGAGATTGCAGAAAAGTTACATATTCTTCTTTTATCAAAGATTCGGGAGCTACATATAATAATTTAGTAATTCCTTCTTCGATATCACTTTTCACCTGAGCTACCTCCGTTTTATTTAAAGAAGAGTTTAACACATGAGCGATTCCTCTATTTTCTGAAATACCACGAATAGCATCAACTTGATTCTTCATCAAAGCGATTAACGGCGAAATAACGATTGCTGTGCCCTCTTTCATCAAGGCGGGCAACTGATAACAAAGAGATTTCCCACCTCCTGTTGGCATGATCACAAAAGTATTATGATTATCTATAACACTCTTAACAACATCTTCTTGAAGACCTTTGAATTGATTAAAGCCAAAGAACTTCTTTAAAGGACTGTGTAAATCCATTCTACATCTATATATTTTTTTATCCTTAGATAATTAAAATGAAACAACACAAACGAAAGGCAAATGTTTGGGGTCAAGTATTTTTGTAGTAATTTTGCTTTGTTTGATTAATTAAAGATATAACTTTTTTTTTACTGCTAAAAAATCAACTATTGAAAAATTTAAAAAATAGTATCGCTATTGCTAAGGAGACCATTTTAATGGAAAGCAATGCGATTGCCAATCTCACAAATCTTATTAATGAAGATTTTGAAAATGCTATTGAATGTGTTTTAAATTCTAAAGGTAGACTAGTAGTTACAGGTATTGGTAAAAGTGCTAATATAGCTGCTAAAATTGTGGCTACCTTTAACTCAACAGGTACACCTTCTATATTTATGCATGCTGCTGATGCAATCCATGGAGATTTAGGAATCATACAAAAAGATGACGTTGTGATTTGTATTTCTAAAAGTGGAAATACACCAGAGATAAAGGTATTAGTTCCTTTGATTAAAAATTCTAAGAATAAAATTATTGCGATTACTGGAAATGCAGATTCTTTTTTAGGTAAAAATGCCGACTTCACCTTAAACTCTTATGTAGAAAAGGAAGCTTGCCCTAATAACCTGGCCCCTACTACAAGCACAACGGCACAGTTAGTTTTAGGTGATGCCCTAGCTGTTTGTCTGTTAGAGTTAAGAGGGTTTTCTAGTACAGATTTTGCAAAATATCATCCAGGAGGAGCCTTAGGAAAACGTTTGTACTTAAGGGTTTCTGATTTGATCAAGGACAATCAATTACCCAAAGTGACTGAAGATAGTACCATTGCCGAAGTAATCGTAGAGATGACAGAAAAGAGACTTGGTGTTACGGCGGTTCTATCTGAGGACAATAACATCTCAGGAATTATTACAGATGGTGATATACGAAGAATGTTAACAGCACAATCTGATATATCTAAGTTAGCAGCTAGAGATATTATGGGTAAGAATCCGAAATTAATCTCGTCTGATGCTATGGCCATTGAAGCTTTAGAAACATTGGAAAATAATAATATTTCACAAATTTTAGTTACAAATAGTAACAAGGACTATGTAGGTGTTGTACATTTACATGATCTTATTAAAGAAGGTATATTTTAATGGCAGAGAGTGAAGGAAAAGAAATGTCGTTTCTGGCACATTTAGAAGAGCTACGATGGCATTTAGTGCGAAGTTTTATTGCAATAGTACTTGTGGCCGTTGCAGTTTTTATTTTTCAAAAGGATATTTACGAAAACTTTCTATTGGCACATAGAGACCCTAATTTCCTTACCTATAGAGCGTTTTGTAATTTCTTTTCTGCTTTTGGTGTTGAAAGTGGTTTTTGTAATGTTGAGTTTAGTGGTGAGCTCCAGAGTTTAAAAGTTACACAACAATTTATGAATTCTATTTGGACCTCTTTAATATTGGGTCTAATTGTTGCATTTCCATATGTTTTATGGGAGATTTGGCGATTTATTGCTCCTGGCCTTCATGAACAAGAGGTGAAAAAATCTAGAGGATTTATTCTAATCGCTTCCTTATTATTCTTTGTCGGAGTGCTATTCAGCTTCTTTGTCATCTTACCAATGTCTGTGTATTTCTTTTATAACTATGAGATTACAGATATGATCCAGAATCAATTTACAATGGATTCACATATTGGATTAGTAACCAATACGCTTTTGGGAGTAGCAATTATGTTTGAACTTCCTGTTATCATTTATTTTTTATCTAAAATAGGATTGGTAACTCCCGCGTTTTTGAAAAGATATAGAAAGCATGCATTGGTATTGGTATTAATATTAGCTGCCATTATAACTCCACCCGATGTAGCAAGCCAAGTAATAGTATCTATTCCTATATTGATATTGTACGAAATAAGTATTAAAGTATCTAAACGAGTAATTAAAAATCAAGAAAAGAAGTATGGCAAATAAAGTAGAGGAATTCAATGCCTATCGTCAAAAGATGAATGAGAAGATTTTAGGTGATGATAACAAGGTCCTAAAAAGGATTTTTAACCTTGATACAAACGCTTTTAAAGAAGGTCACTTACCTGTTAAGACAAAGGAATTGTTAGGTTTGGTAGCTTCGGCTGTTTTACGTTGTGATGATTGTATTGCTTACCATTTAGAAACCTCCTATAAAAATGGGGTCACTAAAGAAGAAATGATGGAAACATTATCCATTGCTACTTTAGTGGGTGGAACCATTGTTATACCACATTTAAGAAGAGCAGTTGAATACTGGGAGGCTCTAGAAGAAAACGATTTATAAGTTTTTTAAGAAGCTGATAGTTATCAATCATTATATTTGACCTATGATTTTAAGAGCAGATAATATTCAAAAGATTTATGGAAGCAGAAAAGTTGTAAAAGGCATTTCTTTAGAAGTTCAGCAAGGAGAAATCATTGGACTATTAGGTCCTAACGGAGCTGGAAAGACTACTTCGTTTTACATGATCGTTGGAATGATCAAACCAAATGGTGGTAATATCTATTTGAATGATGAAGAAATTACTGGATACCCAATGTACAAACGTGCAAAAAAAGGGATTGGTTATTTGGCACAAGAAGCATCCGTTTTTAGAAAATTATCAGTAGAAGACAATATTATGTCGGTGCTACAATTTACAGGACTGTCTAAAAAAGAACAAAAGATCAAACTGGAATCTTTAATTGAAGAATTCAATATTGGTCATGTTCGTAAAAATAGAGGAGATTTGTTATCGGGAGGTGAACGAAGAAGAACAGAAATTGCACGATGTCTTGCTTCTGATCCTAATTTTATATTACTAGACGAGCCCTTTGCAGGTGTAGATCCCATTGCCGTTGAAGACATTCAAAGCATTGTTGCGCATTTAAAAGATAGAAATATTGGAATTCTTATTACCGATCATGATGTACAGGCCACTTTGGCTATTACCGACCGAACTTATTTGATGTTTGAAGGAGGTATTCTAAAAGAAGGAACTCCGAGAGAATTAGCAGATGATGAACTCGTTAGAAAAGTCTATTTAGGAAAAGATTTTGAATTAAAAGAGAAAAGAACATTCTAGTCATTCATGTCGTGAATGTTGGTTTTAGGTAAAGAAAATTCGAAACACACTCCCTCTTCCCCATTACTTCTTTTATTTAAATGTATTTCGCCTCCAAACCGATTAATGATAGACTTTACAGTTGCCAAACCAATACCTGTGTTTTTAATACTGCTATCATCCAATGTTTCGAACATGATAAATACTTTATCCCAGTATTTTTTTGATATTCCAGGGCCATTGTCTTCATAAATAAATTGATATTCATCTTTAGTTTCATTGAAAGAAACAATCACTTCGCACTTCTCTTTATCATTAAACTTTTTAGAGTTCGTCAATAGATTTTGAAATATTTGAACAAAAGCAATTTTAGAGTGCGCCATATTCGTGTCGGTATTGTTAAAATTCATCGCAATCAATTTCTCGACATCGCAGTTCTTAAGTACGTTATTAAGTAAAGATTTAAGGTTGAACTCTTCAAAATGAATGCTTGAATTTGTAGCTTTTGTATACTCCAATATCTCTTCGATTAATGTGTCCATATATACTGCCCTAGAAGAAATTAAATCTATCCATTCCTGTACCTCTGTATTCTTAAATAATTCATAATGGTCTTGCTTGATGAAATCCACTAAAGAGTTGATTCCCCTTATCGGAGTTTTCAAATCATGTGTCAATCTATAGGCGAAATGATTCAACTGTTCATTTAAACGGGATATCTCTTTATTAGCCCTTTCAAGCCGAATGTTCTTCCTTCTCAACTCTAGTTGGCTCATTACTTGTTGTGCCAATGCTTTTAGCGACGTTTTCTGCCCTTCCGTTAAGGATTCTCTCGGTTTAGTATCAATAACACACAACGTTCCCAAAGAGTACCCTTCAGGCGTATTTAGAGGAGCCCCAGCATAAAAAATAACATGAGGTTCTCCTGTGGTTAAGGGATTGTCATGGAAGCGTTCATCTTTTGTTGCATCCGGAACAATAAAAAGTTCATCTGGCTCTAAAATACTGTGCGCACAAAATGCATAATCTCTAGGTGTTTCTGAAGCGCCTAAACCATGGTGAGATTTAAACCATTGTCTGGTAGGGTCGATTAAAGAGACCAACGCTATAGGAGTATCACAAATTTCTGAAGCTATCTTGGTAATGGTATCATACTCTTCTTCAGGAATTGTATCTAAAATATTATAACTATATAAGGCTTCTAGTCTTTTTTCTTCGCTTTTAGGAGGGGTTGCCGGTTTCATGAGGAGGATTTATTTGAGGTATTCTGAAGTATTGAAAGCAATACATATAATACAATGATCAAAGGTACAGCTAGATATTGTAATGTAATAATAAGTATTAATGAAGTAAAAAGAAGTATATACTTCATGATATTTTCCCTGAACCCAAATTTTTTAAACTTTAAGGAGAACAAGCGAATATTTACATTCATTAAAACACTTAGGATTATAGAGACACTAATTAAGAAGTAATTATTGAATACCAAATTCTTTACGAACTCGATAGTCGTGTATTCATAAATAATTGGTAAGGAAATTACAAACAAACTCATTGCCGGCGTTGGCAGACCAATAAAGGACTCTGACTGCCTAGTATCAATATTAAATTTTGCCAATCGATAACCAGCGGCAAGCGTTAATAGAAAACATGAAAAAGCCATTAATATTCCCATAGCAGATAAGTCTGTATCTCCATGCTGGATTGTCTCTTCATAAAATCTAAACATAAGAATTCCAGGAACCACTCCACTAGTCACCATATCCGCTAAAGAGTCTAATTGTTTTCCCAGTTCTCCTTGCACTTTAAGAATTCTTGCTAAAAATCCATCAAAAAAATCAAAAATAATTCCAATTACCACGAGTAAAGCTGCTGCCTTATAGTTACGCTCAACAGCGGCCATTGTAGCCAATGTACCGCAAAATAGATTTCCTAATGTAAATAGATTGGGAATGTGTTTTTTAAGATTCATTTGGTAGATTTGATATCGCTAAAATAAGAAATCCTTTTAGGAGGCTTTTAAATTCATTATTTTTTAATCATATTTGTTTGTTAATTGCTTGAATTTTAAAGAAAATGCCAATACTCACATCTGACTTTTATCCTTCATTACCTTTTAGAAACGGGCACTTTAATACCGTATATAGACCTTTGTTTATGAAGGAGAAGCACGATTATGAACGTCAGAGAATCACTACCTGGGATAAAGATTTTATTGATCTTGACTTTTCTTTTGTAGGATCTGATACGTTAGTTCTATTAATTCATGGATTAGAAGGAAGTTCAGAATCTAAGTATATGGTTTCTGCGACTTCTGAACTTAATAAAGCAGGTTTAGATACTGTTTGTTTTAATCTAAGAGGTTGTAGTGGAGAAGACAACTTATTGCTTTCTACATATCATAGTGGAAAAACAGAAGATGTGGATTTTGTGGTAAAGCATTTATTACACCATTATACCTATAAGAAATTGGTTATTGTGGGTTACAGCTTAGGAGGCAATCTAACGTTGAAATATATGGGAGAATATGCAGACAGGGTTCCTGCAAAGGTTAAGGCGGCAATTGCGGTCTCTGTACCCATTGATCTTGCATCCTCTGGCAGAGAAATGAGTACTTTGAAAAATAAAATTTACATGGAAGAGTTTTTAAAAACACTTCGATTAAAGGTATTAGAAAAGGCCCATAAGTTCCCTGAATATAAATTAGATAAATCAGCGTTGTTTAAAGCGAAGATATTTAAAGATTTCGATGCGCTATATACTGCTCCGGTTTTCGGGTTTAGTAGTCCAGAAGATTATTGGGAAAAGGCAAGTTCTAAGCCTTATTTATCTTTCATCAAGAAGCCAACGATATTAATAACTTCTTTGGATGACCCTTTTTTATCTAAAGAATGTTACCCTTATGAAGAAGCTGATTCTTCCGAGTATTTCTTTTTAGAGGCAACTAGATATGGCGGTCATGTGGGGTATATTTCTTCATTCAAACAAAAAGACAATCGGTGGTTAGAACAACGGATGTTAGATTTTATAGAAGAGAATGTATAAAAAAGGCAATATCTATAGGAAACAGAAGTTTATTCAAATATATATTCAGATATTTGTTTTGATTCTTGTGGTATGATCAGAAATAAATTAACACTACTTTTTATAATAATTCCAGCGCTTATTTGTGCACAGGCTTTTAGAAATTATTCGAATGAATTTTTGAACATTGGTGTAGATGCTGCAGCACTAGGAATGAGTAAATCTGTGGTTGCAACTTCTAATGATGTGAATGCCATCTATTGGAATCCTGCAGGGTTGGTAAACATTAAAGATTATCAAGGCTCATTGATGCATGCCTCCTACTTTGCTGGAATTGCAAATTATAACTATGCGGCTTTTGCTATGCCATTGGATGGTGAAAGTGCTTTAGGGTTTTCTATTATTCGCTTTGGTGTAGATGATATATTAAATACTACCGAATTAATAGATAGTCAAGGAAATATAGACTTTAATCGAATTAGCCTATTTTCTGCAGTAGATTATGCATTCAACATAGCCTATGCAAGGAACCTCATTTTTAAAGACATATACTTTGGAGTGAATGCAAAAATTGTACGACGTATTATTGGAGATTTTGCCTCTTCATGGGGTGTGGGTCTTGATGCCGGAATTCAATTCGAGCGCAATGATTGGAGAGTTGGTTTAATGATTCGAGATATTACCACTACCTATAACGTTTGGAATATTAATGAAGACGAATTTGCCAAGATTCAGAATGCTATTCCAGGACAAAACCAAGAATTACCGGAAACAACAGAAATTACAAAGCCTAAAGTCCAATTTGGTGTAGCAAAGAAATTTAAAATTGGTCGTTATTTCAACTTACTATCAGAAGTTGATTTGAACGTACGTTTTGCTCAGACCAATGATCTTATTTCTACTAGTTTTGCAAGTATTGACCCGGCAATTGGTTTTCAATTAGATTATGAGAATTTTGTCTTTTTAAGAGCCGGCGTGGGTAATTTTCAAAATACTACAGAATTCGACGGTAGCAAATCACTTTCATTGCAACCAAATTTTGGTGTGGGGTTTACCTATAATGGAATTCAAGTAGACTACGCTCTTACGAACATAGGTAGTGTTGGAAATGCATTGTTCTCAAATATTTTTTCTGTTAAAATTGACTATAGTTTCTTTAGACGTTAAGTATGAAAAGAGTTTTACTTACTTTATTATTTATTTTTTCCGCCCACCTAACATTTGCTCAATATCTTAAGTTATCTGTATATTCAGAAGTTAGTATTGTTACTGTTGGACCTGGTGAAAACCTATACGAAGTTTTTGGGCATAGTACCGTCAGAATTAAAGATCCTGTACTCAATTTTGATCTTGCGTATAACTACGGCGTTTTTGATTTTAGCAAGCCTGGTTTCTATAGTAATTTTGCAAAGGGTAAATTGGAATACTTATTAGCCAGATATCCTTTCCACAATTTTATAAGAAGCAACCAACAGGATAAGCGTTGGGTGAAGGAACAAGTTCTAGACCTTACACAAGAGCAGAAACAACAGTTCTTCGAATTTTTAGAGCATAATGCAAAGCTAGAAAATGCCTATTATTTGTATGATCCCTATTTTAATAATTGTGCGACAAAACTTAGAGATATTTCTAGAATCATTTTAAAGGATAGTATTCAACTAGGAGATGAATATGTATCTGGAGATGATACTACGCTTCGTCAATTAATGAATAATGAATTATACTGGAACACATGGGGAAGCCTAGGCATTAATATTGCTTTAGGAACGATTTTAGACAAAAAAGCTACGGCCGATCAGTACTTATATTTACCAGACTATGTCTTTGAAGCTTTTAAGAAAGGAACCATAGTCAGGGATGGTGTAGAGATTCCTATTGTAAAAAAAGAAAACGATATCCTTGTTTTTGAAGAGACCGAATCTTCATTTACCTTCCTTAGTCCTTTAGGAGTACTCTTCTTATTTTTATTTATTGGGATTTTGATTACCTATAGAGATTTAAAAAGAAAGCGACGATCAAAGTGGTTTGACTTTACATTGTTTTTTATTACCGGTGTTATTGGAATAGGAATTGTTTTTTTGTGGTTCTTTACAGACCACAAAATTACCCCAAATAATTTCAATGTTCTTTGGGCTTTCGCCCCTAATAGTATAATTGCTTTTTATTTATTGAAAAGAAATCCAAATAGCTTAGTTAAAAAATACATTTGGATAGTGCAAATATTTTTAGCAGTACTAGTAGTTATTTGGCTAACAGGAGTTCAGTTATTCGCAATATCTTTGATTCCTCTATTGCTCCTTTTAGGAATACGGTATTACTATTTATTGACCTCTAAAGAATAAGACGGTTGTTATTGTCTTAATCAATATCTTAAAGTCAATGAACAAACTTTGTTCTTTAATATAATAAAGGTCGTATCGCAGTTTTTTCTCTTGTTCTTCTACACTTCCTGCATACGGATATTTTACTTGGGCCCACCCTGTAATTCCAGGTTTTATTACGTGCCGTAATCCATAATAAGGGATTTCTTCTTCCAATTTTCTAACAAATTCAGGGCGCTCCGGTCTTGGGCCAATAATACTCATATCTCCTTTTAAAATATTAAAGAACTGAGGAGATTCATCTAATCGGGTATTTCTTAACAACTTCCCGAATGGAGTAATTCGCTTATCATTTTTTATGGCCCATACTGCTCCATTTGATTCAGCATTAACAATCATGGTTCGAAGTTTATATATCTTAAATGTTTTACCCTTTTCTCCTACTCTTTCCTGAATATAGAATAACGGTCCCTTGTTAAAAAATAAGTTAACAAGAAAGATTAAAGGAAGTAAAACAATAAGGATCACTATCCCAATAAATGAAACTATCATGTCAAGTAATCTATGAAACAAGACATAAAATTTATTATCATTATTTCGAATCAAGTTGATATTATTGTAAAAGTCAAAATTCAAATACTCTTTTGGAATTCTGTCAGTTATTTCCTCATAGAATGATTCATAACTTTTAATAGTTACTCCTTCTTCAAAAAGTAAAACCATTTTTTTATTAATATTAACAATCTCTTCTTTTGTAAATCCTATCGGCGATATGATTATTTCTGTAATCTTCTTGCTGATAACAACATCATATATTTCTGCTTCTGAAACACAATGCAAATTACTAAGAGTTTCGATTTCTTTATCGGATAGATACGCCGAAATATTATAATGTCCATTACTATCGATCAAATCAACAATGTTTTCAATCTTGGAAGAATGAGAGATCAACAAGATATTCTTAAAATATTTTGGTGTATATAATAAGGTCATGTATAAAAATCTCCACAATAAAACAGGAACGGTTATTGCTAAAAAAAAGTAAACAATTTGTATCCTATTCTCTGGCAAGGACGGTGATATATAGGGCGTTAAGAAATAGAAAAGTGTTGTAACTATAGTTGTTAAGAAAAGGCTTTTAGTTACAGAAAAACGATTGCTAGAGACTTGAAGATTATATAACTGAAACACTTCACCGAACAAAATAAAGTAAAAGGTAAATGTCATCAACCAAATAATAATATTTGGGTTCTGATAA
The DNA here is from genome assembly GCF_032248395.1 of Asprobacillus argus. Taxonomy (NCBI): domain Bacteria; kingdom Pseudomonadati; phylum Bacteroidota; class Flavobacteriia; order Flavobacteriales; family Flavobacteriaceae; genus Asprobacillus; species Asprobacillus argus. The sequence continues at coordinate 499,584 of NZ_JAVTTO010000002.1, forward strand.
TTAAAGTAGTCAAAACTAAAGAAATATGAAGTTAAGCCAAGGCTCAGAACACTAAATACAACGTCAAAAAGTCTTAATAAAACTTTTCTTTCAGATATTGCAAAATGTATTGATTTATCCCCCATAGTTCCCTCCTTATAACACTTAGAAGCATTCAAAAATATAAATTTAAATACTGAATGGTCGACTCATTCAATAAATAATTTCAAATAATCACGACTTAACTTTTCATAAGTATGATGCTTCAGCAAAAACTCATAGCCATTTGCCCCCAGTTTTTCTATTTCGTTTTTATCCATAGAATGCATTTTTTTTATTCCATTTACAATTTCGACAGAATTTTCTGGAGGCACTATTAAGCCACAATTAGCTTGTTCTACTTGATCATTAATATGTTCAGAAGATTCTAGAATTGGCTTCTTTGCCAGCATATAATCAAAATACTTATTGTAGGATACTCCATAGGTATACAGTTTGGAACTATATCGACTTAAGTAACAAACAGAGAAGTATGAAATAACCTCTTGTACCTGGCTTTTTTTGACTTTATCTATAAATGTAATATTATTTTGATCATCAGAAATCATTTGTTTTAAGGTTGGTTTTAGCGGACCATCTCCAACGATTACGAAATGAAACCTATCGTCATCTTTTAGCAACTTGCTTGCTTCAATAAAATAACTCATGGCATTTGCAAAACCAAGTGTTCCGGTATAACCAATGATGAATTTTTTTTGTTTTACCTTCTCTATGATTCCTTTAGATAATCCTTCTTTTTTTAACAAATTTTGATCAATGCCATTAGGAATATATACAAACTTATTAGGGTCTTTCGATATTTTGTCTACATATTTATAGGCGTTCGGAAGCAGACTCACAATGTTATCAGATTTACGATACGCATATTTTTCAAACCATGAAACTATCATTATTAAAGGGTTATATTTTGACATTCCTTTTAACAATATTGGAGTTAGGGGCCAAAGATCTCTAATCTCAACAATCAATTTTTTAGCACCCAGTTTTTTCTTGAAATAGTTACCTACTATAATAGGGAAAATTGGCATCGATGACACAATAATTATATCAGGCTTTGGAATAGATTTGATGTTTAAAAAGAATAATCTTATCGTAAACACAATATTACTTAGAAACTTTCTATATCCTCCATCATTATATTTTGAACATTTTACCCAACAAAAGGTAATATCGTTATCTACTTTTTCTATAGTAAGTCTTTTACCGTTTGTTGTGGGTTGCTCTTTAAATAGATGATTATAACTGCCAGAAAAAATATAGGTCTGATACCCTTTCTTTTTCCACTCAGCAGCCAAAAACAAATGTCGCTCTCCCCATCCTGAGTTCAGCGTACCAGCTGTTTGATTTATAATCCAAATAGTTTTTTTCATCTAAGATTGGAAATTACGCTCTGAAATTTACCATTATTATTCTTAGGGATACTTTCTAAGTAGCAAATATTTACTTGTACTGAATCTCCAAGTAAATTCTGGACTCTTTCTCTAAAAACTAATTCTGAAGATTTTTCATATGCATTATCAACAACCAGGTTTAACCTAATTTTAAGTAAAGATTCTTGAACAATTTGTCCAGCAATCAATCCATTTATATCTAAAAATATTGAATGGAATCTCACAATTTTTTTTCCATCCGACGATTGTAAGATATCTTCAACTCTCCCCCATATTTGATCAATCTTCAACATTTGCTTTCCACTTTTAGTTGTTTGATCTTTAGAGATTTCCACTTTATCTCCAATTTTATATCTTATCAATGGCTGATCATAGTTCAACAGTCCTGTTGCGACAATTTCTCCTATTTCGCCATTTTTAACATCAACTCCATTTTCATTTACAACTTCCATAATACCAGAGTCTGGACTAAATAAAAAATCTCCGTAAATATCTTGGGAAATCAATCCGCAGGCCTCAACCCCACTATAAGCATCAAATGTTTGACAACCATATGCTTTTTGGAATGTATCTCTCATTTCTTTTGTCAACTTTTCACTGGAGGTCAAGATCGCTTTAAGTTTTGGCACAGTAATTCCTTTTTTAACCAATAGATCCGCTAAAAAATAATTGCTCATGGCATATCCAACCATATAATCGATCTTATGCTCATTAAACGCTTTTGCATAAGCCAATACGTTCTCCTCAGAAATATGATAAGCCGAAAAATAGGTTTGTCTTTCTGCATGATTATATCTATGATAAGGTGGCTTCGCACTAGAATCCTTTAAAATTTTTCTTCCGCCAATCATTCCTCTTGACATCTTATAATCTACACCCGCCCAATTACGGACTCTACTTTCATAAGCGGCATTCCATTTTCTTTGAAACTCTTTAGACATAAATACACTTATAGGCTTTCCTGTACTTCCACTAGAAGCATAAAACTGACCTCTTTTTCTTGAGCGAGATAGTAATTCTGTTTTTCCAAATTTCCTAAAGTCATCTTTCTCTAAATACGGCAATGATTTTAAGTCCTTTAAGCTAAAGTTTACAAAATCCTCTCTTTTGAAACCTTCTTTTATGTATAGCTTATGATAATAAGGTACAGTATCAAAAGCATGAATAAGTAATTTTTGTAGTTCTTTTGTTTGATAATTTATCCACTCATCATGCGAATAACTCTCTCTTTCTTTCCAATACGTAAGTTCTTTTTGAAATCCTTTTCCAAAACGCCTATTCTTCCAGTAGTAACCATAAAGTGTGATCAGTATATTCTGAACAAAAATGGGAGATTTATAGTATAATGAGTTCATCATTTTTAACTTAAAATTGATTTCCATTTTTCTGCGACATATGTCCAATCAAAGTGTTCTACCTTTTTTCTAGCTTTTCTAGCCATGTTAATGGATGTTTCTTCTATCAATTTAGAAATTTCTTGAGACATTTGTTCTGCATCATTACAGTTCACCAAGATACCATCGACTCCATCCTCTATTAAAAAAGGCAACCCTCCTATATTCGTACTAATAACAGGTAAACCTAGCGCCATTGCTTCAATAACGCTTACAGGAGTATTATCAATGTTCGTAGTGTTAATAAAAACATCGTAGTTTTCTGACAAATGATGCCATTCTTCTTTTCTCAGAAGTCCAGTGAACGTAACGGCGTCTATCAGCTCGTACATAGATATCAGGTTTTCGCAAAGTTTTCGTGATTGATCCTTTTCTGGTCCAACCATACAAAGTTTGGCCTCAGGGTATAGTTTCTTCACATGATAGAGTACTTCAATCGCCATTTGTGGATTGTATATCTTATCAAAAGCTCTAACCCACAATAAGTTTGGAGTGATTACTTTTCTTTCTTTATAGAAATAATCCTTTATTGTAATTACATTAGGAACATACTCGGTTTTATAATGCTTCTTTTCAAAATGTGTTTTCAAATACATAGAAGGAGCAATATTCTTATATGAATTTTTAAAAATTGCTTTACACAACGCCCGGTTGTTATCTAGTCGTTTGGGTAAATTCCCTCCATGCAATATAGGAATATATCTTATTTTTAAGGCTCTGGCTAATTGGGATACCACCAAAGCATAATAAAAGTTAAGTGTGCTGAAAGTGTCAATAAGAATGTAATCCGCAGTTCTTGAATATTTCAGCACAGTGCTACACATAGCTAATATTCTCAAGAACTTATTCTTTTTCCCGGATGATTTTACGACTTGATACCCTTCTGTTTCAAAAAGACCACTCAATGTATTCATTGTCGAATTATAATTTGATCTTTTTGAAAAATCATTTCCTATATATACAATGACCTTTTTATTCATCATCATAAATATCAATAAGACAAAGGCCATAAATAAAACTAGGAAATGCTATCCGCATGGCGGAATGCCCTATGGTTAAAAACCAAAACAAGAAGAACGCAAGCAAAAAAGCTTTTTGATAATTATTAGACCTAAAAAACATAATTCCAGGAATACCAATTAGTAAAAATAAACTTGCCAATCCAACTAGACCATGCTCTTCAATAAGTCGACCGATTTCATTATGAGATGCGGCCGTTACTTTCTTGATACCTTCTATTCTTTTATATTTACCATTACCCACACCGATACCAAATATGGGTGATTCATAAAAACTATTAAGCTGTTCCTTTAATATATCCAACCTTCCCGATGTAATGTCTTTTTTAGCTACTCCTAGGGCATTTTTTCCTGCATATCTGTTATTTAACATGCCTCCAGTAATATTTGAAGTATATAGCCAAACTCCAGCTAAAACGAAGAACGAAGCTCCTAATATTTTTAACGTTAGTTTGATGCTTTGCTGCTGAGATAATACATAAAAAATTAAAAAGAACGCAGAGCAAATGGCTGCTGCAATAACTCCTCCTCTAGAGAACGTTAATAATCCTCTGTAAATCAAATAAACCAATAATATCCCATCCAAGAGCATATATCCCGTTAACTTTCTTTTTGTAATTAAAAAAGCGCCAATAATAAATATTCCTAGGCCTAAAATGGTAGCAACTTGGTTTGGTCCAAAACCTCCTGAGGTTCCAAAATTTGCAACAGTTCCAAAAACGATTTCTTCAATGCTTGGAGTCCTAAAGTATAAAAATGAAGTCATTGAAATAATAGGCATAAGCATAAAAAACATCGCATGGAACAACGTTTTCTTACTTATTTTCCTTCCGTAAAAATGAAACGCACAAAAACCTAAAATAACTGGGCCACTTAAATTAAATACAATCGAATTCCTTATAGAGTCACCTGCCGGAACACTGGAAAAAACCACGCCTAATAACAGTAGTAGTATATATAAGATAAACAAAGCGTTGGGTTTATTGGTGTTTCTACCATAAATACTACCAAGAAGCAAAAAAAGAAAAACACCATACTTACCTGTTTCATAGAAGATGAAACCTTTAGTCATCCTAAAAAAGACTTCAGCACCAGTTAAATATGCCGCTGCATAGATTGCCGCTTTTTCACTACTTCTAGCTTTAATGATCCAAAGAACACTTATTACTACTAATATTGTACTAAGAAGTTTGGATATTGGAACAAATGCAACTACCGCGCCAATAAGCGCATGTAGCACTATTAAATTAAGTCTGTTATTTAAAAGAAAAAACCTCAATAGTTATTGATCTAATTCAAAGATTTCTGTTTGGATTCTCTTCACATAATTATCATATGTAAAAACATTAGAATCTTTATAATTATCCTTTATTATTCCTAAAAATACATCATTTGTCATGGATGTAGATACTTCTGCAATACTTTTTAATCTCTCTGCAGTATTTGGTTCAATTAAAAAGCCATTTTTACGATGTTCAATGTATTGATCTATACAAGAAACATTAGAACTAATTGGGATACAACAAAAATTCATAGCTTCTCCTATAACCTTTGGGAAACCTTCACTTTTTGACGGCAACAATAAGAAATGTGATTTTTCATACACCTTTATCAATTCACTTTTGTTCAAAAAACCATAAAAGTTAAATTTGTTTTTTAAGCTCCTCGCTTTTGTTGCATAATCTTCTTTTTTTACACCATCTCCAACAACGTTTATCTCCCCAATTCTTTCATCATAAAAAGAAGAAAACGCATCTAAAATCTTATCTACTCCCTTCTGACCATTTAACGCACCTACAAAGCAAAAGTTGATCTTATGCTTTATATCCTTTTCTTTTAAAAATGTATTTCCTAGTATTCGATCTTTAGCGGTTAAACAAGGGTTTTCGAAAGATAAAATGGTATCCTTAGATTCCCAATTACCGTTGATGGTAACTTTGCTGTTATTCCCTAATTTTTTTAACAGATTTCTTTGAGCTCTGTAGAACCAAGGAGCATCGTCAATCCAGCTTCCGGCATACTTATGCCAAAATCTTTTTCTTTTGAAAAAAAACGAAAAAATCATAGACACAAATGCCGGGTGCGATGGAGATCTAGTATGTATATATTTTGATCGTCTAATGTATTTGTATATTGAGAAAAACATGTACGGATACCTAAGAATCACTTTCAATTTGTCAATAAACCGCTTACCTCCTATTTTTTTAAGCGGTACAATTTCTATACGAGCGCTACTAATTTCGTCAAAGATATTTAGGGTATCTGGATTCTCATCTAGATATCCAATCCATATAATCTTATCAAAGATATCTAACAAGTATTCAAACTCGCGAACAACTGGCCCAAATGCATATTTTCTTCCATTATGCATTAGCATACCTGTATCCGAGATCACTAAGAGCTGACTACCTTTTGATATATGTCTGTACATAATTGAATGTATTTGGAAGGAGAAAAAAGCTTTTCATAAATAGTGCTCAACTCCAATCCTTTATAATTTGATATTTCTTTTATCTTCTTAATCCATAACGATTCTTCAAAACTTGATAAGAAAAATTCAGGAATTTCTTTTTCTAAAAGATTACTAACCTCTCCTGTTTTATAAGAGACAAATGGTAAATCTTGAGCCAAATATTCTATAAGCACTAATGGACCGCTTTCTTTAGTTGAAGACATTAATGCTAGTTTAAATTTGGGTAATTGATATTGAACATTATCAATCTCTGTCATAAATGTGACTCTGTTACCTAAGTTCAATGTATTGATACGATCTTTCAATTGTTGAAAATAGGACAAATCCTGTACTTTTCCTATAAAGGTAACATCCTCATGTATAGAAGGCATCAGGTTTATTACGAACAATTGATTCTTTCCAGGTTTTATATTACCTACAACAACAATGCCTTCTTTATCTTTAGCCAATACATCTATTCGCTCTTTAAGTACGGTATTATATAATAAGAATGTTTTATTTTTTTGAACGCCCAATGTGTTCTTTGACCATTCTACTAACTGTTTTGAAACTCCAATAAAATAGTTTGGCCTAAGAAAGCTCTTTAACGGTATGCTTACATGGTCAAAATTACTAGAATGATCATGTAATATTATTTTTACATTTACTCTAAATATGGTGGCAATTAACTTTATATAGACAAAATTGTGTCGCATATGTACATGCAGAATATCATATTGTCTTAGTATTTTGGAGAGTGCATACCATTCACCAATACCATATTTTGCTTTCCTTTTAAAATCGATTCTTGGAATCTTCTTCGAGAGTGTACCTTCTAGCTTTCCTTTACGCCCAAACACCAAAGCAGAAACATCTATTTTGTTAGAATGCAACAAGTTGCACATGTTAACAAAAACTCTTTCTGCCCCACCTACATCAAGAATATCTATAATTTGTAATATTTTCAAAATATGTTATTACGAATTGGGCTTCCTTGCCTCGACGACTAATGTTTCGTCTTTTCTATATGGCTCTTCTTTTATTAATCTAGGATCTGTTCCTTCTTCTCCAAAAGCTACTTCTTTCACATCAACGAAACCTATTTCTTTTAATGTATTTACCAATAATTCTTCATCCCATACAGAATAATGTCCGTGGTTTTGCGTCAGGTGACCAATTGCTTCTGCTTTATATTTAAAATGTGGTAACTCTATTTTATTATTATAGAAATCGATAACCCTTTTCAAATCTGGAACATTAATTCTCAACCAAGCACCAGGTTTTAGCACCCTGAAACATTCTTCTAATAATTGATTTGCATGATTCGGAAAAAGATGCTCAAGCGTATGTCCTGAGTAAATACCGTCAACAATATTACTATCACAATTTAATGGATCTCTAAGATCAGTTTCTATATCAGGAATGTTTCCCTGGTATTTTTTCCAAAACTTTCTAATTCTCGTTTTGTAAAAATCAACATGTACCCAGCCATCGGTATAATGCCTTCCAGCACCTATATCCAGAAAAAGCGGACTTACATTCTTTTTCTTATTAATATTGCTCTTATGCTTGAAAAAAACTTTACCGAGTTTACCATTTAATTCAAAGAAGAAAAGTGATCTAAAACTAGGTGCGCTAATATCTGGATATATTCGTCTCATTTTTTAATCATTTGGTTGGCTAAGTAATTCTTTCGACTCAATACAAATATAGTAGGTACCAATAAAATTATGCCTATAATTATTTTTATAATTTTTTTAAAGACATTGCCTCGTACTATAAAAGTTCCTCGGAGGTTTAAAAGTAAAAGATAAAAAACATTCTTTCTTGGAAAATGCTTTTTACTTAAATATATCTCTGAATAGTGCAATAGTCTTCTTTTAAACACACTCTTTCTAGAAGCGGAAAACGTACTCTTCCTTACTTTATGTGTTCTTAATCCTCCTATAGGTGCTCGTAAGTGTAATAGGCGTAGCTGATTGTTTTTTACGCTTAAGGCGCCATTCTTAACCAATCTAAGGCCTATTTCTTGATCTTCACTCTGCAATTGGTCCATAGCTTCGTCAAATCCATCTACATTTTCTAACAAATCTTTTCTTACCACCACATCGTTTGTTGGAAATCCATCGGAAAGAAACACGTGTTTGGTCGATCTATCCATAAAATCAGTTCCTACTTCATCTGGAATACCACAAGATACATCTGCATTATATTCTTGTAATGTTTTCAAATGTCTTGATAAATAGTCTTTAGGAAATTCTTTCATGTCATCATCTAAAAACCAAATATAGTTTCCTTCGGCAGCCTTAATTCCTGTATTTCTTGCCGAGCATTGACCTATCTTTTCTGTAGTAATATATTGTATAGAAAGATCTGAAAACTCTTCGAGAAACGTAGAATTTCTTTCTTTGACTGGCGTTTGATCTACAATCACGATTTCTTTAGGCGATGGAACAAGTTCTCTAAGTTCTCTAAGCTCTTCTTGTAATACCTTATATCTATTTAATGTGGCAATAACAACTGAAACCTGTACTTCACTTATTGTGGTAAGGTTATTATCATTATACCTTCTCTTAATAGCACTGTTCTTTTTATTTCTTTTCAAAGACATCAATCTTACAAATGTATACGGACTTATGCTGAAAACCTTTATCATATAGCACCATATAAAGGCCTTTTTATCCAAGTTTTTCTTTATAAATGCCAACTCATCTTTAGGCCTTATCTTCGTATTTATTTCATGTTTCACATTCATAGCCAGATTTTTACTAAATCTAGGCATTGCTCCGAGAATCATAGCATTATACCCAAAATCCAACCCTATAATGTCTAGAGAGTTACTGTAATTTTGAAGTACAACGGACTCAAATATATTTCTCTCAAGTAAACATCCTTTAAATGTAACTTTCCATGAAGAGTGACTTATAGATGCATCCACTCTCACATTGTTCATATTTGTAGGTTGAACAATTTCTATTAGACTAGGCTTATCTTTTAACCCTAAAATGGAGCCTATATGCCAAAAAGTTCCTTTCTCTTTTATGACATCTTCTAATTCTTTGTTGGACGGTAACTTATTCTTAAAGTCCCAAAATAAAATATAATCTATATTTTCATTAAGAATAGAGGTTCTCACCTCTAAAAGTGCTTTGGTAGTATATTCTATAGAATAGACAGGTCCATGACTCCATGTGACACGCTCATCTCCATTAAATAATACTAACCCTATTGCTTTCATTTTCTAAAAATAGTATTAAAAACCTCCAAGAAAACAGTTTTCTTGTCCTTTTCAAGGCTTTGTCCAAAGAAATCGTGTATCAATTTTTTCCGGGCCTCCTCATCTTTATGAGGATCTTTCATATACGCCTTTACTTGTTCTTCGAAATCATCAAGATCATATACTAAAGAAACAGCTCCACTAGCTACAATAGGTTTATAGTGGTCAAAATCATAGATCTTTCTATAATCATTTGGATAAACATCCACATTTGGAGGGTTAAATGCAATGTTAAGCACAGGTATATTATGTATCGCTAGATCTAGACTTACAGTAGAAGCTACATTAATTCCAATACTAGAGTACTTCACTAAACTTGTAAATAATTTAATATCCTTTAGTGTAGGGGTTAAATGGTTCAGCTCCCAATAATGATCAGGAATTTTGAGAGAACTATCCTGATCTCGTAAGGCATAGTATACGCTATTATCATCTTTTGCATATATACGAACAACCAGTTGTAAGTTTGGATCTATCTTTTTAAGCCTTTCATGTAATTCTGATACAATAATGTCTTCTTTAGGTGTGTAATAAGCCATCCCTGTTGAATACAAGATGATCTTCTTATCGTACTTTATTTCAAGTAAATCGTATAGCTCTTCTTTAGTATAGATAAAGTCATCAATAAAATGAAAGTCAAATTGAGGACTACCAGTAACAAAAACTACATCGTTACTAAGAAATGGATAATATTTTAAAAGGTCCCCTTTTATTTTTTCATTCCAGGTAAAATAATAATCATAAGTTGGTATAATTCTTCCTTGGGAAGTAAGATTATCCCATGAAAATAAAAAAGCAGCCGTTTTAATGTTTAATTTTTTGCACGCGTATAAAAGATCCAAAGAAAAGTAATTATGAATATGAGATCCATTAAATACTAGGTTAGGTTGTATTTCATTGAGCAATTTTTCAAAGTACTTTACCTTATTCTTCTTGTACTGTAACCTCACATAATAGGAAGTAAGGTTTTTTAGCTTTTTATCGGATGCATAATTGTACGCAATTTTTTTTCTTATTTTTCTTAATAGAGATGATAAAAAGTTCTTTTTGCTATCGACATCGTCTTTTAGCAATTTTAAATTTCCTGTAACAGAATTTAAGTTCTTTGCATGTGCGATTTGTATACACTTTTTTACTTCTGATGCGTACTTTTTATCTTTACTCTCAGAGTCAAGCTCATATAAATAATCGCATTTACCTTTTAAATATGTTTTAATTTCTGCATTTGGAATTACTGAGAAAAAAACAAGCTCATATTCTTCCTTAAGTGCATCTGATATCCCTGAATACACAAAGTTCTTGATGGCCTCTCCTCTTGGTAATATGACAACTAGCTTTCTTTTCATATGCATCTTAATTTCCATCTATTATAAAAGCTAGGCTCAACCATTGCCATATATGAAAACTTGAATCGTTATTTCCTTGTTTGTATAAAATCCATTCTTTTTCTAATGCCTCCGTCTTGAACCAATCGCTATAAACAGAGTTTTTGATCCTTTCTAACGAATCGCCCACCAAACTACTCAATTCTTTAGAAAGCCATTCTCTTTGAGGTGTTTGTAATGGTCTCTTAGGAGCATATGAAATATGACTACTTAGAGTTTCTGAGACGATCTCCCTAAGTAAATACTTTTGAACTCCTTCTCTGATCTTATATTTCTTTGGCAAAGCAAAAGCAAATTCAACCAATCTATGATCTAAAAAAGGCTCCCTTAACTCCGTACTATATGCCATGGAAATTCGATCATTAAACCTCAACGCTCTCGGTATTTTTGTGTAAAAAAGGTCTCTATATTGCTTGTTTAAAAGTTCATCTTCAAAATATTCAGGGTATTCCGGTTTTTGAGCACGCGTCAAAAGTTCATCGGACAATACATTTTTTCTAAATGGAGATGTTTTAACTCCTTGAATGACTTGTTGGTTATCAGTATTGAAGTAGTAATCATATCCTGCCCATTGCTCATCCATTCCCTGACCATCTAACAACACAAGAACATTATCTTTTCGAGCTTTTTCGAATATCTTGGCGTATGCTATGGTAGGAATTCCACCATAGGGTTCCTCTTGGTAATCATGTATTTTTAAAGCCAAAGATTTGACCTCCTTTACAGACAATAACACCTCGTGAAGCGGATGCTCAGTATATTCGATCATTTCTCTCGCCCATGGTAATTCATCATACATTTCATTATTTGTATAAAATGTATAGGCATTAATTCTTTCTGAATCTTGAGTCTGATTAACAAAAGATAATAGTGTAGAACTGTCTAAGCCTCCACTTATGTTAAAACCAACGGTTACGTCGGCTCTAAATCGTAACCTGATACTGTCCTTTAAAAGCTCAACATATTGATTTCTTACATCCTGATCCTTAAAGACAGCTTGTTTTTCTTTTATAATATCTTCGAAACAATACCATCTGTTGATGGAAATTTCATCTCTATCTATTTCTAGATAATGCCCACCTTGTAATTGATGTATATTTTTCCAAAAAGTTTCTGTAGGCATTCCATAACTACCATAGCAAAAGTAATTTGCCCAAACTGATCTATTAGGTTCTTTATTTATACCTAATGCGTGTAAAGTCTTTATTTCAGAGGCAAAAACAAAGTTATTTCGATCTTGATGGTAATAAAAAGGTTTTACACCGAAACGATCTCTAGCTGCAAAAAGTTTTTTATGCTCACTATCCCATATAGCAAACGAAAACATTCCGTTCAGTTTATGAAGACATTCACTCCCCCATTTTATATAGGCGGCCAGTAAAACCTCAGTATCTGAAGAAGTAGAAAAAGGATACTCCAAATCTTTCCGTAGCTCTAAATAATTATAGATTTCTCCATTGAATATTACGTAATATCTTTTGGTTACATCATGAAAAGGCTGATTTGCTTCAGGGGAAAGGTCTATTATTGAAAGTCTATTATGACCTAAAGCTATTTTATCATCAATATAGATTCCTGTATCATCTGGACCTCGATGCATTTGCTTATCCAGCATTGCTTCTAACGAAGCTCTTGAGGCTTTTTCTCCTAAAATACCGGCAATCCCACACATAGGCTACTTATTTAATTGTATTGCTAGTTCTTCAGCTTTTTCCCAATCTGATAGTGTATCAATATTTACATATGTATCTTTTGAAGACTCTATGTACCCGATAGTATCGCCAAACAAGGATTTTCTTTCTTTTAAGATATTTGTTCTTGTAATATAGATACTGCCATCTCTATGAAAAGCCTTAGGTAATTCCTGTCTTCTACTAATAATTTGTTCATCTCCGGTTGCTATTTTAAGCATATTATCATCATTATGTATAAATGCCCAATGCGGATTATATTCATGCGGAATTTCGAGCACCGATACTAATGAATCTATAGATGTTTCTTTAAATTTTTTAAGGGCTTGATCTAAAAATGCTACTGTTCTAAAAGGCGTAGTAACCTGCAATATACAAACAGCATCAAAATGAATGTCTTGCGCTTCATAAAAATCTAAGACATGTAGCAATACTGGTAGTGTTGGCGTATTATCTTCAGCTAAATGCTTTGGTCGAACAAAAGGAACTTCGATTTGTAGGTCTTTAGCGACATCTATGATTCGCTGATCTTCGGAACTTAAAATTACTTTTGACAATTGTTTAGATGCCAATGCTATTTCTGAAGTATAAGCAAGTAAAGGTCTACCATCGAGCAGTTTAATGTTCTTATTTGGTACTCCCTTAGAACCACCTCTTGCTGGTATGATCCCTAAAATATTCATTTAGTATCGTATGGTTTTATAAAAAGTAAGTGGTGTCTTCGCAATAATATCCGCTATCCTTTTTCCAGAAAGGCCGTCTCCATAAATGGATTCGGAAGATAATCTACCCAAGGTCATTCTTTCCTGTATTGCTTGTTTAATTTTTTCTTTATTGTAGGAAACATCTACAACATTACCACCTCTTTGTCGTCTATGTTGTCTTGTGCCAATATTAACCACGGGAACACCTAAAAAAGAACATTCTCGAATTCCTGCACTTGAATTTCCTATTAAACATTTACTATGTACTAGTAATTTTAAGAAATCATCAGATTCCATGTTTTTAAAAAAGTGAATGTTTTTTGGTTTTGACAATTCTCTAAACGTTCTTATTCCGTTTGAAGTACCATCTGATCCGGCATCTACATTAGGCCAAAACCAAAATGTTGGAATACCAAGTTCATGAACCGCTTCTAAAGTCTTGAGAACATCTTCTCTAGCCGATTCATATTCTGTTGTTACAGGATGTTGCATTACAACAACATACCCTTTTTCCCAGTTAATGGTTTCTCCCACACCTCCATACTTTTCAATAGGGTCAAAACCTAAGGGCTCTTGACTAATTTTTGCCGCGATATCTATAGATGGACATCCAGTATTAAATACCTTATCTGGATCCTCCCCCATATGTACCACCCTCTCCAATGCATCTTCGGTAGAGACAAAATGTAAGTCCGCCAATTTGGTATTCGCATGTCGTACCTTTTCATCAATATTACCTGTAACCTCCCCTCCTTGTATATGAATCAGAGGTATATTTTGATAAGAAGCCGCTATACTGGTAGCAATGGTTTCAAATCTATCGGCTATGGTTACTACTGCATCTGGTTGAAGCTTATGAAATACGTTGGCTAGTTCCATAACTCCTAAACCTGTAGTTTTAGCCATGGAAGTTGGATTTTCACCTTCTAAGACCATAAAAACTCTTTCTGTAATCTCGAAACCATCTCTTTCTATAAAATCAACTATACTTCCATATCGATCCAATAGTGCAGAACCCGCTATAACTAATTGTAATGCTAGATTTGAATGCTCTTCTATTGCAGAAAGCAATGTCTTTACTCTACTATATGAAGGTCTGGCAGTTACTACAACACATATTTTTCTTTCTTTCATTATTCTTTAGTTATATCATTTTCATTTAAAAAACTCCATTTATCCAAGTCTTTATTTAATCTTTTGCCAAGAATAGTTTCATATTGATTTGCCGAAATACCATATCCTTTTGGTTTTTTTGTTTCAAGATCAGAAAAATTAATAATATGTCCTTTTTTAAGGTCTTTATTTATCGCCAAAGACTTTTCAAAAATAGCTTTTAAATGGTCAAAATTCTCTGTATTATCTTTCTTTACAGGATGCTGAAAGGCAATATCTAAATTCCGTATACTTTGCACCAGCTCTTTTGTTTGCTTCATGGTTAAAGAAGAAGTAACATCAGGACCAAACATCTCTTTATCAAAAACAGTATGAAATTCTAGTATTTCTGCTCCTAATGTCCTGGCTGCTATACATGTAGCTACTTCTGAAGAATGATCTGAAAAACCAATTGTTGTTTCGTATCTATGCTTTAATTCAGATATCATATTGAGACCATATTGCTCAGGAATGGTAGGATATGCAGTTGTGCATTGCAATATTGAATATTGAACTTTCCTTTTTTTCAAAAAATCTATAGTGGCATCTAGTTCGGAAAGAGAACTCATTCCTGAAGAGATGATGATTGGTTTTTTGGTTTGAGCAATTCTTTCTAATAACACAAAATTACTAACTTCTCCGGAACCTACTTTATATCTCTTTACTCCTACTTCTTCTAGTAAATCTACTGCTGCATTACTAAATGGAGAACTCATAAATTCAAGGCCTACATCATCGCAATGCGCTTTTATTTCTTTCCATTGATCTAATGAGAATTCCATTCGTTTCCAATAGGCCATTCTCGTACTATCTTGTGTAGAAAATTGAACTCTGAAAGGTTCATGAATACTACTTTCCGCTTCAGCAATGTGGGTTTGAAATTTTATAGCATCACAACCTGTTTTAGCCACGGCATCCACATATGCGTGTGCCATACCTAAACTACCATTATGTGCTTGAGCTATTTCCGCTATTATAAATGTCATTTATATTGATTCTATAAAAGTTTCGAATTTCTTTAATTGGCCATTTAATGTAAAAGTGTCCAAAAAAGTCTCTTTTCCTGCTTTACCTAAATATGCTCTCTTTTCTGGGTTTTCCAACAAAGACTTTATTTTGACCGTCATATCCTCCAACGTATCACAAAGTAACACATTTTTATCATTTATCATTTCTGGAAATGCTTTTATTGAAGCTTTTGTTGCCACAACTGCCTGCTCAAAATTCAAAGCTACCGGTAACCTGGTGCGTGTTCCTGTATTATATTCCCAAGGAATGATATGAATATCACTAGAATACATTACAGTATTCAAGTCTTCAACAAATCCTTCAACCTTGATAGCGTGGTCCTTAACTTTTTCTAACAAACTCGGAGTTGCGTGAGACATGCTCCCTACTACCTTTAACTTTATAGTTGGGTGTGATTGCTTTATTCTTTTCCAGCAAACATCTAAGAATCGCTCTAGACCTATTCTATTAGCAGTGGTGTTCATCCCGCCCAAATGAACTAATGAAGTCTCACCTATTTCCTTAACAGTTTTCTTTGTGACATATGTAGTAGGTAAGTACAATGCTTTTTTCTTTGTTATTTTTTCAATTTCTATCGATTCTGTATACGATCCGGATACAGAGGCTGTAAAACTTTTTACCAAAGAAAACTCTCCTCTTTTCTTTTGAAACTGATGAAACTTTTGCTTTATCGTGTCTCTGTTTTTATGTTTTGCTAATTTATATTCCCAATCATGATGCGAATAAATGGCTTTCACTTTTTCCTTTAATCGAGCATAGAGAATTGCCGTCCAACGCCATTCGCACCAAACCAGATCATATTTTTGAGCATGTAATAGCTGCCTTAAGTTGTTCAAATTTTTTCGATTTAAGAAAGCATATTCGAACCTTAAAGGATCGACCAATGCATAATACAGCCTTTTAAATCCTTTATTACCTGGGGTTTCTACGGTGTAAAACGGAGTTATTTCCTTAATATGGTCTTGTACTTTTTGATAATCTTTCGGGTTGTATTTCGTGATATTATCCCATATGCATACAATTAAATGAACTTGATATCCGATTGCATGAAGAAGTTGTATATGGCTATAATATACAGAAGCTCCGCCACTTTTATCAGGAGATATTTCTCCTGCGTTTACCATAAAGAATACTTTCTTATCCGACATCTTTCTCAATTTTAGTATATGTTTCTAAAACTTTCTTTTGGATATCAGTATATTCCAATACTTTGACTTTCTCTTGATTTGTTTCAAAAGCTTTTTTAATGAGTTCTTCATTTTTTAGAGCCAATAGTATTATTTCAGCAATTTCTTCGATATTTTCTGGATTATCAATCAATAATCCATTAACGCCATTTTCAATATAATCTTCTGTAACACCTCCTGGATTAGATTGAATTGGAAAAGCCCCTAATAGCATAGCCTCGAGAAGCGTGTTTGGAATACCATCAGAAATACTATTACCTATCGAAACTTTAGCATTTCCGAATTTTTGCAGTAATTCTTCCTGAGATATTTGGTCAAAACGTGAGGAGTACTCGATTTGAAGATTAAACTTTCTGTTTAAATAGGCTATTCTATCTATAACTTTATCGTGTGCAGAGTACACATAAATTGGATACGTTCTTAACTGATCTACTATACTTTCTACAGCGCTTAATATTTTTAAAGCTCTACCTGCCCAATGATCATAACCCTTTATTAGAATAAGTTTTCTTTTCGAAACAGGCTGCATATAATGTCTATAAGTTTCAATAGGATACCCTCCTCCTCCTGGCAAAATTGGCATGACCTTCATACTAAGGTCTAATTTTTTTAAATAATCTTCATCTCTTGAATTATCTACATATGCATAATCTATCCTATTCAACACCCTTTTTATCTTCTTTGCATGATATGGGTGATCCTTGTACAAGAAAAGATCGCTCCCCCAAGATGAATATGCCCATTTAAAATCAATTTTCTTTTTTGCCTTTAATAGATGATACGACTGTGATTGCATTTCCAAGGAATGTACAAGATCTGGTTGTATTTCGTTTATAACTTCTATCAATTTTTCACTAGCAGTTACTTTTAATAACGGGCTGATATAATCATAAATTCCTGGAAACTTTTTATACACAGTATATTCACCACGTATTGGCTTTACTTTTCTTTTTGACCAATCAGTAAAAAAATGGGTCCATTTTAATGTTTCATGTATTGGTTTGTCCAAAGCATCAAATACAAAAATTTCGTGCCCAGAATCTTTAAGTTGATTAATCCATCTGGCCGAATGAATATATTGTTGGCAAACAAATAAGATTTTCATAGAGTTTATATGTAAAATCTAAAATTAAATGACTCTTTAGCTCTTTGTATTAAATCATTATACGCCACATACCAATCGTGAATATCATATAGATTTTTCGGAATTTTTTCTATATGTGGATTTATCCGATCGTTTTCTTCATATATAGAAATGGCATCATTGACACCCTCAATCCAATCATCAATCATATTTGGATTTTCGATAAGCTTTCCATATTCTCCTTCGTTTAAAAGCTCTGACACACTTCCATTGTTTGCGGCAATACAGTATGCTCCCGACTTAAGTGCTTCTAATAGGCTTAAACCAAATCCTTCCTGACAAAGTGTTGGAAACAAGTAGAAGTCTGACAATTGATAATATTCTATCAATTCGTTATTGAGCAATTCTCCAAAAAAAGTAACATTTTTAAGTTGTACATCACGAGTTAAACCAATAACACAAAGATGAATATTACTATGAACTTTGGTAAGTTTAGACCACAATTCTAATGTAAGATCTAATCCTTTCTTTTTCCTATCTTGAGAACACCAAACAAAAACCAATGCTTCTTTATCTATTCCATGTTTTATTCTTAACGCTTCTTTTTCCTTGGGTATAACGGGTTTGAAAGTATCAGAATCTACACCGTCCGGGCATATTGTTACTTTCATAGGAAAAGTGTTTAACACTCGCTGGAAGCTTTGGTATGAGCTCTTGGTAAGTAATACCAATTCATCTATTTGTGATAAAATATGTTCGTCGGAAGTAAATGGATAAAAGCTATGAAAATGGTATTGCACATAGATTTTCTTTCTTAAGTCATTTTTCTGTATATATGCTAATACTGCTTTAAGCATTCCAAAATTGTCCTTTACTTGTAAGAGGATTCTATCCTCTTTACTCACAACACGTCGTAATGCTCTGATATAGGGGTTGAACCTATTCAATGGTTCTTTTTTTGATCGTATCTTATCAAAGAAGGAAACCTCGTCTATAAAAATCTGCTTGGGTTTCTCCATATGCTCTGCAGATCTAGGCCCAATAACATAATCTAATTGATTCTCTCTCTTCAGTAAATAATCCATTTCTGTAGTCCAACTACCAACAGCATTAAACGGTAACCAGGCAGTAGACATCAAAACTGTTTTTATCGTGCTCATACTATTATTTTATCTCAATACCTCTTATAGCAAAATTAGCCCCATCAATAGCCACAATATGTTCATCTTCCTCCAAAAAAGAAACATGATGCAAGGCATCTTTTATCATTCCTTTATTTTTATAAAGAAAAGGCTTTTTTATCAGTTTTTCCTGATATTCTTGTTTAGATATTTTCTCTATTCCAAACAAGTTGACTCCAGATCCATATCCCTCTGTAGCATCTTGAGCTAATCTATAATAGTGATTTTCTTCTTCAATTATCGCTCCTGCATTTCTGTTATTGCTTATGTCTTTCGAAATAGGAGAACATGGGTGTTGTACCCATGTTCCTTTAAAGGAATCAGAATAAAACAATAAAAGCTCACTGGTATTTAGGTTTGTTGTGAACCAATAGTATACAGAATCTTTAATTAAAAAGATCGTATCTACCAACTTCTTGCCTTCAAATAGCACGGTATCCAAAATCCATTTTTTTGGAAAATCTATAGCCTTATATAATCTAACTTGATTAGATTGATAGGACTCCGGCAACATATAAAAATCACCTTTCATCTTAAAAACATATGGGAATGATTGGTGGAATGACTCTTCTAATATCTTTTCTTTATATGTCCAATTGATACCATCTTTACTAGTTGCGTAAGCGATATCTGCATCCTTATAAAGAGGCTTTTTATATTCATATTCAAAAAACATGTAGTACCGATTATTATGTTTGATTAGAAAAGGGTCTGCCACTCCTCCACACTCTTTATTTTTTACCTGAAACCATTGACGTTGTTTAGGAACATCTAACATGGTAATTTCACTTATACCTTTATTGATTCTGAAAGTAGCGATGCTCCAGCCCCTTACCTTGGAAGTAAATCCAAAGAAACTTGGAAGTATTTGCAAGAACTTAAGGATAAATTTATTGGAGTGCGTTCTTGTTCTATATCTTAATACCAATATGGCAAAGCTCCATAGGACTATACATACAAATATGATATAAACAACTTTCACTAATTATCCATTTTTTCAATCACCAAATATGTATTCCCAACCATAAAATTCTCAATAGGTAATTTTTTGTATTTATTTGCGAAATTTGGCTTCTGCTTAGAAATAATTGGCTCGTAATAATCTTTTATATTTTTTGGGAAGTTAGGATAAATAATATACTCCTCATCCATTTTTTTCTTGTCCAAAAAACAAGAATACACAAAAAACTGATACTTAATATTTTTAAAACTGTCTAAAATCCTAATGTATTCATTAATTCTCTTCCTATTAGACATCCCTCTTTTGTTTACCATCCATTTATATGTAATCTCACTAAAGGTTAGAAAGTCATATTCTTGATCCAAATGATACCTGAAATAATTATAGGGTTCAAAATCTATATGATGTACCATTTTCCCACCTATTGCCAATAGATCTATCATTCTTTTAAATGCAGGTTTTAAGGCATATACTTCTTGAATTACCTGATTGGAAATTATATAATCAAAAGGTTCTTGGTACAAATATGGGTCTTTTGTGGCACTAATTTGTTCAATCCCTTTTCCGTAAATATATTTCCAATGATTCTTAGGTAATAAAGCATTGTCAAAAAGGTGATCAAATGTATATTTGTTTTGACTTAAAAGCATTCTACGATATACTTCTTTCAGTAGAACCTCATCACGCCTTGCATAGAACTTGTCAAAAAAAACAACTGATTTAGCTCCCAAAAACAAAAACTTAAGGCCAATACCAAAACTGTCTCCTGGTCCTATTTCTAGTATTCGTTTACCTTTAATATCTGTCTCGTTAATCGCTCCATATTTCTTATATCCCTCAAATACTTTATCCAAGGTCTGTAATACGTCTTCTTCAGTAGCATTTATATACCTATTACCAGCAACATGTTCTTTTTTTCCCAATAAAAATTTGACCCAAATTTTAAGGTTAGCTTTTATGGATTTGTAAATAAATTTACTTCTTTTGCCAGACATAGTATATTATCTTTATGTACTAGATTTTGAAAGCTCTTTTAACTCCTAAAAGAATTCTCGTTAGCACATTCAAATTTAAATTATTTAAGGATTCGGCATATTTGGCTATCCTATACATTGAGTTTGGATTTCCCCATTTATTATAATAGATAAGGTGATCATGCAAAACTCTTTTGTCTTGTAATATCCATTTTAAAGAATCATGATATAAGTACTTAGGTATTTTCTTTCCTGCACTATCAGGTTCTAGAAATCTATCTTTTTCTGTACTAGATTCTTTTGTTGCTATTTTATGCAGATGCTCTACATGAGAGGCTGAAACTACAGCGTTCTTGATACCATGATACAAAAGTGTTAGCGCAAAGTCATTATCCGAATAGTAGAATGTAAATCGATTGTCTAGCCTTTTTATCTTTTGGAATACTTCTTTTTTACAAATTAAACACCAGCCTTTTATATGCTGTGTTACCTTGTATCCTAAGACATAATCACTCGAAAACTTATGTAGTTCCTTGGTTGGGTCAATTGGACTAAAAGAAAGAATATCCCGTCTTTCCGTACTGACTTTAACTATTTCAGAAAACCAAGACTGGTGAAATATTAGATCATTATTACAAAGTGCTAGAAAGTCTCCTGAAGCGTTTTGAATTCCAATGTTTAAATACCTATGAAAACCAAAAGGCTCTTTTGGAACAATTACTTTTACATTTTCAGGAAACGTATAGGATATATCATATTCGTTATTACTTTCAACTACAATTATTTCTAGTTGGTATTTTTTATTGAAATCTTCAGAGCTCATTAAAGAATTAATACAATTCATCGTTGTATTAAACAGGTGTTCAGAACTGGTTTTTGATAAGATGACAACAGATAACAACATTTATTTTCTAAAGAATTTTTTATATATCTTCTTAACAAAAGATACTGATTTTGTGCTATTCTGCCTTTTTAGATTGTCTAACTCTCTAGCGATTAAAATGGGGTTACCAACATGTGTTAAATACGCTTCAGTGTGTCTTTTAAAAATAATATCATGATGCTCACGGTACTTTTCCATATCATTAAACATGGTATTTACCAACGATTCAGTTTCTCTAACTCTATAAAAAAACAATGGTTCATTAATTTTATGCACTTTTCCACCATTTTTTAAGATAGATATCCAGAGGTCCCAATCTTCAAGAAACTCCAATTTATCACAGTAGCCACCGACCCTATCATACGTGCTCTTTCTAAAAAAAGCAGAAGCGACGATACAGTTTTTTCTTAACAAATAAGGAAGTGAATATTCTTCTAATTCAAACACTTTATTCACTGCTCCAAATTTCATAGTATCTGAGTACAAAACCTCGATAGACTCATCATTCTCAAGAATCTTTATAGCTTTCTCAAAATAGTTAGCATCAACATAGTCGTCGGAGTCTAAAGGAAAAATATACTTCCCATTGCTACTAGCGATTCCTTCAATTCTAGCGCCGGATAGTCCTAAATTGACTTTACTATTTATAATGGTAAACCGTTTATCTTTTTTTTCATAGGGTTCTATAATAGCAAGTATATTGTCTGGGGAGGCATCGTTTACTAAAATGGCCTCCCAGTTTGCATAGGACTGTTCTAATAATGAAGCAATTGTATCCTCCACATATTCTGCCGTATTATAGCAAGGAATAATTACAGATATTAAAGGGGTGTCTTGCTTCAATTTACTCATACTTCTTAATTATAGATTTATATCTTTCCAGACCTTTTCCAAATATAGCTAAAGATATAGCAACAAATAATAACTTCAATTGAATACTACTAAATCTGTACTCGATCTTAAACAATGTTTTAAGCAAATGCGCTATAGATAACCTATAGAATCTGTTTTGTAATGCCTTCTTAAGAGCTTTATAATAACCATACAATGTTGCTTTCTTATATCCTTCATATAAATAATGAATGTTGAATCTAACATTCACCTCATCTCTGATCTGTATCTTTCCTCCGGCATTATATTCTCCTGTAATGGAAGCATCATGTTCTCTAACCTTTATTAAATTTTTATCCAATAATATTCCATTAGGATTCTTAAATATGAATACCCTGGATATAAAATCTAGTTCCTGTGCTCTTGTAAGATTTTCATTAAATTTCTCCTTTTCTACTATTGATCTTTTCCAAAGAACCATTGGAGTATTTATAGGAATATCTCCACAAAGATAATCCGGAATGAGCCCTTTATTAAGTTCGAAATTCGGCACACTCATGTTATCAGTACCTTGTTCAAAAGTGCTGAACTTGCAAGCTACAAAATCATAATGGCTCTGAAAAGCATTTAATTTCAACGTCAACATCTCTGGCAACATTAGATCATCGCTGTCAAACCATTGAATGTAAGCTCCTTTGGATTTTGAAAAACCATAATTACGACAAGAGTTCGCACCTTTTTTTAAGCGATCTGGTCTTTTAAATACTTGAATTCTTCGATCTTTCTTAGCATAAATTTCTACTACTTCATAGCTATTATCTGTAGAATGATCATCAACAATAATACATTCCCATTCTTCAAAGGTTTGTGCTAAAATAGACTCAATGGTTTCAATAATAAGTTTTTCTCTATTATACAGCGGAATGATTATGGAAACAACGGCCTCTTTCATTCTGAATAAATAATAGAGTTAATAATATCTAAATGCACTTTTTTAGTATACTTCTCTAATGTTTTTTTTCGCCCATTACTTCCCATTAATTTGGCTATAGAAAGATTATCGAGTAACGTATTTATTTTCTCTGCCATTTCAATTTCATCATGTTCATCAACCAGAAAGCCTGTTTCACCATGGACAATCACATCTTTAATTCCTTCATGCATAGTTGAAACAACTGGTAATCCTACTGCTTGTGCTTCTAGAATGCTTACAGGTGTTCCTTCTGAATCACCGTTTTTGGCAACTACTGAATGTTGAACATATATGGAGGATTTCAAAAACAGCCTGCGTATCTCCTCTCTACTCTTTACACCTAGCAGAAAAACGCTACCTTCCATATTTAACTCATTTATAAGTCGTTTGCATCTATCAAACATTGGTCCTTGACCTACCATCATTAACTTAGAATAAGGATGTTTTTCTATCACTCTAGAAAATGCTTTGATCGTAATATGTGGAGCTTTCTTTTCAACAAATCTTCCGACAGATATTACGTTCTTTAATAAAAAATCAGGCTGCAATTCAAAAAAATAATCATCCGGCGCACATGGAGTAACCATTACCTTATCTCCTTCACAACCCAAGGACACCAGTTTCTGTTTCATAGAATGCGAAACGGCAATAACTTTCTTACTATATAAGAACAATGCTTTGTATTGATCCTTATTTCTTTCCACGACATCATTAATATGGATATCATATCCGTGAAAAATAGGAATCAAGGACAATTTTGCTTTCTTACAAACATTTAATACACTTGTCGCTGTTGTTCCATACTCAGCAACAATAACATCAATCTTTTCCTTTTTAAGTGACTTTAGAAGAACATACTCTTTATAGAGCATTTTTGTGTTAGAAAACCTATATCGTATTTTCAAAAGTAAAGTAGCTAGCTTACCTCTTATATCATTATATATAGGTAATTCTCCGCCAAAATAATAAACCACATTCCCATAGATTCCTTTTCTATGCATTTGAATAAAGGTTTCAGAATAAGCTTCTTTACTTGGAGAGATGAGCGCTATGTTCTTTTGAGCAATCACAAATCCTTTTTTACATAACCATACAAACCGGTTATCATCGTATTATCGTTAAATTCTTTTGGTGGCTTATCTTTCTTAATCAATTTCTTAATGATATGTAAGAACAAAGGTTTTAGATATCTAGATTTTTTTTTGGAAACATACCTGCTTACCCACAATCCCAACATTGTTGCAAGGCTTGCATTCCAACCACCCAAGGCAAATATTTCAACTTCTCTTTTATTGAATTCTTTAAAAGCGGTGCGTAACGCAAATGGAGTATATCTAAAATTATCATGAGGGGTTTCATGAAGTGGCCATAGATAAGGCACTGTGAAAAAGAAATACCCCCCTGGTTTTAATACTCTTACGTTTTCTTTAATATAATGCTTGAAATCAAAACAGTGCTCTAGTACTTCTGTAGATAAAATGCAATCGAATGAGTTATCTTCAAAAGGCATAGTAATTCCATCCCAAGTAGCATCAGGTTTTATTTTAGCATCATACTCTAATGAGTTTTCTATATCTAACCCTATATACTCTTCGACTTCACTATTAGTAAGGATATAACTTTTATAGGGCATTTTGCCACATCCGGAATCCAATAATTTTCCAGAAAACAAATGCGTATTGTTTTGTATGCACTTAAAAATAGAAGTGCGGATAAAATAATTATCTAAGTTATCTTTGGTTAACTTATTTGTGATAAAGTTTTCGTCCATTGTTACATCTTTACTCCTATTCTTCCCGTATAATCAATACGTGCTAAAAATATGTTGATCTTATTTTTACTAAAATACTCGTCTACCGCCTTTTTACAGCCTTCCCAATGGCCGTAGTCATCAATAATTAAGATGCCCCCAGAAACCAATCTTGGAAATAGGAATTCCAATTCGTGTTTGGTAGATTCGTACCAATCTGTATCAAGTCTCAGTAGCGCAATCTTATCTGGAATAGAGTCGTTTGAGATCGTGTCCTCTACTTTTCCTTTTACATAATGAATATTCTCAGCGGCGTAACCAATAGAACTAATATTCTCTTTCACTTCATCTAATGAAGAATAATAGATTATTTTATCCCACCCCTCCTTCTTTTCGGCATACGCATTTAAAGCGGATTCTCCTCTAATCGATTTGTCCTCTTCCGTTGGTTCAGACATTCCTTCAAAGGTGTCATATAGGTATACCTCTCTATCTTCAACTCCTAAATTCTTTAGTGTTCTTAATACAGCCATCATACTTCCTCCTCTCCAAACACCACATTCTATGATCACTCCTTCGATATTGTGCTCAACAATATGTTTAGTTGCGTTAATTAGGCTAACTATTCTATCAGGCCCAGTTGATGTATAGGGAGTAACTTCTCCAACAATGACATGTTCTTCTTTTGTAAAGTCCGCATTATTCTTTATTTGCGGCTTACTATTTTCTTCTTTTACTAAAGATTTAATCTTCTTTTTAACTTTTTTGAACATGTATTTTATTAACTCTTGTTAATACTCCATTTATATTTCTCCAGGTATTTTGCTGCTCCTGAAGACCACTGATAGTCATTTCTTGCCTTTTTCATCATCTCAACTCTAAAGCTACAAGAACTATCAATATAGTCAAAACGTTCTTTAGATTTTGAATCTGAAAGATACGTTCTTACAGAATAATTCCCCATATACAACAACGGGTTTTCCATATGACAATTAAATGTAAAAATACCCGAAGGTCTCGTCGTATTTGCGTCTGCATCAAAATTCCATATGTGCGTTATCGGATTTAGGAATTCATCCAGTATTTGAAAAGATATGGCTAAATTTTCAATTTCTTCTGGAATATTAACGTCAAATGAAATTTCTAATGGTTTTCCAAACTCATGAATAAAATTCGGCAAACTCGTCGTTACGCCAGCTCTGATAATCTGGGGTCTTTCATTATGAACTTCTACTTTATAATCATTTATATTGGAAGCATCGGATAAATAGGTTTTAATTCCTAAATCCGTTTCCCCGTAATATTGGAGCATTCCATCTTTTAAAATGCATACCTTTTCCGTAATGGTAGAAATAGCATTCATATCATGACTTACAAAAAGCACAGTTCTTCCCTCTCCTTTTGAAATAGACTTCATTTTTCCAATCGCTTTCTTCTGAAATTCAGCATCACCAACAGCCAGCACTTCATCAACCACTAAAATATCTGGTTCCAAATGTGCAGCTACGGCAAATGCTAATCGCACCTTCATTCCGCTCGAATAACGCTTAACAGGAGTATCTATATATCGTTCACAACCAGAGAATGAAATGATTTCTGTCAATTTTGATGTAATCTCTTTCTTGGTCATTCCAAGTATAGCTCCATTCAAATAGATGTTTTCTCTCCCTGTCATTTCAGGATGAAAACCGGTACCAACCTCCAATAACGAAGCAATCCTCCCTTTTGATTTAATAATACCTAAAGATGGACTCGTAATCTGAGATAGTATTTTTAAAAGTGTAGACTTACCCGCACCGTTTTTTCCTATAATTCCTAATACTTCCCCTTGTTTTACTTCAAAAGAAACATCTTTTAGTGCCCAAACATATTCAGACTCCCCTTTTGAATCTCTGGTGTTTTGATCACCAATTTTTAGATACGGATCTTCCTTTCCTCTTATCGAGGCCCACCACCTGTTGATATCATGACTCAAGGTACCTGTTCCTCTAAGTCCCAATCTATATTGCTTGGAAACGTTATCAACTTTTAAAATAACCTCGTTCTTCATCTAAATCGTATCAATAAATGTCTTCTCCGTTCTATTAAATACTATAATTCCTAAAAATAAAATACTCACAGATACAACACCTGTGTAAATAAGTCCTTGTATACTCACATCCCCAGAATCTAATAGTACTAAACGACTTGACTCTATTAAGTATGCCAACGGGTTATATGTTACAACCCATGCATAATCTGCCAAATTTTCTTTAATAATGGCAATTGGATACATGACAGCAGACATGTACATCAGTAATTGGATACCAAAAGCAACCAAAAATGTAAGGTCCCTGTACTTTGTTACCATAGAAGATATGATCATCCCTAACCCAAGTCCGATAATTCCCATACAAATAATAATAAGTGGATACAGAATTAAATAGCTATTTGGAGTAATTACGGAGCCTTTTAGAACGTAATATATATAAAACGCTATGAAGATCACTAACTGAATTCCGAACTTCAATAAATTTGAAATGACTATGGACAAGGGTATGATTATTCTTGGAAAGTATACTTTTCCAAAAATGGCTTCATTTTTTTTAAACGTATCCGATGTAGCGGTTAAGCATTCCTTAAAATAATTCCAGATGGTGATTCCAGCTAAATTGAAGAGAAAAGGAGGTATTCCCTCTGTTTCTATTCCTGCAATCTTATTAAACACAAGTGTAAATATAACAGCTGTAAACAATGGTTGGATTACATACCAAAGCGGTCCTAATACAGTTTGTTTGTACAAAGTGATAACATCCCTTTTGACAAATAGCATTAAGAGGTCGCGATAACGCCACACCTCTTTTAGTTTTAGATCAAGTAATCCGGATTTGGGGGTAATCTCGAAAAGCCATTTTTCACTCTTCATTTATAAATCATTGAGTAACAAATATACTTTTTTTTAAGAAAAATTAACATTTTGAATCAAGTTTTATATCCGTTACATTTACACCTTTCAATAACAAAAACCATGAATACAAAACTTATCGAATGCGTCCCTAATATTAGTGAAGGAAGAGACATTACGAAAATCAATACAATAGCAAATACTGTTACCACCGTGGATGGTGTACAGCTTTTAGATATAGATCCAGGAAAAGCAACAAACAGAACCGTGATTACATTCGTCGGGGAGCCAGAAAAAGTGATAGAGGCTGCTTATTTGTTAATTAAGAAAGCATCGGAATTAATAGATATGAGCAAACATTCTGGAGAGCATCCGAGATTTGGAGCTGTAGACGTATGTCCTTTAATTCCAATAGCAAACATTAGTATGGAAGAAACGGCATCTTTTGCGCATAAGTTGGGTAAAAGGGTTGGAGATGAATTAGGGATCAGTGGTTATTTTTATGAGAATGCTGCTACCAGTGAAGAAAGAAGAAACCTAGCAACTATAAGATCCGGAGAATATGAAGGTTTAAAGGAAAAACTATCTAACCCTGAATGGAAAACGGACTTCGGGCCGTCTCAATACAGTGACCGTGTAGCTAGTTATGGAGTGACTGCGATATCGGCTCGTGATTTTCTAATTGCTTATAATATCAATTTAAATACTACTTCCACACGTCGTGCAAATGCAATTGCGTTTGATATTCGTGAAGCGGGTAGAGTTAAAAGAGAAGGGAATCCAATTACCGGAAAGAAAGTTTTAGATGAGCATGGAGAACCAGTTAGGGTTCCTGGAAAATTAAAAGCAGTGAAAGGTATCGGCTGGTATATTGAAGAATATGGAATTGCTCAAATTTCGTATAACCTGACCAATATTAGCATCACCTCTATGCATGAAGCATTTGATGAAACAGTAAAAGCTGCAACTGCAAGAGGTTTACGAGTAACAGGTTCTGAACTAGTTGGTTTGGTGCCTTTACAGGCAATGTTAGATGCGGCAGATTTCTTTCTAGTAAAGCAGCAACGTTCGGTAGGTATTAGTGAATCTGAAAAAATCAAGATTGCCGTAAAGTCGTTGGGGTTAGATGATCTTAAACCTTTTAACCATAATGAAAGAATTATAGAGTATGTAATGAACGCTAAAAGTGATAAGAAGCTTGTAGATTTTACCGTAAAAGGCTTTGCAGAAGAAACAGCTTCAGAGTCGATGGCCCCAGGAGGTGGAAGTATTTCTGCCTATGTTGGTGCACTTGGTGTTTCGCTAGGAACTATGGTAGCAAATCTTTCTGCGCACAAAGCTGGATGGGATGATAAATGGGAATTCTATTCTAAATGGGCCGTAAAAGGACAACAATACAAAAACGAATTGTTGTTTTTAGTCGACGAGGACACCAATGCTTTTAATAAAATTATTGACGGGTTTAGAATGTCTAAATCTACAGAAGAGGAAAAAGAAGCACGTAAAACAGCTATTGAAGAAGCAACGAAATATGCAACAGAAATCCCTTTTAAGGTTATGGAAACTGCTTACCACTCTATGGAAGTAATGATGGCTATGGCAAAAGAAGGCTTGCAAAATTCACTTTCAGATGCAGGTGTTGGAGCTTTGTGTGCAAGAACAGCAGTTATAGGTGCGTACTTTAACGTTCGAATTAACGCTAAGGATATTAAGGATAAATCATTTGCTAACGACATTCTTTCTAGGTCTGAAAAGATCTATAAAGATACATTAGCTCTTGAGGAGGAAATGATCCAACTAATAGATTCAAAAATTTAAATTTTGGGAAAACTTGATTATTATGCCAAGTTTCATATATTTGCATAAGTACTTATATAATTTATAATGGATAAACTTTTAGAATTTAGAGAACTTGCTTTTGGTTCAAGAATGAAAAGACTTAGTGAAACATTAATGAGAGATGTAAAACAAGTATATAAAAGTCTCTATCTGGACTTTGACCCTACTCTATTCCCTGTTTTTAAGACTATTAGTGACGAGAAATCAATAAGCACCGGTGAGATATCCGAATATTTACAAATTACGCAACCAGCCGTTACACAATTCATTAACTCACTAATGAAGAGAGAGCTCGTTATTATTACACCAGATATAAACGATAAACGAAAGAAGAACATTTCTCTCTCCGAAAAAGGGTCTGCCCTTGTTTTAAAGCTAGACCCTATTTGGAAGATAATGGAAGAAGAATTAACGGCATTTATCAAGAGACCAGATACTTCTTTGATGAATCATATCCGTCTAACCGAGCAGAACCAAAGAGATAAACCGCTCTACCAAAGAATCATGCAGCGTATACGCAATTCCATAGAAATTATAGATTATGATTCGGAATATGCCAAAGATTTTCTAGAGTTAAACTTAGAGTGGCTGGAGACCTACTTTTACGTAGAGCCACATGATACAGAGGTATTGGAAAACCCTCAATCATACATTCTAGACAATAAAGGGTATATTTTCTTTGCTCGATTTAACAACGAAATTGTAGGCACCGTTGCTCTTATCAATGAAGACGAGTGCTACGAACTAAGTAAGATGGCAGTTTCACCTAAATATAGAGGAATGAAAATTGGGCAGCAGCTTATGGATAAGTGCATTGAGTTTTCCAAACAACAAGGATGGGAAAAAATTATGCTCTATTCTAACAGATCATTAACTCCAGCTATCAATTTATACAGAAAAGTTGGGTTTTATGAAGTGCCTGTAGAAAACGAGGCACTTTACGAAAGAGCCGATATTAAAATGATATTAGAGTTATAGGAAACTTTGAACTGCTAGCTCATAACTTTTTAATCCAAACCCAAAAATAACCCCTTTTGCATTTGCTGCTATATAACTGGTATGTCTAAAGTCTTCTCTAGAGTGCACGTTCGAAATATGCACTTCTATAACTGGAGCTTCAATAGCCTTTACAGCATCACCAATTCCTATCGATGTATGTGTATAAGCCGCAGCGTTAAGGATAATTCCGTCATAAGAAAAACCTACCTCATGTAACTTGTCAATAAGTTCTCCTTCAATATTAGATTGAAAGTATTCTAACTCAATAGCCGGAAACTTATTCTTTAAAGATTCAAAACACATATCAAATGAATCAGCTCCATATACCTCTGGCTCTCTTTTACCTAGTAGATTAAGGTTCGGACCATTTATAATAATCAATTTCATTGAGCGAAAATACAACTTATTCAATAAAAAAAAGAGGAAGCCTACACCTCCTCTTCTTTACTTATATTATTTCGGTTTCATTTAGTCTAAATCAAACAAAACTCCTACGTTAAAGCTAGCGCGTGAGTTTCTTACAGAAGTTCCAGTGTTATTTGCAAATACGTCGGTGAATCCACCTTGGCCATCATACTCAATAAACATATTTGTATTTTCCGCTATTGGGAATTTATACCCAATTCCAGCAGCTAGACCTATATCAACACTTTCAATAGCATCAGACACATCCATACCTGTTGCCTTAGCTTCTGCATTCAATAGAAATCCTGCATACAATCCAAAGTGTAAGTACCATTTTCTTGTTGATCCAAAATGCCAATTCGCTGTCACAGGCAACGTTAAATAGGTTAGCTTAATATCTGTTGTAGTAAAGCTCCCTTGTCCTTGAACAAATCCATTTCCCCATCCTTTATTATCTAAAATCAATTTTGCTTTTAACCCCCAGCGATCTGAGAAGTAATATTCAGCACTCGCTGCCAAGTTAAAAGATGTTAGATTATCAGAAGTAATTTGACTGTCGGAAGTTGCAATAACAGATGTACTAACACCAATACTTCCACCGAGTTCAAGTCCTGATTCTTTTTGAGCATTTACAGTGGTAATACTTGCAAATGCCATCATAGCAATAAAAAGTAATTTTTTCATTTTATACAATTTTTTAAATTAAACGAGGCTAAATTACTTCTATATTCTTTTAAATTCTATTTTTATTTTAATTTTTTTTGACTTATAAGAAGTGACGTAACATCTAGGAAATCAGAATATATTAGACAAAAAAATTAACAGTATAGTGTTAAAACTAAAAGTCCATATGGCTTATTATTTTGTATATTTCGGCATATGAATTGGCAGTCTATCCTTAAAGAATATCTTACATTTTTAAATATAGAAAGAGGACTGTCAAAAAACACCATTGATAGTTATGGTAGAGATCTTAAAAAGTTAATACTTTATTTAGATGAGAAGGAGATAAATATCAGTCCGGTAAAAATTAGCGAAACAACGATTCAGGAGTTTGTCTATGAAATTGCAAAAAAAATTAGCTCAAGAAGTCAAGCAAGAGTAATATCAGGGCTTAGAAGTTTTTTTGACTACATGGTTTTTGAAGATTACAGAAAAACAAACCCCACTGATCTTTTAGAAATACCTAAAATCGGTCGGAAATTACCTGATACTTTATCCGATAAAAAAATCGGAAAATTAATCGCTGCTATTGATCTAAGTCATCCGCAAGGCGAACGAAATAGGACCATTATAGAAACCATGTATGCTTGTGGATTACGAGTAAGTGAAGTAATTAACTTAAAGTTATCGGATTTATTTTTTAATGAAGGATTTATTAGAGTATTGGGGAAGGGAAATAAACAACGCTACGTTCCAATATATAGGAAGGCACAGAAGTATATAGATTTTTACATCGACCAAATAAGACCTCATATAGAGCCTCAGAAAGGTTATGAAGATACGTTATTTTTAAACCGACGAGGAAAAGGTTTAACACGTCAAATGGTCTTTATCATCCTAAAAAATCTAGCTATAAAGATAAATCTGGATAAGAAAGTAAGCCCTCATACACTTCGCCATTCTTTTGCTACTGAATTATTAAAGCATGGAGCTGATCTTAGAGCCATACAGCAAATGCTAGGGCACGAAAGTATTACCACAACAGAAGTATATGTCCACTTAGACAGAAGTTATTTAAAGGATGTTGTAGAAAACTTTCATCCAAGAAAAAACCTCAAAGATTAATCCTCGAGGTTTTATATTTATGTACGTTTTTAATTATTTCGCTACGTTGACAGCTCTGGTTTCTCTAATAACCGTGACTTTTACCTGACCTGGATACGTCATATCATTCTGTATCTTCTGTGAGATACTAAAAGATAACTCTGCAGCTTTAGTATCGTTCACCTTTGTGCTTTCTACCATTACTCTTAGTTCTCTTCCGGCTTGAATAGCATATGCCTTCTGAACCCCTGTGAATCCAAAAGCAATATCTTCCAAGTCTTTTAGTCGTTGAATGTAAGAATCTAGGACTTGTCTTCTTGCTCCTGGTCTAGCACCTGAAATTGCATCACAAACTTGCACTATAGGTGCAATCAAGCTTTTCATTTCAATTTCATCATGGTGCGCTCCAATAGCGTTGCAAACATCTTTTTTCTCACCATATTTTTCTGCCCATTGCATTCCCAATAGTGCATGCGGTAGTTCACTCTCCGTTTCGGGAACTTTACCAATATCATGTAACAATCCTGCCCTCTTAGCAAGTTTTGCATTTAAACCTAGCTCGGATGCCATTATTCCGCAAAGGTTTGCTACTTCTCTTGAGTGCTGTAACAAATTTTGCCCATATGAAGAACGGTATTTCATTCTTCCAACTGTTTTAATAAGTTCTGGGTGTAATCCATGAATACCGAGATCAATAACAGTTCTTTTACCTACTTCAATGATCTCTTGTTCAATTTGCTTTTCGGTCTTTTTAACAATTTCTTCAATACGTGCTGGATGGATTCTTCCGTCAGTCACTAACTTATGCATAGATAATCTGGCAATTTCTCTTCTAACTGGATCAAAGCAGGATAGTATAATTGCTTCTGGTGTATCATCAACAATAATCTCTACACCTGTAGCAGCCTCTAATGCTCTAATATTTCTCCCTTCTCTACCAATGATTCTTCCTTTTACATCATCCGATTCAAGATTAAAAACAGAGACACAATTCTCAACTGCTTGTTCTACTCCAACTCTCTGAATGGTATTCAAAATCACCTTTCTTGCTTCTTGCTGTGCCGTTAGTTTGGCTTCTTCTAAGGTTTCTTGTACAAACCCCATCGCATCGGTTTTTGCTTCTTCTTTTAACGAAGTCACTAATTCTTTTTTTGCTTCGTCTACAGAAAGACCAGATATCTGCTCTAGCATGTCTACATGCCTTTTATGCAATTTATCAACGTCATCTTCTTTTTTTTCTAAGAACTCCAGTTTGTAATTATAATCTGCTTCTTTTTGCTCTAAAGATCTGTTAAGTTTTTTGGTTTTTTCTAACTCTGAATGTGCTTGAGATTCTTTATCTCGTGCCTTTTTCTCAACATCAGCGATTTTCTTCTCTCTAGAAAGAATTACCTTCTCATGTTCAGATTTTAATTCAATAAATTTTTCTTTTGCTTGTAATATTTTATCTTTTTTTAAAGCCTCTGCTTCTACCCTTGCTTCTTTAATTAGCGCATTTGCCTCTTTTTTTGTACTATTTAATAATTTATTTGATTTAGATTTCTCAAGAAATTTTGCAATTAACAATCCAATTGCCAAACCTCCTATAACTCCCATTGCAATGGGTAGTATCATATCTTCCATAATTTTGATTTAGTGTATAAAAAAAGCCTACATCAGTTTGGCTTATATAAACTCCATTATGACATTTATAGGACTAACTAGCTGATCAAGGATCCATCTAAAATGGCTTGCTTTAACAACTACGACTCATCCTTCATAACAGATTAGTGTTGAGTTTATCAAACAGTTACTAATGTAGGCAGTGTATTATTATATTTTAAAGAACTTATTCTAAATGAGTATTAACTAACTTCGTTAATTCATTTATTTTATCTAACGCTTCTGAATTCTCTGACTGGTCACTAAGTTTGGATATTTCTAATTTAGATGCAAATTGCAATGCACACATAGCTAAAACATCTTGTTTATCACTTACGGCATAACTTTGCTCATATTTAGAAATTAACTGATTAATAACAGCAGCTGCTTTACGCATTCCTTCTTCTTCTTGCGTGGTATTCACACTCAAAGGGTACGTTCTGCCTGCTATTACTATATTAATTTTTAACTTGGCCAATATCTTTAAAGAACTTTATTATTCATGCAACTGAACAATGCATTTATCGATTTCTCGAATTAAAGCGTTTATTTTTAATTTTGTATTTTTTGTACTATCACTACTGCCTTCTATAGTTTTTGCAATCTTTAAAAGATCATATTTCTTTTGCTGCTCTTCCAAGATTTGCTGATTCTCGATAAGTTGATGCTGTAATTTATTGTTGTTTTGAAGCAAAATTTCATTTTCCTTAATTAAAAATTCATAATTAGATAACAAGCTTTTTAACTTATCTTCCAGTAAATGAATTGCTTCTATTGTATTACTCATTAACTTTTTTAAGAATAAACTATATCTACAAAGTTAGCATTCTGGTTTGATATATTAAAATGAAATCCTCATTTTTTCTACACCATAATTGCGAAGTACATAATATTTTGTTTGCTTTAACAGTATTAAAATCATTTTTTTTTATTTTAGCTTAAAATTGAGTTTTTGAAAAAAATAATCTTATTTTTTGTTGTTATTACTAGCTTTCAAGCGTTTAGTCAAAAGTATCCGCAAAATTATTTTAGAAGCCCGTTAGATATTCCTTTAGTGCTTTCTGGAACATTTGGAGAGCTCAGAAATAATCATTTTCATTCTGGTATAGATATTAAAACAAAACAACGTAACGGTTTAAAAGTATATGCTGTTGCAGATGGTTATGTGTCTAGAATACGAGTAGCACTTTGGGGATATGGCAAAGTAATCTATGTTACACATGATAATGGGTATACAAGTGTTTATGCTCACCTAAGTAAATTTGGGAAAGGAATACAAGAGTTCGTAAAATCTGTTCAGTACAAGAAAGAACAATATGAAACGGGTAACATTTATTTAAAGCCAGGAGAAATTAATGTTACTAAAGGACAGATAATTGCTTATAGCGGCAGCACTGGAGGCTTTGTTGCTCCTCACCTGCACTACGAGTTAAGAGATTCTAAAACGGAACACATTATTAACCCTTTATTATTTGGTATAAAAGTAAAAGACACCATCAAGCCTAGAATTCAAAAACTTATGGCCTATACATTGGATAATACTGCAAGAATCAATCAATCCGATAAGAATCAGGTATTGGCAATAAAGAGGGTACGAGATGGAGAATACATAACCAATAGAATTTTGGCTAGTGGACGAATAGGCTTTGGTATTAACGTATATGACAAGCTGAATAATGCACACAATAAGAATGGAGTATATAGCATTGAAATGCTGGTAAATGATAAAAGAGTTTATTATCACGATGTGGAAACTTTTTCTTTTAGAGAAAGTAAGTACATTAATTTACTTATTGATTATCCGCACTATTACAAATTTAAAAATAGAGTGCAAAAGACACATGTTGTAAAAGGAAATGACCTTAGTATATACGAAAATCTCATAGATAAAGGGGCTATAACCGTAGATGATGGCATGAACTATACTGTAAAAATTATAGCTACAGATATTACCGGAAATAGATCTACCGTTAAAATTCCTATAAAAGGAACATCTTCAAATAGTATTTTTAAACGTCCCAAAGATACCACAGCGTATAAAATCGTTGCAACTCAATTTCATAAATTCCAAAAAGATGGTATCACTATAGCCTTTCCAAAAAACACACTCTATGAAGATGTATATTTAGATTTCGATGTTAAGGATAGTATTGCTACAATCCATGAACCTTCGATTCCTCTTGACAAAAAATTCACATTAACTTTCGACGTTACCAAGTACTCAGAAGCCGAAAAAGAACGTATGTTTATAGCTAAGATCGTGAACAAAAAGTATGTTAATTATCAAAATACCAAGAAGAAGAAAAATAAGTTTTATACTACAACAAAAACTTTAGGTAGATACACTTTAGCTTCTGATAATCAAAAACCTAAAATATATAATTTGAATTTCAGAAATAATCAATGGATTACGAATAAAGATCAAATTAGAGTTTATATTTCTGATAAGGGTTCTGGTATTAAATCTTATAGAGCTACTTTAGATGATGAATGGATCTTAATGGAATATGACCTCAAAAAGAAAAAATTAGTTTACAACTTTAGTGACAAAAAGTTGGTTGGTAGCAAACATTCCTTTAAAATTGTAGTATCAGATAATGTAGGAAATACGAATACTTTATCTGCAACGTTTTACAAGAAGTAAAGCCCATCTAAATTTACAACATACTACGTGAAAAAAATCATATTCATTTTTCTTTTATTTCCTGTGGTGCTTCTAGCTCAGAAGACAGCTATTTTAAAAGGAACTATAAAAGATAAGAATAATAAGCCTATTCAAGGAGTTAATATCAAATTCGGTACAACAGGAACCAACACGGATACAAACGGAAAATATCAAATACGGATTCCTATAAATGAAGAGGTTTCTATCACTTTTAGTCATATTTCTCATCATACACTTATAAGAACGTACACTGCCAAAAGAGTTACAACTTATCGCCTTTCACTTGTAATGACTCTAAAAACAGAGAAATTAGACGAAGTTATTATTAAAGATAGAACTGGAGATGCAAAAGGAGTAAAGACCATAGATAAAACACTCTTAGATAAGATCCCTGGAGGTTCAGTAGAAAACATTCTTATGACCTTCGCTGGTGTCAATAATAACAATGAGTTAAGTACACAGTATAATGTACGAGGTGGGAATTTTGATGAAAATCTAGTATATGTTAACGGAATTCAAATTTACAGACCTTTTTTAATAAGATCTGGACAACAAGAAGGTTTGAGTTTTCTGAATACTCATATGATTCAAAACATTAAATTCTCTGCAGGAGGATTTCAAGCCAAATACGGCGATAAACTTTCATCCGTTCTCGATATCACATATAGAACTCCTAAAGAATTTGCTGTAAAAGTAGATGCAAGCTTGTTAGGTGCCAGTGCAACAATTGAAGGAACGTTACTAGACAATAAGCTATCTGCTATTTTAGGAGTGCGATACAGAGACAATAGCTTATTTGTAAATAGTAAACAGGTCGAAACAAACTTCAGGCCTAGTTTTACAGATGTTCAAACCTTTTTATCGTATAGCGTCGATGAAAAGTTAACATTGAATTTTCTGGGTAACTTCTCGCTGAATGATTACAACTACAAGCCATTAACTCGAAAAACTCGTTTCGGAACCGTAGCAGAACCTTTAGAGTTAATTGTATTTTATCAAGGTCAAGAGATTGATAAGTTTCTTACCTCATTCGGAGCAGTTAGTGCCGATTATAAGGTGAATGACCATTTAAAATTAACAGGTACACTATCAGCATACAATACTCAGGAAGAAGAGTATTTCGACATAGCTGCTTCTTACAATTTAGGTCAAGTAGATTCTAATTTAGGGTCAGAAACCTTTGGTGATGTACAATTTTCTGAAGGTATAGGATCACAGCTAAATCATGCTAGAAATGACCTGGATGCATTAATTGTGAATGCAGAAATCAGAGGGACACATAAAAAGGATGGTGATCAAATCGATTTCGGTGTTAAATATCAACGAGAAGATATTAGAGATCGCATCAGAGAATGGGAAATTATTGATTCTTTGGGATTTTCTGTACGTCCATTAGATCATATAGTCAGTAATGAGGAGCCATACGAACCTTTTGAAGGACCTATAACACCGTTTCAAGCTGTTAGAGCAGAGAATGATATAAAGATCAATAGGCTTTCTGGTTTTGTCCAATTCAGTCAAAAAACATCTTGGGGAGATCATGATGTATGGTATAACGTTGGAATTAGAGGTCAAACGTGGGCAGTTACACCACAAGGTCAGTCAACCAAAAGTCAATTTATCATAAGCCCAAGAGCTCAATTCGCTATTAAACCGAATTGGGATAGTGACATGTTGTTTAGGGTATCTGGAGGATGGTATTCTCAACCTCCTTTTTACAAAGAATTGAGAGGGTTTGATGGCACTATTAATAAAAACGTGAAAGCACAAAAGTCTATTCATCTAGTGCTTGGGAATGATTACAGTTTTGAAATGTGGGACAGGCCTTTTAAGCTTACTACAGAATTGTATTATAAGAATCTAACTGATGTAAATTCATATGTGGTAGATAATGTTAGAATCCGTTATTTAGCCAATAACGATACTAAAGCATATGCCTATGGTTTGGATGTTCGTTTAAATGGTGAGTTTGTGCCTGGTAACGAGAGTTGGATCAGTTTAGGATATTTGAAAACAGAAGAGAACATTGCAGGAAGAGGATATATTGCCAGGCCTACAGATCAACGTATAAAGTTTGGGATCTTGTTTCAAGACTATGTTCCAAACATTCCAGATTTAAAAGCCTATTTGAATTTGGTTTATAATACAGGTGTTCCTGGTGGTGCTCCAGCATATGCCGATCCTTACAACTTTCAAGAACGTTTACGTGACTATAAAAGAGCTGATCTTGGTGTATCATACGTATTTGTTGATGCTAACAAAAAGAACAGTTATACTAACGGTTGGCTGTCTAGATTTAAAGAGTTGACTGCTGGTTTAGAGCTTTTTAATATGTTCGATATTCAAAACTCCATTACCAATACATGGGTAAGAGATGTATATTCCAAAAGGCAATTTGGTATTCCAAATTTTATGACGGGTAGGGTTTTGAACCTTAAAGTAAGTATGCAATTTTAATCTAAGAGTTACAAGCCATGAAAAAAATAGTATCTATAGTATTTGGATTATTAATACTTATAGGATGTAATACTCCAAAGGTAAAAGAACAACCTAAAGAAAATAATCTCTCTAAAAGCAAGATTATAGACCTTACCTATACCTTCTCTAAAGAAACGATTTACTGGGTAACTGCCAGAGAATTTGAACTAGATGTAGTCTACAAAGGTGATACAGATAAAGGATATTTTTATGCAGCTAACAATTTTGCGACTGCGGAACATGGGGGAACACATATAGATGCTCCTATTCACTTTTCAAAAACAGGTCAGACTGTTGAGGAAATTCCTTTGAATCGTTTAATGGGAAATGCCATTAAAGTAGATGTGAGTACAAATGCCTTAAATAATCCTGATTATTTAGTCAGTATTAAAGACTTTGAAGATTGGGAGGCTAAAGAAGGAAAAATTCCAGACGGGTCCATTGTTATTTTGGAAACAGGCTTCTCCAGATACTATCCCGATAAGGTAAAGTATATGGGTACGGATAAACGAGGAGAGCATGCCGTTAAGGAACTTCATTTTCCTGGTTTATCTCCCGAGGCAGCCCAATGGTTAGTGGATAATAGAAATATTCACGCTATAGGCATAGATACACCAAGTATCGATTATGGGCAGTCAGAATACTTTAAAAGTCATGTAATTCTACTGTCTAAAAACATTCCTGCATTTGAGAATGTCGCTAATGTTGCTCAATTACCTACAAAAGGTTTTCAGATCATCGCGTTACCTATGAAAATCAAAGATGGTACA
Organism: Asprobacillus argus; assembly: GCF_032248395.1. Lineage (NCBI taxonomy): Bacteria > Pseudomonadati > Bacteroidota > Flavobacteriia > Flavobacteriales > Flavobacteriaceae > Asprobacillus > Asprobacillus argus. Next base: position 540,389 of record NZ_JAVTTO010000002.1, read on the forward strand.
GGGAGTCCTTTACGGATTATTGCTGTTTTGAATCAATAAATTTGTTACTTACAATATTTGCGCAGTATGATCCTTCGTTTTTACCTTTAAGATCACATCTTCAATAATTCCATTTTCATCAATCACAAATGTAGTTCTATGGATACCATCGAACTCTCGCCCCATAAACTTCTTAGGCCCCCAAACACCAAAAGCATTGATTACTGCTTTATCTTCATCTGCTAATAATGGAAATGGTAATTCGTATTTATTGATAAAATTCTGTTGTCTTCTAGCAGAATCTGCACTCACCCCTAAAATATCATATCCTTTAGCCAAGAATGTATGATAATTGTCTCGAAGATTACAAGCTTCTACGGTGCATCCTGGTGTACTTGCTTTCGGGTAAAAGAAAACTACCAGTTTTTTTCCTGAATAATCATTTAATTTGATGGTATTTCCTTGATTATCTTTTGCTTCGAAATTAGGGGCTTTATCGCCTACTTTTAGTGTAGTCATATTTTGTATTTTTGTTTTGTAAAGATATTGATAAATGACCAAATCTGAAAAGGTTCAATTCGTAATTGACACATTAGAAAAATTATACCCTGAAACTCCTATTCCATTAGACCATAAAGATCCGTACACGCTTTTAATTGCTGTTCTAATGTCGGCGCAAAGTACGGATGCCAGGGTAAACATCATCACTCCTCTCCTATTTGCAAAGGCAGATAACCCATACGATATGATTAAGTTATCGGTAGAGGAAATTCGAGAAATCATTAAGCCAGTAGGCCTATCACCTATGAAATCTAAAGGTATATATGGACTCTCACATATATTAATTGATAAATATGGAGGAAAAGTACCTCAGAGTTTTGAAGCCTTAGAAGAACTTCCCGCTGTCGGTCATAAAACGGCTAGTGTAGTTATGAGTCAAGCTTTTGGCGTACCAGCATTTCCTGTAGATACACATATCCATAGGTTGATGTATCGTTGGAATCTAAGCAATGGGAAAAACGTTGCACAAACAGAAAGGGATGCCAAACGATTATTTCCAAAAGAGATTTGGAATAAGTTGCACCTGCAAATCATATACTATGGTCGCGAATATTGTCCTGCCAGAGGTTGGAAGTTAGAAAATGATGAGATCACTAAAACCGTAGGAAGAAAATCTGTATTAGACGAATATCATAAAAAGGGAAAATAAGGACATTAAAAAAAGCCTTGACTCCTGTCAAGACTTTTTCCACTCTTAATTCAAATTCAATTCAATGAGATTGTTTGATTTGGTTTTAACAATTGTTAGCGATTTGGAAAAATTAATCAAAAATTGAACTGTTTCTTTTCTAGGTTGCATCCGAAAATCGGATGACTTTTTAAAGTAAAGTTGCCCCATATATTCGTTTTAAAGGTTGTGTTTCAATAAAGTAACGGAGCAAAAACCTTTTTATTGTTAATTCACTAAAATAATTTTATTTTTTTCTATAATCTTTCTTAAATTAATTAGCGCATATCGCATTCTACCTAATGCAGTATTAATACTAACGCCTGTATTTTCGCTAATTTCTTTGAAACTCATGTCTTTATACATTCGCATGATCAACACCTCTTTTTGATCTTCTGGTAATTCCTCTACAAGTAACTTTACATCTGAATAAATTTGTTCTTTTATAAGTTTCTTCTCTGCATTTAAATTACCATCACTCAATACAGAAAAAATATCAAATTCATCTGTATTTTTAAAAGAAGGCATTCTGTTGGATTTTCTAAAATGATCTATGATCAAATTTTGAGAAATACGCATTACCCAAGGAAGAAATTTACCTTCCTCGTTGTAATTACCTTTTTTTAAGGTTCTTATCACCTTAATAAAAGTATCTTGAAAAATATCTTCTGTAATATCTCGATCTTGTACTTTACTGTAAATAAAGCTATATAGACGTTGTTGATGTCTTTTGATAAGAACTTCTAAAGCATGTTCACTACCATTTATATACTCACTAACTAATGTGCCATCGGGGTTTAGATTCTTACGCATTATAATCTACTTTTAGGAAAAGTATCAGGGACTTTTCTGTTATTACTCAATAATTTTAAAAGTAGTTTTTTTCTATACGCGTTTAATCTGTTGATTTATAGAGTGTCAAATATGAAGAATAATTTTTGTAATTACAAACTTTTTAACAACTTTCATTAAGATATCTTATAAAAATAGGCTAAAAAGTGGTAATTTTATAGCTTGATTTTAATGTAACTATGGCTCAGAATATTGCTCTAGCAGATCCCAAAAAAAACATACTGATAAAAGGAGCTAAACTCCACAATCTAAAAGATATTGATGTTATTATCCCAAGAAATAAATTGGTGGTTATTACTGGTTTATCAGGCTCTGGAAAATCATCGTTAGCGTTTGATACCTTATATGCAGAAGGACAAAGACGATATGTAGAGAGTCTTTCTTCCTATGCACGACAGTTTTTAGGAAAGTTACATAAACCAAAAGTGGATTACATTAAAGGAATTGCTCCTGCAATTGCCATAGAGCAAAAAGTAAATTCTACAAATCCGAGGTCCACAGTGGGTACTTCCACAGAGATTTATGATTATATAAAATTATTATATGCGAGAATTGGTAAGACATACTCTCCTATTTCTGGGAAACCAGTTGAGAAAAAGACAGTAACTGACGTTGTTACTTTTGTAAAAACGTTTGAGGAGCGCACAAAATTACTACTCCTTGCACCTATTGCTATTGACGAAAAGAGGCCATTAAAAACTTCGTTACAAGTACTGGCGCAGCAAGGGTATGCAAGAGTTAAATATGAAGATACCATTTACAGAATTGATGAATTTCCTATTGAAAACTATAAAAATGAAGATGCTATTTATCTAGTTGTAGATAGAGTTGTGGTTCAGTACAATGAAAATTTTTTAAATAGATTAGGAGATGCCGTCCAAACAGCTTTCTTTGAGGGAAAGGGGACTTGTCAGATAGAAGACTTAAGTACAAATAAAATTACAGAATTTTCCAACAAATTTGAATTGGATGGGATCACATTTTTAGAACCTAATACACATTTGTTTAGTTTCAACAATCCATATGGAGCATGTCCTAATTGCGAAGGTTACGGAAATGTGATCGGTATTGACGAAGACCTTGTAATTCCTAATACAGGACTTTCTATTTATGAGGATGCTATTTTTCCTTTTAGATCTGATTCCTATAAACACTATAAGGAAGAACTCGTACATGCTGCCTACCAATTTGATATCCCCATACATAAGCCGTGGTTTGAGCTAAGTAAGAAACAGAAAAAATTAGTTTGGTCTGGTAATAAAAGTTTCTTGGGAATTAACCATTTCTTCGAAGCGTTAGAAGAAAAAAGTTATAAGATCCAAAACAGGGTAATGCTTTCCAGGTATAGAGGAAAAACTTTATGTGGAGCATGTAATGGTAATCGTCTTCGTAAAGAAACGGACTATGTAAAAATTGATGGTAAGACCATATCTCAACTAGTTACTATGCCGCTGGATGAATTAGCATCATTTTTTAAAAAGATCAATTTAGGTACACACGAGCAACAGATTGGGAAGCGTCTGCTGAAAGAGATTAACAGTCGATTGGAATTTTTGAGTAATGTTGGTTTAAGTTATCTAACGCTGAACAGAACTTCAAATACATTGTCTGGAGGAGAAAGTCAGCGAATTAATTTGGCTACCTCACTTGGAAGTAGTTTAGTGGGGTCCATGTATATTTTAGATGAGCCTAGTATTGGCTTACATCCAAAAGATACTGAAAGGTTGATCAACGTTTTAAAAAATTTACGAGATTTAGGAAACACAGTGATTGTGGTAGAACATGATGAAGATATCATGAAAGAAGCAGATTATATTATCGACATCGGACCAGAAGCTGGAACTTACGGAGGTAATATTGTAGCAGAAGGTAGTTTTGATGATATCATTTCTTCAGATTCCTTAACGGCTAAATACCTTTCTTCAGAGCTAAAAATTGAGATCCCTACCACTAGGAGACAATCAAAAAACAAGATTGAGGTAAAAGGAGCTAGAGAGCATAATCTTAAAAATATTGATGTCACATTTCCTTTAAATGCTTTAAGTGTCATTACGGGTGTTTCGGGAAGTGGAAAAAGTACATTGGTAAAAAAGATATTGTATCCTGCCATGCAAAAAAAACTTATAGGATATGGCGATAAAATAGGACAACATACTGAAGTTACAGGGAGTTTTGACACACTTAAACATGTCGAGTTTATTGATCAAAACCCTATTGGAAGGTCATCTAGATCTAATCCTGTTACATACATCAAGGCATATGATGATATTAGAGCATTGTTTTCGAATCAAAAATTATCCAAGGTTAGAAATTATAAGCCTAAACATTTCTCATTTAATGTAGAAGGTGGTAGATGTGAAGTTTGTAAGGGAGAAGGAGAAGTTACTATTGAGATGCAGTTTATGGCCGACGTTCATTTAGAATGTGAAACCTGTAGTGGTAAGCGTTTTAAAAAGGAAGTATTAGAAGTGGCTTTTCATAATAAAACAATTGACGATATTTTAAACCTTACCATAGATGATGCTGTATCCTTTTTTACTGAACATATGGAGAAGAAAATTTCTCAAAAACTAAAACCTTTACAAGATGTTGGATTAGGCTATGTACAGTTAGGGCAATCTTCTTCTACGCTTTCAGGCGGAGAAGCACAACGGATCAAACTTGCATCATTTCTAGTTAAAGGAAATACAAAGGATAAAGCACTTTTTATATTTGATGAACCAACTACTGGGTTACATTTCCACGATATTAAAAAATTAATAGATTCATTTAATGCTTTGATAGAAAAAGGGCATTCAATTATTGTTATCGAACATAATATTGAATTGATAAAATGTGCTGACTATATTATAGATCTTGGTTTAGAGGGCGGCAAAAATGGAGGTGAATTAATCTTTCAAGGTACTCCAGAAGAATTAGCAAGAAATAAAAATTCATACACGGCAGAATATTTAAAAGAGAAGTTAGTATTTTAGGGTAATGATCAACCGTCTTACAGATTCACAGAAAATTAATTGGGTTCGGATTATTTCTATCCTAGCCGTATTGATTTTGATGTTGTACGGACCAAAACTTTGGGTTACTACTAAAGATTTCCCCGTCATTCCATTATTTGACTGGATACCCATTCCATCCTATCCTTTCGATTATATTCTGGGGATTGGTTTTTTCTTAATTCAGATTGTCTATATATTCAAACCCAAAAGATGGATTGGAGCGTTTGTATTAATTCTATACATCTACTTGGCGTTTATAGATCAAAATAGGCTTCAACCCTATTTCTATCAATCTTTTTTAACGATTCTGGCCATTGTACTTTTTCCAAAGAATACGGCTCCTAAAAAGATTTTGTACGCTATCATTCTTGTATTTTTTGCCACGTATTTCTGGAGTGGTATTCAAAAACTAAATGATGCCTTTTATATTCAATGGTTAAGTGCATTGGAAAAACACTTTAGTTTTTTACCACAATGGTTCTTAGAAGTATTTACCTACGCAGTTCCTTGGCTAGAAGCATCTATGGGGGTATTACTATTATTCAATAAAACTAGAAAGTTTGGAATCGCATTTATTCTAATCATGCATGGAACTATCACTTTTCTCCTATTCTTTTTGGGCTATGGATATAATGTAGTCCCCTGGAACATTCAGAATATGATCAGTGTTGTTGTTTTGTTTTGGGGTTTGAAAACAACAAAATTCTACGATTTCTTCTTTGCCTTTTTTGATAAACAAAAAGCCATTGTACTGTTCATAACCTGTCTATTACCTTTAGGAAATAATCTATTTGGTTTTTATGATAAGTTGCTCTCCTTTCATTTCTTTACTGCTGATCTAAAGTATTATAACGTTTTTATATCTGAAGACCTCGAGGAAAAGCTTCCTAAACATGTTCAGGCATATTATAGAGTCCATGAAGAAATGGTCTATATAAATGTTAATGAATGGGCAGGTGACGTTAATAAGGTATTGTTTTATCCTGAAGATCGGATCATACAATCTCTTGATGACTACTTACGTTCATTTGCTGATGATCCCATTCAAAAAAACCTGACAACTTTGGTAGTTTATAACCAAGAAAAAACTAAAAATTAAACGAATTCTAATTGGGTTCTTACGAATTCTAATTAGCACATAATTACAGGTACTTCACAAACTACATTTGATATATAATCATAAAACAATGTAGTCATGAAAAACTTTTGCATCCTTCTCTTTCTAGGTATATCCTTTTTTGGATTCTCTCAAAAAACAGAAAGTCCTTATTTACTTGTTAATTCATCAAAAGCTATTATTCCTTTAAAAAGCACAAAAGCGGATGTTCAAATAACGGGAACTATTGCACACGTTAAATTGACACAAGTTTATCAAAACTTAGGATCAAATCCCATAGAAGCAACTTATATCTTTCCCTTGTCTACAAAAGCTGCAGTGCATAATATGCACATGAAGATTGGAGATCGAAGCATTCGAGCAAAAGTATATGAAAAGAAAAAGGCTAAAAAGATATATGACAAAGCTATTAAACAAGGAAAAAGAGCTGCTAAGTTAGATCAAAAAAGACCTAATGTATTTGAAATGAAGGTCGGAAATATTATGCAAGGAGATGAAGTGATCATTGAGGTTTTCTATACGGAAATGATCACCCCTATTAACAGTGAATATCAATTTGTATTTCCAGGTGTTGTTGGTCCAAGATTTACTGGTGAGAATAACTCTGGTGAGCAAACATTTAATTTACCTTATACAAAAAAAGGTGTTGACAGTACATTTGACTTTGACCTTAATGTGTGCATCAACAGCGGCATTAGCTTACAAAAGGTATATTCAAATTCTCATGAAATATTAGTAAGACACCCTGACCTAACTTCTGCAGAAATTGGACTGTCAAGCTCAAACAAAAACCCTGGCAATAGAGATTTCATACTAAACTATGCCTTACGTGGTGATGATATTCAAACTGGGTTATTACTATATAAAGGACAGAATGAAAATTTCTTTTCGTTCATGATTGAACCTCCAAAGAAAATAAATACAGGAATAATTCCTCCGAGAGAATATCTTTTTGTAGTTGATGTATCCGGTTCGATGATGGGATATCCAATAGAGGTTACTAAATCTTTGATGAAAAACCTGCTTAGCAATCTTACTGAAAAGGACTCTTTTAATATCCTTCTCTTTGCTTCAAGTAGCCAAGTTTTCAGTCCAAACTCTATATCGGCGAGTGAAAAAAACATTGATAAAGCCTATAAGTTTCTTAAAGACGGTTCTGGTGTATATGGCGGCGGAACGTATCTTATAAATGCATTAAAGAGAGCCTATACTTTACCAAGAAAATATAAGGAGACAGCTAGAACTATGGTTGTTATTACCGATGGATATGTAAGTGTTGAAAAAGATGCATTTCAATTGATAGAAAATAATTTAGACAAAGCGAATGTAGTCACTTTTGGAATAGGAAGTGGAGTTAATCGATTTTTACTAGAAGGAATGGCAAGAGTTGGCAAAAGCGAAGCATTTATTGCTACCAATCATACCGATGCCTTTAAAGTAGCTAAAGATTTCAAAGAATACATAAATGCTCCACTTCTTACTCAGATTGCGTTGAAAAGTAATGGAATTGAACTATATGATATAGAGCCAAAAACAATTCCTGATGTATTCTCTAGTAGGCCAATCATGGTATACGGGAAGTGGAAAGGAATACCAACTGGGCAAATTTCCATACAAGGCTATCAGTCCAATGGAAAATACACAAAGAGTTTACAAGTTGCGAATGCGAAGCTGAGCAAAGATCATGAGGCATTAAAATATTTATGGGCAAGAAAAAGCATTCAACGATTGAATGATTATAAGAAAAACTTTAGAGAAGATATTAAAGATGAAGTAATAGAATTAGGGCTCGCCTATAATCTAGCCACCCAATACACATCTTTTGTAGCGGTAGATAATGAAGTTGTCAATAAGAAAGGTAAGCTACAAAAAGTAAAACAGCCCTTACCGTTACCAGCTAAAGTAAATAATTCCGCAGTGGGTGCAGAAGCTAAAGTTGAAGGTAGATCTATCTATAAGAGATCGTTTAAAATATCCATAAAATCAAGTATAGAAAAAACTAGAAAAAGAAGTATTAAAATGTGGTTAAAAGGTAGTTATTCTAAAACAATTGAGGCATATCTGAAAGTTTATAAAAGGCTTAGAATATATGTTAATGCTAGCGGAGAAGTTGTTAGAATTGAAAAGGAAAAAAACGGGTTTTGGATTGTTGATCCTGGCATGATTAGCGTTTTTGAAAAACTACCACCACATCTTACGATTAATAAAGAATTAGTAATAACCTTAACACGATAAAAAATGAAAAGAACAATCAAAAAAACAGGAATGATTCTAGGAATTGTTCTGTTAACGGCACAACTAACTAGTTGTGGAAAAAAAGAAATTACATCAAAAGTAGCTGAGAAGACAGTGAAGGAAACTGTGATCGTAAAAGAAGAGATCTTAAGAGAGCCAGTTGTTTTTATTACCGGCATTGATGAAGGAACCAACAAATTTTATAAAAGCGCACGTAGTTATTTTTTAAACAAAAAATATGAAGTAGTTGATCATGCTTTTTCTTTACAGGAAATTATCACCTGGTTGAACAAAAATCATGACGGAAACAAGTATGGAGAGATTCATATTGTGAGTCATAGTAATCCTTGGAGAGGGCTTTCTTTAGAGACGATTATCAAAGGAGATAGAACGACCAAAGAATCCTTACGAAAGGTGATGACACAAGGTACATTACCAGGGTTAAATAATGTAATCAGCACAAAAACAAAGATCGTATTTCACTCTTGCGGTTTAGGAAAGAATACAGAGTTAATGAAAACATTAAAAGACGCCTTTGTTACCGATGTTGTACCTAATGTAATTGCTTCTCCATATTATAATGTATTTGGAGGGGAGTTCTCCGATCATTATTTAGCAAAACCATACTATGGCTTCTACCCTACTGCGCATTCACCAGGCAATGTAGATTTGTCTAAAGAGTTTGCACGGACATATTCTGAAGAAAAGGACATCGATTGGTATGATGCGTTAAACAATAAAGCAGAGAGATATATTGGAGATCCATATACTTTCAAGTTTAATGTTGCAGTAAAATGGGAGTTCGACTATACAAACTCTGACGACGCAATGCCCAACTTTAAACTGAAAGAAGAGATCATGGATTGGATAGCTGAAGATGAGCTATTATCTAAAGAGATGAACGCTTACAACATTCCATTAGAAAAGTTTAGATGGAGAGCTCTTAAAAAAGGAAATACACTTACTATTAAAGGAAAAACGGTAGTAGTGTGCATTCTAAAACCTCTTATCAAACCATATGGAGATCTTGAACATATAAAACCTGATACAGATAATCTGCGCTTATATGCATCAAATTAATATGGAATAGAAATTGTTGTTTAAAAGGTAACTGTTGTAGGATACAGTTACCTTTTTTATGTAAGTTTGTTTCGATGAGATATCTATTCTTTACTTTCTTTTTGTACATCACGGTTGCTTCATCTCAAAGTAACACGCCTAGAAACTACAATCTTTCTAACGGTCTGACTTCATCAAACATAACTGACCTTATACAAGATGATATAGGTTACCTATGGATTGCTACTCAAAATAATGGGATTGTTCGTTTTGATGGTTCAGAGTTTTTGAGGTTTTCCATAGAAGAAGGTTTGCTCTCCAACAAAATAAATGCTCTTACCTACGCGACCGATTCTTTATTTATTGCAACAGATAAAGGTCTAGTCATTAAAACAAATCTCCATCAGTTTATAGCCATCCCTAATCTTGAAATAACAAACGTAAAGAGTATTAGAGATAAGGTATTATTAACCAGTGCTCAGGGTCTATATCTTTATCAGAAACAGGCAGTAACTCCAATAAAACTAAATGATCAGATAGATTTAAACCCAGTAAACGATATTGCGTATTTCAATAACGGATATTATATAGCTGGGCAGAAAGCATTATGGTATGTGAATACACTTACCTTCCCTAAAAAAACAGTCCGCATTCATGATGGAGAATATACATCCTTGAGAGTTATTGGCGATAAGATGTTTGCCACAACAACCTCTGAAGGCGTTCAAGTTTTTGAAACCAATAAAAATCAATTTCGATTTCAGAATGTGAAGCATATTACCTCTATCAATGTTTTCGATAATGAATATTGGATCTCCACAGACAACAATGGTGTCTATATATTCAATAGTAATTTTGATTTCGAAAAAAGAATAAGCAAGTACAATGGTTTTAAGGTTAACAATATCAGAGAGGTTTTTGTTGATAATGATGACAATTGTTGGTTAGCTACATTTGGAAATGGACTGTATACGTATAGTCTCTTAAAAACAGATATCCCTAAAAAAACTACGAAGATATACTTTGAAAATATAGAAATTGACTACCAACCTATAGATAGTATTTCTTTAAATACCTATTCCAATACGTTATATTTAAGTCCTAGTCAGAACACTATTTCTTTTTCATTTAAGGCTGTAGACATTAATACACGTGATAAGATGGAATATCAATGGACACTCAACGAAAATAAAGGTCCATGGACGACTAAAAGTACTGTTGACTTTCCTAATTTGAATTCTGGGGAATATACTTTCAAAGTTCTTTCGAGAAATAAACCCCTTCAAACAACTAACCCTATTGAGTTCTCATTTTTTATCGATACTCCTATCTACAAGAAAAAATGGTTTATCTACAGCGTTATAACCACTCTAACATTGATATTAATATTGGTTATAGTTTTGGTTATAAGAAATATTAAAAGAAAGAATGCAAAAAAGGTTAAGCAACTTACGCTCGAGAACCATCTTCTTACATTAGAACAGAAAGCCTTGCAGCTTCAAATGAATCCACACTTTATCTTTAATGTCCTAAACAGTATAAAAGCATTAGGAAATCAAGAGAAAATGCAAGAAATGAATGTGGCCATTAATAATTTTGCTTTACTCTTAAGAGGCATCCTTCAAAACTCGCGGCAAGAGGAAATCTCTTTGTTACAAGAAATTGACACTTTAAAAAAATATATTGCTTTAGAGCAGCAAATATCAGCAACATCTTTTCAATTTGCTGTAAATACCGATAAGGTAACTATCGATTTGGATGAAATACTAATTCCACCTATGCTGATTCAACCTTTTATTGAAAATGCCATAAAACATGGTATTGAGAATACAAATACAAACGGAAAGATCACATTGTCCTTTGAAATAAAAGGTACTTCTTTAGTTTGTATAATTACTGATAACGGTATTGGGTATAAACAGTCTAAAAAGAAAACAAGAGATACGAATCATGAATCTATCGCGTTGAAAGTAACAGAAGAACGAATTAAAGGTATGTCTGGCGCACAATCATTTTACATTTCTGAAATTGTACAAAACGGTGCTGTTCTGGGGACTAAGATTTGGTTTAAAATACCTCTAAAAACAGAATTTTAATATGTCAAAACTTACAGCTGTTCTTATCGATGATATGCTTTCTGCATTAGAAATGTTAAAGAGCGACTTGCTTTTGTATTTTCCAGAAATAGAAATCATTGGCACTGCAAAAAGTGTTGTAGAAGGTGCTAAATTGTTGCAAACCCATAAACCAGATATTCTTTTTCTGGATATTATGCTCGGTGATGGTACAGGTTTTGACATCCTGGAGATCGTTCCTAATTTACATTCAAAAATCATATTTGTAACTGCTAGTGATGAGTACGCTATAAAAGCCTTCAAGTTTGCTGCTATAGATTACGTCCTGAAACCGTATTCTAAAGAAGATCTAGAAACGGCTATTTCTAAAGCAAAAAGACAGATCACTCCTGGAAAAGAGCAATTAGAAGTTTTAAAAAATACAGTTGCATATCCAAGTCAAAAACCAAAAAAGATATCGTTAAATACGTTAGACAAAATTATTGTGGTTGGTCTAAATGAAATTATTCGTTGCAAATCCGATAATAACTATACCCAGTTCTTTTTTGAAAATGGAACCAAGCTATTAGTTACTAAAACGTTAAAGTATTACGCTGATATGCTTAAAGAATACCACTTTTTAAGAGTGCACCAAAGTCACTTAATCAATACGCAGTATATTAAAGAATATATAAAATCTGATGGTGGCTATTTGATGTTAAAAGATAATTCTTCCATTCCCGTTTCTGTTAGAAAGAGACCTGAAGTGTTTGACGCAATAAAACGTTTATAAAAAATCCGCTCTACATGAAAAAAGAGGTAGAGCGGATCAAAATTGCTATGAAAAGAGTGAATGATAAAGGATTACCATTCTATTCAAAAGTATATCTAAACTTTAAACTACACAATCCCAGAAAACAGTGAAATTTATAGCTCCCTGTTATTAGGGATGTCTGTAAAATCATTAAAAAAATGATATTGATTTATAGTATAATTTCACTATATTTGAATATTCCTGAGTATAAAAATGAACATAAAAGATACAGAAAGAGCAGACAGAATAGTTCAGGTATTTAAAAGTACTGGATTGAATCAGAGGCAGTTTGCCGAACTTATTGGCGTATCACAACAATTGGTAAGTACCGTAGTTACGTATTCAAAAAAGCCCAATGAGAAAATTCTTTTTGCTATTATCGACAACTTAAGTGAAGTTGATCCTTTATGGTTATTTACCGGAGACGGAGAAAGCATTAACGACTATGTCCCCCAACATGTGAGACCGACCCCCCTTGTTTTTCATATAAACAATGTAGTCAGGAAGCGGTTTGAAGAGCTATCAGGAGAGCTGCTTCAAAAGATATCTAATATCGAAACCACTATCAATAAAGATAGGGCCACGAATCTATTCAGAAGAATAGATCAAGACAATTCTAATTTAAAGTCAACCTTCCGAAAAGGAAAGAATCAGTTAGGAAGCTAAGTTTTTGATATTAGATACCGCTTCTAATTTAAACACTATCAGATTGTTTAAAAAAGTAAGCAACTCCAAGGTATCGTCTTTATTATACTTATTAAGGATTTCTATAGTTTTTAAAGAAGCCTCTTTATACTCTACAGCATGCTGTTCTACAGGAACTTCTTGTTGATATAACAAAGAAAAGTAATCTATCATATTGTTGAAGTATATCTTATCAGATTCATGAATAGTCAATCTAAACTTATTCAGAAAATCGACCAAGTTTTCGATTCCTCCACTTTCGTCGATCTTAGCCATCATTTTTTGCTGTAATGTCATTTTTTGTGCCCTTTTAAAGACGTCAAATTACGAACCAAATTTGTAATAACCTAATATTCTCATCTATCCGAGTTGATTATAGAAAGAAATAATCACATAAAATGAAGACCATTTAGGTTAAAATATGAGTACAAAAAAAGCCTTTTCGTTTTAGAAAAGGCTTCTTGGGTGGAAGATGGGGCTCGAACCCACGACCCTCGGTACCACAAACCGATGCTCTAACCAACTGAGCTACAACCACCATATAATTGCGGATGCAAATATAATTTTTTTTTAAATCTAGAAAAAGAAAAACTAGATTAATTTATCCAAAGAATCTATTGCAACATAACGTTCAGTAGTAAATCCTTCTGCATAATCTACATGAATTAAACGACCTAAATCTCTGGCCCTGTATTCTATACTATCCGTAAAGTTCTTACTTGTAATAGGTGTTTGTGGTTCATCACTTTTCGGATCATAGAATTGAGAACTATAGGCCATTACCGCATCGACCTTTTTATCCATAAAACCTGTAACATCCACCACAAAATCCGGTTCTATATTTTTCCATTGAATGTAATGGTACACTAACTTCGGTCTCCATTTACTTTGTGACTCCCCATCTAACTCGGTCTGTATTTTTTGCAAACCACTTAAGAAGCATGCATCTGAAACCAACTGACTTCCCTTTCCATGATCTATATGTCTATCTTCAGTGGCATTGCATAGCACAACATCTGGTTGGTATTTTCTGATCATTCTTATAACAGCCAGTTGATGCTCTTTATCATTTACAAAAAAACCATCGGCAAAACCTAAATTTTCACGCACGGCAACTCCCAATATCTCGGCAGCTTTTGCCGCTTCTTCTTTGCGCAATTCAGCAGAACCTCGTGTCCCTAATTCTCCTTGGGTTAAATCTACTATCCCTACTTTTTTACCCAAAGATATTTCTTTAGCTATCGTTGCCGCGCAACCTAATTCTACATCATCCGGATGTGCCCCAAAGGCCAAAATGTCTAATTTCATACCAACGCTTTAACTGTTTTTTTAATTGCCTGTTCAATATCATACATTAAATCTTCAGGTTCTTCAATTCCTACTGAAAAACGAATAAGACTGTCCTTGATTCCTTGATTCTCTCTTTCTTCTGGAGATAATAATGCATGCGATGTTTTAGTAGGACTTAGCATAGTGCTTTCTATCCCAGCCAAACTCATCGAAGGTTTAATCAATTCTAAATTATTCTGAAATTCCATAGCGTCAATTCCATCTTTCAATTCGAAGGATACCACACCACCAAATCCTCGCATTTGCTTTTTAGCTAGCTCATGATCAGAGTGATCTTCTAATCCAGGATAGTAAACATGTTCAATATCCACATTAGCTTCGAGGTATTTTGCCATTATTAACGCATTTTTACACTGTTCTTTTACTCTTAAGTTCAATGTTTTTAAACTCCGTTCTAACATCCAAACCGTAAAATCACTTAAGCTACCTCCCAAGTTCTTGGCAATGTTCCATATTCTAAGAACATCCTGCTTAGATCCTGCTACTGCTCCCGCAAGAATATCTGAGTGACCACCCATATATTTAGTTGCCGAATGAATCATGATATCTATCCCAAAATCAACTGGATTTTGGTTAATCGGTGATGCAAAGGTATTATCAATAATGCTAGTCAATCCCTTAGATCTTGCTAGGTCAGAGATCGCTTGCATATCTGTAATGGTCAATAAAGGATTCGAAGGTGTTTCTATATAGAGCACTTTGGTATTTTCCTGTATAAGAGATTCAAAATCATTTACATCTAATCCTTTTGTAAAAGAATATTCAATACCAAATTTATCGCACTCTTCCATAATGAAATTATACGTCCCTCCATACAACGATTTCTGTAAAATAATATGGTCTCCCTTATGCAAAAAAGCAAGCAACGTTGTACTTACAGCGGCCATACCCGATCCAAAAATCAATGCGTCCTCAGTTTTCTCCAAGGCAGCAATTTTTCTACACAATGCTTCTTGATTAGGTGTATTGAAATACCTAGGATATCGTTTAATGTCTACACTATCAAACGCGTATGATGATGAAAGGTAAATCGGAGAAACCGCTCCTTTAAATTGTTCATCTTTGATTTCTCCGACATGTGTACAAATTGTGTTTATACCCATTTTTTTTGAGTGCTTCATGCTATGACTATTTTCAAGCTAATTTACGAAATAGCCATTAAACTTGCACCGTTTTCCATTTTCCTTTTTTAAACCAAATAATACCAATAATCGCGATCATAACTTCTGCTAATGTTATTGCCCAAAATACACCGACTGGTCCAAAATCTAAGGTCATAGCCATTAGATATGCAAAAGGCAATTGAAATAAGAAAAAACAAATAAAGTTTATCCAAGTTGGTGTTTTTGTATCTCCAGATCCGTTAAAGGATTGAATAATCACCATTCCATAAGCATAGAAAATATAACCTGCAGCAATAATTTGTAAACATAATGCTCCATTTTCTATAACCACTGAATTACTACTGAATATTCCTAAAAGCGTTGGAGCAAAAAAGATATAAAATAATGACACCGCTCCCATAAAAATAGCGCAGTACTTCCCTGTCTTCCAAACCGAGGACTCTGCTCTATCTGGTTTTTGAGCGCCTAAATTTTGACCAACCAAAGTGGCCGCTGCATTACTCATCCCCCATGCCGGCATTAGTGTGAACATCATAATTCGAATGGCAATCGTATACCCTGCTAAGACTTCACTACCAAATTCTGACATAATTCTCATTAGAAAGACCCAACTCGCTGTGGCAATAAAAAACTGGAAAATTCCTCCTATTGAAACTTTAATTAAGTTAAGCATTACCGAAACATGAATTACTAAATGCTTTAGCGCTAATTTAATTTTTCCTGCTCCAAAAAACAGAATAATTAATTGAGCTACTACTGCAGTTCCTCTACCAATAGTTGTGGCTATAGCTGCTCCTTCGACGCCATAAGCCGGAATAGGGCCAAATCCGAAGATGAACATAGGATCCAATATAATGTTCAATCCATTTGATAATATTAATGTCCACATTGCAATAGACGCATTTCCAGCTCCTCTAAATATCGCGTTGATCAAGAATAATAACATCACGGTCATATTCCCTCCTAATAGGACTTGAGTATATCCAAATCCTTCTTCAATAAGATCTGCCTCTCCTCCCATTAAGGAAAGTATTTCTTTTGGATATATAATTCCTATAGCGCTTATCACTAACGAGATAAATATGCCTAAAAAGATAACCTGAGCAGCTGCTTTATTTGCTCCTTCTGCATCTTTCTCTCCTGTTCTTCTAGCTACAACTGCCGTGGCTGCCATACTGAGTCCAATAGCTACAGCATATACCAGGGTTAAAACAGATTCGGTCAGTCCAATAGTAGCTACGGCATTTTCACTTACTTGAGATACGTACCATATATCCACTATTGCAAAAATAGATTCCATCATCATTTCCAAGATCATTGGAATTGACAACATAAATACTGCTCGACGAATACTACCTGAAGTAAAGTCTTTTTGTTTACCTGTTATTGCCTCTAAAAAAAGTGAAAAGGATTTTTTTATAATGTTTTGATTGTTTGATGACATTTTATAAATGTATTATATACTATATACCATTCATTAAAGCAGTTGCTTCAATGAATACTTTGGGTGTCGTAAGAAAACGACAGAACGAATGGTGGACTTAAACAATCATCAGCTGCAAATATGCAAAAAATATTTTAACATACGTACATGATTGATAATTTCAATATCTTCGTTCTATGATTTCAATAGCTGTTATTGGTCTTGGTAATGTAGGGTCACATCTGTATAACGCTTTTAAAAAAGTGAGTAACATCAGTGTTACGCAGCTTAATTCTAGACATTTAAAAGACACTTCAGACTTTGACATAGCAATTATAGCGGTTTCTGACGATGCTATTACCGAGGTCTCTAAACAAGTGAATACGCCATTGGTTGTGCACACTTCTGGCAGCGCTGGCATGGCGGAACTACAAAACAAGAGTCGTAAAGGGGTTTTTTACCCATTACAGACCTTTACAAAGGATACTATTGTTGATTTTGATCGTATCCCCATTTGCATAGAAGCGGAAAATGATCAAGATTTAAAATTATTAGAAAAATTAGTTGCTTTTATCTCTGACAGGATATTCCATATAAGCTCGGAGCAACGTAAAAGTATTCACGTGTCTGCCGTTTTTGTCAATAATTTTGTCAATCATATGTATACCATGGCAGAATCTATTTGCAAAGAACACAATGTACCCTTTCAGATTCTTCATCCATTAATTGAGGAAACGGTAAATAAAATCAAAACTATTAGACCAATTGAAGCACAAACAGGACCTGCAAAAAGAAATGACATAAAAACAATTCAAAAACATTTAGATTTGCTGAATCAACAACAGCAAGAAATTTATATAAAACTTACAGAATCTATTCAAGTATATGGAAAAAAGTTATAAGCAATATTTACCGCAAATAGATACCTTTATTTTTGACGTTGATGGTGTATTGACCAACGGAATAGTTACGATCATGCCTGATGGAGAATTGGTGCGTCAAATGAATATCAAAGATGGTTATGCTTTAAAAACAGCAGTAGATAAAGGGTACAGAGTCTGTATCATTTCTGGCGGCACTAATGAGGGTGTAAGAACTAGGTTAAAAAATCTAGGTATTACAGATATATACTTAGGGGCTCATAATAAAACCGAGCAATATCATGAGTTAGTTGACATGTATGATTTACAATCAGAAAATGTATTATATATGGGAGATGACATTCCCGATTACCCTGTAATGAAACTAATTGGAATGCCTTGTTGTCCTAACGATGCTGCTCCCGAAATTAAAGAAGTTTCTAAATATATTTCTAATAAAAGCGGCGGCGAAGGTTGTGTACGTGATGTATTAGAACAGGTAATGCGAGTACAAGGTAAGTGGGACTCAAACTTTGATGCTAAGTATGACTAACATGAGAACGTTTATAGTTTCATTTATATTTTGTTTTATCGTTGTTTCTGTAAATGCTCAGACTATCTTTGGGAAGTGGAACTCTTTTGATGAAGAAACGAAGAAGTTAGAATCTGTTATTGAAATATATAAGAAAGATGGTAAAGCTTATGCTAGAATTTTCTCTATAACGGATACAGAAAGACAGGGTGCTATTTGCACAGAATGTAAGGGTAAGAAAAAAGACAAACCCATTTTAGGAATGGATATTTTGTCTGGACTTAAGAAAAAAGGAGATGAATGGTCAGGGGGTAAAATCTTAGACCCCAAAAGCGGTAAGGAATACAAATGCTATATTAAGTTGCTAGATAAAAATACGTTAAAAATAAGAGGATATATAGGCTTCTCTATGTTTGGTAGAACAGCTATTTGGAAACGTGCAAAAGAATGAAAAGTTTTTTAAAAGTTACTATCGTTCTTTTGATTATCTCTTCGTGCGATTATAAAGAAATAAGATATAACGAAAAAAAAATTGTACAAACCGGTAAAGAACTAATTAATGGTGATTATAGTTCAGATTCAGCATATATAATTGTAGGGCATGGACTTATTCAAAAAATAAAGGATCTAAATTTTAATTCTCAAAACTCTACTTTCGAAGTAAGACAAGGTGACCTAAAAAAACCTTATGGAGATGGTAAGGCTACTGCGATTTTAGTAATAAAAAATAAAAAAGCTTCATTAGCTATAAGAATACGACTTAACTCAATTGATGACAAACATTATATAATTGGCTGGATGACTCTTAAATAGTTAATTCTTCTTTTCCAGCATAGGTACAAAAGCAAAATTTCCTAGTTCTTTCTTTTCAAACTCTTTTGGTGATTTTCGAGTAAATAAGGTCATCACCTGTGTTCTATCTCCGACAGGGATTAACAGCATACCTCCCACTTTTATCTGAGCTAATAATGCTTTCGGGACAAAAGGAGCTCCTGCGGTGACAATAATCTTATCAAAAGGTGCTTTTTCTTTTAGACCTTTATATCCATCACCAAAAATGAATTTCTTCGGTTTATACCCTAACTTAGGTAGAAACATAGATGTTCTTTTAAACAATTCATGTTGTCGTTCTATACTATATACTTCTGCTCCAATTTCAAGTAACACGGCCGTTTGATAGCCTGAACCTGTTCCTATTTCCAATACTTTATCGTTGGATGTAACTTCTAAAGTTTGTGTTTGAAAAGCTACCGTATACGGTTGTGAAATTGTCTGATCTGCTGCTATTGGAAACGCTTTATCCTGATAAGCATGATCTTCAAAACCACTATCAATAAATAAATGCCTTGGGATTTTACGTATGGCTCTTAAGACATTAGCATCGGTAATTCCCTTAGCTTCTAACACAGTAGCTAATTGATTTCTAAGTCCTTGGTGTTTGGCAGTATCTTTCAAAAAATATAAAATTATAGCGAGCTAAAAGTAGAATAAATCTAAATAAATTCCTATAAAATTGTATCTTTGTTCGCGTTGAAATTTCAACATCTAAACAAATCAAAAACTATGCTTAAAGCTGGAGTATTAGGTGCAGGACATCTAGGTAAAATTCATTTAAAATTATTACAATTATCTGAAAAATATGAGCTTGTAGGTTTTTATGACCCATCTAAAGAAAATGCGGCTAAAGTAGTTGCTGAGTTTGGATATACCTCTTTTGATTCTGTGGAAGAACTGATCGACAATGTAGACGTCATAGATATTGTAACTCCTACACTATCTCATTTTGAGTGTGCTAAGATGGCTATTGATAAAGGTTGTCACATTTTTATTGAGAAGCCTATTACCAATACTGTTTTAGAAGCAGAGGCAATTAGAACGCTAGCGAGTCAGAAACACATAAAAGGTCAGGTTGGGCATGTAGAACGTTTTAATCCTGCATTTACTAGTGTAAAAGAAGCTATAGGTACGCCCATGTTTATTGAAACGCATAGACTTGCGGAATTCAACCCAAGAGGTACAGATGTTCCAGTAGTTCTGGACCTCATGATTCATGATATAGATATTATTTTAAGTGTAGTAAACTCTGGGGTAAAAAACGTATATGCTAGTGGGGTTTCAGTTATTTCAGATACTCCAGATATTGCAAACGCAAGAATAGAGTTTGAGAACGGATGTGTTGCAAACTTAACTGCGAGTAGGATTTCAATGAAGAATATGCGAAAATCTAGATTTTTTCAAAAGGATGCGTATATTTCTGTTGATTTTCTAGAAAAGAAAGCGGAAGTTGTTCGTATGAAGGATGCTCCTGAAACGCCAGATGAATTTGCTATGATTCTGCAGAATGCTGAAGGTGTTAAAAAGCAGATTTATTTTGACAACCCTGAAATAACAGAAAACAACGCGATTTTAGATGAATTAGAAAGTTTCGCAGATGCCATAGAAAATGATACTACCCCAATTGTTACATTATCTCAAGGCACAAATGCATTACGTGTAGCACAACAAATCATTGATTGCTTTGATCAATAAATACTAAACAAATTTAAAAAATGAAAAACATAGCTGTTATCGGAGCAGGTACAATGGGTAATGGAATTGCCCATACATTTGCCCAATTTAATTATAATGTACAACTGATAGATATCTCTCAAGCTTCTCTAGATAGAGGTATGGCTACCATCTCTAAAAATTTAGATAGAATGGTAATAAAAGAGAAAATAACAGAAGAAGATAAAGCAAGAACTTTAGGAAATATAACCACCTATACTTCTATAAAAGAAGGGGTTCAATATGCAAGTTTAGTAGTTGAAGCGGCTACTGAAAATCTTGAGTTAAAATTAAATATTTTTAGAGAGCTGGATGAGGTTTGTCCGGATGATACAATTTTGGCGACTAACACATCTTCTATTTCTATTACAGAGATAGCAGCAGTAACAAATAGACCCGATATGGTCATCGGAATGCACTTTATGAATCCGGTACCCATTATGAAATTGGTAGAGATCATAAGAGGTTATAATACGTCTGATGAAGTAATGAATTTTACTGTCGAATTATCTAAGGAAATTCGTAAGATTCCAGTTGAAGTCAATGATTATCCTGGTTTTGTTGCTAATAGAATACTGATGCCCATGATCAATGAATCTATTGAAACACTATACAACGGAGTAGCTGGAGTCAAAGAAATTGACACTGTAATGAAGTTAGGAATGGCCCACCCAATGGGACCATTGCAATTAGCTGATTTTATTGGGTTAGATGTTTGTCTTTCTATTTTAAATGTAATGTATGATGGATTTAAAAATCCTAAGTATGCGCCTTGCCCTTTACTTGTAAATATGGTAATGGCTGGTAAATTAGGAGTGAAATCTGGCGAAGGATTCTACGACTATTCGGAAAGCAGAAAAGCAGAAAATGTATCAAAACAGTTTTCTTAATGATCTAAAAATAATTTAAACTTATAACGTGCATCTTAATTTCCCCCCCGGAAAAAAGTATACTTGTTTACTATTTCTATTTTGTGTTATATGTGGAGCATATGGTCAAAATACAAGCAAATCATGGATAAAACCGAAGGAGGTTGGTCTTCTCTTAAATAAGGCAGATGAAAAGAACTTTCTCTTTGACGACAATGATTATTTTTATCAAACAACAACTATTAAGGGGCAACTTTTATATACGCTGTTTGCATGGAAAAAGTTTGAGTTTAACTTGATTGTACAACCGCAATACCAAAGAATAAAACATCAATTATTAAACCCATCCTTTATAGGCCCTGAAATCCCTGATTATTTGATCAAAAGGGCAGTTTTTACAACGCTTAAAAGCATTAATCTCTATGCAATGGAATTTGGTATTTCTATTCACAGAGCTATTGCTAAGAAGCTCACGACTGAGCTTACAGTTGGATTGGGGTTTGCATTTATTGATACTGAAACAGAACGATTAGCTAAAGGGTTTACGTTTATCGAGAATGGGTCATTAGGAATCTCTTATAACACATCTGAGCGCACATCAGTATATTTTGGAGGAAACATTGGTCATGTTTCAAATTTTGAATTTAAGCAACCCAATGATGGTTATAATATTATAGGGTATGAAATAGGGTTCAGATATACTTTAAAATAAAAAGGTCTTGATTAAGCATCAAGACCTTTTTCGTTAGCTATTATTAATTGTTCAATTAATTATTTTCGTCATCCTCTTTCTTCTTCGCTTTCTTGTTCCAGATCTTAATTTCATCGTCTGCAGTAACACCTGACAATATTTCTACATTAATTCCATCCGAGATACCTAGCTCAACATCTCTTCTTTCAAATGTATCTTCACCAGTTTTTATTTCAACAAATGGCTTATCAGTTTTCTTATCAAACTGTAAGATAGATTCTTTAATAGATAATACACTATCCTTTTGCTCTAATACAATTTCAGCATTCGCGCTATATCCTGCTCTTAAGAAATAGTTGTCATCTAAAGTTACATCTGCTTTGATTGTAAATTGTACTGCTCCACTTTCTTCTGTTCCTTTAGGAGCAATAAAGTTTAACTTCGCTGGAAATTTCTTATCATCTACAGCACCTAATGTAATATCTAAGTCGATATTCATTTTTATTTTTCCTACTTCAGCCTCATCTACTTTACCTTCAAAGATCATTTTATTCATATCTGCAATCGATGCGATCGTAGTACCTGCGTTAAAATTATTACTTTGAATTACTTGATCACCTTCTTTTACTGGGATCTGTAAAATAGTTCCTGACATTTGTGCTCTAATGTTGGTATTCGCCATACCACCTGTTCCAGAGGATCCACTTCTAATAATTTGATAATCATTTCTAGCATTTAAAAGATCTTGCTTGGCTTGATTGTACGTTAATTCAACAGCTTCATAAGCAGAAGCAGAAATTACGCCTTTATCAAATAATTTTTTGTTTCTGTTATATGAGATTTCTGCATTATTCACTCGAATCTTAGCATTGTCTACTCTACCTTTTGCACTTATCAAGGATTGTTCATTTGGCACTACTCTCACTGTAGCAATAAGGTCCCCCTTTTTAACTTTTGCTCCTTCTAATAGGTAGATCTTATCAATTATACCAGTAATTTGTGGCTTAATCTCGATTTCTTCTAACGGCGTAACTTTACCAGTTGCTACTGTTTTTTTAACAATAGTCGCTTTAAATGCTTTTTCGGTGTCAAATTGAACAGGAGCCTTGCTATTCATTTTGCCAAACCAGATTAATACTGCGACAAAAACTAATGCGATACCTCCAAATATTATTACCTTCTTCATTGTTGATTGATTTTCAGTTGTTTAAATTTTATTTATGTTGGTTATTGTTATTCTTCTCTTAATGCTTCAATAGGTCTAATCATTACAGCACGTTGCGCTGGAATTAATCCTATAAGCGTACCAAAGGTGACTAAGGCACCTACAGCTCCTAAAGCTATGGCAGTATTTACTGTTGGGTTTACAAATGGGAACCCACCTCCATTAGGATCAACTAGAAGTGCATTAATAGCCATCAGTATAAATCCTGCAAAAATAATTCCGAGAATACCCGCTAATGATGTTAAGAATACTGATTCTAATACTATTTGACCTCTGATCTTACTTGGAGTGGCTCCAATAGCCCTTCTAATCCCTATTTCTTTGGTACGTTCTTTCACCGTAATTAAAAGAATACTTCCAATAGCAATTACTCCCGCTATTAAGGTGGAAATACCTACAAACCAGGTTAAAAACTTTATTCCCGTTACAAAACCTGTAATCTTTGCAAACATTTCTCCAAAATTAAAAGATCCAAAAGCTCTTTTGTCATCTGGGTGAACGTTATGTCTTCTTTTTAAAATAGATTTTACTTCTTCTTCTACTACTTCTATATCTGCTTTTTTATTAGCCGCAATCACCATCCAACCAATAAAGTCACCTGTATTGTTAATCTTTTGGTAGGTAGAAAATGGAATATATATAGAATCATCTCCTTCAAAACTAGTACCATTATCCTTATAGGTTCCTACAATTTGGAAGAAACTTCCGTTGATTTCTAAAAAGTCTCCAACCGGTTTCTCATCTTTTTCAAAAAGTTCATCCACAATTTTTTCTCCTATGACACAAACTTTTCTGAAATCATTGATATCTTTCGAGTTCAAAAACCTTCCATCTAACAATTTTACCTTATTTACATTGTCTAAACTCGGATAATCCCCAAAAAGCTTATATGTCTTAGAATCTGTTTTCCTTTTTACTTGGGCAGGTGGTCCTCCAAATACTCCTTGTACATTTCTCGGTACTACAAATTCAATTTCGGGTACTTGTTTTTTTATAGCTTCGGCATCTTGCACTTTTAATTGTAACCTTCTACCTCTCTGGAATCCTTTATTGGGCCTTTCTGTACGCTGTGCCCACATAAAAATGCTATTTGTTGCTAAGTTTTTAAACTCTCTATCAAAGCCATTTTCCATTCCTCTCGCAGCTCCTAATAGCGTAATAAATAAAAAAATACCCCATAAAACACCAATAATCGTAATTGCTGTTCTAAGTTTACTCTTTTTTATGGAGCCAAATATTTCTTGCCAAGAATCTTTATCAAAAATAAATCTCATAATTCAGTGGTTTTATTCTTCTCTCATGGCTACTACCGGCTTAATCTTTGCTGCTCTTCTTGCAGGGATGAATCCTGCAACCGCACCAACAAAAACCAAAATTACTGTAGCTGAGATAATTGTACTCATATTTACTTGTGGGTCTGTAATGAAATAGTCTTCTAAACTATTTCCCATTCTGCTTAGGGCAAAAACGGCTATTAACAACCCAATATAACCAGCAATTGCTGTAATTAACACTGATTCTTGTAAAATAAGACCAACAATAGAACCTGGTGTAGCTCCTAAGGCTTTTCTAATTCCTAATTCTTTTGTTCGTTCCTTAACAACAAAAACCATAATATTTCCTATAGAAATTGCTCCTGCAAATAATGTTCCTATTCCTATCCATAACACAATAAATTGCAACATGTTCGCAAACTGCATATTTTGTTCGTAGTTTTCAAAAATAGAACGCACACGCACACCGCCTCTATCATCTTTGGACACAACATGCTTCTCTTTCATGATTCTGGTAATATCTCTTACCATTTGCTTAGCACCAGAAGAACCAATTGCCTTATTAAAAGATACATTTATTTGATCAACTTCATCCGTATTTTTATAAATCAATTGAATGGTAGAAACGGGGGCATAAATCAAACGCTCTTCATTATCTCCTCCTTCATCACTAAATATTCCGACAATCTTATATGCAATTCCATTCATTTCTAAAAACTTACCTAAAGCGGGTTTGTTTTTAAATAAATCTTCTTTTACTAGTCTTCCAATTACAACAATTCTATTCTTTTCTTCAATATCCCTCTGATTAATGAATTTACCCTCATCTATAATCGTATTTTCTAGGTATTGATGAGATGGATGCACCGCTCTAACTGTATAACTTCCTGATTCTCTTTCGTATCTTGCGGTAACTCCCTTGTATATTCTAGCAGTAATATATTCTAATCGATCACCCAACTCTGCTTTAAGAAGTTCTATATCATCATTCCTAAATTGAATTCTTCTTCCCTCTTTAAACCCTTTATAAGCTTTGGTTGTTCTACCAGCATTTACAAACATCATGTTAGTCGCATCATCAGTGAAGAAAGCATTAAATGTGTTCTTTAGACCATTCCCCATACCAAAAAGTACTGTGAAAATAAAGATACCCAAGGCTACTGTAAAAGCACCTAAAAAGGTTCTAAGTTTATTTTTACTTAGTGATTGAAAAATTTCTTGCCATCTATCAGTATCAAACATACGTCTAAGCTTTTTGTAATTTTACTGTTTTCTCATCGCTGATAATAATTCCGTCTTTTAAACGAACTATCCTATTAGTTTGCGCAGCCACTTCTTCCTCATGTGTAATCACAAAAACTGTCATTCCTTCGTCATTGATCTCTTGCAACAACTCCATTACCGAATCAGTGGTAGTAGAGTCTAATGCTCCTGTTGGCTCATCCGCTAATACCACTTTTGGTTTTGTTACCAATGCTCTGGCGATAGCCACACGTTGCTTTTGTCCACCAGAAAGTTCATTAGGTAAATGATTTGCCCAATCTTTAAGACCTACTTTATCCAAGTAATCCATTGCCGTCTTTAATCTTTCTTTTCTACTAACCCCTTTATAGTAAAGTGGTAACGAAACATTTTCTAGAGCCGTTTTATATGATATCAAGTTAAAAGACTGAAAAACAAATCCTAAAAACTTATTTCTTAAGATTGCGGCTTTTTTCTCATTTAAGTTTTCAATCAACTGACCATTCAAGTAATAGTTCCCATCGTCATGACCATCTAATAAGCCCACTATATTTAACAATGTAGATTTACCAGAACCTGAAGATCCCATAATTGAAACAAACTCGCCTTCTCTAATGTGCAAGTCTATTCCTTTTAAAACGTGTAATGAATCTTTTCCTATTGGGTAGGATTTATGAAGCTTTTCTATTCGGATCATTTGTGTTGGTTAATTTTTTGCTAAATTATTGAAAACTAAAGATTACAATTATAATTTTTTGTTAAACAACAAACTAATTGTTCTTTCTTTTCTTCTATTAAGACGCCTAAAGAAAATAAATGTTACATCAATTTTAAATATTTAAGCATTATTTTTGTAAAATATGATGTACTATGGATTTTGATTTACCAAAAAATAAATTGATCGTCCTGTTTGATGGAGTGTGTAACCTATGTAATGATTCGGTCGTAAAGATCATTAAAAATGATAAAAACGATGTTTTTAGATTCACCTCTTTGCAATCTGAAACTGGTTCAAAAATTATAGAATACTTAGGTATAGATA
Source organism: Asprobacillus argus (assembly GCF_032248395.1). Lineage (NCBI taxonomy): Bacteria > Pseudomonadati > Bacteroidota > Flavobacteriia > Flavobacteriales > Flavobacteriaceae > Asprobacillus > Asprobacillus argus. Next base: position 567,586 of record NZ_JAVTTO010000002.1, read on the forward strand.
CTACAAAAGTAGACTCAATAGTATTATACGATCCTAAAAAAGCATACTATATAAAATCTGAGGCTGCTTTAAAGATTCTAAATCATTTTAATGGGTTTTGGAAATTATTTCAAGTATTTGCGCTACTTCCCAATAGCTTTAATAATATTTTCTACGCATTTATTGCCAAAAACAGATACAAATGGTTTGGCAGGAAGGAAAGCTGTATGATACCGACACCTGAGTTAAAAGTTAAATTTCTAGATTAAACTTATGAAAAACATAGGATGTGTAATATTTGACATGGATGGTGTGATCATAGACTCAGAAGAACTGCACAAAAAGGCTTATTATGAAACTTTTGATGCTATTGGTGTTCATGTATCTGATGAGCTGTACAAAACGTTGACAGGTTCTTCTACGATCAATACCTTTCAAAAATTGGTGGCTCATTTTAATTTGGATGAAAAACCTGAAGCTTTAGTGCTTAATAAGCGTGACCGTTATGTGAGTTTCTTCGAGAATGATCCAACTTTACATTTGGTAAAAGGAGTCGAAGAAATTATTAAATACTTTTATAACAAAGGACTCGTCTTAGTGCTGGCATCATCTTCAGCCATGGTAAATATCGAACGTGTTTTTAATAGATTCAATCTGAACCAATACTTTACTGCGAAAATTAGTGGTGCTGACCTTAAAGAATCAAAACCGCATCCTGAAATTTTTGAAAAGGCAGCAATACTAGGAAAAATACCAAAAGAGAACTGTATTGTGATCGAGGATTCAGATAATGGTGTAAAAGCTGCTAATGATGCTGGTATTTTTGTAATCGGCTATAGAAATCCTTTAGCTGCAGATCAAACGTTGGAAAAAGCAGATATGATTATTACCGATTTCGAAGAACTTATAAAGTACTTCTAATTACTTCAAGCTTTCTAAAATAAAATCTACCATCTTATTGGTATTCTTATTTTGGAGATACGAATCTGTATAATGCTTAGGTTTTACAGCAAAACCTTGATCAATCATATATTGAATGTCATCAATAAATTCCAAAGAAACTTTACCTGTTAGCAATACTCCTAAATCTTTACCTTCTTTGTAATAGTTATATATCTTTTTTAAACCTGTTAGATATAAATAATCTTTAGTGAACCCACCTCCTCTGTGAGCTCTTACGGTAATATAAAATGCATCTTCACGATTTAAATCATAATTGTTATGCAACAACCTAAATGTCTTAGAAAATGGATATCCTTTTGCCAAACTATCGACCGCAATCACCCTATAAGCTAGTTCTTTTAATCTTTTAATTGTTAAGTTTCCCGACATATACTCGCTAAAAACCGCCAGGCCTTCTTGGGTTTCTTCATAGTTTGGGAAGCCATGAGAAAAAATCTTTAATGGGTGTAATAATCCATTCATGGTGGTAACCATATGCACCCCAATCTCATGGTTTGTCAATACATTCATTTCATTATCAGAAAACGTATGGTTCTTGTTAATTACTAGTGTTTTTATATTATTTAACACCATAGCTATAGCACCCATCGTTGATGAATGCTTAATATCAAATGAAAAATCGTACTGTTCAGAATACCCCCTGAATATTTTTTCTGCTTCCTCACAAGAATATTTAGGTGTAAACATTTCAGCATCTTCATCTTCCGAATCAAAATGCAAGATAAACTTGGCGTTCTCTACATCTTGCTCAGTGGGTGTACCGAATGACCGCAAACTGTTATAGTAAAACTTCTTTCCTTCTCCAATGGTTTCAATACATTGTATTAAACCCGAATAACAGTATATAATTTCCTCATACAATGCTTTAAGCCTTGTATCTTCTATTTGTTCAATAGACTGAGAAAAAAATTCTCTATGCAAATTAAACTTATCAAAGTCGATAGATGGATATAAAAAGTTCGGATCCGACAAATACTTCGATGCAAAGAATTTTTGCTTTTCTTCTTCAATATTTATAGGGTTCACATAGCTTAAAAGTTCAATCTTTTTAACTAGCTCATCTATATAATTATCGATTTCAAAAAGTGCTTTGGTGGCCACCGAAGAGTCATTCATCATACTGCAAAAATCTAAAGAAACACAAATTTACACTTTATGTCGTGTATAAAAAGTTTCTGCGTGGTTTTTTAATTGAGTTCTTAAATATTTCTCTACGGCATCAACTACCTCAGGATACATTATTTGTGAAAGTTCATCGCAATAGACTTTCGCTATTTCAGTAGCCAAGACTAATGTATTATCAAAGTTTTGTGTGATGAATTTTAGGAAATACCCATTCCCTTGAAAGGTATCATTGATCTTTGAAGTAGATGGGATACCATTCGGTAAATCCATTTTCCCAAGGATAGTACTCCAAGATTCAATATCTTCTTTAAAACGATCCTGATCTACATTTGCCGTCCCTAAATTCCAGGTAGGCACTTCTCTGTCCCAACGTTTCCAGTTATAACTATGCATATCATATACAATACATACGCCAAACTTACTTTCTAATTTAGAAATAAGAGCATATACCACTTTATAGAAGTTTGCGTGTTTTTCTAAGCTTTTAGAGATCATTGCATCGGGTAATGGCTTATACCAAAGTTGCTTTCCCCATGCATCTTCATATATGGCATTTCCAGGTCCTCTATTTAGATCATACTCAAATCGCGAGTCCATTCCTGCAATCACTATTGGATGCATATTAACCATCTCTTTCGTGGCAGGATCCTCTTCAAACCAACGTTCATACTCGGTATGCTTACAATTCGCCCAAAGTTCTTTCCTGAATTGATGTCCGTCGTGAACAGCACCACATGCGTACGGTACGTAATCGTCTATTTTAATCGTAAAAGAATAATCATCTGAAACAGCTTCAAAAAGCTCTTCAGCTTCAATTTTTTTAATGATAGCTTCTATAGATAGCTTTAACATAATCTTATTTTTCTATTGGTAAATCTAGTATACTTCCCCATTCCGTCCATGATCCGTCATATATAGTCATACCTGAATACCCAGAAACATCAGCTGCAAGTGCTAAAACGCAAGCTGTAATTCCAGTACCACAAGAAAAGATCATTTCGTTAGAGTTAGGATTAATTCCCTCATACAAAATCTGTAATTCTTCCTTAGATTTTAAACCCTCTGAAGACAAAACTTCTGCGTACGGAAAACTTTTTGAGTTGGGAATATGACCGCTTCTAACACCTTCTCTCGGTTCCTTAGCAGTTCCATAAAACCTTCCTGTTGATCTGGCATCCAGTAACAGTTTATTGGAATCATATATTGATCGTAAAACAGCTTTTTTATCAACAAACATTTTCTTAAGACTGGTAGCTTCGAAATTGCCTTGTGAATATATTTTTTCATCAGGATCTTCAACTTCAAAACCTTCCGACTTCCATCCTGGCAATCCACCATCTAGCACTCCTATATTTTGAAATCCCATCGCTTTAAAAGACCACCAAGTTCTTGGTGATGAATAGATGCCATGGTCATCATATACGACAATACAACTGTCTTTATTAATTCCTAAGTTCTGTACCTGTTTCTCAAAGTCATTGGATGATAACATGGTGTTTGGGAATTGTCCCTTCTCATCCGAAAACACATTTTTTATATCAAAGAATCGCGCGTTTGGAATTTGCTTTTTCGCCTGGTCTTCATGTATTTTTTTAACCGTTACCTTTGGCAAAGTGGCATCTAATACAATTAAATTGGAAGCATTCATATGGGTATGCAACCAATGTGCAGAAACTAGTGAGCTTGGTATTTTAAGTAATTCACTCAATGTAATACCGTTAAGCTTCTCGTACCCTTTTCTTTAAATCTGTTTTTCGTAGGAATGCTGCATTTCTTTCTAAGAATTTACTCTCCATGAAATCTACCACTTTTTCTTGAATTCTGGTTTTGTATACTTTATTCATATATGTAATCCCTCCAGGACTCATTACATTCACCTCAACCAGCTTGCCTCCTATCACATCCAATCCTACAAAATAGAGTCCATCTTTTACAAGCTTGGCTCCAATGGTTTGACATAATTTCTTTTCCTGCGGATTTAACTTATGCTTAGCAACAGTACCTCCGGCGGATACATTAGAACGGTGGTCCTTTTCTCCTGGTATTCTTCGCATAGCTCCAATGGGCGTTCCATTCAACATCAAAATTCGAACATCTCCCTGATCCGCACCTTCAATATATTCTTGCAGAATTACATATTCAGAACTTCCATCTTTTTTGTGGATGTAAAAGTCCAATAGTGAGTTAATATTTCCCATTGCCGACTTTTCAATAAGAATAACTCCAGAACCTCCAAAACCATCTAAAGGTTTTAAAATCATTTTATCAGCATCAGACTCTTCAATCATCTGAATTAAATAGTTCTTATTTTTTGAAACATGTGTTACTGGAATAATATCATTATTAGGGTCTTCAAAAGCCGCAGTGTACAATTTATTATTCGCTTCTCTCATTCCTCGAACCGAATTGATAATAAACACATCATCCTTTACAGAATCTAAAAAATTCAGCATTAAAGGATCTAATGGCGGCTCAGCTCTCATAAAGATTACGTCAAACCCTGCCAAAGGAAGCATCTCTTCTCTTGTAGTTGTTCTTTTATAAAATGATTTTATACTTGCTGGCACCTTCTCATGCCTATTCAAAATAGTACAAAATGCGCTCGTAACACTATTACGAATCGTTAGGTTTGAAGGAGTACAAATGACAACTCCATGACCTCTTTTAGCACATTCGTGGATTAATGTTAAAGAGGTATCATTCTCAGGAGATTTGATATCCTCCCATGGATACATTAAAAAGCAAACATTCATATTTATAGGGTTTAAGTTGGTTATTTAACTTGATCGTAATGATCATCCCATTCTTTAGGTTGTGGATCATGTATTTTATCAAAAGATTTTGCAACAATCATAGATACCGTAGCATCTCCTGTTACATTTACAGTGGTTCTACACATATCTAGAGGTCTATCTACAGCAAAGATCAACGCCAATCCAATAGGTAATAGATCCGCAGGAAAGCCTATACTATCCAATACAATTACTAACATCACCATCCCTGCACCTGGCACAGCAGCTGAACCAATCGACGCTAATAACGCAGTTAGCACAATGGTCAATTGATTAGAAAACGTCATTCCTTCCGGCCATAAAACTTGCATAATAAAGACAGCAGCAACAGCCTGATACAAACTGGTTCCATCCATATTAATTGTCGCACCTACGGGTAACACAAAACTAGATACTTCTTTATCCACACCTATATGCTCTTCAACACGCTCCATAGTTACTGGTAAGGTAGCTGCACTAGAACTTGTTGAGAACGCCAACAATTGAGCTGGTGCAATCTGTGTTAAAAACCAAAATGGAGATTTCTTTACATATACTCCTACTAAGGTTGAATAGAATACGATCATTAAGAATAATCCTAAAACTACTACCCCTGCATATTTTAATAAAGCCAACAAAATATCAGGATCTTCTGCTGTTACCACCACAGTTGCTAATAATGCAAACACTGCGTATGGCGCAGAGAGCATAATAATATCGACGATTTTAAGGACGACATCATTAAGAGAGTCAAATACATTCTTTAAGGGCTTGGCCTTTTCTTCAGGAATCAATAGCAAACTAATTCCTAGCAATATGGTAAAGAAAATAACCTGAAGCATGGCTTTATTTTCACTCATTGCTTTAAAAGCATTATCGGGAACCATATCTACCACAAACTGTAGCGGACCACTTTGTTTCTGATCACCGGCTTCAGCCATTCGTTCTTTAATCTTTTCATTCGAAGAATATTTCTCCTTTAGTTTAACCACTGTATCTTGAGAAATCCCATTACCTGGTTTAAAAGTATTCACCAAAGCCAATCCAATGGTAATCGCAATTACAGTTGTTACAATATAAATCCCAATGGTTCGGAGTCCCATTCTTTTAAACTTTGAAATATCTTTCAAATCAGAGATTCCCTTAATCAAAGAAGCTAAAATCAGCGGAACTGCGATTAGTTTTAACATTCTCACAAAAATGTCTCCTAAAGGTTTTATCCAGTCTGTTACAAATTTTCCTCCAGATCCAATTTGTAACATGATAATCCCAAAGATCAACCCTAAGATCATTCCTATCAATATTTTCCAATGCAGTGCTAATTTCTTCATGAAATGTGTTTAAGTTTTAATGTTTGAAAGGTAAAAAAAAAATGCAATATCCTAGCGAAAAATATAGGTGGCTTATATTCTTTGTAGGATTTAACTTTTTAGTCTTACTATAAGTTCCTATATTTAGACTATAATTCCCTCGAATTATGTTAAGAAAAAGTGGGGCATGGCATTTAATTTTATGCTTAACATTGTTGTTAGGTATAGGGGTGAATGCGCAAAGTCTAAGCTATTCTGGCACGAACTCTTTTAACATATCTTCTTCTACACATTTAGACGTTGTGAATATTCCTATGTTAGAGCGGACTCCTACTGGAATGACTTTTGGAGATAGCGGTACTAAGTTATATTTAGTAGGAACCAGTGGAGATGCTGTTGTACAGTTTACACTAAGTACTGCCTATGACGTTTCTACACGAGGTACTATTCAGTCATATTATAGAGTGAATGGTGAAGAAACTGCTCCTGAAGATGTTACTTTTAATGATACAGGAACTCGAATGTATGTATTAGGAGGCTCCGGTGATGATGTCACTCAATATACGCTAAGTACCGCCTGGGACGTCTCTACAGCTAGTACTCCAGTCGTTTGGGATACTAGAACTGCTATTGAAAACCTTTTAGGTGCAACCAATGGAGATCGTTTAACAGGAATGGCATTTAACGACGACGGTTCCAAAGTTTTTGTTATAGATAGAAGAAGTGATGATATTTTCGAGTTTGATCTATCTACAAATTACGATATTTCTACCGTTAGCGCGGTGATCGATAATATACCCACTACTGGAGAAGGAAATCCAAGATCCATAAGTTTTAATGCGGATGGCACAAGAATATACATCATTGGTAATGCGGGAGATGACGTAACTACTTATACACTTACAACAGGTTTTGATCTATCTAGTTTAACGGGTACAACGGTATCTGTAGCTTTAACAGAAGATAATACTCCTCAAGCATTACTCATAAATGATGACGGAACCACTTTTTATGTGGCTGGTTCTGTGAATGATCAAATCAATGAATATACGTTAAGTGCTGCTTTTGATTTTAGCTCTACGATAACGCATATATCTGCAGCAGGATTCCCAACTGTGGAAATCACTCCACATGGTATGGTTTTTAATGATGATGGCACCAAATTGTTCGTAGCTGGTGATCAAGCAAACGCCATTGCCGAGATTGCACTCTCTACTCCATATGATATCACTACAGCAAGATTTACAGCAGGATTGTATGTAAATAGTGAACAGACACAAATTAGAGGATTGGCCTTTAATAATACAGGAACTACCTTGTATATTATTGGTAATCAGAATGACGAAATAGATGGGTACGACCTTTCCGCAGCCTATGACTTGACATCAACCATTACCACAACAACGGGAAGCCCTTGGAGTATTGCTACAGAAGATACGAATCCGAGTGATCTGTTCTTTAATAATGATGGTACGAAGTTGTATGTGATGGGAAATACTGGAGATGATATCAATCAGTACTCTTTATCTCCTGCCTATGACATGACTGATGCTATCGCGGCAAATTTGGACATAGCCTTTCCATTAAACAATGTCTCTGGTCTAGTGATTGATTCTGCACCACTGGGAGGCATCTTTAACAACGATGGCACCAAATTATATATTGCTGGAAATCAAGGAAATGATATTAATGAGATCACTTTGTCAAATGCATATGACTTGTCTTCTGGTACTATTACAAGTACGGCAACCTATAGTGTAAACTCAGAAGAATCTACCATTACCGATGTGGCTTTTAATGGAGATGGTTCCAAATTTTTTATAGTTGGAACCAATGGAGATGATATGAACCAATACCAAACTAGAGGAAATCTACCTGAGACATCCACTAATAATGGAACTATCGATGTAACAACGCCTTTAGTGATTACGCTAACAGGAGATACTTTTGCAGATGTAGATGCCGATAACCTGTTAGACCTTACAACAGAATTTACTATTGCAAATTTACCTCCTGGACTTACGCCAATATTCACATTAACTGGAGGAGATACTGTAGCAACACTCACTTTTTCAGGTACCGCAGACAGTCATATAGATAGTGATGAAGCTGCGGCAAATATGTCGTTTACGTTTACCGATGATGCGTTTACAAGTTCTAACGCTGCCGATGTAGCTTTAGCTGTGGCGCACACCAATGTAATGGGGTTTGATTTTATAGAATGCCCCAGTAATGAGATTGTCTACAATGGATCGTGGTCTGGTGGTAGTGGAGCCGGTGGTGCTCCCGATGAAACTGACGATGCTTCAGGAATTCGAATCGAAGCGGATGTGACTATCACTGCAAATTTTGATTGTGATTGTTTACATGTCGATTCAGGCTTTACTTTATCTACTGCAACTGGCGTTCAGGCTAAAGTAATTAATGCCTTAGAGTTAGAAGGAGATCTTCGATTATTAGGCACCTCTCAATTGATACAAGAACATACTGGTACTAGAAATGTATCAGGTACAGGAAATGTATATAAGGATAGAATGGGAACCTTAAGTAATGTGTATCAAATAGGTTATTGGACCTCACCGGTAACCACCAATGGATCTACCTATACTATTTCTGGTGTTCTAAGAGATGGTACAACTGCCTTAACCGCTTCGAACACTCCTGGAACTATTACCTATACAGATGATTTGGATGGAAATACTACTCCTGTAACTTTAAGTAGAAGATGGTTTGCTAGCTTTTTAAATAGTGGCATATGGACAGAAGAAATTGGAGAAACGGCAACTTTAAATCCTGGCGAAGGTTTTACCAAAAAAAGTACAGGGGCCGGAGCTGGTCAAAATTATACATTCTTAGGTCGACCTAATGATGGTGATTATATTTTTACTATTGGAGCTTTTGGTAGTGGTAGATGGAGTTTAATGGGTAATCCATATCCTTCTCCTATTGATGCAGATCAGTTTATTACAGATAACGCAGTAACGACGACTAGCATTGAAGGTACCCTATATTTTTATGAAGCTGGCAATGATACTTCACACACCACTTCTGAATATACAGGTGGTTATGCCAATAGAGTTGTTGGTATGGGTAATCCCGCTTCCGAATTGGGGATGAGTGGAAAAACACCAGGTCAATATATAGGTATTGGGCAAGGCTTTTTTATCGAAGCATCATCCAGTGGCGGTGATGTGACCTTTGACAATGGCCTTAGAGTTTTTGACCCTACAGACGCCAACACTGTATATTTTGGTAGAAATAGTACTCAGAGAAACGAAACTCCAAGCTTCCCAATACTTCGTTTAGGCTTTGAATTTGATCTCAATGGCGAAATTTATCATAGACGCGTATCTGTTGGATTTAGAGGGCTCACACAAAATCATGAAAGTGGTTATGAAGCAGAAATGTGGGATTATAAATCTTCTGATTTGGCATTGAAAATCAATGATAGAGCCACACCTCATACCATAGCAGGAATAGAAGATTTCGATAATTCATTGGAGATTCCTTTAATGTTGCAACTAGATCAAGAAAGAGCAGTTACTTTTATGGTAGATGAAACGGAGCAATTAACCACCGATATTTATATAAAAGACGCCGTAACAAACTTCTATTATAATATTACTAATTCTAGCCAAGAAATTACAATGCCTGCGGGAACGTATAATGATCGTTTCTTTATTACTTTCGATAATACCTTAGGGACTGATGATCCACTATTAGAAAGTCAATTATTACTATTTGCAAAAGACAAACAATTGATTGTAAAAAGTAATACAATAGAGATTCAATCTTTAACAACGTACTCTATCCTAGGTCAAGAAATAGATCATTATCAAAATACAACTTCTATAACTGGTGAGGTTACCCTACCTATCGAAAAATACGCAACTGGGATTTACATTGTAAAAGTCAGTACAAATAAGGGAATTGTATCCAAGAAAATTGTGGTAAACTAGATTCTTCCTCTATTCTTCTTAAGAAATTAATTTTGCAATAAGGATTCTATTTCCCGTTCATGTTGTAAATTTGCAATACAATTTTCAATATGGAAAAACTCAAGGAGCGTTGGGGCATTACCTCTAATTTACAGATCATACTTATTCTCATTGTTTTTGCTATTAATGGTTCGTTATCAGCATGGTTAGCAAAACCAGCTATGGAGCTTATTGGTCTTTATAAAGAAACCACCAATGGTTTAATCTATTGGCCACTTCGTATCCTTATTATATTTCCCGTGTACCAATTAACATTACCCATTGTAGGTTATATCTTTGGTCAGTTTAAATTCTTTTGGGAATTTGAAAAGAAGTTTTTAAGTAAATTGGGACTAGGTTTTTTATTCAAAAAGTCTGAATAATATGTATTTCGATGAGTTCTTATCTAAATTGAATCAAGTACAGTTCAGAGAGCTAGGTGGTTTAGATGCACAATTTAAATTAGCGCCTAAACTAAGGCTTCGCTATAATCAACAAAAGATAGAAGCCAGTAATCCTAAGAAAGCCGCTGTATTATCACTTTTTTACCCAAATAAAGAAAACAAAGCAACTTTTTTACTGACACTAAGAGCAAGTTATAATGGAAAACATTCTAGTCAAATAAGCTTTCCTGGAGGGAAAATTGAACAGCGTGACAAAGATCTTAAAGAAGCCGCTCTCAGAGAAGCTTTTGAAGAGGTTGGTATTTTAAAAAATGAGGTTCATATTGTTAGAGAAACGACGGATGTATATATTCCTCCCAGTAATTTCTTGGCAACGCCTTTTATTGCCTACACCAATAAAAGACCTGTCTTTACAAAAAACTACGAAGTAGAATCCCTTATTGAGGTTTTAGTAGAAGATCTCTTGAATGAAGCAAACATTACATCAACAACAATGACAACTTCTTATATGGAAAAAATAGAGGTACCTTGCTTTAAATTAAATAATTACATCGTTTGGGGTGCAACAGCCATGATGTTGAGTGAAATCAAAGAACTCCTAAAATAGTGCTAGTCTGCAATACTTTTGTATTTTAGCAGCCAACCAAGTATTAAATTTTTTAGGTAATGCCTTTATTTAAAAGGAATCCTTTCGGACATATTTTATTTATAAAAAAATGGCTCATAAGAATTTTAGGAGTCGTTTCTCATGGTAGGTATAGAAGTTTTAACAATCTACAGATCGAGGGATCAGAGATTTTAAGGCAGCTTCCGGATAATAATGTGTTATTCATCTCGAATCATCAAACCTATTTTGCGGATGTAGCCGCAATGCTTCACGTTTTCAATGCTGCATTAAAAGGTAGAGATGATACTATTAAAAATGTAGGATATATCTGGAATCCAAAATTAAATATTTACTATGTGGCAGCTGGAGAAACTATGCGTTCGGGGTTACTACCAAAGATATTTGCGTACACAGGTTCTATCTCGATAGAAAGAACATGGCGAAGTGGTGGGCAAGATGTAAAGAGACAGGTGAAAATGTCCGATATATCAAATATTAGTAAAGCCTTAGATGATGGGTGGGTAATTACCTTTCCACAGGGTACCACTACTCCATTTAAACCTATTAGAAGAGGAACTGCTCACATCATTAAAACATACAATCCAATAGTTATTCCAATTGTAATTGATGGATTTAGACGTTCTTTTGATAAAAAGGGGTTACGCATAAAAAAGCGTAATGTATTGCAATCCATGGTAATTAAAGAGCCTTTGGAAATTGATTATGAAAATGAATCTGTTGCCGATATTGTTACCAAAATTGAGTATGCCATTGAACAACATCCCTCATTTCTTAAGGTAATCAGTCCAGAAGAATACGCTAAACAAGAAGCTGAACTAAACAAGAAAAGAGAATTCTGGAACCTATAGCTCCAAAATTCTCTCAGTTTTATTACTACTGTTTACCCTAACCAAGCATTCATCATCCAAAGTGTTTTCTCTTGTTCTGAGATAAAATCACTCATCATGGCATTGGTTCCTTCATCATTGGCTTCGTCAGATAGGTTCAATATACTTCGTTCAATTTTCAACAATTCAGATAAAGAGGTTACGATTAATCCTACCGCTTTCTCATCATTGGAAATATGATTTGCAACTGGCACTTTAGCTAGATTCGTGTATTCATTGAATGTATGTAAAGGTGTAGCTTGCAAGGTTAAAATTCGTTCCGCGATCATATCTACCTTTTCCTGAGCATCGGTATATAGTTCTTCAAATTTTAGATGCAGTTCAAAAAAGTTTTTCCCTTTAATATTCCAATGAAGCCCTCGAAGGCTCTGATAATACGTTTGAAAATTTGCCAATAGAACGTTTAACTCTTGTGCTAAACTTTGCATGTCTTTTTGGTCTATTCCTATGATATTTTTCTCCATGTTTTTTAATTTTATTCAAATTTATTTAAACTTTTTATGGATAAACTATAGATGTAATTGATAGTTTTAATATCTTTATCAAAAATTTTTATACATGACAATTACACAATTAAAATATGTCCTTTCTGTCGCAGAATACAAGAATTTTACGGTAGCCGCGGAACATAGTTTTGTAACGCAGCCAACATTGAGTATGCAGATTCAAAAGCTGGAAGACGAACTCGATGTTCAGATATTCAATAGATCAAAAAAGCCCATTGAACTGACCGATATTGGCCAAAAGGTAGTTGACCAGGCTAAGATCATTGTTGGAGAGAGTAACAGGATTACAGATATTGTACATCAACATAAAGGCTTTGTTGGTGGCGAATTCAAGTTAGGAATTATTCCCACCGTAATGCCTACATTATTACCCATGTTCCTTAATAACTTTACGCATAAATACCCTAAAGTGAAACTTATTATTGAGGAGTTAACAACGGAGGAGATTATTAGAAAACTTATGGACGGCCATATTGACGCTGGTTTAGCCGCAACTCCTCTAGAAAATGAAGCTATTAAAGAGCGTCCGCTATATTATGAACCTTTTGTAGGACTAATTCCTGAAGGGCATCGCCTCTTCAATGCCAAAAAAATCGATGTTGATCAATTGGAAATGGACGACATTTTATTGTTAGAAGATGGTCACTGTTTTAAAGACAGTGTTATCAATCTTTGTAGAACGTATAAGGATGACAATGCAAAAGGGTTTCAGTTAGAGAGTGGAAGTTTTGATACCCTCATTAAATTATCCAAAGAAGGATTGGGCATGACACTCTTACCCTACTTACATACATTGGACTTAAACGATAAAGACCAAAAACACCTGAGAGAGTTTTTAGCTCCACCTCCAGCAAGGGAAGTGAGTTTGATCTATCATAAATCACAATTAAAAATGCAGCTTATAGAAGCTTTAAAAACGACCATAGATGGCGTGGTAAGAGGTGCAATTTCTTTTAGTGATGTAAAAATAATAAGCCCTTTACAACGGGCATAAAAAAAGGAAGCTAATCAGCTTCCTTTTTTATTTATGCATACATTTTTTCTCTTAACTCCTTTATTTTTGGATCTTCTAGATACTCGTCAAATGTGTTGTATCTATCTATCACCCCTTTTGGAGTCAATTCAATAATTCTATTTGCAACAGTTTGCGCAAATTCATGATCATGTGTTGAGAACAAGATCGTTCCTTTAAAGTTTATTAGTGAATTATTCAACGCCTGAATAGATTCTAGATCCAAGTGGTTTGTTGGCTCATCTAACATTAAGATATTAGCTCTCTTCATCATCATTCTAGACAGCATACATCTCACTTTCTCTCCTCCAGACAATACATTACTTTTCTTTAGAGCTTCCTCTCCCGAAAAGATCATTTTACCCAAAAACCCTCTTAAGAAAACTTCTTCGCGTTCCTCTTCTGTTTGCGCATATTGACGTAACCAATCTACAAGGTTTAAATCTCCATTCTGAAAGAATTCTGAATTATCTAATGGCAAATAAGATTGTGTAGTAGTTACACCCCAATTATACTTTCCGGCATCTGCCTTTTCACTATTTGCAATGATTTGATAAAAAGCTGTTACAGCTCTCGAATTTTTAGAAATTACGGCAACCTTATCCCCTCTATTTAAATTGATATCAACAGCTTTAAATAGCACTTCATCTTCAAACGTTTTACTTAAGCCTTCTACATTTAGAATTTGATCTCCTGCCTCTCGTTCACTTTTAAAAATAATAGCAGGATATCTTCTACTAGAAGGTTTGATCTCATCTATATTTAACTTTTCTATCATTTTCTTTCTACTAGTCGCTTGTTTTGATTTTGCAACATTTGCAGAAAATCTTCTGATAAACTCTTCTAATTCCTTCTTTTTGTCTTCTGCTTTTTTGTTCTGTTGTGCACGTTGCTTTGCAGCTAACTGACTAGATTCATACCAAAATGTATAATTCCCTGAGTAATGATTGATCTTTCCAAAATCAATATCAGAAATATGTGTACATACAGCATCTAAAAAGTGTCTGTCGTGAGATACTACAATGACTGTATTATCATAATTCGCTAAAAAACTTTCTAGCCATGAAATAGTTTCAAAATCTAGATCATTGGTAGGCTCATCCATGATCAATACATCTGGACTTCCAAACAACGCCTGTGCTATAAGCACACGTACTTTTTGTTTTCCATCCAAATCTTTCATTAAGGTATAATGTAAATCTTCCTTAATTCCTAAATTTGAAAGCATCGAAGCAGCATCAGAATCAGCGTTCCAACCATTCATTTCCTCGAATTCAACCTGAAGTTCTCCTATTTTTTCTGCGTTCTCATCTGAATAATCAGCATATAGAGCATCAATCTCCTTCTTAACCTTAAACAGATCTTTATTCCCCATTACAACTGTTTCCAATACTGGAAACTCATCAAAAGCATAATGATCCTGAGATAAAACTGACATGCGTTTTCCTGGCTCTAAATGAATCTGGCCAGAAGTAGGCTCCTGTTTTCCAGAAAGTATTTTTAAAAAAGTAGACTTTCCCGCTCCGTTTGCTCCAATAATACCATAACAATTCCCTTGTACGAATTTAGTATTTACTTCATCAAACAATATTCTCTTACCAAACTGAACGGATAAATTAGAAACTGATAACATGTGCTATGCTTTTAAATTTTGTGCAAAAGTATGAAAATCATTTATTTTTTCTGGTACTAAATTAACATCGTTTTATGAATAAAAAAGAGATTTTGATATACCGATTTAGTTCTATATTTTAGCTCGGCTTTAAAAAGTATAAGTCTATTGTTTATAAGATGTTGTTAAAAAAAATTCTTTTAACACCGTATTAACAAGCAAGACCTTAATTGATGCCTATTTTTGAGCTGTAATTATGTTTAATGAAAATGTTAGCGAGATTTAAATTACTTACATACCTATTTGTAGCCCTCTCTTTTGTGGGATGTGAACCTGAAAATGAAGATACAACTACGTATTTTGGAGGGAAGATCATTAATCCTCGAGGAAAGTATGTTGTATTGTTTGAAAATGAAAAAGCAATAGATACGTTCTATCTAAACAATCACAATAAGTTTTTAGGAGAAATAAACAATTTAAAGGAAGGACTGTTTGTTTTTAAACATGGACCTGAACATCAATATCTATACTTAGAACCCAACGACAGTATTTTAATTCGCTTAAACACTTGGGATTTTGATGAATCTCTTGTTTTTAGTGGTAAAGGAGCTAAAAGAAATAATTTATTGATCGATTGCTTTTTAGATACAGAGAAAGATGATAAATTCTTCCGTAACTTATATAGCCTGTCTCCTACGCAGTTTAAGAATAAGGTAAGAGCTTTGGAGAAACAGAAAAAGCAACGATTAAAAGAGTTATTATCTCGTTTCGAAAATGAATCAAACGACTTTAAAACACTTTTAGAAATATCTCTGACCTATCCGGTATACAGAAGGTTAGAAAATTATCCTTTAGTTCATCATGAAATGATGCGTGAAACGATGAACGAAAAGATAGATGACGATTTCTTTGACCATAGAAGTACCATTGACTACAAGAAAGATAGTATTATGTACTATAGTGCTTACAGAGATTACATTGTAAGCTATTTATATAATATTACGAATAACTCAGGACATAAGATGTATTCTGATAAGTTTACAACAGAGTTATTAAATATTATTGATAAGCACTTTGAATCAGAAAGTACAAGAAATACACTTTTAAGACAAACCGTTATCTCTCATTTTTATAGAAAATCTAGTTGTGACGTAAACAATGATGCTTTTAATACCTTTCTAAAGTTAACTTCTAATAATGAAGATGTAAAACTTGTAAAACGCTTACTAAATGATATAAGAACGTTGCACAAAGGGAAGAAGTTAACAGATTTCCAAATTACTGACCTAAATAACTCTAAGCATTCTATTAAGAGCATTACTAAAGGGAAAGATGTTGTTTTATATTTTTGGAATACAAAGTATATCAGTAAAGATTATTTATATTCTAAAGTGAACTATTTCGCTAAAAAATATCCTAATGTTGAATTTATTGGTGTTCAAATAGACGGCAAAAACAAAGATTACATTAAAAAACTAGATATCAAATCTCAATATTATGTGGATGCTGATAGTAAAGCTAATGCATTTTTAACAAGTAAATTGCCAAGAACAGTTCTGATCAATAAAAAAGGAATTGTTGTAAATGCTTATGCTTCTTTGTCTTCTCAAAACATTTACAATCAAGTAGCTACCTTAGCTCAAAACTAATTTACCTTTTCTTAACCTATCTATTTTATTTAGAGTACATTTGCACGATTTTATCGGTGTATCGTCACCCAAAAATCGAAGTCGTATATAAATAAGGTTTGCAGGTGGGCATCTGTGGATCTACAAAAACACAGTATGTCAACATTTTTAGAATTAGGTTTAAAAGAACCTATCAACAAAGCATTGACGGATTTAGGATATGAAAACCCTACCGTTATACAAGAAAAAGCAATTCCGCAAATCATATCTTCTACAGACGATTTAAAAGCATTTGCACAAACTGGTACAGGTAAAACTGCTGCCTTTAGTTTGCCTATTTTAGAATTAGCAGACGAAAACAATCACAATACTCAAGCAATCATTTTATCACCTACTAGAGAGTTAGCGGTACAAATTGGGAAGAACATTCAAGATTTTGCCAAGTACATTCCAAACATGAAGGTGGTTACTGTATATGGTGGTGCTAATATTGAAGAGCAAATCAGAAAGTTAAAGAAAGGAGCTCAAATTGTTGTAGGTACACCAGGAAGAACGGTTGATTTGATCAATAGACGTGCCTTAAAATTAGGGAATGTGCAATGGTTGGTTTTAGATGAAGCTGATGAAATGCTTAATATGGGATTCAAGGATGAATTAGATAAAGTCTTAGATGCTACCCCAGAAACCAAACAGACCTTATTATTCTCTGCAACTTTTCCGCGCGAGGTCGAGGCAATTGCCAAAAACTATATGACCAGGCCTATAGAGGTTACATCCGGTCAAAAAAATCAAGGATCAGATAATGTAAGTCATGAATACTATCTAGTAACAGAAAGAACACGTTATCCTGCCTTAAAAAGGATTGCTGATGTTAATCCTAACATCTATGCTATTGTATTCTGTAGAACCCGTAGAGAAACACAAGAGGTTGCAGACAATTTAATTAGGGATGGATATAGTGCAGATGCACTTCATGGTGACCTATCTCAAGGTCAACGTGATTCTGTTATGGAGAAATTCCGTAAGAAAAATATTCAGATGTTAGTTGCTACTGACGTAGCAGCTCGTGGGCTAGATGTTAACAACTTAACTCATGTTATCAATCATAAATTACCAGACCAGATCGAAAACTATACACATAGAAGTGGTAGAACTGGTAGAGCCAATAATGTTGGAATCTCCTTAGTTTTGGTAAACAATAAAGAAAAAGGAAGAATTGGTGCTATAGAACGTATCATTAAAAAGAAATTTGTACACACGCAGGTACCTTCAGGAAAGGAAATTTGTCAAAATCAATTAATGCACTTAATTGATAAAGTTCAAAATATTGAAGTTAATGAGAACGAGATTACTGGGTTCTTACCTAGTATTTATGAAAAATTAGAAGGATTATCACGTGAAGAGTTAATTCAGAAGTTCGTTTCACTAGAGTTTAACTCTTTCTTATCATACTATGAGAATGCTCCAGATTTAAACGATTTGGGTTCTAGAGAAAATTCCAGAGGTGGTCGAGGATCTGATGAGAATATGACCCGTTTCTTTATTAATATTGGTAGAAAAGATCGATTGAATCCAGCAAAGTTAATCGGTTTAATTAACGATCAAAATATTGGTGATAAAATAGCTATAGGCTCAATAGATATATTAGACACTTTCTCTTTCTTTGAAGTTGACAAGGCATTTGAGGACAAAACATTAGAGGCATTTATGGCTAATCAACCTGAATTCGAAGGTCGTGGTGTAAATGTCGAGGTTACCAAGAAAGAACGCGGAGGTCGATCTGGAGGTGGCGGAAGAAGACGTGGTAAAAAACCTTTTGGAAATAAAGACGGCGGTGGATTTGGAAGAAGACGAAGTACTGAAGGATCTGGAAGAAGAAGTGGTGGAAATGGAGGAAAGCGTTCTCGAAGTAATGAAAGACCAGATAGAGGATCTAGAGATAAAAACACTGGCGGTTTCGGTAGAAGACGAAGAGCCAGATAACTTTAAAAAACCTACGTAACGTAGGTTTTTTTTTGCGGTAAATCATCGTTAAAAATACGGTAAAACGCATCTGTAATACATTTATTTTCATACCTTTAAGGGTGTTTTTATGCTTTAAAAGAAGTAATTGAACACAAGTGAAAACCATTTTGATGAAAATACCTACCTACCCCAAACCTCTCAGGAACATATTCCTGGTATGTCTTTTAGTACTAGGAATAAGTTCTTGTAAAGTACAGCTCGTTAGCGATTATGATCAAGTTATAGATCATGGACTTAGAGACTACAAACAGCTGCTTAATACTTTTATAAAAAACGCCAGCGATGCAGGTGGAACTGAGCAAGGTACTTTTGACAGTAGCAAAGGAACCTACAATCAATTGGAATCCAAAATAGACTTGTTAATAGATCGTGCTAGAATGCAATCTACAGGTAGTTGTAAGTTGGTTACCAATATTTCTAGTAAAATAGAACGCATTATGGGCGATCAGATGCCTGTTGTAATTGCTCCTAATAATCAAACTGAAAATGGAAATTCTTACGGTTGTACGGAACGCTTATTAGTACTGATAAAAAAACAACTACTCTTTGTAAAAGAGATTCATCAAACAGCTGACAAGTGTCGTAGCAGAAATGGCGAACAACTGTCCTGTATTCGAATAACTACTAGTAAAACAGCATTAGATATAAGCAATCAATCTATTAATGCTGCTTGGATCGTAGAAACAACAAAGCGAAGCTCTAAACGCAAAACCGATTAAGTATGAAACTCACAATAAACAACATATATAAAACCATCTTAGATGAAGCCAGCGATGCTTTTGGTGACGGTTGGGATTCTATTAAGAATTATGCTCCTGTTGAATTTAAAAAGATGTCCACTCAATTAAAGGACATTGCTAAAAATGTGGCTAAATACGCTATAGACTCAAACGACGGGTACTCTCCGGATACGGGAAAAATCTTATTAAAGATGCAAGTAGTCGCTACAGAAAGTGTCTTAGTAGCTATTTCAACACTTACCTTAATCGCAGTACAAAATGCGATCAACAACATTTTTGAAGCGCTAAAAAATACGTTTTCAGAGTTGGTACCAATATTATAGTTTGCCTTCCCTTTTTTAAACTTGACTAATAATCAATAGATTATCACAGAAATTCGCAATTTTAATTGCGGGTTTTGTCATCTACTAACAGCAATACACCCTTACCTTAGATGCATATATAATATTATGTATCCCCCCGTTTATACATATTAGATTCAACTAACCAAAGAGCCCAAGCTTTTGCTTGGGTTCTTGTATTGCAGAAAACTGCAATTTAGTTTGCGCAAATACACCCGTTTAACTTATTAATTTGCAATAACTTACAAGTTCTAATCCTAAACTTAAACTTATGAACCCTCAACAATTAGAAATTTTAGAAAGCAAAAGTCATCGCTTAGGCACCTTGTTAGAAAAAGCTTCAGAAGCACAACTAAATGCCTTTTCTTCCCTTTGGAATGGTTTTCAAGAAGATGAAACTTTGCTGATTAAACTTATGAATTCTTTACCTCCAACTAGTGGTCCTTACCCTTCTCCTACAGATCCTGGCAATATTGAATACGGTTGGGCATTATACTTCTTAAATGTTACTTTACCAGGTACTGGCTCTATCGGGAAATGGCTATATCAGAAACTTCATGATAATTTGGGTATGCCCAACACAACCATCAGTACAACACAATGGAATGACTGGAAAAAAACGTGGTCGACTTCTGGTGTTCTTATGGGAGATGGATCATTAGTAGCAACTCAGTTATATGCAGTCATGGATATTGGATGGTCTTTGGCCGTTATTGATTTCCTCGAGCTACAGATTGGATTGAAAACAAAAGCCAAATTTATTACGACTCCAAATACGGTTACAGTAGATTCCAGTTCACAACCTAGCTTAAGTATTGCGGTTATGGGAGATTGGGGTTCAGGTAATTATCCCGACGGTCCTTCTACAGATAGTCCTTCTACCCAGGTAATGTCGGCAATAAAGAACTTAGCTCCAGATATGGTTATACACTTGGGAGATGTATACTACGCCGGAACGGACAATGGTGTGATATTTAATGGTGAAGAACAACACAACTTAATTGATGTATGGCAATATAAAGCTCCTTTAGGAAACTTCACCCTAAACTCCAATCATGAAATGTATGACGGCGCCAATGGATACTATAATGTAGCCATGGCATCTGACATCTTTCATCCATATCAAACAGGAGCTAGTTATTTTTCAATTGAATATGGCGATTATATCATTCTTGGTATGGACTCGGCATATGACGCTACAGGAATGTATATGCAAGGTAGAATTACAAATAGTGATCAGATACAATTTATGAATGATGCTTCTAACAAAGGAAAGAAAATAGTACTGATGACACATCACAATCCAATTGATACTCTAGGCGATTCGTTAAATGACTTATGGTCTGATGTTAATGATACCAATGGATTAAATAATCCTCCTTACATGTGGTATTGGGGTCATATTCATAATGGTATTGTTTATAATGACAATGCCGCTTCTGGAAACACGTTATCTCGATGTCTTGGAAATGGCGCAATTCCTATTGGAACTGGAAGGTGGTTAAAAAATGGTAATATTGACTATTTTACGAATACACCTTTAAATGATGGTGCTCCTAACAATAAGTTGCGTGTTAAAAATGGTTTTGCCATCCTTACTTTTGATAGTAATGGCATTACCGAAACATGGTATGATCAATCTGGAGATCAATGCTGGTATAACCAGGCCTAATAAGAAACTCTTGTAACATAAAAAACCCAAGCGAAATGCTTGGGTTTTTTATGTTATCTATACAAGTTCTATTCAGCCGCCATATTCGCAGCAGCAATTTGCTTGTAAACACCTTCTTCCAATTTACTACGGATCCCTGAAAATGCATTAATTGTTTCATCAATATCGTCCTGTGTATGTGTAGTTGTCGGAATTAATCTTAAAATAATTAGTCCTTTAGGAATTACTGGATATACCACGATAGAACAGAATACTCCATAATTTTCTCGTAAATCCTGCACCAAAGCCATCGCCTCAGGTACATCTCCTTTTAAATATACAGGAGTAATACATGTTTTTGTGGTTCCTAGGTCAAACCCTGCGGCTCTTAAACCTGATTGTAGTGCACGTGTGTTTTCCCAAAGTTTATCTTTTAACTCTGGCATAGTACGGATCATGTCCAAACGCTTTAAAGCTCCCTTTACCATAGGCATTGGCAAAGACTTCGCGAACATTTGAGATCGCATATTGTATTGTAAGTACTGAACTATATCTTTATCACCAGCAAAAAAAGCGCCAATTCCTGCCATTGATTTTGCAAAAGTTGCAAAGTACACATCAATATCATCTTGGACTCCTTGCTCATAACCAGTTCCTCTTCCTCCTTCTCCTAGGGTTCCAAAACCATGCGCATCATCTACTAGCAATCGGAAGTTATATTTCTTTTTTAAAGCAGCTATTTCCTTTAAACGTCCTTGCTCTCCTCGCATTCCAAAAACTCCTTCAGAGATCGCTAATATCCCTCCTCCAGTCTTTTCAGCCATTCTTACAGCACGCTTCATATTCTTCTCAAAGCTCTCCATGTCGTTGTGCTTATAAACAAAACGCTTACCAGGATGTAAACGAACACCATCAATAATACATGCATGTGTATCTACATCGTACACAATAATATCGTTTTTGTTTACTAAAGCATCTATGGCAGATACCATCCCTTGATATCCAAAATTTACTAAATATGAAGCTTCTTTTCCTACAAATTCAGCACATTCTCTTTCTAATTGCTCATGAAATACTGTATGACCTGACATCATTCTAGCACCCATTGGGTACGCCATTCCATGCTCCATAGCAGCCTCTCCATCCACTTTTAAAACTTCTGGATGATTTGCCAATCCTAAATAATCATTAATGCTCCACGTAACTACCTTCTTCCCATTAAAAGACATTCTGTTAGAAATAGGTCCTTCCAATTTTGGAAATACATAATATCCTTCCGCTTTTTCAGCCCAATTTCCTAAAGGTCCTTTATCTTCTCGAATCCTTTCAAATAAATCTTTCGTCATACTATTTATCGTTCATTTTTTCAGCTTGCAAATTAACCTATTTTTTGCCAGTTAATCAAATTTTAAAAATTTGTCTTTAACAAGATTTTAACAATTTGGTGATTTTTAATCGTTTTTCCAAATATCGTCATTCCTTTTAGAAGACGAGAAACTCCTGTTATTGCTACTTCTCTATATATATTGCTGGAGAATTTTGTGGCATTTCAGAGTCATAAAAACCTTGTTCTTTCATCCATTCATCACTATATATTTTATTCATATAGCGCGATCCATGGTCCGGGAAAATAAGCACAACAAAACTATCTTCGTCAAACATCTCTTTAGCCGCATACTGCTCTGTAGCTTGCATTACAGCACCACAAGTATAACCCGGGAAAAAGCCTTCTTTTGTCACAATTTCTCGCGCCTTATATGCTGCATCCTTATCCGTAACTTTCTCATATACATCAATTACGGAAAAATCAGTAGCATCAGGGATTAAGTTTTTACCTAACCCTTCTATTTTGTAAGAATAGATCTCATTTTTATCAAACTTACCTGTTTCATGATATTTCTTCAATATAGATCCATACGCATCTACTCCCAATATTTTTATATTTGGATTTTGCTCCTTTAAATATTTTCCAGTACCTGAAATAGTACCTCCCGTTCCGCTAGCAACGACCAAATGCGTAATCTTTCCTTCGGTTTGTTCCCAGATTTCCGGTCCGGTTGTTTCATAATGCGCTTCAATATTAAGCGCATTAAAATACTGATTGATATAAACAGAGTTCGGTGTTTCGTTATGAATTCTTTTAGCAACTTCGTAATAAGATCTTGGATCATCAGCTGGTACATCAGCCGGGCATACATATACTTCGGCTCCCATGGCTCTTAGTCCATCTATTTTATCTTTAGAAGACTTATTACTTACCGCTAGTTTACAGCTATATCCCTTTACCATGGCAATCATAGCTAAACTGAATCCAGTATTACCAGAAGTAGTTTCTACAATAGTGCTTCCAGGTGTTAAGATCCCTTTTTTCTCTGCATTCTCAACAATATGTAAAGCTATTCTATCCTTAGCGGATTGCCCTGGGTTGAATGCTTCTATTTTAGCAAAATATTGCCCTGGATAGTCTTTTGTAATCTTGTGCAACTGAACTATGGGCGTCTGCCCAATTAGGTCCAGTAAATTCTTGGTTATTCCTTTATTTCTTATCATTCTTGGCTTGGTCGACGACTGCAAAACTAATTTATTTTTCTAACTTATTTTCTAATGCTAAGAAAAAGGTGTAATCTCTCGCCGTTTCCTTTAACGCATCAAACCTACCCGATGCACCGCCATGCCCAGCATCCATATTGGTATGCATTAATAAGACATTATCTCCAGTTTTTACATCCCGCAATTTCGCTACCCATTTTGCTGGTTCCCAATATTGTACTTGGCTATCAAAATAACCCGTTGTTACTAACATATTAGGGTATTCCTTTGCTTCTACCTGATCATAAGGAGAATACGACAAAATATAATCGTAGTATTTTTTATTCTTTGGGTTTCCCCATTCATCAAACTCACCGGTAGTTAACGGGATAGATTCATCCAACATAGTAGATACGACATCTACAAAAGGTACGGCTGCTACAATTCCATTGTACAACTCTGGATTCATATTTACAATTGCCCCCATTAACAATCCTCCGGCTGACCCTCCCATTGCATATAGGTGGTCTGCAGATGTGTAGTTATTGTCAATTAAAAATTTAGAACAATCTACAAAGTCATTAAATGTATTCTTCTTATGCAGCATTTTTCCATCTTCATACCATTCTCTTCCTAAATATTGACTCCCTCTAATATGTGCCAAGGCATACACAAAACCTCTATCTAATAAGCTTAAACGTGTAGTTGAAAACCCATCTGGAATTGTGTATCCATAAGAGCCATATGCATATTGCAACAAAGGAGTATCTTTACTAAGTTTAGTGTCCTTATGATACACCAACGAAATGGCAACCTTCTCACCATCTCTGGCTGTTGCCCATACACGTTCGCTTTTATAGTTAGATTTATCAAATGTGCCTCCTAGCACCTCCTGCTCTTTTTTAATTTCTTTTGACCTTTCTCTCATGTTATAGTCAATCACAGAATTCGGTGTTGTGAAGGAATTATATGAGTATCTAATAATATCTGTATCAAACTCTGGGTTTGCGTATACACTTGCGGAATATGTTTCTTCATCAAAAGGCAAGTATTCATCCTTGCTCCCATCCCATCTTTTGATTCGGATTTTGCTTAATCCATTTGTGCGTTCTTCTAGCACTAAGTATTCCTTAAAAATTGAAATATCTTCTAGTAGCGTATT
Organism: Asprobacillus argus; assembly: GCF_032248395.1. Classification (NCBI taxonomy): domain Bacteria; kingdom Pseudomonadati; phylum Bacteroidota; class Flavobacteriia; order Flavobacteriales; family Flavobacteriaceae; genus Asprobacillus; species Asprobacillus argus. The sequence continues at coordinate 592,836 of NZ_JAVTTO010000002.1, forward strand.
TTCTCTATGAGGAATTACATCGACCCAATGTTCTTTAGACGTTTTTTCAACAGGCGTTTTCATCAACTTAAAATTCGTTGCATCATCCTTATTTGTTAAAATATAGAATGAATTGTCAAAATGAGAAATACTATATTCTAAATCACGTTCTCTAGGTTGAATTATTTTGAACGCTCCATCGGGGTTATCAGCAGAAAGCACTCTGAACTCCGATGAAACCGTATTATAACAACCTATAACAATATATTTCTTAGATTTTGTTTTGTACACATACGTCCCAAAAGTTTCATCTGTTTCATGAAAGATCTCAACATCTTCCGATGCATCCGTCCCTAGCACGTGCTTAAAGATTTTCTCGCTCCTTAAGGTAACTGGATCTTTTAAAGTATAATACAAGGTTTTATTATCATTTGCCCATACAGATCCCCCTGTTGTATTTTTAATTTCGTCTTTATAAACCTCTCCAGTTTCTAAATTTTTAATCCTGATAACATATTGTCTTCTGCTGACTGTATCAACGGCAAACGCCGCTAATTTGTTATTTGGACTTATATTAAGCCCACCTAACTGAAAGTATTCATGCCCTTGTGCTTCTTCATTTACATCAAATAAAATATTTTCTGGAGCTTCTAGATGTTCTTTCTTTCTTGAGTAAATTGGATATTGTTTTCCTTTCTCGAATCTGGTGATATAGAAATAACCGTTGTTTTTATAAGGAACAGAAGAATCGTCTTCTTTGATCCTTCCTTTCATTTCTTGAAATAAATTTTCTTGAAAATCTTTTGTATACGCCGTTACTTTATCAAAATAGGTATTCTCTGCCTCTAAGTAGGTCTCTACTTTATTGGTCTGTTCATCTTTATTCTTGGCTGTTTTCTGCTCATCAGTGAGGCGCATCCAAAAATAGTTATCTATTCTTGTGTCTCCGTGTACCGTTAACTCTTTAGCTTGTTTTTCTGCAATTGGTGCTTTCGCATCCGTATTCTTCATGGATTCATTTTTACATGCGGACGCAAAAATAATACTAAATACCGTGGTAAGTTGCATGATTCTTTTCATTTTAAGAAGATTTTATGCTTGCAATATAAATAGTAATTTTGTCATAACGAATTTAACACGCAAAACCATGTTTGGAGATTTATCAGGTATGATGGACAAGCTGAAACAAGCACAGCAAAAAGTTGAAGAAACTAAATTACGATTGAACACCGTTCTTATCGATGAAGAAGTTTCTGAAAAACTAAAGATTACAATTACGGCGAACAGAGAAATTAAATCAATTCACATTGATCCTTCATTATTAGAAGATGCAGAAGAATTAGAAGATTACTTAGTAGTCGCCATGAATAACGCGATTCAAAAAGCCAGTGCCATTAATGATCAGGAAATGGCTGCTGCAGCGAAAGATGGGATGCCCAATATTCCTGGAATGGATCTATTTTCTTAATGCCTATCTCTTTTTTCATACAAGCCAAAGATTATATGCTTCCTTGTTTGAACAAGCAACTCTTTGGAGTGGAGTGTTTAGGCTGCGGGATTCAGCGTGCTTTTTGGTTATTGTTAAGAGGTGAGTTTGTCGCAGCTTTCAAAATGTATCCAGCAATATATACCTTATTGATATTGGCGATATTTGGACTTCTGCATTTGAAATATAAATTTAAAAAAGGTCGTAAAATTATACTTACTTTAGTCACCGTTAATTTGCTGATCATTATCATCAGCTACTTTATAAAAATGAATTATTTATTTTAATTTGATATAGCAATGGAAAATCAAACTCCGTCTAATGGAACCGCATCTCTAGTATTAGGGATACTTTCAATTTTAACGTGTATTTGTTATGGTATTCTTGGACTACCTTTAGGAATTATTGCTTTCTTTTTGGGTCGTGGTGCCGAAAGAGAATTTAGAAAATATCCCGATACATATACTAGTGCAGGAAATGGTACTGCAGGAAAAATTTTAGGAATTATAGGTATTGTATTAAACCTTATAATGATCCTGATGATATTATGGGCATTAAGTCTTATTGGTTGGGATGCGCTTGGCGATCCAGATTTAATGAGAGAAAGATTAGAATCATTACAATAAAAAAAGGAGCCAAATGGCTCCTTTTTTTATAAAGTATATTCCTTTTAGAATCCTGATGCTGCAAAGCCCAAAAGTCCAAACAGAAAAATTAAAGCGTAAAATGACAACATAATAATCGTCAAAATACCTACAAACTTGTAATGAGATTTCATATACTCAAAAGCCTTTGTAAGTGCACTTTCATCTTTCGATTGCAATGAAGCTTTCATGTTTCTTGAAAACTTGAACAAGTAATACACAGGAAAGAAATATAAGAGTGCAACCAATAAATAAATAATGGTAAAAAAAGCACCTCCGACAGCTTCGGTACCTCCGCCGAATTCAGACGCAGCAGAAGCTAGAAATGCTCCTCCGAATAGTGCCATAAGCACTACAAGTCCAATACCTATAAATCCAACAATTGCCAAGAAGTTTGTCCATTTTGCAATTTCTCTTAAAAAAGCCAGAGTTTGATTATTCAATGTTAATCCCTTTGGAGTATCACTCCCGATATCATCTATCGCCATAATATAAAATAGTTAAGTTAGTTTAATTGCTAAAGTTAGTAATAGTTTTTTTAATGATGCCTACACAATCTAATAATTGCTCTTCATTCATTACTAACGGTGGTGCAAATCGGATAATATTACCATGCGTTGGTTTCGCTAATAAACCATTATCCCTTAACTGTATACAAATATCCCAGGCAGTAGAACTATCTTCTGAATCATTGATTACAATTGCATTCAATAATCCTTTTCCTCTTACTAGGTGAACAAGTTCATTTTCTTCTGCAAACGTAGATAATTCAGCTCTAAATATATGTCCTAATCGTTCTGCGTTTTCTGCTAAGTGCTCTTCCAACACTACTTCTAATGCTGCCATCGCTACAGCAGCAGCTATTGGGTTCCCTCCAAATGTTGAACCATGATTTCCAGGTCGAATTACATTCATAATGGGATCATTTGCCAATACGGCAGATACCGGATAAGCCCCTCCACTCAATGCTTTCCCTAAAATTAAAATATCTGGAGTTACATCTTCATGATTAACCGCTAACAACTTTCCTGTTCTCGCAATACCAGTTTGCACTTCATCGGCAATAAACAAAACATTATGTTTTTCGCACAATGCTTTAGCAGCAGTTAAATACCCATCAGATGGCACATAAACGCCCGCTTCACCTTGAATTGGTTCTACTAAGAATCCGGCCACATTAGGTGTACTTTCCAAGGCTTGCTCTAAAGCAACCAAATTATCGTATTCAATCTTTATAAATCCATTTGTAAATGGTCCAAAGTTTTTACGCGCTACAGGGTCATTTGAAAAAGAAATGATCGTGGTAGTTCGACCATGAAAATTATTCTCACAAACAATAATTTGCGCGTCATTTTCTGAAATTCCTTTTACCTCATAGGCCCATTTTCTACATAATTTTAATGCAGTCTCTACCGCTTCTGCTCCTGTATTCATAGGAAGTAACTTGTCAAACCCAAAATATTGTGTTGCAAATTCTTCATACCTACCTAACATATCGTTATAAAATGCTCGTGACGTCAAACTTAACGTTTGCGCCTGCGCGGTCATAGCATTTACAATCTTAGGGTGGCAGTGTCCTTGGTTTACTGCAGAATATGCAGATAGAAAGTCGTAGTATTTTTTTCCTTCTACATCCCAGACATACACACCTTCTCCTCTACTCAATACCACTGGTAATGGGTGATAGTTATGCGCTCCGTACTTGTTTTCTAAATCGATCGCTTGTTGCGAAGTTAATTGGTCTAAAACAGCCATTTTTAATAATTTTTAATTTATAAAATAACCATTCCTTATCTACCTTTATCCTTTCGAAGGGTTCGAAAATTCAGCGTGGGAAAGAAATCATCCCTAGAGCCTGCAATTTAGTAAATATTACTTATGCTATAAAATCTAAGTACCACTATTTTGATGTTATCGAAGAGATCAATAATTCCAATCTTTTTATCTCCCTCATCAATGTATTTTTATTCATTTGCATCCATGAAAATAACTTCAACATGGATATCATCATCATACCAATAAAGGTAGCTGCTGCCCATTTAATAAGCTCAGCAATTTCTGTAGCTTCAAAGAATTGAATGATTGCATAGACACAAAACCCTAGTATGATAAAGTTGATAACGATCATTAAACGAATAATCCATTGTAGTTTTCCTTTAAATAAACTTCTTACCATATCAAACAGTCCTTCTTCATGAAGGTCATCATAAAATTTAGCCTCTTCTTGTGTGAGTGTTTCCCTGATCAACTTGTCAATGTCTTCCATATTTTTCATAATTTCTATGTTTTTAAAATTGTTTTTAATTTCTCTCTTGCATGAAACAATCTGGATTTCGTTGTTCCTACAGATATTTTTAATAAAGAACTTATTTCTTTTAATGAGTAATTCTGTGTATAAAATAACTTTACAACCATTTGCTGATCATCAGAAAGCTCATATATAGATTGTATTAATTTACTACGCAATTCTTGTTTATAGTCTTCATTTGTCTCTGAAATAACCTTTGATGAGCGCTCGTGGTAAAAGCGATGCAACTTTTTATCTTCGTTACGCTGAGCACGAATCCAATCTATGGCTCGTCTATTTACAATACTTATAGCCCAACTTTTAAATTTCTTAGGCTCTTTGAGATCATTTAATTTTCGAATGATGATCGTCCAGCTCTCCTGAGCGATGTCTTTTGCTATATCTGCATCCTTAACATACCAATACGCCAATTTACAAAATGACACATGCCATCTCTTGACTAAAGCAGACAAGGCCTTTATATCCCCCGATTGATACGCTTTTACCAGATCTGCATCTGTTATGTTGGTTAATTTTTTCATGAATACAATCACACCATAGACGAACAAAAAAACAAAAGGTTCATTTGAAATGTAGAAACCTTATAAAGATAACTGAAATAATTCCTAAGTTTGTGCGCTCAATTAAATCAAATAGATGCCACGTAGAGAACGAAATAAGTTTGTAAAGAGAGGTCAGATTCTTGAACTAAGGATAGAAGATTATGCTTTTGGCGGAAAAGGAATTGGTAGAATTCGTTCTGAAGAGGGAGAATTTGTGGTATTTGTTCCAAATACATTACCAGGTCAAAAAGTCAAGGCACAGGTTAAAAAATCGAGTAAAAAGTATGCTGAATGTAAACTTATAGACGTATTAGAGCATGCTGACACTGAGGTTGAAGTACCGTTTCAAGACATTCCAGGAGCTCCGTACATTCAACTCCCCATTGAACTACAACATCAATATAAAAAGGAAAGTACTTTGTCTTTGTTTCAACGAATTGGTAAGGTTGAAAATATCCATGACCTTTTTGATGAGTTTATAAGCTCTCCTAATGTTTTTCATTACAGAAACAAAATGGAATATGGCTTTTCTGCAATCGGATACGATAGAACCTTAAAAACTGATGTGGATATTTTCACTTTAGGCTTTAAAAGACGAGGTGTTTGGTGGATGGGCGATAATTTAGAAAAAGATTCAGGGCTATTCGACAAGCAGGTAGAAGATCATATTAAAGTAATCCGGACATATTGCGAAAAAACCGGACTTGCCCCATGGCATGGACCAAGAAAAGAAGGTTTCTTTAGATATTTTGTTGTCCGAAAATCTTACAAAACCAATGAACTATTGTTCAATTTAGTAACAACTTCGTACGAATTATCGAAATTTGATTTGAATGCATTCTCTCAGCTGTTACAAGATATTTTCAAAGAACGTTTCGCGGGTCTTTTACATACAATTAACGATGAGGTTGGAGATAGAACTATTGCTACCTCAGGGAGTATTGAACTTATAGCTGGAAAGGATAAAATTGTAGAAGAGCTTTTAGGTTTAAATTTCGAGATCAGCATGAAAAGTTTCTTTCAAACCAATCCAAAATCCGCAGAAAAACTGTATACAAAAGTTATTGATTACGCATTAGAAAATAGAGAAGCCGTTGATAATTCGGTTGTCATGGACCTATTTTGTGGAACAGGAACGATTGGACAGATACTTGCTTCTAAAAGTGAGAATGCAAAGATTGTTGGTGTAGATATTGTTGCTTCTGCCATTGAAGATGCCAAGAAAAATGCAAAAAGAAATGGTATCGAAGGACTACAATTCTATGCTGCCGATGTGGGGAAATTCCTACAGGTACATCCGGAATATCAGAACAAGATCCGTACGATAATTCTTGATCCCGCTAGGGCAGGAATTGCTCCAAAAACGTTACGTAAAATCATTCATTTAAATGCAGATCGGATGGTATATGTGTCCTGTAATCCAGCCACTCAAGCAAGAGATACCGAAGAACTTATGAATAACGGATATCAACTAAAAAAAATAAGTTTGGTAGATCAATTCCCTCATACCTCACATATAGAAACTGTAACTCTATTTGAAAAAGTGTAATACAATATAGTTCTGCTATCTCTGTTCTTTTAACAGATAATGCCCAAAATTTAATGAATCTTTTACTTACATTTGAGGTTCTAGAAATTAAACTGAATTTAATGAAGAAAATAGGATTTCTTTTAGTTTTAGTGCTCTTAGTAACTTCTTGTGAAAAAGATGATATTTGTATAGAGCCTATTACGCCAAATTTGATACTTCGTTTTTACAATAATACTAGTCAAACTGATATAAAAGCTGTCGAGCGATTATCGGTTTGGGCAGATGGAAAAGATACACTATCCGCGTATACTTCAATTACTACAGATTCAATTGTTATACCGCTAAATGCAGAAGCTTCTCAGACTATTTATAATTTTAAGATGAATAATGTAGATGGGAACATAGTCAATAATCAAACAGATCAGTTAACTATAAGTTACGATGTGGAAGCTGTTTATGTTTCTAGATCGTGCGGTTTTAAAGCAATTTTCAATAATGTAACGATTACTTCAGGTGGGGGCTGGATACAGTCATTTACACCGACTGCCATTACAACAATCAATAATGAATCATCAGCCCATGTACAAATATTTCATTAGTTTTTTCATGGTACTTGTGTGTACAAGTATTTATGCACAAAAGCCTGTTGATACGAAGGCTGTAAAGAAAGATACGACTGTCTATAAAACACCATATGGTTTGCGACTTGGTATTGACATTAGCAAACCTATAAAAGCTGTATTTGATGATACTTTTAAAGGGTTCGAAATTGTTGGAGATTATAGACTTACTAAAACCTTTTACCTGGCCGCAGAGATAGGATATGAAGAAGAAACAACACAAGAGGATTTTACAAACTCTATTTCAAAAGGAAATTATATTCGAATAGGAGGAAATTTCAACCTCTATAAAAACTGGTTGGATATGACCAATGAGATCTTTTTTGGATTTCGTTATGGGCTGAGCATTTTTGATCAAACCCTTAACAGTTATGAACTTAATGTTGGTAATACCTACTTTCCTTCTACAACCATTACGAGCTCTCAAACAGTAAGTGGCTTAAACGCACATTGGACCGAATTGATGTTAGGAATTAAGGTAGAAACACTTCCTAACCTCTATCTCTCGGCAAGCATGTCTTATAAAATAATGATCAGTCTCAAAGAGCCAGATAATTTTAAAACCCTATTTGCTCCTGGCTTTAATCGAATATTTCTTAATAACGCCGGTTTCGGATTTAATTACACTATTTCCTATACAATCCCGTTCAATAAGAAGTAATTCTTTGTTGAATACGTGATTATTTTATTAACTTTATACTAAACTTATTTTAATCTTACTAAAATGAATAAAATTCCTAGCGTAAATCTTGCAGATTTTTTATCTGGAGATGAACAACGAAAACAAAAATTTGTCAACGAAATTGGTCATGCATATGAGAACATAGGATTTGTTGCTTTAAAAGGACATTTCTTAGATGACGCATTAGTTGATAATTTATATGAAGAAATTAGAAAGTTTTTTGAACTTCCTACTGAAATAAAACAGAAATATGAGATCCCAGGTATTGGTGGTCAAAGAGGATATGTATCTTTTGGAAAAGAAAGTGCGAAAGGTAAAAAAGAAGGAGATCTAAAAGAGTTTTGGCACTTCGGTCAATACGTTGAGAATAATCCTGCTTTAGAAGCTGAATATCCCGATAATGTGGAAGTTAAAGAACTTCCTGAATTTAATGAAGTTGGAAAGAAAACATATAAAATGCTAGAAGAGACGGCAAAATATGTATTACGTTCTCTTGCGATTCACCTTGATTTAGAAGAAACCTATTTTGATGAATATATCAAGAATGGAAATAGTATTTTAAGACCGATCCACTATCCTCCTATTTTAGAGGAGCCAGATAATGCGGTTCGAGCTGCTGCTCATGGAGATATCAACCTAATCACACTATTGATGGGAGCTCAAGGAAAAGGTTTACAAGTACAAAATCATGAAGGAGATTGGATCGACGCAATGGCGGAGCCAGACGAACTAATGATCAATGTAGGTGATATGTTGTCTAGACATAGTAATAATAAACTAAAATCAACGATCCATAGAGTAACGAACCCTCCAAGAGAATTATGGGGAACTTCACGTTTTTCTATTCCATTTTTCATGCACCCAATTAGTGATATGAAATTGGATGTTTTAGATAGTTGTATTGATAAAAACAATCCAAAACAATTTGATGATATTACTGCTGGAGAGTTCTTAGATGAGCGATTACAGGAGTTAGGACTGACCAAATAAGAATGGATTTACAAGATCAATTAAAAAATTTGTTTCCTGACCACGTTCCAGAAACTCCCAAAGTTTCTGAAAAGAAAAGTGACATCTGGTTGCAGGAAGCCCCTATCCTTTGCAAATATGAAAAGCGAAAAGGGAAACCTATAACCATCTTAGAAGGTTATAACGGCGCAACTTCTGATTTTAAAAAACTAGCCAAAGAAATTAAAACAACTCTCAGTGTGGGAGGTAGTTTTAAGGATGATAAGATTATCATTCAAGGCGATTATAGAGATAAGATCATGGAAATGCTTAAAGAAAAGGGATTTTCCGTAAAAAGAGTGGGTGGCTAGATATGAACAAGGTTTTACACATTACAAATGGAGATAGTCTTACAGATTATCTTAATGAATTAGGCTTCCAAGGTGATTTTCTTACCTGGCAGGAAATGTTATGTGAAGGACCCGTTATTTCCAACATCAATTCGAAGAAATTCTTCGATATCAGAAGTAGTTTTCTTAAAGAATATTATGATATCGAAGTAAATAAATTCGATTTTAATCGGGACCTCATAAAATTAGAGCATACAGAGAACTATGATGCTATTATTTTATGGTTTGAGTATGATCTATTTTGTCATATTAATATGTTGGGCGTAATCAGCCTGTTACATCAAAAGAAGATCGATAAACCTATTTACTTAGTAACCAGTGGTTTTATTTCTGGAGAGAAAAGTTTAAAAGGATTGCCTGAGCTTAATCCGGATCAATTAAGAGAGCATTTTCACGCGAGAATAAAGCTAACAAAAGAAGATCAGGAATTGGCGGTTGATCTCTGGAATATTTATTGTGGCATGGATCATAATCTATTCAAACCTTATATCGTTTCAAACTCATCTTTTAAATATATGAGTAATTGCCTAAAAGCACATATAGAGCGTTTCCCTAATCAGAAAACAGGGCTTAGCGTTTTGGAAGAAAATATATTGACCATTGTGAAGGATCGGGACGTGAAATCAAAACACCATTTGCTAGGTTATATTTTGAATTATCAAGGGTATTACGGCTTTGGTGATTTACAAATGGAACGAATTATTGAAAAGCTTTCCATCTTTTTTAAGTCCTCAACAGAAAAGCTAGAACTAAACAGAAATGGCCATGAAGCCTTATTAGGTCAGCACAATTTTGCACGCGAAGTAAAGAACAATATGATATATGGCGGCGTGCAAAGACTGAATTATCAATTTAATTCAGAAAAGAACAAATTAATTAAAACAATTTTAAATGTCTATTAAAAGCTCAGAGCTTATATTAAACCCAGATGGAAGTATTTATCACTTAAATCTGAGGCCAGAACATATTGCCAATGATATTATCTTTGTTGGAGATCAATATCGCGTAGATAAAGTAACAAAACACTTCGATTCCATTGAATTTTCGACTCAAAAAAGAGAGTTTAAAACCACAACTGGTACTTATAAAGGAAAACGTTTAAGTGTAATTTCTACAGGTATTGGTCCAGATAATATCGATATTGTATTGAATGAGCTAGATGCGCTTGTCAACATTGACCTAAATACTCGAAAAGTAAAAGACACACATACCAGTTTAAATATAGTTCGAATAGGGACATCTGGATCTTTACAAACCGATATTCCCGTGGATAGCTTCTTAATGAGTTCTCATGCCCTAGATATTAATGGTATGCTGCATTTTTATCAAGCGGATACTATTTCACATGTAGATATTGAACGTGCTTTTGTAGCACATACAAATTGGAATCCCAAAAAAGCGTATCCTATTGTGATCTCAAATGGTGAGATACTAGATCAAAAAATAGCTACTTCAATAGTTTATAAAGGAATGACGGCTACTGCTGGTGGGTTCTATGGACCGCAAGGAAGAATATTACGTCTTCCTTTAGAAGATCATGATCTAAATGCAAAAATTGATAGCTTTAATCATAATGGCATACGTGTGACCAATTTAGAAATGGAAACGTCGGCAATCTATGGGTTATCCAAGTTATTAGGACATCAAGCTTGTTCTATGAACGCGATCATTGCGAATAGAGCAAATGGTACATTTAGCGCAGATCCAGGAAAGGTAGTTGCCGAACTTATTGAATATACACTGAATAAATTAGTAGAATAAATGCTACACCTTAAAATTGGTGGTGTTCCAGAACATTTTAATTATCCGTGGTATCTAACCTTAAAGAATAAGGAATATACGCAACACGGTATTAACCTTCGTTGGAAAGATTTTCATGGCGGCACCGGTCAAATGACCAAAGCATTGCGAGAGGGCAATGTAGATGTCGCTATTGTGCTAACCGAAGGGATTATCAAAGACATTCAAGAAGAAAATCCTTCTAAAATTGTACAAACGTATGTAGATACGCCTTTGATCTGGGGTATTCATGTGGGTGCTCAATCTACTTTTAAACACCTTTCTGAACTAGAACATGCTACTGTAGCTATTAGTAGGTTTGGATCGGGCTCTCATTTAATGGCTATCGTGAATGCTTATAATCAAGGATGGGATCTAGATTCGCTACAATTTAAGGTTGTTAAAGATCTAAAAGGTGGTATTGCTGCATTACATGCAGGTGAAGCCGATTATTTTATGTGGGAACATTTTACCACAAAACCTTTAGTAGACAATGGCACATTTAGAAGATTAGGGGATTGCCCTACCCCATGGCCCTGTTTTGTTATTGCCGTTCGAGATGAAATCCTATCAAAATATCCTGAAGAAGTAAGACATATATTGAATATCATTAACGATCAAACCAAAGGGTTTAAACAACTCCCTGATATAGACTCCATATTATCTGTTCGATATGAGCAACGCTTAGAGGACATACAAAAATGGTTATCTAAGACCACCTGGAATTCAGGACAACCAATTGATCCTAAATTAATTGAGGGTATACAAAATAAAATGCTACACTTTAACGTTATCCAAGAGAAGAAAAATGTACATCATGTTATAAAAAATATGTACATTTAGGCCATTAAAATGAAAACCATGAAAAGAATCGTATACATTGTTATTTGTGTTATCGGACTTATTAGTTTATCATCTTGCAGAAGTGCTTCTAAAAGATGTGGTTTAGCTGAAAAATCAACTATTCAAACAGACCAAACACAGCAACCTACGAGCTTTGTTATTGTAACGGAGCACGTATAGTTACTGTTCTTTTTTCAAATTCTATAAGTCCACTATTAAAGTGGACTTTTTTATACATAACTACTTTTATTAACATTTTGCACATCATTTTATAAACATTGAGTTACAATCTGTTTACATAGACTTTAACATAAATCAACATTTCTTCTCTAGTTTTGATAAACCAATCTATACAAAGCGATAAGATTTCAAAGCTTTCATAGAAAAGTACCTACCTTATTTAAAGTCCAAAGCTTTAAACACGGAATTAACCCCTCTAATCCAAACAAAACTTGATGAAAAAATTTAAGAAGCGGAAGCTAGATGTTGTCGTTGTGTCTGATATTCACTTAGGTACTTTTGGCTGTAGGGCCCAAGAACTCCTCAACTACCTTAAAACGATAAATCCTAAGATATTGATTCTTAATGGGGATATCATTGATATCTGGCAATTCAACAAACGATATTTTCCAAAATCGCATATGAAAGTGATAAAATATATTACTTCACTTTTAACCAAAGGCACAAAGGTTTACTATATAACGGGAAATCACGATGAGATGCTTCGCAAATTTAAAGGGTTTCGATTAGGTTCCTTTGAGATCGTAAACAAACTAGTTTTAGATCTGGATGGTAAAAAAGCATGGATATTTCATGGAGATGTGTTCGATGTTAGCATGAAGCATGCCAAATGGTTGGCTAAATTAGGAGGTGTAGGATATGATATACTGATCATGATCAACACATTCATAAATTTTATAAGTAACGCGTTGGGCTTTGGGCGTCTATCATTATCAAAAAGAATAAAGAACAGCGTTAAAAGTGCCGTCAAATTCATCAACAATTTTGAAGATACCGCGGCAAGTATAGCTATGGATAATAAATATGATTATGTGATCTGTGGTCACATACATCAACCTCAAAAAAGAATTGTCAAGAATAAGTTAGGACAACAAGTACTCTACTTAAACTCAGGAGACTGGATAGAAAACTTAACAGCTCTGGAATATCAAAACCAAACGTGGTCGCTTTATGAATATTCAAAAGATGAAGTTACTCAGAATTTACATCTAAACTATACTGTAAAAGACCCAGAGCTTGTGAAAGCCGAGCATAAGAGTAAAGATCTTTTTAAGGATCTATTAGCTGAATTCGATATTACAAAATTAAAATAGCATGAAAATATTATACGCAATACAAGGTACAGGGAATGGTCATATCAGTAGAGCAAGAGATATCATTCCTCTATTAGAACAAAAAGGGGATTTGGATGTACTACTGAGCAGTGCCACTCGAGAAAAGAAGGTTCCGTTCAAAGTAACCTATTTCCTACATGGCTTAGGCTTTACCTTTGGTAAAAAAGGAGGTATTGATTTCTGGAAAACATTTAAAAAAATGAATAGCCGAAAATTCTACAGAGAAATCAAATCTATTCCAATCAAACAATATGATATTATCATCAATGATTTTGAACCTGTTTCTGCTTGGGCGGGAAAACTAAATAATATTCCCGTAATTTCATTGAGTCATCAGTCAGCCATTCTCAATAAACTTGTCCCTAAACCGAAAAAAATCAAATGGGTGGAACGGCTTTTTATAAAGTATTACGCTCCTACAAAATATCAATATGGCTTTCACTTTATGTCTTACGACAAGCATATTTTCACACCAGTAATTCGTAATGAAATTAGAAATCAAGAAGTAACTGATAAGAACTATTATGTGGTATACCTCCCCGCATACAGTGATAAAAAGATCATCAAAGTACTCTCTAAATGTAAAGATGAAAAATGGCACGTCTTTTCTAAAGAAACAACAGAAGTGTATTTGGCAAATAATATCATCTTTTACCCAGTTAACAACGAACTATTTATAGAAAAGATGGCAGCTGCAAAAGGTGTTCTGTGTGGTGCAGGTTTTGAGACACCCGCCGAAGCACTCTTTTTAAAGAAAAAATTGTTGGTCATTCCTATGAAAGCTCAGTTTGAACAAAAATGCAATGCCAAAGTTTTAGAAGAAATGGGAGTATTGGTCATAAAAAAATTGAGTTTAAAACATCTTGCCAAGATAAAAACCTGGATACGCAATGACTATCGGGTATCCGTCGAATATCCAAATATGACGGCAGACATTATCGATTTGATATTTGAAAATCACGTCTTTGAATTAGGAGAAATCCATGATATTGGAGAGATCAATATGAGTTAGTTACCAATTAATGGTAGTTCTTCCAATGCTATTTAGATAATCATTCGTTTTAGAAAAATGCTTATTTCCAAACCAATATCCTCTGTTAGCGCTTAAAGGCGAAGGGTGACCAGAACTAAGTATATGATGTTTTTGCGCATCGATCTTTCTTCCTTTCTTTTTGGCAAAACCACCCCATAATAAAAAAACAACATTTTCTTTTTGAGAAGAAATGCTTTCGATCACAGCATCTGTAAACTGCTCCCAGCCCTTTCCTTGATGACTTCCTGCTCTATGCGCTCTTACCGTGAGTGTAGCATTTAAAAGTAAAACACCTTGTTTCGCCCAAACGGATAAATCGCCTGATTGTGACAATGGTTTTCCAATGTCCGAATTTAATTCTTTAAAAATATTTATAAGTGATGGAGGATGAGAAATATTATCATGCACAGAAAAACAGAGTCCATTCGCCTGGCCTGGTCCATGATATGGATCCTGACCAATAATGACAACTTTTACTTGATCAAAAGGACAATGATCGAAGGCAGAAAATATATCTTTCCCTCTGGGATAACAGCGATGTGTTGCATATTCTTTCTTGATAAAAGGAATCAATTCTTTGAAATAACCTTTCTCAAATTCGGGCTGTAGAATTTTTTTCCAACTTTCATCAATATTAACCTTCATTGTTTGTTATTTTTGTCCTCGATCAAAGATAAAGATTTGAAGCAAAAGATCTCAGAAAAAGTACTACTAGATTTAGAGTTTACGACCGTTCTCCAACAGGTTGCAGATTTTGCTATTTCTGATTTAGGGAAAATAGCCATAAATAGTATCACTCCTATTTCAAGCAAAACTGTTTTGTTAAGAGAACTTGCATTGGTCAATGAATATTTAGCTTCTTTTGAGAACGAAAATCGCATTCCGAATCATTACTTTGAAAACATCGAAACAGAAATTCATAAACTAGGGATAGAAAATAGTTTTTTAGAACCTAAAAATTACTTGAAGCTGGCAACGATATCCGAAACGGTAAATGAGCAAAAGAAATTTCTTAAAAAATTCAAGGTCTACTACTCTACTTTATTCGACTTAAGCGAATCTGTCGAGTTCACATATATCATTGTTGATTCAGTTAAAAAGATTATTACTCCATATGGCGAAGTAGCCAATAATGCATCGTCGGTGTTAAAGCAAATTCGAAAGGATATCGGTGGTGTTAGAGGTAAAATAGGTGCAAGTTTTAGTAAGGCACTAAGTAGTGCTATTGCTTCAGGATACTTAGCAGATATCAAAGAGACCATCGTAGACAACCAGCGGGTATTGGCAGTTCAGGCAATGTATCGGAGGAAAGTAAAAGGTAGCTTACTAGGGTCCTCAAAATCGGGAAATATTGTCTACATAGCTCCACAGTCAACTTTAAATTTTAGCAGAGAGTTACAGAACCTTGAATATGAAGAAAAGCAGGAGATCATTCGTATCCTTAAAAGCCTATCCAATGAACTACGTCCTTACAAAGAGCTGCTAAAAGAATATGTATTCTTACTAACACATCTAGATGTCGTTGCATCAAAAGCTAAATACGCACATTCCATACAGGCATTGCTTCCAGCTATTTCTGATAAAAAGAGGATCTATTTTAAAAATGCTTATCATCCTATTCTTTGGGTGAAGAATAAACAACAAGACATTACCACTGTTCCTCAGACATTAGAACTTAATGAACAACAACAAATCATTGTAATCTCTGGTCCGAATGCAGGTGGAAAAAGTATTACGCTAAAAACAGTAGGATTGTTGCAACTCATGTTACAAAGTGGTTTACTTATTCCCGTTGATGAACGTAGTGAAACCTTTATTTTCGATAATATATTAACAGACATTGGAGATAATCAATCCATAGAGAATCAGCTAAGTACCTATAGTTATCGTTTAAAGAACATGCGCTACTTTTTACGGAAATGTACGAAGAACACGTTATTTCTTATCGATGAGTTCGGTACAGGATCAGATCCTGAACTTGGAGGTGCCCTCGCGGAGATTTTTTTAGAAGAGTTTTATACCAAAAAAGCTTTTGGAATCATTACCACGCATTATGCCAACTTGAAGGTGCTTGCAGATGAACTTGAAAACGTTGTGAATGCAAATATGCAATTCAATGAAAGAACGCTGGAACCGTTATATAAACTAGATGTTGGTCAGGCCGGAAGTTCCTTTACCTTTGAAGTAGCCCAGAAGAATGGTATTCCTTTTAGTTTGATCAACCAAGCTAAAAAAAGAGTTGAAAGCGAAAAGATTCGTTTAGATAAAACAATCTCGAAACTACAGAAAGAACGAAATAAATTGCAACGTACTTCTGAAGGTTTAGAAAAACAGAAATCCAGGGGGCAAGAACACATTGAAAACCTGCAAGAGAAAGAGCAAAAGATCCAGGAGAAATTAATGGGATTTCAGGAGTTGTATGATAGCAACCAGCGCATGTTATCTTTAGGTAGAAAGATTAATGAATTACTTAACAAATATTTTCAAACCAATAATAAGAAAGAGCTTACTACCGATTTTAATAAATGGGTCACTGCAGAAAAGACCAAGTATTTAAAAAAGAATCCGAAGCCCAAGACCAAGGCTCAAAAAAAAGTTGTTAAAGAACAAGAAGAGAAGAAAAAAGTAGCGATTCAAAAAGTGGAAAAAGAAGTCCTTCAAAAAGTAGTTGAGGTACGCAAGGAAAAGAAAAAAGTAGCAAAAAGGATCGCCAAAGAAAAGGCGGCGTATGTTTTTAAAGTTAATGATCGTGTTCGTCTATTGGATGGTAATGCTGTGGGTACCATAGAAAAGATTGAAAAGAAAAAAGCCTTTATAAACTACGGACTCTTTACCACTGAAGCGGATGTGAGTAAGCTAGAGTTTGTAGAGAAAGGCAAGTAATCCCCCATGTCACTTCGAGCGCAGTCGAGAAGTCTTTAATGCTGCCAACACCTACCGCTAGAATTCTTGGTTCTTCTTTTACATCGAGTACCTTTTTTAGTAGTTGCGGTGCATCTAGATGCTGTTACTTTTTTAGAAGTGCTTTTTTTTAGTTTTACTTTGTTGGACTTCTTCTTTTGAATTGCTCGTTTTTTAGAGGTCTTTCCTTTTGTTTTCTCTACAGGTTTGCAAACTTTACAAGCCTGATACCCTCTTAATTTTGCCTTTTTGATTGTTAATTCAATAGCTTCTCTTTTGACAATGATCTTACATTCTTTTTTGTGATATCGCTCTCCTTTTGCTGTTCTGTAGACTTTGGTTTGGGCAGTTAAGCTACTGCTAAAACCAATAGCTATGATCAAGAAAATAATTTTTAGTGTTTTCATAATTTTTGTTTTTTTATTCAACAGGCACTCTGTATTTTTTTTCTTTTACCTGCATTCTTGTTTTGTTTAATTTCATGTATTGAGCCTCTTTCTTTTCTTTGTTATATGTGTTGTATTTGAAAGTTTGTGTTTCTTTGATGGCGATAACCTTAACTTCAACATCTATTCCTTTGGTTAGATTATCATTGGAAAGACCAATATAAAATGTACTCCATAATCTGGAGTCGTTTCTTCCAAAAGCAGCTCTCCCCTTTCCAGAATCAAAAAAGGAAAACTGATTACCGTCTAAAAAAGATTGCACATTTCGAAACTCATCCATAAAATAATAAGCTACATCATGCCCATTATTTGGAATGAACAATTCTGTAATGAAACCTAATGCTAACCCTGCTAAAGGAGTTTGGAAATAAGCATTGGCTGCCTTTCCAATGAACTTTGAAAAATTTCGAACGTTCTTGTCATATGCAGCTTTACCTTCTTCTCCAACTCCTATCCAATATGCCCATGCGAGAATTTTTTCTTTTTTTAAATCAGTTATTTCTAACCTAGGTAAATCAACACGTAAATATGTCCTACTCTTATTACGATTGTAATAAGAATGCACTCTTTGTGATTTTTGAAATAGTAATATTTCTTCTTTTTTTGTGTTTACAATTTCTTTGATAGTTTCTTGATATGGAATCATTTGATATCCAATTAGACTATCCTTTTGGTATGGAACATAAATAGTATCTCTTACTGTATACCACTTCCAACCAGTATTAAAACTTGGGCTTCCATTTTTGGAAGGAATTCTTTGAATTTGAACATTAGCTACTCTAGTAGTTAGTGAAGAACTAAAAAATCGGAATCTATATATTTCTTTTTTTAGCACTTGAATTTTTCTATTGGTAATTTCTTTTGCTTTAAACTCAGTTAATTTTACATTAGAAGAAGAAGCGATCTCAACTGACCTAATATGTTTTCCTTTTTTCATTACAAAATTGAAAACGATCTCATCACCTTTGTCAAAAGTAAAAAAGTAATCTTTGGTTTCTTGAAAAGAAAGGCTTACGTTTAGATTAGCGACATTTATAGGTTCTTGTGAAAAACTAATATTGTAGAATAACACCAGAAAAGTAGTAATGATAGATCTGATTTTCATAATTATTTGTTTTTAATAAAATCAAAAATGACTTTTTCAATGCTTGAAGGAATATCGGCGCTTTTAATTTTATAGTTTTTTATGTTCATTGATTCAAACCAATCACTCCAGTACACTTCTAAAATATCTCTAGCATAAGGAGTACTTTTATCATAATCGGAAATTCCAATTACCAAGACTTCAAGATCTTTAAACTCCTTTTCAACTGACAGAAATCCTAACTTTCTTTTCCGTATCTCCTCTTTCCAATCTACACGGTCTAATTTTATCTTCTTTAAACTCTTCGATGTGATATATGAAGTTCGATTTTCTTTTTTCATTATCGTGTTTTCATGATACATGAAACCGTCTGTTAAAATCACCAAAATATTTCTGTGACAAGCATCTATACAATAATCGTTTACATGATATTTGAAGAATCCCCATATATCTGAGCCTGGATATTTCTTATCTAATTGTGCATCTTTTTGCGCTAAATCATACAATTGAGAAGGATATTCTGAATACAAAGAAATTGTTCTATCTAAATCTTCTTTATGTGTATCTTTAGTAAATTGAACCTTTAACTTTTCTGCTATTTGGTTAATTTTAGTATCATTCGGTACAGGATTAAAGAAAAGCTGCATTCTATCTTCTAACAGAATTAATTTTTTTCCTTTTACATGATTTACGAATACTTTTGCCAAACTTGATAGGTATGCGGAGTCTTTTTGAACTGTATTTTTTTTCTCAATACGATCAGAAAGATCTAAAAGCACGCTAATATTTAGATTGTTTTTCTTGTTTTTTAAAATAAACTTAGGGCAATCAGTAGGAATTTTAGTAGTCACTTTCTCTAATTCTTTCACTTCTTTCTTTTCACTTTCGCAACCCATTATGAACAGGCTTAAAAAGGTAAGGGTGAATATATTTTTTAACGGATTCATAACTACAATTTTTTAGTATATACTTTATTTTGATAGGTATCTGTGTCGATATCCAAATCTTGTATATGTTTGTCATATACTTTTCTACAATCGGTTAAAAGGTTTTCCTTCTCTTCTCTTCCTAAAGGTAATTCTGCTGAAATATAGCCTTGCCAGCCCTCTAACAGCTCAGTTGATAAGGCTTTATAGTTCATCACTGGGAGAATAAAACCATCAATGATATTCTGAAGTTCGCTTATTCTTACTTTGATCGTTGATATCATTTCTTTTTGAAAACTAATCAATTCCTTAAAGTTTAGTAATTTTTGTTTTTTCTCTTCTATCTCTTCTTTTCTCTCTTTGATAAAAGCTTTTATTTTATCTCTATCAGCATATTCTTTCATCACAAAGTCAAATACTAGTCCCCAAACTATATATGAAACGAACCCTGCAAAAATGATTAACCAAAAACTAATACTTTGAAAAGCAATACTAATATTGAACACTTCACTATCATAAGTTTTTGTCAGATTATATAATTTCTCATCTATCAGGTAGGCTAAAATTGCATCAAATAGAAATGTAATAAGAAATAAAACGCCAATTTTTAAACCACTTTTTAACCCTTTATTTTCTTGAAACATATGGATCAAATATCCCAAACCAAAAAACACAAAAGGAATAAAAAGAACAAACCCCAATTCTAAGCCTCCAGCTTCATATGCTTTAGATAAAGCTTGAGGGTCAAATATTCCATGGAATAAGCTTATTCCAGGATCAAACTCTCTAAAAAAAGCAGAGAACGAAGTGGAGATATAAAAAATAAAAATATAAGCCGCTAAAGGCATTAAAAAGAACAGCCCAATCCAAAATTTCACACTTGCTTTTTTATCTACATTTGGCAAGTATAATTCAGGCTCTGTAAGAACTTTCCTACAATCTTTATTTAATTCTTCTATTTCTTTTTTAGTTTCTTCAGCTTTATGGTTTAGATTCTTCAGTTTTTCTTCAGCATTTAACAAGGTTGTCTTTTTTCCTTTTTGTTCAGTTACATAACCATGTTTCAATTTATGCTGTTCAGCAACATCTTCTTTGCATTTCTTTTCAAAGGCTTCATACGTTTTCTCTAGAGATGCCTTTAAGTTTTGTGGATTTCCTGCACATTTTTTGGACATCCCATACCCCTCTCTAAAGGGTGATAATGATTTTTCATCTTTATCAAGAGATTCTTTCGAATCTATTTGTGCTCCATTTAAATCATTGGATGGCTTTAGCTTTGTTAATTTTTTAAGTAGTGTAGTCATAATGTTATTCTTGAAGTTCCTTTAAAATATCTTCACGTGATTTTTCTTGTTGAGCAGATTCTAGCAAATAGGTTGTTAAAGCCTCAACATTCTCATCGAGGAATTCAAATTTCTTTACATACTTTTTTAAGGTCGTTCTTTCATCTTCTGTAATAACATGGTCTGCCCAGGCCATCTGAGCAAAATCATACAAATAGACCATTCGATCTTCTAACTTTTCTGGAATATGTATTTCCCCAGTATGCGAAGTTAAAATTCTATCCAATTCATTGTTATCTACTCCTCTTTCAGCAGCAAACTGGTATAACAACTGCATTTCCAAATGACTAAAATTCTCGTCGGATAATGCAATTTGATATAATCTCAAAAAATGACTTTTCAATTCTGTGGAAACTTCAATGTTTCCTTTTTCTAAAGATTGTTCCATAGGTTAGTATATTTTATCTCTTTTAAATGATTTTCCTTTATTTGTTTGTATTGTTTCCTCATTTTCTCGCTGGGTATTTATCTCAAAAAAGCCAATCAACAAAAACATAATTCCTACAAGTATATCGAGAGGTATCCAATATGATTTTATATACAGATACATTGGAAATATTGGGTTGAAAAGTATTGCTATAAAACAAAAAGTAACCAGTACAAAAACGAGTTTATAATTAAACACCATTGTTAAAACAGCCCCTGTAAAAACAATAAATCTAAGAAGTGTATAATATTCTATAGGCCAATTAAATACTGCTACAAAAAGGATTAAAGCGCAAATGATCGAAATGGATTTTTGTGTAATGCTGATTGTTTTTTTCATTTCAGGCTGTTATTTAAAATTATCCTAAATCATAAGTTCCTTTGAAATCTGAAGGCAAAAAGACCTTAGCACTTGGGGTATCGGAGATTGTTTTCATCCCATCTATATATTTTTGAGCAAGAATAATCTGAGTTGCAGATTCTATAGTAACCTTTTCGATCAATTGAGCTAGATATATTTTCTCTCCTTCTGCTATAATTTTCAATGATTCTGCATGCCCTTTAGCTTTAATCATCATTGCCTCTGCTCTGGCATTTGCTTTAGTTACTTCTGCTTGTGCTGTACCTTCAGCTTCAGCTATCAAAGCAATTTTCTTGCGTTCAGCGGCCATCTCCTGCATCATTGCTTCGGCAGTTTCATCTGAATAGGTAATTTCTTGAATCTCTACACGAGTAAATTCAACTCCCCATTTCAAAGCAACTTCGGCAAGATCTAATGCAATTCTTTCATTAATGTTTTGTCTTTCAGATAAAACTTGATTCAATCGAAGTTTTCCAATATTTGTTCTTAGTGCATTTAACGCAACATCTGCAATGGATTTTGGTAAGATGTCCACATCATAAACTGCTTTTACTGGGTTTATGATTCTCCAATAAACCGACGCATTTGCATCTATAGTAACATTATCCTGCGTTTGGCATTGTCTTGGAGGAGTATCAGTTTGTTGTTCTGACATTTCAATATAGCAACGCTCCTTATTTGCAACTCTATTCCAACCTTCTACATATTTAAAACCTTCAATGAAAGGAATTTTAAGGCGTAATCCTTCTCGTTGCACCCGAGCATGCTTTCCAAATCTTTTGATAAGTAAAACGTGATTTTGCGGAACAGTATATATAAAGCCCATAGTCTATTGGTTTTAAATTATTTACTCAAACCTAACACCATTTAAAAACAAAACCTTACGGATATCCGTAAGGTTTTGTTTTTAGTATCATGATATTTTAATCATTTTGGAGGCTTCCTTCTATGTGGTTTTACTGGAACTGTTTTAGGCCCTGGCTTTGGTTTATTAGGATTTGGTCTTGGAGTCGGAGAAGGTTTCGATCTTCTGTGCGGTTTTACTGGTACACTTTTTGCCATAATATTTATTTTATAATTAGTACAATAAACTATCTTTCTCCTATAATGAAACCCTATGGATTCCCAAAGAATTACTTTCTATTCTAAAAGAAAAGGTGATATATCTTTTTCCTTAAATATTTTGTGGGTTTTAGTTATCAAAATTTTTTCTTTTCCAACATCAATTATATTGTATTTAGAATTGCAATTTTTAATTCTAAATCTTAAAGCTTTCATTCCTAACAATAGTCCTTCTCTTTTCGTAATATCATAAACATACTGAGAACATGATTTTTTAAAAAGGCATCTTCGCCGCTTAACTTTAGGAATGAGCAACCAATAAACTCTAATTGATATTAACAGAAAAACTTTCATTTAGCTTTCTTTTTGAAAAATGACGAAACCTACATGAATTATTGTATCTGGTTTCGCTCCAATTCCAAAACAACCAATATTTCCAGGTTTTAGCTTATCTGAGTATTGATGATTTACATATTTAAAACCATCAACGGCATTAGTATTTATAATGCTTTGTAATTCTTTTGATACCTCTTTTGCTCTATAAAAAGGGACTACTTTGTATTTCATATTTGTTATTTTAAATTTCACAATAAATACGAGACATTCCTTTATCACTTCGTTTATATCCATCTCTTATATTAAAGAAGTGATTTGTCAACATTTCAATATTTACTGCTTTTCCTAAGTCATACATTTTCCATCCATAATTTCCTGAGCTACTATAGCCATCAATTTGGTAAGCTCTTAGCCCTTGATTTCCTGCTGTAGTGATTCCATAACAATGAGGTTCTACAATTCTCAATTCCCCATCATAATAAAATTGAATTACTTTTTTCTGAAAGATTGCTTCGCAAATTAATTTAATCATAACTTTTATTTTAATTCAAAGCTTATTAATTGTTTTGTTCATTACAAGGAAAATTGTATTTGCAAAGAATATCTTTTTCAATTTTTTCTCTTTCGCTTTCTGATGAAGATTTATGAATGGCTATATGAGTAGCTCCATTTTCTTCAAAACAATCTTCTTTATGATGATTATCAAATCTTGTAGATAGATCATTAGTAATCCCCAAGTATATTCGGGTATGCTTGTTATTTTTTATTTTGGTAATGTAATAAACTCCGCCGACAGAGTTAAAATTTGTTCCTTTCGCATGAATGATAAACTCATATGATTTACCAGAACACCCTTCTAATGTAATTGTTGCCATAATTTTAAGTTTTATAATTAATATTACCTCAAAACTAATCCCAATAAAAAAGCTTTCCTTACGGAAAGCCATATTGTACTAGAAAAAGTAAAATAAAGTTAAATTAGCTTTTGATCCTTAAAGATAGACACCAAGTGGGTTGCGTTATTAGCTAAAAATTCATCTTTTAAACGGTTTAGTCTTTTTTCAACAGAACTCACACTACTAGGCGATATACTCTGAGATTTAAAATGATGACTAATCTGTGTCTGAGACATTCCAGAAGAAAGTAGTTTTACTAGTGCTATATCGTAATCTGTTATTTCATGATCTTCTTTTTGCTGTAAAGCACGTGCTACCTTCTGTGATAAAAAGGTTGCTCCCTCAAATACAATTTTTAAGGCCTTCAACAACTCTTTGTTTCCTTCTCTACCCTTCCATACATACCCATCAGCGCTACAATCATTCATTAAGGATCGTACTTTCTGAAAATGATCTTCTTGAGAATAGACAATAATAGAAAGGTTTGGATAATCCGTCTTTAATTTTTTTACCAAAGCCTCCCCCGAAGCAATAGCACATTCTCTGTGGTCTTTTTTAAATTCTAGGTCTGTGATGACCAAATCAAAAGGTATGTGATCGAGAGCTGCTCTTTTTATTTTTAAATAGGCATCATCACAGTACAAAGCTGTATGTACATCGGTGATTCCTATTTTGGAAAGGTTACTGGAAACACCGTCATTGATCATAGCATGATCATCGACAATCAATACTTTTCTAAACATATTACACAATTATTTTTGCTTGAAAACCTTTATTGACTTCCGACTCAAAAGTAATAGTCCCTCCGGCAAGTTCCATACGGTTTTCCGTATTTCGCAATCCGTTTCCATAGTTCAATTCGCAACCAACTCCATTATCCACATAGGTAACTAAAACAACATTCTTTCTAACGTCAAACTGAAGTGTCACTAAATTTGCTCTGCTATGTTTTTTCATATTGGTCATTAACTCCTGAATAACCCGATACAACGTCTCTTTTTTTAAGTCAGCAATAGTATCCCAGGGCATTTCCGAAATGTTTCTTGTAAATATTTTTACATCGGTTGTTTTATATGTAGCAATCAAATCCTTTAAGAGTATATCAAAATTCTTAGAGACATCCAATGCTGCGTTGGCTTTCGAAATATCTCTAGTCTTTAAATAAACTTCTTCTAAACTATCAATCAGTTCTTTTTTGGTTGTTGGATCATTCTGCAATTGGGACATCATAGAAAAGATATCATTAGCCACTTCATCATGTAGTTTTTTAGAGATGTGTCGTTCTGTATTGAATTGAGTTTTTAGTTTTTCTTTTTTATGTCTCGCTCGCAACGCAAAAAATAATAAGATAGAAATTAATACTACCGCTCCTCCGATAACTTGGTATAATATTTTCTTTGACTTTTCTTCCGACATATTACTTTCAGCAATTAACCTTCTTTTCTGTTCCCTTTTAAAATTATATCTAGCAGATGTATATAGAGTTTTGTTAAATTGACTCAGCTTATTCTTCTCTTTCAATACCTCGGCGTACTCTTTTAGGTAACTGGTATCTCCTAAATCTATTAAGTAGTTTAAAACACCTTCTTTGTATGGTAAATTTTTAAGTTTCTTTGCTATATTATATCCTTCTTTAGCATACAATAAAGCATTTTTTGTTTCTCCCTGGCTTTTGTAATATTCGATAAGATGAGCGTAACTATTATATAAATCACTGTCGTTAATTTTTTCTCGTATCCTAAGAGCTGTTTTCATGTCCGATACGCCTGAAACCTGACCTAACATTGCTCTAGCATATCCCAAGTTATCTAAACTCCTGCTAATTAAAACACTATCATTAGTTTCTAAACTTAGTCCATACGACCTCTTGAGTTCTATAATTGATTTTTCGTACTCTTTTAAATAATTATATGCAACACCTACATTATTATATGCAGTAGCACTATCTTTTTTATTTGTTACCAATTCTAAAGTTTGGGAATAATAATCGAGTGATTCTTCGTACTGCTTCAATGTTCGTTTAAGGATTCCTAAATGGTTTAACAACGGTGCTTTTAATAAAAGATTATAACCTTGAGAAGGAAGACTATCAAGTAATATTAAACCTTCTATTGCAGATGCTTCGCTTGCATAATAAACTCCTAAAAACTGTTCTATTCTACTTAAATAGATCAAATCGTAAACTGCTCTTGACTTATTGTTTATAAGATTTTTTTCCTTATCATTTTCTATATATAGAAAAGCTTTTGTTAAGTTGGGTAAGTCTTTAGATGTTTTGACTAAATCAACATAGTAATGGAGGCTATCTATTTTCTGTTGTGAAAATATACTATACTGCCAAAAAAGTAAAGTACAAAAAAAGAGGGACGTTTTTTTCAATTTCATCCCTCTAAAGTACTAACTAATTCTTAAACGAGAATTAACCTCCCTCTCCTGTTGGTGGCGGAGGTGGTGGTGGATCAATAGGTCCTTCTCCACAGCATCCTTGTGTTTCTGTTTCAATTAGTAATTCGTCTAGGTCATCATTTTGTGTACATGATGCCATCATTCCCATAATGAGGAAAGCCGTAAAGACTTTCAGAAAAATTTTCTTCATTTTATATAATTTTAGAATAGGTAGTCCCTGTTCGAGATTTTCTCGAATAAAATTTTCTATCAGGGAACACCTGAAAATTTCGAAGAGGATCTCTTCTATGGGAAATGAGGAATCCGATTACACATCTGTAAAGCATTTCCCGGATCTTAACCGGATCTGCAAACAGATTCCTGAAGTAGAATGCTCGTGATGCTTATATGTTTTTAAATGCTATCTAGAACAATTCTGAAGCAAAGAAATGATGAAAGTCATTGAGATGTAGGAAATGAAATGGAATGATTTTGGAAACTTAGTTGAAAGCGGTTTTCCAATTTTTTTCCAAAAAATTTCCTTCTTGAAAAAGTGATACTAAAACCAAGAAAATGCATAAACATTTAATCCTATTGGCTTATAAAAAAGCCAGAAAAGAAAGAAGAAAAATTGGAGATAATCAACCTTCAACAAGAAAGTTAGCTAAAGACATCGCTTCAGAAATTGATTATAATATTGGTGAACGAAGCCTTCGAGACTATTATAATGAAGCGAGAGAAAAAGAAATTACTAATGAAGATATTAATATTAGTCAGATTACAATAGTAAATAGTTTAAGTAGATATTTAAATTATAAGGACTATGAAGAGTTTTTAATCAATTATAATATTGAACAAAAAAAGAAGAAAGATGAAGATAAACCTCCTGTAATTATCATAACACATTCTGAGGAAAAAGAAGCAAAAAGTAATGCATCTAAAAATAGCGAAGATTATAATAAAAACAAGAATTATGATAGTCGTGGAGTTTCGCCTCCTTTCAGGCCTATTGGTAAAACCACTATAAATAAAAAGGTAATCATCATCATAAATACAGTAATTGTGCTTACTGTTGGCACTTTTATATTGAACAATATTTTATCTAAGAATAGCGAACGCTGGATGCTCTGGCAAGAAGATCATTATACTGAGGTTAAGTTTGACATTACAAGATATTTAAATAATGATATAGAACCATATGATAAAATCAAGTTTAGTTCATTTAAAAAAATAACGACTCTTGATTGTGATGTACGATATTTCAATGAAAAAGGAGAATCTATTACCTGGTACTGGAAACGAGGAAAAAATGACTTAGATGTTTTTACAGCTCCCGGTAAACATCCCATAAATGGCATACCACTTAAACCCATGACCAGATATATGGTTAGAACGCATATTTGCACGAACTATTAAATAACAGAAATCTACATTTCAGATTGCGGAAAAGTACATGATTTAACCTAAAGGTATTGCTACCTTTTGAGTCTAAATCCGTGCCCTATGTCTACAAATGAGCAACCCAATCTAGAATATAAAATTCACAATATCCATTGTCATATATTTACTATTAAGTACTTACCTAAAAAGTTTATTGGTTGGTACTTTCCTACTACCCTAGTAAAAAAGAAATGGGTTGCCAACTTATTAATGCGCCTTGTAAAAAAATTAGCGCCTCGTATTGCTGGTTTTGTATATAGTGCTTTTAAAAAAGATCAAAAGGATATTTTCAATGAATTACGAGGGTACTATCCAGAGAATACAAAGTTCTGTCCGCTGACGGTAGATTTCGATTATATGAATGCTGGTAAAGCTCAGTACAATTTTTTACAGCAATTAGAGGACGTTGCCGATCTTAAACGTTATTATGAAAATAAGAATTTTGATGTTTTTTTACCTTTTATATGTGTAGATCCAAGAAGGGATGGTATTTTAGAATTGGTAAAAAAGTATATTGAAGAAGAAAAGTTTACTGGGATCAAGTTGTATCCTGCACTAGGTTTTTTCCCTGATGATTATCGATTAGATGAGGTGTACGCTTATGCGGAAGCTAATCACATTCCCATTACAACACATTGTATTCCGAAAAACAAAAACCACTTCAGATACAAACCTACTAAAGAAATGGTGAACAAAGCCAAAGAGCGGTTTTCTGAATTTTATGATACGAAAGATTCTAGAAGTAGTTATGATTTTGCAAAATATCTAAATCATCCTAAAAACTATGAGTACATACTAAAGAAGTTCCCCAAGCTGAAAATAAATTTGGCACATTTTGGAGGAAATGAAGAATGGGATAAGTATTTAGATGTTTCGGACGAAAACTTTAAAAAAGATCGCAACTGGTATTCTATCATTCGGAAAATGATGCTCACATATGACAATGTATATGCCGATATTTCTTTTACCGTCTATGATGCCCGTCTTTACCCAGTGCTTCGCAATGTTTTAAAAACACCAAAAGCAAAAGAGCGTGTATTATTCGGATCCGATTTCTATATGTTACAAAAAGATTATAGCGAACGAAGATTTGGAATGGATGTAAGAGGCTATATCGATGATGATGAGTTCTGGTTGATGGCAGAAACCAATCCTAAACGGTTTTTATTTAATGAGTAGTATTGCATTATAAAGTACTATTCATATTTAGCCATTTCTCCATCGTAGAACTGACTGGCTTCTTCAATGAGATTTGAAACTTCGCTAGCAATATCATCCTCCCGTTCGCCAGAAAGGTCCTCAAACCATTCTATTTCGTCATCTTTTAGGTTTATTAAAAAACGTGGGAATTCAGTATGTAATATAAAAATATCTTCCGGGTGATTACTGTTATCTGCTAACAAATATTTAGGTAAGTTCATGTTCTTTTGTTCTGATGAGTTTTAAAGTTAGATAATTAAATCGAATATACAATAAGATTGCAGCGGTAGTCAATCCAGCTAATAAACCAAGCCAAATTCCAAAACTTCCATACATATCCTCTTTTCCTAAAAAATAACTAATAGGAAACCCTACTGCCCAATAGGCAACAAAGGTAATTAGTGTCGGAATCTTTACATCTTGTAATCCCCTTAATGCGCCTAGAACAATAACTTGAATGCTATCACTGATCTGGAAAATAGCTGCGGCAAATAATAACTTCGCTGCTATACTAATTACCTCCATATTATCAGCGTAATTTATGGTATCGTTCATATCTACATAGATTGTTGGTAGCTGCTTATGAAATAAAAAGAATATTGTTCCAAAAAATGTTGCTAATAATGTACCCAATAAAAATATGGAAACAGCGATTCTGCGCAATTCTCGAAACTTCATCAACCCTTTCTGATTTCCAACACGCACCATTGCTGCAACGCTCAATCCCATAGCTACCATAAAGGTCATAGACGAAAGGTTCAATGCAATTTGGTTCGCTGCTTGCGGATTCTTTCCTAACAAACCACTAAGCCAAATAGCCGCTGTAAAAATGGCCACTTCAAAAAACATTTGCATGGCACTTGGCATCCCAAGTCCTAGAATTTTTTTCAACATTAATGTATCTAGCACAAATATTTTGATATTGGTTACCAATTTTCTAGTTCGTTCTCTTTTAGCCAATAACCACCATAGATAGCCCACCATAATTATACGTGAAGCTAAGGTTCCATAGGCTGCCCCTACAATACCTAATTCTGGGAAACCAAAATGACCGAAAATCAATACATAATTCAAACCAACATTGACCAAATTAGCTATAATAGTAGCATACATTGGATATTTGGTAATGGACATACCATCACTAAACTGTTTTAGTGCCTGAAAAACAATTAACGGAATCAGCGAAAAGGCAACCAGATCTAAATAAGGTATTGCCAACTGCACTACTTCATCGGGTTGATTCATTAAATGCATCAATGGTTTGGCAAAAAACACCATCAGAAACAATGAAACTCCCAATACTGTGCATAAAAACAGTCCATGCTTGAATGTTGATTTTGCCTGATCAAAATTATTAGAAGAGTCGGCTTCCGCAATCAGTGGAGTTATAGCCGTTGAAAAACCAATACCTAAAGACATGGCAATGAACATAAAACTGTTTCCTAACGAAACAGCTGCTAGCTCTGCTGTTCCTAATTGACCTACCATAATATTATCAACAAAACTGACAAAAGTGTGCCCCAACATTCCCAACATTACGGGTGCTGCCAACTTCCAATTGTACTTAAATTCTGATGTGTATCTAGCTAATCTCAATTTCAATCCGAGGTAATAATCATGCGAAGATATTCATAATAATTAACAAATTGTAGTAATTATTATTCGCCAAAAAAATGTACTTTTGAGAATACAAAAATCACATTATGGCTAACATTACTTTAAAAGGAAATGCTATACAAACTTTAGGAAATATACCAGCCGTTGGTACTACTGCTCCTGACTTTTCTATGGTGGCACCCGATCTATCAAAAAAAAATTTATCAGATTATAAAGGCTCTAAATTGGTGTTGAACATTTTCCCTAGTATTGATACAGGAACTTGTGCAACGTCTGTTAGAGTTTTCAACAAATCAGCAGCAAGTTTAGAGAATACAAAAGTGGTTTGTGTTTCTAGAGATCTTCCGTTTGCACAAGCACGTTTTTGTGGTGCTGAAGGGATAGATAATGTTGAAATGCTATCAGATTTCGCCAATGGAAGTTTTGGCCAAGATTATGAATTAGAGATTAGCAATGGTCCTTTAGCAAACTTGCACTCTAGAGTTGTGATTGTTTTGGACGAAAATGGAACAATACTCTATTCAGAGCAAGTACCAGAAATTGTAGACGAACCTAATTACGAAAATGCCTTAAAAGCTTTGCAGTAAATGAAAAACCCAAAGGATGGCTTTATAAAGGGACGTCTTCGTAGCATTCGTTTTGCACTGCGTGGCATGTTTTTATTAATGAAAACAGAAGATAGTATTAAAGTACAATTGTTTGTAGCTACTTTAGTTACAGGTGCTGGATTCTATTTTGAGATTTCGGCTGTAGAATGGATGTTTCAGATTGTCGTTATAGGATTAGTATTAGTTGCAGAATCGTTAAATACCGCCATCGAAAAAGTCTCCGACTTTGTGCATCCAGATTACCACAAGAAAATTGGTTTCATTAAAGATATTTCTGCTGGAGCTGCTAGTTTTGCTGCCGTTATTTCATTAATTGTGGCTGGTTTTATTTACCTGCCAAAGATTGCACTACTTTTCTAAGTAAATACCTATATTTACTATCTGTAATTTATTTGTTAATGGCTAAGAAAACCAAAGCTTCTACTAAAAAAAAGAATACTGCATTTCGCACCATTGGTGCGTTTTTTAAGAGTAGACAGACACAAACTATTATCGGTGTCTTCTTTATTCTATTTTCCATTTTTCTGTTTGTCGCCTTTGTTTCCTTCTTTTTTACCTGGCAAGATGATCATAGTATCATTAGTCAGTTTACAGACAGAAACATTAGGAGTAAAAACTGGTTGGGAAAAATAGGTGCAACCCTAAGTCATTATGCCATTTATGAAGGCTTTGGAGTAGGTGCATTTTTAATGCCTTACCTCCTATTTATTTCTGGATTGTTCTGGATGTTTAGGACCAAGCTTTCGAAAGTTGTAATCTCATGGAATTGGGGATTGGTCAGTATGCTCTGGATTTCTTTGGCATTTGGTTTCGTAACGAAAAAGTATACTGTTTTATCTGGTGTTATTGGCTATGAGCTAAACGACTATTTAGAAACTTTTACCGGTACTCCGGGCTTAGCTATTATTCTTATTTTCTTTTTTATTGCCTATGTAGTCATTCGCTTCAAGGTAACGCCTGAAGCTATTATTAATAAGATAAGAGCTCGTAAAAAAGAAAGCACTGTAACGGAAGAAGTGTTATCGGAAGAAAACTTATCGCATGAAGAAGAAACGATTACCGTTGAATTTGACGACTCTAAAATAGAAGAAAAAGAAGAACCTTCTGAAAAGAAATCAGATTTTGAGCTATCTGTAGAAAACTTGCAACCTACGATTCAAAACCATTCTGAGGTAGACGGTACGGAAGTTATAGAAGAGGTTGTGGAAGAGCCTAAACCAAAAAGTGAACCCGAATTAGAAGTTGAAATTGATGTTGAGGAAGTAGCTGAGGAGAAACATGTTTCTGAAAACTTATCAGATAAATTAGTGAAAGATTTTGGTGAATTTGATCCAAAATTAGAATTGGGGAATTATAAATTTCCAACGTTTAACCTCTTAAAGCAATATAACGAGAGTATTTCTGTCGATCCTGAAGAACTTGAGTTAAACAAAAATAAAATTGTTGATACGCTTAAGAACTATAAAATTGGGATTGCTCAAATAAAAGCTACTGTTGGACCTACCATTACCTTATATGAAATTGTTCCAGATGCAGGTATCAGGATTTCAAAAATTAAAAACCTTGAAGACGATATCGCTTTATCATTAGCAGCATTAGGAATACGAATCATTGCTCCTATCCCTGGAAAGGGAACTATTGGTATTGAAGTGCCAAACAAAAAGGCAACAATCGTATCCATGCATTCTGTAATCTCATCCAAGAAGTTTCAAGAATCAACAATGGAATTACCTATAGCCTTAGGAAAAACCATTTCTAATGAAACCTTTATTGTAGATCTTGCTAAGATGCCGCACCTACTAATGGCTGGAGCCACTGGTCAAGGGAAGTCCGTTGGGTTAAACGCAGTGCTGACTTCTCTATTATATAGAAAACATCCTGCAGAAGTGAAATTCGTGCTGGTTGACCCGAAAAAAGTGGAATTGACACTATTTAATAAGATAGAACGTCATTATTTGGCAAAATTACCGGATACCGAAGATGCTATTATCACAGATACAACCAAAGTTGTAAATACCTTGAACTCTTTGTGTATTGAGATGGATACACGTTATGACTTGTTGAAAACTGCCATGGTAAGAAACATCAAAGAGTATAACGTAAAATTTAAAGCTAGAAAATTAAACCCAGAGAATGGACATCGATTCCTTCCCTATATCGTGTTGGTTATAGATGAATTTGCCGATTTAATTATGACAGCTGGTAAAGAGGTAGAAACTCCAATAGCACGACTTGCACAATTAGCAAGGGCCATCGGAATACATTTAATTGTAGCAACACAGCGTCCTTCTGTTAATGTCATTACAGGTATTATTAAAGCAAACTTCCCTTCTCGAATTGCTTTTAGAGTAACTTCAAAAATCGATTCCAGAACTATATTAGATGCTCCAGGAGCAGATCAACTTATAGGTCGTGGTGATATGCTATACTCTGGTGGTAATGATATAACCAGAATTCAATGCGCGTTTGTAGATACTCCTGAAGTAGAAAAAATCACAGATTTTATTGGATCTCAAAGAGCATATCCTGAGGCATATCAACTGCCAGAATATGTTGGTGAAGAGGGTGGCACAAATCTTGATATTGACATTGCAGATAGAGATAAACTGTTTAAAGAGGCAGCTGAAATTATTGTTACAGCGCAGCAAGGATCAGCATCTTTATTGCAACGAAAATTAAAATTAGGGTATAACAGAGCAGGTAGATTAATAGACCAATTAGAGGCAGCTGGTGTTGTCGGTCCTTTTGAAGGAAGTAAAGCAAGACAAGTATTAGTTCCAGATTTTGTTGCTCTAGAACAATTATTAGAAAATGAGAAAAATGGATAGCATGAAGAACGTCTTAATGGGAATAGCATTGTTAGTATGTTTTGTTGGGTTTTCACAAGATGATCAAAAAGCAAAAGATTTACTAGATGCAGTATCGGAAAAAATGGGGAGCTATGACAATATGTATATAGAATTTAGCTCTAATCTTGTAAATGAAGAAGCAGGTATCAGCGAAAATGATGAACCTCCAATTCTAGGAAAGATTACGCTTCAAAAAGAAAAATACAATTTAGATTATTTAGGTAACAAGTTCATCTTTGATGGTAAAAAATTATATGTGATCAATACGGAAGATAAAGAGGTTACTACAAATGATGGAGATATGGATGAAGGTGATGGATTCATTTACCCATCTAAATTATTAACATTTTATAAAGAAGGTTACAATTTTTCTTGGGGTACTTTAGCCACAGAGAAAGGTCGGAAAATTCAATATGTAAAATTAATACCTATTGATAGTGCTTCAGAAATAAAAGAAGTACAATTAGGGATTGATAATAAGACCAATCACATTTATAAACTGATTCAAATCGGTGCAAATGGATCAAAAACGACGTTTAAAATAAATGCTTTTAAGAGTAATCAAGAATTGTCTAAAAAGATGTTTGTTTTTGATAAAGAGAAGTATTTAGAATTAGATTACATTATTGATTAGTTTTATTTTAGAATGAAAATTTTAGACAAGTATTTAGTAAAGTCCTTTTTAGTTCCTTTTTTTGCTACCTTTTTCATTATACTTTTTGTCTTAGTAATGCAAGCCCTATGGCTCGCCTTTGATGATATTGCGGGAAAAGGAATCAGTATCTACTTCATCTTAAAATTCTTATACTATACTTGCTTAATTGTATCACCTCAAGCATTACCTATTGCTGTTCTCCTCTCCTCTATCATGGTAATGGGGAACTTAGCAGAGCGTTATGAGTTTGCTGCGGCAAAGTCGGCTTCTATATCATTAATGAGGCTTATAAGACCTCTCATCATTCTAACATTCTCTTTAAGTGCATTAAATTTCATTCTTTATAATAATATATTTCCCTATGCCGTTTTAAAGCAAAAGAATTTGCTCATTAATATTAGAAAGAAGAAGCCTGCTCTAGCCTTAATACCGGGAAGTTTTAATTCAGATATTCCAGACTATCAGATAAAATTTGATGAAAAATATGGCGAAAATGAAGATCTTCTAAAAAATGTAATGATCTATGACCTCACGTCAAGAAAGGGGAATCAAAAGGTTATTACTGCTGAAAATGGAAAAATTATTTCCGAAGATGGAAGTAAATATATGACCATGGTATTGTATAACGGAAAGTATTACGAGAATCACGTAAATAAAAAAACCAAGTACGGAGTTGTGGATAAAATGCCTGCATCGAGTGCTATTTTTGATGAGTACACCATTAACATAGATATATCTTCACTAACCGAGGGAGATCTAGAAATTGAGAGTTTAAAGAGAAGTTATAATATGCTTACTCTAAAACAATTAAAAGATACGCTGCCTAATATGAAAATAGGTTTTGACGAATTTATGCGGATTCGTGCCAAGAATATTTACGAAAATGTTGAGGGAGCCAAATTAGGTGAGATTGACACTATTCAGAGGCCAGATCTTGCTCCTGAAGTACTTGACAACTTCAACTTGCAACAAAAAATTCACGTACTAAGTACTGCCATTTCAAAAGCAGGACGTTCTGTCAATAATCTGAAAGCAAATAAACCCGCGTTAAAGAACAAGAGAAAATTCTTAAATCTGTACGATTTAGAATATCACAATAGGATTGCATTATCTCTTGCCTGTCTTATCTTGTTTTTCATTGGCGCTCCGTTAGGCTCCATCATTAGAAAAGGAGGTTTCGGATTACCTATGATATTAGCGATCAGTATTTATGTTATTTACTTCTTCTCCAACACTTTTTCGAGGAATTTGGCAGAAGAAAGTAGTGTTACTGTCCAATTAGGTTCTTGGATTTCTGCCATTATTATGGCACCTATTGGATTTTTATTAATGAGAAGAGCATCAAAAGGTATGGGAATATTTAATATTGATGTATTTTTGCAACCAATTACGAAACTATTTAAACGATTTTCGTCAAAAAAGGCGTCATAGCATATGGGCTCAAAGCAAATTTTAGAAGAGAAGATTCATTTACACACAATATCTGAAGCAATTGAAGATATTAAAGATGGTAAGGTCATTATTGTAGTAGATGATGAGAATAGAGAGAACGAAGGAGATTTTGTAGCTGCTGCAGAAATGGTAACACCAGAAATGGTTAATTTTATGGCTACCCATGGACGTGGACTGATTTGTGCACCCTTAACCGAAAAAAGGTGTAAGGAGTTAGAATTAGGAATGATGGTGAGTAATAATACTGATCCTATGGAAACGGCTTTTACCATATCTGTAGATCTTAAAGGAAAAGGAGTTACCACGGGGATTTCTGCTTCAGATAGAGCAAAAACCATTAAGGCACTTATTGATGAAGACACGAAACCATTTGATTTGGCTAGACCGGGTCATATCTTTCCGCTCAAAGCTAAAGAAGGTGGTGTACTTAGAAGAACAGGGCATACAGAAGCGGCCATAGATTTTGCACGATTGGCTGGATTACAACCAGCAGGTGTGATTGTTGAGATCATGAATGAAGATGGTACTATGGCAAGGTTACCACAGCTATTAGAGGTCGCGAAGAAATTCGATATTAAAATAGTTTCTATAGAAGACCTTGTGGCCTATAGAATGGAGCATGATTCTTTGATCGAAAAGAGAGAAGATTTCAATATCAAAACACGATTTGGAGAATTCAGATTACGCGCCTATCAACAAACCACCAATAACCAAATTCATTTTGCGTTAACCAAAGGCGAATGGTCTCTTGACGACCCTATTCTTACGCGAGTTAATTCGACACAAGTTAATAATGATATTCTTGGAACCTTAACCAATGATGCTGATAAAAAGTTAGATCAAATGTTCAAATTGATCAATCAAGAAGGTAAGGGAGCCATTTTATTTATAAATCAGCAGAGTGAAGCGCTCAACCTACTTAATAGGTTACGTTTATTAAAAGAGAATCAGACAAAAGGAATATTGAAAGCTCCAAAAATCTCAATGGACAACAAAGATTTTGGGATTGGTGCGCAAATTCTGCATGATATTCATATCAGCAAACTTAGATTGGTAACGAACACGCAGCAGACCAAGCGTGTTGGAATGATCGGTTACGGCCTGGAGATTGTTGACTACGTTTCCTACTAAAGATTAATTACACTTTCTGAATCTAGCTCTTTCGCTTCTTTTCCCGGTTGAAAAAGACGCGCTGAAAGATTTCCTTTTAAGGTAATTGTATCTCCCATCACTTCAAGCCAACTCCCTTCGCGAAGCCCTAATACCGGCGTATTATTAAAAACATGATACTCCTTGATCCTAGTTTCTCGAGTTTCTCCCATATGTTTCGATGTTGGATCTGGGTCTAAATAGTGTGCATTAATATTGAATGGAATAAAACCCAGTGTTGTAAAACTTGGAGGGTATACAATGGGCATATCATTCGTGTTCATCATAGTAACACCACAGATATTACTTCCAGCACTTGTTCCAAGGTATAGTGTTCCTGTCAGCACCGCTTTGCTTAATGATTCAAGTATATTGTTCTTATACAATTGATTGACCAATTCAAAAGTATTTCCTCCACCAGTAAAAATGCCTTCTGCATTTGCTATGGCTTCTTGAGCGTCGTTGTATTCATGAATTCCAGATACCTGTATTCCAATAGTTTCGAATCCTTTTGATGCTATAGCCGTATACGCATCATATGATATTCCTCCGGGCCTAGCATATGGAATAAATAAGATCGTTTTAACTCCTTCGAAAAACGAAGTAAGTCTCGGTAAAATATATTCTAAATATCCACTATTGTGAACGGTAGATGTGCTTGCTATGATCAGTTTCTTCATAAACGTTTTTCTAATTGATTATAATCAGTTGCTAAATTACTAAACTTATTCTCAGTTAAATTAGATGCTTTATGAAATAATTTTAACATAAGATTACGCTAGTCTTCACAAATATATAAGAGTTTTTTATCTAGGGTTTACTACCTTAGTAATCCGAATCAACCCAAAAATTAGTGAAAAAAAAACTACACAGTCTTGTTATTTTATTCTTACTATCTTCTGCCCTATATTCCCAGAAAAAGAAGGTGTTTATTTATGGAAAGGTACTAGATTCTGTATCCCTTATAAAAAATGCGAATATCTTGAATCTAAGCACAAATAAAGGAACTTCTTCTAATGATCAAGGAGAGTTTAGAATGTATGTTTCGCTCGGTGATTCGTTAAGAATTTCATCCGTTCAGCATGAAACGGCAATTTCAATTATAACAAAATACAATATAGAGAGTAAACATTTTGCCATCCGTCTTAAAAGAAAAACCTACATTTTGGATGAGATTGTTCTAAAGAAACATAACCTTATAGGATCTTTAACCTCAGACACAAAACAAACACCTGAAAACAAAAAAGAGACTGCTTTAAAGAATACCATGGATTTTTCAAAAGTCGATATGACCGCTCCGGTAGCTGATGATCATATTGACAAAAATGTACGGCCACATACGGTACAGACAGATCCTAACCAAGCCTTTGGTATGGGTGCTGGCACCAAATTTGTGATGCCATTCAAATATTCTGAAAGACTCTGGGCACTTCGCAGACAAGTGAGCTATCAGAAAAAGTTTCCTGAATTATTGTTGGAAGAATTCGGAGCTTCCTTTTTCTATGTAGACTTAAAAATTCCAAGAGAAAAATATCATCATTTTTTGGAATTCTGTAATCCATTAGGAATAGAGAAGTTATATTTACAGCAGAAAAAACTAGACGTCATTAAAATATTAAAACGGGAAAGCATAGCTTACCATAAAATTCTAAAAGAAAGTAAAGAAACACCTAATGAGGAAAAATAAGTATATCCTATTATTATTCTTAATTCCACTATTCGCTTTTAATGCACATAAATATTACTTGAGTCTGACTCAGATAGAATATAAAAGTGATACTGAGTCTATTCAGATTATCTTAAATATTTTTATCGATGATATGGAAACTGCTTTAAATGATATTCACAATATAGATCTACAACTTGATACTAAAAAAGAGTTAAAAGAAAGTGACACTTACTTTAAAGAATACCTGAAAAAGAACTTACACTTAAAAACTAAAAGTAAAGAACTTACATTCAATTATTTAGGAAAAGAGTATGAAGGAGATAATATTTTTTTCTATCTTGAAATTGAAGGGGTTAAAAGTCTTGAGAGCCTAGAAATTTCTTCAAGCATTTTAATAGAACACTTCCCAAAACAACAAAATCTAATTAAGGCTAAAGCCAACGGAGTCAATAGAAGCAAGCTATTGACCAAAAAAAATGATAAAGCTTTGTTAAAATTTTAACATTTCATTAAGTATATAGACTCTAATTAGTACTTTAACGCACATTTTAAAAAATCCAAACAATTATAACATGAAGAAAATAACTTCTTTTTTATTTTCATTGCTCTTTGTGAGTGCTGCTGTCTTTGCACAGGAAGCTCCGAAAAAGCGTGAAGGTGGTCATACAGACACCAACAAATTTAGGCAGATGAAAGATGTGCTGCCAACACCTAACAGTCAAAGAACTGCATCAGGTGCACCTGGTAATGAGTATACGCAACAAAAGGTAGACTATGTAATGAACATTCGTTTAGACGAAGCAACCAATCGTATATACGGTAATGAAGACATTACATATCATAACAATTCTAAAGATCACTTAGAATATCTATGGGTTCAATTGGATCAAAACATGAGAGCTCCAGATTCTAAAACACCTTTAGCGCGTTCTCAAGGTGCTAGTGCATTTGTGTCAACTAAAAACTTTGCTGGAAGATACATGCAAGATAAGCCAGGGTTTGGTTTCCAAATCGAAGCGGTTAAAAATTCAAATGGTAGTCCTTTATCTCATATGATAAATAGAACCATGATGAGAATCAACTTACCGAAGCCATTAGCTCCGGGAGCAACATTCAAATTTAGTATTAAGTGGAATTATTTAGTAAATAACTCTGTAGAAGATGGTGGTCGTTCTGGTTTTGAATCATTTCCTGATGGAAATAACAATTATACAATTGCACAATTCTTTCCAAGGTTAGCGGTATATGATAATGTAGAAGGGTGGCAAAATATGCAATTCTGGGGACGTAGTGAGTGGGCTTTAGAGTTTGGTGATTATGATGTAAAGATCACAGTTCCTGCAGATCATATACTGGATGCTACAGGTGATCTACAAAATGCTAAAAAAGTATTGACTAGAAAACAAATGAAGCGCTATCAACAAGCTGCTAAATCTTTTAAAGACCCTGTTTTTATTGTAACGCAGGAAGAAGCTGAAATAGCTGAAAAAGGACGTTCTACTAAGACAAAGACGTGGCACTTTAATGCTAAGAATGTACGGGATTTTGCATGGG
Source organism: Asprobacillus argus (assembly GCF_032248395.1). NCBI lineage: Bacteria > Pseudomonadati > Bacteroidota > Flavobacteriia > Flavobacteriales > Flavobacteriaceae > Asprobacillus > Asprobacillus argus. The sequence goes on from NZ_JAVTTO010000002.1 coordinate 633,355, forward strand.
CATCTTCAAGAAAATATATCTGGGATGCAATGGGTGTAAATATTAATGGGAGAACGGTAATGGCCGTTTCATTATATCCTAAAGAAGGAAACCCATTATGGGAAGAGCACTCGACAAGAGTTGTAGCAAATACATTAGAAGAGTATTCTAAATTGACATTCGACTATCCATATAGCAAAGCAATCTCTGTACATGCTAAGAATCAAGGAATGGAATATCCGATGATTTGTTTCAACTATGGTCGTCCAAATGCTGATGGAACATACTCGGAAAGAACAAAAAGAGGAATGATTGGTGTAATTACGCACGAGGTTGGACACAACTTCTTTCCTATGATTGTAAATTCTGATGAGCGTCAGTGGACATGGATGGACGAAGGTTTAAATTCATTTGTAGAAACATTAGCTGAGCTAGACTACGATCCTAATTTCTTCACTGGAAACTTACCAAAAGATATCGTAAGATATATGGGCGGAAGTCAAAGTAACTTATCTCCTATCATGTCACAAGGAGATTATGTAAAACAGTTTGGCCCTAATGCTTATACAAAACCTGCTGCAGGGTTATATATGCTACGTCAGACCATTATGGGTCCTGAATTATTTGATTATGCATTTAGAACATACTCTCAGAGATGGATGTTTAAACACCCAACACCAGCAGATTTCTTTAGATCAATGGAAGATGCTTCTGCGATGGATCTTGACTGGTTTTGGAGAGGATGGTTCTATACAACAGATTACAGCGATATAGGAATAAAAGAAGTAAAGTCTTTATACCTTACAGATAAGCCAAACGAGAGAACTAAAAAGTTAATGGAACAGTATCCTGCTTATTTTAAAAGACAAGGTCCGATGATCTTTATGACAGATAAGAAGGAAGATGCTGTAAATCCAAAGAACTTAACAGACTATTTAAGTTCTTTATCTGAAGTGGACAGAAAAAGCTTAAAAGAAGCTCCTAGCTATATGTATGAAGTAACTTTTGAGAAACCAGGAGGATTAGTTATGCCAATCATTGTTGAATTAACATATGCTGATGGTACCAAAGAAAAGCAAACCTTCCCAGCACAAATCTGGATGAGAAATGATAAGCAGGTTAAACGTGTATTTGCTTCGAATAAAGAGATCACCAAGATCACTGTTGATCCTGATTTAGAGACTGCAGATGTAGATACTAAGAACAACTCTTGGCCAAAGAAAGAAAAAGCGAAGTTCGATAAGTTCAAAGAAAAAGTAAAAGGGTAAACACTCTTTTATAGTATAAATAAAAAGCGTCTATTAGTGTATTCTAATGGACGCTTTTCCATTTTAAACAACGAAATAAATTTTGTTAATTTTCACTATTTCCTTAACATTCTTAATCATTATTCCTAATTTAACGCTCGTTAAAAAAATCAAATCATTACAACATGAAGAAATTAACTCCTCTTGTTCTTTCGTTTCTATTTGTTTCGATAAGTGTTTTTGCACAAAATACTCCAAAGAAAACTCAGGAAGGGCATATAAATCAAAACAAGTTCAGACAACTTAAAGATGTTCTGGCCACACCAAATAGTCAGCGTTTGGCTTCTGGAGCACCAGGGCCAAAATATACACAACAGAAAGTCGATTATGAAATGGACATCGTCTTAGATGATGACAAAAGAAGAATTACAGGGAATGAGACCATTACCTATCATAATAATTCTGAAGATCATCTTTCTTATTTATGGGTCCAATTAGATCAAAACAGACGTGCTGCTGACTCAAAAACACCAGACATTACCCCTAGAAACGTCCCAAAGACGATTTCGAAAAGGTTTTATAGCAGGGCCTTCCCTGACGGAAAATTCGATGGTGGTTTTAAAATTACAGGAGTTACCTACATGGATGGAAGCGATTTATCACATACTGTAAATCAAACCATGATGCGCATTAATTTACCAAAAGCTTTGGCTCCTGGAGAAGAATTCAAATTCAAAATTAGCTGGTGGTATAATATTAACAATCACAGAACTCAGGGTGGTCGCTCGGGATATGAGCACTTTGAGAAAGATGGAAATAACAATTATGTAATCGCTCAATTTTATCCAAGACTGTGTGTATATGATAATGTTGAAGGTTGGCAGAATGACCAATTTTGGGGCCGAAGTGAATGGGCTTTAGAATTTGGCGATTTTAAAGTAAATATAACAGTCCCTGCAGATCACGTATTAGGTGCTACAGGTGTTCTGTTAAACGAAAAAGAAGTGCTTACTAGAAAGCAGAGACAACGATTAGCTTTAGCAAGAAAGACCTTCGATAATCCAGTGATCATTCATACTCAGGAGGAGGCTATAAAAGCAGAACAAAAACGCTCTAATAAAACAAAGACATGGAAATTTTCTGCAGAGAATGTTAGAGACTATGCGTTTGCAACTTCAAGAAAATTTATCTGGGACGGAATGGCCGTAGATATTAACGGAAAAAATGTGATGGCGTACTCTTTATATTCTAAAGAAGCCAATCCGCTCTATGGAGATCACTCTACTAGAGCCGTTGCGCAAACATTAAAAACGTATTCTAGATATACCTTTGATTACCCATACCACAAAGCTATTTCAGTTGATGGTCAGATGGGAATGGAATATCCGCAAATATGTTTCAATCCAGGGAGACCAAATCCGGATGGAACCTATTCGGATAGAACAAAATACAGAATGATCAAAGTGACTATCCATGAAGTTGGACATAACTATTTCCCAATGATCGTAAATTCTGATGAGCGTCAATGGACATGGATGGATGAAGGTTTAAATTCTTATATGGAGATGTTAGCTGAGTTAGATTATGACCCGAACTTCCCTATCACAAGAGGATATCCAAAGAATATTGTCAAGTACATGAGTGGAGATCAATCCAGAATTGCTCCAATCATGTCAAAAGGAGACAATGTGTATAGTTTTGGGAACAATGCCTATGGAAAACCAGCTACAGGTCTATGGATGTTAAGACAAACGATTATGGGCCCAGAGTTATTTGATCATGCTTTTAAAGAGTATGCAAAAAGATGGAAGTTTAAGCACCCTACACCTGCTGATTTCTTTAGGACTATGGAAGACGCTTCTGCAATGGATTTAGATTGGTTTTGGAGAGGGTGGTTTTACACTACTGATGTAACGGATATTGGAATTAAAGGAGTGAAAAAATTTACGACTAAGGATTCAGGAAATCGAGTAGAGTTTGTTGAAGATACAACAGAGGGCTTAGGCTTTTCTGAAAAACACGATACCTATCTTTATGAAATTACATACGACAAGCCTGGTGGATTAGTAATGCCTATTATCGTTGAGTTTACATATCAAGACGGTACGAAAGAAAGAAAAACCTACCCAGCTCAGATTTGGAGGTTTAACGACAAGCAAGTGACGAAAGTATTTAGCTCCTCGAAACAAATTAAAAACATTCAAATTGACCCAGATTTAGAAACGGCAGATGTAGATACAAAGAACAACTCTTGGCCGAAGAAAGAAAAGACAAAGTTTGATAAGTTTAAAAACAAAGTAAAAGGATAAACGCCTCATACCACTATAAAAAAGCCTCGAATGATCGAGGCTTTTTTTATATTATGCAGTTGCTATTCGTTTTCGAAACATCAACCAAAATCCTATTAAAATAAGCGGAATACTTAATACTTGACCCGTATTCAATGAATTAAATACCCAATCTTCTCTACCCTCCGTTTGCGCTACTTTTAAGAACTCAATAAAGAATCGTAGAGACCAAAGTCCTACCATGAATACGCCAAATAAGTAACCTAATTGCTCTTTTTTATCTGTTTTCCAATACAGTCTCCAAAGAATAAAGAATAATACTAGGTAACTAAAAGCTTCGTATAATTGTGTTGGATGTCTTGGGATTAACTCAGGATCACTCACAGGAAAAATAACTCCAAAATCAGATCCTGTTGCTTTTCCATAAATTTCTGAATTAAAGAAATTTCCAACACGTACAAAAAATGCTCCTAATGCAGAAACAACTACTAACCTATCCAATATAAACAACAGTGGTTTTTTAAGATGTTTTTTAGAATAGAAATACATAGCTATGATGATTCCTATTGCAGCACCATGGCTTGCAAAACCCGTAAAACCAGTAAACTCCCATCCATCTAAAAGACCAAACAAAGCACTAGACCCTGCCTTCTCTTTAAACGGTAGAATAATCTCAAGTAAATGATTTTTATAATACCCCCAACTATAAAAGAACACATCTCCTAAACGCATTCCCACCAGCATCGATACAAAGGTATACATGAATAAGGGTTCCATTTTTTCCTTAGGAATACCATCTTTGATATACATCTTAGTCATTAATCTATACCCTAACAAAAAGGCCGCCACAAACATTAAACTATACCATCTAATGGTAAAGAAACCTAAATTGATTCCTATTGATGGATCCCATGTAATTGCTAAAAAATTCATATATCTTTTATTATGTTACTAATGTAGTTATTAATTATTTTTCTTTTCTGGTACTGGATCATGACCACTACCTCCCCAAGGGTGGCAACTAAATATTCTCTTTATCGCTAACCAGCCACCTATAAACAAACCTCTTTTCTGCAATGCTTCAATGGTATAATGAGAACATGTAGGTGTATATCTGCAGGTAGAAGGTGTATATGGCGAAATTGCCACTTGATAGAATCGAACTAATGCGACAAAGGGATATGTCAGAATTCTCTTCAAACTAATTTACAGAAAAAGTAGTTCCTTCTCTTCCATCCTTCAATTGAATACCTAAAGCAAGTAATTCGTCTCTTATCTGATCGGATAATGCCCAATCTTTATTGTCTCTTGCTTCCTTTCTAAGCTTGATCAACAACTCAACAATACCTTCAACCTTCGAAGAACCTTCTTCTTTAGCCTCATCCTTTAAACCTAAAACATCGAATACGAAAGCATGCATTTTATTCTTAAACATCTCAAGGTCTTCTGCTGCGAGGGTTAGTTTCCCTTCCTTCATTTGGTTGATATGCTTTACGCCTTCGAATAAATGAGAAATCAAAATGGGCGTATTAAAATCATCACTCATTGCGGCATAACATTTCGCCACCCAATCCTTAACATCAAAACCAGATGATTTTCCTACATCTACTCTATTTAATGCACTAAGTGCATCCATTAATTTATGATATCCCTTTTCTGAAGCTTCTAATGCATCGCTAGAAAAGTCTAAAATACTTCTATAATTAGCCTGCATATTAAAAAAGCGTACTACACTCGCAGAAAATGCTTTGCTTAATACATCATTTTCACCCGTTAAAATTTCTCCTGGTAAAATGAAATTTCCAGTAGATTTAGCCATTTTCTGACCATTTAACAGTAACATATTGGTATGTATCCAATAGTTTACTGGATCTTGTCCGCTACATGTTTTTGACTGTGCAATTTCACATTCGTGATGCGGAAACTTTAAATCCATTCCTCCTCCGTGAATATCAAACTGTTCGCCTAAATATTTAGAGCTCATTACCGAACATTCCAAGTGCCATCCTGGAAAACCATCAGACCATGGCGATGGCCAGCGCATAATGTGCTTTTCATCTGCTTTTTTCCACAGTGCAAAATCTTGTGGGTTTTTCTTATCAGATTGCCCATCTAAAGCCCTTGTATTATGAATTAGATCTTCGACTTTTCGACCTGAAAGAATTCCGTAGTTATTTTCTTTGTTGTACGCATGTACATCAAAGTATACAGAACCATTTACCTCATATGCAAACCCTTTATCCATGATCTCTTTGATCATTTCTATTTGTTCTACAATATGACCTGTAGCGGTGGGTTCGATACTTGGTGGCAAAAAATTGTAATCATTTAATACTTGATGGAAATCAACTGTATAACGTTGCACCACCTCCATAGGTTCTATTTTTTCTAATCGTGCCTTCTTAGCAATTCTATCTTCTCCTTCATCGGCATCATTCTCTAAGTGTCCAGCGTCGGTAATATTCCTAACGTAACGTACCTTATAACCTAAATGTAAAAAGTATCTAAAAACAACATCAAAGAACATGAATGTCCTCAGATTTCCTAAATGTGCATTGCTATATACGGTAGGACCGCAAACATACATTCCAACATACCCCTCCGTAACTGGAGTAAAAATTTCTTTCGTTTTCGTAAGTGAATTGTATATTTTTATTGGGTTCTCTTTATATAATTCCATAAAAAAAAGCGTCTATTTAGATTTGCTAAAGATAGGCACTTTATGAAGAATACAGAAATGGAATTTTGTTAGAAGTTTGGTAATTTTTTAAAGTAGTACTATAACATTGGCTATCTTATTTTATGAGTTCTAATGAGCTATATTTTCCATTAATAGATACTCCACCCTTCTTTGTTTCTAAAGTAAAATTACCCGTAAATGTATCTTTATATTTACCATACTTTATATTATTCACGAAAAAGGTTTTTCCAATTTTTGCATCTGATTGTCTCAAAGTCAAATTGAAATCTGACAACGAGCTATTTAGTTTACCAATGGTTAATTCGCCAAACGAAGATTCAAGATCTACATCTGAGAATATTTCATTTATCTTCAGTAGACCAGAACTAGAAGACAACGTTGCATTAGCAACCGATGCAATAGTAGCATCGGTTACATTATGCAATGATAGTTCTGCGTTCTTTAGAATATTGATGGTTACAGGAGCGTAGTAGATCTTTAAATCACCTCCTAATAATCCGGTTGCACTAAAGGTTCCATACGACGATTTTCCTGAAGCAGCCGTAGTATTTGGTAACTTAACCTTACAGTGTCTCGTATTCAATTCAAACGTAGCTCCTTTTGGTACTTTAATCGTAATCTTCTTCTTGATCTTCACCTTCTTATCATTAATGATTACATCTCCATCCGAATCAAAGAAGTAATTTCCTTTAACTTTACCCATGGCTTTTTTTACTTTAGCCAATTCTATATTGATTTTTTCTTTGTCAATCTTTGACATCGCTATTTTCGCTTCTTTGAAAGCATTTTCAATGGTCTCTTTATTGACTTTTTTCAATTCCAACCTAGCTTTTGCAAGATCTTTCTTGATCTTTGCAGCATTCACTTTCATTTCTTTTTTCCACTCTTTATATTCTTTCGACTTTTTAAACTTTTCCCACTCTTTTTTGGACTTGATGCTAATATTTCTTGCACTGTCTTTCCATTGAAAGAAGTAATTCTTTCCATCTTTGCTATATTTATCAAAGTCAAACTCCATGTTCTCTAAGCCTTTAAATACATTTTGCAAATCAATATCCGGGATCACAATGGTTTCCATCTCAGGAAAGTTGAAATCAAAATCCATATCTGGGATCACCACTTCAGGGAAATGGAAATCATCCTTATTAAAAATAACAAAATTGTTATTTAACCCATAAAAGCCACTTCCTTTTGAGGTTATTACCACGCGCTTACTATTTCCTAAAGCTTCAAACTTATAGTTCTTAAAGTACTTAGCGGCTTCTTCTTTGGTTAAACCTTCTATTTCAATTGTTGCTTCTACCTGCACTTGATTCTTGTTCCATGTAGTTACCTCAATATCGTTGTTAGAAGCGTTGATCTCTACTATAACATCTTTATTTACATTAAAGGTTTCTTTATATGTTTTGTCTTGCTTTTGTCCAAAGGCACTGCATACAATACCTACTGCCAAAAACATAGTTATTATTTTATACTTGCTGAATTTCATTTTGTTTTAGATTTAATTTTTTAAAATCGTTTAATTGTTTTTTCAAGCGTTGTAACAACTGTAATCGCAATCTAAGATTGCTTATTAATGCATCGATGGTTTGATCATTAACTCCTTTTGTATTGAGCTCTTCGGTTAATGATTTATATTCTTTGGTCAACTCTCCAATCTTTTCTAAATAATCGTTGAGTAACTCCTTATTTTCATCTGTAACTTCTAGTTCACTTAATTCTAAATTTATACTATTGATGTAATACGATTCAATGGTATTTAAGTCTGGAGAAATACTTCCTAACGTCAGTTTTTTCTCTACTGGGTCTTCGGTTTCTATCTCACCTCCAAAATCAATAAACTTGACTCCTAAAGTTACTAACAACACAATAGAGGCCGCAATAGACAACCATTGTATTACAGGTCTTTTTTTCTTTTCCTCCGAATGCAATTCCTTGAATAACCTCTCTTCAAATCGTTTGTTGTGATTTGTTGACAGTTCAGAAGGTTTTTCTGAGTAGTTTTCTAACATTTTTCTAATATCCTTCGGCATAACGTATGGATTTTAAATTCTCTTTTACTTTTTTCTTCCCTCGCAGGAGGTTTGTTCTAGATGTCACTTCCGTAATTCCTAATATTTGAGAAATCTCTCTGTGATCGTATCCTTCTAATAGATATAGCGATAATACTACTCTATATTTTTCTTTCAAATTGTTGATGCATTTAACAACTTCATCAACCGTAGTTCTGTCTTCAACCTGCCAATTATCCTCTTCAGCGGGTTCTTTTAATTGACTATTAATAGAAACCAACTCCAATTTTCTCTTCTTCAGTTCATCAATACTTTGATTGATTACGATTCTTTTTAACCAAGCACCGAATGTAACTTCTGCCTTATAAGTATCAATCTTCTTAAATGCTTTTATAAAAGCATCTTGCATCACATCCTCAGCAATGAACCTATCTTTTACATATCGTTGAGCGATAATAAACATAGAATCTGCATAGAGTTTATATAACTCCATCTGTGCTTTTGGATCATTTTCCTTGCACTTCTCAATGATTGGTTGATGTAGTAATTTGATGTTACTCATTGTTGATTTCTTACCTTAGAGACGAACCATTTTCTCCTGTGTTGCATTTTGTGCTATTTTATTTCTAAATTTACATTAATAATTCGTCATTTGATTTTATGACTAAACGTCGACCTACCGCTTTACATGAAAAAGATGGAGTTTCACCACCTGAAACTACCAGCCAAAAAGCAGCTAAAAACATTAAAGTTAATAGAGGAAAGATTCCTAGCGTTGATGATTTTGTTACACATATATTGAAAGGTGATATTACTTTTTTAAGTAGAGCGATTACCTTAATAGAAAGCACCAACGTTAAACATCAAGAAAAAGCTAATAAGATCTTAGAACAATGTCTTCCGTTTGCGCATAATGCTATTAGAATTGGTATTACTGGAGTTCCTGGTGTTGGTAAGAGCACGTTTATCGAAGCCTTCGGAAAACACCTTACGCAAAAAGGAAAAAAAGTAGCAGTATTAGCGGTTGACCCAAGTAGTTCTATTAATAAAGGGAGCGTTTTAGGAGATAAAACCAGAATGGAAGAGTTGGTAACCGATAAAAACGCCTTTATTCGCCCCTCACCTTCAGGTACATCCTTAGGAGGTGTTGCGCAAAAGACCAAGGAGAGTATTATTCTTTGCGAAGCTGCCGGTTTTGACACCATTATTATTGAAACAGTTGGAGTTGGTCAAAGTGAAACAGCTGTCCACTCTATGGTAGATTTCTTCTTATTGCTTAAGTTATTTGGCGCTGGTGATGAACTACAAGGTATCAAGCGAGGCATCATAGAAATGGCAGATGCTATAGTGATTAATAAAGCCGATGGAGAGAATGTAAAAAAAGCAAAGATCGCCAAAACAGAATTCAACAGAGCCTTGCATCTATATCCTCCAAAAGAAAGTGGATGGCAACCAAAAGTACTGATTGCAAGCGCATTACAAAACACAGGGATTGATAAAATTCATGATTTAATACAAGAGTATATTGCACTGGCACAAGAATCTGGTTATTTTGACAAGAAACGAAATGATCAAAATACACATTGGCTTATTTCAACGATAAACCAACAACTCAAAGACGCTTTCTTTCAGAATAAGAAAATTGAAAAACCGCTAGAAGAAGAAATCAAAAAATTAAAATCTGGAACAACAACGCCATTTTTATCTGCCAAAAAATTGATGAATTTAAAAGATGAATAGATTAAAAGCATCTCCCTATTTTTTCCCTGTTGTACTACTGATTATTTTTATTATGAACATTGTACAATCTGTTGGTACAGAACTATTAGTTGATGAAGCCTATTATTGGGTATACAGCCAAAGTATGGCTTTCGGGTACTTCGATCATCCTCCTTTAGTTTCTTTATATATATGGATAAGTGATCTGTTCTTTTTAGAAGAGTTAGGCGTTCGATTTATAAGTGGTATTGGTTTTATAGCGATGCTACTATTGGTCTGGAACACCATTGATCATCCTAAGAAAGCAGCCTATAAACCTCTTTTTCTTTTACTTTTTCTCTCTACGGCTCTTTTAAATGTATATGGATTTATAACGGTACCAGACACTCCGTTGTTATTATTTATGGCATTATTCCTATGGGCCTATAAAAGATATTTACAACATCGTACACTCATAAACAGTTTGATTATTGCGCTGGCTATGGCAGGTATGTTATACAGTAAGTATCAAGGAATATTGGTTATTTTCTTTGTGTTGATCTCTAATATAAAAGTACTAAGAGATCCTAAAATATGGTTAAGTGGTTTGGTAACCATCCTTCTATTTTTTCCTCACCTGTATTGGCAGTATGTGAATGATTTTCCATCTATTAGGTATCACCTCTTTGAAAGAGCTTCGGTTGCTTCCTATCAAATAGAAGATACCTTATTGCATTTTGTCAATGCTGTTGCCATTGTGGGAGTAACATTTGTGATACTCTATAAAGCGTTTTTCAAAGGTCTTAAAAGACCATCGCTGTTCCATAAAGGGCTGAATTACATCATTATTGGTTTTTTCATCTTTTTCTTACTCTCTTCTTTTCGGGGGCATGTACAAGCCCAATGGTTAGCACCCATTATGATTCCATTGATCTTGATAACTTTCAGTTATTTAATTGAACATACTAGACAAATAAAATTATTTAACTATCTCGCTATGGTCAATATTATCATTATAATATTCGCCAGAATCCTGATCGCAAACGAAGGGATTATTCCTGTACAATTGGAGTTCTATGGAAATAAAACATGGGCAACCCATATTAAAGAACAAACCAAGAATGTAGATAAACTCTTTATCAACAGTTATCAAAACGCCTCTATTTACTGGTTCTATGCGCAAGAAAAACCGCATTATCAAAAGAATTTTTTAGGTAGAAAAAATCAATATGGTTTACTGCCAAGCAATGAAGTATTTAGCTCAGATTCAATTGCTCATATTACCCGTGTTAGAGATGCATACTCTAAAATTGGTATGAAAGCATCTGGAAAAGACTCCATTTTTGTTTCATTCGTAAAAGGTTACAAATCTATTTCTAAGGTTGAAATCAAATTTATGTATCCAGGATCATTAGATTTCAATACAGAGAAAATCAACAAGGTTTATGTAACAGTTAACAATCCTTACACCTATGATCTTCCAAATCTTGATATAGCCCTTGTCTTTCAAAACAAAAAGGCTAACGAAATCTATAGTATACCATTAAAAAAAGATTTTGACAGTATTCAAGCAAATAGTATGATGAAAACTGAATTGATCTTTGATGGGAATCAAATTCAATCTACTGATGAGTTTCCGTTTGTTGGTATCGGAATCAAAACATCAGAAAAAATGGAGTTGGTTAAAGTGAGTACACTTCATAATTATAAAATATCTCAGTAACAATTCATTAATGCAAATCGTTTTATAAATTTGCGCCATAAAGCATCCATTTATGATAAAGAAGCTTCCAAATTATATAAGATACATTGTGTTAAATGTCCTATTCCTGTTCATTTTTTCATTTGTCTTTAGGCTTATCTTCTTTTTTGCTTTAGTACATACTGATAATGTTAGTGGTAACGAAATAAGTACGGCTTTCTTGTTTGGAGTTCGATTCGATGTAAAGTTGGCGATATTGACATTTTTTCCTTTAGCACTTTTAATTTTAATTGTAAACCATTCTTTCTTTAAAAGGAAAATCTACAAGATCATTGCCACTATATACCTTGTATTGGCTTATCTTGCTTTAACTGTATTCTACTTGATAGATATTGGATATTATAGTTATTTATATACTCGTTTGGATGCCGCTTCTTTACGTTTTTTATCGAATTTGAAGATCTCTACACAATTACTATGGGAGAGCTATCCCGTATTGAAAGGTGCGTTTGGATTGTTAGTGCTGATTTTAGCAACTCGTTTTATGACACGATATCACTATAAAAAAACGGCAAGTGCCGCAATGCATCCTATTTCTAAAAAAATTAAAGCGGTCTACTTTATTGGTATATTTCTACTATTATCATTTGGGATCTATGGTAGTTTTACACATTATCCTTTGCGTTGGAGTCAGGCTTTTTTCTCAAAGAACAATACCATCAACCAGTTTTCACTAAATCCTGTGCTTAATTTTTTTGACAGTTTTGCTTTTCGAAATGAAGGTGTAGATCTAGAGAAAACAAAAGCCTACTACCCGGTTATCGCAGATTACCTGAATATACCTTCCGATAGTATTAATTTTCAACGAGAAGTTACTTTTGATTCCATTCCAGAGAAGAAACCTAATATTGTCGTGGTAATGCTTGAATCTCTTGGAGTGGTTCCTATGGGCTTTTATGGAAATCCAGCCAACGGAACTCCTTATATGGACAAATTGATGCAAGAAAGTGTTCACTTTGATAACTTTTACGTGCACAAACCTGGCACAGCCGGCAGTGTCTTTGCTAGCATTACAGGGTTGGCAGACATAGATGATGTAAAAACGGCCTCTAGAAACGCGCGAGTGGTCGATCAACGCATTATTTTTGATCAATTCGAAGGCTACGAGAAATTCTACTTTTTAGGGGGTAGTGCTAATTGGGCAAATATTCGAGGTGTCTTTCAATCAAATATCAAAGACCTTAAGATTTATGAAGAAGGAAGTTATGAAGTTGAAGACAGAGCAGATGTTTGGGGAATTGATGATTACGACCTGTTTAAAGAGTCTGATAAAATTCTATCTGAACTACATAAAAAAGAAACGCCTTTTGTAGCGTATATTCAAACTGCAACTAACCATCGACCATTTACGGTTCCTGATGAAAAGGGAAGCTTTAGACCATTAAAAGAAGGAGAAATAAGCGAAGATGTATTGAAAAAAGCTGGATTCATTTCGCTCGCACAACTAAATGCACTACGTTATTTAGATTTTAATGTCGATGTATTTTTAAGAAGAGCTAAAGAATCAGGTTATTATGATAATAGCATCTTTGTTTTCTTTGGAGATCACAATACGTCTATGAATCCTACAGCCAATTTTAAAAAAGAATTTGATTTAGAAATACAAGTGCATCATGTTCCTTTTTTCATCCATGCTCCAAAGTATGTCAAAGCTAAAAAGATAACGAACGTGGCAAAGCTAGTAGATCTTTTTCCTACTGCTGCGAGTATTGCCAGGACAAATTACACCAATTATACCTTGGGATCAAATGCCATGGATACCTTAAATACAGATTCATTCGGATTTGTGCATTTAAAAATTAAAGGAGAACCTGCGGTTGGATTAATTCAGAATGGTTTTTACTATTCAAAGACAAATCAAACCAACACTACTAACCTTTATAAATTAACGGATGCTGAAACTGTAGATGTTAGTACTCTGTATCCAAAAGTTGTTTCCAAAATGGATAGTTTGATCACTTCGTATTATCACAGTACAAAGTATTTATACTACAATAACAAAAAATTAAACAAATAATTTTGGTCCTATCTTTTTGATAAGTCTATAATACAGGTTACCTAAAAGAATACCTGTTAAGATTCCACAGATAATATCTAAAGGAAAATGTACACCTAAATATACCCTGCTGTAGGCAAAAACCGCTGGGAATAAGAATAACAACCATATATACTTGTATGTCTTCCTAAAAAGAAGCACAGTATACATGACAAAAAATGTAGATGTGGTTGCATGACCCGAAATAAAACTAGGACTCTGAGGGTTGATCAATTTTCTTAAAAGATGTTGTATTCCAGGGTCATTGTTAGGTCTTAACCTGCCAACACTATCTTTGATAAGGTTTGTAAATTGATCTGAGAACGCGACTAGTACAGCCATGGTTAAAATAATAATCCCTCCTTTTTTCCAGCCAAACTTCCGTATGATCAGAAAAAAAACAAAAAGGAACAACGGGATCCAATTAAACTGATTAGTTATAAACAACCAAAATGCATCCCATTGCTCGCTTCCGAGATTATTTAGGTACACTAAAAGTGACCTATCTTTTTCTAAAATATTTTCTAACAAACTACTTTCCTACTTTTAAAATCTCTACTTCAAAAAGTATATCTGCCTTTGGAGGGAACGGGCCTCCACCTCTTTCTCCATATGCAATATAATAAGGAATAAAAAATCTTGCTTTTTCTCCTTGACGCAATTTTAGCATTCCTTCTTTAAAACCAGCAATTAATGGTCTTGTTTTATCATCTATAGTAAATACAAATGGCTTAGCTCCTTTGTCTAAAGAAGATTGTAACCTTTTTCCATCACCTAAATACAATGTATAATTTGCGGTAACCTCTGCCGATGATGTTACTTTCTTACCTTTTGTTCTTTTTAATTTTAAAACCTTCAGTCCAGAATCTGTTTTGGTAGCTTTAGCAATTCCCATTTTATCGTAAAATGCTTCACATTCTTTTACAAATGTTTCATATCTGTTTTTCTCGGCCGAAGCAACCTTTGCCAATCTTTCTTTTTCTACATCAGCTGCTTTTGCTAAACCGCTTGTAAATACGCTTACCGCGTCAAAATTCTTGGCATCACTTCCTTTTCTTACAATCTTAATAGATTTGATCATATCGTACTGAGCAATAGAATCAACTATGTTCAGTCCATCTACCACTTTTCCAAACACACTGTGGCATCCTACTTTTGGTTTTCCACAGTCCTTTAATACTCCATCAGCCGTATATCCGTCTAACCATGGAGTTGGTTTATGCGTAATGAAAAATTGACTTCCGTTTGTGTTCACTCCCCTATTTGCCATTGATAAGATTCCTTTATCATCATGCCTTCTCTTGGTAGTTAATTCATCATAGAAGGTATATCCAGGTAAAGGACCTGCCCCTGTTCCACTTGGGTCTCCTCCTTGAATGATAAAATTTTTGACTACTCTGTGGAAACCTAATCCATCATAGTATTTCTTTCCTTTTATAGAATCTGGAACATTTGGATTTGTTCCTTCTGATAACGTAATGAAATTAGCCACAGTAAGGGGTGCATCCTCCTCATATAATTCTACAATCATAGAACCTTTATCTGTTTCAATATCTGCATACAACCCATCCTCTAGGTTACTATATTTAGAATCACATGCTGTCAAAAATACAACACCGATACAAAGTAATTTTAAAAATTTAGTTTTCATTTCTATTTGTTTGATTTATCTTTAATAATGTTACTGTGCTAATAATTGATTCGTTAATTCCTATTCTGTTTCCATCACCTACTACTCCGTAAGCGTTAAAAGAAGGAATAACAAATGTAACGCTTTCTCCTTCCTTCATCATTTTAATTCCTATCTGCAGTGCTGTGATAAAATCCTCCTTATCGACAACATACTGTTTTTGTCCTAATTCTTCAGACGAATATATCACTTCATTATTCAGGTCTTTAATATCGTAAGAGATTAGCACCCTATCATTTGCTTTAGGTGTATACGTTTCCGCTTCTATTTTATGATTATAAGTATACCAAAAACCATTGCTAGATACGGTATACTTGTGAATCGAATCTGACTCAATATATTTCAGAATCGCTTGCTCTTCAATCTTGTTTATAACTTTGGTTTGCGCTACCGTTGAAGCTAATGTAGTACTTGTTTTTGCCGTGATCGGCCTTCTAGCCTGAGGTTCAGAACAAGAGACAAATACAATGCATGACGCTAAAAATAATACGGACTTAAGCTTCATAAGATTCGTTTAATTGCTCTTGATACGCTGGTAATAGTTCAACGAATTTTTTAATCGTTTCGTCTAGAGAATCTAGAGATTTTCCTCCCGCTGCATTATCATGCCCTCCTCCATTAAAATATTTTCGTGCAAACTCATTTACAGAAAAGCTTCCCTTTGATCGAAAAGATATCTTAATAATTTGCTGTTCTTTGTCTTCAATAAAGATCACTCCAAAAACAATCCCTTTTAAAGACAGTGCATAATTTACGACGCCTTCTGTATCTCCTTTTTGAAAGTCGAACTTCTTTTTCTCCGCATCAGTAAGCGTAATAAACGCTGTTTTATACTCCGGATATATTTTTAAATTACTCAATGACTGCCCTAATAATAACAGCCTGCCGTACGAATTAGCATCATATACATTGTTATGTATTCTATCATTCTCAGCACCTTTATCTATAAGGTCGGCAATAACTCTATGCGTTGTACTGGTTGTAGATCTAAATCTAAAAGATCCAGTATCTGTCATAATTCCAGTATATAAACAGGTAGCGATATCGGCATCAATTAAATCTACATCTCCCATCATTTCAATAAAATGATAGACCATCTGACATGTAGAACATATACTTGTATCCGAATACATATATGTAAAGTCATCTGGCTGTTGATGATGATCGATCATGGCAAAATCATTCGGATATTTCTCTAGTGTATTTTGCATATCACTTCCAAGACGATGTAATGCATTAAAGTCTAGCAAGAAAATAATATCAGAACCTTTAATTGCTCTTTGAGATTGATTATTCTGCCAATCAAATCTATAGGTAGATTTGGAACCAGGTAACCAATGTAAGAATTCGGGATACTCATTGGGCACAACCACTGTGGGTTTGTGGCCTTTTTGCTTAAAATAATGATATAACGCTAAAGTCGATCCCATGGCATCGCCATCTGGGTTTCTATGACCAACAATCACCATACTCTTTGGTGATGATAAAAACGTTTTTAACTCTTCTAATTTCTCTTGAATCATAAACAGCGAAGATACAATTTATTAATATTGTTCAAAGCAAATTTTGAATTACATTTGTTAAGAATCCTTTAAAAATAATATGAAACTTTCTCATTTTTTGACGCTTTTTTTATGTGTCATTTTTAGTGTTACTTGTTCAAAAAAACTGATCCCTAAAAAAACAACGGTATCCAAGAGCGAGTTTATTGTTGCTTTTGGTTCATGCAATAAACAGTACCAACCAAACAAACTGTGGAAAGAGATCAAAAAAAATAAACCAGACGTATGGGTCTGGGGCGGCGATAATATTTATTCGGATACAGATGACATGCTGAAAATGAAAAAGGATTATGAAGATTTATATCTACAAAAAGGATACATAAATCTTGTACAAGATATTCCCGTTATGGCTACATGGGATGATCACGATTATGGGTTAAACGATGGAGGTGTCGAATTTGAAAAAAAGAAAGAAGCACAACAATTATTTTTAGATTTCTTTGGAATCCCCAAACGCCATTCCAGAAGAAAACAAGAAGGCATTTACAATTCAGAAGTTTTCAATTCAAAAAATGGCAGTGTAAAAGTTATTGTGCTAGATACTCGGTATTTTAGAACGAATCTTACCAAATCTGCGGTAAAAGGAAAGAGATATACTCCAAATAGGTATGGCCAAGGTACTATTTTGGGTGAAACCCAGTGGAAATGGTTAGAAAAGGAGCTAACGAATTCTAAAGCTACCTTCACCGTCATAGTGAGCAGTATTCAATTTTTATCATCGGAACACGGTTTTGAAGCATGGAGTAATTTCCCTCATGAGGTAGATCGATTTACAAAATTACTTTCCATTACGAAACCCAACCGAGTGATAATCTTATCTGGCGATAGACACATTTCAGAGTTTTCTAGAACTGAACTACCTGGTATACCTTACCCCTTAGTTGATTTTACTTCAAGTGGTCTTACACATGCTTACTCAGGTTTTACATCTGAAAAGAATTCTTATCGAGTTAAAAAAGTAGTATCGGATATCAGTTTTGGTCTTTTAAAATTTGATTTTGCAAGAAAAACAGTCATCATGCAAATGAGGGGAGTTAACAATATATTGCAACAAGAATATATTCAAGAGTATCCTTAACTTGTTTTTAACATTAAAAGTTTTACTTTTGCACCAAATTTTATAAAAAACTATAATGGCAACAAATAGAACATTTACTATGATTAAACCAGATGGTGTAGAAAACGGACACACTGGTGCAATTTTAGAAAAGATTAATGCTGCAGGATTTAGAATCGTAGCAATGAAGAAAACACAAATGACAAAGAATGACGCGGAAACTTTTTACGCTGTTCATAACGAAAGACCTTTCTTTGGAGAATTAGTGGAATTCATGACTAGAGGTCCTATTATTGCGGCTATCTTAGAAAAAGACAATGCTGTAGAAGATTTTAGAACTTTAATCGGAGCTACAAACCCAGCTGAAGCGGCTGAAGGAACTATTAGACAATTATATGCTACGTCAATGGGAGAAAATGCTGTTCATGGTTCAGATTCTGATGAGAATGCAGCAATTGAAGGTGCTTTCCATTTTTCTGGAAGAGAAATATTTTAAGTAGTAGCAATCTTACAACATATATTAGCTCGCTGCCAAATAGGTAGCGAGTTTTTTTATACCAATAATAATTTACCGACTACCTTCTCTCCCATCTCTTCGTTCAGCATCTTAATAATCTTTTCCGTACCATAGCTAAGCTCTTCTCTTAATACCGAAGACGTTAGCTTAATGATCAAAGTTTTATTTTGTAATTGTACAGATTCGGTATATGAGGCTACTCCTTGCCCCATTAATTTTTCCCAACACTCTTCAATCTTCATCTTCTGCATACCTTTAGATAAATTGTTCTCCTTAATAAAGGATTTCATTAAATCTTTTACTGAAAAGGAATCATTTTCTCTCTTAGCCATAATTACAAGTTAAAGATTTCAAACGAACTATTCGTACGCTGTATTACTTTTTCTGTCCGCTCTTTATGTGTATCGGTAATAAATATCTGACCAAATTCATCATTATTCACCAATTCAATAATCTGAGAAACTCTACTTTCATCCAACTTATCGAAAATATCATCTAATAAAAGGATAGGAACAATATTAGACTGCTGCTTTAAAAACTCGAATTGTGCCAGTTTTAAGGCAATCAAATATGATTTTTGCTGTCCTTGCGAACCAAATTTCTTAATCGGGTAATTTCCAATATCAAAACTCAAATCATCTTTATGAACTCCAACCGTGGTATATTGTACCATTCTATCTTTTTCAACTGACATCTCTAAAAGTTGAGTAAAATCAGTATCGTGTAGTTGACTTTTATAAAGCAAGTTCACTTGCTCTTTATTTCCTGAGATCGTTTGATATTTATCATTAAAAATAGGCGTGAATTCTGATAAAAAATCTTGTCTCTTTTCATATATTTTTACTCCCAACAACGATAATTGCTCGTCATAAACTTTTAAATTTAGAGCGTCAAAAGTTCTATTAGCCGCAAAGTACTTTAGCAGTGCATTTCTTTGAGACACTACCTTGTTATAAGCAATGAGGTCTTTTAAATAGGTTTTATCTTGCATAGAGATAACACCATCTATAAATTTTCTTCTAGTATCACTACCTTCTGTAACAAGATCCCTATCTGCGGGAGAAATAATTACCAATGGTAACTGGCCTATATGATCGGAGAACTTCTCATATGCTTTTCCATTGCGCTTTAGTACTTTCTTTTGACCTTTTTTTAGGCTACAAATGATCTTTTCTTTTCTATCACTAATTATATAGTCCCCTTCCAACACAAAAAAACTCTCACCATGCTTTATATTTTGCACTGCAACCGGGTTAAAATAACTTTTTGCAAAAGACAAATAATAGATGGCATCCAGGATATTCGTTTTTCCAATACCGTTGTCACCTACAAAACAATTTATCTTTTCATGAAAATCAAATGTCCTAGTCGCAATGTTCTTAAAATTCAGTATCGAAATTTTCTGTAAATACATGTTTTGTAATTATTCTGGATAAGGGCATGCAAATTATTGAAAATTTTGCGAAATAAGCGCTTTTAAAATCCAATTAAAAAAACTATTTTTGCGCCTACAAATTTTAAAGGAAATATGGCAACATACAAGAAGAGAGGATATAAACCGAAGGATAAGAAAGAGCAACAGGCACAAGATATGCAGAGTACCACTGCAGAGGTTTTTAACACTCTAGATGAAACAGCTTCTAAGTCAGAGCAATGGATTGAAAAAAATAGCAAGCCTTTGTTCTATGGTTTAACATTGATTGCTGTTATTATCTTAGGATTTTTAGGATATAACAAATTTATCGCTGAACCAGCTGAAATTCAAGCTGCAAATGATCTTGCCTTTCCAAGAAAGTATTTTGATGAAGCATCCCTTGCAGGATCAGGAGTAGATTCACTATTAACGTTGTCTTTAGATGGTGCAAATGGTAAATACGGGTTTTTAGATATTATCAGTGAACATGGTGGTACAAAAGCAGGAAATCTAGCAAACTATTATGCAGGTATGGCTTATTTACAATTAAAAGATTATCAAAAAGCAATAGATCACCTGGAGGATTTTTCTTCTGATGACGAAGCCTTAGGTCCAATTGCCTTAGGTGCTATCGGTGATGCTTTCTCTGATTTGAATCAAGAACAAGACGCTTTAACATACTACGAAAAAGCCGCTAACAAAAAAGATAATGAGTATACTTCTCCGTTGTTTTTATTTAAAGCTGGAAATGTAGCTATGAACCTAAAACAATATGATAAAGCATTATCATTATTCACTAAGATAAAAGAAAATTACCCTAAATCAGAACAGGGTAATGATATAGATAAGTATATTAGTATGGTAAAGTATGCACAATAATGGCAACTACGAACTTATCATATTACGATAAAGCTACAATCCCAAATGCGAAACCTTTTCGATTTGGGATTGTTGTTTCTGAGTGGAATCCTGAAATCACTCGAAGTATGCAACAAGGCGCTATTGAGACACTTATAGATTGTGGCGCAGAAAAAGAAAACATTATTTCCTGGGAAGTTCCTGGTAGTTTTGAATTGGTGTATGGTTGCAAAAAAATGATTGAATCTCAACCTGTAGATGCTATTATTGCTGTGGGAAATGTGATTCAAGGCGAGACCAAGCATTTCGACTTTGTGTGTGACGGAGTTACACAAGGTATTGTGGACCTTAATATCAAGTATGACACTCCTGTCATTTTCTGCGTGCTTACGGACAACACAAAACAACAATCTATTGATCGCTCTGGCGGTAAATTAGGAAACAAAGGAATCGAATGTGCTGTGGCAGCTGTTAAAATGGCAGCATTAAGACATCTTTAACAAGATACTTCTTAACATATCTTGACCGCTAGGCTTTAATTCTTTAAATTTGACAGAGAACAAAGGTTGGTGCAGTTTTTGTTCACATCACATTAAAGATTTTAACATGTTTGGATTAGGTAACGCTTTTAAGCCCAGAAAATATTATGTTTTTGACTATAAACCTCGATATTATGACGAGCGAAAAGAGCGTATTGAAAAATTAAAACAAAAGTATAGCGATGCTCCTTCTGATGAAGAAACAGAAGATGCTCCTGAACTTAGTTTTTCAAAAACACAACTAAGAAATGCTTGGAAAAAAAATAAGACTACTAGTGCTGATGTAAAATCAACAAGGCGCTTAGCCATAATTATTGCTATTTTAGTTGGAATTGTTGCTTATGTTTTTGAACTCCATAAATTGATTTAATGTCAGATATCATCCAACTATTGCCTGACCATGTTGCGAATCAAATTGCCGCGGGAGAAGTCGTCCAAAGACCTGCTTCTGTGGTAAAAGAATTATTAGAAAATGCAATTGATGCCGGTGCGACCAATATTAAACTGTTACTAAAAGATGCCGGAAAGACACTCATTCAGGTAATTGATAATGGTAAGGGAATGAGTACTACAGATGCACGTCTTTGCTTTGAAAGACACGCGACCTCTAAGATAAGAAGTGCCCAAGATCTATTTAATTTACATACCAAAGGTTTTCGCGGAGAGGCATTGGCCTCCATTGCGGCGATTGCTCATGTTGAGCTTAAGACCAAAACGGAAGAAGATGAGTTAGGAAATCACATCAAGATCGAAGGAAGTAAAATTGGTAGTCAGGATTTTGCGGCTACTCCTACCGGAACCAGTATTGCGGTAAAAAACTTGTTTTATAATATCCCTGCCAGAAGAAACTTTTTAAAGTCGGATGCCGTTGAAACACGTCATATTATTGACGAATTTCAACGAGTAGCGTTAGCACACCCTGAAATTAGTTTTCTATTACATCATAATGGTAATGAGGTATATCATTTACAATCTGACAATCTTAGAAAGCGGATCGTTTCTATTTTTGGTGCTAAAATGAATGAAAAGTTAGTTCCTATTGATGAGCAGACAGACATTCTTTCTATGGTAGGTTTTGTCACCAAGCATGAATATTCAAAAAAGAAGCGAGGGGAACAATTTTTCTTCGTAAATGATCGATTTATTAAAAGTGCTTATTTAAATCATGCTGTCGTTGCGGCTTTTGACGGACTGCTAGAACAAGGGTCACACCCTTCCTACTTTCTATATTTAACAGTCCCTACGAAAAGTATCGATATTAATATTCACCCTACAAAAACGGAAATTAAATTTGATAATGAAAAAGATTTGTACGCTATTATACGTGCAACTATAAAACATAGTCTAGGTCAGTATAATGTGGCACCCGTACTTGATTTTAATCGAGATTCAAATCTAGACACACCATATGATTACAGTAAAAAAGCGCTCGCTTCTGCACCAAAAATAGCTGTAGACCCTAACTTTAATCCGTTTGTAAAACAAGAGCAAAAACGCGTACATATCCCTGTGAAACAAGAACAAGATTGGGAAGTACTATATGCCAATTTGGAGCCTTCGAAAACAGAGCAGCAAGAAGAGTTGTTTGAAAATGAATCTAAAAGAGACACAGGAAAAACATTCCAAATACAAAAAAAGTATGTCCTGAGCTCTATTAAGTCTGGAATTGTATTAATACATCAATCCTTGGCTCATCAACGTATTTTATATGAAGAGTTCTTGGAAGCTATTACTGTGAAAGAGGCCAACAGTCAACAACTGTTGTTTCCAGTAAAAATCAATTTTTCTTCAGCAGAAATCGAGATGATCTATACCATTAAATCGGACCTGGAAAATGCTGGATTTGTATTTGATGAATTTACTAAAGAGAGTATTACGATTGCAGGAATCCCTACTTCTATTACGGAAAGTCAGATTTCCCAGGTAATGGAGCAATTGCTTGAAGACATAAATCTTGAGATTCCCGATGCTAGTTTTAGTCACTTTGATATCATGGCAAAGTCTTTTGCAAAGACCTTAGCCATTAAAACAGGTAAATATTTATCTGAAAAAGAACAAGAAACATTGGTACATGACCTCTTTTCTTGTAAAGAACCTAACGTAGCACCTAACGGAAAAGCAACGTTTAAGACATTAACCCTACACGAACTAGATTCGTTATTCACTAGTTGATATGAATAGACTTACAGAAGCTATAAAGCATTTAATAATAATTAATGTTATTTTATTCCTTCCTGGGGCATTGTTAGAACTTGATTTGACCAATGTCCTAGCATTACATTTTCCACAGAACGAACATTTTGGGTTTTGGCAGTATGTAACTCATATGTTCATGCACGGTAGTTTTGCACACATCCTTTTCAACATGTATGGCTTATGGGCGTTTGGGACACCATTAGAACAAATGTGGGGCCGCAATAAATTCTTATTCTTTTACTTTTCTGCAGGAATTGGAGCGGCATTAATATATACATTGGTTAATTACTATCAATTTGACGCAATCTATGATCAATTAATTAATTTAGGTGTTTCTGCCTCGGATATTCAAAATATACTTTCAGTTGGAAAATATGATCAGAATTCCATTAACATTCCATTTGAAACCATGCAAAAGTTTTATAGTCTCTACAATACACCTGCTGTTGGAGCTTCGGGAGCCGTTTATGGGGTTCTTGTAGCCTTCGGAATGTACTTTAAAGATGCAAAATTGGCTTTGATATTTTTCCCAATTCCAATAGCTGCAAAATACTTTATCCCGCTAATAATTGCTGGAGACTTATTCTTTGGTATGACGAAATATTCTGTTGGAAATGTAGCACATTTTGCCCATGTAGGAGGTGCACTAATAGGCTTTATTATTGCCTACTACTGGAAACGAAATCATTTTAAGCGCTGGAAATAATAGCATGAGTTTTATAACAGACATACAACAACGATTTAAAAAAGGAACGATTGTAGAGAAATTGATCTATGTGAACCTTGGGGTATTTATTCTAACCTTTCTCTTTAATACGTTTGGTTTTTTGATCAACTATAATGGCAATTTCATCACAGACTGGTTTATCTTACCTGCGACATTTGAAGGTTTTATAACCAAGCCTTGGACAATTGTTACCTATGGTTTTATCCATACACAATTCTTACATATTTTATTTAATCTAATAGCCCTGTACTTTGTGGGTAACTTATTTATCCAATATTTTACCCAACGACAATTACTGAGTTTCTACTTTTTAGGAACGCTATTTGGCGGTTTGATATTTCTATTGAGTTATAATTATTTCCCTGCCTTTACAGATGAACTGGATAGAAGCTATCTTTTAGGAGCATCTGCAGGTATTTCTGCCATTTTTGTAGGTATTGCTACTTATGCACCTAATTATCAGTTTAAACTTCCTTTGATCGGTTATGTGAAGTTGTGGCACTTGGCGGCCATTTGGGTCTTGTTAGACTTTATCCAAATTCCAGGGAACAACTCAGGAGGGCATTTAGCACATATTGGAGGTGCGCTTTTCGGATTTTTATACGTGAACCAGGCAAGTAATAAAAAGATCAATTTTTTTGATCGGATTTTGGAACTTTTTAAAGTAAAAAGAAAACCGCTACGTACCGTACATAAATCGAAGTCTCGTAAAACCAAACCAACCTCTAAGAGTACCAAAGCCGATTATCAGAAAAAGGTAGATGTCATTTTAGAAAAGATTAGTAAATCAGGGTATGATACGTTATCTTCAGAAGAGAAAGCCTTTTTATTTAAACAGGGAAAGAAGTAAGATGAAAACACAACGTGCTATTCGCAAGTTTTTATTTATTTTAAACTCATTGGTAGCCATACTGCTACTCTTCTCTTATTTTCTGCCCTTTATTTCACCAAAGACTTTTCCTGCACTTGCGGTCCTAAGTTTAGGAGTTCCTATTTTGATCATCTTAAACATAGTATTCTTCATCTATTGGTTATTACGCAGAAAAAAGGAATTGTGTATTTCTTTGGTGACTCTTATTTTAGGTTTTAACTATGTGACCTCGCTGTTCTTAATTTCTGGAAAAAGCAATATCAAAGAAAACAACCTTTTGGTAATGAGCTATAACGTCAAAGGGTTTAGTAATCTAGGCTGGAAAAACAAATCGAGTACAAGTGTCAAAATATTTGACTTCATCAAAACTGAAGATCCAGACGTGTTGGCTATTCAGGAGTACTATATAAATTCAGGGATTGATCATGGTTTCCCGTATCAATATATCAAGACTAAAGAGCCCAAAAGTAAATTCGGATATGCCGTCTTTTCCAAATACGAAATCGTTCATTCAGGTTCTTTAGATTTTGAGGGTAGCCAAAACAATACCATTTTTGCCGATCTAAAAATAGACTCAGACACGGTTAGAGTGTATAACGTTCATTTAGAATCGTTAGGTGTCAATCCTAATAAAGAAAACTTTGGCCAGGAGAATTCAGAAAAATTATATCGACGATTAAAAAGAACTTTTTCAAAACAAGCGCAGCAAACAGCACTATTCTTAACCCATAAAAATGCATGGAAAGGAAAGAGTATTATCTGTGGAGATCTTAACAATACGGCTTTTTCATGGGTGTATAATGAAATTTCTGACGGAATGAAAGACGCCTTTCTAGAAGCAGGAAGAGGCTTTGGTAAAACCTATAATTACCCATACCCACTAAGAATAGATTTCATTTTAACCGATGAAAGTTTCGTTACAGATAATTATAAAACGCATCGTATACAATATTCAGATCATTTTCCTATCATGGCTAATCTTCATTAATCAAAAGTCATTTCGCGGTTAAACATCTCTTTATTTAGAGGTTTTTAGCTTTAAATAAAGAGATGTTTTGTTTGTTGTTTCTATTAAAAAAAGTGGTATTTTTCCAACGCAAAATTTGTATGTATGAATCACTTTGATGTTGCAGTAATTGGTAGTGGTCCTTCTGGGGCAAGTGCGGCTTTTCACTTAGCAAAAAATGGTATTTCTACTGTTATTATAGAAAAAGAAACCCTGCCTCGCTATAAAACTTGCGGTGGTGGTTTTGTGTATAGAGGGCGTAAAGATTTACCTTTTTCTATTGATTCGGTGGTAGAAAGAGAATTTAATACAGTAGATGTTTATTTAGGCAAAAAACTACATTTTAAAACGGAAAGAAAGGATCCAATCATTACTATGATCATGCGTGATTCTTTTGACAATTTAATCGTTGAGAAAGCAAAAGAAATGGGTGTTACCATCTTACAGGGTAACAAGCTAAAATCTATAGAACATCAAAGTGATAAAATTATTTTGACGACATCTCAACAAACCATTACCGCTAAATTTGTGATTGCTGCTGACGGTGCATTAAGTCCAACGGCAAAAATGGCTGGTTGGAAAACTGACACACGCTTTCTAATTCCTGCATTGGAATACGAGGTAAAAGTCTCTGATGAAGAATTTAAAAGACATGTTGACGAGGTTCGTTTTGACATGGATGCTATTCCATTTGGGTACGCCTGGAATTTTCCCAAGAAAAATCATCTATCAGTAGGTATTGCATCGGCTAGAAGAACGAAAATCAATCTTAAGAAGTATTACCAGGAATATGTGCAGCATATTGGCCTAAAAGATATTATTAGCGAAACGCAACATGGATTTCAGATTCCTGTGGCAGCAAGAACCGATGGATTTGTGAAGAATGGTGTTTTCTTAACAGGCGATGCTGCCGGTTTTGCAGATCCTGTAACCGCAGAAGGAATTTCAAATGCTATTTACAGCGGTATGCTAGCGGCACGGGCCATTGC
The DNA here is from genome assembly GCF_032248395.1 of Asprobacillus argus. Classification (NCBI taxonomy): domain Bacteria; kingdom Pseudomonadati; phylum Bacteroidota; class Flavobacteriia; order Flavobacteriales; family Flavobacteriaceae; genus Asprobacillus; species Asprobacillus argus. The sequence continues at coordinate 660,503 of NZ_JAVTTO010000002.1, forward strand.
TGAAGCTGATCTAAACATGAGTGAAGCTGAAAAACTATATATGGAAAAATTAAACGAAAAGTTGATTCCTGAATTAAAGACGGGTGAATGGCTGGCTAAATTCTTCTATGAACAAAAGACAATTCGAAATTTACTACTAAAAAAATATGGGCAACGTTTTAGTGAAGCTATGGCTGATATTTTTATGGGAGATCGCTCCTATCCTACTGATATTAAAAAACGAATGACTCAAAAGATCAAGGAGTTAGTTTTTTAATTTTCGTACTCTTTTTAAATTCAAATGATTGATAGGGTTTATCCCCAAGCCTTTTATATTCTTATGTGTAAAACGGACTACCTCGTCATAATACAAAGGTATGACTGGCGCAGAAGACATTAATAGACTATCCATTTTTTGATATAAGCGATGACGATCTTCTGTATTCGTGGTATTGATCGCTTTTTCCAATAGATCGTCAAATTCTTTATTGTTGTAATGTGTATAATTGGGTCCATTTGGTGAAAAGTTCTTACTGTGAAAAATGAAAAGGTAGTTCTCAGCATCCGGATAATCGGCTACCCAACTTCCTCTAAAAATAGATAGTTTCCCATTTACTTTTTGTTCTCGCAGTGTAGACGGCGGCATCACATCAACTGCAACCTTTAATCCAATTTTCTGCATTTCACGTTGAATGAATTCGCACATATCTTGATATTGACTGTTGGTAGAAATCGTAATAGACGGATTCTTATTTCCTGTTTCGGCTATGTATTCATGGATTAGTTTTTTTGCTTTTTCGGGTTGATATGTATACCCTTTCATATGGTTAAATGATGGGAGACCTTTAGGAATAAATCCATTAACTCCAGGAGTACCAATACCGTTTCTCAGGTACTTGATCATTTTTACACGATCAAAACCGTAGTTCATCGCTTTACGCAATTTTTCTGAATTGGTTTCCTTTTCTTCGGCATCTAGATACACCCCTAAATACTCTGTATTCAAATACGGTCCAATAACCATATTGATCTCATCTGCATATCGCTGCTGAAGGGTTCCTTTAGAAGTCAAGATATTATCTTTATAGGAAGCATCGATACTGTTTAAAAAATCCAAATTTCCTTGGATAAACTGTAAAAACTCACTTTGCTTATCTGGCAAGAATGTAGTGGAAACCGCTTCTAAATAAGGTAACTGATTACCATCGGCGTCCTTCTCATAATAGTGATGATTCTTTCTAAATACGAGTTTTATATTTTCTACCCATAGTTTAAATTGAAATGGCCCTGTTCCAATTGGATTCGCTCTAAATTCACTACCAAAATAGTCTACTGCTTCTTTCGGAACAACAGAACAGTATTGCATACTTAATAGACTTAAGAATGGAGGAAAAGGTCTCTTTAATTGTATGGTAAACGTAGAATCATTTTTTGCATTGAATGTATCTACAAAATCCAATACCCATTTACCCGGAGAGGCTACTTTGGGATCTAATAATCTATTAAAAGAATATTCGAAGTCACTTGCTATTACGTTTCTTGTACTATCCTTTCCTAACGACTCATGTTTATGAAACTTAACATCTTTACGTAAAATGAATTCATATGTTTTACCATCTTCCGAGATTGTCCATGTTTTGGCTATATCTGGCTGTACATGCAAGCTATCATCTAACTGTACCAATCCATTAAATAATTGTGAAACTGCCCAGATAGTTCTCAAATCCTTCGCAAAAGCAGGATCTAATGTCGTAAGGTTTGCATGCTGATTGTATCTGAAAACCTGGGAATCGTCAAAGCCAGATGTTTTATTAGTACATGCACTAGTGAAAATAACAGTACATAACATCAATACAAAGTATTGAATAGGAGATTTCTCACGTTGTTCGAAATGACAATTCATATTATTCATTACCCTGCGTTTTTCCATTGTTCTCTTTACTTCTTTTTCCGCTTGTTTTTAAAATAGGTTTTATCTGCAACATAAATAATTTTGGAAACCTCAGCAATAATGCTAGAGCCCTGCTGATCTGTAATGTTCAACGTTTTTTTTATATCGATCTCATTGTTCTGTGCAACATCCTTCTTTATCTGATCTATTTCTTCTGGAGAGAAATTAAAATCGGCATATACCGCCTCTTTAGCCGGGCGTTTAAACTTTATGGTAGACTCTTTATCCCAAACCACATACTTATCTCCCAAGATATGTATTAACTGTACCATATAAATTGGATCCGTAGCCGAGAATAAACTCCCTCCAAAAATAGAGCCTACATAATTGCTATTCTTATAACTTAATGGAATTCTAATTTTTACGCTTAGAATATCTTCGGACACTTCAATAATTCTTCCCGTCGACCTCCTATACATAGGAGATATATTAAAACCGTATCTAAAGATGGTTTTCTTTTTAAAGATCCTAGAGAGATATTTTGTTAAAGTTGCGTACATGTTATTGCTTTACAAATCCATATTCACGCTCTACTTTGCAAATGCGTAATTGGTACTGCTGATACCATTGCTTCCTCCCTCTTTCTCTCGCTTCCGTATGTTCTACCTGATTTTTCCAACGCGTAATAGCGTTCAGGTCTTCCCAATAAGACACCGTAATCCCGACATCATTTCTTGCGGATTCAATCCCTAGATATCCTTCTTGCTCCTTTGCCAATTCTTCCATTCTTTCTGCTGTTTCTATATAACCTTCTATGTTATCCGTGAGCAAAGCAGTAAATATCACTGCATAATATGGAGGTTTTAAATGTGCTGCAATCATAAGATCAATTCGTATTTGGTTTCTGGTATTTTTAAATTGGGTTCTATTCCTTTTGAAACTTCTTTAAAGTTACACTTTTCTAAGATCTTGGCAGAAGCAACATTCACATCGGCTACATATCCTATTAGTTTCGGAAATCCTATTGATCTACAATAGTCAACTAATCCTTGGCATATTTCCAATCCGTAGCCCATTCCCCAATACTTTTCTAAAAACCGATATCCTAATTCATCATCATTTTGATCATCTTTAACCAAAGCCACGGTACCTACAAACATACTGTCTGACTTTCGTTCAATAGCATAGATCCAGAAATCATTACCGGCTTCAGTATATTTTTTAATAAGCTCTGGAAGTTCTTTTTCATTCTCTTCACGCGTCATCGCTGCACCTCTAACATACCTCATAACATTGATATTTGAGTGCATTTCATGAAAAGGCTCCAAATCACTCATTAAAAGCGCTCTAACCAAAAAATGATCTGTTTCAAAAATCAATTTCTTTCCCATTTCTATCCTAATATTTATTGTAAATTTGCCACGTCCAAATGTACAGGAATGAATGCAGATAAAAAAGTAGCTTTTTACACTTTAGGTTGCAAACTTAATTTTTCGGAAACATCGACGATTGCTCGTAATTTTGTGAGCGAAGGCTTTGAGCGTGTTGATTTTGACAAAGCAGCCGACGTATATGTCATCAATACATGTTCTGTAACAGATAATGCCGACAAACGTTTTAAAACAATTGTAAAAAATGCGTTAAAGAAGAATGAAGACGCTTTTTTAATTGCTGTGGGATGCTATGCTCAATTAAAACCTGAAGAGTTAGCTGCCGTAGATGGTGTGGATTTGGTATTGGGTGCTACTGAAAAATTTAATGTTACCAGCTACATAAACGATTTGACCAAAAATGATATTGGTGAGGTCCACTCTTGTGAAATTGGTGATGCCGACTTTTACGTAGGATCCTACTCTATTGGTGATCGTACACGTGCCTTCTTAAAAGTACAGGATGGTTGCGATTACAAATGCACCTATTGTACAATTCCATTAGCCAGAGGAATCTCTAGAAGCGATACGTTAGAAAATGTATTAAAGAACGCCAAAGAGATTTCTGAAAAAGGGATTAAAGAAATCGTTTTAACTGGTGTTAATATTGGTGATTATGGAAAAGGAGAATTTGGTAATAAAAAGCATGAACATACTTTTCTAGAATTGGTGCAAGAATTGGATAAAGTAGATGGCATTCATCGTTTGCGAATTTCATCTATAGAGCCAAATCTTTTAAAAGATGAGACGATTGATTTTGTGGCCAATTCGAATACATTCGTTCCGCATTTTCATATTCCTTTGCAAAGTGGTAGTGACGATCTATTGAAAAAAATGAAGCGTCGCTATTTACGTCAGGTATATACGAATCGAGTTTCAAAAATAAAAGAGGTCATGCCAAATGCCTGTATTGGTGTGGATGTGATTGTTGGTTTTCCCGGAGAAACGGACGAACACTTCCTAGAAACCTATAATTACTTGAACGATATGGACATTTCCTATTTACACGTGTTTACTTATTCTGAAAGGCCTAATACAGAAGCTGTATTAATGGAAGGAGTGGTTCCTAAAAGTGTTCGTGCAAAAAGAAGTAAGATGTTACGTGGGTTATCCGCAAAGAAGCGAAGAGCATTCTACGAGTCTCAACTGGGCAATACGCTGACCGTCTTATTCGAGAGTGAGAACAAGGATGGGTATATTCACGGATTTACAGAAAACTACGTGAAAGTAAAAGCACCTTGGAACCCTGAATTGGTAAATACACTTCATGAAGTAACACTGTCCAAGATTGATGAAGATGGATTAGTTCGATTTGATTTTGTGCAAGAAATTGTAGCTTTATAGAAACAAATACTATGAAAAAATTACTGTTTATTTTTCTTTCTCTTTTGATTTTAAGCTGTGAAACGCCTATCAAAAAAGAAGAAAAGAAAAAACCAGTTGTCAAGGAAGTTCCAAAAGAGATAGTTGTAGAAAAAGAAGTAAAAAAAGTGGATAATACACTTGTTCGTTTGCAAAGAAAAGCTTGCTCTGGAGATTGTCCCGTTTTTGACGTAACCATCTCAAGAGATAGTACCTTTACATATAAAGGTATTCGATATACAAACGAGAAAGGTATTAAGACATTTAAATTGTCTACAAAACAATACATGAAGCTTTCTGAAATCTTAGAGCGGTCCAAGTTTTCTAAACTAAAAAGTAGGTACACAGCTAGCGGTACAAAAGACTTCCCAGAAACAATTCTTAGGTATAACGGTAAAAAAGTAACTGTGCGTCTTTGGAAGGATGCTCCTGATAGACTCACAGATATTTATGTGTTTATAGAAGATATTTTATACGATAATAAGTATCTAAAATAATGTCAAAAATTCATGTTTATTGTATGCCAGGTTTGGGTGCCAGCCCAAAAATATTTGAGCATATCTATTTACCTGAAGATCAATTCGAGATTCACTTACTCGAATGGAAGATTCCAATCTCATTAGAAGAATCCATTCAAGATTATGCGAATAGAATGTGCCTAGATATAACTCATGAAAATCCTGTACTTGTAGGCGTTTCTTTTGGAGGAATGATCGTGCAAGAAATGAGTAAGAAGATCAAAGTATCGCGTGTTATAATTATATCTAGTGTAAAAACACATGATGAGCTTCCAAATCGTCTGAAACTTGCAAAGGTTACCAAAGCTTATAAATTATTTCCGACGTGGCTTGTTGAAAACTTTGAAGAATATAGCAAATACTTTTTAGGTGATTATTTAAAGAAACGTAGAGAACTGTATAAAATGTACTTATCTGTTCGCAACAGACGTTACATGGAATGGGCTATTTATAATGTACTGCATTGGAAACAAGAAGAACCGATTCCGAATTTGACGCACATTCATGGGAATGAAGACCATGTTTTTCCAGTAAAACACATTGAAAATTTCGTTTTAGTGGAAAAAGGAACCCATGTGATGATCTTGATGAAAGCAAAGACCATTTCACAAATAATTTGCAATACTTTAACTTGACATCTAGGTAACAATTCCTTAATTTTAAGATCTACTAAAACAGGGAACTCTTATGACAGGATCATTACGCTTTTTATCATTTTCGGTAACAGCTATCATCGCATTATTTTTTATCAATGCAGTTTATAAATCGGACGTTGGGCCTCAGAGAAATACGGCTGAATCCTATAAAATAAAGGCGCTAAAGATTCCAGATGGAATTTCTTTTGCAGGAGAAAAAATTCCTGTTGAGCGATTTGATATCAGAGAGCGAATGGATAGAGAGCTTTTGGTAAATACCTATTGGCAATCCAATGGTTTGCTATTACTAAAAAGAGCACACAAGTACTTCCCGATTATTGAACCGTTGTTAAAAAAGTATGGTGTTCCTGATGATTTCAAATATTTAGCTGTAGCGGAAAGTGGTTTACAAAACAACTCTTCGCCTGCAGGTGCATCAGGTTTTTGGCATTTTCTAAAGCATTCTGCGAGAGAATATGGATTGGAGGTAAATAGAAACGTGGATGAGCGTTATCATCTAGAAAAGGCTACTAAAATAGCGGCAGATTATTTAAAAAAATCTAAAAAACGTTTTGGTAATTGGACGTTAGCTGCAGCTGCATATAATGCTGGAAACGCTAGAATAGCCAAACGTTTGGAAGTCCAACAAGTAACGGATTATTATGATCTTTTATTAAACTCAGAAACGTCAAGATATGTTTTTAGAATTGTGGCTTTAAAAGAGATCATGTCTAATCCTAAGCATTATGGGTTTGAATTTGAGCAAGAAGATCTTTATACCTTGCCAAAAACACGTATTGTTAAAGTAGATACTGTGATTCACAATATTGCATCCTTCGCTAAGAAATTTGGCACCAACTATAAAGAATTGAAATTACACAATCCCTGGTTACGCCAAAACAGATTGAATAATAAATCTCGAAGGTTGTACGAAATTAAAATCCCCGTTACGTATTGATCTTCAATAAATCGTAAGTCAAATTGTTTTTATAAGGAGCATACTTAATACATAAAGTGTGCTGTATATTACATGAAACAGATTTCCTTTAAAGGTTTCTATGACACTATTTAATTTTATAGTAAACTCATACGCAAATAATGTCTGCTGCAGAGTACTCATTTTAAAATAGTTATATCATGTCGAGCTGCCCTCATTGTGGTTCAATCCATCAAAAAAGAAAAAAGAGAAAATTTTTTCTGAAGTTACTTCCTAGCAATAAACTGTATAAATGTTATGACTGTAAATCCGTTTATGTAAGTTTTTTCAATAAGCTAAAAATTACCCTAAAAAATCCAATAGCTGTTGACCGAGACAACCTAACCATATAGTCACTAGTTGCGTGGTACATATTGATATGGATCAGCAATTTTCGAAGTTTTGCTCCCGAAATTAACTATCTAAATAATCTTCTAAGTTATCTAAAGAATCACCCCAGAATTTCGCATAGAACGACAGCCACTTATTGAGTGTTTTGAGCTCTTTTGGATTTGCCATGCAAAATCGTTCTCTACCTTGGTTATTAATATGAACCAACCCAGCGTCTTCCAATGTTTTAATATGTTTGGTAACTCCTTGACGCGTCATAGAAAACTGCCCAGATATTTGCGTAATTGATAATGCTGATGTGGCGATAACCAAGGCGTGAAATATTTCACGCCTTGTAGGGTCGGCAATAGCCTTAAAAAGCTTTGTTACTTTATCCTGCATGCACGGTAGTGTTTACATAATTGTCTAATTGATCCATGCAATTCATCCAACCTCCACTAAAGTTTTCAAACATTTTTACTGCAGTTTCGCCTTCATAGTTAGATATTCCTGAATGCTCTAGAAATAGTTTTGTTCCGTCATCTACAGATTCTAATTTCCAGGTTACCGTGGTTACGGCTGTTGTACCATCTACAATCCAAGTATAAGACAAGGTATAAGGATCTGATTGTTTAACCTCTCCCGTAATGTTTACACATCCTTTTTCTTCACTGGCGGTAAATGTATATCCATATCCTTTTTTCGCCTTAAAATCGGCCTTAATAAACCATGCTGAGATCTCCTCTCCTACTGAGATGGCATTCCACACTTTGTCTATGGGCTGTTTAAATACTCGTTCTTTGGTAATTACGTCTTTCATCCTATTTGATTTTAATATTAATATGCAACTTTACGGTTGCTAATATATATCCTATTTTTAAATTGTGCAACTTTTAAGTTGCATTTAAATAGTATTATATGGTCATTTTGATATGTTTATACTCTGAAATAATTTCTTCGAGTACTTCTTTAGCCGATTTAATTTCATGAATAATCCCCGCTATCTGACCAATTTCGAGCTCTCCATTCTCGAGATCCCCTTCAAACATTCCCTTCTTAGCTCTGGCCCTTCCTAACAGTTCTTTAATCTGATCTATCGTTGGATTTTCTTGATATAATTCTTGTACCTGATGATAAAAATGGTTCTTTATCAATCGTACAGGGGCCAATTCCTTTAACGTTAAATGGGTATCACCATCTTGGACATTGACAATAGTTTGTTTGAAATTATCATGTGCAGAAGACTCAATAGTTGCAGCAAATCGACTTCCTATTTGAACTCCATCTGCTCCAAGTACCATCGCTGCCAACATTCCTCTACCCGATCCAATTCCTCCAGCTGCAATGACCGGAATAGCCACCCGCTCTTTTACCATAGGAATTAGTGTAAATGTTGTAGTTTCTTCGCGTCCATTGTGTCCGCCAGCTTCAAATCCTTCACAGACTACTGCATCGACACCAGCATTTTGTGCCTTTAATGCAAATTTTACAGAACTTACTACATGAACTACTGTAATTCCCTTCTCTTTTAGAAAAGACGTCCAGGTTTTGGGATTACCAGCAGACGTAAAAACAATTTTTACCCCCTCTTCTACAATAATATCCATGATTTCCTCTATTTGAGGGTACAACATGGGCACATTAACGCCAAAAGGTTTGTCTGTTGCTTTTTTACATTTTTGAATGTGTTCTCTTAATACCTCTGGATACATAGATCCAGATCCAATTAAACCCAGCCCTCCAGCATTACTGACTGCTGAGGCTAGTTTCCATCCACTTACCCATATCATTCCTCCTTGAACAACTGGGTATTCGATACCGAATAGGTTTGTTATTTTGTTTGTCATTTATCTTTTAATCAACTTAAAAGTTTTGTACTCATCTTGATACATCATTTTTAATATATAGATTCCCTTAGAAAACCCAGATACATCAACCGTATTTGTAGTTAAATTTGCATATGTTCTTACCTTCTTTCCTAATACATTATAGAGTTCTATATAATATTCCGCCAAACTATTTGTAAATGTAAACGTAAGTTGGCTGCCAACAGGGTTAGGATATATCTTAACATCGGATAGTGCGATATCATTTTCCTCTGTCAACCTCGTAAATGCCACTTCAAGGTCTGGAATGCCATAGCCATAATTATTATCGGGAGTTTCGGCTCTGTCTCCGCTCATCTTTACAGCTTCAATAATTTCTGATGCTGTTTTATTAGGAAATGCTTGCCATAAACAGGCTACGGCGCCTGCCATTATAGGTGAAGAAAACGATGTTCCACTTGCTCCCACAGGTACTCCGGAAATATAATTAACAATTGCGGATGAACTCCCTTGAGCCATCACATCAGGTTTTATCCTATTGTCTGAGGTAGGTCCTCTAGAACTAAAGGACGCCAGGTTACGGGAAGCATTTACGGCTCCTACCGTTAATATGGATGCAGCATCTGCAGGTGCCGTAATATAGAACCATGCGCTATTGCCTGAATTTCCAGCCGAATTTACGAGCAGCATTCCTTTGGAAGCCGCTGCTTCTGCTCCTCTGGTAATAAACGTTGTTTGACCATTCATATCGGCATAGCTATAATTATAACTACTGTCATCGAAAGTAGAATATCCTAAAGAGGTATTCATAACATCTACGCCTAAGCTATCGGCCCTTTCCGCTGCTTCTACCCATAAACTTTCTTCTAATGGGTTCTCTCTTTGATGATCTTCTGTGATGAATAAATAGAAAGAAGCGTCTGGAGCCGTTCCTACAAACTGCCCTTCTATGTATCCGCCTATATCAGAAAGCACGTGTGTTCCATGTGAGTTTCTTGTATAGAAGTTCGTACTTCTCTCAACAAAATTATATCCACCCAATATCTTGTTGTTGTCTCGTAATCTTTGAAATGCTCCCAGTGTATTTACATTAGGAAACCCCGCATCTAATACCGCAATGATCATTCCTTCTCCGGTAAAATCCTGTAGATGTAAATAATCACCTTTTAACATTTCTATCTGATTAGTGGCATTACCATAATTAAAATCTTGTTGCACGGCCAGCTTGTTCAGATGGTTTGCTTGTTGCTGTTGATTGGATGCTCTATTATTCAATAACTTATTAGCAAAGTCAATGGAAGTAACAAATGAAAATGTGTTCATTAAATCTCCAATAGCAGCTTCGCTACCTCTTACATGTATTGCATTTAACCATTTCGATTTTGCCATGACACTAATACCACTGGTATTTTTAATAGCATCATAATACGCCTGTTCGATGGGTGCATCTCTAGTATCTAAAGTAATGTTTTGCTTTTGCCTTCTATCTATCGCTCTCTGACTTAATATCGAGGCTGGATTGTTCAAGTACGTACTTGCATTTGGCTTGTCCGTAAAATATACCCAAGCGTCTTCTTGCCCAATAGCAATGGTACAATAAAATAGACATATCATAAGGAGTACTCTTAGCATAGGTCTAAAATACTGCTTTTTATAGCAATTTGAAAAAAATTAAGAGATAACTCCTGAGCCTAGTAACTCTTCATCCTTGTACCATGCAACAAACTGTCCTTCCTGTATAGCAGATTGCGGATTTTCGAATTCAACAAATAGCCCGTTATCCACCTTATACAAGGTTGCTTTTTCCAAAGCCTGGCGATAACGTATTCTCGCTTCCACCTGCATGGTTTCATCGGTTTTCAAAGCTAAATCCTCTCGAATCCAGTGTAGTTCTTTGTCTGACACAAACAGTACGCTCCTATATAGTCCTTTATGGTTCTTCCCTTCTCCTGTATAGATCACATTTTCTTTAACATCTGTTTCAATAACAAAAAGTGGTTCTTTGGTTCCTCCAACAGCCAATCCTTTGCGCTGACCTTTTGTAAAATAATGTGCTCCTTGATGCTTCCCAACTACTTTACCATCCTCTTGGTCATATTGATATTTAGTTGCGAAAAAATCCAGTTCTTCATATTTATCAGAAAAGTTAGGCACCACTCTTTGAAAAGGCTTTGCATTATCATCTACTCTTACAATAACGCCTTCTTTAGGTTGTAGTTTTTGTTGTAAAAACTCCGGGAGTCTTACTTTACCAATAAAACAAAGTCCTTGAGAATCTTTCTTTTCTGCAGTGATCAGATCTGCTTTTTTAGCAATTTCACGCACTTCAGGTTTGGTCAACTCACCGATAGGGAATAATGCTTTTCCTAATTGCTCTTGAGATAATTGACATAAGAAATATGATTGATCCTTATTATTATCTTTTCCTGCCAGCAATTTATAGATTCTCTTCCCATTGATCTCCTCTTCTGCTTTTCGACAGTAATGACCTGTGGCTACATAATCTGCGCCAAGGTTCATAGCAATATCCATAAAAACATCAAATTTGATCTCTCTGTTACACAATACATCAGGGTTCGGTGTTCTCCCTTTTTCGTATTCGCTAAACATATAATCAACAATGCGTTCTTTGTACTGCTCACTTAGATCCACAACCTGAAAGGGTATTCCTAACTTATCCGCAACTATCATAGCATCATTACTATCTTCCAACCATGGACACTCGTTGGAAATCGTCACAGAATCATCATGCCAGTTCTTCATAAAAAGTCCAATAACTTCATATCCTTGCTCTTTTAGCAAGTATGCCGTTACACTACTATCTACTCCACCTGAAAGTCCTACAATTACTCTTTTCATTTTGTATTTAAAATAGGGTACAAAATTACGAATAAGATTTAGATTATTGTATCTAAAGAATTGATACGCTTATTGAGGGAATTGATGACTTCTTTTAAACTTTATTTCGGTGGTTTTGTCTGTGGAAGTCATAATCAACATATCATCGACTATTTCAAATTTCCAAAAGTCAAATGAATTTCCATCGCCATAATTGATCATTTGGATCTCTGGTTTATGGCCATGTATCTTATATACTCCTGAACGCTTTCCTGCAGGCATATTATGCTGCACATATACATTATCCCATCGAAAGTGGATCATTGCTCTTTCGGGTACATTTATCTTTGAAGTTGCATCTACACCATTTTCGGCATAACCGACAAGTTTCCATAAACCAAACAAATCGTTTCCTTTTGACGTGGGAAGTTTTTCAATCTTTTTCAAAAAAACATGCACTGTATCTTTTTCTTCTTTTCTTTTCCAAATCATTTTCTCACCTTCTAGAGAAACCTGAAAAGGTTCAAAACCATCTGAAATTCCATTAGTGTTTTCCACACTAAGTTTGTTTCCATCTAGGCCCCAACTTCCAACGGAATGCTGTAACCAGCCATTTCCAGAAGATTGGGTGTAGTTTGCATTAAATCGGGTCCAGCGGGCGATTGGGGTCATTTCTTGTGTACCCATTTGCACTTTTTCTACCAACCACAAACCTTCAATAGATGTGTTATTTTCTTTAGATTTACAGGCTGTTAACAAAATTGCAGCCCAAATTAGAACGGAAATAATAGCGATTTTTTTCATTTTGTAAATTTGGTTATTGTGTATTTATAAGATGAATTGAACCAAAAATGGTTGCGTCTTAAAAAAACACTTGTTGATATTCTATATCAACAACTACGCCAATAAATTAAAAATGTTACAGTAATTGAAGGGCTTTAACGTTTTTTTAAGTGTCTTTTAACACCTTAAACCCATATTTACTTAAAAATGTTAACGTTAAGATCTGAATAATCACTTTTCGAAAAGTTGAATTCTGTTACTATCTGGGTCTTTAATAATGACCATTTTTTTTCCCGATTCATTACTTTTGACAACACTACCGTGAAACTCGACATTTAACTTGGTTAAATGATGAATCCATTCATTAAATGCTGAAATTCGAAAGCCTATTTTAAAAATTCCTTTAACCCGCGTCTTTGCAGTATAATTAGGAATAGCTTCTTTTGGTGATACGGCAGCATCTAATTCAATAAGTTCAAGTAAGATAGTGCCTCTCTTTAGGTTGGCCTGTTTAAATCCTGCATCTGGCAACGCTCGTTCGTTTATAACGGTAAAACCAAGGTATGTACTATACCAATCTATAGATGTTTTAATATTATCTACGATCAATGCTGAAAAATGGGCTTCAGGATCGGGCAATTTGTTTTTTTGCGTATAACTTACCAAGGGTACACACAACAACGCAAAAAATACAAGTACTTTTCTCATAATTAATTTTTATCGTTACCTCCTTTTTTGGGTTTAAATTTCTTTAATTCTCTTTTCTTTTTCTCATCAATTACTTCTCCATCCAAGAAAAACTCCCATTTTCCATAACGCTTACCATTCTGATATACTCCCCGCTCTCTTAAGTTCCCATTTAATTCAAAATACTTTGCTTCTCCGTTAAGCACATCATTTTTAAAAGTTACTGCCTCTATAAGAATTCCCTCATCTGAATACTTTTTTGAAATGCCATTCTTCATGCCATTTATATATTCGGTCGATTCTAACATCTTGCCGTTCTTATAATAGTTTGTGACTGTACCTTCCAGTTTTCCTTCTTTATAAAACTCCTTTGAAAATAATTTACCATTTGAAAAATAATAGGTCCATTCACCTATTCTATTTCTTAACAGCATCCAACCTTCACTTTGCAATTTACCGCTGAGTGTAAAGAACTTTACATAGGCCGAGTCAGTCTTAGCTTTAAACGTTTTAACTGCTGTTGGAAACTTTGAAGTTCTAACATCATAATACTTAAAAGTCCCTATTTCCTTCCCATCCTTGAATCTACCAACATATCGTATACGTTTATTGTTATAGTATTTTTTCCAAATACCAGTTCTCTTTTTATTTTTATCAAACTGATTGATCTTTTGTGCATTTATACTATTGCTTAAAAAAAAACAACTCATAAAACACAAAACAAAAGCAAGACTTTTTATCTTTAACATCGATTCCATTTTAACGTAAATATACATATTTCGAACTATTCATATGTCCATTGATTATTTAACATCCGAGCTCGAAAACATCGCAAATGCTAAAAGAGAAAACAGACAAAGAGTGGCAAATATTGTTTGTGAGCAGAAAGATTTATTTAGCCCTCTGGTAGAAATTACATTTGATGTGACTAATAAAACTTCCATTAAGGCAGCCTGGATCTTAGAATGGATATGTACTCATAACGATCTTCATCTTATTATTCCACATTTAGACAGATTCGCTTCAAGACTAAAGCATCTAACTTTTGATAGTGCTATTAGGCCCTGTGCAAAAATATGTGAACACATTACCACTGCATATTATAAAAATGATCCTGCCTTTAGAGAGGCGCTTAACGAAGATCATATTCAACAGATTATTGAGGCAGGTTTTGACTGGTTGATTACCGATCAGAAAATAGCTGTAAGAGCATATACTATGACTACATTATACTTGTTCGGCAAAGATCAAGAGTGGATTCATCCAGAGTTGGAGCATTTGATCAGAACAAAAATCATCCATGAGAGCAAAGGATGTAAAGCAAGAGGAAGGCATATCTTAGCGTTGATCGAAAAACATCGAAAAAGGAAAATTTAGTTTATGATTGAAGTCATAAATAGTCTCTAGTGTAGCCCGTAATTTTACTTCATAATTAAGAGAATTATGGAAGTACAAATCACACACAAAATCGGGCAAAAAGAGCAAAGAAGTTTTAACTTATTACAGTACGTACATCAAATCATTGAACGTGAAAAAACCAATGCTATTGGTATTACTATTATGCTCATTATGCTTGGTACTGGAATAGCATCCATTACAGCAGCTTTATCTGTAAACGGAGAGGTCTCAATACCTATTTTAATGACAGCTACCTTATTTGCAATGGGAGCGAATGCTACGGCAATAAGTCAGCAACCTTTTAAAACCATTGTTTGGGCATTTATTTTAAATATAACCGTTAATTCGTTGTTGTTAATCTATCAGATTATTGATCTATTGGCTTAGGTTTTGATTGAAATATCTTTATCAACAATAAACTCGCAATATTCCTGGCTCTTTCTTTCGCATCATTTGCTTTAGATCCTTCAAAGAGATCGTCTACAGTAGTATACCATAGAGAGAGCCATCTATCAAAATGTTCTTGGTAGATACTATGCTCAAATTTCTGGTCAACTTCTTTATGAACGCGCATTGGGTTTCCTTTGTACTTTCTAATGAAAAATAAGTTTGTTTGCCAAAAATCTGTAAGTTTTTGAAGATGCCCTTCCCATTGTTCATCAGGAATAGTGCCTAAGAATATCGGGCCGATCAGCTCATCTTTTTTGACCTTATCGTAAAACGTGGAGACCAATGTATATATATCTTGTCTATTGTTAATATCTCTAGAATTCATATAAAATAATTTGATCTCAAAAATATACCTTTGTTGAAGGTGCAATTTATGACTTAAATCATAATGATCGATACAGAACTATTATTGGCTTTTGATGCTCATCAAAAAATGTACGAAAAGAATGAACTTATTTTTTCGGAGAACGATACTGCTCGTTATTATTATCAAATCGTAGAAGGTATGGTAAAGATGAACAATTTTAATGATGATGGGAAGGAGTTTATTCAAGGCGTTTTTTACAAAGGGCAAAGTTTTGGTGAGCCTCCACTTTTTGTAGATATCACCTACCCTGCCAATGCTATGACGCTTTCTAAGTGTACCATTTTAGTATTACCCAAAAAGCAATTGCTCGCTCTTTTATTTGAACATCCTGAAGTGCATTTAGACATTACTAGGAATTTAGCAAAGAGATTACACTATAAAGCCATTATTGCATCAGAAATATCGAGTCAGGAACCCGAGCATAGAGTATTACGCTTTATGGATTATCTAAAACATGATGTTGAGAAAATTGAAGGTACATTTAATTTTGAAATAGCTTATACAAGACAACAAATTGCAGATATTTTAGGCCTTCGTGTAGAGACCGTAATCCGTGCTATTAAGAACTTAGAGGCTAAAAACGAAGTTCAGATCATAAAAAGGAAAGTTTTTAGATAAAATCAGACCCTTTAATGCCTAAACATCTTTTGTAATTCTGTATTTTTGCATTTTTCAACACAACAACAAAAAATGAACATTTCACAGCTTAATGCTATCTCTCCAATTGACGGTCGTTACCGTGGTAAAGTTTCTGAATTAGCCGATTATTTTTCTGAGGAAGCTCTTATAAAATATCGAGTGCTAATAGAGATAGAATATTTTATCGCATTATGCGAAATTCCATTACCTCAATTTTCTGAATTTGACACTGCTTTATTTGAAAAACTAAGAGAAATTTATACTCATTTTTCTAGCGAAGATGCTCAGAAGATCAAGGATATTGAAAAGGTAACCAATCATGATGTAAAAGCTGTTGAATATTTTATTAAAGAACAATTCGATGCTTTAGGGCTGCAGGCATATAAGGAGTTTATTCATTTCGGATTAACATCTCAAGATATTAATAACACGGCAATTCCATTGTCTATCAAAGATGCTATTGCTGAAGTATATGTGCCTAGTTTTGAAAGCCTTATTAGTAAACTAAAAACTCTAGCTACAGAGTGGTCTGATATTTCCATGCTAGCCAGAACACATGGTCAACCGGCTTCACCTACTCGTTTAGGAAAAGAGATCGATGTATTTGTAGTTCGATTAGAAGAGCAAATTAAGTACCTTAAAGAAGTGCCCAATGCTGCAAAGTTTGGAGGTGCGACAGGAAATTACAATGCGCACAAAGTAGCCTATCCAAATACCGATTGGAAAGCTTTTGGAAGCCGCTTTGTAAATGAGCAGTTAGGACTATATCATTCATTTCCTACAACGCAAATAGAGCATTATGATCATATGGCTGCCCTATTTGATGCTTTGAAACGTATTAATACCATAATCATTGATCTTGATAGAGACATCTGGACGTATGTGTCTATGGATTATTTCAAACAAAAAATAAAGAAAGGCGAAGTAGGATCTTCTGCAATGCCTCATAAAGTAAACCCTATCGATTTTGAAAATTCGGAGGGGAATTTAGGAATTGCAAATGCCATTTTTGAACATTTAGCGGTAAAGTTACCAGTATCTCGTTTGCAAAGAGATTTAACAGATAGTACCGTGTTAAGAAATGTAGGCGTTCCATTCGGACATACATTAATAGGTTTTGCCTCTACTTTAAAAGGTTTAAACAAGTTACTTTTAAATGAAACAAAATTTAAAGAAGATCTAGAAAATAATTGGGCCGTTGTTGCCGAGGCAATTCAGACCATTTTAAGACGAGAAGGATATCCTAATCCTTATGAAGCACTAAAAGGGCTCACAAGAACCAACGAGAAAATCAATCAGCAATCAATAGCGAACTTTATTGACACCTTGGATGTTTCCAATATAATCAAAGAGGAGTTGAAAGCGATTACTCCGTCAAATTATACAGGAATCTAATGAGAAAAATTTTAGCATTTTTTATTGTAACAATTGTCCTTTTCGCATGTCAAACAGGACCGAAAGGAGATGCCAGCAGATTTCAACAAGGTATTTTTGAAATCCCGGCAGGAGAAAGTTATAGTAAAACAATTATTACACGCAAAGACAGTTTGCAAATAGAAGAATACACAAAATTTGTGGAAGTTTCTACTGATAGTATCGTTACTAGAAAAGAAATTAAAAAGATAGATACGTTATATATTACCTGGAAGAACAACTTCTTTTATACATTAAGAATGAAGTCTCCCAAAAAAGAAATAGATCACGACCCTATCTTTGTTCAGATTACGAAAGTAACAGATAGCTCGTATAACTTTTCAGCAAAAATTGGTTTTTCTGATTTTAAACAAAACGGTACCGTATACAAAATAAAATAGTATGGAGATTTTCCTGAGTGCAGATGCCTGGGTAGCCTTAATAACACTAACACTTTTAGAGATTATTCTAGGAATAGATAACATTATTTTTATTTCTATTTCTGCGAATAAACTCCCTAAAAACCAACGTAAGAAAGCTACTTATTTAGGACTGTCTCTTGCAATGATTACCAGAGTATTGTTATTATTAAGTGTTTCTTATTTAATTGCGTTAAAAGAACCTTTTTGGACTATCAATACCTCATGGCTAAAAGTTGGAGTAACTGGACAAAGTCTCATATTGCTCTTAGGTGGACTGTTTTTACTGTATAAAAGTACGAAGGAGATTAGAGGTAAAGTGCATAAAAGTGCTGTTACTGAAGAAGAAGATCAACCCAAAAAAGCATCTTCCTTTTCAAACGTAATTGTTCAGATCATCTTAATAGATATCGTTTTTTCATTCGACTCCATTTTAACGGCGGTAGGAATGACCAATGGTATTGAAGGAGCGCTACCTATTATGATTGTAGCCGTGGTTATTTCGATGATCATTATGATGTTCTTTGCAAACCCGGTCAATCGTTTTGTAAGTGAGAATCCAACGATCCAAATGTTAGCGCTTTCTTTCTTAATATTAATAGGATTTATGCTGATTACAGAAGCAGCACATCTATCAAATGCCGAAATTTTTAACAAAACAGTAGGTGCCATTCCAAAAGGATATTTGTATTTTGCGATCGCATTTTCTTTAGTAGTAGAAATGTTAAATATTAAAGTACGTAAGAAATAGTTTGTTAAAAACCCTGAAGAAATATAGTATCATTTGTTTATCTATTGTGGTTTTCTTACCTGCAATTGTGCAACTTGTTCATACATTTGAAAAGCATGAGCATGGTATTTGTATTTCTAAAGACGATCAGCACTTTCATCAAAAAGACCCGGATTGTGTATTATGTCATTTGCAAGGTGAAACATATGCAGTTATCGGCGAAAATGATTTTCTAGTTTTTAACATTCAGGAGCAACTACAAGCGAGTATACAATATAATTTTCTTTCAAATTATCAGCAATTATCTTTTTCTTTAAGAGGTCCACCAGTTTTTAGCTAATTACAAGTCTTTTGTATAAGTTAAAAACGAATACCCATGTCAAAAAAAATATATTTGATTTTCGTCTTTGTTGGTTTATCCGCAACGGCCATAGGTCAAAAATGTAACTACACCTTTAAAGGGGTGGTTAAAGATTTCCATGATGGAACTCCGATTATAGGAGCCGCTTTACAGATTGAAAGCTCAAAAAAATATGCTACTTCAGATATTGAGGGGAATTTTGTGTTTAAAAATCTATGCAGTTCCTCTTTTACCATTATCGTTTCTCACATTTCTTGTGATACCAAAAAGATAGCAATAGATCTAGAAAAAGAACCTTTTAGAGAAATTCGACTTGAGCATCATATAGAAGAGTTGCATGAAGTAACTGTTAAAGCGACAAGTACTAAAAAAACCAAGACAGCTCAGGAGTCTGTGTTAAAAACAGAGGTCTTGGAAAAATATAGTTCACTTAGTTTAGGGGATGCGATTAAAGAAATCCCAGGGGTTTCTTCTATCAATACTGGAAACGCTATTGTAAAGCCAGTAATAAATGGTTTACACAGTAGTCGTGTTCTTGTAATGGTAAATAATGTTCGGCTTCAGGATCAAGAATGGGGAATCGAACATGCTCCTAATGTAGATATAAATGCAGCAGGTAGTATTTCTTTGATCAAAGGTGCCAATGCCTTAGAATATGGTGGGGACGCTATTGGTGGTGTTATTGTATTAAATCCTAAAAGAGTGTATAATCGTGATTCTATCTTTGGTAAAACCATCGTGCATGGAAATAGCAATGG
The DNA here is from genome assembly GCF_032248395.1 of Asprobacillus argus. Taxonomy (NCBI): domain Bacteria; kingdom Pseudomonadati; phylum Bacteroidota; class Flavobacteriia; order Flavobacteriales; family Flavobacteriaceae; genus Asprobacillus; species Asprobacillus argus. Next base: position 680,293 of record NZ_JAVTTO010000002.1, read on the forward strand.
TAGAGGTTATGGTTTAAGTACTTCGTTGACTAAATCATCTTCGAAAGGATGGTATACCAACGGACAAGCCTCTTACAAGCGTTCTGGGGATTATAGGGCTCCTGATTACTTTTTGACAAATACAGGAAATCAATCTAACAGTTTTAATATTAATACTGGTCTTAGAAAATTCGAACATGGTTTTAATATCTACTACAGTTATTTAAAAAATAAGATCGCCATACTGCGTTCTTCTCATATTGGAAATGTTGAGGATCTGGTAAATGCCATCAATTCTCAACAACCTCACATTATAAATGGCTTTAGTTACGATATTAGTGCGCCAAGACAAGAAGTAACGCATCAGATATTAAAGACTAACTTTTACAAAAGATTTAAAGATCTAGGCAGATTTGACCTACAATATGATTATCAAAAGAACAGAAGATTTGAGTTCGATATTAGAGTTGGGGATGACCGAGATGTGCCAGCGGTAGATTTGAAGTTAACTACACATACATTGAAATCTACACTAAAGTTGGATGCTTACGAAAATAGCTCTTATAAGTTTGGTATTGCTACGAGTTATCAAGAGAACTTTGCCAATCCGGACACAGGAGTTCGACGCCTTATTCCTGATTATAAAAAATATGATCTAGGTATTTTTTCTATTGGAAATTTTGAAATAAGTGATACTTTTAGCCTTGAAGCAGGTTTGCGATATGATTGGAATCGAATTGATGCCAAGAAATTCTATCAAACATCACGTTGGATAGAACGTGGTTATAATGTGGATTTTGCTGATCTGGTCATTCAAGACCTAAATACTCAATTATTGGTAAATCCAGTATTCAACTATCACAATATATCGGTTTCTTTGGGAGGGTATCACATTCTAAATGAGAATAGTAAGCTTATTTTCAATTACGGTCTGTCAAATAGAGCTCCTAACCCTTCTGAACTATTTAGTGACGGATTACATCATTCGGCCGCTAGAATTGAATTAGGTGATTTAAGAATGGATAAAGAAACGTCTAACAGAGTTTCTACAACATATTCTTACAATGGACCGAGAACAACTTTTCACATAGAAGCTTTCTACAATAATATTAAAGATTTTATTTATTTAGAACCTACTGGTGTAGAAACAACCGTTCGAGGTGCATTTCCTGTCTGGGAGTATAAACAGACCAATGCTGCCTTATTTGGAATTGATACTGATTTTAGACACAGCTTTGATCAACACTGGAGTTTCCAAAATAAGTCGTCCTATATTAAAGGGACAGATATAACAGCCAATAGGCCCCTTATAGACATTCCTGCATTTAAAACGATAAATGTTATTCGGTATTCAAATCCTGCTTGGTCTGATTTTGAAGTCGAATTAGAGAGTCAATGGGTATCCAGACAAAATGACTATCCAGATAATAATTTTATGGCTTTTATCCCTAGAACGAATTCAAATGTTCTGGTAGATATAAGTACACCACCACCAGCGTACCACGTTCTTAATTTCAGTGCGAATTTTGACTGGAAGATTAGTAAAGAGCATATGGTAAATGTTGGTTTTACAATGAACAATATTCTTAATACCTCGTATAGAGAATATTTAAATCGATTAAGATATTTTGCTGATGAACTTGGAAGAAACATTATGCTACAATTAAAATTTAATTATTAATAAAAATCAAAAAAATGAAAAACTTTAAATTATTAACATTACTATTTATTGCCACGACTGTATTCGTATCTTGTAATGACAGTGATCCTGTGCCAGTAAATGAAGAAGAGGTAATTACCACATTAATTGCAACCTTGACACCTCAAGGTGGAGTGACTGATATTACCTTACAAAGTCAAGATTTGGATGGAGATGGTCCAAATGCTCCCGTAATCACAGTTTCAGGAAATTTAGCGGCTAACACTACCTATAATGGTATATTACGTGTATTAAATGAAACAGAAACTCCTGCTGAAAATGTAACGCTGGAGGTTGAATCAGAAGGTGATGAGCACCAGTTCTTTTTTACTTCTGATAATAATTTAGTTTCCTCTGCATATACAGATATGGATGCTAATGGGAGACCAATTGGTATTACGTTTACCTTAACAACTACCAATGCAGGTACTGGAAATTTAACTATTACGTTAAGACACGAGCCAGTTAAAACGGCTACAGGTGTAAGCGCTGGTGATATTACAAATGCTGGTGGAGAAACAGATATTGAAGCTACATTTGCGATTACCGTACAATAAATACATTTTATTGTAAAGAAAAAGCGCTACACATGTAGCGCTTTTTTTATATCTTTAAGGTACTGTCTCCCCACATAGTCTAGTATCATGCAACAAATCAATCGTAAAGAGTTTTTAACGAAGCTGGGATTATTAAGTTCATCTGTTGTCTTATTGAACGGATGTCGACTTTGGGAATCAAATATCAATAGTGTTAATGTACCTGCCGGTCCAATTCTACCCCCTTTAGATGCAGAGGATATTTTCTCTTATATCAAAAGAGTTCATGGTAAAATGGACCTTACCTTATATCGTCAAATCATAGGAGCAGCCAACGAATTCAAAGAAGGAGATGAGATTCTTGGTGTTGCAGCTTATAATGAGGATTCTAGAAAGCACGCACGAATCTTATTGGGCAATACCCAACTAAAAGACATATATACCACTACTCCATTTAAAGATGAGTTACAAGAGTTTATACAGACCAATTCTGCCGTGGATAAGCATTCCTATTTACTCGATTGGACTGTTAATGACCTTAAAAAATTTGTATTAAATTCTTCGGAAGCAGACATTAAACAGATCATGCCAGGGCTTACAAGTGATATTATTGGTTGTCTAGTAAAGGTAATGACCAATGATGAACTCATTACTGTAGGGCAAAAAGTATTTAACCCTTTACCTAATTCAAAGATCGGTAGTAAAGGATATTTAAGCGCACGTGTTCAACCGAATTCACCTACGGATAATACCGATGATATTATGTGGCAGGTTTTTAACGCATGGTCCTTCGGTGTTGGAGATTTAGTTTTAGGTACCAATCCAGTTTCTAGCGAGGTAAGCTCTGTCGCTGCTATTGAAAAAACATTATTTGATATTGTTTCTACTTTTAAACTCGAGAAAATAATTCCTAATTGCGTGCTATCTCATATAGATGTTCAATCTGAAGTAGAAGAAATTCAACCTGGTACTACAGGAATTTGGTTTCAAAGTCTTGCCGGAACCGTACATGCAAATAAAACATTTGATGTCAGTATTGAAAAGATGTTGAAATATGCTTCTCAAAGAAAAGGACAATACGGGTTATATGCAGAAACCGGTCAGGGAGCAGATTTTACGAATGGTCATGGAGAAGGTTTTGACATGGTGATGCATGAATCGAGGAAGTATGGGTTTTTACGAGCTTTAAAGCTTAGAATGATTGCTGACAATGATCACGAACCGTGGGTGTATGTAAATGATGTAGCGGGGTTTATAGGTCCTGAGGTATTTAAAACCAAGGACCAGCTGGTACGATGTTGTTTAGAAGATACCGTTATGGGTAAACTACACGGTCTTACCATTGGATTGGATATCTGTTCAACACTTCACATGGATATATCATTGGAAGATTTGGATTGGTGTATTGACCAGATCATGCCTGCAAATCCTGCATATTTAATGGCACTTCCAACAAAGAACGATCCGATGTTAAGCTATTTAACGACAGCTTTTCACAATCATATCAAGATCAGAGAAAAATTTGGTTATAAGGTAAATGATGCTATGTGGGATTTCTTTAAATCTATTGATATCATTGGCCAAAATAATAAACCTACAGCCCATTTTGGCGATCCTATATGGGTATATTATCAATACCTGAAAGCAAAAAAAGATCCAAGAAGTAAAGAAGAGATATACGCTGAAGGCATGGTTCTCATTGATGAAATTGAAAAAAGAGGTGTGCCTATTGCCCAAGGGTATGGTAAAAACATTTGGGATCTAGAGCCTGCTTTGGAAAAACAGGTCCAAGCGCTGTATGAAGATGCTAAGGTTAGTTTATGGACAGAAATGTCAACAAGTTTTGTAAAGAGCATTCCTGCGGCTTTACCGATCATCACCAAATCAAAAGATCGAAAAGATTATGTATATCATCCAGAATCTGGGGAACTTTTAAGTAATGCTGCAAAAAGAAGATTAATTTCTCTTAAGAATACTTGGGGAACCACTATCCCAGATATTCAAATTGTCATTTCTGATGGTCTAAATGCTCGAGCGTTGATGGACAAAGGGCATTTATCCCCGTATTTACAAGAACTTGAGAAATTACTATTGGAAAAAGAATATGCTTTAAGTCCAAGACATATAGTGATCACCAATGGAAGGGTTCGTGCTGGTTATGCCTCTGGTGAACTACTATTTGGTCAGAAAAACAAAAAAACAAAAAGCAAGGGTATTGTTCATATTATTGGAGAAAGACCCGGTTCTGGTCATCATAATTTTTCGGCATATTTAACGGTGGCCACTCAGGATACTTGGGGTATTAAGGGTCTGATAGATCATAATATTACAAAGGTAGTTTCGGGAATATCAGATACTGCTTTTAGTCCTAAGGAAGCGGCAATGAATACTATAGCCTTATTAGATGAAATGTTCGTCATGAGAATCAAAACTTCCTAACACTACAGAAAACATTGCTAATCAGCTAATTAACACATAATACCGCATTTTTATTTGCGATTATCCGCAGAATAATACCCTTATTGCATCTTATATTTAGAATATTAAATCACCCCTCCATTTACAAACATATGCTTTGAGATAATTGCTCTAACTACCAATCTGAGTTAGAGACATTATATATTGTTTAACATTCTAAATATTACCATCATGAATCATTTAATTGAAACGGTTTCTTTGCCAGAGGCAAAGCTCCGAGCAAAAGTAATCAAGCGGTTTGGTCTAAAAGTAGATCTATCCGAAGGAATAGACGCTGTCTATAAAATGGCAGATAGAGAATTTATATTTCAACTTAATATGTTTAATCCAGCCATTGCCTATTGGTTTGGTCAATGGGATGAACTAAAAAACACTGCCATTAATCACGGCCAAATGGAAGTTGTTCCCATGGTTTCTGAAATTGTGAATAGTTTAGTTGATCTTAATGATTATCAACAAAATGAACTGGAAAAGATTATGACCAGCGAAATTATTAATGATATACATCTAGAACGAACCTCAAAAAAAATAGATGATTTTAAGGAACTCACCATGTACATGGCAGAAAATGGTAGCTTAAGTAAAGAAACCATTGAAAAAGTTTTAGATAGCATTAGTGATGTCGAGGTTACTACAGAAATAGCTACGGAAACAACTACTATTAGTACAGATGATAAAGAGAAAGCAGAAAAGAAAAAAGTGCCTTACAGGCCAAAAACAACTAAAGAAGTATGGGATGATCTATATCCTCCTGTTGAGAGTGGTTCTCCGACCAAGGGGAAATATTATATCCGATGGTCGGCTATTGAGTGGCCACCTCTTTTAAAAGATTCGCATATGATGTATTGTCATCAAAGAACTGAAAATTTAGGATCTGCCGTTATTGGTTTTGGAGGGCTTTTTAATACTCAAGAAGATGATGAACCTACACTTTCTGAAATTCCTGGAGGGAAAATACAAACTTCAGAAAAGGATGATATTGTAGACAAAAATGGGATGTACGTGACTAAAACATGGAATAAAAAAGTAGAAGAATACTGGGTTGAAGATCGGCGAATGACAGCACTTCCTATAGGCTACAAATCCTTTGTAAATATGGTAACCATACAGGAACCCGATGGGACCGATAAATTATACGATTGGACCGAGTTAGAAAAGAAGATGTATGAAAAAATTGAAAGCAGTGGTACCAAAGACAAAATTAAAGAGTCGATTACAGATCTTCTGGGAGACATAACTTCTGGACTACCAAGCGCTTTGGGTAAACTCGTTAGTCCTGCGGCAGGAGCCGCTTCTACGGCTGTTGTGAAATTAATTTTAAAGATCATTTCATGGTTAAAAGATAAACTACAAGGTTCAAAATTTGAAACATTATTTATTTTTCATAGAACGGTTTATTTTAAAGGTTCAAGACCTTGGTCAATTGTCAATCACTTTAAGATAAAACATGGCAAAAAGAAACCAGAAAAGCTCTACATAAAAGGTTTAAAAAATATGTCTGGCTATAGTAAACTAGCTGATTCCGTTATCTGGAGAGGAGCTTCTACGGTCCCTGCTAAAAAACCAAAAGAAGATCTAAAAACGACGAAAAAATCTGCTATTTATTGGCCTCCCTCTTTTCAGAATGGTAGTCGCTTGTTAGTCCCTATGAATAGTGATGATGATGGTTTATATGCTATTGCCGTGAGAACAGAAGTCAAAATTGCAGATTTTGAATTCACAATAGTTTAATTGCGTCTAAAAAATGGGTGGAAACTCTTTTCCGCCCATTTATATTAATTGGTTATCTCACGTATTTTGTCTTTTTAAGCATACTTAAAGTGATAAAAGATGCTAAAAAGAAAATGGCTAAAGCTAACACCGACCACTGCATGGATTCTGTCAAGGAGATTAAAAATCCATACGTAATCATACCAATTACAATAGCAATCTTTTCGGTAACATCGAAAAAACTAAAATAAGAAGCATGATCTTCTGTTTCTGGTAACAATTTAGAATACGTAGACCTAGCTAAGGACTGAATGGCTCCCATAACTAGTCCGATTAAGGCTCCTAGTACATAAAAATACATATCTACATTAGGTGTTTCTTTGGTTAGGTTAAAGCCTATAAAACAAACTATTGTCCATATAGCAATTATGATTTTTAAAGTTTTGATATTTCCTATCTTATTAGACAATCTTGAGAAAAGAAAAGCGCCTAAAATTCCTACGATCTGCACCAACAAAATAGTAGCTATAAGATTTAATACAGGTAATCCTAAAACCGTTCCAAAAATCCCCGCCATTAAAATAATGGTTTGCACTCCTATACTCAATAAGAAGAAAGCTACTAAGAATACTTTTAGTTCTGGGTAAGCAAATAGTTCTTTTGCCACCTGCGATATTTCCTTAAGGCCCTTTTTAAAGTAGTTATCCTTTGGCAAGGCAATTTTTTCATCATTTGGTAACCTTCTATAAGTTATTTGTGCAAAACCAATCCACCAAAGGCCTACTAATAAAAATGAAACCTTTGATCCTATTGCTTTATCATACATTCCAAAAACAGAAGTTTCTATTAGTACCAGACACAATAGCAGTAAGATAACAGAACCTACATATCCCATCATGAACCCTTTAGCACTTACGTTATCTTGTTGTTCTGGGTGAGCAATTTCAGGCAAGTACGCATTATAAAAAACAATACTCCCCCAAAAACCAATACTTGCCAAAATAGTAAAAGTAATTCCAACCCAGAGTGTTTCTTTACCTGTGAAGAAAAATAAAGCCATTACAGATACAGACCCCAACAAGCAAAAACCTTTTAAGAATTTCTTTTTGCTTCCTGCATAATCTGCAATTCCTGACAACATTGGTGAAATAAAGGCTACTATTAAAAATGAAAAAGCTAATGCATAGTTATATAATGTTGTAGGTGTCCACAGTGTCCCTAAAAATGCAATTTTACCATCCGCATTTGCAAAACCTTCAGCCTCTGTCAATCCTGCATAGTAGATAGGAAATACAGCAGTACTAATTACCAAAGAATATACGGAGTTTGCCCAATCGTAGAATGCCCAGGCATTGATCAATTTTTTGTCACCAATTTTTAACATAATCTATAAATTAAAAAACCGCTCTCTAATGAGAACGGTTTACAAGATATAAAATATAACTATACTATTTCCCCGTATGATTACTTTGTTCGTTATATAGCTTTGCCAACTTTTTTGCTTCTGGTAAATATGCTCTTAGCGTTTCAATTCTAGTTTCGTTCGAAGGGTGTGTGCTTAAAATTTGAGGCGGCGCTTTCTTTCCTTTGGCTTTTTCACTCATTCGTACCCAAACTTCAGCTGCTTCTTCTCCATTATAACCCGCCATGATCATAAATACTAATCCTAACTTATCTGCCTCTGTTTCATGTGTTCTACTAAATGCTAGCATGCCAACACCTGAACCTAAGCCGTATGCCGTATTCCATATTTTCTGTGCATCTTCACTTTTACCTGATGTTCCCAATGCTACTGCAATTCCTCCAAGCTGTTGTAGCTGACCAGAAGACATTCTTTCCTGACCATGCTTCGCAAACGCGTGTGCTACCTCATGCCCCATAACAGCAGCCACGCCATCTTCATTTGCGCAAATGGGCATGATTCCAGTATAAAAAACAACTTTTCCTCCTGGTAAACACCAGGCATTTATGGTTTTATCTTCTACCAGGTTAAACTCCCATTTATAAGAATCGGCTTCAGTTTGCATATTATTTGCTCTCATAAAACGATCTACAGCTGCAGAAACTTTAGCCCCAACATCTTTGATTTGTGCTGTCATCTTCTTATCCTCTGATAGTTTATTCTTTTCTAAAAACCCTTTATACTGTGCAAAACTTGCTGGTAAAACCTGTGAATCTTTAACAAAATTTAAACGCTTTCTTCCAGTTATTGGAACTGTACTGCATTCCGTTAAAAAGAACGCCAGCACTATTATTATACTTATTTTTCTCATTTCTTTGATATTATACTTCAACTACAAGTTATGACACATATTTTGTATTTTAGTCACACTGAATAGTTGGTTGTTCTATTTTTTAAAATTACATATTCTATTTCATTAAAAACAGTTTTCTAAATGGATTTATTGTCTCAACAAAAAGAATTAAAACCAAGTTTGGTCATTCCTAAGCCTGTTGTCTTTTTATCTAGGTCTGTACATTTTTTTTCTTCGAGATTAGCAATACGACTGGCGGCCAAAATGTTTACGACCCCTATTAATTTTAAAACTCCTAAAAGAGAATTAGCCATGGCTAAAAGTGCTCAAAAGAAAGAACTGATTGTAGGTGAGACTGGTAAAAGAATACACCTGTTATCGTACGGGTACTCTAAAAAAAAGGTATTACTGGTCCATGGTTGGGCAGGAAGAAGTACACAATTGTTTGCTTTTGCCGATAAATTGCTAGAGAAAGGTTATATGGTTATTTCTTTTGATGGTCCGGCACATGGGAAATCATCTGGAAAAACAACAGACCTTTTAGATTTTCTAGCCACCATTAAACAGATAGACAAAGAACATGGTCCGTTTGAAGCTGCCATTGGTCATTCTTTTGGGGGCATTTCTTTGTATAATGCCGTCTCAGATTTTCTAAAGATCAAAACATTTGTAACCATTGGCGCTGGAGATAAGGTTTCAAATATCCTAGTACAGTTCATAAAAAACCTAAAACTAAATAAAAGTGCATACCTAAAATTGCAACAGTTTATTGAAAAAAAATGGGGAGTTCTCGTAGACGATTATGCCAGTGGATACGTCGCATCTAACATTGATATTCCGGTTCTTGTGATTCACGATACAGAAGATGGCGATGTTCCCGTAAGTAATGCATACAATATCCGTCAAAACTTACAGAATGGTAGCTTACTAATTACACATGGATTAGGGCATACCAAGATCTTAAGAGATCAAAACATCGTGAACAAAACTGTAGAACACATTATTCAAAACACATGAGAAGAATAGCGTTATTATGTATCATTGCCATTTTAACTAGTTGCACTGGACTTGCACAAAAAAAAGAATCAAAAAAAACAAAAAAAGTATACGAAGTAACTAAGACAGATGTTGAATGGAAGAAAATACTTACCTCAATGGAATACTATGTATTGCGCGAGGCTGGAACGGAGCGATCTTTTAGTAGTCCGCTCAACAAAAACTATGAAAAAGGAACGTACGTTTGTACTGCATGTAAAACTCCATTGTACAAATCTGAACACAAATTTGATTCGGGAACGGGTTGGCCATCTTTTGACAGGGCCATTAGTAATTCGGTAGAACTTGATGTTGATTACAAAATAGGATATGCCAGAACCGAACTAAAATGTAATACTTGTGGTGGTCATTTAGGACATTCTTTCGATGACGGCCCTAGAAAAACGACAGGGAAAAGGCATTGTATAAATGGTGTAGCGCTAAAATTTGTTCCTGAAAAATAGTTGTTTCCCTATATAGAGATATAAAAAGCACTGAAGTATTCAGTGCTTTTTTATTCAGATTTATCCCTAAACTCATTATTTTTGTCTCTATGTCAAAAGAGTACGTATTTACATCCGATCGTTTAGGTTTTAGAACCTGGGAGGCATCTGACGTAATAAAAATGTTTGAGATCAGTTCAGACCCTAAAGTGATGCAACACTTCCCCTCTACGCAATCCAAAGAATATACAGCTAACTTTATAAAAAAAATGCAAGATCAATTCAATAAAAATGGGTTTTGCTACTTTGCCGTTGAGATTTTGGAAACAGGACATTTTATTGGCTTTATAGGATGTTGCGAACAAACCTATGAAATCGATTTTAACCCTTCCGTGGACATTGGTTGGAGACTACATAAAAATTTTTGGGGTAAAGGTTATGCTACTGAAGGAGCAAAAGCATGTCTTGAGTACATGTTCAATGTGCTAAAGCTTAAAAAGATTGTTTCGGTTGCAACTAAAGAAAATACTCCTTCTATCGGTGTAATGAAGAAAATAGGCATGCATAAAATCAAGGAGTTTACACATCCTTTACTACGAGATTTTCCTGAATATCAAAATTGCGTTTTGTACGAGTTAAAATCTTAACTCCCTTCAAGCCATGTTTTAAACGCACCCACTTTCTCTCTACTTACAACAATCTCTTTTTCTGATTTAAAATGCGTTGCTATTTTAAGCCTGCTATTGGAGTATACTACCACATCATTTATGGATTGGATATTTATAATGAATGTTCTGTTTACTCTAAAAAATACTTTACGGTCTAAGACATTAGTAAGGTCTTCCAGTTTATAATCTAGAATGTACTTTTTGTTCTCCTTTGTTACCAAATACACAGTTCTCCCTTCTGCATAAAACAAGGATATCTCATCCGTTTTAATGGAATGGATATGATTTCCCAGGCGCACCAAAAAACGATCTTTCTTTTTGTTTTGCGTCATCATTTCCGCTACATTCTCTAATACATTCTCGTTAGCATATAATTTTCTTAAAGACTTAAATTTATTCATTGCTTTTGAAACGTCTGTGAATGTAATAGGTTTCAGTATGTAATCTATACTATTTACTTTAAAAGCGTCTATCGCATACTCGTCAAATGCTGTTGTAAAAATGATTGGAGTATTAATTTTTGTTCGATTGAAAATTTCAAAACTAAGACCATCTGTAAGTTGAATATCCATAAAAACCATGTCATAATCTGCCTTGCTATTGAACCAGGAAACAGCATCTCTAATACTCGTTAAGACATGTACAACTTTAATCGAAGTATCATACTTTAAAAGATATCTCTCTAGCTTTTCTGCTGCTAGGCTTTCATCTTCAACAATGACAATTTTCATAATTTACGGTTTGGTTAGTAACTTTGGTATATATAGAGATCTCTCCGTTTCTGTTTCTTTAAGATCAATTTTTAGGGTACTGTAAATCTCATATACATGGATTATTTCTTCAAATTGATCTATATTAAATCGAGTCTGTATTTTATCTTGATATTCATAATTAAGAACGACATGCGTTTCTTCTTCAGATAATGTGATTAATAAATGAATGTCTTTAGAGACGATTGTTTCTTTTACTATCTTTTCTATAATTGATAATAACGACCCTGGCACTACTAAGAAGTCAGAGGTTATTTTTTGCTGAATATGTACACTTCTATACGGTAAGGAGTTCATGAGTTTCTCAAACTCGCTCAATACTTTTAGTTCTTCTAAAACAGAAACCAATTGCTTCTCTCTACTCGATAATAAATATCGATAAATAGTGGCTAAATAGTCAATAAAATCATCGGCTTTGTCTTGACTGTTTTGTGTTAATACTAATAGCGCTTCAAAACTTTCAAATAAAAGCTCCGGATTAATCCCTTTTTTAAATTCATAAAAATCTTCTTCAATATGCTGTTTTATCTGCTCTTCTAATTTTAACTTATCCGAGTTCATTTTATATAAATAAAGGTGGCTCAGATACAATAAAATGTAAATAATACTAATAACGCTAAATACACTGTTAAACATAAAAAGATCATCGCTGGTAACAGAAAACCCAACGATATATTTATAATAGAGCGATATAGACATTGTAACCAATCCTATTGTCAGGGCTATAGAAAAGAGTACCTGCAATACTATTGTAGTTATATTGCTTTTATATATGGGTAGTTTTTTGAAAAGTACAATCAATAATCTTGATACTTCTTGAATAACATAAGACAATCCGATACATACATATAAATCCTCTCCAAGAAATTGCTCTTGTAATTGTCCAACATCATTGCTAAAAAGGATGATGAGCAAATACACAATAACACCGCTAAAAACAGGGCTTAGCAAGCGAAATAACGGATGATGTATAAATAATCTTTTCATCTTAGATCAATGGCAATTTAACTGAGAAATTTTCTCCATTAGAAATAGTAATTCCTTCTGTATGTAAGAGTAAGTATCTCGAATTAATATTCTTCAACCCTATATTAAAAGAGGTAACATTGGTTGCTTTTTCGGTAATATTGTTTTGAACGATAATGTGCTTCTTTGTAGATGTGATTGTTATATGCAGCGGCTCATATTCATCTTTTTGGTTATGTTTCACAGCGTTCTCTACGAGCATCTGTACAGCCAATGGAGGCACCTTAGAATCCAATAGTTCTTCTGAAACAGTTATGGTGCAGGTCAATTTATTTTCAAACCTAGTTTCCAATAAAAACAAGTAGTCTTTCACGAAGTCCAATTCTTCCTGAAGCGTGATCAATTTTTCAGAATAACTTTGTAACGTATACTGATACATATTAGCTAGCTTTCTAATAAACTGTTGTGCTCGTTTTTTTTCTTTATATACTAGAGAGGATATGGTATTTAGGCTATTAAATAAAAAATGTGGACTTAACTGAGACTTTAAGGCGTTCAACTGTAACTCTATTTGTTTTCTTTCTTGTTTTACCGTTTCAATTTGCAGGGTTGTATAGGAGTAATAAGAATACAGTGCAAAGTAGATAATCTCAAAGATCAAGATCAATATGAATACTATAATTGCTAGCTTAATAAGCATCGGTTGAAAAATGGCCATGAAGTTTAACGAATCGTTCATTGTATAATCAAATACATATATGGCTCCAAAGATGAGCAAGTAGCTCAGTGAGAATAGTGTAATAATTCCTATAAACAGTCTCGCTTCAACATACTTTCTCCAAGGAAGAAGCTTGTCCAAAAACAAAGAACACATGTATATTAAATATGCTACAACAATTCCTATTAAACATGATAAAACTACTTGAAATGAAGAAAATGAAACAGCCTCGACTGTTTCACTTTCAACCAAGTAAAAACTAATTAAAAACCCTAATAAGGATCCTAATACTACAATGAAAAGATGTTTTTTAAACAAAACGGTTTTGGTTAGTTGTGTTAGTCTTTGCATAAATCTAAAGTAATCAATCTTACAGAATAAGATTGATTACTTTAGTATTTTAGTATAGTGCTTTCATTACACGCCCTAAATAAGTATCAGATTTAATAGACTTTGCGGCGTTCATATATGCTGATTTTAATTTCTCAGAACCTCCTTTTACTTGATTAACGTATGCTAATAATACTTGACTCAAGTAATAGCTAGATTGAATGTTCCTAGCGGCGGTGTTCATCACCTGGATCAATTGAGTTTCTGTTAATTTTGAATTACTCCCAATTTTCTTATATATAACCGTTGCATAGTGGTCTGAACTCACATTGCTTTTTACAATGTTTAGTAATTTTGTTAACGATGCATTATCTAGCTTATCACGTAATAATTCCTTTGCAATTTCTGTAGTATAATGATCTGATTTTACATCATTTAACGATTCTAAAAACACCTCTCGTACATCGCCCGTTACTTTATTAGATCGTAGTGCCTTCTTTAAGATCACCGTTCTGTAGTGATCAGAATTTACATCCTTAGAGAGATTCATGATCTTATTCATGTTAGCCTTGTTCAACTCTCGATTGTCCATGATTGTTTTTAAGATCTCAGTTCTGTAATGATCAGAATCTACTTTCTCAGTAATCTGTAATAAACTTCCCAACTGGCTATCCGAAATGTTCTTGTCTTTTATTACCGTTTTAACTAGTTGTGTTAAATAGTGATCTGAATCAATATTGCCAGATGCATTAATATAAGCCGTAATCGTTTTAGCATTTGCTAAAAAAGCTTTTTGATTTGATTTTAATATCTGTGTTAAGTAATAGTCAGAATCAATCTCTCTACCTGCTGTTTCAATTACACGTACCAGTTCATTGGTGTTCAAGTTCTTTTCCAACAATAATTTAAAGTATTTCGATTTTACATAATCGCTTTCAATTTCTCCTATCTCAGACATTACTGCATTGGTACCTCCTTTTTTGTAAAAGCGATCTACTCTACTCTGTGCACCAATCGTGGTACTTCTAACAATATCTGGTAGAATATCTGCCAACCAGTTCTTTCCTTCGGGGTCATACGGTTTTTCCGTCCAACCTATAAAGAACTTACGAGTTAACTTCCCTCCTTCTGATTCAACGACTAATCGACGTCTTTTACCAAATCGAGATTTTTTGATCTCAATAAATCCTCCTCTAGAAATAGCAACGATATCTTTATCGTCATCAGAAATGGTAATATCACCTTCGTATTCAATATTAAAGTTTTGTTTGCTGTTGTTTACTCGAATACTATGTGTGCCATTACTATGGCTTATAGAATATGAGTTTTTTTGTGCGAATAATTCTGATGGATTGGTTAAAAAAGTAATAACTACTACTAATCCCCAGAATAGTTTTTTTAGAATTGTTGTTTGCATGGTTCTTTTTTTTCTAATTGATGCTTCAAATGTATATCTGAACTTCTCTTAAAAAAAACGAGATGTCTTCAATTGTATCTTTTTTGTAGTGAATTGTAAATTCTTTGAACTTTTGTATATTACTAGCTCATTTATACTTCAATATGGAGAAAAAAGAAATCATTGCAGTTTTAGAAAAGAAACATACCGATCTATTTGATTGGGTAGCTAATCACTCATCAGAAAAATGGGAAATGGGACCTGAAGGTAAATGGACAAGTGGGCAACATATTTTGCATTTAGCTGAAAGCATACGCTTATTGAACAAGGCGTTAAGGACTCCTAAATTTTTATTGAAGCGAAAATTTGGAGTGGCTAATAGGCCTGTTAGATCTTATAACGAGGTTGCAAAACGATACGAAGAACGATTGACCGCCAACTTAGAAAAATCAAGAGATTTTAATAAAAATCTGAACAAACCCTCTTTAAAGCAAAAACAACGATTACTAGCTTCTCTTCAGATTCAGAATAAAAAACTACAGTACAAGACTAATAAGTGGTCTGATCATAACTTAGATACCGTATTGCTTCCTCACCCTTTAATGGGAAGGATGATTATTCGAGAGATTATTATGTGGACAGCACACCATACAGAGCATCATACAACCATTTTAAAGGAACATTATTAAATGAATAAAATTTTTAAAACTCCACATCTTTTCTTTTTTGGACTTGTTCCTATTTTTATCTTGATTTCTTTTTTTCGAAGCGATACAAGTTTTGATTTTAATTTTCAGAATACATATTTTGCCATAGCGATACCTTATCTCTGTTATTTGTCCGCCGCTTTTTTTGGACTAGTAGGTATCAATTATTACGTATTACATTGGGCAAGAAAAGCACATAAGAAGGCCCTGACCTCAATCCATATTACATTACAAATAGCCTCATTACTATTCTTTATTTACTTTATGTTTTCAATTCCAGGAAACAATAATTCGGGAACTGCGTACCCATCTCCTATTGACGAAAACAGCTTGTTTATAGTTTCTTTTGCTTTATTTATAATAGCAACTATAGTGCACTTCGTTAATTTTATTATGAGTCTTCTTGCCAAACGAGAATAACACGGGTAAACCTTTTATAAGCGAAGAGTAATTTTTATATTTGTGCTTCCAAAAAAAGTACATAAACAATATGTTTAATAATTTAAGTGAAAAGTTAGATAAGGCCTTACACACCCTAAAAGGGCATGGTAGGATCACAGAGGTAAATGTTGCAGAAACACTAAAAGAAGTTCGTAGAGCGTTACTTGATGCCGATGTAAATTTTAAGAT
This sequence comes from Asprobacillus argus, assembly GCF_032248395.1. NCBI lineage: Bacteria > Pseudomonadati > Bacteroidota > Flavobacteriia > Flavobacteriales > Flavobacteriaceae > Asprobacillus > Asprobacillus argus. The sequence goes on from NZ_JAVTTO010000002.1 coordinate 696,613, forward strand.
TGCTAAAGAATTTACAAAACGAGTACAAACAAAAGCTATAGGACAAAATGTATTGACTACTTTAAATCCTGGTCAATTAATGGTGAAGCTTGTAAAAGATGAGCTAACCGAATTGATGGGTGGAGATTCTGTAGGGATCAATCTAGGCGGAAACTTTACAGTAATACTAATGTCTGGATTACAAGGTTCTGGTAAGACAACATTTTCTGGAAAGCTTGCAAATTACCTGAACACCAAAAAATCCAAACAAGTATTATTAGTTGGTTGTGATGTGTATCGTCCTGCTGCTATCAATCAGTTGCAAGTTGTTGGTGAACAAATAGGTGTAGAAGTATATGCTGAGGTAGGAAATCAAAATCCTGTGGAGATTTCTCAAAATGCCATCAAACATGCAAAAGCAAATGGTAAGAATGTTGTTATTATTGACACCGCTGGTCGTTTAGCAGTTGATGAGGAGATGATGACAGAAATCTCAAACATCCACAAAGCCGTAAATCCACAAGAAACATTATTCGTGGTTGACTCTATGACAGGTCAGGATGCCGTAAATACTGCCAAAGCTTTTAATGACATCTTAAATTTTGAAGGAGTTGTTTTAACAAAATTAGATGGTGATACCAGAGGTGGTGCTGCTCTATCCATTAAATCAGTAGTAGATAAGCCCATTAAGTTTATTGGTACTGGTGAAAAGATGGATGCTATCGATGTATTCTATCCGGATAGGATGGCCGATCGTATCCTAGGAATGGGAGACGTTGTATCTTTAGTAGAAAGAGCACAAGAACAGTATGATGAAGAAGAAGCAAGAAAATTACAAAAGAAAATTGCTAAGAATCAGTTCGGTTTTGATGATTTTCTAAGCCAGATTCAACAGATCAAAAAGATGGGTAGCATGAAAGATCTAATGGGTATGATTCCTGGTGCTGGAAAAGCCCTAAAAGATGTAGATATAGATGATGACGCCTTTAAAGGAATTGAAGCTATTATTCACTCAATGACTCCTTCGGAAAGAAGTACTCCTACGAGTATTAATGCCAGTAGGAAAAAAAGAATTGCGAAGGGATCAGGAACTTCGGTACAAGAAGTAAATCAGCTGATGAAGCAATTTAACCAAATGAGTAAGATGATGAAAATGATGCAAGGAGGAGGAGGCAGAAAGATGATGCAAATGATGAAAGGAATGCAATAACAATATGGGCTACGAACGAAAATTTGTAGCCTTTTTTTATATCAAAAACTAGAGTATGATTTTACTAGACGGTAAAAAAACATCTTCGGATATCAAAGACGAAATTGCAATAGAAGTTGCAGAAATCAAAAAACAAGGAAACAAAGTACCACATTTAGCTGCTGTTATTGTTGGTAATGATGGAGCAAGTTTAACCTATGTCAATGCAAAAGTGAAAGCTTGTAAGCACGTTGGTTTCGAATCTACCTTGGTTCAATTATCTGAAGATATTTCTGAAAATGAATTACTGTCTCAAATAGAGAGCTTAAACAATAATGATAACATTGATGGATTTATAGTACAACTTCCGTTGCCTAAACATATTGATGAACAGAAAGTAATTATGGCAGTACATCCTGACAAAGATGTAGATGGTTTTCATCCTACAAACGTTGGTAAAATGGCTTTAAACCTTCCTACATTTATCTCAGCTACCCCTTTCGGGATCTTGGAGTTATTGGATAGATATAATGTTGAAACTTCTGGGAAGCATGTTGTGGTAATTGGGAGAAGCCATATTGTGGGTAGCCCTATGAGTATTTTACTTTCTCAAAAAAGAAAAGTAGGAAATGCTACAGTAACCATAACACACAGTAGGACAAAAAACTTAAAAGAGATTACGTTACAAGCCGATATTGTTATAGCTGCCTTAGGTATTCCTGAGTTCCTAAAAGCCGATATGGTAAAAGATCATGTCACAGTTATTGATGTAGGAATCACCAGAGTTGAAGATGCTACTAAAAAAAGCGGATATCGTTTATTAGGAGATGTTGCTTTTGAAGAAGTTTCTACAAAAGCAGATTTTATAACACCTGTTCCAGGTGGTGTGGGTCCTATGACTATTGCTATGTTATTAAAGAATACTTTATTAGCTAGAAAGAGAAGTAATTAATCCTCTTTAATACACGAGATTTTCCAGGTAGGAAATACAATTTTCTCAGTAGTATCTACCCATTCTCCTACCCACTTGTAACCTTCTTTAGAGATATCATAAAAGGTAAGTCGATAAAAGCCTTCTGTGCCGTTTGGCGCGTTTTGCTTCCTGTATAAGACGATTTTTCCATCTTTACTTTTATTCCCATTCCAAACAGGTAGTGTAGAAGAAACTCCTCGAGATGAATAATAGTGGACATTCCACCGCAAGCTGTCTTTACTAAATTGACGGATACTTCCCGAATGGCCTCCATCTTCTTTTAATGTTTCATCCTGAACAGCTTTACCATTCATAATATATTTCCATTTCCAAGTCATTTTTATAGGCTTGGCCCAAGATTGATCAGGTTTTCTATTTACAGATTCGCATTTAGCAATGCCAATCAGTTCTTTGTAATCTTGCAACTGTTTAGGAGCTTCAGGATTATACTGTCCAAAAGGATGTTTTTTAGAAGCCTCGTACTTCATGGTTTTTTCCTGAGCACTTAAAGAACAGATAGTAAACGCCAAGGTGACTAAAAAAGTGACAATTGTTTTCATGTGTAGTTGATTTATGTAGTAAATTACATAAAATCAACTATTTAAAAGTGAGTTTTAACGTAGTTTAGGAAAACTTTAACGGAGCATTATTCTTCCTCTCTGTTTACTAAGTCCATAGAAAATGCAGGTAAGCAAATTGCTATATATTCGCACTCATTCTCAAATGGGTTTGAATATTGAATACGTGTATTTTTTTGAATCTTTATCGATTGACCCGCTTCTAGGATAACGACCTCCCCATCAATAATAAATTGCTTTTTCCCTTTGATGATGTACGTATATTCGTCAAACTCTGGTGTTTGAAAAGGTTCACTCCAACCAGAAGGAGCAACCATATGCGCAATACTAATCTTTGCATTTCCGTCAGTAGCCTGACCAAAATGTTCTTCGATAAGCTTTCCATCAGTTGTAGGAACAACAAAAGGAGATGTTTGTATTTGATACTTCTTAGTACCCATTAATTAAACCAAACAATGAAAGATTTCATTTTTGCAAGATCAGGAATCTGTTCCAAACTTACTTTTTGTGTTGTGAATTGCCTTAACCCTAATTGCTCTTTGTCAATTGCAATCGTAGCATTCAAATCATCAATAAACAAGGTTGCCGAATTTAACGACGTCTCAATCTTGGTTATTTCATTATTTAAATTAATATCTGAGAAAGTAGAATTTAAGGTTATTCCTGTCTGCGTTTCATATCTTTCATCAAATATCTGAACACTCTTAATAGTGGACAACGTATCAAGTTGGTCTTGAGGAACAACGGTTAAAAGATGCTTCCCTCCTTTTTCATATATCTGATATTCATCGTCATCCTGGAAATAATTAGAACCGAGTGATCCTTCGCTTAAATTCTTAACAATAGAATCATTTTTAAAGATCGTTTCAAGTTCTTTAATGGTGGTTTTTTGAGTTAGGTGCCCTACTTTTCCTTTAACTATTTGAAACTTGTTATTATTGTTACAACTAGAGAAAACTACACATACAGTAAATACAAAAGCTAAGAGTACTGTTTTTTTCATTCTTTTTTCTTACAAAGATATCCCTTAAACGTTGATTTTTGGGAAATGTTATTCTTTACTACAAATTACTTGGTAAATATAGTAAAACAATCAAACTAGCATTACAGAAAACAATAAGATTTAATCGATCCAGTTTTTAAAATCCTTTACACGCTCTCTACTCACAATAATTTCAGATTCATTATAGGAATGTAATATCAGTTTAAGTCTACTATTGGTGTAAGATATAATATCTTTAATCGCATTTATGTGCACAATAAATGTTCTATTTACCCTGAAGAAATGCTCAGGATCTAATTGATCTTGCCAGTGTTCCAAAGAATTATCAATTAGGTAATTTCTCTTTCCGTTGGTATGAATATATGTTGCTTTGTTTTCGCTATAAAAACATTCTATTTCGTCTACGTGAATAATCTTGATGTGTTGACCAATCTTAATGGTAAACCTCTTTTTAAATTTTCTATCTACAGGATTTATCAAAAGCCTTCTTATATCATCAATATTTACTTGTAAATCTGTTTCTTTGGGTTGTTGATCTTTATACTTCTCAACAGCTTTTTTCAATTCATCCTCATCGATAGGTTTTAGTAAATAGTCAATACTATTCAGTTTGAATGCTTTAAGCGCATATTCGTCATAAGCGGTTGTAAAAATAATAGCACTTTTTACTGGAATCTCTTCAAAAATCTCAAAGGATAAACCATCAGAAAGTTGGATATCCAAAAATATAAGGTCTGGATGTGCATTATCTTGAAACCAATTTAAAGATTCCTCTACGGAATGTAGCATAGTTTGTGCCTCTATTCCTAATGCATTAAGCATTCTATTTAGCCTTCTTGCTGCTGGCTTCTCATCTTCTATAATGATTACGTTCATTATTATGTATTTTTTTCATTCATGAATTCTTCTATTTTTCGATCTTGCCAACCTTTCCCTAAAGCTCTTGGGAAGATAAATACTCTTATAGCATCCACTAATAAGATTGCACCCCATATGAACCAAACAGGATAACGTACTAATAGAGATCCTGAAACCTGATCACTCAGTTCCAACCCTTCAAAGATTCTAATGGTTACGTCAAAATAATATACGACAAATGTCAAAAATAAATTTACAACTAAATATGCGGTCAAGTGTTTATAAAAGCCTTTTATCTCCTCTACTCTTTTTCTGGCTTTGATTAACTTTTTTTCTTTTGATAATTGAGTTTCCATAATCTACTTTTTGTCCATTAGTTCTTTAACCTTTCGTTCTTCCCACTCTTTTCCCATTAAAAGATTGGTTCCAAAAATTCTGAATGTATGCATAGCCAAACCAATACCCCAAAACAACCAAACTGCATAGGTTCCAAAATCTGACAAAGCTCCACCAATTGATTCTCCGTCTTCCAAATCATTCATTACTTTATTTACACTTATAAAGGTATTTACGGCAATATAAACGGCTAAATGAATGTAATACCCTTTTATATCTTCCACTCGCTTCTTTGCGCGTAGGTACTTAGTGTCCAATTTGTTATTATCTATTTCCATGATATTATTTTCTTAAAATTTTATTCGATCTGTCATCATCTTCTTTCATCAATTCCTTAATTTTTTTCTCTTCCCAACTTTTTCCGATAAAAGAACCAAAGCCAAATACTCCAAGCCAGTGAAAAAACAGTCCAATTCCCCAAAACAACCATGTAGAATATACTCCAAAATGCCGTATCGCTTCTGAAAAGGAAAAATCTTCACTTGATGTAAGTCCATATAGAATTACGATACTAATAAATATGTTTACAAAAATGTAAGCCATTAAATGAGAATAAAAACCTTTAATATCCTTTACTCTTTTTTTTGCTTTTAAGTACTGCTGTTCTTTTGTATAATTTGGTTCCATTTTCTAATGTTTAGTGTCTTTATTCATAAATTCTTTTACTTTTCTCTCTTCCCAATCCTTTCCTAAGCCTAGCTTATCCATTCCCATAACTCCAAACCAGTGGAAGAAAACACCCATTCCCCAGCCTACTAATGAAAACCAGAACCAGTGAAATTGAGGTACAAACCTTAAATTAATATAAATAATTACGGGCATGATAACAACGAAGACTATCAAATGTGTATAAAAACCTTTTATTTCTTCTACCTTCTTTCTCGCTTTAAGATATTGCTGTTCTTTTGTAAAATTAGATTCCATATGCTATTATTTAAATGAATCGTTCTTAATAAGTTCTTTAATTTTCTTTTGTTGCCAACTTTTTCCTAAACCAAACTGTTCGAATCCAAAGATCCCCAGCCACATCATAAAAAGTGCAAATAACATTCCTACAACCACAAACCAGAAAAAGTGAAACCCAGGAACAAACTCCAAATTGATATACGTTACTATAGGAACTGTGATTATCGTTACTATTAAAAAGGCATAAAAACCTTTAACTTCCTTTACTCTTTTCTTTGCATTCATATATAACAATTCTTGAGTGTAATCTGGTTCTTCATTAATTCCTTCGTCCATGATTTCTTTAACCTTATTGCGCTGCCAATTTTTTTTTGTGGTTACTTTCGAAAGTCCAAAAATAATGAGCCAATGAATAAAAAGGCCAGCAAACCAAGCTGCTATATAAAACCAGAACCAGTAATACTGCGGTACCAATTCCAAATTAAGGATAATTATAAAAGGAACAATAAATATGGTGGATACTAAATGTGTGTAAAAGCCTAAGATGTTTTTTACTCTTTCTTGAGCCTTAAAATACCGTTCTTCCTGTATAAAATTAGATTCCATGACTTTATCTTCTTCTATTATTTTGATTCATCAATTCTTTTATTTTCTTCTCTTCCCAATTCTTCCCTAAAAAGATATTGTAATTATAAGCATCTAATCCATGCATCAACACTCCAAACCCCCATCCAAAAACGGGAAACCAAAACCAGTGAAACTGTGGCGAAAATTGTAAGTTTATAAATATCAAAAACGGGATCACAATTACATAAGATGCCAAGTTTTGATAAAATTCTTTTAATTTTTCCACGCGCTCTACGGCACGCACATATTTGCTATTTTCTAATTCTTCCGGTTGCATAATCGTATTCATTTTAAATAAGAGTGGTAAACACACCTTAAATATTTTGTTATTGTTTTCTATTTTAACACCTTTCGATGTTATCAATCCATACCTGTCCGCAATATTTTGTAAGCCAACTTTGGTACTTTTACCTATTGCCTCTTTTGGATTTATGTTATTCTGTATAATTAAGTATCCTTCTTCCTCATATATAGTAATCTCTAAAGGCTTAAGGGATGAAACTACATTGTGTTTTACTGCATTCTCAAGAAGTAGCTGTAATGATAATGGAACAATTTTTAGTTCTTCATTACTCACCGTTTCAGGAATAGTAAATTTTACGGCATCCTCAAAGCGCATACCCAATAATTCCATATACGTTCTTGCGAACTGTAACTCTTCAGAAAGCGGTATAAGATCTTTATTTCGCTGCTCTAAAACATATCTATATACTTTAGAGAGTTTTGTCGTAAACTTCTCCGCTTGATTTGGATTTTCTCCAATCAAAGATGTCAACACATTCAAGCTATTAAATAAAAAGTGTGGATCTAATTGATTTTTTAAAGATTCGAATTTGGCTGTTTCTGTCTTCGCTACAATCTCCTGTTTGGTTGTTTCTTGAGACATGGCCGCTTTCCAATTTCTCATAAACCCTCTGGCATGGAAAAATGTAGAAACCCCTAATGACAGGATGATATAAAAAAGATGCATCCAAAAATTATTGCCATTAAAAAAATTAGATGGGTCTATATTTCCCCAAACGATCAATATTAAGTAGTTAATTCCCAAAACTAACGGTATAGTATATAAAACCGTCGCAATGATTCCTGCTGTTACTCGTTCATTTGTTTGTTTGATCCAGTCCCACTTGGTATTCAAATAGTTATTTATAAATCCATTTCCAAACCCCATTCCAAAAGAGAACAATCCTGAGATGATAAATGATTTCCATAATCCTTCTAAAGAAAACTCCTGAAAGATCACTCCAAATAAAAAGGTAAATACCAATGTTATTTTAAAACATACTATAAAACCTTTTTTGAGGTTCTTCATGGTAAAAACATCTTTATACTTGTTCATCTTTGAGAATTATTTAGGTTCTTGGATATAAATTTAGTTAAAGTTCTGAAACCTGTTGTTTGTTTTTTTAAAACTTAATTTCAAACGTTACGTCTTTATCTGATACAGTAAACTTTGCATCGTCATATTTTGGCGGACCAAAATTCATGATGTTATTGGTAGCTCCATAATCTTCCATAGGCATTCCATTTGTTTCAAAATCCATGGTATCATTATCATTTTTATCATGGAAACAAATAATGGCATAATCGCCAGGTGCTACATTCTCAAAAGTTACTGTGCTTTTTCCATCCACAATTTTTCCATTTTTAGACTGTAATGGTTGTCTCATAAAATTCGCTTTGTCATATAGCGCAAAACTTACCTTACCACTATCTGTTGATACATTTACTACGGTAGCCGTTACACGTTGTTTTTTAGTTGATGTTATACCTGCTGAAAACATCATTACTGCTGTTAATACTGTTGCAAAAATTTTCATAATTATTGTTTTATTGGTTAATTATGATACAAATGTGCAACACACATAAGGTTCTATAAACTAAAAATTACCGAGTTGTATTTTTTTAAGGACGAATTGTAAAAGTGTTGATTAATTCCTGCTATTAACTAATATTAGACCAAATTCCTGAAGTTCTTTTAAGTAAAGAATAGGTCCGTAAGATCTCTTCGTTAGTCTCTTTAGAAAGGTTCGGATCATCATCCAGTAATTCAATAGCTGCATTTCTTGCTTGTTGTAAAATAGGAGTATCTTTTACAACATCTGCTATTTTTAAATTGAGTACACCACTTTGTTGGGTTCCCATCATGTTTCCAGGCCCTCTTAATTTAAGGTCCACTTCTGATATTTTGAATCCATCTGACGTGTCTACCATCGTTTTCAATCTTACCTTGGCATCTGCAGATAGTTTAAAGCTTGTAAGTAGTATACAGTAACTCTGATCGGCTCCTCGTCCTACTCTGCCTCTTAACTGATGCAGTTGACTTAATCCAAAGCGCTCTGCGCTTTCAACAATCATAACACTAGCATTAGGAACATTTACACCTACTTCAATAACCGTAGTAGCTACCATAATATGCGTTTCTCCTTTTACAAATCGATTCATTTCATAGTCCTTATCAGCGGGCTTCATTTTTCCATGTACGATACTGATTTGATATTTTGGAGATGGGAATTCCCGTGAAATACTCTCGTAACCATCCATTAGGTCTTTGTAATCCATAGCCTCAGATTCTTGGATTAACGGATATACCACATACACCTGTCTTCCTTTGGTAATTTCGTCTTTAATAAACTTAAATACCGATAATCGATTACTATCATACCGATGTACAGTCTTTACTTCTTTACGACCAGGAGGTAATTCATCTATCACGGAAATATCTAGATCACCGTAAACGCTCATAGCAAGTGTTCTAGGTATAGGTGTTGCCGTCATAACCAAAATATGAGGAGGCAACTCATTCTTTTGCCATAACTTAGAACGCTGCGCCACACCGAATCTATGCTGCTCATCTATTATTGCAATTCCAAGGTTATGAAACTTCACCTTATCCTCAATTAAAGCATGGGTTCCAATCAAAATCTTTAATGAATTGTCTTCTAATTTTTCGTGAATTTCTCTTCGTTGCTTGGCTTTTGTAGATCCTGTTAGCAAAGCAATATCGATGTTCACATGCTCCAATAACTCTTTCATCGCATTGTAATGTTGAATCGCCAATATCTCTGTGGGGGCCATAATTGTAGCCTGGTAACCATTGTCGATAGCGATGAGCATCGAGAGTAATGCTACAATGGTTTTTCCCGAACCAACATCTCCCTGTAACAATCTATTCATATGCGCATTAGAAGCAACATCTTTGCGTATTTCTTTTAAAACTCTTTTTTGCGCATTGGTTAGATCAAATGGTAAATAATTGGCATAGAAGTTATTAAAATGCTCTCCAATGCTTTCAAAAACATATCCTTTGATTTTTTGCTTGTTTATTAACTTCTTTCTCAACAATTGCAATTGAATAAAAAATAACTCTTCAAATTTCAATCTGTATTGGGCCTTCGCTAAAGCATCATTACTTTTGGGAAAGTGAATATTTAAAAGAGCATCTCTTTTGGAGATTAAACTATACTTCCCTTTAAAATCATTTGACAAACTCTCACCAAGTACCTCGAATATTTCCTTTAATAACGTTTGTATATATCCTCTAATAACACGATTGGTCACATTTTTATCCTGTAGCTTTTCAGTAGACGGATAAACAGCTTGTAGTTTGGATTTTATTTTCTTGTTTGCTTCTTTTTCCAATTCCATTTCGGGATGAGGAATACTAAAATTACCATTGTAAAAATTTAGCTTTCCATAGATAACGTACGATTCATTGATTTTTAAAGAATCTTTGATCCATTTTTGTCCTTTAAACCATATAAGCTCTATGGTCCCTGTACCATCCGAAAATTTAGCAACAAGCCTACTCCCTCTTTTTTGTGCTACTGATTTTACGCTAATTATCTTACCAAGAATCTGTACTTCAGAATTGGTATTTAGCAGTTCATTTATCTTATAATATCGCGTTCTATCTATATATCTAAATGGGAAAAAGTGTAATAAATCATTACAGGTTCTTATACCCAATTCAGTTAATAGTAAATTAGCCTTGTTTACAGTTACTCCTTTTAAATATGATATAGGTTGATTCAATAAACTCAATCTGAAAACAATTTTATTCGATCCGTAACGAAAATACAGAATATCACAATAATAAATCAAATAAAGAATCAAAAGTTAGTGGTTATTTATACCTTTGCAGCCTATTTATTAATGAGGGTTACGTGAGGTTACATAGAAATTTAGTATTTACAGTTATTGATTCAATCAGAGATATCTTTAATGAAGGTGTATACGCGGATAAAGCGGTAGAAAAAGCACTAAAAAGAGATAAACGTTGGGGAAGTCGAGATCGAAAGTTTGTTGCAGAAACGATTTATGACATTGTACGATGGAAGCGTTTATATGCTGAAATTGCTGAAGTAAAAGAGCCTTTTGACAGGCCAAACTTATGGCGTTTGTTTTCTGTTTGGTGCGTTTTAAAAGGAATTCAGTTACCAGATTGGAATCAGATCGAACCAACTCCAACAAGAAGAATAAAAGGCAGGTTTGACGAACTGTCTAAAATTAGAAAGTATAAAGAGTCGATTCCTGATTGGATCGATGAAATTGGCGTATCTGAAATTGGTGAAACGATTTGGTCTAAAGAAATAACAGCATTGAACAAACAGGCCGATGTTATCTTAAGAACAAATACCTTAAAAACTTCAAAAGAGGATTTACAAAAGAAGTTACGTACAGAAAATATCATTACTGAATTTATTTCTGGACATGATGATGCATTGAAACTTGTAGAGCGTGCAAATGTTTTTAGAACACAAGCATTTAAAGATGGCTTATTTGAAGTCCAAGATGCATCTTCGCAATTAGTTGCAGCGTATTTAGATGTTGCTCCTGGAATGAAAGTAGTAGATACCTGTGCGGGCGCAGGTGGAAAAACGCTACACCTTGCCTCCTTAATGGAAAACAAAGGGCAAATAATAGCTATGGATATTTATGAAAGTAAATTGAAAAAACTGAAGATCAGGGCAAAGCGAAACGGAGTGCATAACATTACTAATCGCGTTATAGAATCTACAAAGCCGCTTAAAAAATTACAAGGAAAAGCTGATAGAGTGCTTATAGATGCACCTTGTTCGGGACTAGGTGTTTTAAGACGTAATCCTGATTCTAAATGGAAGTTACAACCAGAATTTTTAGATGCTATTCGAGAAACTCAGCAGGAAATCTTACAAGAATATTCAAAGATGGTAAAACCAGGCGGAAAGTTAGTTTATGCAACCTGTTCTGTGTTACCATCCGAAAATCAAAATCAAGTTGAAACATTCTTATCATCAGAATTAGGAAAAAACTTTACTTTTGTAAAAGATAATAAAGTATTTGCCCATACATCCGGATATGACGGATTTTATATGGCCCTACTTAAGAAAGATTAATTAAATACCCTGGTAAAAAAATACTAACACCCCAAAAACAATTACATGTTGAAAAGAATTTTAAGTACTATACTTATAGTGCTTTCGTCATATGCTTTTTCACAAGAAGCATATTACAATGGACTAGATTTAAATCTAACCGGAGTTGCGTTAAAGAATGTATTAGCTACTAAGATCATTAATACCCACACCAATAGTTTATCCTATTCTCCTGGTATATGGAATGCTTCTATGGCTACAGATGTAAACCCTACTAATAGTGCCGAAGTACTGCTTATCTATGGTTGGGAAAATGGTTCCGATGGAGACTCAAATAATGATAGAGAAAGAGGTATTAATGATACCTGTGGTGGCGGAAGTTGTATAGGGCTTTGGAATAGAGAACACGTATTTGCAAATTCATTGGCAGATCCCGATCTAGATGCCTCTGGAACCAGTGGACCTCCATATGCAGATGCACACAATTTAAGACCGTGCGACTCTCCTACGAATTCGTCAAGAGGAAATAAAAAGTTCGCAATCGGGTCAGGAAACTCTGGAGCTGTTAACGATGGATGGTACCCCGGAGACGAATGGAAAGGCGATGTAGCAAGAATGATCATGTATATGTATTTACGATATGGAAATCAGTGTAAGCCAACGTTTGTCGGTGTTGGAAGTAGTACTGGTACTCCTGATGATATGATCGATCTTTTCTTACAGTGGAATGTCGATGATCCTGTTTCCGATTTTGAAAGACAACGAAATACCTACCATGAAAACACTGGGAATACCTATGCACAAGGAAATAGAAACCCATTTATTGACAACCCAAGGTTAGCAACCAGAATATGGGGAGGCCCAGAAGCTGAAGATACCTGGGGAATCTATACTAGCGTAGACTCAGAAGCTCCAACGGTGCCTACTAATGTTACTGTTAGTAATGAAACAACATTCTCCTTAGATATTTCATGGACAGCTTCTACAGATAATGTTGGAGTTACGAGTTATGAAATTTATGTAGATGGAAACTTATCCACTGCTGTTTCTAGTACTTCTACTACCTTAAGTAATTTAAATTCAAATACAACGTATGCCATTCGAGTATCAGCAAAAGATCTTGCCGATAATGCTTCTGCGCAAAGTACAGCTGTAAACGGAACTACTTTAGAAGATACTGAAGCGCCAACAGTTCCTACAAATGTTGCTATCAGTAATGAAACGGATACTGCATTTTCAATTACCTGGACAGCTTCGACAGATAATACTGCAGTAACTGGATACGATGTGTATTTAGATGGGAATTTAGAAGGGTCAACCACAACTGCCACTATGTATGATGTTTCTGGTCTGACGGCATCTACGACCTATGCAGTAACTGTCAAGGCAAAGGACGCAGTAGGTAATCAATCAGCTGCAAGCACACCAGTTAATGGTACCACAAATGCTTCTAGTAGTGGAAACGAATTGTTCTTTTCAGAATACATAGAAGGATCAGGAAATAACAAAGCCATTGAAATAGCAAATATAACAGGTAGCACTATAGACCTTTCTTTATACAATTTGAGAAGGCAATCTAACGGTTCTGGATCTTGGTCTACAAGATATGATTTGTCTGGTATGCTAACATCCGGAGATGTTGTTGTTGTTATTAATGGCGCAGCAATCGATGCTACCATTTTAGCCGAGGCTGATATAACAGTTCCAAATAATGGTACTGCTCCATTTGGAGAGCCTTTAAACTTCAATGGAAATGACCCTGTAGGGTTATTTAAAGACAATGCACTTATTGATATAATTGGTGTATTTGACGGCGGTACAGGAAATTTTGCACAAAACACTACATTGCGTAGAAAGTCTTCAGTAACAGGACCTACCACTACCTTCGATGAAGCTAATGAATGGGATAGCTTTCCTGTAGATACTGTAGATGACTTAGGAAGTTACACTAGTACGGCGAGTTTGGGTGATGATACTTTGGATTCATTTAAAATTTTCCCGAACCCTGTAAGTGGAAATACCATACATATTTCGACAACGAAAACATTAAAAGTATCCATCTACAACCTTATTGGAAAAAAGATATTAGAAGGAACGCTTGATCAAGTAAACGACACTATAGATGTTTCTTCTCTTAAAAGCGGTGTTTATATTATCAATGCTACAACGGATACAGGAGCAGTCTCTAAAAAGTTCATCAAAATTTAATACATATCTATAATTAGATAAAAAAGTGCCTTAATGGCACTTTTTTTATGCTTAAAACATATCCGTTTCAGAGAATTATATTAGTAACTTTGTCACATTAAAAATGATCAAACCTCTTTATGATTTTTAAAAAACTACTCTTACTTAGTACTCTTTTTGTGACCATATCTGTATTTTCTCAAATCCCAAATGGATATTATGATACAGCAACGGGAAGTGGATACACCTTAAAAACGCAATTAAAAGCAATCATTTCTAACGGACATATAGATCAGGGGTACGGTGCATTATACAATGCTTACGTAACTTCAGATAACGACAGTTTTTATGAAAATGACAATACAGTGTTAGATATGTACTCTGAAAACCCAGCCGGAGCAGATCCTTATAATTATAGTCATAATGGTAGAACTTGCGGAAATTATAATTCAGAAAATGACTGCTATAATAGAGAACATATTTTTCCTCAAGGTTTTTTTAACTCTCAAGTACCTATGAGAACAGACATTCATCATGTAGTACCATCGGATGGGTATGTAAATGGTATTCGAGGTAGTTTTCCTTTCGGTGAAGTTTCAAATCCTGATTATACCACCAATAACGGTTCGAAAAGAGGGCCCAACACTTTTGACACCCATTCAGGAACTGTATTTGAGCCCATTGATGAGTTTAAAGGAGATATCGCTAGAATGCTTCTTTATTTCGCTACAAGATATGAGGATGTAGTAACAGATGCTACCTGGGATAGTCATGATGCATCAGTTAATAATCCCTTAAATGGCACAAATGATCAAGTGTATGAGGATTGGTATATAAAACTACTTTATAAATGGCACACAGATGATCCGGTAAGTCAACGTGAAATTACTAGGAATGATGCTGCATATACTTTTCAAGGTAATAGAAATCCATTTATCGATCATCCTGAGTACGTACAAACAATCTGGGGATCTGTACTATCTGTTGAAACCTTTTCATCACTAGAACAGGTATCTATATACCCAAATCCGTCAACGATCAATAAAGTTACTTTACGTATTCCTAGTTCAATTACTATCAAACGGATAAAAGTGTATTCTATTTTAGGAAAAGAAATTCAATCTTTGAACAATCCTACCTTGGCAAATAACAAGCTAGAAATAAGCAACTTAAAACAAGGAATCTATTTAGTGAAAATTAGTAATGACCAGCAGAATATCACTAAAAAGATAGTTGTTCAGTAACGACAGGTCTCTTATTATAAATGATTTTGAGATGTTGATAAACCGTTTAAAAATCGCAAAATAATAGCTTGTTTTTACCTTTCAATTCATCCTAATATTTTAACTTTACACTTTCTTATATAATATCAAACTTAGATAGAATGATTAATTTCTTTGGAAACGTAAACAGCAAAGTTTTTGCTGTTCAAACAGCAGAAGAACTAACAGCTGAAAACATATCAAAATTAACGTGGCTTTTTGGCAACCAACATAAAATAAATTCGGCGTCTTTAGACGCCTTTTTTATTGGCCCTAGAGCAGCAATGATTACTCCCTGGAGTACCAATGCCGTAGAAATTACTCAAAACATGGGTGTTTCGGGTATCATGAGAATTGAAGAATTTAAACATGTAAATGAGGATTTTTCTGACTTCGACCCTATGATCCTTCAAAAATTTAATGGTTTACATCAGGAAACATTTACTATTGATATACAACCCGAACCTATTTTAGAGATTGATGATATAGGAGCCTATAATCAGCAAGAAGGTCTAGCATTAAGCTTGGACGAAGTAGAATATCTCGAGAACTTGTCCAACAAGATAGGTCGAAAATTAACAGATTCTGAAGTTTTCGGATTCTCTCAAGTAAATTCGGAGCATTGTAGACACAAAATATTTAATGGAACTTTTGTTATTGATGGAGAAGAGCAACCTTCTTCGTTGTTTAAAATGATTAAAGAAACATCAAAACAAAATCCTAATGACATTGTTTCTGCATATAAAGACAATGTTGCATTTATTAAAGGCCCAAAAGTGGAACAATTTGCGCCTAAAAGAGCAGATATTCCAGATTATTATCAAATAGAAGAATTTGATTCTGTAATCTCCTTAAAAGCTGAAACGCATAACTTCCCTACTACGGTAGAACCATTCAACGGTGCAGCTACAGGTTCTGGTGGAGAAATTAGAGATCGATTGGCTGGTGGAAAAGGGTCAATTCCTTTAGCAGGAACGGCGGTATATATGACTTCTTATTCTCGATTAGAGAAAAATAGACCTTGGGAAAATTTAGAAGAACGTAAATGGTTATATCAAACACCAATGGATATTCTGATCAAAGCTTCTAATGGAGCATCAGATTTCGGGAACAAGTTTGGACAACCATTAATCGTAGGATCCGTACTGACATTTGAACATGAAGAGGATGCCAGAAAATTGGGTTTTGATAAAGTAATCATGCAAGCCGGAGGAATTGGATATGGAAAGCAAAGTCAAGCATTAAAAGATACACCAGAAACTGGCGATAAGATCGTTATTCTTGGAGGAGATAATTATAGAATTGGAATGGGAGGAGCGGCTGTTTCTTCTGCTGATACAGGTGAATTCTCTTCTGGAATAGAATTGAATGCTGTACAACGATCAAATCCTGAAATGCAAAAGCGTGCTGCTAACGCTGTTCGTGGTATGGTAGAAAGTGAAGAAAATTTTATTGTTTCTATTCATGATCATGGAGCTGGTGGACATCTAAATTGTTTGTCAGAATTGGTAGAAGAAACTGGAGGTAAAATAGACTTAGATAAATTACCTGTTGGAGACCCTACACTATCGAACAAAGAAATCATTGGTAATGAATCTCAAGAAAGAATGGGATTGGTTATTGCTGAAGAACATATTGATACGTTGGAACGCATTGCAGAAAGAGAACGTTCTCCTATGTATGAAGTTGGAGATGTTACTGGAAATGATCGCTTCACCTTTGAATCTTCTACTAATGGTAACAAACCTATGGATTTAGGTCTAGAAGATATGTTTGGGAGCTCTCCTAAAACGATCATGACCGATCAAACAATTGACAGAAATTATGAAGCTGTTGCTTATAATTCTTCTGAATTTCACAATTATTTATCACAAGTTTTACAACTCGAAGCGGTTGCATGTAAAGACTGGTTAACAAATAAAGTAGATCGTTGTGTTGGTGGTAAGGTAGCAAAACAACAATGTGTTGGAGCTTTGCAAATTCCGTTAAACAATGTTGGTGTTATGGCTTTAGATTACAACAGCAACGAAGGTATTGCCACTTCTATCGGACACTCCCCTATTTCAGGGTTGATCGATCCGGTAGCTGGAAGTAGAAATTCCATAAGCGAAGCGTTAACAAATATTATTTGGGCACCGTTAAAAGAAGGTTTACAATCTATCTCTTTATCGGCAAACTGGATGTGGCCTTGCAAGAATGAAGGTGAGGATGCTCGTTTATATAAAGCAGTAAAAGCTATTTCAGAGTTTTCAATCGATTTGGGAATCAATGTTCCGACGGGAAAAGATTCGTTATCAATGAAGCAAAAATATCCGAACGAAGAAGTTATTTCTCCTGGTACGGTTATTATTTCTGCTGCTGGTAACTGTAATGATATTACCAAAATTGTTGAGCCGGTATTTCAGAAAAATGGTGGGTCCATTTATTATATCAATATTTCTCAAGACGATTTTAAACTTGGAGGAAGTTCATTTGCTCAAATTGTCAATAAAATAGGGAATGATGCTCCGACAGTTAAAGATGCTACATATGTAAAGAATGTATTCAATACAATACAGAGCCTTATAAGAAATGAGCAGATCATTGCTGGTCACGATGTAGCTTCTGGTGGATTAATTACAACTCTACTTGAATTGTGCTTTGCAAATACAGATACGGGGGCTACCTTGGATCTTACCGAATTAGGAGAATCAGATGATATTAAATTGTTATTCTCTGAAAATAGTGGAATTGTCATACAAGCCAAGGACGATAGTATTGAGCAAGTACTAGCTGCAAACAACATTACTGCTATCAAAATTGGAGAAGTTACGGAAGGTGATACTTTGCATATTCAAAATAATCATACGAATTATTCTTTGATGGTATCAGAATTAAGAGATACCTGGTATAAAACCTCGTTTCTTCTTGATCAAAAACAAACCGCAAAAGGATTGGCTCAAGATCGATATGATAACTACAAACATCAACCATTACAATATAGATTTCCAGAACACTTTACAGGAAAGATAGCTGATGTTGTTGATACTTCTCCTGCCAATAGACCGAAAGCTGCAATTTTACGTGAAAAAGGAAGTAACTCTGAGCGGGAAATGGCAAACGCAATGTATTTAGCTGGATTTGATGTCAAAGACGTACATATGACGGATCTAATATCTGGAAGAGAAACCTTAGAAGATATTCAGTTTATAGGCGCTGTCGGAGGCTTTTCGAATTCAGATGTATTAGGTTCTGCCAAAGGTTGGGCAGGTGCCATCAAATACAATGAGAAGGCCAACACCGCTTTAAAGAACTTTTTTAATAAAGAAGATACATTATCCGTAGGTATCTGCAATGGGTGCCAATTGTGGATGGAATTAGATCTTATTAACCCTGATCATGATGTACATGGTAAATTAACTTATAACGATTCTGGTAAACACGAAAGTGCCTTTACCTCTGTGAAGATCCAAGAAAACAGCTCGATAATGTTATCCTCATTAGCGGGAACGACATTGGGAGTTTGGATATCTCACGGAGAGGGCAAATTCAAGTTGCCTTATTCGGAAGATCAATACGATATTGTTGCTAAGTATAGCTATGACGGATACCCGCATAATCCAAATGGTTCTGACTTTAATACTGCGATGATGTGTGATGCAACTGGGAGACATTTAGTAACGATGCCGCATATAGAACGTTCTACATTTCAGTGGAACTGGGCAAACTATCCTAAAGAAAGGAAAGATGAAGTTTCTCCATGGTTAGAGGCTTTTGTAAATGCTAGAAAGTGGATTGAAAAGAAAAACAAATAGGCAACTGTCACAAATAAAAAGATGGGATGTCTTTAGAGTGAATGAAAACTTATAATACCATGAAAAATAAAATTACTCTAATAGCATTAATGGCTTTCTTAATGACTTCTGTCGGTTTTGCTCAGAAGACCATAAAAGCTTCAGACATTATGAAAGATATGAAAAATGGAAAAGACATATCTTACAACAATGCAACGATTGTTGGTGATCTAGACTTCACTTACATGGAAGAAAAATTGGTTGACCTACCTAAAAGAAAACGAAACAGTTGGTGGAAAAATGGAGGTAGTAATACGGTAAAACATTACATTAAATCAAAAGTTTCCTTCGTAAACTGTACGTTTGAAGATAATGTATTGGCATACATTCCAGACTCTGAAAACAGTGGTTATACCTTTGTAGCTAGTTTTAAAGATGATGCCATTTTTAAGGGTTGTACTTTCGAGAGAAAAGCGATGTTCAAGTATTCAAAATTTGATGAACAAGCGTCGTTTGCAGGAGCAAAGTTTGAAGATGACACAACATTTAAATACGCTGAATTTGATAATAATGTGAGTTTTGCGAAAGCGGTTTTTAAAGAAACAGCAACGTTTAAATACACTAAATTTAAAGACGGTGTATCCTTTAACAATACAGATTTTCAAGAGGATTTAAATATCAAATATACGAACGTACGTGGAGAATTCGATATTAAAGGAATGAAAGTAGCATACGATATCAATTCAAAATATACAAAGATCAACGGAAAAAGCTTTAACAGATATCTTTTAGATAACAGATAAGCTTTCAAATCAACTACAATTTTATAAACACCTGCATATTGTAGGTGTTTTTCTTTTTTGATATATTGGGCTGTCACTAACCTTCACATATGAACTCTTCTATATCGCTACTATTTGATTTCCCTCGATATCAAATGGAAAACACTCCACTTAACAATTGTTTTGTTTATAAATCTGATAATGTCTGGAAAAATGTTTCGACTGAAGAATACATTGAACTTGCCAATAATGTTAGTAGATCTCTCTTGCAATTAGGAATCAACCCTGGCGATAAAATTGCGGTTATTACTACAAATAATCAACCAAAATGGCATATTCTAGATATTGGAATCCTTCAAACTGGAGCATTAAATGTGCCTCTGTATGCAACATTGTCTGAGAAAGACTACGCGTATATTTTAAATCATAGCGATGCTAAATATTGCTTTGTTTCTGATAATGACTTATTTAAAAAAGTAACCAACGTAAAAGATCAAACCCAATTAATAGGGATATATAGTTTTGAAGAATTAGATAATGAGTCGGGGTGGGAAAGTTTTCTAACCATTGGTAAAGATGAAATGAGTCAATCTAAGGTTGAAAACTTAAAGTCAAACGTATTACCAACCGATCTAGCAACTATTATTTATACTTCTGGAACTACAGGTACACCTAAAGGCGTGATGTTGTCTCATCAAAATTTGGTTGACAACATTTATGCTACCGCAGATAGATTAGATCTAGAGGGGGAAAATAAAAGAGTCATCAGCTATTTACCTATCTGTCATGTTTTTGAAAGAGCGGCCTCTTATTACTACCAATATATGGGTTTTGAGGTGTACTTTGCTGAAAGTATAGAAACTCTTGGAGATACTATTCGAGAAGTAAAACCACATTTTTTGGCCGTTGTACCTAGGCTTTTAGAAAAGATTTTTGATAAGATCGTAGATAAAGGAAGTCAATTATCAGGTGTCAAGAAAAAGCTTTTCTTTTGGGCGCTTTCCTTAGGTGAACAGTACAAACCTTATAGGAAAAATGGAGCTTGGTACCATTTTAAGCTAGGTATTGCAAAAAAATTGATATTCTCCAAATGGCGTCAAGCTTTGGGAGGAGAATTACAGTTCATGCTTTCAGGTAGTGCGCCTTTGCAAGACAGATTGATTCGGGTTTTTACAGCTGCAGGAATTCCCATTTTTGAAGGATACGGTATGACAGAATCTTCTCCTGGAGCAACCTTAAACGATCTGCGAAACAATGGACTTAAAATTGGTACTGTAGGAAAACCATTGAAAGGAGTAGCAATTAAAATTGCAGAAGACGGAGAAATATTGATCAAGGGACATAACGTAATGCAAGGATATTATAAGAATGGCGAGCTAACACAAGAGACCATTCAAGCTAATTATTTGCATACAGGAGACATTGGAAAGCTAGATACTGATGGTTTTTTAACAATTACAGACCGTAAAAAAGAGATATTCAAGACCTCTGGAGGCAAGTACATTGCTCCTGCTGTTTTAGAAAGTGAGTTGAAAAAATCCAGGTTTATAGAACAGGTTATGGTTATTGGAGAAAGTCAAAAAATGCCAGCCGCTCTTATACAAGTCAATTTTGAATTTGTTCAAGAGTGGGCCAAAAGAAAGTCATATCCTGTTAAAGGTATAACCACAGATCAAAGGCTTATCGATCGTATTCAAAAAGAGATCGACACTTGTAACCATGGCTTTGGAAAATGGGAACAAATAAAAAAGTTTGAAATAACACCTGACGAATGGTCCGTAGAGTCAGGGCATCTTACTCCTACCCTGAAAATGCGTAGAAAAATAATCAAGAATAAATACCAATCTCTATTTGACAAAATTTACGCTGGCTAAGAGTATTAGTTTGTTGTGGGTTCCTTTGCTTTTTTGTATTTTGCTTGCTACAAACAAGTCAAAACATGTCAATAGAAATCACTCGATTATTTGATTTCCCATATTATGCGGAAAAAAAGTTCAATTTAGAAAAAGCTTTTGTTACCAAATATGATGGAAAATGGGAAGCAACCTCTTCAAAAGAATATATAAATAAGGCCAATGCTGTTAGCAGAGGTTTATTACGATTAGGTGTCCAACCTAATGATAAAGTTGCAGTTATATCAACTAACAATAGAACAGAATGGAATGTTGTAGATATTGGTATTTTGCAAACTGGCGCTCAGAATGTGCCTATCTACCCAACTATTTCTAAAGAAGACTACGAGTATATTTTAAATCATTCAGAAGCTACTTATTGTTTTGTTTCTGATGAAACGATCTTAGAAAAATTAAACCAGATCAAAGGAAATACCAAACTGAAAGAGGTATTTACTTTTGACATGATAAAAGGAGAAAAAAGTTGGACTGATGTTTTAGAGTTGGGTAGCGATACTTCGAACCAAACTGAAGTTGATGAACGAAAGAATAGTGTTACATCATCAAGCCTAGCTACATTGATCTATACTTCTGGTACCACAGGAAGGCCTAAAGGTGTTATGCTTTCGCATGGAAATATTGTTTCTAATGTATTAGCCAGTGACAAGAGAGTGCCTCTAGAAAAAGGCCAAGCTGTATCGTTAAGCTTCCTTCCCGTATGCCACATTTTTGAAAGAATGATGCTATACCTTTATCAATATTGTGGAATCACGGTGTATTTTGCAGAGTCTATAGAAGCCATGAGCGACAATCTTAAAGAGGTAAAACCTCATGTTATGACAGCTGTACCAAGACTTTATGAGAAAGTATTTGATAAGATCTATGGCCGTGGTGAAGATTTGTCAGGTATCAAGCAAAAATTATTCTATTGGGCTATGGAAATAGGTCTAAAATATGAACCTTATGGCGCAAATGGATGGTGGTATGAGAAAAAACTAGGAATTGCCCGAAAATTAATATTCTCAAAAATAAAAGAAGGCTTAGGTGGTAGATTGGATCTTATGGTATCTGGAAGTGCCGCGTTGCAGCCTCGGTTAACTCGATTTTTTGCCGCTGCCGGTATGCCAATAATGGAGGGATACGGTTTAACAGAAACATCACCAGTTGTATCAGTAAATGATCAAAAAAACAAAGGTTTCAAAATAGGGACCGTTGGTAGAATTATTGATGAAGTTGAAGTAAAAATTGCAGAGGATGGAGAGATTTTGGTGAAAGGCCCAAATGTGATGCAAGGCTATTATAAAGATCCTGAAAAAACCAAGGAAGTAATGACAGGTGACTATTTCCATACTGGAGATATTGGAGAAGTTTGCGAGGATGGCTTTTTAAAGATCACAGATCGGAAAAAGGAAATGTTCAAAACTTCGGGCGGTAAATATGTCGCTCCTGCTCTTTTAGAAGGAGAATTAAAACAATCTCGTTTTATTGAACAAATTATGGTGGTTGGTGAAGGAGAGAAAATGCCAGCTGCTCTTATTCAGCCTAATTTTGTGTTCATTCAAGATTGGATAGATAGAAAAGGGAAAAATATTGGTAAGACCCATAAAGAAATTGCCAGTTCAGACATCGTAATTGCTAGAATTCAAAAAGAGGTTGATGCTTGTAATGTTAATTTCGGCAAATGGGAGCAAATTAAAAAGTTTGAACTTACGCCAGATGAATGGTCCATTGATGGAGGTCACTTAACTCCAACTATGAAAATGAAACGCAAGATCATTAAAGGAATATACAATGATCTTTACGAAAATATATATAGAGGATAAGCATGTTACTACCCTTGTTTTTTGAAGCTACTCTTGGACCTGAAATATGGGCCTTAATTGGTGTATTAGTTGGTGGACTGCTTACTGGTCTTATCAATTACTTACTTCAAAGGTCGCAATTCAAACACAATAAGGAAATGTATTATTTGCAGAACACGAGTAGAGAAAATGTGAAAGATTACCTCATCGAGTTACTAAATCATAAGAAATATCCTGAAAGAAAGTATGTTACATTAAGAAAAAGAATTGGAGCCTACTCAGACGATGATCTAAGAATTTTATTAACAGAAGTTGGTGCTATTAAATCACAAGCAAAAGATGGCACCGAATTATGGTATTTGAAAGAACGTAATGACGAACGTAAAAATGCCATAAAGAAAGGATATAACTAACTAAATTAATATGAAAACTACACCTCTTTTAAGTTGGGATCTAAGCGGTCTTGGCTATTTTAATACTTTAAAAGAATTGCAAAAAAAACAAGACCTTAGTACTCTTAAAAGTTTTGCATCCAAATATAAATGGGAGAATGAAATTGATCAAATCCTTCTCAATAATACCTACGAAGCATTAGTACTGACAGATCTAACCAGAAACATCTTATGGGTAAATGATGGTTTCACAGAGATGACTGGATATACCAAGAATAATGCTTTACGTAATACGCCGTCTTTCTTACAGACAAAAGAAACGAGCCAAGAATCAAAAGATCATATCCGAAAAAAGCTAAGAGAAAATAAACCTTTTAAAGCAATTATTGTAAACAAAAAAAAAGATAACACATTGTATAAATGTGAGTTACACATTTTTCCTTTAACTTATCATAAGACCACACACTTTTTGGCATTAGAGAAACAAATAGCTTAGTCCGAAGATGCTCTTTTAAACTTTTCTATTAAAAAGATATTTCCAAAGATCATGGTAAATGCATAGCCAATATCTTCAATAGGAATGGTCAGTAATCGTATTCCTAAATTCTCATTATTATTATACCATACTACTGGTTCTTCTAATCCCGTACCAGTAAGGATTCCATTGACAATAAAAAAAGGGATGAGTATTATCAAAAAAGAAATATAAAATCGTTGCAAATACACAATCCCATATCGTAAACCAATAGCAAGTGCAAATACTAGAAACGTATAATTGACAAACGTATAATCCCTGTCAACATTATTATAAATAACAACTGCGAGAATAACGATCAAACAAAGAGTAATTACTCTTGTTAGTGGTTTAGGTAAGATTGCTTTAGGTTTAAAATATACTAGTGAATAATGAATAAAAACACTTGCATACGGAATGCAAAAAAAGAATAGCCACTCCTCTAGAGGCATACCAAAGAGCAGTATATTTAAATGATAGTCTGGGTTAAATCCCCAAACACCATTCTTTGTAAATATGGCATCCCAAACCAAAAAAATACTTGAAATTAATATGAGAGAAAGTATGACAATTTTCCAATGCTTTATAAACCGCATTTTCTTATTGAAAGAATAGGCTAATGGTATACTCAAAGAAGCAATATTAAGAAGTAAATAAAGATACACTAGATCCTAGGTTTTTGAAAGTATTTGAAAGGAACAAATAACATTCCAAAGCACTCTCCATCGTGTTTATATAATTTCTTATGATGAATCTTATGAGCCTTTCTCAACCCCTTTAAATAACGATTATTAGTATTCTTAAACCATTTAAATCTCTGATGTATCAACACGTCGTGCACTAAAAAGTAAGCTATTCCATAGAAAAGTATCCCAAGGCCAATGAAGAACATATAGTTCAATGTGGGGTTAATTCCAAAATAGAACAGTGCAATACTTGGTGCGGCAAATATTACAAAAAAGATATCATTTCTCTCCAGCGGATTTTCATATCTCGGTTGGTGATGATCTTCATGAAAATACCACATAAAACCGTGCATTACAAACTTATGTGTGCACCACGTAATGCCCTCCATGGTTAAAAAAGTAGCAATAGTGATCAATGCAAATAACATAACTTTATATCATATTTAGTTTATACTTCACATAACTTCTAGCCAATAAATTTAGCTTCATTGGGTCAGAAATCCGTACTCGCGTTTCAATAATTTTTGCTGAAGGTACTTTTTTCAATTTCTTTAATAATCTTCGATAATACCTATATGCCATATAGACACCAAATTTAGCCTCAACTGGCAACTTTAAAACACCATGGTTAAAAGCATATTCAAAATCAGCTTCTATTTCATCTATAATTAATTGCTTAGACCCTGCATCTAAGGAAGCTAAGTTAATATTTGGAAAATAGGATCTATTCAACAGTTCATAATCATCTTTAAGGTCTCGTAAGAAGTTTACTTTTTGAAAAGCTGAACCTAATCTCATGGCGGCATCTTTTAGTTCATTAAACTTCTCTTCGTTCCCATCCACAAAAACCTTTAAACACATTAAACCTACAACATCTGCAGACCCATAAATGTACTCATCGTACTCCTCTTTTGTATTATACGTGGATTTATAAAGATCAGCTTTCATGCTTTTCAAAAATGCCTGAACCATATCATCAGATATGCCATATCGCTTTACCGTCTTTTGAAAAGCATTTAAAATAGGATTAAGACTTATCCCTGTTTTGTAGGCTTGATAGTACTGGCGCTCAAAATCTAACAACAATTCCTCCTTATTAAAATCATGAAACGAATCAACAATTTCATCTGCTAATCGCACAAATCCATAAATATTATAAATGGCCGTTCGTATTTTAGGGGAAAGCATTTTAACCGCCATAGAAAATGAGGTGCTATACTTCTTAGTAACTATTCTACTACAATCAAAAGAGACTTCATCAAATAATTGTTTCATTTTACGAGTGTTTTTTTAGGATTAACTCAGAAGCTATCTTTCCAGAAATTAGCGACGGGGGAACCCCGGGACCTGGCACAGTTAACTGACCTGTGAAATATAAATTATGTACTTTTTTGCTTTTAATTTTTGGCCTTAAGAATGCAGTTTGCAAGAGTGTATTTGCCATACCGTATGCATTCCCTTTGTAAGAATTATAATCCTTTATAAAGTCATTTACGCAAAAAGACTCTTTAAAGATAATATTATTTTTAACTCCCTGATTTGTGAGGCGTTCAAATCTTTCAATAATTATGTCAAAATATTTTGCACGCAATGCATGGGTATCCTCTATACCAGGTGCTAAGGGTATTAAAAAAATACCGGCTTCTTTACCTTCTGGAGCACAATCTAAATCCGTTCTACTAGGAAAACTGGCATAAAATAAAGGATCTTTTGGCCACGCGGGTTGGTCGTAAATTTCTACAGCATGGGCATCAAAATCTGCATCAAAGAACAACGTATGATGATTTACATTCTTTAACTTTTTGTCAAAACCAACATAAAATAACAATGAAGATGGCGCAAAGATCTTCTTTTCCCAATACTTTTCTGAGTATTGTCTAAATTGTGCGTCCAACAAGGTTTCAGTATGATGATAGTCTGCTCCACTTAGCACAAGGTTTGCTTCAACCTTCTCTGAATTCACTATAATGCTTTCCACAGCTCCTTTATGGTTTACGTTAATCTTTTCCACATTCGCATTGGTGACAAAACGCACTCCCAGATCTTTCGCCAAACTAACCATAGCCTCAATTACCTTATACATTCCGCCTCTTGGATGCCATGTGCCTAACCCAAAATCGGCATAGTTCATAAAATTGTAAAAGGCCGGTGTATTAGTAGGCTTAGCCCCTAAAAACAAAACCGGAAACTCAAGAATTTGTATTAACTTATTACTTTTAATTTTTTTTCTAACTGTTTTTGAAATAGTAGAAAAAAACTGAGTAACCCTTGTTATTGTCACTGGAGTAACTAATTCTAACGGTGAAACTCCTGGTTTATAAACAAGGTCTTCAATAGCCGTTTTATAGTTGAATTTTGCTGACTTTAAAAATCTCTGCAAATGCTCGGAACTTCCTTTTTCTTCAGACTCGAACAGTTCATATATTTCTTCCAATACTGCGCTAATATTCACAGAAGTTCCATCTTTAAAATATACACTATATGCTGGGTCTAATTTTTCAAGGTCATAATAATCTGAAGGTTTTTTTCCAAAATCTCCAAAAAAGCGCTCAAAAACATCTGGCATCCAATACCAAGTTGGGCCAATGTCAAATGTAAAACCATCTTTTTTTAGTTGCCTAGCGCGTCCACCAACAGTAGCATTCTTTTCAAGTACAGTAACTTTATATCCAGCTTTCGCCATGTAACAAGAAGCCGCAAGAGCGGAAAATCCTGAGCCAATAATGTGAACGGTTTTATTCATCTGTTTAACAAATATAATAAAATGTTAAACAGTTTTATGAAAAGAGAGGACTTTTATAATACATTTAACAAATCGGAGATGCTAAGATACAGGTCTATATTCGCTTCAAATGAATGATTTTGAACTTCCGTAGTCTTCCTTCCAACGGCTATTAGCTTATGCTCACTTCCTTTTAAAACATCGTTCAAATGTTCAAAATAATCTTCTACTTTGTCATCATAAGGCTGAACGGTTAATGAAGTGATAAAGCAAATTTTCTGATCACCGTCGAAAAAATAGTTTAGGTTATCTATAGGTAAACTTTGCCCAAGATATATAGTATGGTTCCCTCGAAGCACCAACTCATAATTTAAGTAAAGTAATCCTAATTCATGAATCTCATTTTCTGGAAGGAACAAAACATATGTGGTTGAAGAGTTAGAAACATTATATTGAAGTTTTTCAATATTTATCTGAATCTTCTGAGCAATCAAATTTGAAATAAAATGCTCGTGCGCGGGCAACAGCGTTTCAGTTTGCCAAAGCAGTCCTATATGCTGTAAAAAAGGCATAAAGACATCCTTAAAGATATCTCTAAACGTCTTTTTATGTAACAACTTATTATATGTGTTATTAAATAAGGTCTTATCAAACTGGAACATAGCAATTTTAAAAGCGTTTATTGCTTCATCATTTACAGCAACTTTAAAGGCAAGTTCTCTAGCACTTAACGTAATTGCCTCTTCCGGCATCTTGGCAATTTTTGAAATCTTATAATTATTCTTATTGAGTAAAACAATATTTAAAAGTTTTGTCAGGTTCTCGTTCGAATAATAACGAATATTGGTGTCTGTTCTCTGAGGGTTTAGAAGTCCATACCTCTTTTCCCAAATACGTATCGTATGCGCCTTAACTCCTGAAATATTTTCAAGGTCTTTAATTGTAAAATCCGTTTTTATGCTGTTCAAGATATTCTCTTATTTATTAAACAAAGGTACTATTTTATTTTATATTTAATAAAAAACTAAGTTTTTGTAACTTTTTTACCTTTACAGCTACTTATGATAAAACTAATCACTTAAAGAGTGGATAAAAAAACTGAAGAAAGCTTTTTGTTAGATTTTGAAAAGAATCAAAACATCGTTCACAAGGTTTGTAGGATTTATACTACAAATCAGGACGCGCATAAAGACCTATTTCAGGAAATCACCATTCAACTGTGGAAGAATTATGAAAAATTTAGAGGAGACTCTAAGTTTAGCACATGGATGTATAGAGTTGCGTTAAATACAGCTATTTCACTGTACAGAAAGTCGACCAGAACCATTAAAACACAAGATATAAGTGACGTGGCTTTCAAAATTCAGTCTCATGATTATGACGATACTGAAGAACGACAATTAAAAGCTTTGTACAAGGCGATACATCTTTTAAATGATATCGATAAAGCGCTCATTTTCTTATATTTAGAAAGTAAGCCTTATAAAGAAATTTCTGAAACTCTTGGTATTTCTGAAGTGAATGCTAGAGTGAAAATGAATAGAGCAAAAGAAAAACTTAAAAACATATTAAACCCATAACATATGAGTACTATGGATTTAGATCAATATAAAAAAGCCTGGGACAATCAACCAGAATCAGTAGAAAAGTTGACCGCGTTAGACATTTACAAGATGTCTCAATCCAAATCAACGTCTATCGTAAAATGGATATTTATCATAGGCCTATTAGAATTTGCCTTTTGGATAGGCATCAACTATGTAGTGACACAAGCAGGTGGGTTCGAACCTTATGAACGACTCAATTTAATGAGTTTCTTGAACTACACTACCTATTTGCACTATGCCGTAATTCTACTATTTCTAGTACTTTTTTATAGAAATTATTCCGCTATAACCACCATTGACAATACGAAAACTTTGATGCGTAAAATTTTAAAGACTCGTAAGACTGTGAAATGGTATGTGTATTACAATATCATTAGCGTTATTATATTGAGTATTATTTTAAATATTTTAATCATTAATACTCCTGACGGTTTTTCATTACTTACTGGTGTGGAGAATACTAATTTAACAGGAGGTAAAATGATTGCTGTTCTTATCGTTACGCAGATATTGACAATTGGTCTTATGGTGTTAATCTTATGGTTGATCTATTACTTATTGTACGGAATACTACTTAAGAAACTAAATAAGAATTATAAAGAACTTAGTAAGTTGGAAGAAAATAACGAATAAAAAAAAGCAGCTTTAAAGCTGCTTTTTTTTATTTAAAAGATTGTAACTCATGTAGCAATTTTTTTAACATATCATCTGTAAAATCTAAATGGGTTACTATTCTGATCTTACCTTGCCCCATTGGAGTTAGTAATATTCCCTTGGACTTCATGTTTTCAATAAAATTCATATCACCAATTTCATCATGGACATAAAAGATAACGATGTTAGTCTCTATAGGTTCTACTTTTTTCACATAATCTAGCGAATTTAGTAAGTCACCTATCTGCGTTGCTTTTTGATGATCTTCAGTCAATCTCTCCACATTATTTTCTAAAGCATAAATACCAGCCGCGGCCAAAAATCCAACTTGCCGCATAGCCCCTCCCAACAGTTTTCTTATGCGAAGTGCTTTAGCTATATGTGTCTTAGTTCCTAGTAAAATAGAACCTACAGGAGCTCCCAATCCTTTTGATAGACATATGGAAATAGTATCAAATAATGCTCCATATTGTATTGCCGATTCATTCTTTGCTACCAGTGCATTGAACAATCTTGCTCCATCTAAATGATAATCCAGTTGATGGTCCCTACAAATTTTCTCAATGCGCTTCAGCTCGTTAAAATCCCAACAAGCTCCTCCTCCTTTATTGGTTGTATTTTCAATACAAACAAGCCTTGAAAATGGTACATGTATATCTGCTCTTCCTGCTACTGCATCCTTCAGTTGATCGGCTGTGAACATTCCTCTATCTCCATCAATAAGGCTGCAAGTAACTCCCGAATTAAAAGCTACGCCTCCTCCCTCGTAATTGTAGACATGCGCCCATTTATCACAAAATAATTTATCTCCAGGCTGGGTATGCAGCTTTATGGCTGCTTGATTTGCCATCGTTCCAGAAGGAAAAAACAACGCATCTTCCATACCGAACATGGCAGCTGCCTTTTCTTGTAATTCATTTACTGTTGGGTCGTTTTTAAAAACATCATCTCCAACTTTAGCCGTCATCATTGCATTTAACATCTCCGATGAAGGTCTTGTTACTGTATCGCTTATTAGGTCGATTTCTTTCATATTAATTTCCAATTGGGGAACCATCTGGTATTTTAGGTGAATTTATTTTCTTGTAGCTCTTTGGATTCTTCATAAAACTATTGATCATAGTCACCATCTCATCTCCATAGATTTTCTCAAGCCCTTTTCGCTTAGAAGACCTATAGATATCTTTAATCTCCAATAGCTTTGCTCTCGTTATTGCAGTAACTTGTTTGTATGTGTTTTTATTTGAGATCAAACTAAACAATTGGTTTAACACCTGTACATTCACTACATTTTGCAACTCTTGATAATAAGGATCTTTGTACTTTTTATTTATGGATTCTTTAATGAGCTGGTCTAAAACCTCTACCAATCCAATCTGATCTTTATTTAAACTTTTATGCTGTACCAATCTTGAAACTCTCTCTGGATGTAATAAGAGCTCCAATGTCATTTGAGAAGATGTCTCTACTGCTCCAAAAGGATCAAATGCCACTCCATTCTTGCTTTTAAAAGATTCTCTACTTCTACCATACCCCATAGCTCTAGGCGGAAAAATAGATAGAATGTTCTTAGGAATACCAATCTCTTTAACGTCAAGTGTTCTTAAAACAGCAGTCAAAGCATTTCGCTCTTCTTTACCATCTATTCTCTTTACAATAGTCTGGTTCCCTCCTTTTACAGCATAGTTGTAATCCAAGCCTCCAATCATTTTCACAACACCTTCGGTTTGATATCTATGAAAGAAGTATAGCGGAACAAAAACATCTTCTAATACAGAATACGGCTGAGAAGATTTTATGTTGTCTACTGAGAATTTACTGATAGCAAATTTTCGAATATTTAAAATGTTATTGAGCTCTTGCACAATATCGCTCCCATTATCCCACAAATGACCATAAGCGTGCGCCCCTCCTTTTGGTCTTGCATCAGCATCAGAAATATAACGTAACCCTTTAGCAAATGCATCTTCTAATAGCTTACGCAATTGAACCTCTTCATCTCCTTCAAAATCTTGATAAGAATATGCAACCGTAACTTTATCCCAAGCCCCTATTTTGTTGTCATACGCTTTAGAAAAATCGATCTTACCATTTTTAAGAGATAACATTGGGTGTGGGTAATCCATTACAGAAGCTCTTCCGTTGGTGCTCGCGGCAAAGTTATGTGCAAAACCTAGTGTATGTCCTATTTCATGGGCCGAAAGTTGTCGTATTCTTGCTATGGCCATCTGTAAAGCAAAGTCATCATTCTTATTATTACTCTTATACGGAGCCTGCAACGCTTGAGCGATTAAAAAGTCCTGTCTAATTCGCAATGACCCTAAACTAACGTGTCCCTTTATAATTTCTCCTGTTCTCGGATCAGAAACAGACCCACCATAACTCCATCCTCTCGTGGATCTATGTACCCACTGAATAACATTATATCTTACATCTAAAGGATCTGCCCCTTCAGGAAGCATTTTAACCTGAAATGCATCTCTATACCCAATAGCTTCAAAAGCTTGATTCCACCATCTTCCTCCATCCAGCAAAGCAGATCTAACAGGTTCTGGTGTACCTCTATCTAAATAATATATAATAGGCTCTATAGCCTCACTAACAGCTGCTTTGGGGTTTTTCTTCTCCAATCTATGCCTGTAGATAAATCTTTTTTTAATAGGTTGATCTACCGGTGTAGCATAATCCAAGAAGGTCATCCCATAGGATCCTGATCGTGTATCAAACTTTCTAGGTTTATAATTATTGTCAGGTAGTTCAACAAAAGAATGATGCATGTTTACGGTAACAAGAGAGGCATCAGGTGCTACACTTCGGATATTGAATCCCTTAGGGGTTCCCTTAAAAGTGATCATGACATCTACTTCACTATTCTTTGGAAAAGCTTTGGTTCGATCCATGTTGAATGCGCTTTTCGAAGCATCCAATTTATAATTTCCTTGACCGTTTCTAGAAAGTCTTCTGGCAACACCATGAGAATCTCTCATAAAAAAAGACGTTGCGTCTACTAGATAAACACCATTTTTCTCTTCTTCGATCTTAAATCCATGCAATACAGATTTTGCAAAGGCTTCTTTTACAGATTGCTTTTCTTCATTATTATCGGTAATTGCTCTATAGGTTTGATTCGGTTGAATTAATAACAGCTTATTTCCCGCTTTTTTAAAATACACAACTACCCCATCTCCTAATTGACCTCTATCTAAACCAATATCATTTGAACCTATACCCTCAGAAAGTGCGTAGACATACAAGAACTCTTGTTCCAATGCATCTATTTGTAGGTATATCTTGTCAGAACCACTATCATAATAAAAATCCATATAACCCTCATGCTTGGTTACTTTTTGGTTTTTTGCTAAGAACTGTGAAAACCCGTAATTGCTATAAGCTACCAAAAAAAGCAGCAACATAAATTTCTTCATAAGTAAGGATCTTTAAAAAAGAGTTCATAAAAATACAATTATTAATAAGAACCTAGAATTGTAAATATTTAATTTATTTTTGTTCAAAATATGGTAACACAAGATCAATTAAAAGATATTGCTGAGCGCATTTCTAAGCTGAAATCTTATTTAGAAATCGAGAAAAAGCTTATAGAAATTAGCAATGAAGAGGAGAAAACTGCAAACCCTGACTTTTGGAACAATCCAAAAGAAGCGGAAATTCTTATGAAATCTTTACGTTTAAAGAAAAAATGGGTAGAAGATTATAATCAGATTGTTACTCTTAATGATGATCTACTTGTACTATATGATTTCTATAAAGAGGGTGAAATAGAAGAACTAGAAATACAAGATCAATTTGAAAAAGCACTTTCTTTTCTAGAAGATATTGAATTTAAAAACATGCTATCTGATGAAGGTGATAACCTTAGTGCTGTATTACAGATTACTGCTGGCGCCGGAGGTACAGAAAGTTGTGATTGGGCAGAAATGTTGATGCGTATGTATAGCATGTGGGCTGATAAACAAGGGCTCAAAGCGAAAACATTGAATTATCAAGAAGGGGATACAGCAGGTATTAAAACGGTTACCATTGAGTTTGATGGCGATTATGCTTTTGGTTGGTTAAAAGGTGAAAATGGTGTACATAGGTTGGTTCGTATCTCTCCATTCGATAGTAATGCTAAACGACATACTTCTTTTGCTTCGGTATACGTATATCCTGTTGCCGACGATTCTATCGAAATAGAAGTAAACCCAGCAGATATAGAAATAACTACGGCTCGATCGAGTGGAGCTGGTGGACAGAACGTTAATAAGGTGGAAACCAAGGTACAATTAACCCACAAACCTACGGGCATTCAGATTTCATGTTCAAATTCTAGATCACAACATGACAATAGGGCAACGGCAATGCAAATGTTAAAGTCTCAATTATACGAAATAGAACTTCAAAAAAGACAAGCCGCCCGAGATGATATAGAAGCTAACAAATTAAAAAATGAATGGGGAAGTCAAATACGTAATTACGTTATGCATCCTTATAAATTGGTAAAGGATGTTAGAACATCTCATGAAACTGGAAATGTAGATGCCGTAATGGATGGAAACATCAACTCTTTCTTAAAAGCATACTTGATGTTAAATGGGCAGAAGAATGAGAAGTAAGAAAAATTTCATTCTTTTATGTGTTTTAGTGATCATTTGTATGCTTCCTAACCTTTTACTTGTGCTTGTTGGCGAAGATTCAGTGGTGGGTACCCTCACAAAAAAAGTGGTATATCTGGCTTTAGGTTTGGCAATTATAATATTTCCATTAAGTTTTTTAAAACCTAAATGGTATGGCTGGTTGGTTTTTTTATTATCACCTTTCTTACTATTCGAGTTGTACAATGTATACACATTTAAAGCTCCGTCTTCGGAAGAAGCCGTAGCTTCCGTTTTTTTTACAAATTATGGAGAGGCTTCTGAGTTATTAGATGGTGGAATTATAACCATCTTATCTTTAATTATCGCCATTGTTTTCATTTTCTTCCTGACCTATTTTATGTCTAAGGATTACAAATTATCTAAAAAAGTACGGGTGCGAATACTTGCTTTTTCATTGTTAATATTTGCAGGATTATACGCTCGAAATTATATGATGGCTTCTAAGTTGAATGATAACTTTTCTGAGACCGTAGGTATGGCGAACTATTCATTAAGAGTACAATTACGCAAGATATACCCAACGGATGTCTTAATGAAGACTAATGGAGCCTACACAGGATTGCAAAAAAGGAAAAACTACATAGAAAATGTTAAGAATTTTAAGTTTAATGCTGTAAAAAATGACAGTTTAAGAGAACAGGAAATTTATGTCTTAGTTATTGGAGAAACTGCACGAAAACACAATTTTAGTTTATATGGATATCAAAGAAACACTACACCAAACCTAGACACTATTGCTAATATTATCCCTTTCAATAATGTAAATAGTAATGCCAATTTAACTTCGTTAAGTATTCCTTTTATGCTCACAAGGGCAACTCCAGAAAACGCTTCGGTAAAATTTGAAGAACCCGCCGTTATTACTCCTTTTAAAGAAGTAGGCTTCAAAACCTATTGGCTTACTAATGTCCCTAGTGGTATTGGAAGTGTGTTTGGTTTTTATTCTGGGTTGGCAGATGAATACAAAAACACCTCTGTATCCTTAGATGCGTTGAACTATGATGAAGGTTTAATTCCTCAATTGGAGAAAGTATTAAAAGACAATACCTCTCGTAAAAAATTTATTGTCCTTCATACGTTAGGTAGTCATTTCAGATATAATTACAGATACCCTAAAGAGTTCGAAAAATTTACTCCAAATCTTGCAAAAGGGCTTTCTATAGAGAACTCTACCGATATTGCTAATAAAGATAAAATTATAAATAGCTACGATAATTCGATTTTATATACAGATCATATTTTAAGTGAATTTATAGCACAATTAAAAGCACAAAGTGCCATCTCCTATCTTTACTACATATCAGATCATGGTGAGAATTTATATGATGATAGTGCCAACAAATTAATGCATGCATATATCAATCCAACAAAATATGAAATTGAAATTCCTTTATTTGTATGGAATTCAAAGCAGTACAAAGAGCAGTATCATTACAAAATAGAAAACCTTTTGAGTCATACATCCAAAAGAGTTCAAACCATAAATACTTTTCATACACTTTTAGATCTCGCAAACATTGTTTATCCGAATCAAAATCTAAAAAAAAGCTTCAGTTCTACAAAGTTTGATACGTTGTCAAAAACTACTTTTTACCGAACAGATAAAACCTTATTAAAAATAAAGTAACTTGAGCAACTAACTAAACTAAAAAAAAATGATAATTTATGGAACAGGCGCCAAGAAATTTGGCGTTAAACGATTAAAAGGGATCAAATGTGAAAATTGCGAATCTAACGAAATGCATATTACGGGGTATAGTAAATACGTACATATATTTTGGATTCCACTTTTTCCCGTTTCAAAAAAAATATTCACTATTTGTGGAAACTGTGAAGAGGAATTACCTAAAAAACATATTCCAAAAAGAACGTTAGAAAGGATTAAGCTAGAGAAAAGCGGATTTAAAATTCCGTTTTATTTATTCTCTGGTAGTGCGATTATTATAGCTTTAATTTCTTGGGGAATGTATTCTATTGATGCACATGATAAAGAAGTTGCTTATAATATGGCTAACCCAGAACCTAAAGATGTATTGGTGTTTAAGAATGATGATGAAACCTATTACTTTGGTGAAGTTCAGGAAGTAAAGAACGATACTTTGCAGCTTAATTTTTGTAATTATGTCTATGAAGGAGGAACTCCCTCAGAGTATAGTTATGAAAAGGAAAAAAACAAAGTCGGAGACTTTTACAATAGAAAAATATTTTACATATCTCAAAGAGATATAGACTCTCTATATAATGCTGGAGATATTTATGATTTATACCGAAAAACTAATGATTAAAATTTACCACAACCCACGCTGCAGAAAGTCGAGAGAAGGATTAGCAATAGTACAAGAATCTGGAAAACAGTTTGAAATTATTGAATACTTGAAAGAGGTTCCCAGTTTCGAGGAGCTTTCTTCTATAATTTCGTTATTGGATATCTCACCCATAGATCTCATAAGAAAAGGCGAGGTCGTCTGGAAGGAAAACTACAAAGGGAAAGAACTTTCAGATGACGAATTGATTAAAGCAATGATTGAAAATCCTAAGCTTATTGAAAGACCCATTGTTATCAATAATGAAAAAGTCAGGATTGGTAGACCTCCAGAAAATATTAAACAAATTTTATGATTTTGTTGTCTTTAACAAGACGTGACTTTGTTTAACATATAATTAACAACTCATCGTTAAACTTAATCAGACTTTTGCAGTCGAAGAAAAAACGACTAATACTATATAATGAAAAAAACCTTACTGTTGTTGGCTGTTATTGTGATGGGAACCTCAATACTTCATGCACAAAGACCAACACCCCCACAGATTACTATTTCAGGAAAGATCATTGATGCAAAAACCAAAGAACCTCTTGAGTATGCAACTATTGTTTTAAAACATGTAAAGACAAAAAAAATAAGTGGAGGAATCACCGATGAGAAAGGGAATTTTTCAATAAAAACACCTAAGGGCACGTACGAGATAAGCTTTGAGTATATCTCGTTTAAAACAAAAAAACTACCACCAAAATTACTTGACAAGAACACGAACTTCGGGGTAATAACTTTAGCTGAAGGTTCAGAGCGACTAGATGAAATTAATATAGTGGCTGAGAAATCTACTGTAGAAATACGTCTAGACAAACGTATTTATAATGTTGGTAAAGACATGACCGTAAAAGGTGGTACTGCTTCCGATGTCCTGGACAATGTCCCTTCTGTAAATGTTGATGTAGAAGGAAATGTGAGTTTAAGAGGAAACGAAAATGTTCGAATTTTAATTGATGGGAAACCATCTGCACTAGTCGGTTTAAGTGGAACAGACGCCTTAAGACAATTGCCGGCTGATGCTATTGAACGTGTTGAAGTAATTACCTCTCCGTCTGCACGATATGATGCAGAAGGAACGGCTGGTATTCTTAATATTATTTTGAGAAAAGGGAAAGCAACCGGATTTAACGGTTCTATAAATACAACTATTGGTGACCCTAAACAGTATAGAGTAGCTGCAAATATCAATTACAGAACAAAAAAAATAAACCTTTTCACCAATGTAGGTTATAGCAAAAGAACCGGACCTGGAAATTCTCTAACTAAATTATCTACCCTAGAAAACGGAGTTGTTAATAGCTTACGGATTGAAGATAGGGAGTTTGAAAGAGATCGTAGTAATTACAACATAAATTTAGGACTAGAGTATTTTCTAACAAATAAAAGCTCTTTAACAGGTACATTTTTCCTTAGAGATGCCGATAATGGTAGTCTTTCTAATAATAATATTAGTGTCTTTGATGCCGTTGGAGCTCAAACACTTGCTGATATTCGTATTCAAAATGAAAGTGAAACAGATAAAACAACACAGTTTTCTTTGAACTACACGAACAATATTAATAAAAGCGGGCATAAGTTTACAGCAGACTTTCAATACAGCGATAGTGAAGAAATAGAAACTGCATTTATTAATGACGCTACAGGTATAGAAAATAATATTACTACTGAAAACTCTAAAAACACATTATTACAAACAGATTATGTATTACCTATTGGTGAGAGCTCTCAGTTTGAGGCTGGCTTTAGAGGAAGCTACCAAGATCTAACATCAGATTTTTTAGTGACACCAACGCTTACTCCAGACCCTTCAAACAATCTTGTTTTTAAACAAAATGTGAATGCTTTGTATTCCCAATATGGGAGCAAGATTAAAAAATTCTCATTTCTATTAGGGCTACGGACGGAAATAACGGATGTTAAAGTAAGGCTTACCAATACAGGTGATAATTTTGATTACAATTACACAGAACTATTCCCAACTGTTAATTTAGGACTAGAAACTTCTGAAAAACAAAGCTTTACCTTAGGATATAGCAGACGTTTAAGAAGGCCTAGATTTTGGTTTTTAAATCCTTTTGAGTCAAGAAACAGTCAGAATGTAATTTTTAAAGGAAATCCTGGATTAATTCCTACGTTTACCAACTCTTTTGATCTAGGGTATTTACAAAAGGTTGGAAAAGTCACTTTAAATTCCTCTATTTATTACCAGCATTCAGTAAACAATATTTCTCGTGTTTCTAGAGACGAAATAAGACCTATTGGTATAGGAGGAGCTAACGAGATTGTTACGATCAGAGAGCCTATTAATTTAGCTTCTGAAGATAGATATGGCTTTGAGTTGACTACCAACTACAATCCTTCTAGAAAAGTACGTTTATCGGCTAGTTTTAATGTATTCCAATCAGAAACAAAAGGTTTTTACACCTATGAACAATTTACACAGGATGCAGGTGGAGTTATCACATCTACTCCTGTAGAGCAGGACTTAGGAAACAAAAACAGTAGTTGGTTTACCAGATTCAATGCTAGAATTACATTACCAGCTAAAATACAATGGCAAACAAGATTGTTCTACAGAGGACCAAGAGAAACAGCACAAAGTGAAATAAAGGGGATCTTTTCCATGAACCTTGCGTTCAGTAAAGATATTCTTAAAGAAAAGGGAACATTAGTTTTCAATGTTAGTGATGTTTTCAATTCAAGAAAAAGACAATCGATTACCTATAACCCTAGTATAGATAACCCTTCAAGTATTAACGATCAGGAATTTCAATGGAGAGTACGTCAAATTTCATTGAATTTCACCTATCGTTTTAATCAAAAGAAGAATCAAAGAAATAGACAACGAAGAGGAGGCGGAGATGATGAAGGCGGAGAAGAATTCGGAGGATAGCAAAATAAAAAAGGCTCGCAAATGCGAGCCTTTTTTATTATATATATTTAAGCACTACTTTCCTTCAGCAGCCTTTCTTGCTTCTCTTTTTAATTTAATGTTCTCCCAAATCGTTCCGCCTATCCAATAAGGAACTACAAATGTTAGTAAGAATATTAACAACCAAAAACCAGCTGTAAAAATAAACATGAATAAAACAAATCCTGAAAATTGAGAAAAATCTAACATCTTTTTTATTTCTAATTATTATTCCACAAAAGTAAAACATATTTTGAATACTAACTAGTATTTGAAAAATTATTTCAACAAAGAAATAGCGAGAATTGTTAATAACGAATCGGCTTAGATTTTGTAATTTTGTAGGATCAAAAATAGTAGCAAAATTATGAAGTATAGAATAGAGAAAGATACTATGGGTAACGTTGAAGTTCCTGCTGATAAATATTGGGGAGCTCAAACAGAACGGTCAAGAAATAATTTTAAAATTGGACCTGCCGGTTCCATGCCTTTAGAAGTAGTGTATGGCTTTGCTTACCTTAAAAAAGCTGCTGCCTACACCAATGCAGAATTAGGTGTTTTAGCAAGTGAAAAAAGAGATTTAATCGCACAAGTTTGTAATGAAATTTTAGCAGGTAAACACGACGATCAGTTTCCTTTGGTTATTTGGCAAACTGGTTCGGGGACTCAGTCTAATATGAATGTTAATGAAGTGATTGCAAATAGAGCGCATGAACTAGCTGGTAACGTTATTGGTGAAGGAGAGAAAACTATACAACCTAATGATGATGTAAACAAGTCACAATCATCTAATGACACCTTCCCTACCGGAATGCATATCGCTGCTTATAAAAAGATTGTAGAAACAACGATTCCTGGAGTTGAACAATTAAGAGATACTTTACAGGCCAAAGCAGATGCTTTTAAGAATGTTGTAAAGATTGGACGTACACATTTAATGGATGCAACTCCCCTAACCTTGGGTCAAGAGTTTTCAGGATATGTAGCCCAGTTAAATTTTGGTTTAAAAGCGCTACACAATACACTAGAACATTTATCTCAGTTAGCTTTAGGTGGAACAGCCGTAGGAACAGGATTAAATACTCCTGCTGGTTATGATGTATTAGTTGCAAAGTATATTGCAGAATTTACAGGATTGCCTTTTGTAACTGCCGAAAACAAATTTGAGGCATTAGCGGCCCACGACGCCTTGGTTGAAACACATGGCGCTTTAAAGCAAATTGCTGTCTCTCTAAATAAAATTGCAAATGATATTCGAATGATGGCTTCAGGTCCTCGTTCTGGAATTGGTGAGATCATCATACCTGCCAATGAACCGGGTTCTTCTATTATGCCAGGAAAAGTGAATCCTACTCAGGCAGAAGCTATGACCATGGTTTGCGCGCAAGTAATGGGTAATGACGTGGCCGTTACCGTCGGTGGAACTCAAGGACATTATGAATTAAATGTATTTAAACCAATGATGGCTGCAAACGTATTGCAATCTGCTCAGTTGATTGGAGATGCATGTGTTTCTTTTGATGAAAATTGTGCTGCTGGTATTGAACCTAATCATGGTAGAATTACAGAATTGGTAAACAACTCTCTAATGTTAGTTACTGCTTTAAATACAAAGATTGGCTACTATAAAGCTGCAGAGATCGCTAATACAGCACATGCGAACGGAACTACTTTAAAAGAAGAAGCTGTAAGATTGGGCTATGTAACACCTGAACAGTATGATGAGTGGGTAAAGCCAGAAGATATGACCGGTAGTTTAAAATAAGAAAGATGACAAATCACGAAGAATTTATGAGTGAAGCTGTAAAAGCAGCTTTAAAAGGAATGCAAAACAACGAAGGTGGTCCATTTGGTTGTATTGTTGTTAAAGATGGTAAAATTATTGGAAGAGGAAATAATAAGGTAACATCTACTAATGACCCCACTGCACATGCAGAAGTTACTGCTATAAGAGATGCTTGTAGTAATTTAGGTTCTTTTCAGTTAGATGGATGTATTGTATATACGTCTTGCGAACCTTGCCCTATGTGTTTAGGAGCTATATACTGGTCAAGACCTGATAAAGTGTATTACGGGAGTAATCAAGTGGATGCAGCCAATATAGGATTTGATGATGAGTTTATTTATAAAGAGATACCGCTACCTTACGAAAAAAGGAGTATTCCATTTGAACAGGTAGGTAGAGCGATTGCTTTAGAGCCCTTTCAAAAATGGTCTCAAAAAGAAGATAAGATCGAGTACTAAAATTTAGGTATAATCATGTAAAGGCCTTGTTGAATTTCAAGGTCCTTTTTATTCTAGGTATCTTTCCTTTGCAATTTGTACATGATGATTTTGATGACCAGAGATAATAATTCCTGCAGCTCTTACCGACATATTATTCCCAGAACCTACTCCTACCCTTTCTAATGCCTCATCAGAAAAACTTTTGAACAAATGGATAGTTGCCATCCTAACAACTGCCATTTCATCTAAAAGAGCTTCGTACATTCTCTCATTAGCATTGCCTTCGTTAATGAAAAGATCTTGATCAAAACCGGGTAATGAAGTTGCATCATTTCTCGAAAAACAGAGTGCTCTATAACAAAATATTCGTTCTGTATCTATAATATGTTGAATGAGTTCTTTTAACGTCCACTTACCTTCTGCATATGAAAACAAGTGCTTTTCTTTAGGAACGTTGCGTAATACATCTTCAAATCTTTGTTGACTATCTATCAAATTTTCAATCATGGATTTTCCATTTGTCAAAGTCGGATTTATATATCTGGAAAAATAAGGAGCATACTCTTTTGTTGATATCATTCTATAAGTTTTGTGTATGTTTGCGTAGCTAAAATACTCAATTTAGATGACAACATTATTCCTAAATATAAAAGAACTAATTCAAATTAGACAACCTTCAGTTATGAAAGTTTCTGGAAAAGAAATGAGTATTTTACCCACTATAAAGAATGCTTTTTTATTAATCAAAGATGATCTTATCCTAGATTACGGGTCAATGAGTGATTTGACAAGTAACGAAGCCGACGAAATTATTGATGTAAAAGACAGCATGATTTTACCCTCTTGGTGCGATAGTCATACGCATTTAGTTTTTGCCGGTAACCGAGAACAAGAATTTGTGGATAGAATTAATGGGTTATCGTATGAAGAGATTGCAAACAGAGGCGGCGGTATTCTCAACTCCGCGAAAAAGCTTCAAGAAACTTCGGAAGAAGAATTGTATGAGCAATCCAAAGTGAGGCTTGAAGAATTAATTGCTTTAGGGACAGGTGCTATTGAAATAAAATCTGGCTATGGATTAACTGTGGATGCTGAGATTAAAATGTTGAGAGTTATTAAAAGGCTTCGAGAAAATTATTCGGTTCCTATTAAAGCGACATTTTTAGGAGCCCATGCAGTTCCTGGTGAATTCAAAAGTGATAAAGAGGCATATTTAGATCTTATCATAGATGAAATGCTTCCTCTTATTGCAAAAGAAGAATTGGCAGACTTTATTGATTGTTTTTGTGAGCAAGGATACTTTTCAACGGAAGACCTAAATAAAATTTTATTAGCCGGAAAAAACTATGGGTTGGTTCCAAAAGTACATGTCAATCAATTCAATGCTATAGGAGGTATTGCTAAGAGTGCACAACACGGAGCACTTTCGGTTGATCATTTAGAAGTATTAACAGACGCTGATTTAGCTATTTTGAAGGAAAACCCTGACATGATATCTGTTGCCTTACCCAGTTGTTCTTTCTTTTTAAGCATACCGTATACACCAGCCAGAAAAATAATCGACAGTGGTTTAGCGTTGGCCTTGGCCAGTGATTTTAACCCAGGATCCTCACCATCAGGAAATATGAATTTTGTCGTTGCCGCTGCTTCCATAAAGATGAAAATGACTCCTGAAGAAGCCATTAATGCTGCAACCATAAATGGAGCTTATGCCATGGATTTGAGCAATAGTGTTGGAAGTATTACCAAAGGAAAAAAGGCAAACTTTATAATAACGAAAAATATACTTAGCTATGGTGCTATTCCATATAATTTTGGAAATCATCAAATAGCATCCATCTATCTGAATGGAGAAAAAGTAGTTTAGTTATTTCTTTGGTTTAAAGAAGTTAATAATCCTGCTCGTAAAGGTTACTGGTTTTTCATTTTCGTGATATCCATTTCCATACTTACCATAACCATAACCGTATCCGTAACCATAGCCATAACCATAACCGTAACCATAACCATATTTGTTCTTTAGAGTAAAGTCATTAAAGATATAACTGATATTGGTAACCTCTTTATTTCTATACTTATCATCGATCATTCTCATCATTCCCTTTTCAGAATAATTCTGTCTAACCACATAGGCAATCGCGTCA
This sequence comes from Asprobacillus argus, assembly GCF_032248395.1. NCBI lineage: Bacteria > Pseudomonadati > Bacteroidota > Flavobacteriia > Flavobacteriales > Flavobacteriaceae > Asprobacillus > Asprobacillus argus. The sequence goes on from NZ_JAVTTO010000002.1 coordinate 741,000, forward strand.
GCATATCTAAATAATTCAAGTGCATCAGATACCAAGCCAACCGGAGGAGTATCTATCACGATATAGTCATACTCCTTATTTAGGTAATCAAATAACCTATCACAATTTTCTCCTAATAGAAGTTCAGATGGATTTGGAGGTATGGGTCCTGATAAAATCAAATCTAAGTTAGGAATTTTAGTGTTCGTAATAATGTCTTCTATAGATTTTTGATTAATTAAATAGTTAACAATGCCGACATCGTTCTTTAGGTCAAAATCTCCGAATATTTTAGGCTTTCTAAGATCCAATCCAATCAACACTGTTTTCTTTCCACTTAAGGCAAAGACTGTAGCCATATTAATAGATACCATTGTCTTTCCTTCTCCACTTACAGAAGATGTTAATAATAATGTTTTAGATCTTTTACTAATCTCGTTTTTAAACAGAAACTGAACGTTAGACCGTATCGCTCTAAAAGACTCAGCTACAGAAGATTTCGGTCTCTCAAAAACCGCTAGATTATTTGAATTTCTATTTCTACCGATAACACCCAACACAGGAATGCTATACCTTTTTTCAATATCCTCTACCTGATGAATCTTATTGTCCAAAAGTTCTCTAATAATAATATAGAACAACGGAAAAACAATCCCTAGCATGAGTGCCACTACATAATTAAATTGAGGTTTAGGATAAATAGGTCCTTGTCCTAAGTCAATAGCCGTATCAATAACTTTCACATCAGAGACATTGGCAGCAATGGCAGTTCCCGCCTCATAACTTTTCTGTTTTAACAAGGTATAGTTAGATTCAAAAATGCTATAATTTCTTTGAATTTTTAGAAGGTCCTGTTCTTTTTGTGGTAGGGCGTTCAACTTAGAATTATATCCCGACAATCTTCCTTCTAGTTTAATCTTTATCTTGTTATATGAAGTTTTATTATTAGTAATATTTTCAAATAAAATATCCTTCGTCAACTTTATCTGATTCTCTATTTTTCTATATTCTGGGTGGCTTGGTGTAACTGTATTTTTTAATGTTTCTTTAATCTTAGATTTTAGAATCAATTCATTAATACCATTTGGAATTTTAGTGTCAGCAACTCTAATAGACGCAGGGACAGGAATATTATTATCATATGTTGTATGAGATCTTAAATAGGATTCTAGCGCATTTAGATCTTCCAGACTATTCTTAATTTTCCTAATTTCCTCGCTTATACCAAGTGTCTGTGCAAATACTTCCTCTCCTTCTAAGGATAGGTCATAAATATTATTTTTCTTCTTATAGTTACCTAGTTCTATAGCCAAGTTCTTTAAGCTGTCTGATTCCTTTTTAAGAAGTTTATCTATATACTCTTTAGTATTTGTGGCATATAAAATTTTCTGTTCTCTTTTGGTCTCTTCTAAGATCTTTACAGAAGCGTTTAAATACGTTACGATCCTGTTCTTATTAACTCCTTGCATTCTCAATCGTAATAAAGAAGAACCATCTGTTACGTTCGATACTTTTACGATTCTATATCCTCCTACTACCCCATTGAAGTTTCTAAACCGAACATAAAACATTTGTCCTGGTTTTAAGATTTCACGCGGCACCACTTTAAATGTGAAAAATGGAGATGAAATCAAAGATTTCACATCGTATTCTTGATAAAATTTCTTTTCTTGAGTTGAGTAGTTTATGTCATTACTTTGCCCATAATTATACAACCTATGATTCCCATTCTCATTAAAGTCAAACGATACGGCAATGGTATTTGCATCTTTTACTTCCAGCTTTATTTTTGTATCTCCAATAAAGTATTTGCTGGTATCAATATCTATTTCAAAAGGTGTTTTGCCATAAATATCCTCCAAAAAGTATCTACCCTCTTTTAAATAGTCGACATAAAATCTAAGTTTAGAAACAACTTTCTCATTATGAGATCTCGAGTTTAAAATAATCTTTACAGTCTCTAATAAATCACTAGCTCCACCCCAATTAAAAGTTAAATTTGTTCCAGTAGAAAATAAAGGATTCGTTTCTTCCTTAACAGAGATCATTGTAGAAAGGCTATATCTCTTTTGCTTATAACCGTTCATGAACCTAGCAATAATCAATGCTATAGTGATAGTCACTAAAAACAATTGCCAATAGCCTAGAACTTTAAAAAAGTAGGCCTTAACATCAATAGAGTTTTGTAATGAGCTAGTATCTAAGTATTTTTTATTTTCGGCCATAAAACTATAATCCTCTTACTAATAAAATAGTAGATGTAACTAAAGTGAAAACAGATATAATAGTGGTCAGGGATTGTAGTCCAGTTGTACCTGTTCCCCAAGATTTTTGTTTAAGAGGAATCACATTTATATAATCGTTAGGTTCAATGTAAAAAACTTCTGAATCCAATGCTTCAATTTTTGTTAGATCTATTAAAAACTTCTTTCGTCCGCCCAGAGAAAGTCTTAACACTTCAACTTTCTTTTTATCTCCTGTTAAGGCTATATCTCCCGCATTTGAAATAGCATCTATGATACTCACCTTATTTTGGTAGAGCACCTTTGGTCCAGGATTTGCCACTTCTCCGAATATCGTATATCGAATACCATCTAACTTAACAGAAACGAAAATATCTTCCGCTTTTTTAAATAACTTGGCAAGTTCTCCTTCAATCTTCAATCGTACTTCTTTGGTTGTATATCCTAAAACATTTATTTCTCCAATATATGGCACTCTAATATTTCCATGAGCATCTACCGTAAATCCTGAAAAGTAACCCCCTCCATTCTGTGCTTCTTGATTTGCGCCATTCGCTTGCTTTTTATTGAACAATGCCACCAATTTACTATCTGCAGCCTTGATATCAATAATGATGATATCATTAACCTGTAGTTTATAAGGTATATTATTTATCCTATGGATCTCCTTTTTTGACAAGGGTTCTCCTTGTAAATACACTAAGTCTTTACTTGGAATACAGGAGCAAAAAAAAGAAAAAGCAAAAAGCAAAAAGGCAAGTTTTCTCATTCAGAAAATTAATTATACTCACAAATATAAATTTTCTCAGCCTATTCTAGCAAATTTTCTATTAATTTCGTTCCATCATTGTTTGTTATGTTCACAAAGTTTCGGAGGTATTTACTCTTTTTTTTCAGATCTACAAATCAGCATGGAATACATTCTCCCTTTATATATGATTTTGTAACCAAGTGCTTGTACTCCAAAAAGAAGTTTTCTGAGTGGTCCAGTTTTTTAGCAAATAGACAACAACTTCTTTCCAATAATCAGCAAATTGAAGTACAAGATTTCGGTGCAGGATCTACGATTTTCAAGACTAATCTTCGTAAAGTTTCGGATATTGCGAAAATTGCAGGAATATCAAAAAAGAAAGGAAAACTCCTAGTAAAAATAGTCTCTTATTTTTCGTCTAAAGACATGTTAGAAATAGGCACTTCAGTTGGAATCTCAACGGTAGCATTATCACTGGGAAACAATGAAGGTTCTATAACAACTCTAGAAGGATGTCCGAATACAGCATCTATTGCAAAAAGTCAATTTAACCAATTAAGGCTAAAAAATATTAAATTGATTGTCGCCCCCTTCGATATTTCTCTTAAAAAAGTAACAACTAATAAAACCTTAGACCTTATATATTTTGATGGAAATCATACAAAAGAAGCAACGCTCCGTTATTTTGAAACCTGCCTTAAAACGGTGCATAATAAATCTGTTTTTATATTCGATGATATTAACTGGTCTAAAGAAATGAGAGCATCATGGGAGGAAATAAAGCAACATGACGATGTAACTGTAACTGTAGACACATTCTTCTGGGGAATTGCATTCTTCAGAAAAGAACAAGCCAAAGAACATTTTATTGTCAGAGTTTAAAGCTTTAAATTTGTAAAAGCCTTATACAGGAAACACGATGAAGATATATACAAAAACAGGTGACAAAGGTACAACTGCATTATTTGGAGGAAGTAGAGTTCCTAAAGATCACTTACGAATAGAATCTTATGGAACCATAGATGAATTAAGCTCCTATATTGGTCTTATCAAAGATCAGGAAATTGATATTCATACCGAACAATCACTTATTAAAATACAACACGATCTATTTACATTAGGTGCAATGTTGGCTACTCCACCAGAAAAGGAAACATTAAAAAGTGGAAAGGAGCGATTAAATATTTTAAAAGTAAATACGTCGTCCATCTCTTTTTTAGAACAAGAAATTGATGCAATGAACAATGATCTTCCTCAAATGACGCATTTCATTTTACCCGGAGGGCATCAGACGGTGTCATTCTGTCATATCGCAAGGTGTATTTGTAGGCGTTCAGAACGCTTGGTAGTTACTTTACATGGGCAAGAACCTTTAAGTTCTGACATTTTGATGTACTTAAACCGACTTTCTGACTACCTTTTTGTGCTGGCACGAAAGTTGTCGAATGACTTATCAGCTAAGGAAGTAAAGTGGATTCCTGAAAAATATTAAGACGTTCTTTTTTTATTGATTTATATTTCTATAAAAAAACTTGGCTATTTCAGTAAAAAATTTATTTTTGCAGAAAATAAAATCTATAGAAATGTATTGGACTCTAGAATTAGCCTCATATTTAGCAGATGCGCCTTGGCCAGCTACTAAAGACGAATTAATAGATTACGCTATTAGAACAGGTGCACCTTTAGAAGTTGCAGAAAATTTACAAGAGATTGAAGATGAAGGAGACGCTTATGATTCAATCATTGAGATCTGGCCAGATTATCCTACGGAAGAGGATTATCTCTGGAATGAAGATGAATACTAAAACAATAAAATACAATTAAAAAGTCTCTATCGAGGCTTTTTTTTTGTTTACTTTTAAATCCTTTTTGATCCGTGAGGTCAAAATATAAAATATTATAATACAATGAGTATACTAAACTCTGTCATTAAAGTCTTTGTTGGAGACAAACAAAAGAAAGATTTAAAAATTCTACAACCTGTTGTAGATAATGTCAATGCTTTTGAAAGTGCTATTTCTAGCTTATCCAATGATGACCTTAGAGCAAAAACACTTGAGTTCAAGTTAAAGATAAAGGAAGCTACCAAAACTTTTGACGAGCAAATTGAAAAACTAACTGAAGAAGCAACTACAGCAGAAATAGAAAGACAAGAAGCTATTTATACAGAAATAGACACGTTAAAAGATGATGCTTATCAAGCATCTGAAGCTATTTTAGAAGCATTGATGCCTGAAGCTTTTGCTGTTGTTAAAGAAACAGCTACTCGTTTTGTAAACAATGAAGAGATTGAAGTAAGCGCCACTCCTTTTGATAGGGAGTTATCTGCCACTAGAGAGCATATTGTTTTAGAAGGTGATAAAGCGTTTTGGCAGAATTCCTGGGATGCTGCTGGTAAACCAGTCACTTGGGATATGATACATTATGACGTTCAGTTAATTGGTGGTTCCGTATTACATCAAGGTAAGATTGCTGAGATGATGACCGGAGAAGGAAAAACATTGGTATCTACCCTACCCGTATATTTAAATGCGCTAACAGGAAAAGGAGTACATGTTGTTACAGTAAATGATTATTTAGCAAAGCGTGATAGAGCATGGATGGCTCCCATTTTTGAATTTCATGGATTAAGCACTGATTGTATTGATTTTCATCAACCTAATTCAGAAGATAGAAGAAAGGCATATAATGCAGATATTACCTATGGAACTAACAATGAATTTGGTTTCGATTATTTGCGTGATAATATGGCCAATGCTAAAGAAGATCTTGTACAGAGAGCACCTAATTATGCCATTATTGATGAGGTAGATTCGGTATTAATTGATGACGCTAGAACACCTTTAATCATATCTGGCCCAGTTCCTCAAGGTGACAGACATGAATTTAACGAGTTAAAACCTTTAGTTTCAGATATTGTATCACTACAAAGTAAATATTTAGTAGGAGTTTTAGCAGAAGCTAAAAAACTAATTGCAGCTGGAGATACCAAAGAAGGAGGCTTTCTACTATTAAGAGTATACAGAGGGTTACCTAAAAATAAAGCCTTAATTAAATTCTTATCTCAAGAAGGGATAAAACAAATTCTTCAGAAAACAGAGAATACCTATATGGCAGACAATAATAAGTTGATGCCAGAGGTAGATGCCGAATTGTGGTTTGTGGTTGAAGAAAAAAATAATTCTATTGATCTTTCAGATAAAGGTATCGCACATTTATCTACAAAAACAAGTGATGAGAATTTCTTTGTCTTACCAGATATAGGCATAAAGATTGGAGAAATTGATGAAAGTGAAGAAAGCCCAGAAAAGAAGGCACAAAAGAAAGATGACTTATATCAAGAATTTAGTATAAAGAGCGAGCGTATTCACACTATGAATCAGCTTTTAAAAGCGTATACTGTTTTTGAAAAAGATGTTGAGTATGTTGTAGTTGAGAATAAAGTAATGATTGTTGACGAACAGACAGGTCGTATTATGGATGGGCGTCGTTATTCAGATGGACTGCATCAAGCAATTGAAGCTAAAGAGAATGTGAAAATTGAAGATGCTACGCAAACATTTGCAACAGTAACGCTTCAGAATTACTTTAGAATGTATCGCAAGTTATCTGGTATGACAGGTACGGCAATTACAGAAGCAGGTGAGTTTTGGGAGATTTACAAATTGGATGTTGTAGAAATTCCAACAAACAAACCAATACAAAGAGACGATAGACAAGATTTAGTATATAAAACCACAAGAGAAAAATACAACGCAGTTATTGATGATGTTGTAGAACTAGTGAAGCAAGGAAGACCCGTATTAGTGGGTACTACTTCAGTGGAGATTTCTGAGTTATTAGGTAGAATGCTTCAAATGCGTAAGATTCCTCATAATATTTTAAATGCAAAACTACATAAGCGTGAAGCGGACGTTGTTGCTGAAGCGGGTAACCCTGGAGTTGTAACCATTGCAACAAATATGGCTGGTCGTGGTACCGATATTAAGCTTTCCGATGAAGTAAAAGCTTCAGGAGGTTTAGCTATTGTAGGTACCGAGAGACACGACTCTAGACGTGTAGATAGGCAGTTACGTGGTAGAGCAGGTCGTCAGGGAGATGTTGGATCTTCTCAATTCTATGTAGCCTTAGATGATAACTTAATGCGTCTATTTGGTTCTGATAGAATTGCGAAGATGATGGATAGAATGGGCTTAAAAGAAGGTGAAGTAATTCAGCATTCTATGATTACAAAATCTATCGAAAGAGCTCAGAAAAAAGTGGAAGAAAACAACTTTGGTATTCGTAAGCGATTATTAGAGTATGATGATATAATGAACGCTCAACGTGAATTTGTATACAAAAGAAGGCGTCATGCTTTAGATGGTACAAAACTTCAAATTGATATTTCTAATATGATCTACGATACTTGTGAAGCAATCGTAACTCAAAACAAGCCTGAAAAGAATTTCCAAAATTTCGAGTTTGAGTTAATTCGTTTTTCATCTATGACTTCTCCATTCTCTGAAGAAGAGTTTAATGCGAAGTCTGATCAAGAACTTATTGACCCATTATACGAGACGATTTCAGCTCATTATAAAGAGCGTATTGGAAGAAATGCCATACTCGCCTATCCTGTAATCAAAAATGTATTTGAAAACGAGGGAGACAAATATGAGCGTATCGTTGTTCCTTTTACAGATGGTACTAAGACACTTCAGGTAGTTACGAATTTAAAAGAAGCTTATGAATCTGAAGGAAAATCATTAGTAACAGATTTTGAGAAAAATATTACGCTTGCGATTATCGATGAGAATTGGAAAGATCATCTACGTAAAATGGATGAGTTAAAACAATCTGTTCAAAATGCGTCTTATGAGCAAAAAGATCCTTTATTGATCTATAAATTTGAAGCGTTCGAATTGTTTAAGTTAACTATTGACAAAGTAAACAGAGAGGTGCTATCTTTCTTGTTCAAAGGAGAATTACCTATGCAAGCAGATAATCAAATATCTGAAGCACGTCAACAAAAAAGAGAAAAATTAAGTCTACAAAAAGATGAGGTTCAGAACTCTACGCAACAAGCTATTGAAAATTCACGTCAACAACAACATGAACCTGTGGAAACTATTGTGCGTGAGCAACCGAAGATTGGAAGAAACGAACGCGTCACCATTAAAAATGTGATGAGTGGTGAAGAAAAGGTCGTAAAATACAAACAAGCAATCCCTTTAATTGATAAAGGAGAATGGGTGCTCGTAAACAATTAAATATCAAAAAAGCCGCTACAATTGTAGCGGCTTTTTTAATTCAAATAATACCTTTTTACTTCTTTCTTAAATAGATATTTCCTAAGCCTGCATCAAGTTTCATTTTGGTTCTACCGTTCTTCAATTTAAGTCTCATCTTTTGCTTATTCCTCTCTTCTGTATCACTTAATACATTAAAATCAATGTCACTATAGATGGCTGCTCCTTGAGCATCTACTGAAATATCAGAATCACTTGGTAATGTGATATCAATAAATCCGTTATTACTATAAATAGAATACAACTTCATAGGCTTCTTTTTATCAAATTCTATGGTAACATTTCCTCCTATTGAGTTTATGGATACTGGTCCAGTAAGATCTTTTAGCTTCATGTTATTCAATGAAGTAGATATTTCCACTTCTCCTTTAAAATCAGACAAAGAGGATGCATTCGAGCTATAAAAGAATCTACCCGTCCTTCTTTGACTAGATGATTCACGACAACCATTGGTATCCCAATTTAACTTAATCGTGTTAGGAATCATAATCTCATAGCTCTCTCCACTGTACATTACAAACTGCCCAGTCGTTTCATCTTTAAAAATAAGTTCCCCATTCTTTTTTTCTATGGTAAAATAGATCCCCAGATCTACATTTTCTTGCTTTTTTCCTAGTCTTTTCAACCCTACTCTTCGTTTTGTATCACTATATGTAAATAGTAACTTTGGAGCAGTAGTATCTCCTTTTCGTCTAGGAAAAGATCTCGTATAACTGCTTCCAACGCTCACCCCTTTTACTTTTGCATTCCTTGCGTATCCTTGCGCAAGATTTGCTGATAAGCTATATGAATTCCTTTTTTCGTGCAGACTTTTAATGATTACTTCAGTTCCATCATATCCTTTGATTTTAAAATTCTTAGAAGAACAAATTTTTAAGGTTCCAGAACTAAACTTAATTTTCTTTTCTTGTGCGTTTGCACCAAATTGCAATGATGCCAAAACGATTACTATAATTACCTGTATTCTTTTCATTATTATTGTTTTAAAGTTGCCATAGCCAAAGCCGCATTGCTTTTTACTATGGGGAATGTTTCTTCGTCATTGATGATGTCTTCAAGAGGTTTTTGTGCACGGTGTTCTCTTAAATAGCCTAATGACTTTATTAATTTAATTTGTACTAGAGGTGTTTTTTCTTTTTCAACTGCTGTAATTAAACTTTTTCTAATTTTTTCATTTGATGGAAATTTTAACAAAGCGTCAATAGTAGCGATCTTAACATTCGCATTGGTATCTTCATGTAAAATCTTAATCAACGTATTAATGATCTTTTCATCTTCTTTAGAGAACTCATCATTAAACCTATAAACTCCTTCTAATCGTTCTCCTGCTGAGTTGTTCTCTAAACTTGCTAGTAATTCCTGCTTTTCATTTTCATGCGTTTCATATTGCCACCAAAACCCTACTGAAATAAGTAGTGCAATGGATGCAGCTACAGAAACATATCTTAAATAGATTACTTTAGATTTTTTAGGCTGATGTAGCGCCTCTTTTAGTTTCGTTTCAAACAAGGAATCTGCTTTAGTCGAGATTTTCTCGTCATCAAATGCTTCCTTGTGATGTTGAAAATATTCTTTTAAGTTCATGTTTACTTTTATTTTGTATCAGTTCTAACAACTGACTTTTTCCTCTTTTATATTGATTTCTAACAGTGCTCTCTTTAATATTTAGGTACTCACCTATTTCTCTATGATTATAATCTTCGATCATGTACAGCACTAAAACGATTCTGTATTTCTCTTTCAATTCATTAATGCATTCTTTAATAAGCTGGACTGTAATTCCTGAATCATCCTCTATTTCAATATCCTCATATTCTTTCTCCAGTACATTCGTTTCCTCAGCCCACACTACCTTCTTTTGTTTCCTGATCAGGTCCAATGAAGCATTTACCGCTATTCTTCGAAACCAAGCTCCTAAAGTCACGCCTTCTTTTACCTGATCTATCTTTTGAAAACCTTTGATAAAAGAATCCTGTACCACATCCTCTGCATCTTCTCTACTCTTCAATATTCTAACACTACTACTGAAAAGCATGTGTTTATAGCGATTATACACCTCTAGTTGAGCTGGATAATGGTTGGCTTTACATTGTTGTATTAATTCTCTTTCGTTCAAAAAAGCATGTTTTGATTAACGCTGTACACTAGTATAACGTACAATATAAAATTGTGTCGCAAAAATTAGTAAAAAAGATACTTAAAAGTATAAAATATAAAAGCCGCTACAATTGTAGCGGCTTTAACAATGCATCATTGCTATTATTCTTTATAGATTTTATACATGCCTAATTTACCAGCTACTCTTACTTTTAAAAAGTACCAGCCTTGCGCATATGTTTTCATTTTCACATCACTAGTAAGTGATTTTGGTTTAGATTCAAATACCTTTTTTCCTAGAATATTATAGAGCATGACCTCATCTATTTTCTGTTGAGCAGAAAATTCTAGCAGATCGCTCACTGGATTTGGAAACCATGAGAAACCCTCTATTTCATTTTCTTCTAAGCTTAATACGGCCGTGCTAAACATATACGGCCCAGTCCAGCCGCTAGTTATCAATCCTCCTCCGTTAGAACAATCGTCTTGTACGTAAAAATCATAAGCTGTATTCGGTGTCAGGTTTTGAACAAAGTAATTAGAACTGTTTATTTCAGTTACTCTGGTTCCTGCTACAGTACCAAATGCATATCCCTGAGGGCCATATTCGATATTCCATTCTAAATTATTATCTGTATTATCATTAGTAGAAGTCCATGAAATTTCAGCCGAATGAGGCCCTATATTTGTCGCACTGACTCCAGAAGAAGCTGTACAGGTAAATGAGGTGATCGTAGGAGAGTAAATACAAAAACCAAATCCTGAAGAGGACATATCATCATACAAAAGCCTGTATTGGAAGTTCTGCAATTGATTTGTAGATAATGTTTCAATGTTCATCACAATTTCTGCATCTGGATCAGTTCCTAAAGTACATGTTTTATAATCATCAGAACTGGTATCTTCTGGCGCGCTAGATTCTCCAGGAATATCAACCCAGGCTCCTGTTCCACCATTAGCATCAGCGTCGAAATATTGCAATTTTAACACCTGAGGAGATGCTAATTTAAAACTCAACTGAAATACAATTTTTATGGCTTTTTCGCCATTATCAAAAGCTGGTTTTAAATTAATCACAGGTGATTCTGCGGCAATATTATTGTTATCAGCTCCAGAGTTTACAGCTTCATCATCAAATTGAAATTGTGAATCAGTTGTTGTTGGGTTAGCTAATAAAGCTCCGGCTGTATAGGTCCCTGTAAGGGTCCAGTTAGCATTGGGCCAATTCGCAGATTGATTCAATGTTTGGCCAAAAAAGTTTAGGGGTATCAATAAAAGGGGTAACAAAAAAGATATTCTTCTATTCATAACCTTGAAGTTTAAGTTGTTAATTATCATCAAGTTACAAAAAAAAATCCATTAACAATGTTAATGGATTTTTAAATTAATATAATGTGAAATTACAAGTTTTGAAAATCAGTATTGATTTTTAAGTAATCTAAGAATTCTTGTTTTGTTTCTTTGTTTTTGAATTTCCCTCCAAATTCAGACGTTACAGTGCTACTTTCAATATCCTTAATACCTCGAGAATTTACGCATAAATGCTTGGCGTCAATAACACATGCAACATCTTCTGTTCCTAACGCTTCTTGCATTGCCTGTACCACTTGCATTGTTAAACGTTCTTGTACTTGTGGGCGCTTTGCAAAATATTCTACAATTCTATTCATTTTAGAAAGTCCGATTACCTTCCCATTTGAAATATATGCTACATGAGCTCTACCAACAATAGGTAGTAAATGGTGCTCACAGGTCGAATACACCACGATATTCTTCTCAACGAGCATTTCTCCATAATTGTAGTTATTATCAAATGTAGAAGCACTAGGTTTATTCTTAGGATCTAGTCCCATGAATAACTCTTTTACAAAAGCCTTTGCTACCCTTTTGGGAGTTCCTTTAAGACTATCATCTTCAAGATCCATACCTAAGGTTAATAAGATATCCTTAACACTCTCCTGAATTCTCTCTATTTTTTCTTTATCTGAAAGTTCAAAAGCATCATCTCTAAGAGGCGTAGTAGCAGAAGTACCCACATGATCTTCTCCTAGTTCCTCAATTCTATCTTCATATATTTTCATCTTTTCCCTTTAACTGTGTTTAAAAATTAGGATGCAAATTTACGACTTTATGTCTGATTATAACTTGGTTTTCACAATCAATTCAGCTAAGCTTAAATTGTACTGCTCACCAGCTACTAGATCCTTTACCACAAATTTGTCGTTTTCTATCCCTGAAATTACAAAAGGAATGGCTCTTGTTGTAGCATATTTCCATTGTTTTTTTTGCTGCTTATTGCTAGCAGCTATATCTGGATATATTTCTGATTTAATGCCTTCACTTCTTAACGTTTGAATAGCCTGCAGCTTTTGAATACGTTCCGACTCTTCAAAATTCAAGAACAGGACATCTGGTTTTGGAAGTTGCACGGAATCAAATAACCCTAACTCTTCCAACACCAAATAGATTCTATCCAATCCAAAAGATATGCCAACACCACTTACATCTTTTAATCCAAAGATACCGGTCAGATCATCATATCTACCTCCACCACCGATAGAGCCCATTTGTACACCTTCTGGAGCCGTTACTTCAAAAATAGCACCTGTATAGTAGTTTAACCCTCTTGCTAACGTTACATCTAGTTCTAAGCTAGCAGATTGTAGCCCTAAAATATCAACTGTATCTATTACAAAACGTAACTCCTCAACACCTTGCAAGCCTTCCTCTGAAGAAGCTAACATTGTTTCCAGTGCATCTAAGTTTTGCTGATTCGTTCCTGAAAAATTAAACAACGGAGCAACTTTATCTATCGCTTCTTGAGAAATTCCTTTAGATAACATCTCTGTAACCACCCCCTCTTTTCCAATCTTATCTAATTTATCTAAAGCAACCGTAAAATCAATTAGTTTGTCTTTTGCGCCTATCACTTCTGCAATTCCAGATAAAATCTTACGATTATTCATCTTAATGGTAGTTCCTACTAATTTCAATTTAGTAAAAACGGTATCATATAATTGCACAAAGTCCACTTCTTGCAATAAAGATTGACTTCCTACCACATCTGCATCACATTGATAAAACTCTCTAAATCGGCCTTTTTGGGGTCTATCTGCCCGCCATACAGGCTGAATCTGATATCTCTTAAAAGGAAAGGTTATATCATTTTGGTGTTGCACAACATAACGTGCAAAAGGCACCGTTAGGTCATAACGTAATGCCTTATTAGAAATTAACGATGAAACTTTAGATGATTTTAGAACTTCAAAATCTTTAACATAATTATCAAAAAACTCAGAAAAAAAACCTCTCCTTAACTGCACGTATAATGAATCATTTCTATCATTTATTGAGTTAAATTTGTCCTCTAAAGTAGTTCTTGAATTTAATAAAAATTCTGACAGATACTCTCTCTCATCTTGAGTTATCAGTCGTCTTGAATATATTTCGAGTAGTCTTTGCAATGTTTCCTCAAAATCTCCAGAGTTCCTATTGGCATCAAATAGAGTATCTATTAAATCAAAAAAAGCAACATTTACATTGGATGTATTAAAAATGTTATTTCTAACACTCGACAAATAATCTCCAGAATCAAGAATCTTAAAGATCAATCGATCTCCTTCTTCACCATACTTCCCCATCAGTGTAGCCGAGTTTTCAAAACTAGGGGTTTCAATAGGTTGAAATCCAAACGTTTCAAAAGCCTCCTTGATCGTATTCATGATATAGGTACGATTGGCTACTTCTGTAGAAGAAAAATCTCTGGTTCCTTTTGGAATGCTTGGCTTCATGTTTAATGCTCTTTTGTAAATGCGAATGCAAATATCTGAAAAATACGGCTAATTAGATGCCGCTTCTATCGTTTTATTTCGTTGCCTTAAACTGTAAATACTTGCATTCAGTTCGAATCCAAGTAGTAGTATGATTGCATTTAACCACACGAATAACATCAGTATCAACAGCGTTCCTATAGATCCATATAACTGATTGTACTTCGAGAATTCAGTAACATAATAGCTAAACAGGTAAAACGTGAAAATTGATAATATGGTCGTAAAAACTGCTCCCGGCGAAAAGAAACGAGAATGTTTTCCTGTTTTGGTTCCAAACTTATACAGCATTGAAACCGTTGTAAATACCATGACGACAAACAAGAAACCTCTTCCTATCTGTAACCAAAATAATTCATTCTCTACCCATCCTTTTTCTAATAAAGTATCCAATCCAATTTTATAAAATACGGTAAGCGCCACGGTAACTACTAAGAACAAAGCCATCACTAAAGAAACGGCCAATGAGATCAAATAAGCCCGCACAATATTTCTTGTTTCCTTCACGTGGTATGAATATTCAAATCCACCAAAAATAGCATTGACTCCGTTTGTCATCAAAAATATAGATGCCACAAAACCAAAAGAAAGTAAACCAGCGTACTGATTCTTTAAAATATCTACTAACACAGAATCTACAGCATTAAAAGTTTTGGGAGGCAAAATCTCTGAAATAAGAGAGAGTAGACCTTCCTGGAAACCATCTATAGGAACATATGGGATCACTGTAAGTATAAACAGCATAAAAGGAAAAATAGCCATAAAAAAGCTATAGGCAATACCTCCAGCTCGCGTAGTCAAAGCTCCTTTTACAATTCCAATGATATACATTTCAAGCACATCATATAAGGACATGCCTTCTAGTCCTGGAATTTTTATTTTCTTTCCAAAACGAACCAATACATTCAGTATCGGAATCTTTTCTAAACTGTCTTCTATTTCCTTAGACATTAGTTGTTATTCAATTACAATTTGATATTTTTCTAGCAATCCTACAACATTTTCTTTAGAGAACTTCGCTCCTTTTAAAAAGTTCTTCTCTACACTAATAGAAAACCCTGAAGATGTTCTAAAGTCTGTTTGTTGAAGGTTGGTTTTATCAAAGGTCGCATTTCTCAAAGTACTTTCGTCAAAAACAGCTTTTATTAAAGAAGTTTCAGTAAAATCTACCTCCTCTAAATTACACTGTCTAAACAACGTTTCATTCAATTTTAATTGATAAAACGTGGCGAAATTTAACTGGCAATTCTTAAAAGACACTTTCAATAAAAAAGGATCTACTTCTGAAAACTTAACACCTACCAACTTACATTTGTCAAAGGCTACGGCTTTAAAAGCTGAATTCTTTATGACAGTATTACTAAAATTACAGCCAGCAAAGTCACATTCTATAAACTGAATATTCGATGCATGTATTTCACTAAAATTACAATCTACGAACGTACAACCATCGTATTCTCCTTTCTGCAATGTCTCTTTGGTATAATCTATACGTTTAAAAGTCTCATTATCAAAATAGGCTTCCATCGTTTTAAACAGCTTTTAGACTTAGATCCATGTTATAAACAGAATGCGTTAATGCACCTGATGATATATAATCTACACCGCATTCTGCATATTCTCGAATGGTATCTTCATTAATCCCACCAGATGATTCTGTTAAACACTGTCCGTCAATTAAAGCTACTGCTTTCCTAGTATCTTCAAAAGAAAAATTATCTATCAGAATTCTATAGACTCCTCCTGATGCCAGTATTTCTTTTATTTCGGTTAGATCTCTTGCTTCCACAATAATTTTTAAATTCAAATCATTCCGTGTCAAATATGATTTTGTTTTATGAATAGCCTGACCTATTCCACCTGCAAAATCTATGTGATTATCCTTGA
The DNA here is from genome assembly GCF_032248395.1 of Asprobacillus argus. Classification (NCBI taxonomy): domain Bacteria; kingdom Pseudomonadati; phylum Bacteroidota; class Flavobacteriia; order Flavobacteriales; family Flavobacteriaceae; genus Asprobacillus; species Asprobacillus argus. The sequence goes on from NZ_JAVTTO010000002.1 coordinate 757,075, forward strand.
TCATGATCATGTCATATAAGGCAAACCGATGATTTTCTCCTCCTCCAATCTTTACAGCCCATTTTTCTATGGCTCGTATTCCTGGTGTTGTTTTTCTAGTATCTAATACTTTTGTTTTTGTTCCTTCTAGTAAATCAGCAAAAAAACGTGTTTTGGTAGCAATGGCACTCATTCGTTGCATGGCATTCAACACTAAACGTTCTGCCTTTAAAATTGATTGAGAACTTCCGGAAACATGGAATACAACATCTCCATATTTCACTTTATCGCCGTCATGGATAAAGGTTTCAACCTTTAAGGTCGGATCAACATGATCAAAGATCATTTGAGCAAATTCAACTCCTGCAATGATTCCTTCATCTTTTACCAATAATTTGGCTTTTCCTTTTGCCTCATTAGGGATGCAGGACAAAGAAGTATGATCTCCATCTCCAACATCTTCTCTAATTGCATTTGCAATAATCCCTTCTAATTCTTCTTGAAATTTTTCTTTTGAAATCATATGTCTATTAATTAGGGCAAAAATACTAATCAAATATTAATTTATGTGCGACTCATTACGAATTCGTAATTTCGCATCATGAAGATCAAACTACTTGTGATAGGTAAAACCGATGATAAAAATTTACTACAGCTTATCAGTACGTATCAAAACCGTCTACAACACTATATTAAATTTGAATTAGATATTATTCCTGACATAAAAAATGTCAAAAATTTAAGTCAATTGCAACAAAAAGAGAAGGAAGGTGAATTGATCTTAAACAGGATACAATCATCAGATCAACTTATTTTATTGGATGAAAAAGGCAAAGATTTTCGTTCTGTAGAATTTGCTAATTGGTTACAGAAAAAGATGAACTCTGGTATTAAGCAATTAGTTTTGGTCATTGGCGGCCCTTATGGATTTTCTGACTCAGTGTATAAAAAAGCTGGTGGAAAAATAGCATTATCAAAGATGACATTTTCCCACCAGATGGTTCGTTTATTTGTGGTTGAACAATTGTATCGAGGTTTTAGCATACTGCGCAATGAGCCTTATCATCACGAATAAACAATTCTCATGATAATTTCTGCAAAGCATTATACATAAAAGCAATCTCCAAAATAAGAACAGGAATTATTAAGATGCTCGCAACTGGTGCTAAAAAAATGGTGATAAGCATTACTCCTAATACTATTTTTGAAATGCCAATAACTTGAGTCAAAGAACCTAAATGGTCTTTCAATTTTAGGATGCCTACTCCCAAAATTATTTCAGAAACACCAAATAACATGGCAATGACAACTCCAGAAAGTATCTCTACAATACTTTCTTCAAAAAGGAATATCGACATGATTATCGCTATGGTAAACATTACGATTTCAATAATAAAATATACATACGTTGCCGTGACCAAAGTATCATTCTTCGCCGCTGATCCCAATTCTTTATATCCTCGAAGGAAAAAGAATAGTGCAATTAAAAATGGGATATTCCATGCAATACGAGGAAAAAAACCATCGTTGAATCCTTCATAATAGGATACCAAATAAAACTCTACAATAGTTCCTACAATGGCAAAAATCGCAAAGAAGATTCCCGAAATCCAAGCAATGCTAAGTACCTTCTTTTGTTTTTCGGATAAACTAATGTGCTCCTCTTCATTTATAGATTCTTTAAAAAATATGCTTGTGTCTACACCTAAAGCTTCTAAAATAGTTCGGACAGTATAACTTCTAGGTGTCACATCGCCAGCCTCTATTCTCTGAATGGTTCTTACATTGATATTACATTGTTCTACTAATTCCTCTTGGGTAAATCCTTTTTGCTTTCTTAACTCGGATATCTTCTTCCCTAATTCTGGCTGTTTCATAATAAATACATTTTCGGTTTTCATACAATGTTAGTTTACGATTGTTGATCAGCAAATTATTTTCGTTTCATTTTACCCGACATTTACACGGCATCCTTTTATTGACAAAGCCTACAGGGAATTGCAAGGTACTACTATTTTTTAGGTTTTCTCGAAAAAATAAGCAAGGAAAGACATTCTTAAATTGATTACATTTGTCTTTTATCATTACTTAATATGAAACTTGTCTTTGCTACAAACAATCCAAATAAACTTCGTGAAGTACAAAATATGCTTCCGAAAACCATTCAGCTTCAAACGCTAAATGATATCGGATGTGTTGAAGATATTGCAGAGACTGAAGCTACTTTGGAGGGGAATGCAAAACTGAAAGCGGATCATATTACTGGTGCTTATCAATTTGATTGTTTTGCAGATGATACTGGACTAGAAGTAGAAAGTTTGGACGGTAGACCAGGAGTGTATTCAGCAAGGTATGGTGGACAACCCAGAGATGCTCATAAGAACATGGATAAACTATTATCGGAACTCTATGGGAATACCAATAGAAAAGCACAATTTCGAACAGCTATTGTATTAAACTTGAATAATGAGCAATATCTTTTTGAAGGAATTTGTAAGGGAGAGATTACGAATGCCAAATCTGGAAGTAAGGGGTTTGGATATGACCCTATTTTTAAACCTGAAGGGTATCCCATTACTTTTGCCGAAATGAGCGCAGAGGAAAAAAATAAGATCAGCCATCGAGGGCAAGCCATAAAAAAACTAGTAGATTTCTTAACGCATTATAAATAACATTTGGCAACCACTACATCATATACGAAACATTTTATTTTCCTCTCTCTGGCATTGATTCTAATTGCTTTTGTAAATGTGAATTTTGGTTCAGTTTCTATTCCGTCCAAAGAAATTATGTCCATTTTGTTTGGAGATACATCGGTTAAAGAAAGTTGGGAAATAATTATTTTGAACTTTAGAGTTCCTAAAGCCATTACAGCCATTCTTGTGGGTTCTGGCCTTTCCATATCAGGTTTACTAATGCAAACCTTATTCAGAAACCCTTTGGCTGGGCCATTTGTTCTGGGTATTTCTTCGGGAGCTAGTCTAGGAGTTGCTCTTTTAATATTGGGAGCGGGATTCTTTGGAGGCATGTTTAGCGGATTGGCTATGTCAAACTGGTCATTGGCAATTGCTGCCAGTGCAGGCGCGGGCCTTGTATTATTGGCTGTAATGTTAGCCGCTAACAAAGTGCGTAATACCATGTCTATTCTTATTATTGGATTGATGTTTGGAAGCTTATCTGCAGCCTTTATTAGTGTACTCTCCTACTTCAGCGAAGCTTCCGAAATTCAACAGTATATTTTTTGGGGGTTTGGAAGCTTAGGTAACCTATCCTGGGAAGAGATTGGTGTATTTGCGTTTATTTTCAGCCTAGGTATATTGGGTATTTTATTTGTTATAAAACCTTTGAATAGTCTCTTATTGGGCGAAAATTACGCGAAAAGTTTAGGTATAAACATCAAGAAAAGTAGGAACATAATTCTGGTAATCACCAGTATTTTAACAGGCGTGATTACAGCATTTGCGGGACCTATTGCATTTATAGGTTTAGCCGTACCTCATATGACCAAACTCGTATTTAAAACTTCTAATCATAAAATATTGATTCCGGCAGTTGCAATCGTCGGAGCGATTATCCTCTTAATTTGCGATATGATCGCCCAATTACCAACGAGTGAATTTACGTTACCCATTAATGCAATCACCTCCTTATTTGGAGCTCCTATTGTCATATGGTTATTGATTAGAAAAAAGAAGATTTTTGTGTAATTCAATGGAAGTTAAAAAATCACATACCGTACTTACCACAAAGGATGTATCCATTGGATACAAGCAACGAAAAAAAGAATATATAGTCGCTTCTCCCATCAATCTTCAAATTGATGCAGGCAAGTTTGTAGCATTATTAGGGAAGAATGGTATTGGCAAGTCTACTTTGTTGAGAACGCTCAGCGGTGTACAAGAATCTTTAGCCGGTTCTATTTTATTAAAGGATAAAGAGATACATCAATTCTCTAATGCCGAATTAGCAACCACACTTAGTGTTGTATTAACAGAGCGACTTCCTGAGAGTCAATTAACAGTATATGAACTGATTGCTTTGGGTAGGCAACCCTATACCAATTGGATAGATACGCTGTCGAGTACTGACATTGACAAGATAGACTGGGCTATTGACGTGACAGAAGTTTCTCACCTAAAATTTCGTTCTTTTTACGAATTGAGTGATGGGCAATTGCAACGTGTGCTAATTGCTAGAGCCCTGGCACAGGATACAGATTTGATCATATTGGACGAGCCAACGGCCCACCTAGATATTCATCATACCATAAAAATATTTACGTTGCTTCAAAAACTGGTTGAGACAACGAACAAAACAATTGTCATTTCGACACACGAAGTAAATCTTGCCATTCAGTTTGCAAATAGTTTTGTTTTGTTGGATGAAGACACATGTCATCATGGAGATTTAGAAGAATTGATTTCTAAAAATTCTTTTGATAATTTGTTCAAATCGAACCTCATCAAATTTAACAGAACATTGGAGCAATTTGTTATCCAAAAAAATAATTAACCGTATATTTGGTTTCTTGTAACAACCCTGGTCGTAATACGACATATATCAAACAAAAAATTAAATACGATCAATGAAAAAAATACTATTTGCAGCTGGTATTCTAACATTAGCAGCGTGTGGTTCGTATCAGTCAAAAACGGCCATTCATAAAACTAAAAAAGAGGACAAGAATTTTGATTATTCTGTGAAATTTGCTCAATCAATTACCGCTAAAGATTTAGGTAAGCATCTTTTTACCTATGCTTCGGATGAATTCGAAGGTAGGAATACTGGAGAGCCCGGACAAAAAAAGGCGGTTGAATACCTAAAGAATTTTTACAAAAATGAAGGGATTGTTTCTCCTTTAGGAGGAGATGATTATTTTCAGGAGGTTCCTGCTAGTTGGTTGAATAGTAATTCAAGAAGAGGGAGTTTAAAAGACTCTGAAAACGTGGTAGCTTTCATCAAAGGATCTGAAAAACCAGATGAGATTATTGTGATTTCTGCCCATTTAGATCATGAAGGTGTTAAAAATGGAAAAATATATAATGGAGCAGATGATGATGGTTCTGGTACAGTAGCTCTTTTAGAAATCGCACAAGCGTTCAATGAAGCAGTAAAAGCTGGCAAGGGGCCTAAGCGTTCTATACTATTGTTACACGTTACTGGAGAAGAAAAAGGTTTATTAGGTTCTAAATTCTATACAGAGCAGCCTATTTTTCCTTTAGCAAATACGGTAACAAATCTAAACATCGATATGATTGGTAGAGTAGATGCACGACATAAAGGAAATCCTAATTATGTGTATTTGATTGGTTCGGATAAATTAAGTACTGAGTTGCATACTCTTTCTGAAGACATCAATAAAAAATATATGAATATCCAGTTAGATTATAAGTACAATGATGAAAATGATCCGAATCGTTTTTATTACCGATCTGACCACTATAATTTTGCAAAGCATAACATTCCTATTATCTTTTATTTTAATGGAACACATGCAGATTACCATCAACCAACGGATACTCCAGACAAGATTAACTACGAAATGTTGCAAAACAGAACGCGTTTGGTATTTCATACGGCCTGGGAAGTAGCTAATAGAGATCAAAGAATCATTGCTGATAAGGCAAAAAAATAAAATTTTTCTATACAATATACTGAAAACCGAGTACTAGTACTCGGTTTTTTTTATGTCCTAATAAATCCGTATCTTAAAAACAAAAACTACTATGGACGGATGGGGGTCACTTACCATGTTAATTAAACGCCAAGAAGCAGCTAAATTTAGAAAGGCTGTACTAAGAGCTGATCTAAAAAACCGAAAGGAAAGTTATTTACAGGATGCTTATACGATTAAAGATGAGTTTAATTTCCCTGAAGTTTCCGAGTTAGAAATGAAAAAGATCAAAGAAACCATCCGAAGGAACTATAGAAGGCAAAGAAAAATACAATTTTTATTTTCGATTACCCTATTGAGTGCTATTGTATATGTTTTATTTTTGATCCTTTAACTCAACCTTAGAAAATATGCGCACCCAGTTTTTAAGAACAAATATCACTTTAATACTCTTTACATTAGTTGTCAGTATAAGCTGTGAAAGAGAGACTCAACGAATTGATGTAACCTCTAAAGAATTTTTAAAGGTGAAAACAATCTTAGAAAATGGTCAATGGGCATGGGAAGATGACTATTGCGATAAAAACCCTCAAAAGATATTGTTTGATTTAGATAAAAAAACAATGATTTTAACTCTTAAAAACTCAGTAGAGGTTGATGGTAAAGACAAGGATACATTTGTTTATACCATTAGGTGGGCTTGGAAGAATGGTTTTAGAGGTAAAATAATTGGCGAAAAGAGGCTAGATAAAAATGGAGATCCAGTTGAATGGGATCTATTTGTTGTAGATAGCAAAAGGTTCTACTGGAGACGGAATGACTGGAGAAAAAATTCGGGTTCTAAAACTATTATTAAATGTTCGCCTAAACATGACGAAGTTATGAAGAACTAATGCATCATCTTAAAGAGTAATTCTTTTAAAATATCTCCCTGACTTAGATTACTGGCTCCTACTCCTTTGCTCTTAAGGTCTGCATCACGTAAAAAAGCAATGTTCTGAGCTACCTTGCGCATTGGGTAATTTCTAGCTGCGGCAAAGTATTCATCCACAAAATACGGGCTTATGCCAATGGCCTTTGCTACAGAGCTTTTAGACTTATCCTGAAGTCCATGAAACAGCAATAATTGAGTAAAGAAACTATTCAACAAAGAAACCGTCATCACCAAAGGGTTATTGCGAGGATTCTCCGCAAAGTAATTGATAATCCTATTGGCTTTTAGAATGTTCTTCTCTCCTACTGCTTTACGTAATTCAAAATTGTTGAAGTCTTTAGAAATCCCAATGTTCTCTTCTATATGCTCTGGGCTAATGATAGTTCCTTCAGATAGGATCAACATTAATTTATCCAATTCATTACTGATCTTACTTAAGTCTGTTCCTAGGAACTCGACCAGCATCTGAGCTGCCTTGGGCTCTATTTGATATTTTTTTCCACTCAACACACGCCTAATCCAATCTGAAACTTGATTTTCATAAAGCTTCTTGCTTTCATAGATCAACCCTGATTTTGCAATGGCTTTGTGCAGTTTTTTACGTTTATCAAGTTTTTTATACTTGTAATTAAAAACCAACACCGTAGTAGGTTGTGGGTTTTCTGCGTAACTGACTAATTTTTCAATAGTACGACTCAGGTCCTGTGCTTCTTTTACAATAATTACCTGGCGTTCCGCCATCATAGGAAATCGTTTGGCGGCGGATGCAATATCTTCAATGGACACATCTCTTCCGTACATTACCTGTTGATTAAATCCTTTTTCAGATTCGTCTAATACAGTTTCTTCTATAAAATCAGATATCTTATCAATATAATACGGTTCATCACCCATTAAAAAATAGATAGGCTGAATATTTCCCTTCTTAATACTAGAAACTATTTCGTTAATCTGATTCATTAATTGTGATCTAAAAAGCGTATAAAATTAGTACATTTAACCCATGCAAGCATTGAACCTTCCGTCCTATGATTTCAAACTCAAAAGTAACGAAAATAAGACGCTAATTTTTGATAATTTCAGAAAAAAATATATGGTCTTAACTCCAGAGGAATGGGTGCGTCAACATTTTGCTCAATTTCTTGTTAATCAAAAAGGATATCCGATTTCGTTGATTGCTTTGGAAAAACAATTAACTATAAATGGCTTAAAAAAAAGAACAGACATTGTTGTTCACAATACGGAAGGACTTCCAGAGATTATTGTAGAATGCAAAGCTCCTCACATTGTAATTGGTCAGGATACATTTGATCAGATTGCTCGATATAATTTAAAATTGAATGCCAACTATTTGATCGTTACAAATGGGCTAGAGCACTATTTCTGTAAAATGGATACAAAAAATGAGTCTTATGTTTTTTTAAAAGATATTCCTAACTACGAATTTTAGCAAATCTTTACCGTTTTAAATAACATTTAAAATGTAAGTTTGCACTCTTGAAAACCGCAATCGTCATATTGAATTGGAATGGAGAAAAATTGCTGGAGCAATTTTTACCATCTATTGTAATGTATAGTGCCCAAGAGGCTGATATATATGTTGCCGACAACGCTTCTACGGATAATTCTATCAACTACATAAAAGAGTATTTTCCTGCTGTACAAATCATTCAGAATACTGAGAACGGAGGTTATGCTAAAGGGTATAATGATGCGTTGCAGGAAATAGACGCTGAGATTTTATGCCTGATCAATTCGGATGTTGAAGTAACTCAAAACTGGATATCACCTGTGATCGATGTTTTTGAAAAAGATGCTGAAACGGCTATTATCCAGCCCAAGATCTTAGATTATAAAAACAAATCTCATTTCGAATACGCTGGTGCTGGAGGCGGATTCATTGATTTATACGGTTATCCTTATTGCAGAGGACGCGTTTTTAATGCATTGGAAGAAGATAGAGGGCAGTTTGACGATATTTCAGAAATCTTTTGGGCATCAGGTGCATGTTTTTTTATACGATCGTCTGTGTTTAAGAAATTAGATGGTTTTGATGAAGATTATTTCGCGCATCAAGAAGAGATCGATCTTTGCTGGCGGGTTCAAAATGAAGGGTATACGATTAAATATGTAGGTACTTCTGCGGTCTACCATGTTGGTGGTGCTACACTTCAGGAATCTAATCCTAGGAAGACTTTTTTAAACTTTAGGAATAGTCTACTAAATGTTGTCAAAAACGTTCCTAAAGAATGGTTTCTATTTGTGGTATTCTCTCGTTTAATACTCGATGGTATTGCCGGTTTCAAATTCTTGATCGAACTAAGACCAATACATACCTGGGCCATCCTAAAAGCACATTTAAGCTTCTACAAGAATTTTTATCGATTCTTAAAGAAGCGTAAGAAATTACAAAAAAAATCTACGTACAACCTTCATACGAGCATAGTTTGGCAATATTTTGCGTTAGGTAGAAGAAAATTTAGTCAGCTTCGATAAGCTTCAAGTTATCCTTGTAAATATAGTAGAGTAAAAAGAAAACAGCTATACCTCCACATAGATGCCATAGCCAGTGTGTTCCCATAGGAAGTAGTTCTAAGGTATAATCCAATGTTCTAAAACTTATGGCCACAGCAAACGTTAGAAGACCTAAAATCAAGAAACGAACGTTTTCCCACCTTTGTAAATAAGCATACCAAAAAAATGGAGTTAGTACAGCTATACCAGTAAAGGTATATCCTACAGAGATTCGGTAATTAGTAGGAATATCAATAAACCTGGGTAATGTCGTAAGTAAGAAAATCCCTAAAAAAATGAGAATTCTTTGCCACCATTCTTTTCTAATCTTTCCAATGAAATAGAGAATTCCAGCTAGACAAACAATCATAATAGGTAACCAATCCATAACCAACCAAACTTGATGACTTCGTGTTGCATGAAAGATCGTCCCTCCTATCCAACTGACAAAAATAATAGGTATCGCAATCCACAGGAATACGTGCTTTTTGGGCTCTTTATAGATCTTACTCACAAAGTATACGATAATCGCTAAAAAAATGAGGTTGCTAAACGTGTTAAATGGCTCAACGGGTATTCTACCTGCAATGGTTTCTTGATACAAAGGCCCTGTATCGTTCGGGAATTGTATTTGAAGCATTATAAAATATCTAAACTTCCTTTTCCTTCTCTTAAAACTTCTGGGTAATCATCGGTTAGATCAATTACTGTAGATGCTTCATTGTCTCCATAGCCTCCATCAATAACAAGATCGACTTTATTATTCCATTTTTCAAAGATTAATTCTGGATCTGTAGTGTATTCCAATACATCGTCTTCATCATGAATGGATGTAGACACTATTGGGTTTCCAAGTTGTGCTACAATAGTTCTCGCAATATTGTTATCCGGAACCCTAATACCCACGGTTTTTCTTTTTTTAAATACTTTAGGAAGTGAGTTACTACCAGGTAAAATAAAGGTATAAGGGCCTGGTAACGCTCTTTTTAATATTTTGTAGGTAGGAGTATCTATTTGTTTTACGTAATCGGAAAGGTGACTTAAGTCATTACATACAAAAGAGAAACTAGACTTTTCAAGCTTTACTCCTTTTATCTTCGCTACTTTTTCTAAAGCTTTGGTATTCGTTATATCACAGCCCAAACCATATACCGTATCTGTAGGATAAATGATCAACCCACCATTCTGCAATACTTTTACAACTTTATCTATCTCCTTTTGATTGGGGTTCTCATTATATATTTTGATAAATTCTGTCATGATATAAAAATACAAAAGCCTAGGCTGAAAATCAACCTAGACCTATATTATATTTGGGAAGTGTTTTTTTAGGACTTGTCTACCATCCTAAATCCTTCTCCGTGTATGTTTAAAATTTCTACATTCTCGTCCTCTTTCAAGTACTTTCTTAACTTAGCAATGTATACATCCATACTACGTGATGTAAAGTAGTTATCATCTCTCCAAATCTTGGTCAATGCTAATTCTCTTGGCATCAAATCGTTTTTATGGATTGCAAGCATTCTTAGCAGCTTACTTTCTTTAGGAGATAATTTCTGTGGATCTCCTGAATCTCCAACAGAGAGGTGACGTAACTTAGAATTGAAAAAGAACTTTCCAATATTAAATTCGAACTGTTCGTTTTCTGCTGACTTGTCTGATTCTTTACGTTGTAAAATTGCTTTTATCTTAAACAATAACACTTCCGAATCGAATGGTTTATTTAAATAATCATCCGCACCAGCCTGATATCCTTTTAATACATCTTCTTTTAATGTTTTAGCAGTTAAAAAGATAATAGGTACTTCTTTGTTTGTAGAGCGAATATCTTGTGCTAACGAAAAACCATCTTTACGAGGCATCATTACATCCAGGATACATAGATCATAATCGCTGTTTTTGAACATGATCAATCCTTCAATACCATCCTTAGCATGTGTTACGTTATAATCATTTAAGGCTAAATAATCTTTTAAGACCGTTCCAAAATTTGGATCATCTTCTACTAATAAAATTTTTTTACTTCCCATAATATTGTTTTGTATTTAAATTAATGGCAGTTTAATTGTGAATGTACTACCAACACCCTTTTCGCTTTCTACAAAAACTGTTCCGTGGTGATTCGTAACAATTTCTTTTACGTATGCCAATCCTAGTCCATGGCCTTTTACGTCGTGAATATTTCCTTTTTGTTCTCTATAAAACTTATCGAATACATATTTCTGTGCATTCTTCGACATACCAATTCCTTCATCTCTGATCTTAATAATGAAATATTTATTGGTACTCTCTGTATATACATCAATCTTTGGCGGATTTACAGAATACTTTAATGCATTTTCCAGCATATTTACAACCACGTTGGTTAAATGAAACTGATTTGCAAACACTTCTGTCTGAATTGCCTGAAAATGTGTAGAGATCGTTCCTTTTTTGTCTAATACCAGCAATCTCACATGCGTAATTGCATCCTCTACAAGGTCATGAATATCTATTTGTTCTTTCGTTATTTCTATTTGATTTTTTTCCAATCTTGAAATTCGCAATACATTTTCTACCTGCGCATGCATTCGCTTATTCTCATCCCTGATCATTTTTACATAACGCATTACTTTATCATTATTACTTATGATCTTTGGATTCTTAATAGAGTCTAGTGCCAAGTTAATTGTTGCGATTGGCGTTTTAAACTCGTGCGTCATGTTATTAATAAAGTCCGTTTTGATTTCAGAAATCTTCTTCTGTTTTACTAATTGATACAATGAACTAGAGAAGGCAACTATAATGATGAATATAAAAAACAGCGATAATAACAATATATAGGAGATTCCCGATAGGATATGTTTGTTCTTTGTTGGAAAGGTTACAAATAAATTATAATCACTAAGATTATCTTCATTTCTAAATAAAGGATATTTATAACTTTCTTTTGGATTGATCGTATAGTATCCTGATTTCAACTTCGTAGCAAATCCTTCACTATTATAAACTCCGTACTTAAAATCAATATCAATATCTCTTTTACTTAACTCCTCTTTAAGCGTTGTGCTAATTTCACGGTTGCTTATTCTTTGATGAATAGGTTTATACTTTTTATAATCATTTAAATAACTCGTAATGTCTTTTCCTCCAAATAAGCTAAATTGCTTGGTACTTGAAAATCTATCTTCATCTACTTGATTATTAAAATCGCCTGTATTGTCTAAAAGTTTGGCCTGAAAAAAATCTTTTTTCGTAGTGATTCTCTTATAAATAATAGAATCATTATCTAAAAAATCAGACGGTATTTTAAAATCTTCTTCTAAAATGGTAGCACCAAACGTAAATTTTTGCTTCCCTGTGGTATCAATCTGTTGTAAAAAGATGTTCTTTATTTCTGCTTTGTTTGCTAATTTTATGTTTCTTAAAATTGGCTCATACTCTCGAATAAATTCATCTCTTTCTCTTAAGGCAATTCGCTCAGAAGTACTCGCTAGAGATTTAATAACATCGCTATCAAATTGCTTGTCTTTACTCTCAACAGCATTGTCTATCCAATACAGTTGCACAGAGATAATTCCTATCAAAGAAATACTCATTAACACAACAATAAGAACAAACATTTTTTTGCCCATAAATCAAAAATAGACGATAATAATCGGTGGTATATTTTTTTAACTTAGATTAACAAATTTACTCTATTTTTAAGAGTTTTTTAACAAATTCATTGAATTCTTTTAAATGTAATTCATTTTTTTTGTTAAAATATTATGAATTTGCTTAACTTGAGAATGAAGCCTATTCATAAAATTATTTGTAATTATGTAGTTAGAAAGCATTATTTTTTTTTCGTCTTTCCATTGATTTTTAATGCGATCAAGCACTTCTTTTTCAGTAGTATTATCTCTCTCTACAACTCTTCGAATTCGTTCTTTTTCCTCAGTAAAAACAGTAATAATAACATCACAAAATCGATCACTCCCTATTTCAAACAGAATAGCATTTTCATAAATGATAATCGCCTTTTCATGTTCTTTTAAGAATTCGCCAAAATGATCATGCACTTCTGGATGTACAATTGCATTTAATCTCTTTAATTTTTCTTTATTATTAAATACACATTCAGAAAGGTATGCTCTGTTTAAAATACCATCTTTATATGATTCTTTTCCAAACTCTAGTATCACAGCTTGTCTAATCTTTGAAGAGTGATTCATCAATTTTTTCGCTTCCTTATCAGCGATATATAAAACTACGTTATCCATCTCCTTAAAGAGACCCGTTACGGTTGACTTACCGCTTCCAATACCACCTGTAACACCGACTACCATACTTATTTCTGTATTAAAAAGTCTATTCGACCTGGTATGATCTTTACATCCTTTACAAGGTCAGATTTAATATCTAACTTCGGAATAAGGTAGGTTAAACTGTTTTGCTTGGAAAAGGCATAGTCACAACGCACAGAGAAAGAGTTTTCATTTATTTTATTAAAATTTGAAAGTCCAACTCTAAATGATAGTTTCACTACCTTAGGGTATGCATCAATCTTAAGGTCATCTGGAAGATTATCTATCTCGAAAGGAACTTCCAACACTCCTTCGGTAAATTTATCTATTGCGGCATTTATTTGTACCGTCTTAATATCTTCTGTAAGTTTAATTGCTGGATTTGACAATTGTAGAGTAACATCCTGCTCAATAGCTCCATGTACTTCATTCAATACAACTTTAGCTGTGCTTACATGTCTTATTGTATCTAATATTCCATCCGGCCCAGATATCTCAACAGAGTCCGGTTTGACGTTTAATACATTTACAAAATCATAGCCAGGCATGAAGTTAATTGCTGCATTTACATAAACTGGAACTCGTTTTGTAGCTAGATAACCAAGGTCAAAAAAAACAGAATCCTTCACAAAGTAATCAATACTCAAGCCTGAGGTCATTTGTTTTTCAATATCTAGTTCTTGCTGATTTAATAATATATAATATTGGTTGTTTTTTGAGCTAATTAAATTACTCGTGCTCAATTTAATTTCCCCGCTGAACAGTTTTGCTGACACCAGTTTAAATCCGGTTCCTTTAATATGAATAGGCACCATCTCCGGAGGCCTGTTTTGCAAGATCCTGTTTTTGGGGAGGTCAATGTAAGTCACATCGAAAAACACAGTGGCCTCATACTCTTTCGAGAATTTAGCCAGCATCCAAAGTACAAATGCAAGTACAACGAAAAGGAAAAAATTTTTAGGTAATGAGCGTTTACTAGCCATTTCAAATAAGTGTTAAATATCGCATTTGATCCGTGCAATCTAAAGTAAACAAAAAAAGTGAGCATTTAGCTCACTTTTTAAATATGGTTGTTATTTTATTTTTTTTCCTTAGGCTGATATTTTTTACTCAACTCTAACGAAATAGCTGCTCTTTCAAATTTGATCTTCCCTGCTCCAGTTTCAATGGTAACAGTACCATCGGTATCGTTGATCTCGGTAATCTTACCATGAATACCACTGGTAGTGATTACTCTGGTCCCTTTTTGAATACCGGCCTGAAATTTCTTCTCTTTCTTCTGCTTATTCATTTGAGGTCTAATCATAAAGAAATAGAGCACTAAAATCATTGCTAAAAAAGGAAGCATACTCGTTAAACTAGAACCTGAAGAGCTCGCTTGTAAAAATATGGATAAATACATCTTATTTTTTTGCTTTAGGAGTTACGTTTCCAAAGATTTTAAGTAATTCAGTACCCGTAGCAGTGTTGGTATACAACGTTACCGTTTTACTTTGTCTGTTTGGTTTTCCAGTAGTATTAAATTTCACTTTAACTTCTGCTGACTCTCCAACCTTTACTGGTTCTTTTGGCCATACAGGAACTGTACATCCACAAGTTGCTTTTGCATCCGTAATTACTAAATCTGTCTTACCCGTATTTTTTACAATAAAAGTAGTCTCAACAATTTGTCCTTCATTTACGGTTCCAAAGTCATATTCGGTTTTATCGAACTCAACTGCAGCTGCACCGTTATTGATAGCTTTATCTCTCTTTTTAGCAACTTCTACATTGCTTGCTTTTACTTTTGCCGATGCGTTTCCATCTTTACAAGAAACGAAAACTATAGTTGATAATGCAACTACAAATAGAAATGATAATTTTCTCATGATTTTAAATTTTTGTAAAAATAATAAATTATAGCAATCCTCTGCCTACTTTAACTAATCTTTTGCTTTCTATAAAGTCTTTAGATAATTTATCCAATACACCGTTAATAAAATAACTACTTTTCTTGGTAGAATAGTCTTTAGAGATCTCTATATATTCGTTAATAGTAACTCTCGTAGGGATCGATGGAAAATTTAAGAACTCACAGATACCCATCTTAATCAATATCATATCTAGGTCCGCTATCCTGTCAGTTTCCCAATTTGGAGTTTTGCTTTCTATATCTTTTTCATATGCTGAATGATTCAGTATAGATTTTTTAAAAAGTTCTGACACATAATGCTCATCGTCAGTATCTTTGTACAAGCTTCCTAAAACAAATGGTCCTTTTGAATTTAGTTTATGTAAGGTTCTTACAACCCAGGTATTCACAAAAGGTACGTCATCTAACCAACTGATCGTGGTATCCTCGTAATAATCTAAAAGCTTCTCATTGGGAGCAATAATCTCTTTAAAAAAACTAACAACAAAGTTCTTGTCTGTAGTAAACGAAGACTCGCCAGAGTTTAAATATGTCTTGAACAATTCTGTATTTCTTAAATGATCCCAAACGATCTTTACATATTCATCGTCTAGTTTCCAATTGTCCAACTTGTGTTTTTCAATATAATCTTTAAGCGAATTGCTTTCTGCTAATATTTTGATTATTGAATTTTCAACAAATTTGGTGTTTGGCACTAAGTCTTCCTTGGTTGCTAAAAACTTCTTTTTAGAGATTTCCAATTTTTGCTTAGCCAATAACTGGACCTCAACCAACAACTGTAGGGATATTACATAAAGGTCGAACATTCTTTTGATACTATGTTTTAGGAATTTTTCTTCCTTTACTATATCACTGTTTTCTGAATGCAGCACTGCATATAAAGATTGCATTACTTTAACTCTAATATGTCTTCTGTTAATCATTTTAAAGAACTTATTTTAAAAAAAAGAGCGAAAGATAAATCTAACGCTCTGCAAAAATATAATTAATAATTGTTTTATCTAAGAATTCTTTTCTCTTTTACGAGCATCTATTCTATTTTGTGCAATATTAAAAGCTGCTCTATGAGTGGTAATATTTTCTTTTTCAGATAATTGAAATATCTCCAAGGTTGTATTAAAAATATTCTCAGTTTTACGCAAACTCTCTTCTTTATTATAACCTTCCAACTCAGCATATACGTTAATAATACCCCCAGCATTGATCAAGAAATCTGGTGCATACGCTATTCCTTTTTCTTTTAATAACCTACCATGTTTTACTTCATCTGCTAATTGGTTGTTTGCAGCACCTGCAATTACCTTTGCTTTTAACTGATGAATAGTATCATCATTTACCGTAGCTCCTAAAGCACAAGGTGCATAAATATCTATATCTAGTCCATAAATATCATTTCCTAACACCACATTTGCATTATACTTTTTACTAAGTTCTTCTAAACGTTTCTCATTAATATCATTAATGATAACTTGAGCGCCTTCGTCCGTAATATGTTTTACCAATGTTTCTCCAACATGACCAATTCCTTGCACCAATATTTTCCTACCTTCAAGTTTCTCCGTACCAAATTTGTATTTAGAAGCAGCTTTCATTCCCATGTATACACCATATGCTGTAACAGGTGAAGGATTACCAGAACCTCCTTTAGATTCAGAAATACCCGTAACATGCGGTGTAACCTCGCGGATAATATCCATATCTCTAGTTTCCATTCCTACATCTTCCGCCGTAATATACTTCCCTCCTAGTGAATCAACGAATTGACCAAACTTACGCATCAAGTCATCGTTCTTTTGCGTTTTAGCATCTCCAATAATAACTGCTTTTCCTCCGCCTAGATTTAAACCAGTAATTGCCGATTTATATGTCATTCCTCTAGAAAGCCTTAATACATCATTTAATGCGTCCCATTCAGATGCATATGTCCACATTCTTGTTCCTCCTAAAGCAGGACCTAAAACTGTATTATGAATACCAATAATTGCTTTTAAACCTGTATCTTCGTCGTTGCAAAAAACGATTTGCTCATGTCCGTCAAAAGAAATTTGACCAAAGACAGGATCGTTCTTTAAATCACTTGTATTTATGATTTCTGATGTCATCTTTTAGTTATTATTTTGAATTTGAGAAATTTAATATTTCTCAAAAATTAATGCGCAAAAATAAGATTTTGACAAATAACTTCAAAAAAATCAGCATCATATTACATATATTTTAACAAAAAGATATTAACAGCAACAGTAAATGAAAGCGTTACGGTATTTAAACAAGTACTTTTTAAAGTATAAATTTAGATTATTACTTGGTGTCCTCATTACCATATTATCTAAATTTTTGGCTTTAGAAATTCCTCAGATCATTAGACGATCTTTAAACACTGTAGAGGATTATCAAAACGGAGTAATTACTGATTTTGAGGTAGTTAAGCACGACCTTCTTATTAATGTACTCATCATTGTTGGTGTTGCTGTACTTTCGGGATTTTTCACTTTTTTAATGAGACAAACGATCATTGTAACTTCTAGACTTGTAGAATTTGATTTAAAGAATGAAATTTATCAACAATACCAAAGGCTTTCACTAAATTTTTATAAAAAAAACAGAACGGGTGATTTGATGAATCGAATTAGTGAGGATGTTGGGAAAGTTAGGATGTATTTCGGTCCTGCCCTTATGTACGCCTTAAACATGATTGTTCTTTTTGCAGTTGGTTTTACTAACATGTTTAGGATTGATGCGAAACTTACCATGTATACGCTCATTCCGTTTCCTGTTCTTTCAGTATCCGTGTTTGTTTTAAGCCGAGTTATCCATAAAAGAAGTACAATTGTTCAGATGTACTTATCTAAATTGACCACATTTAATCAAGAATTCTTTTCAGGGATAAACGTAGTTAAGTCTTACGGAATCAAAGAAACCGTTATTTCCAATTTTGAATCTTTAGCAAACGATAGCAAAGAAAAGAACATCGACTTAACAAAAGTAAACGCATTGTTTTTTCCTTTAATGGTACTCCTTATTGGGTTTAGTAATCTTTTAGTGATATATATTGGAGGTAAACAGTATATCGCAGGTGAAATCCAACTTGGTGTAATTGCCGAGTTTATTATATACGTAAACATGCTTACGTGGCCGGTGGCAATTGTTGGATGGGTAACTTCAATGGTAAAACTAGCGGAAGTTTCTCAGCAACGAATTAACGAGTTTTTACAACAAGATCCAGAAATCAAAAATAAAACTCATGATTCTTTCAATCTAAAAGGAACCGTAGAATTTCGTAATGTTTCATTGACTTACGATGATACAAATATTACTGCATTGAATGACATTAGTTTTTCAATTGAATCTGGTCAAACTATTGCCATTCTAGGTAAAACAGGTTCTGGGAAATCTAGTATTGTAAACTTAGTTTCGAGATTATACGATGCTACAGAAGGTACTGTTTTAATCGATGGTATAGATATAAAGGAGTGCAACTTAGATCAGTTGCGAGATCAAACAGGCTTTGTTCCTCAAGATCCTTTCCTATTTTCTGATACTATTGAAAACAACATAAAATTCGGAAAAGAAAATGCGAGCACCGATGAAATTGAAAATGCGGCTAAAGATGCAGTAGTACACGAAAATATCGTAGACTTTAAAGATGGTTACCAAACTATCTTAGGGGAAAGAGGAGTCACTTTATCTGGAGGTCAAAAGCAACGCGTTTCTATCGCTAGAGCTATCATTAAAGATCCAAAGATTCTTGTTTTTGACGATTGCCTATCTGCAGTAGATACAGAAACTGAAGAAAGAATTTTAACCAACTTAGCAAAGGTTTCTAAGAATAAGACTACATTCATAATTAGTCATCGTGTTTCTTCTGCAAAAAACGCAGATAAAATATTGGTTCTTGAAGACGGAAAAATAAAACAACAAGGCTCTCATAATCAATTGATAACGGAAAAAGGGTATTATAAAGAGCTTTACAGTCAGCAACTTTTAGAAAAAGAAATGTAGTCTTACTTTTTGCTAAGTGAAATATTTTGTTAGATTTGTTTAAAATTTTAAGAAATTTTAACACTTATTAGCAAAAATTATGGCAGAGAGAGTTGAACAAGAAGAAATCTTTTCACAGGTTTTAAGAGCAGGAAGAAGAACTTATTTTTTTGATGTTAGATCAACAAAAGCGGACGATTATTATTTAACCGTTACAGAAAGTAAAAAGTTTACACATGATGATGGGTCTTTCCATTATCAAAAGCACAAAATTTATTTATATAAAGAAGATTTTTCTGATTTTCAAGAGATGCTTCATAAAGCAACCGAATTTATTATTAATGAAAAAGGTTCAGAAGTAATTAGTGAACGTCATCAAAAGGACTTCAAAAAAGAAGAAGTTTTAGAAGAGAAATCTACGGAAAGCTTTACAGATGTTAGTTTCGAAGATATTTAACATCTTAATTCAAATTTCATTTACACGAAAAGCCATCACATTGTGATGGCTTTTATTTTACAATACTTTCTTTAAGGTCTTGGTTTTTAGCTTCGTTTCCTCCCATTCTTCTTCCGGAATACTCTCGGCAGTTATTCCGCCTCCCACATATAAGAAAGCGACATTATCCACAAGCTCCATACATCGTAAATTCACAAATAACTCAGAGTTATTTTGCATATGTATCTCGCCTAAAAAACCGGTATAGTACTTTCTTTCATATCCTTCTTCCCTTAGTATAAATTGTTTCGCCGCTTCTCTAGGTAAGCCGCAAACTGCCGGTGTTGGATGTAATGCTTTTATTAAACGAGACAATCCCTCTCCTCCTTTTTCAATTGCTCCAGTTATCATGGTTCTTAAATGCACTACATTTCCTGCTCTAACTGTTTCTCTTTCATGTGTCTTATGGTCTTTAGAAACATTAGCAATCTTGTTCGTGATAAAATCAGTCACCAAAGATTGTTCTTCTAGTTCTTTGGTATTCCAGGAAACATTAAGTGTATTTTCATATGGCCTGGTAGCCGCTAAAGACATTGTTGAAAAAGACTGCCTATTCAACTTAAGTAATGTTTCTGGGGTTGCTCCAATCCATAATCCAACCCTAGGATGATACCATACATACACCATTGCTCTTCTATAGGTTGCTAGCAACTTCAAAAAAACGTTTATAAAATCAGCGTTTTCCAATGCCACTTTTTCCTTTCTGGAAATTACAATTTTCCTGGTCCTTGTAGTATTGATTTCATGTATTGTCTTTGTTACTAGGTTGATATGATCCTCCTTCGAATTCTCTGAAAACTCCTCGTATAAACCAAAATTCGGATTCAGGTCATACTCCAAATCTTCAGTAACAACTTCAGAAGCTGACTCAGGGATTAAAATAGATGGAAAGGCATTATCGAAAGGAGCAAATACAAATCCAGATTCACTATAGTTATCGGTTTGAAATAATCTATCCGTTTCCTGAAAAAAAGCTGAAATACTTTTTGCACCAGGTTTTCTGTAGGCAACAAAGGGTAAACCCTGTTTAAAATGATCTTTTATAAAACCAACAATATTCAATTCAGTAGTTTTAAAAGTTCTTGTTTTATAAGTGTGTCATTACTCCAAACCAATTCATGGCTCACGTTATTGATCGTGACGAGTTTAAATTGATCCTTAGAGAACTGTTTTTCTAAAAAAAGAGAATTGCTATACGGTACGATCCAATCAGCATCTCCATGAATACTTATGACTTTATTATTCGTTTGTCCCCAATGATCTTCAAACTTTTTTAAATCCTCCTGATGCGATATTTTTTCTCTTGAAGCTTGTTTCCAAATTGGAGGAACCAACCAACGCGTTAGTTTCCATTTATACACATTGATCATAGATGGCATAGGTTCTACCTTGCTATATACCGCAGGAGCCAGTAAGACAATGCTTTTCACTGTCTTTTTTGTCGCCAGTGCAATAGGGCCACCATAAGAATATCCAACAAGAATTACGTTGGTGCGGTCACCTATAATACTATCTAGCATCGCCGCTTCAAAAGAAATAGACTCTTGAACATTATGTGTATCCTTGTAATTATATCCAACCCTATCATATGCGATCATATTTGCCTTTTCTAACAGCAGGCTATCGGTTAAGTAGCTTTTAAAATCCACAGCTGAACCGATGGTGCCATGCACAAAAACAATGGTCGGTAAAGAACTGTCTTTTTCAACGGACACCATTCTATATTCAAAATTCTTAAATCGCTCTTTTGTAAGTTTGGGCCGTACCAATTCCGTTGTCAATTCATCCATAACTACTTCATCAGATTTCGGTTTTGTAAACTGATAGAACATGATGTAAAGACCAATAAAAACGAGCAGAACGATACTAAAAGTAATCTTTAAGACTTTTTTGAATAGTCGCATTTACGATTTTTTGTTTAGAACAATACTTGTCAATTTACAAATAGAGATCAAATCACCCTCTTCATCTTCAACTCGAACTTCCCATAAATGTGTTGAACGTCCTTTATGAATATTCTTCGCCGTGGCGAAAACAACACCTTCTCTTTTAGATTTTATATGATTAATAGTCAATTCAATACCATTAACATATTGCGATTCCAGTTCAATGAAAAAATTCGAAGCAGCGCTTCCAACACTTTCCGCTAATGCCGCCGTTGCTCCACCATGCAATTGACCATAAGGTTGATGAACTTTTGAATTCACTGGCATTTTGGCTGTTAAAAAATCATCTCCCATGGCCACAAACTCAATGTTTAATGTCTCCATCAAGGTATTCTTACATAGATCATTGAAATGCTGCAGCTTTTCGTTTTTATTCATCACAATAACATTTAAAAATGTAAAAATACACATAAAAAACCGTAATTTTGCACCCTCACACAGACTCGAAACATGTATAAAATTCGTATTATTTTAGATACTCAAGAAGATGTGATCAGAACTATTTTGGTTAAGGATAGAATCACTCTGGAAGAACTTCATTTTTCCATTGCCAAATCGTTCGGGTTTGATGCAACAGAAATGGCTTCTTTTTATTTAACAGATGACGAATGGAATCAAGGTGAAGAAATACCTTTGTTCAATATGTCCGATGACCCTGTTTCGTTGGCAATGAATACCTGCATTCTTAATGAAGCATTACCAAACATAGCAGATAAATTGATCTACGTATATGATTTCTTAAAAATGTGGGCCTTTTATGTAGAAGTGGTTGAAATCTCTTCTGAAACTTCAGCAGAACTACCAAAGACAATATTAACTGTTGGTTCCATACCAGATGAGGCCCCAGAAAAGGAGTTTGTGGCAGAAGATTTAGGAGATGACCCTAATGAAGATTTTAATGATGGATTCGAAAGTTTAGACGACTTCGATTTCGATAATTATTAATTGCAATTCTTCTTGTTACATTTCGTTTCCTCCTTGTAACATTTTTGTACCTTACTCGTCATACATACAAATTAACCAACAATTCTTACAATATTGGAAACAATCTTATCTCTTAAAAATCTCGATAAAAAGTACGGACATGTTCATGCCGTAAATAATTTATCCTTTGATATACAAAAAGGAAATGTATATGGGATTTTGGGCCCTAATGGAAGTGGTAAATCGACTACATTAGGAATCATTTTAAACGTAGTTAACAGAACTTCAGGATCTTTTAGCTGGTTCGATGGAAGGCTTTCTACACATGAAGCACTTAAAAAAGTAGGTGCTATTATAGAAAGACCAAACTTCTATCCGTATATGACAGCTTCTCAGAATTTGGCATTAATCTGTACGATTAAAGGTATTTCGACAGAAAAAATTGATGAAAAATTAAAAGCTGTGAACTTATATGAAAGAAGGCATAGCAAATTTAAAACATACTCATTAGGTATGAAACAACGTTTAGCGATTGCTTCGGCTTTACTGAACGATCCAGAAATTTTGATCCTAGATGAACCTACAAATGGTTTAGATCCGCAAGGAATACACGAGATCAGAACAATTATAAAAAATATAGCAAGCAATGGGACTACGATTCTGCTAGCCTCTCACCTATTGGATGAAGTCGAAAAAGTATGTAGCCATGTAGTTGTAATTCGTAAAGGAGTTAAATTATATAGTGGTCGTGTGGACGAAATGACTGCTTCTAATGGTTTATTTGAGTTAAAAGTAGATGGGAACGACTCAAAACTTGTATCGTTATTAGAAACACATACGAGTATTGCAAGTGTAAAAAAAGAAGGGGACTTGATTACAGCCACCTTAAACAATCCAATTTCTGCTACTGAAATGAATACACATTTATTCAATAACGGAGTGATCGTTTCACATTTAGTAAAACGTAAACCTAGTTTAGAGCAACAATTCTTAGATCTTACTAACAACAATTAACCAACAAATAATATTCAGTCATGTTAAGACTACTTACCATAGAGTTTCACAAATTAAGACACAACAAGGCCAGCAGGGTACTATCTATTATCTATTTTGGCTTACTTACTTCTATTGCACTTATTGCAGCAATCAAATTTGACATTGGCGTTATACAGTTTCACTTAGCCGATGCCGGGATTTTCAACTTCCCATACATATGGCATTTTAACACCTATATGGCCGCCATTTTAAAATTCTTTTTATTGCTCGTTATTGTGTCCATGATGGCCAATGAGTATAGCTACAAAACGCTAAAGCAAAACCTGATTGACGGATTGAGCAAAAAAGAATTCATTCTATCAAAATTTTATACCGTAATTGTTTTTGCAGCGGTATCAACCATATTTGTTTTTGTAGTATCTATGATTCTAGGGTTGATCTATTCAGATTATAATGAGATAGGTATCATATTTTCTGATTTAGATTATCTATTTGCTTTCTTTTTAAAGTTAGTTGGATTCTTTTCTTTTGGATTATTCTTTGGTATCTTAATTAAAAGATCAGCTTTCGCAGTTGGAGCCATGCTAGTGTGGTGGATCATTGAAGGAATCATTTGGTTATTACTAATGTATTCTTATAGAGATATTTCTAGCAGTACGGAACGATTTTCTCAAGTAGAGGTCTTTACACAGTTCTTACCATTCACTGCCATGGGGAATCTAATAACAGAACCATTTACCAGATTGGGAGCAGTAAAATCTTTAGCGAATGCTGCCGGAGAAACTATTAATAAGAGCTATGATATTGATATCATGAGTATCATTGTGGTTTCTGTATGGACCTTCTTTTTTATCTATTGGTCCTATATATTATTAAAGAAACGAGATCTTTAAGATCATTCTATATATTGTAAAAGCACCTGCGATTTGTGGGTGTTTTTTTTATACTAAAACCTTATACGTGCTTCTTTTTGCTTGTTAAAAATCAGGGAAATATCATACTTTTTAGATATATTTGACGTTTACACTTACAAATAATCATTCATGAAGAAAATATTACTCCTGACCCTCCTATTTTTTTCTGTGTATACCTATGCGCAAAAAGAAGCAAATTTTTGGTATTTTGGACAAAACGCGGCTTTAGATTTTAACACAGGTGTACCAGTTCCAGTAGGAGGAAGTGCCTTAAGTACAACAGAGGGATGCTCCTCTTTTTCCGATGTAAATGGAAACTTATTGTTTTATGTTGGAGCACCAGACCCCAATGCAAGAAATCTAACAATATGGAATCGTAACGATCAACCAATGCCAAATGGAACTGGATTGCAAGGAGACTCCTCAAGTTCTCAATCAGCATTAACCATTCCAGCACCTGGAAGACCCAACGTATACTATCTTTTCACTGTAGGAACTGCTGCAACGGGTGGTAGTGCAGGTGTACCTGGTTTCTTCTATTATGAGGTGAATATGAATTTAGATGGCGGCTTGGGTGATATTAATACTGCCATTGGCGATGCAACTGGAGCTGTAAATTTATCGGATGGCAAAGACAGTAATTGGACAGAAAAAGTAACGGCTGTTAGAGCAAAGGATTGTAATGAGTTTTGGGCAATCTCTTTAACGGGAAGAACAAGTATAAATGGTAATAATGAATTTTATGCCTATAAAGTAAATAATGGTGGTGTAGATACGGCAAATCCCGTAATTAGCGAAGTAAGGGGTTTTAGAACAACCGATGTAAGAGGTTATTTGAAGGTATCTCCTGATGGTAAGACACTAGTGGCAGCCAATATGCCTAATGGGACTTTCATTTTTAATTTTGATGACGAAACAGGAATAGTAACCAATTATGAAGATCCAAATAACCCAAGTCAATTAAATCTTCTTGGCCAAAACGGATATGGTGTAGAATTTTCGCCATCTAGTCAGGTTTTATATGTATCCACTGGAAACTTTACAGCAGGATCAACAGAAATCTTACATCAATTTGATTTAACCCAAACTATGGCTACAGATATTAACAATTCAAGATTTGAAGTACATAGGTATAGTAATTCAAGAGCTGCCTTACAATTGGGCCCAGATAATAAGATTTATTGGACCAGTCATAATCAGTCTAATATTAGTGTTATTAATGACCCTAATGAACTAGGAGCTGCTTGTAATTATTCACATCAAACCGTTAGCTTGGGTGGAGCTACTGCTAGTCAGGGTTTACCTCCATTCTTATCTTCTTTACTGTTGCCCGTTAATATTACGGATACTGCTACCGGCGAGGTTATAAATAACCAAACATTGGAATATTGTATCGGAGATTCAAAAACATTGGAGCCAGATCCTACGGTTATAGCTGGTAGTACTGGTGCTACTTATGAATGGACTTTTGATGATGGAAGTACGCGTACAGTAATAGCTACTACGTTAAACTTAACGTTAAATAATATTACTACAGCGGATGCAGGAGAATATGTATTGGTAATAAAGCTAACAGATGCATGTGGCAACTTGACAGAATTGACAGGAAATTTTGATATTGGAGTTTTCGAACCGCCAGTTGCTTTAACAACCCCTCCAACAGATGAAGACTTTTGTGATTTAGATGGCGATTTGGTCATTAATACGCCGTTTGATCTCACCACAAAAGACCCTGAAATTATAGAAACTCAAGACCCCGCAACCTTTGAAGTAGCTTATTTTTCAGATGCTGCTCGTACAACATTGATACCAAATCCAACTACATATACCAATGTAAATTCAACAGAAACAATTTATGCAAGATTACGTAATAGACTTGCTCCAGATGCTTGTTATGTTGACACACAATTCGAAATTCGAGTAACTGGACAACCTATTCCTACAGCTCCAGCGGATTATATTGCTTGTGATAATACTTCAGTAGGAACAGATATTGATGGTTTTACAAATGACACCTTCACTCTGAACACTAAGGATACAGAGATATTGGGCGGCCTAAGTGCTGCTAACTATACGGTAACCTATCATACCACACTTCTAGGTGCTCAAACAAGTAGTACTACTGATGTGATCGATAAAACTATCAATTATCAAAACACTACAGCTTTTACGCAAACAGTCTACATACGTGTGGAGAACAATGCGAACGCTGGGTGTAATGACAGTTCATTAACCATGGATTTAGTGGTTGTACCCCAACCCAAGTCAAATGCAATTACCAACATCCTATCTTGTTCTACAACAGGAACAGAAGTGTTTGATCTACATGCACTTAAAGATGCAGAGATGTTAGCAGGGCAAGATCCTACCATCTTCAATGTAGTCTACTACCCTACTCAGAACGATGCACTCAACGATACCAGTAGATTACCAACTCCTAATGCATATTCCAACCTATCGGCCTATAGTACAGATACTATCTGGGCCAGAACATTCCATACTACGCATCCTACTACTTGTAGTGATGCCAATCTAGCAACTACCAGCTTCCAGATATTTGTCACACAAGATCCAGATGGACTCATACAAACACCTGTTGATGTGAGTGATTGTGATGACGCTGCAGATGGAGATGATACCAATGGATTGATCAATAACTTTATTACACTCTCTTCTAAGGATACAGAGATCTTAAACAATGTAGCCTTTGCCAATACAGCACTCTATACAGTATCCTATCATAGATCTGCCGCTGAGGCGACCAATGATGCAAATCCTATAGATAAGGTAAATCCATATACGAACGAAACTGCTGGTACGCAAACAATCTATGTAAGAGTAGAACATAATGACAATGCGGTGAACTGTGTGGCTTTTACAAATTTCAATCTAATCGTACATCCATTACCTGTCTATGCTACTACAGATACGGTAGATCTTAAACAATGTGATGATGATACTGATGGTTTCTCTGACTTTAATCTTACTGAGGCCAATATCTTG
>NZ_JAVTTO010000003.1:0-615535 GCF_032248395.1 Asprobacillus argus
ACTATGAGGTATTAATCTTCATTTCTAAAGGCTATCCCTCTGTAAAAGGTAGGTTCTATACGCGTTACGCACCCGTGCGCCGGTCGTCAGCGGATTGCAAGCAATCCCTGTTACCCCTCGACTTGCACGTGTTAAGCCTGCCGCTAGCGTTCATCCTGAGCCAGGATCAAACTCTTCATTGTATATCTTTTATAATATGAATGAATAAGTTTCAAAAGAATTTGTTTAACGAAGTTAAACATGGTTATTCTACTCTTTGTTTACGCTGTCAATTTCAATATTTTCAATGAACTTTATTAATCTCACTAAATGATCCTATTTCAATCACTAATTCAACTAATCTATCGTAGAAATGTTAGAATCGAACTAACTAATTTTTTTACCTAAAAACTATTCCAAAATCTCTTAATGAACTTGCTTGTATCTCAAAGCGGGTGCAAATGTAATAACTATTTTTGAATTACAAACAAAAAAATAATTTTTTTTGAAATTATTTTCTCTCCCAACTCTAAACCCTAACAAACTCTCAATGAACTACCCGAAAAATCGGACCGCAAAGATACTACAAATGTTTAATTAAATGCTAATCTTTTTAGAAAAAAAGTATATAAAAATGAAGGTGTTTTATAACTATCTATAAACCCACCAGTTACACCTCGAAAAAATATAACATTTCTTTCTTTAATTTATCCTTGTAGTATATATGTACATCTTTACATTAATTTATTGTACTAAAAAGAGTTTTCTAATATCTTTGCAGCTTCAAATTAATTAAAGGATTAATGATCAATATAACTTTACCTGACGGAAGTGTTAAGGAGTTCGAGAAGAACAGTACGGCAATAGACGTTGCCAAAAGTATCAGTGAAGGGTTGGCTAGAAACGTAATTTCTGCCAGTTTTAACGGAGCAACTGTTGAAACCACCACTCCATTAACCACCGATGGTTCTCTTGTCCTATATACATTTAATGATGCGGAAGGTAAAAAAGCGTTCTGGCATTCTTCTGCCCATGTTTTGGCACAAACCATTTTGGAATTTCATCCTACGGCTAAATTAACGATAGGGCCAGCTATAGATAATGGCTTTTATTATGATATTGATCTAGGTAATGAGATGATCTCTGAAAAGGATTTTCCAAAAATTGAAAAGAGATTTTTAGAACTCGCTAGAGGAAAACATGAGTTTACGATGAGATCAGTTTCTAAAGCGGATGCTCTATCATTATATAAAGGAGAAAATAATCCATATAAGGTAGAATTGATCGAAGGATTAATTGATGGAGATATTACATTTTGTGATCACGATAATTTTACAGACCTATGTCGTGGTGGACATATTCCAAATACTGGCTTAATTAAAGCCATTAAGATCATGAATGTTGCCGGAGCTTATTGGCGCGGTGATGAAAAGAACAATCAGTTAACTCGTATCTATGGAATTTCATTTCCAAAACAAAAGTTACTTACCGAGTATTTAGAGTTACTAGAAGAGGCAAAAAAGAGGGATCACAGAAAATTAGGTAAAGAACTTGAGTTATTTACTTTCTCTCAGAAAGTGGGACAAGGACTTCCTTTATGGTTACCAAAAGGGGCCGCTTTAAGAAGTCGTTTAGAGGACTTCTTAAAGGATGCTCAAAAGAAAGCAGGTTATGAAATGGTAATGACACCGCATATTGGACAGAAGGAATTATATGTTACTTCGGGCCACTATGCTAAATATGGTGAAGATAGCTTTCAGCCCATCACTACACCTAAAGATGACGAGGAGTTCCTCTTAAAACCGATGAACTGTCCTCATCATTGTGAAGTGTATAATTTCAAACCGTATTCATATAAAGATCTTCCAAAACGTTTTGCTGAGTTTGGAACGGTTTATAGATATGAACAAAGTGGTGAGCTACACGGCTTAACTCGTGTACGAGGTTTTACACAAGATGATGCTCATATTTTCTGTACTCCGGATCAGTTAGATCAAGAGTTTAAAAATGTTATTGACCTTGTACTTTATGTCTTTGGCTCTTTAGGGTTTGAAGACTTTACTGCTCAAGTATCCATTAGAGATATGGACAATCTAGAAAAATATATTGGTGATCCAGATACTTGGGATAAAGCTGAGAATGCAATTATTAGTGCAGCGACAGATAAAGGACTGAATTTTGTAATTGAAGAGGGAGAAGCTGCCTTTTATGGCCCGAAGCTGGATTTTATGGTGAAAGATGCTTTAGGAAGAAGTTGGCAATTAGGAACTATTCAAGTTGATTACACCTTACCTGAACGCTTTGATCTTACGTATAAAGGATCTGACAATCAGTTACACAGACCAGTTATGATACATAGAGCTCCTTTCGGGTCTATGGAACGTTTTATTGCTGTTTTACTAGAACATACAGGAGGAAATTTCCCATTATGGTTGACTCCAGAACAAGTTATTGTACTGCCAATCAGTGAGAAATATCAAAAATATACCGAAAAAGTTTTACATTTGTTGGAAAATTCCGAAATTCGCGCCCTCGTAGATAATAGGAGCGAGAAAACGGGAAGGAAGATTCGAGACGCTGAAGTGAGCAAAATACCGTTTATGGTTATTGTAGGTGAGAAAGAAGAAAAAGAAGGAACGGTTTCAGTGAGAAAGCATGGTGAAGGAGATCTCGGAACATTTACAATAGACGAGTTTATTTCTCTTATAGAAGAGGAAATTAAAAAAATAAAAGTAGAGTTTTAATAATAAGTTTAATTTAAAAATTTAAGTCATAGCAATAAGAAGAAAAAGGTCGAAAAGACCTCTAAGAGTAATCAAAGAAGATCAACACAGAATCAACGATAAGATAAAATATGTTGATAAAGTTCGATTGGTTGGAGAAAACATTAAAGTAGATGTATATCCTTTAGCAATAGCTAAGGAAATGGCCGCGGAGCAAGGTCTGGATTTAGTTGAAATATCACCAAAAGCCGTCCCTCCGGTATGTAAGATTATTGATTACAAGAAATTCTTATATGAGCAGAAGAAACGTGAGAAAGCCTTAAAAGCAAAAGCGACAAAGGTAACGGTAAAAGAAATACGTTTTGGCCCACAAACGGATGAGCATGACTATGAGTTTAAAAAGAAACATGCTATTAAGTTCTTACAAGATGGAGCAAAGTTAAAAGCGTTTGTATTCTTTAAAGGAAGATCAATCATCTTTAAGGAGCAAGGTCAAATTCTTTTATTAAAGTTAGCTCAAGAATTAGAGGAATATGGAAAAGTGGAGCAGTTTCCAAAATTAGAAGGTAAACGTATGATTATGTTTATCGCTCCAAAGAAAACAAAATAAGGTTCTGAAATAAGTTCAGAATAAGATATTATAAGCGAGATAAATAAAACGAAGGAGAGATGCCTAAAATGAAAACCAAATCTAGTGCCAAGAAACGTTTTAAGTTGACAGGTTCTGGAAAAATCAAAAGAAAGCACGCGTTTAAAAGTCACATCTTAACAAAGAAGTCTAAAAAACGTAAGCTTAAATTGACTCATGATACATTAGTACATAAGTCAGATGAAGCAAATATTAAACAACAGTTAGCTTTAAAATAAGCCCGTTGTTTAGGGAATTTAATTATTAACCATGGAGTTGGGCTCAACAAAGTTCTTTTAAGTAAGGCGCCTACTACAAAAACAATTTGAATTATGCCAAGATCAGTAAATTCAGTAGCTTCAAGAAATAGAAGAAAAAAAATCTTGAAGCAAGCAAAAGGTTACTTCGGACGTAGAAAAAACGTTTATACAGTAGCAAAAAACGCGGTTGAAAAAGCAATGACATATGCTTATAGAGATCGTAAAAACAATAAGAGAAACTTCCGTTCATTATGGATTCAACGTATTAACGCTGGAGCTCGTTTGCACGGGATGTCTTATTCTCAGTTTATGGGGAAAGTAAAAGCTAACAATATCGAATTAAACCGTAAGGTTTTAGCAGATTTAGCTATGAACAACCCAGAAGCGTTTAAGGCAATTGTGGAGAAAGTAAAATAAATTAATCATTCGCTTATATATTAAAAACCCAAACGTTTCGTTTGGGTTTTTTAATACTGTTAATTTGTAATTTAAGATCATCATGAAATCGAAATCAACCTTGACCCTATTCGTTACCCTACTCATAGCAGGTGTATCTTTTTCTCAAACCCAAAAAGACACGCTCACCATAAATGAGCAGTTTGATAAAATCTATAGAATATCTACGAGCTATCAAGAATATAAGGTTATTAAAAAAACCAGATATCAACGATTGAAAAACAAAGTTCAGGATTCTATAAGTACCTTAAAAAATAGTGTAGCAACAAAAAATAGAGTTATTATATCTCAAAATGATAGCCTTACAGCATCAAGAAAAAAGGTCACAGACCTTTCTAACAATCTAGCTACAATCCAAACTGAAAAGGATAGTATTTCACTTTTGGGAATAACCATGAGTAAATCCGGGTATAGCATCTTGGTTTGGGGAATTATTGCAGTGCTTCTAGCATCCCTCCTTTTCTTTGTATATAAATTCAAATCAAGTAATGTAGACACGGTTGAAGCTAAAAATAATCTTACAGAGATTGAAGAAGAGTTTGCAGTACACAAAAAGAAATCTTTAGAAAAAGAGCAGAAATTACGTAGACAGCTTCAAGATGAAATTAACAAACAACGTGGTGTGTAGAAATAAAAAAACCGAGCTGATCAGCTCGGTTTTTTTATGCTTATATCGTTTCTCCTAATTCTTTAAGTTTTTCGGTATTCTCCGCTAACATCAATTCATCAATGATTTTCTGAATGTCTCCATTCACGATATTAGACAGATCGTATAAGGTCAATCCAATTCTATGATCGGTTACTCGACCTTGCGGATAGTTATACGTTCTAATCTTTGCAGAACGATCTCCAGAAGTAACCATAGATCCACGTTTTGCTGCATCCGCCTCCTGTTTTTTAGCCAACTCTAAATCATATAAACGAGAACGTAATACTTTAAAAGCTTTCTCTTTATTTTTATGCTGTGATTTTTGATCCTGGCATTGTGCAACTAAACCAGTTGGAGTATGTGTTAGACGCACCGCAGAGTATGTTGTATTTACTGATTGCCCACCAGGCCCAGACGAACAGAAATAATCAATTCGCACGTCCTTTGGATTGATCTCTACATCAAATTCCTCTGCCTCTGGAAACACCATACAAGTAGCCGCTGACGTGTGCACACGACCCTGTGTTTCTGTTTGAGGCACACGTTGCACACGATGTACACCCGCTTCAAACTTTAACGTTCCATAGACATCATCTCCGTTTACTTCAAATTGTATTTCTTTAAACCCTCCATTGGTTCCTTCGCTAAAATCAACTGTAGAAACTTTCCAGCCTTTACTTTCGCAATATTTGGTATACATCCGATACAAATCACCTGCAAAAATACTCGCTTCATCTCCACCTGTACCCGCCCGTAATTCAACTACGGCATTTTTAGAATCTTCAGGATCCTTAGGGATTAGTAAAAACTTGATCTCATCTTCTAATTGAGGAATACGGGTATTTGCTTCATCCATTTCCATTTTCGCCATCTCTACCATTTCAGCATCAGAACCATCTGCAATGATCTCCTTAGCTTCCGCAATATTATTTAAAAGCATTTCATACTCATTCGCTTTTTTTACTACTTGACCTAAATCTTTATACTCCTTATTTAACTGCACATAACGCTTTTGATCCATTATTATATCCGGTTGAATAATCAAGTCGGAAACTTCATCAAATCGCTGTTTTACTATCTGTAATTTATCTAACATTGGGTGTCTTTTCTTGGAATGCGAATTTACAATTTTTTAAAGAAAATAGCTTAAGAAAAGAACTTCTTCATTTCCTAAGTTTACAGAAACAGTCACAACATTAAAATACAAGTGTCACAAATTCTTTTTAATATACAAAAGTTCCGTATTCGGTTTGAATGGTCAATCTTTTCGAATCTGAAGCCTCTACCCGACCAATAATTTGAGCATTCACGTTATAAGATTTAGAAATTGAAATAATTTCTTCTGCGATTTCAGGAGATACATATAGCTCCATACGATGCCCACAATTAAATACCTGATACATT
Source organism: Asprobacillus argus (assembly GCF_032248395.1). Classification (NCBI taxonomy): domain Bacteria; kingdom Pseudomonadati; phylum Bacteroidota; class Flavobacteriia; order Flavobacteriales; family Flavobacteriaceae; genus Asprobacillus; species Asprobacillus argus. Next base: position 6,100 of record NZ_JAVTTO010000003.1, read on the forward strand.
TCTTTCCAATCGGTTTTAGATTGTTCTTGAATCAACTTAAATAATGGTGGAATATCAAACATATTATCCTTGATAACATGTACATTATCAACGAAATGAAGAATCTTCGTCTGCGCTCCTCCTGAACAATGTACCATTCCGTGCACTGTTTCGGAAGTATATTTAGACAGGATTTCTTTGATTATTGGGGCGTACGTTCTTGTTGGTGACAACACTAACTTACCTGCATCTATCGGTGCATTTTCTACAGTATCAGTTAACTCTGTATTTCCTGAATATACCAAATCTTCTGGCACCGCTGCATCAAAGCTTTCAGGATACTTCTCTGCCAGGTATTTATGAAATACATCATGACGGGCAGAAGTCAATCCATTGCTTCCCATACCTCCATTGTATTCTTTTTCGTACGTAGCTTGTCCAAAGGATTCCAATCCAACGATCACATCGCCTGGTCTTATATTTGCATTATCAACAACATCACTACGTTTCATTCTAGCAGTTACAGTAGAGTCGACAATAATGGTTCTTACCAAATCTCCAACATCGGCAGTTTCTCCTCCGGTAGAATGAATCGTCACTCCAAATCCTTTTAAATCTTCGATTAATTCTTCAGTACCATTAATAATGGCAGAAATCACCTCACCAGGAATATTATTTTTGTTTCTACCAATCGTGGAAGACAACATAATATTATCTGTTGCTCCAACACATAATAGATCATCAATGTTCATAATTAATGCATCCTGTGCAATCCCTTTCCACACAGAAATATCTCCCGTTTCCTTCCAATACATATAGGCTAATGAAGACTTGGTTCCCGCTCCATCAGCATGCATGATCAAGCAATACTCATCATCATTTGTTAAGTGGTCCGGGACAATTTTACAAAAAGCTTTCGGGAATAATCCTTTATCTATATTCTTAATAGCGTTGTGGACATCTTCTTTGGAAGCAGAAACGCCACGTTGTGCATAGCGTTTAGATATTTCTTTACTCATGTTGTTGTGTTGTTGGCTACAAATTTACTTTTTTGAAGCGAGAAAATCTCACTTTGCTCAGATAGTTTTTATCTTGTAAATAACAGCTCTCTATATTTGGTTAAAGGCCATAAATTATCATCTACTAACAACTCTAACTTATCTGCATGGTAGCGAATCTCCTCTAAAAAAGGTTTTACTTTTTCACAATACGCATCTGCATTTTTCTGCCCTTCAAGCTTGTTTGCCTTCTTCCGCTCTTCAGTCATTTTTTCTATTTTTGAATTGATCTCCGCAATATGATGTGATATTTTCTGGATTAGGTCAATCTGTTCCTTAGCATATTTTTCAAAGTCTTTTCCGAAAATTTCTTTCAAGCCCTTTACATTCTCAATTAATGTATTCTGATATTGAATAGCCGTAGGTATTACATGATTTCTGGCTACATCTCCCAAAACTCTACTTTCAATCTGAATATGCTTTGAATATTCTTCCAGTTCGATTTCGTGTCTTGCTTCTACCTCAACTTTATTCATTACGTTCATTTCTTCATAGAGAGCAATTGCCTTTTTTGAGATTTTAGCTTTTAAAGCTTCCGGAGTTGTTTTGTTATTGCTTAAGCCACGTTTCTCTGCTTCCTTCTCCCAAACGACTCCATAACCATCGCCTTCAAAACGAATATTCTTAGAAGCTTTAATATATTCCCTCAACACATTAAAAACCGCTTCGTCCTTCTTTAAGTTCTTAGTATCGATCAAAGTATCTACTTCAATCTTAAAATCTTTCAGTTGCTTCGCAATAATCGTATTTAAAACTGTCATTGGGCCTGCACAATTAGACCAGGAACCCACAGCTCTTAATTCAAACTTATTCCCGGTAAATGCAAATGGCGATGTTCTGTTTCTATCTGTATTATCCAATAATATTTCAGGAATCTTACCGACAATATTTAATTTTAGATCTGTCTTTTCTTGTGGTGATAATTTCCCTTTCGTTACATTCTCTAACTCGTCCAATACCGCAGACAGTTGTGTTCCTATAAATACAGAGATGATTGCCGGTGGCGCTTCATTAGCTCCCAATCGATGATCGTTACTCGCACTTGCAATAGAAGCACGAATTAATTCTTCATAATCATGTACGGCCTTTATCGTGTTCACAAAGAACGTTAGAAATTGTAGATTCTTCATTGGTGTCTTACCGGGACTCAATAAGTTAATTCCAGTATTCGTAGATAGACTCCAATTATTATGTTTTCCTGATCCATTGATACCTGCAAACGGTTTTTCATGGAATAACACTTTAAACTGATGACGTTGCGACACTTTCTCCATCACATCCATTAATAAAGAATTGTGATCAACTGCTAAATTTGCTTCTTCAAAAATTGGAGCTAGTTCAAATTGATTGGGCGCTACTTCATTATGACGCGTCTTAACGGGTACACCTAACAACATACACTCTTGCTCCAGGTCGCGCATAAAGCTCATGACGCGTGTAGGAATGGATCCAAAATAATGATCATCTAATTGCTGACCTTTTGCTGATGAGTGTCCTAACAAGGTTCTCCCAGTCATCATTAAGTCCGGTCTGGCGGCAGCCAAAGCCGTATCAATTAAAAAATACTCCTGCTCCCAACCTAGGGTAGCATTTACTTTACTCACATTTTTATCAAAATATTTACAAACGGCAGTTGCCGCCGTATCTACAGCTTGTAGTGCTCGTAATAAAGGAGCCTTATTATCCAAGGCTTCACCTGTGTATGCTACAAAAACAGTTGGAATACATAAAGTGGTTCCGTAAATAAATGCTGCTGAAGTAGGGTCCCAAGCAGTATACCCTCGTGCTTCAAATGTATTTCTAATACCACCATTTGGAAAACTCGATGCATCTGGTTCCTGTTGTACCAGTTGCCCACCATCAAAACGTTCCATAGCACCCCCTCCGTCAATCGTTTCAAAAAAAGCATCGTGCTTTTCTGCCGTAGCACCCGTTAATGGTTGAAACCAATGTGTATAATGTGTTGCTCCTTTCGAGAGTGCCCAATCTTTCATACTCACCGCAATTTGATCGGCGATCTTTCTGTCGATCTTTGTACCAAACTCGATGGCATTCATAACACTTTGATATGCTTCTTTTGTCATATACTGGCGCATTGCTTGTTCGTTAAAAACATTCTTCCCAAACAATTCTGAACGTCGTCCATTTTCTTCAATATGAACAGGTTTTCTATGCAACGTTTCTTTTAATGCATTAAATCGTAAGCTAGACATTATATATAAGGTATAAATTCGAGGTCAAAAATACAAAAAATAACTTATTTCGCTTTACACCCCTAAAAAACAGGGGGCAATATTAATTTTTTATTAATTTTTTAAATTTTACCCCTATAAAATTTTGATACTATTCAAAAATTAGCAACATTTGCAGTGTTAAAAATCTAAAACAGAATTATATACAAGAAAGTCATGAGTAAATCTAAATTAGAATACATTTGGTTGGATGGTCATAAACCAACTCAAAACATGAGAAGTAAAACTAAAGTTGAAGACGACTTTAGCGGAAAATTAGAAGATTGCCCTATCTGGTCTTTTGATGGTAGTTCTACGGAACAAGCTTCTGGTGGTGCATCGGATTGCTTATTAAAACCTGTCGCTATCTATCCAGACCCTACACGAAAAAATGGATTTCTAGTGATGTCTGAAGTATTAAGTGCAGATGGCACACCTCACCCTTCAAATGCAAGAGCTACGATAGATGACGATGATAACGATTTTTGGTTTGGGTTTGAACAAGAGTATTTCTTGATGGATGTTAAAACAGAATTACCTTTAGGTTTTCCACGTGGTGGATTTCCAGGACCACAAGGTAAATACTATTGCTCTGTAGGAGGAAGACACACTTGGGGTAGGGATTTTGTAGAAGAGCATGCTGATTTATGCATTGCAGCTGGATTAAACTTTGAAGGAATTAATCAAGAAGTAGCTCCAGGGCAATGGGAATTTCAATTGTTCGCTAAGGGAGCTAAGAAAGCAGGTGATGAAATCTGGGTAGCACGTTATTTATTAGACAGATTAACAGAAAAATATGGTTACTATATTGAATACCACCCAAAACCTATAAAAGGAGATTGGAATGGATCTGGAATGCATGCTAACTTCTCAAATACTACATTGAGAACATGCGGAAGCAAAGAAGTATATGAGACCATCTGTGAAGCTTTTAGACCTGCTACTAAGGAACACATTGATGTATATGGTGAGTTTAACGACGAGCGTTTAACAGGTTTACATGAGACTGCTTCTATTAACGATTTTAGTTATGGTGTTTCAGACAGAGGTGCTTCCATTCGTATCCCGATTATTACAGTAGAAAAAGGATGGAAAGGTTGGCTAGAAGATAGAAGACCCGCTTCTAATGGAGATCCTTATAAGATTGCCGGAAGGATTATAAAAACGGTAAAATCCGCAAAGATTTAAGTTTGAATATATTTTCAATTAAAAAAGCTGTAGTTTATATCTACGGCTTTTTTTTATTAGCGAATAGTAGCATATAAAAAGGCCGCATATATTAAAAGCAATATCACCCCACTCTTTCGCTCCAATCTCATTTTGACAGGCATAAACACCCAGATCAAAATAGAAAAAGAAATTCCTAGCATCCAATAGATATCATTCGTTAACAATGCTTGATCTTCAACTTTAATAGGTGTGATTATCGAGGTCAACCCTAAAACTGCCAATATATTAAATACATTAGAGCCTATTAAATTCCCCAAAGAAATAGCCTTTTCCTTTTTGATTATAGCGATAATTGAAGCCGCAAGTTCTGGAATACTTGTCCCTATAGAGACCACCGTAATTCCAATTAGTCGCTCGCTCACCCCAAAATCAATGGCCATTTCCGTTGCGCCAACAATCAATAATTCTGAACCTCCCCATAATCCAAGCGCTCCTAATACCAAAAACATAGCTGTTTTATAGTTTGGTAAGGCTTCATCGTCCTCCGGCATTTCATCTACCACAGCTTGCTTCTGAAAACGTAGCAAGTACACCAAAAATATAAGTAAGAAAGAGAACAAAATTATTCCTTCAACAAAGGAGATAGCCGCATCATTATACAGGAAATAAAAAAGCATCAAAGAAGCAATCATCATTACCGGCCAGTTGGTGGTGTAAAAACTTCTTTGCACATCAATCTTCGCAATCAATAATGTGATTCCCAATACAAAACCGAGGTTTGCTATGTTCGAACCAATCACATTTCCCAAGGCCAAATCTGGATACCCATCAATAGCAGATTGTATACTTACAATAAGCTCTGGTGCAGAAGTTGCAAAAGAGACGATTGTCATCCCAATAACAATCTTCGGGATCTGCAATCGTAACGAGATGGAAACGGCCGATTTAAGCAACCAATTTCCTCCAAAAATCAACAAAGTAAAGCCTAAAATGATGTACAAAAAGTTCATATATCGTATTTGTTGCGAAGATACATTTTTCTCTATTCCGAAATAGTTAAAAAGATAGATTTGGCAAAAAACAGCTTTTTTTAGCATTTTTATTTCAAAAAATGATCAAAAAACCCTTTATTTCATTTCAATTAAGAATTAAAATAGCCAATTGTAGTTAAAAATTATAGCTCAATCGTAGATAGCTATATTACAAAATTAAACTAAAAATGAGTTTTTGGTTTAAATAGTCAAATCAAATTAATCCTTTTTCGTGTTTTTATGTTACAAATTATTGCGGCTTTATATATATTCAAAAAACAATTCTAGGATTAACACAATTTATACACTTAAAACTATTAAAATGATAACAGTCGCCATTAAGATCATTGAAATTACCTTCGTAATTCTTTCGATCTATTTTATCTAATTATTTATTAACTATTAAAACAAAAAAGCTATGCTAACAACTATTGGAATTTTACTAATTATTGCAGGGATCTTAATTCTTTTATTAAAATCCATTTTAACAACCAACCAATTCTTAAAAACTATTACTCGAGCCAGAGGTATACAAATGGTCGTTTTAGGAGCCATTATGAGCGTTATTACAGGAATGTTCTTTTATGCCGATGCCGGTACAGCCTATGCTGTACAATATCTAAGCGGTGGAGATAAAATGATTACCACCCAAGGGATCAAACTAAAATATTGGGGTAGAGTTATCCCGCTATCTTATGAGATCTCCATTAAAGACATTATTGTTGATGATGTTGATGAGCTACCTAGTGACGCACAAGGAATCTACAACCGAAAAGCTCAGAAATGGGAATTCAGTGATGCGATCAAAGCCGAGATCAGTACTTCTGTAATCGTGGGTGTAAACATTAATGATGCAGAAGTGTTTTTAAATATGGCAGACAGAAACAAGAGTGAGGGAAAATTGATCTTCGGAAGAGTATTACCAAATATTGATGCTGCGATCAAAAACACCTGTAAATTGATGGATGCTCAGGATTATATCTCAGGACAGGCTTCAGATTTTGATCGATATTTTAGAGATCAGTTAGAAAATGGAATGTATCAGGTAGAACAATACTATGAAGAAGAACAACAAACTGCTAACGAGATTGTAGGTGACACAACAACAGTTAGACAAATTAAAGTGGGAAAATCAAGTAAACAGAAAAAGTTCAGAATTAAGAAAGATGCTAATGGAAACATTATTAGAGATAACTCAAATACCTTAAAACAATATGGTTTAAAAATATACCAGGCACAGGTAACAGGTATTGATTGGGAAGCTTCCTTTGATGAACGATTAGATCTTCAAAAGAACGAGGTAGCACAGACGCAGTTAGAAAAACAACAAGCAGAACGTGAGTATTACAGGGCTAAGAAAGAAGTTGCTAAGGGGGAATCTGAGAAAGCCAAGGAAAGAGCAAGGCTGGAAAAGGTTCAGATTCAACAAACCATTGCTGCTGAAACAGAAGCTAAAGTTGCTGAATTCAATCTAATCAAAGAGAAAAAGCAATATGAAGTTGAGCTGTACAAGGCGAAAAGTAAAAAAGTTGCTGCTGATGCCCAATACTATGAAAATGCGAAATTGGTGAGTGCAGGTTTAACTCCACAAGAAAAGGCTGAATGGGAATACAAAACTGCCGTTGGAGTTGCTCAACAATTAAAGGACCTTAGGTTGCCAGCCACTTATATAGAAAGTGGAAAAAATGGTAGCAACAACGGAAACTTGCTAGAATCATTAATTGGCGCTGAGCTTGCTAAGAAAATGATCGAGAAAAAGAAATAAAACTATCCAACCCTTGATGTCAGGAAGGACGAAGTCTACTACTTCGTTCTGAATGACATCATTTTTTTTGGTATCTTTGAGTATCATCAGCTACCATGAAAAAATCAATTTTTAAAACACTTGCCAAACTTAACAAAGCGGTATTGCCTTCGTATACAAAAAGGCAATTGGATATTTCTAAAGCCTCCAAACTTCAATTAGTCATTATCGGCTGGAGAGCTTATGTAACTTTAAATTCATTAGATTAAAAGAAAGTAGTATGAATGAAAAACATGTAAAAGTATTTACTGGGTCGCCAGTAATAGTAAGAAGATTAGAGTTTCTGTTAGATGAATCAGGAATCGGTTCTATCTATAAGAATCAAGATGAATCTGCTAGACTGGCAGGGTTTGGTGGACCGATGAATAGTGCAGAGCTTTTTATACTTAATATTGATTTAGAAAAGGCAGCACCCATAATAGCTGATTATAAAAAAGAAATCGACACATAAAAACTTACAATAAGATTTCTTATTTAAAAAATTGCTGTTATATTTGCACCCTCAAAAATGGCCTCGTAGCATAACTGAATAGTGCACTTGATTACGGCTCAAGAGGTTGCAGGTTTGAATCCTGCCGAGGTCACCAATTAACTCCCTGATTATCAGGGAGTTATCTTTTTAAAAAGATTTCTAAATTTTCATAACCTTTTGATTAACAGGTTCTTGCATTTTTATAGGTTTGAGCCCTGGAAAGAGCAAAATCGTTGACCTAAAATCACATGAAACCTATCTCATCGATACGCATTTTTTAAAAAATTGATCAATTTTGTCCCACAGGTTGTCCCATAGAATTTCATTGGGACAAAATAAAACTAAAAGTTTCCTTACCTTTAGTTCAGCTACTTCGAAAAATATGAAATGGAAAATTTAAACTTAATTGATCAGATACTTGAATTTGATTCACAATCTGGCAGAGGACTTCATACGTCAGATATAGCCAGAATCATGGATAATAAATCAAAAAAAGAAATAATTGCGACAAGGGATTACCTCCTTTATAAAAATATATTTATTAAAGACGAATATGGGACCTACCGTTTAACTCCTTTTGCACGAGAAATAGTTTCTAAATATGGTTCATGGTCAACTTATGTCAAATTCCTTGAAAAGGAAACAGAAAAGCAACATGAAAAAGATGAATTAGATCTTGAAAAGAATAAAGTTGATCTAGAGCTGGCAAAACAAATGCTTAAAGAATACCCTAAAACAAAATGGTTTGCAAGAATAGGTTTTTTTATAGCAATCTGTCTTGCAATTTTAGAGTTAATAAAATTATTTAAAAACTAAAACATGAGTAACGAGTTATCAATAATAATTGTCGGAGCATATACTCTAGTGTATTTAATAGTATTTTTTATTCAAAAAGCTCAAATTTCAAAAAACAAAGAAGTTATCTCCTCTATGAAATCCTTTATGGAAATATTTAAAGTTGATGAAGTAAAAAAATATGTGGAGTTAAAGAGTGAACGAATAATGATGCAAGCAACAGACATGATTGTAAAGGATGAATCCATTAAAAAGGCTATGAAAGATATAACCAATGAAAAAGTTGATGAAATTAAATCTATTTATATGGAGCAAATGGGGGAAGAACACCTTGAATTAGTAGAGTTTGCAATCAACGTTATTTCATCTACTCCCAAAGAAAGAAGAGAAGAACTAATTAACAAGGGACTGCCTAAAACAAAAAGATATTTTGACAAGATTCTTAAAGATATTAATGAAGATGAAGATTGACAAAACTGCTCAAAAATGTCCCAGTAAATACACAATGAAAATCAATGGGAAAACTCCTTAACCCTTTACTAGCCTATCATTGTTGTGTGGATTTTGAAAAAAGTTATAAGAACTCGTATTATTATTCCCCAATTTTCGCCCATAAAAAAATGTAAATTATTGATTATGAGAAACATACAGAAATACTTGAATCCTGCCGAGGTCACATAAGAATGAAAAGTCTGCAAAATTGCAAACTTTTTTGTTTGTAATAACAAATTAACTACAATATAGTCACACCTTATTCCGTGAGCTTAAAATTTCATCATTTTCAGGGATTGACAGGTATTGTAATTCCCTTTACTTTTATACTAAAGAAAAAAGAAAAATCTCATTGACATACAAGTAGTAAGTTAGTTTCACGACCTCCCCCTTTTGAATAATTATAGCACTATTTACAGTGATCTCTTACTACTTGTTATTCAGTATTATAAAGCAAAAAAGAAAGGGATTTATCAATCGAATCGAACAGTTATAGTATTCCTTATAGGGAATCTTTTGTTATACAATTGTCAAAAAGAAGATTTTTTGACGAATACCACAGAGGCAGTTAACACAGTTGCTAAGAATTATGAAGTACAAAAGTTAAGTGCTAAAGAGCTTCAAGAAGATATTCAAATTGATGTTGCTCTAAAAAAGATTCAACATAGGTTTAAACGACATACAAATACTAGCGCAGAAAGAAGTATAGTTATCGGTGATGGATTGATTATCTTAGATGAAGAAATAGCAAAAATTACCGTTGATAATGCTATTACATGGACATTTAAGGTAGAAACTCCTACCCATGAGGATTCTGATATTGAAAATTTTATGATTAAGAAGCATAACGATGTGTTTCGTTATTATTTGATAAAGTATCAACATAATGATGAGAACCCTAATGACCCTTATATTACAACTCTTGAACACATTAATGGAGATGCGCTAGATACAAGTAGCCTGGACTTATCTTCGAGAGATTCCTTCGATTGGGAGTTTGGAGATGGAGGCGGCGGCGATGATGATTGTGAAGGCATTGTAGTAGGTTATGAATTTCAAGCATGTAATCAAGGAGGAACTCATACCGCAGGCACATACTGTTGTCAACATTTAGGAGCTCCTCATGGTTGTCAGACGAATTCAGGTTTTTGCGGGTTTACTTGTACTGGTACAAGTGAGGTGGAAATATTGGATTTTTCACATTGTGATGCTCCGGTAGGAGACCCAGTAGATGGAGATAACCCGAACGACGGAGATATTTCAACAGGCGGAGGATCAGGAAATCCAAATACTGGAAATGATGACAATAATAATACGGTAACAACCTTAGTTGATCCAAGGTGTCCACTGGGAAAAGTAACTGATCCGGTTACAGGAGATTGTGTTTGTCCTTCCGACAAAGTAGAGCAATTTGTTTCAGGAGTAAGTATGTGTATATGTGCTGCTGGTAGAGTAGAAGATTATAGAGGAACTTGTGTAGACAAATGTGAAACGACACTTGTAGACTTACAAAATGTATTTCCAAATACAAGTGCTGCGAAACTACAAGGTATTGCGGATTACATTAATGAACACGGTAAGAACTTTGGAATAGATACCAATGAAAAATTACAACACTTTTTAGCTCAGGCTGGGCATGAAAGCACTAAAATCGGAGGGCATGAATTTGAGGCATTTGAGGAAAATTTAAATTACAGAATATCAAGACTGGGGACAAATAATAAAAATTGGAAGAAGTATTTTAATACTATTAGTAATCCAACAGCAGACCCAAATAAGGCAAACCCAAATAATTATGTTAGTGGTTCAAATCCTGTTTTTGCGGACGCACAAAAGTTAGGCAATTTAGTGTATGCTAATAGAAATGGAAATGGAAGTTTCAATTCAGGAGATGGATATAGATTTAGAGGGAGAGGCGTAATTCATTTAACAGGAAGATATAACTATCAGCAGTTTACTAATTTTTATCAGGGGCGTTATAATAGCACAAAAGACTTTATAGCAACACCCGGTTTGTTGGTAAGTGATACAGAAATTGCCGTAATTAGCGCTTTATGGTTTTTTCAAAAAGATGTGTTGAATAAATTAAATCCGTCAATGAATAGTAATACAAGTGTAACAAGAGTTACCTTTTTAGTGAATGGCGGCTTTAATGGATTGCCTCACAGAAGACTATTGTTTAGTCACGCTCAGAATCATATAATTTGTAAATAAAAAGTAATGAAAACATTAAGAAAAATGACGGCAAATACATCTACCAAATTGTCAATATTATTATTGTCAATATTAATAGCAAGTTTTACAATATATCAATTAAATCAAGAAAGTCAGGATATTATAGGAATATGGAAATCTGACGATACCCCTGAATGGAAATTAGAATTTAAGAATACTGGAACGTGTTTCTGGTACTATACAGGAGAACCGACAAAGGAGTTTACATATAGTATTGAAACTACTACCCCTCAGTGTAATCAAAATGTTCCTATCGGTGATAAATTTAGCTATCTAAAATTAGTTGACAATAGCAATCAAGAACAGTGGTGTTATGAAATCTTCGGTTTAGATCAAACAGGGATGCAAATAAGGCTATTAGGAAGGAGCAAATCAATGTTTTTCACAAAACAATAATTACCTGAAGAATAAATTTATTGTACAAAGTATATTGTATAAAATTTCTAGCTTCGCACGTTCTAGTCACAAAAAAAGCACATCTTTCGATGCGCTTTTTTTCACTAACCAATCATCAACATCCTCAACTTTTTCTCCTTCTTATTTCTATAACTCCGAACACCAAGGCAATAGCCATAAACATAAATTCTCCTTCATCTATAGACAAGCCTGGTGGTGGCGGTGGAGGAATAGGTGGCAGCACCACCTGTCCCATCACACCTAAGGGCAATACAATTAAAAGTCCTAAAAAAAATATTGCTCGCTTATTAAACATCTTAACTTCTTGTTATCTACTTTTTAGACACATACTTCTTGGATAAGTCACTTTTGAGCAAGCTATTTATTATCAGAACTCCTAGCGCATAAATATTTCATAACAATTCCCTAACCCTAAAGTTGTATTCAAATTCTATTATTGGTTCGTTTTATGCTTCAAAATAATTATGGCTCCCAATATTAAACTAGGTATACTACTATTGTATATGGTAGCTTGTTACCAGTGGTCTTTTGGGCAGGAGTTCCCCAATGGGAAGATCGTTGAGCAGTCTATTGAGCTAGGCGAGAAATATTATCGCTCAGGATTATACAATGAAGCCGTGAATCAGTATAAAAAAGCGCTTGACCACATAGATAAAAAAAACAGCTCTCATGTATTAATAGACCTTCAAAATGATATTGGGTGCGTATATCTTTCTATGAACAACTATAGTGCTGCTAAGTTGTTTTTCGAAGAGGCGCTTCAAGGCTCTCAGCAAATACACTATCAGAAAGGAAATGCTGATGCACAAGGTTATCTAGGAGTAGTACATGAAAAACAAGGTGACTATCTTACTGCACTTTCTTTTCAAAAAAGGAGTTTGGATATTTTTACCAACATCAATGATCAAGTTGGAATTGCATTGATCAATGAAAATATAGGAAGCATCTTCGAAGACCTTCAGAAATACGATCTAGCTCACACATATTTCACAGATGCTTATCAAATCTTAAAAGGTTCTGACACAAAAGAAGAGGCCAATGTACTAAACAATATTGGAGACACCTACCGTAAAAGACATATATATACTAAGGCGAAGGAATATACATCTATGTCCCTGAAACTATCTAAACAACTAAAAGATTACAATCTATTGGCTAGTGCTTATAAGGATCTGGCCAAAACCCATGCGCTACTCAATGATTATAAAAACGCATATATCTCTAAATTGGCGTCAGATGACTTTCATAAAAAAGCACTATTGAATCAGAATGCAGATCAGATAAACACATTACAGGTAGCATATGCTTCGGAAAAACAAAAATCCCAAATACAATTGCTCCAGGAACAGAATAAGGTAATAAAAGCAAATGAAACGCTACTGATCGTGACATTTGCCTGCAGTAGCATTATTGCTATTATCCTACTTATTTACTACAGCAAAAAACGGGCTTCGAAAGCAAAACTGCAGACTTATAAGCAACGTACACTTCAGGCTGAATTAGCCAAGAAAGAAATTGAAGAGAAAAATTTGCAAAAGGATATTCAACTAAAAACAACGGCTCTATCCAGATACAGCTTGCACTTATCTCAAAAGAACAAGATACTAGCAGACTTGTCGAGCACCCTTAAAAATATTGCTAATAGAAGCAATATTAATTATGAGAAAAAGATCAAAGAGATTACGAAAGAGATCGATTTTAACTTAAAACAAGAAAATGAATGGGAAGAGTTCAAAGTCTTTTTTAAGGATATTCATCCAAACTTCGTCAAAAAACTTTCTAATATTTCAGAAGAAAATCTATCTCCATCTGAATTAAAATTAGGAATCCTACTGCGACTCAATCTTTCTTCCAAAGAAATTGCATCTATTTTAAGAGTTACACCAGACAGTGTTCGAGTAGCCAGACATCGTCTTCGAAAAAAGCTACCCATCGATTCGAAAGAAGATCTTGTAAATTTTATGCTCGCAATTTGATTTTTTTTAGCTGTTTTTCCCTAGTGTTATTGTAAAGTAAAGAAATATCAAATGTTGCTCTTATGTTGACCTAAAAAATAAATATGTTAACGTTTTGTTGCTCTTACAAACCACTTCTAAGCCCCTATCATACTTAACTTTGAAGAACTTAAAAAACAAGAACTAATGAAACTATGTAACGCTTTAAAGCTTTTAATTGTAACGCTGTTTTTATCGTTTACAACGGCAAAAACAACTGCGCAAACAGGTATTATTAAGGGTCAGATAACGGACTCTAATGGTATCTATGTCCCAGGTGCAAATGTTGTTATTGAATCTCTTAAGAAGGGAGACATTACTAACTTTGACGGAAAATTTACTATCGTGAGCGTTCCCGTTGGAACTCACACCATCAAGGTCTCATATTTGGGGTATGAAGATATTACCAAAGAGGTAGTTGTTAAGGAAAATGAAACCACTACCGTGAGCTTTGAACTTAAGTCGGGAAGTATTGAATTGGATGTCATCCAAATAAAATCATCTAGACTAAGAGGGCAGGCTAAAGCGTTGAATACGCAAAAGAACAACCTTAATATCACCAATGTTGTTTCTACAGATCAGATCGGGAAATTCCCAGATGCCAATATAGGAGATGCGGTAAAAAGAATTCCAGGTATCACTATGCAAGTCGACCAAGGTGAAGCTAGAAACATTATTGTTAGAGGGCTTTCTCCTCAATTGAATTCTGTAACATTAAACGGAAGTAGAATCCCATCGGCGGAAGGAGACAACAGAAACATTCAAATGGATCTTATTCCTTCAGATATGATCCAAACCATTCAGGTGAATAAAGCCGTTACTCCAGACATGGATGCAGATGCTTTAGGAGGTTCCGTTAACCTTATTACAAGAACAGCTCCCCAAGGATTTAGATTGTCTGGAACATTGGGTTCAGGAACGAATACCATTACCAGTAAACGAATCTTGAATGGGTCTTTCTTAGTTGGAGATAGAACCGAAGACAAAAAGTTCGGTTGGATGGTTGGTGCTTCTATTAATGATAATGACTTTGGTTCTGACAATATTGAATTCGAGTGGGATGACAATGCTACTCCTTTCATTAACGAATCTGACATTAGAACCTATTTAGTGCAAAGAATCCGTAGAAGTTTCTCTGTAAATTTTGATTACCAAATAAACGATAATAACAACATCTATTTAAAAACAATGTATAACTGGAGAGATGATCGAGAAAATCGATACAGACTTCGTTATCGAAGCATAGAATATATAGATGACACTAATCCTTCTTTAGGATATCAGGGAGAGATCAGAAGACAAACTAAAGGAGGTATCGATAATAACAGAAATAAGAACAGACGTCTGGAAGATCAGCGTATGCAAAACTATACTTTGGGAGGTAGTCATGTTTCAGGAAAACTGGAAATCGACTGGTTGGCTTCTTATGCTACTGCTTCTGAAGAGCGTTTGAATGAGCGTTATATAGAGTACGAACTAGAGGAAGTTGGCGGAAACCCTATTCCGTTTAACATTGACCTGTCGGACACTAGATTTCCAATAATTACCCCAGTTAATACTAGTGATGTTGCCCTAAGCAACTTCAGTTTAAGAGAGATTACTGAAGAAGCTCAGTTTACAGAAGAAAAAGATATGAACTTTTTCGTTAACTTAAAGCTACCGATGAGCCTCGTAAATGATCAAGAAGGTAGTTTTAAGTTTGGTGCTCGATTACGGATGAAAGACAAGAATAGAAATAATAACTTCCTTGAATACAGCCCGTTAAACAATACGTTTGACAACTTCGCCTCCTTACCATTGGTAAATGAAACAGACCCCGATTTCTTAGCTGGAAGTCAGTATGTAGCTGGACAATACGTAGATCCTGCATACTTAGGTCAGTTAAACTTAGCAGATGCCGCATTGTTTGACAGTGAATCCATCGTTGACGAATTTTTAGGAGGAAACTTTGATGCTTCGGAGAATGTAATTGCGGGATACGCTATGATCACTCAAAAATTATCCTCATCAACAACGCTGCTGGCTGGTATCCGTTTAGAGAATACAAATATCGAAGGTACCGGAAACATCGTAAATTATGATGTGAATGGAGATTTTCAAAGTGTGACCACAATAACGGATAAGAATTCCTACACTAACATATTACCGAGCATTCATTTGAAGTATGACTTTTCACAAAACTCGTCACTTCGTTTTGCCTGGACAAACACTATTGCCAGACCTAATTATATTGATCTTATACCATTTAGAAATATCATTAGAGAAGATTCCGAAATCGAGATCGGAAACCCAGATCTAGACCCAACAACCTCTATGAACTTTGATCTATTGGCTGAAACATACTTCAAAAACATTGGTATTTTATCTGGAGGTGTTTTTTACAAAAGAATCAATGATTTTATATATCCATTAGTTACTACTACGACTGATGACTCTCTAGGAGCTGGGACTACTGGATTTGATGCTAAAAGACCTGTTAATGGTGATGACGCATCTATTTTTGGATTAGAAGTAGCGCTGCAAAAGCAACTTGACTTCTTACCTGGATTCTTAAAAAACTTTAATATTTATCTTAACTACACTCACATTAGTTCGAATGCTAATGGGATTCGTAACTCAGATGGAGATGAACGTAATGATGTAGACCTTCCTAACACAGCTCCAAATATGTTCAATGGTTCCTTAGGATATTCAGACAAGAGGTTTAGCACTCGGTTATCTGCTAATTTCTCTGATGCTTATGTGGATGAAATTGGAGGAAATAGCTTAGAGGATCGATACTATGACAAACAATTCTTCCTAGACTTTAACGCATCTTTCACGATCAACAAAAACTTAAGAGTCTATGCTGATGTAAATAACATCACTGATCAACCCTTAAGATATTATCAAGGTCTAAGCAACAGAACAATGCAGGCAGAATATTACGGAAGACGCATTAGCATCGGTTTAAAATACGACTTGTTCAAAAGAAACTAAGTTAAATCCAAAATTATGAAAATGTTTAAAAAATCGAACATAATACCTTCAACATTTATAGCAGTTGTAGTTGGTCTTTCTTCTTGCCAAAGAAAAAATACATTACCTGCAATAGTTCCTGATGTTATAACCGAGAAAACAGTTAATGATACCGATGATCCGGCAATATGGGTAAACAAAAAAGATCCGGCAAAGAGTATTGTTTTTGGAACAGATAAGAAGACAAACGGAGCAGTTTATGCCTTTGATCTTGACGGTAAGATCATAGAGGAAAAGACACTAAGAAACATTAAAAGACCGAACAATGTGGATATTGCCTATAATCTTAAGATAAACGATTCTACCTTTACTGATGTAATTGCTTTTACTGAAAGAGAAAAGCAACAGATTCGCCTATTTTCTGTTCCTGATATGAAACCTTTAGATAAAGGTGGGTTCCCTGTATTTACAGACGAACAAGATACAACAAACAGACTCCCAATGGGAATTAGCATGTATCAGTCACCTAAAGACAGTACGATCTATGCAATCGTTGGAAGAAAGACAGGTCCTAAGGAAGGGTATCTATACCAATATACAATTACAGCAGATAGCACTGGTAATCTTGCATCAAAACTTGTTCGAAAGTTTGGAAAGTTTAGCGAAAAAAAAGAAATCGAAGCCATTGCTGTTGATCATGAACTAGGTTTTATCTATTATTCTGATGAAGGTCATTGCATACGAAAGTACTATGCAGAACCGTCTATGGGTAATGAAGAGATCAGCTGTTTTGGAGGTGAGTATTTTGCAGAAGACATTGAAGGTATTGCCATTGCCAGAATGAAGGATAACAAAGGATTTATTATTGTTTCTGATCAACAAAAAGGGCAGTTTAATATTTTTGACAGAGTATCGAATGATTTCATAAAAGCAGTCAACCTATCTACATTGGAAACTGATGGTTGTGATGTAGTTACCATTCCATTAAACAGTACCTTTTCAAGTGGATTATTTGCGGCAATGAACGATCAAAAAGACTTTTATTTTTATGACTTGGATAAGGTGATAAAATAACCTTTCATTTTTTTATTGTGTAATTTAATACGATAAAAGAGCCTATCAACTTTGATAGGCTCTTTTTAATTTGGATAATATCTTCTTATCGCTATTCGATGTTCTGGAATACTTTTATCGTAATTCTCTACAAGCAATTCAACTATTTCAGGTGGTTTTACTCCAATCTCTTTTTTAAGCCCATATCTAGAGATATATAAATTGTATTGATTTCCAGATTTTTCAAAAATCAAAAAATGAGTTGCATTTAACTCGCTATATGAAATTTCATTTCCATGAAAGGTTTGTGAAGCGTCTTTTTTAAAAGAAGAAAATTCGTAATACTTTAAAACATTCTCCATACTATACCAATTCTGCTGATAGTCCAAGATGTAACAACTTTGAACAACGAGGTTTCAAATCTTTATATTCTCCTGACTTGACTGTACATTTTCCTTTGTAATGCACCAAAATAGTGCACTGCTCTGCCTGTTCTAACGTATGCTCGCACACATCTATTAGCGAATCTATTACAAAATCAAATGTGTGAACATCATCATTGTATAAAACGATCTCATGTTGATTTACTTCTTTTTCTAGTACATCAACTTCTTCTTGTATCTTTTCTTTTGTACTCATACAGCTAATTTATAAAAGAATATTTAATTCTTCGTGTATTTTAACGCTACCCAATTATTTCTTTCCAGCTTCGCTTCTAGTGACAATCCATATTTTGACACTTCTTGATCTATGGTAGGAA
Organism: Asprobacillus argus; assembly: GCF_032248395.1. Lineage (NCBI taxonomy): Bacteria > Pseudomonadati > Bacteroidota > Flavobacteriia > Flavobacteriales > Flavobacteriaceae > Asprobacillus > Asprobacillus argus. Next base: position 24,549 of record NZ_JAVTTO010000003.1, read on the forward strand.
TATCTTCTTTATAGAATCCACTCAGTAATAATGTACCTCCCTTACCTAAACAGTCGGTATAGATATTCATATCTGCTAGCAGTATATTTCTATTGATATTAGCAATGATAAGGTCATAGTTTTTATTACTTAAGAGTGAAGAATCTCCTTCATACACTGAAATATGTTGGCAATTGTTTCTTGCCGCATTTTCAACTGAGTTTTCATAACACCAGTTATCAATATCGATCGCATCTATAGGTTGTGCACCTTTCATCTCAGCAAATATGGCCAAGATTCCAGTACCGCAGCCCATATCTAACACTTTCTTATCAGAAATATCTAATGCTAATAAATGCTGCACCATCATATGTGTGGTTTCATGATGTCCAGTACCAAAACTCATCTTAGGCTCTATAACAATATCATAAGATAGTTTTGGATCTTCGTGAAATGGCGCTCGAATACTTACTTTACCATCTACCTGAATAGGCTGAAAATTCTTCTCCCATTCGGCATTCCAATTTGTTTGAGCCACTTCGTTAAATACGTGACTTATAGAAAAATCATCAGAATTCAATACAAAAACATGGTCCAGTATTTCTTCATTCCAATCTTCTTTTTGGATATAGGCCGTTACTCCACTCTCTGTTTCAACAAAACTTTCGAAGCCAACAAACCCTAGCTGAGCTATTAAGATTTCAGTCCCCGTTTCTTTCGGCGTTACTTTAAAAGTATATTCTATATACACATTATCCATTATGACAATTCTTCATTCATTCGTTGTTCTTTAATAAAATCTACACCACACGCTAATTTTTTGGCTAATGACATTTTAGATGATACTACTCTCCAAAAAGGCGTTATCGCCTCCAACGAAGACCCGTTTTGATATTTTTCAAAAGCAACTTCTGATGCTATTCTTAGAAAAATACTGGTCGTAACTGGGCACGTCTTTTCAGCTTCATACTCAGCTGCCAAGTCCTTACGCATAGTTAGAATATCCACAGCTACTCCACTTGGAATATGATTTACATAAGCATCAATAATCTTGGGAGTAGCAATAAACATATTTGTCCCTGCAGGCATATCAGCAAACTTCTTATCGATTACTTTTACGATAGGTGGTTTATCTGAATTGAACTTTTCCTGCCAGGTCTTTTTTGCCATTTATATTGCTTTAATGATGGCTGTAAAGTCTTCTACTTTTAATGCGGCTCCACCTATTAATCCACCATCAACATCTTCTTTTGAAAATATTTCCACTGCATTTCCAGGTTTTACACTTCCTCCATACAAAATAGATACATTCTCAGCAATTTCATTCGTGTACCTTTCTTTGATTAAATTTCGGATAAAAGCGTGCATTTCTTGCGCTTGTTCTGGACTCGCTGTTTCTCCAGTTCCAATGGCCCAAACAGGCTCGTAGGCTAATACTATACTGGGCCACGCACTTGCTTCCAAGTGAAATAATGCGTTTTTCAGTTGAGATTCTACAACTGCGAAATGGTTTCCAGATTTTCTATCCTCGAGTTGTTCTCCAAAACAAAAAATCGCTTCGAGATTATTCTCTAAAGCTGTATTTACTTTTTTAGCCAACAGCTCATCATTTTCTCCAAAATATGTTCTTCTTTCTGAGTGCCCCAAAATTACAGACTTGATTCCAATGTTAGTTAGCATGTCTGCTGAGATCTCTCCAGTATAAGCTCCATTTGTTGCCTGATGCATATTTTGCCCAGCAACTTCGATAACAGATTCTTCGGCCGCAGTAACCGCCAAACTTAAGTTAACAAATGTTGGAGACACAATAACTCTAGTAGTAAGATCAAAAGTTTGAATCGCTTCTTTTATTCCGTTTATCAACGCCAAAGTTTGCGCTGCATTATTATTCATTTTCCAATTTCCAGCGACTATATTTTTTCTCATGGTATTCTTAATTTGAGTCGCTAAAATACGCTATTTTTTCAAGGCTTGCACAATGTTTTTATCAGTGATTTTTGTCGCCTTATACAGCGTAATTTTTCCGTTTTCATCCAGTACTACATACCTTGGTATCCACCACAGGTCTAAAAATTTTCCAAACGTTCCTTTTTTTCCAGCTTGCATAAAAAAATGTTCTCCTTTAATTCCCAATCGATCTATCGCACTTTTCCAGCTTCTTGTACTTTTATCCAACGATAAAAAGAGATACACTATCTCAGGATTTTCTCTTTGAAACTCTTTGAGCTTGGGTAGTCTTACAATACAATCTTTACACCAGGAGGCCCAAACATCTATCAGGACCTTCTTTCCTTGGTATTTTGATAAAATTTCTCCTATAGCAATTTCTTCATCGGTTAGTGTAACAAATTCTTCTGTTAACGAGGCTTCTGTAAATTCAGTGGGGGTTTCAAAACAGCATCCCGAGAAGGATATAATCATGACAATAAGAACTATTTTTTTCATGTTACTGTAATCGTATTCTTGGATCTAACCAACTATATATAATATCTACGATAATATTTATGATAATAAAAAGCGTTGCTATAACCAATACACTTCCCATTATAATAGGCAGATCCAACGTGTTTAATGCATCAACAATCTCCTTTCCTAAACCGTTCCAATTAAAAATATATTCAATAAAAACGGCTCCAGCCAACATGGAGGCAAACCATCCTGAAATAGCAGTAACAACTGGATTCAAAGAATTTTTTAATGCATGTTTTTTTATTACCTGATACATAGTAAGTCCCTTGGCTTTTGCAGTTCTTACATAATCTTGTGTTAAAATTTCCAGCAATGAATTCCGCATTAATTGAATCACAACAGCAAGTGGTCTAATTCCTAATACAATAGCAGGTAAGATCAAGTTTTTCCATTGGATATAAGAACCTTCTCCAAAATCATCAACAACATACAAGCTTCCTGTCATTTCCAATCCGGTATACTCGTGGAGCACAAAACCAAATAACCAGGCAAAAAGTATGGCAGAAAAAAATGAAGGTACACTCATACCAAATGTACTGATAACAGCTACAAATCGATCGAAGAAAGTATCTTTGAAAACTGCAGATAATACTCCTAAAAAAATCCCCAACACTATCGCTATTAAAATAGCAAACAGCGCTAAAACAGCCGTATTGGGTAATGTTTCAGAAATTATATGGGATACTTTTTTTCCATTCTTTTGAAAAGATTCTCTTAAGTATGGGTATTTTAAAACAACATTCGTATTACCTATTGAAAATAAGGATTGATAGGAATATGGCTTGCTCTCTAAATTTGTATAATCTTCTTTACCCTTGCTATGAAAAGATAGCGGCGAGACATCATTCAAATAAAACAGGTATTGTTTGGTTTTAGGCTGATCAAATCCATACTTCTTTCTAATATTTGCAAGTTGTTCAGAGTCTTCCCTTTGATCTAACATCATTCTTGCTGGGTCTCCAGGTAAAATATTGAATAGTAAAAAAATAACAGTAACCACTCCAAAAAGTGTCAAAAAACCATAGAAAATTTTGTTTATAATGTACTGAAGCATTCAAACAAAGATAACAGAAAGTCTTAAAAACATGTATCTTTGCCCAACTTTTATACACAACTATGACCACTGAACAACTTATCTCTGAAATTCATAAAAAGAAGTCTTTTCTATGTATTGGCCTGGATGTGGACTTGAATAAGATTCCATCTTTTTTATTGGAGAAGGAAGATCCTATTTTTGAGTTTAATAAAGCCATCATTGATGCGACACATCATCTATGTGTTGCCTACAAACCCAATACCGCTTTTTACGAAGCATATGGTATAAAAGGATGGAAAGCATTAAAGCGAACTATTGAATATATAAACACCAACCATCCAGAGATTTTTACCATTGCCGACGCAAAACGTGGAGATATTGGAAATACCTCTACCATGTATGCAAAAGCTTTTTTTAAAGATCTAGCTTTCGATAGTGTAACGGTTGCTCCTTATATGGGAAAAGATTCAGTTGAACCCTTTTTAGCTTTTGATAATAAGCATACCATTTTATTGGCACTTACTTCAAACAAAGGAGCTTTTGATTTTCAGACAAAAGAGGTTCAAAACAAAGAGGTATATAAACAAGTTTTAGAGACTTCAAAATCTTGGCATAATTCTGAAAACTTAATGTATGTGGTAGGAGCCACAAAGGCCGAATACTTAGCAGATATTAGAACCATCGTTCCTAGTAGTTTTTTATTGGTGCCAGGAGTGGGCGCTCAAGGAGGAAACTTACAAGATGTATGTAAATATGGGATGAATGATTCAGTAGGACTATTGATCAATTCTTCTCGAGGTATCATTTACGCATCTAGCGGAAAAGATTTTGCCGAAGCTTCGGCGAACAAAGCTTTGGAGTTACAGCAACAAATGGCAAAAGAATTGTAAATAAAAAATAGGTCAGGAGCTATAAAAAATCTTTTTTCGGTAACTTAATTTGAAGACAAAGTTTAACAGAATAATAAAATTACTTTATAAGCATCCCAACCATAATTCAAATAATGACTCAAATAAAGCATTAGTTATTTCTTTTTATGGTAGCCCCTATCATCTTTAACTTTCCCGATAACTAGTTACTTTCTTTTTACCATTTTTGGATTGTTTATGTCTCATTTGTTCAATAAACAATGTAGGAGTCATGCTCATCTCGGCTTTAAATGCCTTGTTAAAAGTTACTTTATTGTTGAATCCGACATCATATGCTATGTTAATAATCTTAAGATCCTTATAATTACTCTCTTCAAACATATGTACGGCTTCTTTTATTCTATATTTATTGACAAATTGAAAAAAGTTCATTTCAAAATGTTCATTGATAACCTGCGAGACATTATGTCTGGTAGTTTCTAATTCTTCAGAAAGGTTTTCTAAGCTGAGACCGCTATTTCTGTAGATTTTATCACGCTCAAATAATACTTGAAGCCGATTGCGCAACTCTTCAGAATATCCATCTGTTAAACCCGATTTTTTATATTTAAAAAAAACACCTTCTTTAAAGAGGTAAGATCTACTAAAAATATCAGGCTTAATATAAGCCGTATATGCCATGTACAAGATCATAAGGTTTGTTGAAAACAGTAATGGATACATTGTAAAAAATTGCGGTATCGCTTTGAGCCAGGACAGTATAGTTATTGCGTAAACTGCTAAAAAAACTAAATAGATACGTAATATGTTTTGTAACCATGAAATCAAATCACGTTCTGACTTTCTTTTCGTATCAACTTTCTTTTTGTAAACTCTATATATGAAAAGGGTATATACCATTAATAGCGCTTGCTTATAGTACATGGCGTCTAGAAAAGTAACTCGATAAAAAAACCAACCTATAAGAAATAGGACTAAAGGTAATCCATGACAAAGATCTCTTGGTTTCAAAGGCCTTTTTTCGGAGACTCTTTTAAAATAGAGATATAGCAAGGGTTCATTTAAAAAAGTAAGTGTTGTGATAAGAAGTAATCCATTTACAGTATCAACATCAACATCAAACATGTGTAGGCTTAAGCATATGCTGAAAAAAGAGTACAATAATATGTAAGAACCTATCATTAGACAGCTATGAACTTCTCTCTTTTTTCTCATGTTAATCATCAACGAAAAAAAGACTCCTATAACGCCTATAGAGAAAAATAGCACCATCCATATATTAAGTTCATCAAGGTATATTTGGTTAACATCTCCTTGTTGAGCAATTTCTTCGATAAGTTTAGCTTTCATGCAATTGAGTATAATCAAACGTCTTATAGTTTTTTAACTATTAAGACATTAAAAATTTCATTAAACCTAGGTAAACAAGATTCCCTCAACAATAGTTTTACTACTAGCTGTTTTTTTTACTAATTATATCTAATCTTACATGCCTATAGTTTCAAAAAAACTAAGAAACATGAGTAACAAATTAATACGGTAAGAACTGATACACGATTGGCACATATAGTCATAAAGAAGTATCATTCATAGCAAGACAATTTAAAAAGGTATAGAGGTTAAAACCTCTATACCTAACACACATGAGAATTATTGCTTAGGGTAACGAAAAATTCACTGCTTGAGAAGCTCCAAAAGAGCCTCCCTCAAAAATCGTCGTCGCTCCGGAACTCAGCTTATAACTGCCGTTACCATAGTTACAACATATCCCATCTGCATATGCATCATAGATCACAAACTGATAATTACCATCTGGCAAACACCAATTTGTTTCAAAGGACGTCATACCATTATATGAATCTCCAGAAGCGATAAGTGCCCCTGCTCCATCATACATCTCCCACGAAGTTTCTTCTGGGTATGTGTCAAATGTAATCTCTAGTTTCAGTTCATTTAAGGAACATATTTGACTTACATTTAGCACCATATTCTGACTAGAAAATAATCCAGCATCATCGCTAAAAGTTAATTCAATAGTTTCTCCCGATGAACTTACATTAATATCAGAAACTGTCACTTCTATGGTCCCTTCATTAGATCCTGCCGGAACAGTTACTGAAGGTGGAATTACATATGATGCTGGATCTGCCGTAGTCCCTGCAGATACAACATTTACCGTAAAGGTTCTATTGGAGTTTGTCACGTCAGCTGTATAAATTTTAATTCCCCGAGTATTTGTACCACCTATGTCAACGCCAAAATTATAGGCAGTTGATTCAAAGGTTACATAAGAAAATTTCTCTAGCTCCAAACTATTTTCACAACTCAGGAATGTAAAAGTTGTTAGAGCAAGACTCAGTAATAAATAATAGATTTTTTTCATCTCTCAGTATTTAAGTTTAGTCATTAGTAGTTTAGTCATTCGTAAATCCAGCATAGTTAGGATTCAGATCCATTTCATCTTGCGGTATCTTCAAGTAAAATAAATTACTATTCGCCGGTACGTTAATGGGAATTCGATGAATATTATTTCTGTTTATAGGAAGATTGTATCTCTTTGCATCAAACCATTGCGGTCCAAATTCTCCAAAGAATTCTTTTTTTCTTTCTAATAAAATTTCATCTAATAAAGCTTGCCCTGTATTTGTACTTATCGTAGCATTCGCATCTCTAGCCGATTGAAGTGCAAACAACAATGATCTTGCTTCATTTTCGTTACCCATATGATACTGCGCTTCTGCATCAAACAACACCATTTCAGATTTTCTTAAAATGGGTATATCAGAGGCAAATGTGAAAGCATATTTAGTAGATATGAATTCTCTCCAAGGTGTAGTAGCAGAGACTCCATAAATATCAAAGAATCTATTTCTTACATCACTATTAGAAAACGTACTCACAAAATCAGGATCAAAATACGTAGCTCTATAACTTGTTGTAAGATGATCCATCATAGGTGCAGCATGACCCCAAAAAAAGTTCGTTTCATCAGAACCATTTTGGAACATTGCCCACAGCCACTCCTGATCCTGCATATTGTTAAAGCCTGTTTGCCAACTCGAAGATTGTACTGCCGTACTTGCGCTTCCACCATATGCGGCTTTTGCCAGAGTAGACATTTTAGGCCAGTCGTCTTGTGTTACTGCCAAAACTCTTGTTAACACAGCTTGCGCTACCGCTTTATTTACAAAACTTTTACCTAATCTTGTTGTTGGTAAATCAGCGATTGCATCCTCTAAATCTTGAATTACTTGATTGTAAACTTCACTCAATGGTACTGGAGGGTTTCCTGTCACGTTTTCCACAGATGTAGGCTCCGTATACACTGGAATTCTTACTAGGTCTCTGTTATTATTATAATTAGGAGCGAACTCGAGCACTAATTCAAAGAGGTGAAAACCTCTAAAAAATTTTCCTTGAGCAATTAACTCCTTTTTGTCTGCTTCACTTAACGAAGTGCTCTTTGTTACTCCATCTATTAAAACATTAGCAAAGTTGACATTCTCATAGTTGAAATCCCAAGTAAAATTGGTTCTTCTAAACGTTGCTTCTCTATTTTCATGTCCATAATCAAACGTATACCAACTAAATGCTTGAATAATATCATTTCCTTTTACCGCTCTGGCAAAATACATGGCGTATAATCCACCAACATCTACGGTTCTATATTGTCCTTTATAATTTGCCAATATTCCGGCGATATAGGTCTCTACATTACTTTTATCAGAGAATATTACTCCACTGTTTGCTCCTGTAGTATCTGTGGGATCTTCAATAAAGTCTTCTGAACAAGACACCAGACTCAATGCTACACCTATCATCATGATATAAGCGAGGGCTGAAAATCTATGTAGTATTTGCTTTTTATATATAACTAGTTTCATTTTTTTGTTTTTTTTATCATTTAAATATTTCGTTTAAAGAAATTTAATTTCTCGTTTCGTATAAAATGAGCGATTAGAATTCTATTTGAGTACCAAGTGTCAATGTCTTTTGTAACGGAGATCTATTTGCCGTCAATCCATTGAATGACTGTTCAGGGTCTATACCTTTATGGCTTTGCCATGTAAACATATTTTCTCCTAATACATAAAGTCTCACTTTAGAAAGTCCAACTCTATTTAACACATCTGTTGGAAGGTTATAGCCAAAACTGATATTCTTCATTCTTACATAGTCATTCTTGAATATGAATCTTGTAGATCTATTATTAAAGCTGTTATTAGCAATAGTCAATCTTGGGAAATTAGTAATATCCCCTGGTTGACTCCATGCGTTCAGGTTGTCTGGATGAGCAGATGAACCAATGCTTGACATATTTGCTATTAAACCACTATAATCAGAATCGTAGATATAAGATCCCAGGCTAAAATTGAATAATACTGAAAAATCGAAATCCTTATATCTGAAACTGGTATTGAAACCTCCTTGAATATCTGGAATAGACTCTTTTCCTGTTTCGTATCTAGTTGCAGTATCGTAATCGTTTGTAATTGTTCTACCAGTAACATTTCCATTAGCATCAGTTACATCTTGGTACCATAAAGCATCTCCATTTGCTGGATCTACCCCCGCCCATTCTCTAACATAAAATTCAAAAATGGAGTTTCCTGGCACCCAAAGCTTAGAGCCTTGAACTAACCTATCTGTAAATGGAGTTACTACTTTGATTTCATTCTTTAGTAACGAAAAATTAGTACTAACACTCCATTGCCAATCTTCTTTATTTATAATATTACCTGTTAACGAAACTTCCCATCCTCTATTTTCTATTTCCCCTGCATTTGCTCTCAACACTGGAGCTCCCGTTGATGGAGTAGTTGTGATATCTTGAATTAAATCGACACTATTTCTTTTAAAATATTCTACTGTCCCCGTAATAGCATTATCAAATAGCCCAAAGTCTAAACCAATGTTTGTAGTAATTGATGTTTCCCATGTTAAAGAAGGGTCAATTAATGTTGAGCTAGGTAAAGAAGTAGGAAAGCCTTCTACAGGAGATATTGTAATTCCTCCAAAGTTAGCACCTCCAAACAAAAAGCTTGTTGGAAAGAAACCTCCTGGAATATTTATATTCCCTAATTCTCCGTAAGAAGCACGAATCCTAAGATTACTTAACCAACTTACGTCTGATAGGAAATCTTCCTTATGTGCACTCCAACTTACACCAAACGAGAAAAAATCACCTGTTCTAAACTCTTTACTGAACTGAGACGTCTTGTCACTTCTATAAGATCCATCAAAAAAGTACTTGTTGTCAAAGTTGTAAGAAATTCTTCCTAAAACACTGGCAATTCGTTGTTCTAGCCTAAATCCGCCAAATGATTCGGCTACTGTTCCGTTTCCTAACTCTTCTTGACCTGGTAAAAACCCAGTAGCAGAAGCTCTAAATGAATCTGTAGTTTGCGTATTTGCTTCATAAATAAGATCCACAGAAACATTGTGTTTATCAAATGTATCGTTATAACTCAATGCTTGAATAGCATTTAGCGTGGTCGTAATATTTCGTTGTTTACTTACCCTACCATTAACCGGCGAGGCTGCCCCTATCAGGTCGTCATTAAAGGAATGACTATCAAATAGGTAATTTTCGTAGTTCAGTGTACTTCTGAACTTGAACTTATCCAGGAAGCTAAGTTCTGCATAAGCCGAACCAACAAAATTCGAGCGTACTCTATTTTCTGAACCAAGTAATATAGATGCAAGAATATTCTCTCCGTTAATACCAGGTCTAATACTATTTACAGTTTGTCCTATAGGTCGACCGTTTCCATTCCCTAGATCATAAACTTGTTGTCCGTTGGCATCTAATATTAGTTGTCCATTTTCATCCCTAACATAAATAGGATAAATACTACTGTTACTATAGATCCATGAGATTGCTTGTGTTGTACTTCCCGACGTTTGATCAGGATTGTTTGAATGAGATCTTGAATAACTCGATGTTAAACCAACCTTAAGCCAGTCGTTTACGTCTGTATCTACAGCTCCTCTAACTGCTATCCTCTCGAAATTCGATACAATTACCGGACCTTCATCATTTAAGTAATCCAATGACATAAAATAGTTATTGTTTTCACCTCCACCAGAAACACTCAGTGTATGATTTACACGAGATACATTCTTTCTTAAAATGGTTTCTTCCCAACTTGTATTCCACAGTAAATTTGCTCCTGAGACTAACTGTCCGTCAGTACCTATTGGATTTGTCACACTATATGGATTGTATCCTAATGTAGGAATCAATTGATTCGTTGCATTTTGAGCCGCCAATGTAGGCGTTTGACCAAACTGGTATATATTATTGTTTTTAATTGCCTCCCAATTTAATTTCAAGTAATCCTCTGAACTTACTAGATCATGAATCCCTACTGCAGGATTGGATAGCCCATATTGCGTTCTAACAGAAACTTTTGCTTGTGAATTTCTTTTACCACGTTTTGTAGTTATAATAATTACCCCGTTCGCAGCTCTCGAACCATATAAGGACGCAGAAGACGCATCTTTTAGAACAGAAATTGACTCGATCTGATCTTGACTAATGGTATTCAGGTTTCCATTATAAGGTGCACCGTCAACCACGATCAATGGAGCATTACTTCCATTAAAACTTCCAAAACCTCTAATAACAATATTAGGATTATTTCCAGGTTGTCCTCCCTGAGTAATTAAACTAACTCCTGGAACAGTTCCTTGAAGTGCTCTTAATGGTGAGGTTACTTGTTGTTGTTCTAGTACCGAAGCATTAATAGCCTGAACAGAACCAGTAATCGCTTCCTTTTTTCTGGTACCATACGCAACCACTACTACTTCATCCAGTATTTCGCCTCCTTCAATCATTTTTACATCAATCACATTGGCCGTTCCAATAGTCCTTTCAACAGTTTTATAACCGAGGTAACTAAAGACCAGCACGTCTCCAACTTTAGCTTTTATGGTATATTTCCCATCGAAATCTGTTTCACTTCCTGTTGTTGTGCCTTTTATAATTACACTTACCCCAGGCAGTGTTCCAGTATTATCGGAAACAGTACCAGATATATTCTTCTCTTGTGCTTGTATTGACAGACTCAAGAAGAACATCACTATTAAAAAAAATTTTAGTTTCATAAACTTTGTTTTTCGTTAAACATTTGAATTAAGATTCTGTAGTTGAAAAAAAGCTGGCATTATTCAAATAATACCTTCAATGAAGTCAAAGTTTAATGGATATTTTAAGAGGTAACCTTTGATAATAACCAGCTAATAATTCAAATACAAATCGAAGTAATTGCATTTGTCCTTTTTAACAGGTAAACCCCATAAGAGTTTTCTTTTCCGATAAAATTTTACTTGTTTTTTACTTAACTGGAGAAACCAAAAGCATCTCTTTCTCTAAGGAAACTACTGGGAGTCATGTTTGTTTCTGCTTTAAATGCTTTGTTAAATGTTACTTTATTGTTAAAACCAACATCGTATGCAACATCGATGATGTTAAGGTTATTATTATAGTCACTTTTTAGTATTTCCACAGCTTCGGCTATTCTATATTTATTGATAAGATGAAAGAAGTTCATTCCGAAGTGTTCATTAATGACTTGTGATATATTATGTCTTGTTGTACCCAATCTAGTGGCCAATTTTTCCAGACTTATATTACTTTGCTTGTATACTTTTTCTTGATCTAATAATTGCAGTAGTTGCTCCTTAAGTTCTTCAGAATAACTCTCTGTTAAACCAGACTTTTTATACTTAAAGTCTTTCTTTGTTTCTTGAAACAAGAATTTTTTGCTAAAAACCTTAGGCTGAACATATGCAATATATCCTACATATAATATGATAACAGACATGGAGAATGTTTGAGGATATATAAATAGATTATTTGATGTAACTATCCGTAATAGTGCAATACCATAAACGATATAGAAGAAAACATAGAACATATTCAAAATCATCATATTTCGTTGCCAGTTCAAAATTTGAAAATGAGGTTTCTTTTTCTTCCTCATAATCTTTCTATACTGCTTATATACAAAATAAGCATAGGCAGTCAACGAGATGTATTTCAAAATGACAATTCCACGCAAGGTATCGTACAATATCTCATTCCGGTTGAACATTAAATGCACCTTACCATCTGCTGGTAATAAATAAATTGGGAGTAGATATAAGAATAATAATACGGAAGGTATTAGATGTAGTGCATCTACCCATCTAAATCTATATTTTTCCGAAATCCTTTTAAAGTAGAAGTATAAAAGTGGTCCGTACAAAAATGAAAATGACGTTGAAAAATATAACGTGTGTGGTAAACTAAAATTATTCCTAGATAGGTGAATACAAAGATGAATCATGAACAATGAATGAAAGAGGACAAAAGAACTTATCAGTATGTTCCCTACCAGATCTCCTTTTCTTCTTAAATTGATAACCACGGACAAAAACACTCCAATCAAACCACAAGCAAAAAAGAACAACAACCAAATATTAGTTTTAGGGAGATATGCATTTGCCAACCTTTTGTAGCCTTCTGTATCTTTTATCTCCAAAAAAGAATCGTGTGATAAAATAGAAATATCATGAACACTCTTTATATACTTTTCCGCCAACTCTATTGCCTTCTTATCATTACCCAAATAAGCGCTGTAGATCGCTTCAGTCTTCAAATCTTGCCCCGATATTATTTTACCATCCTCAGCGATGGTATTATTTATATTCAAGGTATCCTTTTGAACAAAGAAAAAATCAATATCTTTCACACGCTCATAGCCATATAGACTAGAACATGCAAGTAGAAAGAGTATTATAATTATTCTACCAGACTTCATTGTGTAAATTGAATTCTTGTTACTCTCATAAAATTAACTATAATTTTGGTTAAAATTATGTTAATCAGTAATTCCCGATAATAACTTACCTTTAAATCCCTTAAAATGAACCTCTTGTAAATGTTAAAAAACAACACATTTTCTATTGATTATACGCCTAAGAAGATTGTATCTCTCGTTCCTAGTCAAACTGAATTATTATATGATCTTGGCTTAGAAGACAGCATTGTGGGGGTTACTAAATTTTGTATCCATCCTCTTCATGCTAAAAAAAATAAAAACATTGTTGGAGGTACAAAATCAATTCATCTTGAAAAAATTAGAGCGCTACAACCAGATATTATCCTTTGTAATAAAGAAGAGAACACCAAAGAAATTGTAGAAGACTGCAGTAGCATTGCTCCAACGCACGTCTCGGACATTTATAACTTGGATGATTCTAAGGAGTTGATTGCATTATATGGAGTTATTTTCTCAAAAACTAAGGAAGCCTCTTATCTTCTTCGGAAAATAAACGCGCAACAACGAACATTTGAATCCTTTATTGAAGCCAAACCCATACTTCACGTCGCATATTTCATATGGAGAAATCCTTGGATGGTAGCAGGCAAGAATACTTTCATCGATCATTTACTTAGCATAAACCGTTTTCAAAATGTATATCATCATTTAGACCGATACCCCAAAGTTACACTTACTTCTCTGAGCAATAAAGTACAACCAGAATTTATTTTACTCTCCTCAGAGCCATATCCTTTTAAAGAAGAGCATAGGATTGAGATACAAAAACAAACAAATGTTTCCAAAGTGGTTTTTGTAGATGGAGAAATGTTTAGTTGGTATGGGTCTCGGTTAGAAAAAGCATTTGCCTATTTCAAACAATTAAGGATTTCTCTCGAAGAATCAATTTGATAGATACTTCAATTGATCCAGCTTTTTCATAATTTTCATTGCTTTAAAAGCGGCCATATCGCTAATAGGCTCATCAATAATTCTATACGCATTAGATTTCTCTAATAGTTTTCTATACCTTTTTTTAAGGTGCTGCGTGTACGTATATAGGGGGGTGTCTAAACTCATAATAGCATAATTACGTTAAATATACGTAATTATTTGATTACAAGAACATTAGACGTGAATTAATCTTGAAGAGCAAATACTTTTCGAAGTAAACTGGTATTTCTTAAACCTACTTTTTCCCGAATTCCTCTTTCCTCCAATTCTATCATGGTAAAAACACCTTTTAAGGTTTGTGCTGTAACATAGTCTGTTAAGTCAGGATTGACTTTATTTACAAAAGGGATCTTGTTGTATTTGTTTATTAGATCCGTCCATACTTTATCCGCCCCTACTTTATCAAAAGATTTTTTAATGACTGGGCTAAAGCTCTTATACAAAGAAGTTGACGTAGCATTTTGCAAATATGAAGTAGCCGCATTCTGCTCTCCTAACAATATATTCTTAGCATCGTTGAATGTAATATTCTTAACCGCATCAATGAAAATTGGTGTCGCTGTTTTTACGGCATCTTCTGCGGCTCTATTTAACAGGAGTAGTCCTTTATCTGCTAACGACCCTAATCCTATTTTTCGCAATCCTTTATCCACTTCTTGCAATTCCGATGGTAACAAGATCTTAACCAATTCATTTTTATAAAACCCATCGGTAGCCGTTAATTTAGACACCTGGTTCTTTATACCATTATCTAAGGCCTGTCTCAATCCATTTCCAATCTGTTCTTGTGTCAGTACTTCTTGGTTTGGTAATTGGTTTACAACTTTCTGTAATTCAGCACAACCAAAAAACTGAAATGCGATTAAGGCTATTAAAATTCTATTCTTCATATTCGTAATATTCTGTTTATTTATTAGATACATTTTATGTGTAAAAGTCACTATTTGAAAGTATCTGTTTTTTTATCGTATCCATACGGACAATGTTTACAACCGCTTTTACAACAATACCCTCTTTTAAGGTGGTATTTTTCTGTAAAAACCTTATAGCCTTGTTCGTTTAAGTAGTAATCCTCTTCCGTAAGCGGAATGTATTTTTTAAACATAGAGCAAAAGTACAATTTTGGGTATAAAAAAAGCGCTACAATGAGCGCTTTTCTATTTTATTTTATGACCCTGGAGGGTATCGTTCTATAATCTCTTTAACAAACTCTTTTATACGCTTATCTTTCCTTTCTGGGTTCGAAAACTTCATAGCTCCAGAGCCGATTCCTTGCCAAACCAACTCGTTCTTTCTTCTATCTATAAAATCTATAAACAAGGTGCCTTCTGTATATTGGTTTACATTGGCCTGGCTCATACCACCCCACATCCATGGATTCCAACCCCAGCCCCAACCCCAGCCCATACCGAAATTGTTATTATTCACTGTTACTCTTTCTCTAGTTTTGTTAAAGATGCTTATCAGGATATCTGGATCATTAGATTTTGTAAATCCTTTTGCCACCATTTCTGCCTCAATCGCTCTCATTACTCTTTTCTTATCCAAATCTGAAATCGTAGCTTTATCTATTCCTTTTTTATGAAACGCAAACGTCTTATAAGAGTTGAAATCAACTTTAGTGTCATAATCAGTAGTTACCTTAACGGTACTACATGAAGTAAGGGTCACAATCAAAATAAGTGTACATAGTCTTAACAGCTTCATAATCGTTAGTTTTTATAGGTTCATAAATAATGAATCATCTACCTTATTTGGAAGTGTAACCTGCAACTCTTTTTCCGTATCCATTGCTCTTTTAATGGCAAAAATTGCTTCGTCATTTCTAGCCCAGCTTCTTCTTGAAATCCCATTGTTTACATCCCAAAAAAGCATTGATTTTAAGCGCTTTTTCGCTGCTTTAGTACCATCAAGAAGCATGCCAAATCCACCATTAACAACTTCTCCCCAGCCTACGCCACCTCCGTTATGAATAGAGACCCAGGTTGCTCCTCGGAAGCTATCTCCTATTACATTATGTATGGCCATATCTGCTGTAAATCGAGAACCGTCATAAATATTCGAAGTTTCTCTGTACGGTGAATCCGTTCCAGAAACATCATGATGATCTCGTCCTAATACTACAGGCCCAATCTCTCCTCTCTTGATCGCTTTGTTAAAAGCCTTTGCTATTTTTATTCTTCCTTCTGCATCTGCATATAAGATTCTTGCTTGAGAACCTACCACTAATTTATTCTCTTGCGCTCCTTTAATCCATTGAATATTGTCAGCCATTTGTTGCTGAATCTCTTCTGGAGAGTTCTTTTTTATTTCCTCTAATATTTCACAGGCTATCTTATCTGTTTTTGCTAGGTCTTTCGGATTACTGGAAGCACATACCCATCTAAAAGGACCAAACCCATAGTCAAAACACATAGGTCCCATAATATCTTGTACATAACTCGGGTATTTAAAATCAATACCATTATCAGCCATCACATCAGCTCCTGCTCTACTGGCTTCAAGTAAAAAAGCATTTCCATAATCGAAGAAATACGTTCCTTTGGCGGTATGATTGTTAATTGCTTTTGCATGTCTTCTTAGTGTCTCTTGTACTCTGTCTTTGAACATTTCAGGGTTTTCGGCCATCATAATGTTTGCATCTTCAAAAGATATATCAACTGGATAATATCCTCCAGCCCAAGGATTATGCAACGATGTTTGATCCGATCCAAGGTCTATATGAATATTATCTTCATAAAACTTTTCCCATACATCCACAATATTACCTAAATATGCTAAAGATACTGTCTCCTTATTCTCCTTGGCTTCGTTAACTCTGGCTACCAGAACATCCAAATCCGAAATTTTCTCATCAATCCATCCTTGATCTAAACGAACTTGGGTAATCTTTGGATTTACCTCTGCACAAACCGTAATACATCCAGCAATATTTCCAGCTTTAGGTTGTGCACCACTCATTCCTCCGAGCCCTGCAGTTACGAACAAGTTACCCTGAGGTGATTTTCCAATTTTCCTAAAACCATTCAATACGGTTATGGTAGTACCATGCACAATTCCTTGAGGCCCTATATACATATAACTTCCTGCGGTCATTTGTCCGTATTGCGTTACACCTAAAGCATTGAACTTCTCCCAATCGTCTGGCTGTGAATAGTTGGGAATCATCATTCCATTCGTAACCACTACTCTTGGTGCATTTTTATGGGAAGGGAATAATCCCATCGGATGACCAGAATACATGGTTAACGTTTGTGAATTCGTCATTTCCGACAAATACTTCATGGTTAACAGGTACTGTGCCCAGTTTTGAAAGACGGCTCCATTTCCTCCATAAGTAATTAACTCATGTGGATGCTGTGCCACCGCATAATCAAGGTTATTCTGGATCATTAACATGATTGCCTTTGCTTGTTCTGACCTTCCAGGATACTCGCTAATATCTCGAGCATACATTTTATAATCAGGACGAAAACGATACATATATATCCTTCCATATACTTCTAACTCTTCGGCAAATTCAGGTAGCAATATTTCATGATGTTTTGCATCAAAATAGCGTAACGCATTTCTCAATGCCAATTCTTTTTCTTCCTTACTTAAAATTTCTTTTCTTTTTGGAGCATGATTTATAGATGGGTCATATTCTTTTCGAGCGGGAAGAACATTTGGAATACCTTGCTGAATAAGCGCTTTAAAATTCATGAAGTTTTTTATTTTTTTACAACACAAATATATTTATTTTTTGATGTTGTTAATTTTAAAGCATTTAAAAAAAGTGTCTTTTTTTTGAAAATTCCGTAAATTGCACCCCTAAAATCATAGTTTTATTACGAATGGAACAAATTGCACCTTATAAACCCACCAATAAAGTAAGAATCGTTACCGCAGCATCACTTTTTGATGGACATGACGCAGCGATCAATATTATGCGTAGAATTATTCAGTCTACTGGAGTGGAAGTAATTCATTTAGGCCATGATAGAAGTGTTGAAGAGGTGGTAAACTGTGCAATACAGGAAGATGCTAATGCCATTGCGATGACCTCTTACCAAGGTGGTCATAATGAGTATTTCAAATACATGTATGATCTATTACAGGAAAAAGGAGCAAGTCATATTAAGATTTTCGGCGGTGGTGGTGGAGTCATTCTTCCAGAAGAGATCAAGGAATTAATGGACTATGGTATTACTCGTATCTATTCTCCAGATGATGGTCGTGAGTTAGGATTACAAGGAATGATTAATGATTTGGTCCAACAATCGGATTTTGCTATTGGAGATGTGTTGAATGGTGAAGTAAATCGATTGGGTAAAAAAGAGATCGGAAGTATTGCACGTGTTATTTCTTCCGCAGAAAACTTTCCAGATATTGCAAAGGAATCGTTGGACATTATCCACGAGAAAAATAAAAAATCAGCTACTCCTGTACTTGGGATTACAGGTACTGGAGGGGCAGGAAAATCGAGTTTAGTCGATGAATTGGTAAGACGATTCTTAATTGATTTTCCTAAAAAAACAATCGGATTGATCTCTGTAGATCCATCGAAACGTAAAACCGGTGGGGCATTGTTAGGAGATCGTATTCGCATGAATGCTATTAACAACGAGCGCGTGTATATGCGTTCTTTAGCTACGCGGCAATCTAATTTGGCCTTATCAAAATATGTCAATGAAGCGGTTCAAGTATTAAAGGCTGCTGAGTTTGATTTGATCATTTTAGAAACTTCAGGTATCGGTCAGTCCGATACTGAGATCATAGAACATTCCGATACTTCATTGTATGTAATGACACCTGAGTTTGGAGCTGCTACACAATTAGAAAAGATTGACATGTTAGATTTTGCCGATCTGGTAGCTATTAACAAGTTTGATAAACGAGGTGCTTTAGATGCTTTGCGCGATGTGAAGAAACAATATATGCGTAACAACAATTTGTGGGATACACATATGGATGATATGCCTGTTTTTGGAACCATTGCCTCTCAATTCAATGACCCAGGAATGAATTCCCTGTACAAAGCCATCATGGATAAATTGGTTGAGAAAACAAACGCAGATCTGATCTCTTCTTTTGAAATCACGAAAGAAATGTCTGAAAAAATCTTTGTGATTCCGCCTGCAAGAACACGTTATTTATCCGAGATTGCAGAAAATAATAGAGCCTATGATAAAAAGACAAATGACCAAGTAAAAGTAGCTCAGAAGTTATTTGGAATCTATAAAACAATTGAATCTATTGTAGATGTTACTATCGAATTGACTAAAACTGGATTAGATGGAGACGAGATTCTAAAACTGGCTCAGAGTGAAGAAGCTGATTTTGTTAAATTACTATTGGCACAGTTTGATAAGGTGAAAATGAACTTAGACCCTTATAATTGGGAGATCATCTTACATTGGAAAGACAAAGTGCAACGTTATAAAGATCCTATCTATACATTTAAAGTGCGTGATAAAGAGATCAAGATAGAAACACATACAAAATCGCTATCACATTCTGATATACCTAAGGTTGCGTTACCAAAGTATGAAGCCTGGGGAGATGTTTTACAATGGAATCTTCAAGAAAATGTTCCAGGAGAATTCCCATATGCATCAGGGCTATATCCGTTCAAAAGAACTGGAGAAGATCCTACGAGAATGTTTGCTGGAGAAGGTGGCCCGGAAAGAACAAATAGACGTTTTCATTATGTAAGCTTAGGAATGCCAGCAAAGCGTCTGTCAACAGCTTTTGACAGTGTAACATTATATGGAAACGACCCAGGACATAGACCCGATATTTACGGAAAGATCGGAAATGCTGGAGTTTCTATTTGTTGTTTAGACGATGCTAAAAAATTATATTCCGGATTCGATTTAAGCCATGCAATGACATCTGTAAGTATGACCATCAATGGTCCTGCTCCTATGTTATTAGGCTTTTTTATGAATGCAGCGATCGATCAGAATTGTGAAAAATATATTAAAAAGCATAAGCTTGAAAAGAAAGTAGAAGCTGCTTTTAAAAAGGTATATGATGATAAAGGGTTAGAAAGACCAACCTATCAAGGTGAATTACCAGAAGGAAACGATGGCCTTGGATTGATGCTGTTAGGGTTAACTGGTGATCAAGTATTACCTACTGACGCATACGCTCAAATAAAAGCTGAAACATTGGCACAGGTAAGAGGAACTGTTCAGGCAGATATTCTTAAAGAAGATCAGGCGCAAAACACCTGTATCTTCTCTACCGAATTCGCTTTGCGATTGATGGGTGATGTTCAGGAATACTTTATTGAAAAACAAGTACGTAATTTCTACTCAGTATCCATTTCAGGATACCATATTGCGGAAGCCGGTGCCAACCCAATTACGCAATTGGCATTGACCTTAGCTAATGGATTCACCTATGTAGAATACTATTTATCGAGAGGAATGGATATTAATAAGTTCGGCCCGAACTTATCGTTCTTCTTCTCAAATGGAATAGATCCTGAATATGCAGTAATCGGACGTGTTGCCAGAAAGATTTGGGCCAAAGCCTTGAAATATAAGTATGATGCAAATCCTAGGGCTCAAATGTTGAAATATCATATTCAGACTTCAGGACGTTCATTACACGCGCAAGAGATCGACTTTAATGACATCAGAACCACATTACAAGCATTGTATGCGATTTACGATAACTGTAATTCTTTACATACAAATGCATACGATGAGGCTATTACTACACCTACAGAGGAATCTGTACGCAGAGCCATGGCCATTCAGTTAATCATTAATAAAGAATTAGGATTAGCTAAAAATGAAAACCCTATTCAAGGTTCATTTATTATTGAAGAATTGACGGATCTGGTTGAAGAAGCTGTCTTAACAGAATTTGATAGAATTACAGAACGTGGTGGTGTTTTAGGAGCGATGGAAACCATGTATCAGCGTTCTAAGATCCAGGAAGAGAGTTTATATTACGAAACGTTAAAACATACTGGAGAGTTCCCAATCATTGGTGTGAATACCTTTTTAAGTTCTAAAGGATCTCCGACAGTTCAACCTGCCGAAGTGATTAGAGCTACTGAAGAGGAAAAACAATTCCAAATTAAAACAAAAGAGAATTTGAACAGGGCAAATGAGAGTAAAGTAGCCGAACAATTAGCCACTATTCAAGAAGCTGCTGTTCAGAATGAAAATCTGTTTGACAAGTTGATGGAAGCTACCAAAGTATGTTCTTTGGGGCAAATTACATCTGCATTATTTGAAGTGGGTGGTCAGTATAGAAGAAATATGTAAGCAGACTCTTGGTTTTATTCAATAAAACCCTAGAGATCGCTTATTCCAAACTTGTTTTGGAATCTAAATAAATTAAAAAATCGGCACCAAATTGGTGCCGATTTTCCTTTTCCTAGCATTTCCCAAGTGTATATTCTTAATAAAGTTCTTACTTTTTCGCCGTTATTATATAATATCCAAAATCTTGTAAACATAACGCTGTAAGCAAAGCGTAAAATGATCCTTTTAGGTTTTCCTTGCTCTCTTTTTTTAAAGGCTGATTTTTCAATAATCTTTTTATGACAAATCCCATAATTGCAAAAGGAACATGTAATACACTAGGCGCTACCCTATACCATACATTCTTTACGGAAACATCTTTAAAGCCAATTTCTTCAAGCTGTACTTTTACTTTCTCAATATTTCCCAGCTTCTTAAGATTCCATGATTTACATAAACCATCATATACTTTTTGCGATAGAAAATTCATTTCGTCTTTTGATTTTTTTCCAAATGCATCAGCAATTACCAAGTTTGCTCCAGATTTTAGAATTCTATGCGATTCTTTTAAAGCTTTAATTGAACAGCCTGAATGACAAAAACTCTCGATCGCTAGTGCACCATCATATGAACTGTCCAGAGCTTTAGTATTTCTATAATCAGCGTTCATAATACTAGCTCTCTCTGAATTTAAAAATTTGTGTCCAAATTTCACTTGAAATTCAGAGATTGTATATCCTGTAACGGCCAAGTTTGGAGACCTAGATATCCCATATTTCATAGTTGCTCCCATTCCACATCCTAAATCGACCACATGGGATTTTTTATTTTGTATATCTAGTAAAGAAAATAGATGAGCATTCATAGCATTTAACATTGTATCTCTTTTCAAGAAGTTGGTCTTGAAAGGAATATAATAGCCAAAGTGCATGTTTAAATCTTTACTCCAAAAACGATAATCTTCCGTTGCTTTGTCATAAAAATCGCTGATTTTACCTTCAATAGATATTCTTTGTGATTCCTTTTTTATTTCAAATGTGGTCGTTATTTCCATAATTTCTTTTTAAAGATGATTTGTCATTTTTCCCAGATTGATTTTTTCTGCTTTTGTAAATTTTATTTCTCGTACCATGTTCATTTCTTTCCACAAGTATTGATGCCCTTTAAGCATTTTGGTATATCGAACCCTTCTTTGGAAAGCTCGCATCTCACCTTCTGTTGCATCCCTTTTTTCACCTAATTCTCCATATAGTTTTATTCCTGGATAAGCATCGAAATTTCCCTTGAACAATGATTTTAACCAAAACCTTTTACCATTGTTTACCGCAAGCAAGCAAACATGTCCATTGGTTTTTGAATTCTTGTTTAGTTTTGTAGCATATTTTTCAAAATAAAAACCTGTTTGATCATCGTTTAAAAACATAGAGCCAATGGGCGTCACTGTAGGAATATTGCTTGCATCTACAGAGGCAACCACTACATGCATGTTAGCTTCAATGCATTTTCTAAAATGAGTTTTTACTTTTATCCAGTCTTTTGTCAAATCTATCTTCATCTTTTCTGTATTTTTAAAGATTCTAAAATTACCGTAAAGTAAATCGCAATGCTTAAAGGAATTATTATAAATCCAATCCAAAATTCTATAGAAGCACTAAATAAACCTGTAAACCATAAGAGGCCATAAGCGACAACAATTAACCAATATTTTAGAAGGTTATTCTTTTGTTTATTGGTAAGTTTTGGCAATAAAAAAAGCAATATAAAAGCCGTAATCAATTGAAAACCTCCAAGGACTATTTGAGCATAAAGTCCATATACAATTGTTAGATATAATAAAGCTGTAATTCCAAAAATAAATCTATTTAAGTAAATAGGAATGTTAATATATTTCATAGTTTCAGAAATTTTTGAAAGTTTGTATTCAAATTTTTTTACTTCTTAATTATTTTGGTGAAATTAGACAATAACCAATGCTCATCAGCCCTGATCGCTTTGTCTAAAATCCCATTTACTGTAGTAGTTACGGATGACAAATCATGTAACACCTTTTTGAATTGTACCGCATCATAAGAATTATCCTCTATATGTTGTAATTCATCTAAGACTCTTAATACTGGCTCAATCTCCCTTTTCTTACGTTCTTTTGTTATTTGCTTAAATAACTCCCAGATATCTTTATCTGCCACAAAGAACTCTTTACGCTCCCCTACTACAAATTCTTTACGAACAATACCCCAGTCTATCAAGGCTCTTACATTCATATTTACATTACCTCTTGAGATTTGTAAAGCCTCCATAATCTCTTCAGCAGATAATGGTTTGGTTGAAACTAACAATAACGCATGTACTTGTGCCATGGTCTTGTTAATTCCCCAGCTAGTCGCTAAACTACCCCAGGTATGAATGTATTTTATTTTCGCTTCTTCGAGTTTCATACGTCAAAGATATAACTATTTTTTAAAACTTTCAATAATTATTGAAAATAAAATAATTTTAATTTGTTTGCATCTTTTCCGTATCTTTTATGTCTACTAAATGAATCATAAAATTAAGTATCATGATCTATAAAAATCAATGTTCCTGTACATGTGTAGAATGCCTGAATGGAGATTGCGCAAAATGTACCTGCGAGAGTTGCTCTTGCTCGAACTGTAACTGTTAACTAGTTATGTCACTTTGAATACTCTTATTTAAGGTGACATACATATTTATCATTATATGACAACAAATGATGTTTGGAATCAGTATTCTGACGATGTAAAATGGTTTATTGCCAGTAAAGTCAAAGATAGTACAGTGACCAACGATGTTTTACAAGACACGTTTATAAAGGTTCACACCAAACTACACACTCTAAAAGATGTTACGAAGTTAAAATCGTGGGTATTTGCTATTGCTCGAAACTCCATCATGGATTATTTTAAAACTTCAAAAATGACATTTGAAATTGCTAATTTCGAATCAGAAGCAACTATATTAGAGGACGTACATACCGAACAAGATTGCTTAAGGGGTATCTTAAAAAGTCTTCCTAAAAAATATAGAGATCCGTTGTTTTTATCTGATATAAAAGGACTAAAACAAGCTGAAGTAGCCACCCAACTTCATCAGAATCTTCCAACGACCAAATCACAGATTCAAAGAGCTCGAAAGCTTATAGCTCAGGGGTTTATGGATTGTTGTGGATTCGTAATGAATGAAAAGGGAGAATTGGTTGGTGAAATTCAGGACAAAAAGGATTGCAAGATTTGCAACGCATAAATTCTTCTTGTAAAACTCTCACATTTTTTTAACACCTCTACTTCCAAAACTACCGTATTTTTACCGCGAATAATTTGTAACATTTGAGGTCCGATATCGTCTTACTTCAAACTATAATCTAACTGTATTATGAGAAAAATACTAATAGCCGCATTAAGTTTGGCTGTATTAAGTGGCTGTTCTTCTTCGAAATTAGCCAAAAATGAAAAGCGCACTGTCGAAGTTGCCATTGATCTAAACAATGTTGTAGACGACAAAGTGCAAGTAACCGTAAATCCGCAAAAAATTAAAGAAGCAAGTGTTGTATATCAAATACCAGCAATTGTACCAGGTACTTATGTAATAAGTGATTATGGAAAATTCGTGGTAGATTTTAAAGCATATGACTACGATGGAAATGAAATGGTAGTTCAAAAATTGGATCCAAATTCATGGCAAGTGAATAATGCACAACAATTAGACAAAGTATCCTATTGGGTGGAAGATACTTTTGATAGTGAAAAGAAACATAAGATCTATGTAATGGCAGGAACCAATATTGAAAAAGATCAAAACTTTTTCTTGAATCTTCCTGGATTTGTTGGTTATTTTAAGGGAAAGAAGGAATCTCCATATGAGATTACGATCTCTCATCCTGAGAAGTTATACGAAACCTCTTCATTGATCAATCAAAACACCACTAAAGAAGATAACACAAAAGATGTATTTGTTGCTTCAAGATATGATGAGATTTCCGATAACCCAATCATGTATGCCCCGTTAAACTACGTGAGTTTTAACATGAATGGTGTCGATGTCACGTTAGCGGTATATTCTCCAAATAATGTGCACGCAGCGAAAGATATGGAGGAGGATTTAAAGAAGATGATAGAAGCGCAAACGAACTTCTTAGAAGGTTTTGAAACTACCAATGAGTATAACATCCTGTTATATTTATTTGACCCAAAAGTATATAAATGGAATAGTTTTGGAGCTTTAGAGCATTTATCTTCTACCACAGTAGTTTATCCTGAATCTTATACAAAACAACAATTGAAAAATGGAATGATTAATGGAACCGTTTCTCATGAGTTTTTCCATATTGTGAGCCCATTATCTGTGCATTCTGAAGAAATTCATTCATTTGATTTTAACAAACCAAACATGTCCAAGCATTTATGGATGTATGAAGGTACTACGGAATATTTTGCAAATCTATTCCAGGTAAATCAAGGGTTAATCGATGAGCAAGCATTTATCAATACAATGCAGGGAAAAATTACTACTTCTAAACGTTTTGACGATGCTATGTCTTTTACTGAAATGAGTAAAAACATTTTAGAGGATAAGTATGCCAAGAACTACAGCAATGTGTATATGAAAGGTGCTTTAATTGGTATGACCTTAGACATTCTTTTAAGAGAAGAAAGCAAAGGAGCTTATGGAATCAGAGACCTAATGAGAGATCTTTCAAAAAAGTATGGAGCTAAAAAACCATTTAAAGATGATGAGATCATTGCTGAGATCGTAGCGATGACCTATCCTTCGATTGGTGAGTTTTTCAAGAAACATGTTGAAGGAAATACACCTATTAATTATAATGACTTCTTTGCTAAAGTTGGTGTAAAGGAACACACAGAAACTGTAGATGTAAGTTACTTCTTAGACAAGAAAAACCAGCCTTTTGTTTCTGTAAATAACAATAGAGAAATCTTTTTTACAAAGAGAACAAACTCAGGTTTGGTTGCCTTAGGTATAAAAGCAGGAGATATCTTAAAATCAGTAAACGGTGAAGCCGTTTCATTACAAAACGCTAGACAAATTGTTGGAAAATCTTTCCAATGGAAAGAAGGCGATGATCTGAAGATGGAAGTATTGAGAGATGGAAAAACGGTAACTTTAGAAAGTAAGATTATAAAACCTCAAGCTGAATCGACCAGTTTAAAAATAGAAGAATTACCAGCAGACAATCCGAAAGTAAAATTGAGGAATGCCTGGTTAAAGGGATAGTAAAAAAAGCGGCTTAAAGCCGCTTTTTTTATTTAATCGTTCAGAATAATACTAGGAACGTCCTCTGATTTCCAATCAATCACCAATCCGCCTGCTAAGCTTCGTGCTATTTCGGGCCCGTATAAGTATTCGCAGAGATAGAGCGCTGCTTCAAAGGATTTAGCTCCCCCTGCCGAAGTAATATATTTTCCGTCATGTATAAACAGCACATCTTTTCGAATATCCAATTTGGGAAACATCTCTTTCATTTTGTCAATATCACTTGGAAAGGTCGTTGATACTTTACCATCTAATAATCCAGCTTTTGCTAAAACGAATGCACCATCGCAATGGGATGTTACAAACTGCGCATCTTTATCCACTTTCTTTACAAAATTGATCATTGCATCGTCTTTCAGGTCTGAGTCTAAATGATGCTCTGCACTAGGTACCACCAAAATATCTATTCTAGGTAGCGAATCCTTTAGGTAGTTGAAATCTGGCAGTATACGCATTCCTTCGAAGGTCGTAATAGGGTTATCCGTATTTGCTACCGTAAATACATTCATTGGCTTAATTCCTTTTCTAAAAATGGTATGCTGAAAGATATCATACGGAGCTGTTAATTCTGTATTAAAGGTTCCATCCATGATCAAAAAAGCTACGTTATATCGATCTGGTTTTAACTCAGGAAGCTTTTTCTCTGTCCCATTTTCTTTTTCATTCTGACTCTTTTCAGAGGTTTTACATCCTATAAAAGTTACTAATAACACTACTAAATACCAATGTTTCATACGGTGTTTTATTTTAAACAAGATTCTAAAAATACGTATTCGTTTTAACAGCAGAAACCTTTAATGGTACTTTTTTGTTTTGTACATTTACCTGCAAACCAATTAATTCGGCATGAAAAAACAATACCTCCTTTCACTTCTAAGTCTTTTTATTTTATTTACAAGTTGCGATACAGAAAAAGTAGAAGCAGAAGACACCTATGTTCAGGATCACTATACCAAGCAAGAAGTAGACATCGTTATGCGCGATGGTGTTAAATTGCACACGACCATCTATTCTCCTAAAGACACGAGCAAAGAATATCCTATTTTAATGCAAAGAACACCCTATAGTTCCAGACCATATGGTGATGGAAAAATGAAGACTAGTATCGGTCCAAACAAGCATTTAATGCAAGAAGGGAACATTGTCGTGTATCAAGATGTTCGAGGACGCTGGATGAGCGAAGGCGTGTATGATAATATGCGAGCTTATATTCCAAATAAAAAAGCAAATCAATCTGATGAAGCTTCAGATACTTATGACACTATCGATTGGTTGGTGAAGAATGTTGAAAATAATAATGGAAATGTGGGAACTTGGGGAATCTCCTACCCTGGTCATTATGCTACGGTTTCTGCCATTGACGCGCACCCTGCTTTAAAGGCAGCATCTCCACAAGCCTGTATTGGTGATTTCTTTTTTGACGATTTTCATCATAACGGCGCTTTCTTATTGAGTTACTTTAGAGCTATTTCGCTCTTCGGAACTTATAAAGATACTCCTTCCGATACAGCATGGTATTCCTTTCCAAAAATGGGAACTCAAGACCAGTATCAATTCTTTTTAGACAAGGGGCCTTTAAAAAACCTGAACAGTTATTTTCAGTACGAGCAATTGGATAATACAACTCCAAAAAGTAAAGAACGCATAGACGATTATTTTTGGAAAGAGATTGTGGAGCACCCTAATTATGACGAAGTTTGGAAAAGTAAAGGGATCATTCAGCACATGAATAAAGTTCCTTCAACTGTAGCAACCATGATTGTTGGAGGCTGGTTTGATGCAGAAGACCTATACGGTCCTTTAGAAACGTATAAAGGCATAGAAAAACACGGAAAAGAAAATTACAACACCTTAGTATTTGGTCCTTGGGACCATGGCGGTTGGGCAAGAAGCAGGCCTCAGAACATTGTAGGGAATTACTATTTTGGTGATTCAATCTCGCTCAATTTTCAAGAAAAAGTAGAGACTAAATTCTTTAATCATTTCCTAAAAGGTAGTGGAGACAAAAACTCAGGACTTCCAGAAGCGCTTGTTTTTGATACCGGAAAAAAAGAATGGAAAGAATATGATACTTGGCCACCAAATAATACTCAGAAAGAAACCATGTACCTATCGGAAGATCAGGAATTATCCAACTCAATGAAATCCTCAAAAGGAATACAGTTTGTAAGTGATATAAAGCGCCCCGTTCCTTATTCAGAAGATATTAAAACAGTGTTTACTCCAAGAAAATATATGACGGATGATCAGCGCTTTGCAGCTAGAAGGCCCGATGTATTAGTTTTTGAAACCGACGTGCTTACAGAAGATTTTACCTTAGCAGGTGATGTTTTAGCGAAACTTAAAGTAGCAACCACAGGTACGGCAGCTGACTGGATCGTCAAAGTAATAGACGTGCATCCTGCAGATGCTAAAAACGACAAAGAGAAGAATAAAAATTTCCAAAAACACCTAAAACTTAGTAACTATCATTTAATGGTGCGTAGCGAAGTAATGCGCGGTCGTTTTAGAAATAGCTTTTCTTATCCTGAGCCATTTACTCCGAATAAGAAGACCGAAGTTGACATTACATTACAGGACGTGTTTCATACCTTTAAAAAAGGACACAAATTACAGGTTCAGGTTCAAAGCACTTGGTTTCCTCTTATCGACCTGAATCCTCAAACATATGTAGACAATATTTTTAAGGCAAACAAAGAAGATTTTAAAACGCAGACTCATACGGTCTTTACGGATTCGAGTATTGAATTCTCTGTATTAAACAACTAATCATGAAGAAGACATTTATTAGTATTATTACCCTTGTATTTGCAATAACTTTATCTGCTCAAGAAAAAGCAAAACCTATTTTTAAAAATGGTGAAGCACAAGTAGTCGAAGCTTTTAACAATCCAAATGATTGGATACGACACGACCTTTGGGTAGAAACGACTTTTGATACCGATGGTGATGGCAAAATGGATAGAATGCATGTTTCTGTAACCAGGCCCATACAAACAAAAACAGAGGGTTTGAAACTTCCTATAGTCTATGTTTCTAGTCCTTATTTTGCTGGAGTAGCTCCTAATGTGAAAGGATTATTTTGGAATGTAAAAAACGAGTTAGGTGAAGAGTCTAAAGTACCAAGAGTACACCCTGAGGTAAAAAGAACAGGACAGAGGCCTATCATTTCAAATTCTCACATCAGAACTTGGGTTCCTAGAGGTTATATTGTTGTGCATTCTTCCTCGCCCGGAACAGGATTGTCACAAGGATCTCCTACGGTGGGTGGAAAAAACGAATCCCTAGCACCAAAGGCCGTGATTGATTGGCTATGTGGTCGTGCTAAAGGATATACAAGCCCTTATGGAAAAGAAACTGTAGATGCATTTTGGTCGACTGGAAAAGTGGGAATGACAGGAACTTCTTACAATGGAACGATTCCTTTAGCAGCAGCTACGACTGGAGTTGAAGGCTTAGAGGCTATCATTCCTATTGCTCCTAACACTTCTTATTATCATTACTACAGATCGAACGGTCTAGTTCGATCTCCAGGAGGATATTTGGGTGAAGATATTGATGTGTTGTATGATTTTATACATAGTGGTGGAGAGGAGTTGATTCTGAATAAAAACTACATCAAAGACAATAAAGATTCTAAAGAATTCATCAGAAAAAGAGATTATAATAACGCAAGAGTTCGTGATATCGAGATGAAGAATGGAATGGACAGAAAGACCGGGGACTACAACGATTTTTGGGCTGGCAGGGATTATCTGAATCAAATGAAACCTATGAAAGCTGCCTTATTAATGTCTCATGGATTTAACGATTGGAATGTAATGCCAGAGCACAGCTATCGCATTGCTAAAAGAGCAAAAGAAATGGGAATTCCTACGCAAATCTATTATCATCAATTTGGACATGGTGGTCCTCCACCAATGAAAATGAGAAATCGTTGGTTTACACGCTATTTGCATGGTGTAAAAAATGGAGTTGAAAATGATGCGCGTGCCTGGATCGTTCGAGAGGATGCTAAAATGACGGAGCCCACAGCTTACGAAGATTATCCTAATCCTGCAGCAGAAAATGTAAAATTTCACTTAGCTAAAGGAGGATCTATTACGGGTAGTTTGACAACCCATAAGAAAAAAACAAAAGTAAAGGAGACATTGGTAGACGACTATTCTTTTTCGGGAATAGCTTTAGCGAGAGCTTCTGAATCGAAAAACAGATTGTTATATACTACTCCTATTCTAAAAGAAGATATTCATATTTCAGGAATAGCAACCATCAAAGTAAAGATTGCAAGCAGTAAACCTGCCGCGAACTTATCTGTTTGGCTGGTTTCGCTTCCATGGAACGAACAAAAAAAAGCAAAAATAACTGACAATATAATTACGCGAGGTTGGGCAGATCTTCAGAATTACAAATCATTAACAGAAAGTAAACCGCTAAAACCTGGGAAATTTTATGAAATGACCTTCGACCTGCAGCCTGATGATCAAGTGATCAAAAAAGGGCAACAAATAGGTTTAATGATCTTTTCTAGCGATAATCAATTTACGTTGCTACCGAAGCCAGGCACAGAATTAACCGTTGATCTTGACGAAACAACACTTAGCATTCCTATTGTTGGAGGAACAAAAGCTATTCAAAAAGCTACAGAATAACAAGTATGAAGTTTACCTGCACAGTATATATTCATAAACCGCAACAAGTCGTTGCTGACTTCTTTGCTAATGCTGATCATTTAGGAGAATATCAAGAGGGCTTTCAAAAAAAGGAGTTAGTATCTGGTGAACCATGGCAAGAAGGTGCTGTCTCTCAGCTGTATTATCAGAATGGTAAACGGAAAATGGAGTTGACTGAAACGGTCTTAAAAAATGAATTACCTAATGAATTTCTTGCAGAATATTTTCACACACATACTGAAAATACTATGAAAAGTACATTTACAGTAATTGATCCAAATGAAACGAAATATGATGCCGAGATTCACTACACAAAATTTAAAGGAGCTATCGTAAAAATTATGGTTTTCTTATTTCCTTCTTTTTTTAAGAAACAGGTTCAGAAATGGTTAACCAACTTTAAAGTTTTTGTTGAGAAGCAGTAAATTAAATTCGCCACGGTGGATTTTTTCTATTCTCTCCTGCTTTATAAAGAATCAATTGATTTCCATCAGGGTCTTTTAAACGGGCTTCTCTCCACAACCAAGGTTGATCTGTGGGTAATAGATCGAATTGAATCCCTTTTCCTTCTAATTCTTTCACTACTGTATCCAAGTTTTCATTTTGAAAATAAACGGTTATTCCATTACCTTTTGGCAACTCGTCAACCAAATGCACAGAAAAGGTCGAATCTCCATCTGGCAATTCAAAGCGTACATATCTAGGTCTTGCATCTACTATGAGATGCAAGCCTAGTTTTTTATAAAACTCCGTAGATGTTGAAACATCTAAAGACGGAATGGTTATCTGATTTAAGTTCATGATTTTTCTTTCTTTAAGATTCGCATTAAAAGAAACAGACATAATACTCCAACAAAGGATAGCAATGTAATAATAGCCCATGTATTATCAAATCCAATATTATCTACCAGTTGCATACCTGTATTATGTCCAAATATATGTGCCACGGAAAAAGCGATACTGTAAAAAGCCATATACTCCCCTTGATTCCCTTTCTTAGCTCGTTCTACCACAAAAGCATTCGAAAATGGAAATGCGATCATTTCTCCGATGGTCATCAACAACATTGCTATAATCAATATCCCTAACCAGAATCCTAGTATCAATATCAAAAAACTTAATGCAGTTAGTAATAATCCTATCATCATCAGAAATGCTTTTGAATATTTGGTATTCTCTAACCAATTGATCAGTGGCATCTCTAAAGCGAAAATGATAAATCCATTCATACCAAAGAGCAATCCAATTTCAAATTCAGTTAGGCGATATACATCTCTATAATACAATGGCATCGTGGAGAAGTATTGTAAGAATACAAATCCAAACAGGAACATAGACACAAAGAATACCCAAAATGCTTTATCCTTATAAACGGACACAGGGTTCTCAACTTTCACCTCATCTAATACTCTGGCCTTTTTAGGGTTTAATACTTTGATCAGTAATACTACGGCCAAAATACAGGTAACACCATCTACCCAAAAAAGTCCGTGGTATCCTATAGAAGTAATAATCAAACCTCCAATAGCCGGCCCAGCGGTAAACCCTAAATTGATCGCCAACCGAATTAATGTTACCGAACGTGTTTTATTCTCTGGCTTACTATAGGCGCTTAACGCCACGAACATGGCTGGACGAAAGGTATCTGCTACCAACATCACTAGGAAAATCCCAACACAAAACCCAACAAAGGTGGTTACAAATTGCAATGAAATGAATAGTAGTCCCGTGAGCAATAAACTAATGCTCATCACTTTATAATAGCCAATCTTATCTGTTAGTTTCCCTCCTAGCCAAGAGCCAAGAACCGATCCTACACCGAAACAAGACATGATCCAACCTACGTGCTCTAGAGTAAATCCTAAGCTTTTTGTTAGATATAGCGACAAAAAAGGAATGACCATGGTACCTGCCCTATTGATCAAAGTGATCAATGATAACCACCACACTTCCCGGGAGAGTCCATTAAAGGTTTCTAAATAATTAAAGTATAACTTTTTCATGTTGCTAGTTGATTAAGAGTTGTATTAAAAATAAAAAGTCCGGCTAAATAGCCGGACTTTTATGATTGATTGATTTTATATAGATATTATCAAAACATATGCATACGGCGACGAAGGGTAACATACACCCTTTGTTTCGTTGAACATGTAATGAAATTCTTCATTGTTTTTTTAATTAATGGCGTAAAGCTACATATTTTTTTTAAATATCAGCGAAATCTAAAATCAATCTTATAAAAACATCCGTATTTTTACATTGTATATTGTACCTCATGAAAAAAATACTGTTGCTTTTAACTGTTTTAATCCTTACTTCTTGTAGTTCTCAAGGCAAAAGGCCTTTGGCTGGAAAAACGGAATATCAACAAAAAGAGAATGCACGCTTTAAGGATGCTTCAAAATCTCCTTTAAAGAAAAGAGATCTTAAAAAGTTTAAGGGTTTAGCCTTTTACCCTGTAGATTCTTCCTATGTAGTAAATGCCACTTTGACCAGAACCCCAGATGAGCCTGTTTTTGAAATGGCCACTACAACAGACCGAAAACCTTTATACAAACAATACGGAATTCTTTCCTTTACATTAAAAGGGAAGGTGTTAAAATTGCACTTGTTTCAAAATCAGGAAAACTTAACAGACGAAAAATATAAAGATTATCTCTTTTTACCTTTTACAGATGATACCAGTGGGGATGGCTCTTATGGTGGCGGACGGTATATGGATGTTTTTATCAGTGAAATTAATAAAGATGACACTGTTATCTTAAACTTTAACAATACGTATAACCCATACTGCGCTTACAACGATAAATACTCCTGTCCGATTACACCAAGAAAGAATCATCTAGATATTGCTATCGAAGCAGGAGTGAAAGATTTTAAAAAGCCCTAGTGCTCATTCAAGCGAAAATCAGGATACGCAGACATTCCATGTTCATGAACATCTAACCCTTCTAGCTCTTCCCTTTTTGGAACCCTTATTCCCACCGTTTTCTTAATGGTAAATATGATAATGAATGATGCTACTACGCAAGCCCCGCCAACAATCAATATCCCGTAGAATTGATTTAAAAATTGGGAAAGTCCTTTCATGTTTCCGAATAGCCCCACGGCCAATGTTCCCCAAATACCACATACCAAATGTACTGAAATCGCCCCTACCGGATCATCTAAACGCAATCTGTCTATTAAAGAAACGGCAAACACAACTAAGGATCCCGCAACTAATCCGATCACAATTGCATCGGTGACTCCCATTTGATCGGCACCAGCAGTAATTCCTACCAATCCGCCTAAAATTCCATTCAACAACATGGACAGGTCATTCTCCTTATATCTGGCATAGGATACAATGAATGCTCCTAAACCTCCTCCCGCTGCTGCGAGACAGGTTGTGACCAATACTAATGACGTTGCTCCTGGCTCTGCAGATAATACCGAACCTCCATTAAAACCGAACCACCCAAACCATAATAAAAATACACCAGCCGTAGCCAGTGGTAAGCTATGACCTGGAATCACTCCTATTTTTCCATCCTTAAATTTCCCTATTCGGGGACCTAACAACCAAACTGCCATAAGTGCAGCCCATCCCCCTACAGAATGTACTAAAGTCGATCCTGCAAAATCATAGAATCCTAATGTCTCGAGAAAACCACCTCCCCATTTCCACATACCCACAATCGGGTAAATAAGGCCTACATAAACTGCAGAAAATAAAATAAATGCTCCAAGCTTCATTCTTTCTGCTACTGCTCCAGACACAATTGTAGCCGCTGTAGCGGCAAACATTGCCTGAAATAAGAATTCAGTCCAAAAGGTATATTGTCCATTGTAATACTCGGCGGTAAGCCCATTGACGGGAAGCTCAAGTCCAAATCCACTAAAACCAATAAAACCACCTGCAAACTCCGCTCCTGGATACATTAAATTAAAACCAATTAACGTATATGTCAGTAACCCAACGACAATAATGATTACATTCTTGAATAAGATATTAATAGTGTTCTTTGCTCTAGTTAGACCGATCTCCAATAATGAAAACCCAAGGTGCATTATAAATACCAACGCGATGCACAACATCATCCAAATGTTGTTAGCAACAAATAATCCATTTTCCATAAACTCTTATTGAAGTGATTCTTTTCCTTTTTCCTTTGTTCGTATTCTATAGGCTTCATCTACTGGAACTACAAAGATCTTTCCATCTCCAACTTCTCCAGTAAAGGCAGCTTCGAGAATTGCACTTACCGTTTTTTCTACAAAAGAGTCCGAAACAACAATCGATAGCATTCTACGTGGTATATCGCTCGTGCTGTATGTAACACCACGATACACTCTTCCTTTTTGTGCGTTTCCTACTCCGGTAACGTCCCAATAGGATAGAAATGTTACTTCAATGTCGTGCAAGGCATCCCTTACATCATCGAATTTTGACTTTCTAATAATGGCTTCTATTTTTTTCATTATATCTATTGATTTAGGTCTTGGTTATTATAAAAACAGAAGAAAAATACACCTAAATATTTCAGATATGAAAGTTCAAATTCATTTTTGCGAAGATGAAAAAAATGAGGGCAAAAAATTATAATATACTTATTTTAAGCATATTGAAATTATGAATTTGAAAATCGGCAGGAAATAACTATGCAGAAACACGCACAAAATACATTCCTAAGAATACTGCTAAAAATGCAATTACAAAACTGGCTATCGTATAGAATGCAAAGCTAGCAAAATCACCTGCTTTTAAGAATACATGATTTTCGTAAGCAAATGTTGAGAACGTTGTGAATCCGCCACAAAATCCAGTGGCCAATAATAAGGTTTGATTTTGCGTCAGAGACTCATTTTTGGCGGCCAAACCTAAAATAATACCTATCAATAAGCTTCCTAAAATATTGGCAGCAAAGGTTCCATAGGGGATTCCACTTTCGGGGTTGTTTAGGTATTTCCCTAATATATAGCGAAGTACGCTTCCAAAACCTCCTCCAATAAAAACCAGTAACAGTTGCTTCATCTTTGCGAAGATAAGAAAACCTCATAGTTTTCACTATGAGGTTTTCTTAGCATTATTTTTTAGACAATTACTTTACAGCATAGTAAATATCTGTTTGAATATCTTGTGGTTTTACACTCGTAGGATCATTCATATATAGTTCCCAAACTAGTCCATTATACTCTAATTTATTGGCTTTCATATACTGGTCAATCTTCGCATGCGCCTCCATATCTCCGGTTCCATAGTTCCCATATTTATCTACCATTACTCCTTTTCCGCTGGGCATTGTCACTACTTTCATTCCTTCTCCTGGTTTCAAATTTTTGTGCAACAATAAACCTATATAAAATTCGGCTTCTTTTGTTTCTTCATCCCACTTGGTATATACAGACCCTGGTGTGTAATCACCTTCTTTTAACCCACTTTTCACAGCATACATCCCTGCTTTTGGCAAACTGGTCATGAATAGTTTTGTCATCTCTTCATGACTCATATCTGTTCTTCCTTTATGGTAATACCCAATAAACTTCTGTCCTTTTAAATCTACGGAGGTTACTTCTCCCACTCTAAAACTATTTTGTGTCATTTTTATCCTTTCTTGTACTACTTTTTCTAAATTATCTAATCCTTGGGCTTCCATCGGACCTAACATAGCATCCCATCCCCCAGACATTGCCGCAAAAATCTTAAACGAGAATGGAGCTTGTGTTTCCTTCATATGCCAAGAAACTTCAGTTCCTCCTTCCACTTCTTTAAAAGACCAGATAACATCTATAGGATTATAATCTCCCATTTGCATCTTTTGTTCAATCAGTTGATTTGGAAGCACTTTTACCGTTTTTATATTTCCCGGTCCGTCTTTACTCGTCCAAGAATCACTTGCTCCTACTCCTACTGTTTTGTCTCCATAAGTAACCACGATTGTTGAATCGTCATCGTGCCATGGACCCCATTCTTCCCAGGACTTAAGGTCATTTACAGTGTTAAACACATCTGCAATTGGTGCCTTAATAACTTTATCTCTAGAGATATCATATTCGCTTGGTTGCATCATAGCAAAAACCAAACCTCCAATAACTAGCACTAATACTAGTAATAATAAGTACTTTAAAAATTTCATTTGTAATGTTTTTTAAGATTGATTACTACTAAGTTAGCATTTTCTACCAAAAAACAAACTAAAACTACAGTTTAACATCCTCAGCATCAGTCCAATTCCACTTACCAGTGACCGTTCCTTTAGAGAATGTCATGATTCCTGGATTGGCTCTAATCATTGTTTTTAACACTGTTTCATCACAGAATAAGAAATCAAAAGGAAGTGAGTATTTGGTTTGAGTCAAGACCAGTTCGTCACCAAAAGAAGCGGTAACTCCATATACCGTATAGCCTTTATTAATGGCATCGTCGGCTATTTTTTTAATTTTTGCAAAACCATCCTTTTCTGACTTAGATATGTTGTAAACCAACAGTAGCATCAATTTATCTTTAGCCATTAACTCATTGGTAAGATCATTTTGCGTGTCTTCTAGAATAAAATCTTGTGTAGGAGGCAATTGATCACCTCCATGATATATTTTACCATCTGGGATATTCTTTCCAACTGCATAGGCTCTAAAGTCGATTAGAGGTAAATGGTTTAACACATGATAGGTGATGTATGAGAAGCTCAATAAAGAGATTAAAGTGATAGCAAGTGTTATCTTTTTGGAAAGTATTTCTTTGATGTCTTTTACACGTATTAGCAATAAAATGATCAGTCCGATCAAAATTACATTCTTGTAGAACGTTTCCCATGGAGTTAGCTTGATCGCATCTCCAAAACAACCGCAATCAGTCACCTTATTATAATAGGCAGAGTACCAAGTTAAGAATAAGAAAATAGCTGTTAATACCAATAAACTCCAAACTGTCTTTTTGGATTTATATCCCAACAGGAGCATTACGCCCAGCATAATTTCAGCTAAGATCAAGAGGATTGAAAAAGGTAATGCATATGGGATCAAGAATTCTAAATTCAACACTCCCTCTCCAAAATATTCCTCAAACTTATATTGCGACCCTATAGGGTCGACTAATTTTACGAAGCCAGAAAAAACAAACATGGCTCCAACAAAAATTCTCGACAGGTGGACTAGTATCTTGATTATCATCTTTAATTCATATGTATCATTGCAAAAACTGCATAGTTAATCATATCCTGGTAATTCGCATCAATCCCTTCAGAAACTAAGGTTTTCCCTTTATTATCTTCAATTTGTTTGACACGTAATAATTTTTGAATAATCAGATCGGTAAGAGAGCTAATTCGCATATCGCGCCATGCCTCTCCGTAATCATGATTTTTATCTTCCATTAATTGCTTGGTTATTCCTATATGCTTATCATATAGGTCCGTAGCTTCCTCCGTTGTTAGGTCTGGGTTCTCAACTACACCCAGCTCCAACTGAATTAACGCCATAATGCTATAATTGATAATCCCTATGAACTCAGACTTCTCTCCTTCGTCTACTTTTCGCACTGCATTTTCCTGCAATTGACGAATTCGTTGTGCTTTTATAAATATTTGATCGGTTAATGACGGTAATCTTAAGATTCTCCAGGCACTACCATAATCACTCATCTTCTTAATAAATAAACTTCTACAGCTTGATACAACGGCATCGTATTCTTTGGAAGTATTCTGCATAAACTCTTTTTATTTCTATAAAGTATTTGCGTAAAAATAGTAAATCCTAAACGCTTTTCGTTTATTTTTACGGAAGAATTTTAGGGATTTAACACATGTCTTTTATGAATAAAATTGTTGTTTTTTGTGGTTCGAGCTTAGGTTTTAATCCTGTTTATAAGGAAGCGGCTATTGCCCTCGGAAATTCTTTTGTCGAAAAGAATATTGCGCTCGTGTATGG
This sequence comes from Asprobacillus argus, assembly GCF_032248395.1. Classification (NCBI taxonomy): domain Bacteria; kingdom Pseudomonadati; phylum Bacteroidota; class Flavobacteriia; order Flavobacteriales; family Flavobacteriaceae; genus Asprobacillus; species Asprobacillus argus. The sequence continues at coordinate 63,780 of NZ_JAVTTO010000003.1, forward strand.
TGGAGGGAAAATTGGTATGATGGGGGTTTTGGCAGAAACGATACTATCTCAAAAAGGGGAAGTTATTGGAGTCATTCCAAGTTTGCTCACCCATGAAGAAGTTGTTAATAAAGAAGTTACGCAGCTAGTAGTGACCAAAACGATGAGCGAACGTAAAGTGGTTATGAGTAAAATGGTAGACGGTTATATTACTTTACCAGGTGGGTTTGGCACTTTAGATGAACTTTTTGAAAGCCTTACACTAGGACAATTGCACATAGAACAAAAGCCTGTAGGGCTATTGAACATTAATGGTTTTTTCGATCATACATTGAAACAATTAGATGTTATGGTGGCAGAAGGTTATTTGAAGCCCGCGAATCGAGCATTGTTGATCGTAGCAAATACCGTTGAAGGATTATTAAGTAAAATGAGCGCTTACGAAACTCCAGAAAAATCTCCAGTAATTAATAAAGTGGTACGCTAATGACAATCAATTGTAAGGGCTCCATTATCGATCTTTCTACACCCAAAGTAATGGGGATTCTAAATATTACGCCCGATTCTTTTTACGATGGTGGGAAATACAAAAACAATTCTGATGTTTTACATCAAGTTGAAAACATGTTATCTGAGGGTGCTACTTTTATAGATATAGGAGCTTATTCTTCCCGACCTGGTGCCACTCATATTTCCGAAGAAGAGGAGCTCCAAAGAATACTTCCCGTGATTGATCTTTTGCTCAAAGAATTTCCCGAAATTTTGATTTCCGTAGATACTTTTAGAAGTAAGATCGCCAAAGAAACGATTGCTAGTGGAGCAGCCATAATCAATGATATTTCCGGTGGAAATATGGATGTTAATATGTTCGCTACTGTTGCTGAGCTTCAGGTGCCATATATTGTAATGCATATGTTAAGAACTCCACAAAATATGCAGCAAGACCCTACCTATAAAAATGTAACAACGGAGCTCATTGCTTTTTTTGCAGAGAAGATTTCGACGTTACGGAGCCTAAAGCTAAATGATATCATTATTGATGTTGGTTTTGGTTTTGGAAAAACAAGAGTTCATAATTTCGAATTACTCCAAAACCTTTCATTGTTCAAAAATCTGGATGTTCCCATTTTAGCTGGGATGTCAAGAAAATCAATGCTGTATAAAACGTTAGGAACAACTCCACAAGAGGCTTTAAATGCAACCACCTCTGCAAATACTATAGCGCTTTTGAACGGTGCTTCTATTTTACGAGTACACGATGTAAAAGAAGCCACAGAAGCCATCACAATCACTAACCAACTGATATAGAGAATTTTCGGCATATTGTTTGTAGGTCTTATACTATTAAAAACCTAGACTATGAACAAAAGACACACACCCGAAATTAATGCGGGCTCAATGGCCGACATTGCATTTTTACTACTCATTTTCTTTTTAGTAACCACCACAATGGATACGGATTCCGGAATCTTGAAGAAACTACCTCCAAAAGAGAAAAATGCTCCACAAATTGTTATTCACGATAGAAATATTCTGGAGGTAAAGATCAATCAACACAATGAATTGATGTTTGATAATCGAATTATTGGTCCAGATGAAATTAAAGAAATTACGCTTAATTTTATTGACAATGGCGGAGGGTTAGACATCGATAAGCAGCCATGCACATGGTGTAAGGGTAAAAAAGACAAAGCTTCTTCCGATCATCCATCTAAAGCTTTTATTTCTATTCAAGCCAATAGGAGTTCTTCATATGAAACCTATATAACCGTCATGGACGAGATCAATAAAGCCTATGCTTCATTAAGGAATAGAGTTTCAGTGGACATGTATGGTCAAAATTACTCCAGCTTGCTGGAAAATTTAAAAGCAAACCCAGAAAATGGAGAGGAGATCATGGCAAAAATAAAGGCGGTTCGTTCTAAATACCCGCTCTTAGTGGCAGATACCGAAATGTCGAATTGATATGGCGAAAAGGTAAATAATTAGTACATTTATCCGAAATACATCAATTAATGCTCGATTTTATTGATATTTCATTTTTGGATATACTAGACATCTTACTAGTCGCTATCTTACTCTATTACATTTATAAGCTTTTAAAAGGTACTGTTGCCATCAATATTTTTTTAGGTATTGCCTTTATATTCTTGATCTGGAAGATTACAGAAGCGCTTAAAATGGAAATGCTAAGCCGTATTTTAGGATACCTACTTAGCGGTGGAGTTATTGCATTGATTATTGTTTTTCAACAGGAAATTAGAAAGTTCTTACTAATGATCGGGACTACCAATTTCTCCTCTAAAAGAAGTTTTTTAAATCAGATCAAGTTTTTGAAATCAGAAATTAGCTCTGAAACAAACGTCACTATTTTAGTTGAAGCATGTAAGAAATTATCTACTACAAAAACAGGAGCACTAATTGTACTGGAAAGAACCAATAGTTTGGATTTTTTAACCAACACAGGTGATACTATGAATGCTTTACTTAATGAAGTTTTATTAGAAAGCATTTTCTACAAAAATAGTCCGCTGCACGATGGCGCTACTATTATTAGAGATAATTATATTGTTGCTACCAGAGTTATATTGCCTGTTTCTAATAGCGCTACTATTCCTTCAAGGTTCGGTTTAAGGCATAGAGCCGCTATAGGTGTATCCGAGAAGACCGATGCTGTTTGTTTGCTAGTATCTGAGGAAACTGGCGAGATCTCCTATATTAAAGATGGGGGGTTTGAACTGTATGCAGATTACAATGAACTTATTGATAAACTAAGAAATGATATTGCTTAACATATGGATTGTAAAAACTGTAAGAATTCTGTATTAGATTCAGATGGCTTTTGCTCTAATTGCGGAGCTAGAAAAGTAGATAATCGACTCACGTTTAAATATTTTTTTCAAGAGTTTTCTGAGAAGGTTTTAAGTGTAGACAATAAGCTTCTTAAGACGATCATCCATCTTTTTGTAAAACCCGATGTTGTTATTAAAAGTTATATTGATGGGGTACGAAAAAGATATATCGACCCATTTGGATATCTTTTAATATCTATTACCCTTTCTGGTATTTCCATTTATTTAATGAGAGAGGGAGCCATTCAATCGATAGAAAATCTGAATGATACTGCTGGTTTGCAAAATACTGAAGGGACTAAGCAGATGATGAATATGATCTATGATTATTCCGCGATAGTTACTGGAATGAGTATTCCCATTTATGCGCTCATGTCATGGATTGTGTTTTACAACAAAAAAATGTACAACTATGTTGAGCACATCATCATTTATTTATATACCAATGCGCAATTTGCTATTGTAAACCTTGTTGCAGTATTAATTGTATACGCAACAAAACAAACTATGGGGCTTGTCTTTTCTTTTGGGCTCATGGGTTTCTATTTCATTTACACAGCCATTATTTTAAAGAAGTTGTTTAAGTTAACCTTTGTACAACTCATTATAAAAAGTTTATATTTTTTGTTGATTCTGGCAATCTTTTACGTCATATTTAGTATTCTCACTGCCGCATTGATGTACCTATTTTTAGGGCCTGAGTATTTTAAACAATTTGCACGTCCAGCGCAAGCGCTTTATGATGCTAGTTCTACACTAAATTGTTTATCGTATAGGTTTCTGTAGTATCCGTCTTCTTTTTGTAGTAACTGATTATGGGTTCCTTGCTCTACGATAATCCCTTTGTCCATGACAATGATCTTATCTGCTTTTTTAATAGTGGCTAACCTATGCGCAATAACAATGGAGGTTCTATCTTTAGTAATCGTATCCGTAGCGTGCTGAATCATTTGTTCTGCATGTGAATCTACCGACGACGTAGCTTCATCTAAAATAAGAATACTTGGCTTACTGACATAAGCTCTTAAAAAAGCAATCAACTGTCGCTGCCCTGAAGAAAGCATTGCGCCTCTTTCTTTTACGTTGTAGTTATAATTTTCCGGTAAGGTCATGATAAAATCATGTATCCCAATCTTTCTAGCCGCTTCTTTCACCTCTTCCAAAGAAATGTTCTCATTTTTAAGTGTAATATTATTAAAAATGGTATCGGAAAATAAGAATACATCTTGTAATACCACTGCGACTTGCTTTCTAAGAGATAAGATTTCGTATTCATTCACAGGAATCGTATCTACACAAATGGTTCCTGAGTCAATTTCATAAAAACGGTTGATCAAATTAATTATCGTTGATTTTCCTGCTCCTGTAGCTCCAACAATGGCTACGGTTTGTCCTTTCTGCACGTCGAAAGAAATTCCTTTTAACACTTCTTCTCCTTCTATATAACTAAATCTAACATTTTTAAAAGCGATATCTCCTTTTAAGTTTTCTGCTTTTAATGTTCCGCTTTTATTAATAAAGCTATCCGTATCCATCACTTTAAATACACGTTCACCAGAAACGATTCCCATTTGCAACTGATTAAACTTATCGGCTATCTGACGTAATGGTCTGAACAGCATTTGTGCAAACATGATAAATCCGAAAATATCACCAGGACCAGAGACTACTCCTTCGAGTACTTGACCTCCTCCAAACCATACTATCAAACCAATTCCTATAGACGATAGTACCTCAGCAATCGGGAAGAAGATAGAATAATACCAAATGGTTTTTATATAAGCTTTCTTGTGCTTATTATTAATTTCTTTAAAGTTTCTATATTCAATCTTTTCTCTATTGAACAACTGTACAATCTTCATACCCGTCACTCTTTCTTGTACAAAACCATTCAAATTCGCTACCTGATTTCTAACTTCTTGAAATGTGGCTTTAATAGCAATTTGAAAGATTTTCGTTGCATAAATCAGAATCGGCAATACAGCTATGGCTATTAATGCTAGTTGCCAATTTATATAGAACATTACAACAATAACCGTCATCATTTTTAAGATGTCACTTACTATGGTAAAAACGCCTTGCGTAAAAAAACTTGCAATGGTTTCTATATCAGATACTACTCTCGTAACTAACCTCCCTACCGACGTATTATCAAAATAGGTCATTTTAAACTCCAAGATATGCCTAAATGTTTTAGTTCTAATATCTCTGATAATATGTTGCCCTACCCAATTGGCATAATAGATAAATGTGAATTGTAATAGAACCTCACCCATCAAAATTGCCAGCATGATCAATATATAGTTCAGCAAGCCAACTTCATCCTTACCAATGATGTAATCATTTACTGAAGCAATTACCACCAAAGGTCTTGCCACAGAAAACAAAGCCAATAAGATCGTGGAAGACGCCGCTATAAAAAAATGTAATTTATAACGCCTTGCAAAACCCATTAGTCTTGTAAATACTTTTACATCAAATGCTTTTCCCGAAACTTTTTCTGCCATTGCTTAATAGGTAACTTTTGTTAAAAATAATCCTTTTGCCGGTACCGATGTCCCTGCATTGCTTCTATTTTTACTTTCTATAATTTTTTCAAACTCGTCTATACTAATTTTACGCTCTCCAACTTGTAATAACGTTCCTACAATGGCTCGCACCATATTCCGTAAAAATCTATTTGCCGTAATATGAAATGTGAGCTCACTTCCATCTTGTATCCACTCTGCTTTTGTAATATCGCATAAAAAGGTATGCACCTCCGTCTGAACTTTGGAAAATGCCTCAAAATCTTTATACTTAAACAAACTCTTACATGCTTCATTCATCAAATCTACATCCAAAGTTTTATGATGCAATTGAAAGGTAGTATCTAGTAAAAATACATTTCTACCTTGCCAAACTCTATATTCGTAACTACGATCTATAGCATCGAATCTAGCATGTTTTCCGTCATCTACCTTAAAGAGGTCATGAATTACAATATCGTTTGGCAGTACAGAGTTAAACTTGTATGTGTACTTGCTATCCAGTTCTTTTTCCGAATCAAAATGTGCGAACATTTGGGATGCATGTACTCCTGTATCTGTTCTTCCAGCTCCTACAACACTTATTTCTTCTTGCAACACGGTACTTAGCGCTTTATGAATTTCGCTCTGCACGGAATTCGCATCAGGTTGAATTTGCCATCCATGATAGTTCTTTCCATGATACGATAATTCGATAAAATATCTCAAAAAAATACGGATTTAAAACAAATCAAAATTACGGATTTTATTTCGTTATTTGTACTTTAGAATTATGAAGAAGATACTACTACTTTCTGACACGCATAGCTATATCGATGATCAAATTTTAAAGTTTGTAAAACAAGCCGATGAAGTCTGGCATGCAGGTGATATTGGGAACCTTGATGTTACCGATACTATTAAAAAATTAAAACCGCTACGCGCCGTATTTGGAAACATTGATAATAAAGATGCACGTACTGAATTTCCGTTAGACAACAAATTTGAAGTAGAAGGTGTAACGGTTTGGATTACACATATTGGAGGGTATCCTAATAGGTATAACCCTCGTGTAAAAGAAATGTTGGCTACCAACCCTCCAAAATTATTTATATGTGGTCATTCACATATTTTAAAGGTTCAGTTCGATAAAAAATTGGAGCTTCTACACCTAAACCCAGGTGCCGCTGGAAAACATGGCTTTCACAAAATACGCACTATGCTTCGTTTTGAGTTAGATAAAGGTGCTATTAAAAATATGGAAGTGATTGAATTGGCTAAGCGAACGTAACAGCTTCACGCTCGTGAATAGGAAGTTCTACCGAAATTTTAGTACCATTTCCTTTGCTACTTTCAATCGTGAATTTACCTTGCATCATTTTTATTCTGGCATCAATCTGGTTGATTCCTAATCCATCTTTTTCAGGAATGAGATCTTTATTAAATCCTTGTCCATTATCGTTAATAGAAAGCATTAATCTCTGATCTTTTTCAAATAATGTCAATTCTGCTTTAGAAGCTTTACTATGCTTTAAAACATTATTAATAAACTCCTGAATGATATTGTAGGTCTTTATTTCGAACCCTTGATCGTATCTTCTCAAGTCAGAGATGTCAGTTCTAATCTCTATTTGGGAGTTCGAATACTTGTCTGCCATATCTTTTAGCGAATACTGCAGTCCGAATTTCAATAGTACAGAGGAGACTAGCGTATGTGACAAATCTCGAATCTTATCAGAAGCTTCGGTAATGATCTTTTGTGATTTCTCTATTTCTACAGGTGTGGATCCATTGAACTGAGAACGGCATGCCTGTAAATGTAGATTTGCGGAAGATAATAAGGTACTTACACTATCGTGCAAGGTTTCTGCTATTTGTTTCCGCTCTGATTCTTTTCCGTCTATGGTAGCATTTAAAATACGGATCTGTGATTCTGATTTTAACTTCTCAATCTTTTGTTGTTGAATCAGTTCGTTTCGAGACACCTTTAAACTCAGATTCTTTTGTCGGAATTTAAAATACGCAATGGTTCCAATTAATATGATTAGTATAGAAATACTTAATACCGTTACTCCCCAGGTTTTGTCTTTTTGCTCTAAAAGCTTGATCTCTTCCTGCAAAATTCCCTCTTTCATACCAATTTCGAAATTCTTCTCTGCGTTAGCTTTTTCGACTATTTTCCTTAACTCATCCCCTCTTAATTTGTCAAAAATATTATACGATTTCTCTTGAAATTCATAAGCTTTGTAATCTCTTAACATATACATTGCATAGGCTAAGTTAAAATACAAATCCGCTTTATACCTGTCTGCTTTTTCTCCCTTAATATTATCTAGAAAATTCAAAGCTTTTAAGGTAGTTTGTTTAGACTTTTCATAATCAGACTCATACAGGTATATTCCTGCCAAGTTTCCATATGCTCCAGCTAGATCATAAAAATTCTTTGAAAAGTCAGATTCAATTTGAATTGATTTATTTGCATATAGTTCAGCCGTATCAAACATGCTATCATGCATGTAAATACTAGATAAGTTACTATAAGTTTTTGACTGCAACTTGAGTGCCTTTCTTTTAAAAGTCTCAGAATCAATTACTTTACCATAATAATATAGTGCACTATCTTGAAACTTTATTATACTATCATTTCTTTCTAAAAGTCTATGGTATGTGACTCCCAACTTAAAATTATTTTCCAGAAAAAGAAAATCATTATCTTCCACCTTTAGTTCTTTCAATAGAGTATTATTCATTCTATTTCTACTAAAACTTGACAAACTCTTTCTAAAATATTTCGCTGACTTTTTATATGCTTTCGTTTTGTACCATATTTGCGCCATCAGGTAATTAGCAAGCGATTGTAATTCTATATTTTTTTCTTTTTTCGCTTGATATAGCAATTCAGTCGTTACCTCAACAGCCTTAGGGTAATCTTTAACGAGAAATAAACTATCAGCCTTTCTAAATTTCTCAAGCAAAAGACTATCCTTGACTTGACTATGAATTATAAGCGAAGAAGTTGTATAAGATACAACTTCTTTATTAGAACACTCAACCGCAGAGCTATAAATCAATATAACTAAGGCAAAGAATAATTTCGTTATTTCCCTCAAGTATTTAATCATTAATTATAGACCTCGGCTTTCTTTCAACCATTGCGACATTTTCCTCTCTACTTGTTGTACCAACGTAATGATTTACAAAATCAATTTTTAAATCCACACCTTCCTCTTTAACAAATGTCTTAAGATATTCAGATTGTGAATTGACTCCATCTTCAAGATGTACCTCATACGTTTGTAAATCATCATTATAAATAAACTCTACTGTTACATCATCAGCAACCTTAAAATCTAAATCATAAGTACCATCTCCATTGCTTGAAATACTATATTCATTTAAAAAATCTTCATCAGCATTTCTATTACTGTAAGAAATTTTATCATCTATTATCATTATAGAAGATTTTTTTCCTGTTTCTGTATCAGTAAACCCAACTCTTAAAGAATTGTCTTGTATTGCTAACGCTTCTTTAAAACTTTTTTTAGACTGATTATCAGATGAATATAGGTAAAAATCATTAGAATTTGATCTTTTATCCTTAGAAAGTGATACTTCTGCATTATCTGCTAAATTATAATCTAATGAGTATGCCCCTGATGCATCTCTTTTAACGGTATAGTTTTCTAGTAACTTATTTGTTGTGTCTTCTGGTGTAAATATTTCTTCTGAAGAACAAGACATTAGCCCCATGCTAATGGTTAACATTACAAAAATTGATTTGAAATTTTTCATGATTGAGAGAATTTAGGAAATTGAATTTAATACTAAAAAAATAGGCTTATAATGTATGCAGCTTACATAGTAATTGGGGGGAAAACAAACTCTTATTAGGGGTATTCTTAAAAGAATATAAGAGAATCTTATTTTAGGGGATATTACTAGATAATATTGTTTTTTACTGCATACATTGCTAAGCCTACTGCGTTTTTAACTTTTGTTTTCTTTAATAAACTTTTTCTATACGTTTCTACTGTGTTTGTACTTATGTTTAATATACCTGAGATTTCTGAGGTACTGTTTTCTTTTGCTATTAACTTAAGAACTTCTAGTTCTCTTTCTGTTAAACTATGAGCAATGGTACTTTCTGGTCTTTCTCCTTCGGCTACCTTTTGCCCCGTATATAACTTAAATAAGTTATTCTGAATATCGTCGCTAAAATACTGCTCTCCTGCTGCAACCGCCTTAATAGCTTTTACAATATGCTCTCCAGCACTATTCTTTGATAAAAATCCTTTGGCTCCTAAATTGAGCATTTGTTTTACCAAATTCACATCGTCATAACTAGAGAGGATAATTACTTTTTGGTCTGTCTTATTTGACTGAAAAAACTTCAGCACATCTATTCCATCAAAAATGGGCATGTTAATGTCCAAAATCAGAATATCAGCGGTTTTTTCTTTCGACCAATCAATCACTTCTTTACCAGTGAGAGAATATCCTTCTATCTCTATATCCTTGTCAGTATTTATTACAGCAATGATCCCTTCTATTAAGATTTTATGATCATCTGCTACGTGAACGTATATCTTTTCTTTCATTATTACGTTACAAATTTAAGTGGTATTTCAAAGTTGTACAATACCTTTTTTCCGTGAAATTTTCATCTAACGGTTTTCGGTGATATCAAATTAAGGGGTGAAAATTGATCACAAAATAATATTGTTCTCGACTACAAACATACAGAATATAAAACGAAAAAACCGGAGTTCTTCAACTCCGGTTTACGCACTAAATATACTAAGATGTTAGGCTTATCGCAATCTATCTACAGATTTCACAAGATCTTCATCCCTCTTTATAGCCTTATTAGCCAATACGGCAAACAAGATTGCTACCACAGGTAGGAACATCCCAATACCCTTCTTAGAAACCGCAGTTTCTCCAGGTAAGGTTAGAGATAGATAAATCAACAATCCTAATAAAAAAAGGTTGACCAATACTATAATTCGTCCTAAAACAAATTGCAATTGTCTCTTCTTAAAATTAAAGATAGCCATCAATGCAATTAAAGACGATGCTAAAAATGAAACAGGAATCACTTTAAAGGTAAACTCTGGCTTAGAAAATAAGTCTAAAACAAACTCTTGTTTGTCGCTTACCAATGTCCATAAACTGAATACAAATATGAGCCCTCCAGAAACAGCTGCCACCAATAATAAATATAATGTTTGTATTCTTTGAATCATTTTTAAAAATTCTGGAAGACAAAAGTAAAAATTTCTTTTTTAACGGGAGCCTTTTAAATTTAAAATAATTGTATATATTTGCTTGGAATAAAGAACCCTTCTGAAAAAAATTGTATACATACTTTATACAATTGCTAGATATCAAAAAACAATTTAAAATTCTTACACCTCTAAGAAATAATTTAATCATTATATATAATGTTCGAGATTTCGGAACTAAAAGCAAAGACTCTACCAGAGTTACAAGAAATTGCTAAAAGCATTGGCCTATCTAAGATAAGTCAATTAAAAAAATTGGATTTAGTGTATAAAATAATTGATACACAAGCGGCAAATCCTCCTAAAAGTGAAAAACCTAAAACTGCTAGACCAAAAAGGAAACGCGTTGCTAAGTCAGCTGCGCCAGTGGCTAAAGTAGTTGCTGAAAAATCAAATGCACCAGAAAAGCACGCAGTTAAAAAGGAAGAAGCTAAGCAGGAACCAAAAGAGGCATCTCATGCCAAACAACCTCAAAAACAGGCGCATCCTAAAACTGATAATTCTAAGGCTGACAATTCTAAAGCTCCTGCTAAGAAAGAGAACACTGATGGAAAACAAAACCATCAAAAATCAAAACAGCAGCAGAACAATCAGAATCAGAATAATCAGCGAAATAAAAATCATAACAACCAGAATAGAGATAAGAATCATCAAAGAAATCAAAAGAACGGGAACAAGTATAGAGACCCTGATTTTGAATTTGATGGAATTATTGAAAGTGAAGGTGTGTTAGAGATGATGCCTGATGGATATGGGTTTTTAAGATCTTCGGATTATAACTACCTATCCTCACCAGATGATATATATGTTTCTCAATCTCAGATAAAATTATTTGGTTTGAAAACAGGAGATACTGTTAAAGGAAATGTACGTCCTCCTAAAGAAGGAGAAAAATACTTTCCATTAATTAGAGTATCTAAAATAAATGGTTTAAACCCTAATGTTGTAAGAGATCGTGTTTCTTTTGAGCATTTAACACCGTTATTTCCGGATGAAAAATTCAACCTAGCAGAAAAGGGAAGTTCTCTATCTACTAGAATTATTGATTTATTCTCTCCACTTGGTAAGGGACAGCGTGGAATGATCGTAGCACAGCCTAAAACTGGTAAAACCATGTTATTAAAGGATGTGGCGAACGCTATTGCTGCGAATCACCCTGAAGTATATCAGATCGTTCTATTAATTGACGAACGTCCTGAAGAAGTTACCGACATGCAACGTAGTGTGCGTGGTGAGGTAGTTGCTTCTACTTTTGATGAACCAGCTGATAAGCATGTACGCGTAGCAAACATCGTTTTAGAAAAGGCAAAACGACTTGTAGAATGCGGTCATGATGTTGTGATCCTTTTAGATTCTATTACACGTTTAGCGAGAGCATACAATACTGTAGCTCCGGCTTCTGGAAAGATCTTATCTGGTGGTATCGATGCAAATGCGCTACATAAACCTAAACGATTCTTTGGTGCAGCTAGAAATATTGAAAATGGTGGTTCTTTAACAATCATTGCTACAGCATTAACAGAAACTGGTTCTAAGATGGATGAAGTGATCTTTGAAGAATTTAAAGGAACTGGTAATATGGAGCTTCAATTAGATAGAAACATTTCTAATAGAAGAATTTACCCTGCTATTGATCTTATTAAATCTAGTACACGTAGAGACGACCTGTTACTGGATGAAAAGACAGTACAACGCATGTGGGTATTACGTAAGTACTTAGCTGATATGAACCCCATTGAAGCAATGGAGTTTATTAACGAAAGAATAAAGTTCTCTAAGAATAATACAGAGTTCTTAGTATCTATGAATGGGTAAACCTACTTCATTATTAAACATAAAAAAGCCGCTACAAATTGTAGCGGCTTTTTTATGTGCTTTAACGAACCTTCTAATTAATCGTTTACCCCGTAGTATGCAGGTCTGTAATCTTCAATCTTAGTCGATTTCTTGATTGCTTCATACATCTTAAAAGATTGATTTTGTCTAGTTTTTGCTAGTTGATTTCTGCTTATACTATAATTAGGTAAAGCCGTTGGTAATTCTTTGCTATTTAATACCACAGCAAAAACTCCATTCTTCCCAACAATCTTCGTATATAACTTATTAGGCGCTGCATTATACATTGCTCCTAACACAGCTGGCTCTGTACCAACTCCAGGAATTGATGGTGCTTTTAACGTTGCCGCAGCTACCCTTCTTACAGTAGTATTATTTGCTTTTGCGATATCAGCTAATGATGTTCCGCTCATTTTAGCCTCTAACAATGTCGCTTTACGCTCTTTTACAATAATAGGTCTTACCGTATTCGTAACACTCGCTGCTGTTGCTAACCCTTCTTCATTTGAAGCAGTAACAATAGCCACTACATGTCCTTTATCTATATCAAATCTTTTAAAGCTTCCAACTTCAGTATCTTTATTAAAAGCCCAAGCAACGATAGTTCTTTGTTTTCCTAATCCAGGGATATCTTCGCCCAATACTTTTAAACCAATTGCCGGTCTAACCTGAGCTCCTTTTTCCTTGGCAGCATCATTGATCTTAGTTCCATCAGATAATGCCAGTGCAAACTCTTCAGAGTTCTGGAATGCCTTGTTTTCTGTTTCTTTTGATGGTTCAATCTTTCTACCAAACGTTATCAGTTTAAATGCATCTAAAGGTTTGTTTTGATCTTCGATCATGACTATATGAATCCCAAACGCTGTCTTTACAGTACCTATATCTCCTTTTTTACCAGAAAAACAAAAGTCTCTAAATTCAGGCACCATACGCTTATAATCGAATTTCCCTAAATCTCCTCCTATATCAGCATTTGTTTGATCCGCAGAAAACTCTTTAGCCAATGCAGCAAATTTTGATTTATTTCTCTTTACAACCTTCACAATACTGTCTGCAGTTACTTGAACCTGTGCTTCCGTTTTCTTTGTATCCGGGCCTGCTGATCTCGATCCCAAAAATGGAATCAAAATATGGCTAGCTTTTACAGAATCTGGCATTTTAGTCACTTCAGAAATCTTTGAGATCTTATAATACTCACCATCCTTATATGGGCCGAAAGTATCTCCTTTTTTTCCTGCTATTACTTGACCTGCAACTACGGCTGGAATATCTTTTTTAAACTTATACAATGTATCTAACGGAACATCTGAATCACTCTCGTCAAAGAAAAGAGTTATATCAGTAGCATTTTTCAATCCTTGAATTGTTTCTACGCTATTTGTTACCTTGTTTAATTCTTGTCTGTCTTCTAAAAACTCTCCGACAGTATTCTTAATCGCTTGTTCGTCTGCGGCACTTGGAACAATATCAAACTTTACATAAGATAGATTTCTTGAAGCATCTACTTTATACTCATCTCCATGTGCTTTAATGTATGCTTCTATATCCGACTTAGTAACATTAATTGTACTATCTTGAATAGATGTGTACGGTAAATACACTACACTACCTGTTAATTTAGTGTTGTCAATCATGTACTTGTTTTCCGCTTCTTTTAAAGAAGCACCTAAACCAGAACTGATTAATTTGTTATATGTATTTGTCTCTAAGTTAGATTTTACGTTGTTCTCGTATTGTTTCCATCTTGCCCATCTACCATCTGTTGGATTATCTCTCATTTCTGATAAGAACAATTTAAATTTCTCTTCATCAAAAAACCCAGCTTCATTTGTAAACTGCGGGTTTTGTTGATATGCTTTTAATATTTCTTGCCATACATCTTCTTCTCCAATAGTAATACCTGCCTCAGCTAACTGCGTTTGGTAGATTTTCTGTCTTACTAAATTATCCCAAGTTGCTGTAGCCGCTTGCATTTCTGATGATCTGTTTCCAGTTCTAGATCTATAATCTTCCAATGCCTGCGCATATTCTTGTCTAGAAATAGTTTCTCCGTCTACTTGCCCAACTTCATTTACCTTAGATGAGCTAAAGAAATCTTCTAACGTGGAAGGATCTAATACAAAAGCAAAAAGCGCTAAACCAATAACAATGATCAATGCCATTGAACGTTCTCTAATCTTAGATAAAATTGCCATACTTCATTTATTTTAATTTCAGTCTGCGAATATACAATTTGGGTTTTAATAATACAACCTGAACACTAGAGAATTAAAGAAAAAGAAGAGATTTTAGAGCAATTTATTCTTCGCTATCTAAAACCTTAAAATTCACCTCTTCAATTTTAGAAGAGCTTACCTTTAGAATTTTAATTTTAAAATTAAAGATTTCAAGAACTTCGTCCTGATTCGGTATATTTTCGGTGTGATCGATGATAAAACCACCCAATGTTTCATAGCCTTCTTCTTTAGGAATATTAAGATCGTATTCTTCATTCAAATAATCAATCTCTAATCTTGCAGAAAAATTGTAATCATGTTCACCAATCCGATCATCAAGCATCTCTTGTACATCATGTTCGTCTTCTATTTCCCCAAACAGTTCCTCCACAACATCTTCTACCGTAATAATACCGGAAGTTCCACCATATTCATCCACAACAACAGCAATACTTCGTCGTTTTTTCATGAGTCCATTCAGAATATCGTTGATGAGCACGGACTCCGGCACAATTTCTACCGGTAGCAGGATCGATTTTATTGTCTTGGGCTTTTTAAAAAGTTCAAAAGCATTTACATAGCCTAAAATATCATCCAATGAGTTCTTATATACCAGGATCTTAGATAATCCAGTCTCAATAAATAGTTTTTTTAGGTTAGAAACGGCATCGTGTATTTCGATAGCAATGATCTCCGTTCTCGGAACCATGATCTCTCTAGCTTTTACATTTTGAAATTCTAAAGCATTTTGAAATATTTGAATTTCAGAATCTATCTCCTCATTTTCTTGACCGGTTTCTAATTGCTCGGTAATATAATTCCCAAGTTCCTGTTTGCTAAACTCTGTCTGCTCTTCGTCTTTATTTGTTTTAAAGAAAACTCTCAGGAAAAAATCCGAAATACCAGTTATGAATGATGAAAAGACATAAAAAATGATGTAAAAGAAAAAAGCAGGTAAGGCAAAGATCTTTAAAACAGTATTTGCATAGATTCTAAAGATAGCCTTTGGCAAAAATTCTGCTGTGACTAAAATGACTAAAGTAGATATGACGGTTTGTGTCAACAATGACAGCTCCGATAAAAGATAATTTATAAATGAAAACTGTGACGGAAGCATAGTTTGAAACCAAGAAACTAATAATCCTCCCATGAAGTAACTGTAGATCACCAGTGCAATATTATTACCTACCAACATAGTGGTAATAAACTTAGATGATTTTCGAGTGAGCTGTGTAAGTATATAAGGTATCAAACCTGATTGCTTCTTCTCTAACTCAATATGTAGTTTGTTAGCAGAAACGAAAGCGATCTCCATTCCTGAAAAAAAAGCCGATAAAATGATAGAAATTAGTATGACAACTATCTCAATATCCATTTATTTTTGAGCGTTTCTCTTCTCTATTTTTTTTCTAAAATGTCTTTTAAAGAAGAATATTAATATTATAAAAATAGCAAAACCAAACATAAGTAATGCTCTTTCTCTATTTTTATTAAATGCTAATACTCCTTCTACTAAGAAAATGGCTCCTACGATCAGGTAACCATATTGGAATATCTTCCACAATTTATTCATAATTCGTTTTCTTTAATATTGAATTCTCCAGTTACATTTTTTGAAACCCATTTACTCAGGTTTTCTCTCGATTCAAACCCAAAACCCCTTGTGGTATCTCGTTCTTTCATTCTGATTAATGTAAATCTTTTTTCAGAAAAGAAATACTTTGTCTTTTGATCCCAAAAAAGCTGATCTGTTTCCAATTTAGATGCTTCGGTATGATTAATTACCACTACATTCCCTCGTATCTCAGAAATAGCTGTTTTTGTATATGATAAAGCATAATCACCTGTAATTGTTATTGAGTCTTTTCCTTTATTTTCAAAATTAATAATCTTAATTCCTTTAGGAAATTCGTTATACGGATGATCTTCACGATTTCTAAAATCTCTCATTAGTGGTGTAATAAGCTTTGAGGTAATTTGACCCGAGTCTTTATACACATGAAAAGCATCCTTTGCCACTGCAATTGGCATATTCTTCTCCGCTAAAAAATCACGTACTTGTTTGGTGCTATTCTTACAAGAAAAAAACATTGCTACTGCCAAAGCAATAACAATGTTTTTTGTTAATATATAAGAATTGATTTTCATTACCTTCCTTGAGGAACTTTTACAGTCTCACCGATCCAACATTTGATCGAATGATTACTTCCAACTGTTACCCCAGCTGTAAATACCTCATTCTTGGTTGGGATATTTCCTTTGTAGTTCTTTACAAACTGTCTCGCAACAGATGCAATACTAGGGTCTACCGCAGAAGCTCTTCTTGCTTTATTTAACGCTGCTACATACACCATTCTCTTTTCAAAAATATTACCTCCACAATCATTTACAGAGCTCGCATATAAACTTGCAATGAATAGGTATGCTTTTCCTAAATTAGGATTAAAGCTCAGTGCTTCTCTTGCCAATTGTCTTGCTCTAGATTTTTGTCCTCTCTTCTTAGCTGCTTGTGCAAACTTTAACTTAAAGTTTGCCTTTTTTAATGGATCTGTTTCAAGGTTGAATGCTTTCAATCTCATTTCAGCAGCGCCTTTAGCGTCTCCATTTTTTTCTAAAACAGCAGCCACAAAAGAATATGCATCTGCAGAAGGAGAAGCATCGGCATACGCCTTCGCTAATTTTTCGAATAATGGATCGTCTGTACACTCTTTATTAAACATTCTAGACACTGCTCTCTTTAACCATTTAGCGTTAGATTTGTTCGCCTCAAAATCTCTAGTATATAAAGGAACTAATCTATCACAAGTAGAAAGTGTTACAATAATATTGTCTAACCCAGCTTCAACCTGACCCAAAGCTTCAGAATTTTTAGTATAAGCTCTTAATCTTCTTGCATCTTTTTTACCTAGCTCTTCTCCAGCTTCTTCCATACTTCTGTACTTCTTGATTTTTTTAGCATAATCTGCTAATTTCTCCGATACAGACTCTAATACATCATCATACGTGTCAAATACTTTTTGCGGATTTGAATCCTTATTTCTATCCGTCACTCCCTTGAAATATCTATACATATTTCTAACTCCTAATCTCGTTGGATCTATAGAGTATGCTTTTTCCAAAATTGAAAAGATTTCCTGATCCGTACCTAATTTGTTCTTAATCATAAAAGTTGCATAATCACTATGCACTTTTGCTGGATCTCTATCAGGAAAATTTTGTAATCTTTGGTTGTAGATTCTATTAATAAGCTTCAACGCTTCATCTTTGTTTGAAGCTTTCTTATATCTATCTTTAGCAATAACATCTCCTTGTTTATACACGTTAACAGATAACTTAGCACAGTTATCCATCATATACATTAAATTTGGAAACGCATCATCGTACTTTTTAGATTTATAATCTCCACTAAAAAGATTATATTTAATTACACATTCCTTATTCTCCTGTGCATTTGTATCAACCACGGATAGCAACAAAAATAGGCTAGCCAAAACATAAGTAACTTTTCTCATCTTGTTTTTATTTATGTATTTAATCAATTCTTCTTTTAATAAACCATATGTCATTTAAAGACAGTCCCACTCGAACATTAAAGTAGTTTTCCTGTATTAAACCATTACTGGTTGTCCCCCTTTTACCATATTCAAATCCAAGGTTTATATTAGACAACCCTTTTCCTAATGGTAAACTTAAACCAAAAGACATGCCAAAGTCTTTAATGCTTGTAAATGTGTTAGAGGTAGAAGACCCATTTACTAACAATCCTGTGTCCTCAAATCGTACACCGGCGCTATACTTTATTCTTTTCCAATAGCCATTAATTGCATTTACATTTGGGATGTAAAATCCACCAATAGATATTCTATTCGAATTCCCAAATTTATAGGCGTCACTTACTGTATCAAAATACCCTTCTGCTACGATAGCATCCTGCTGTTCATATTCAGCTCCTAAGTACCATTTGCTTTCCTTTCCTAGTCCTACTCCTATAATAGCTTCTAAAGGGTTTTTCAATTTTCCACGTGAAGCCACATTATAAACTGTATCTCTTGGTGCTTCGGAATCATTTATCCCTACCGCTAAAGAATATAAATACTCGCGCCCATTAGCGTTAAATGTATTACTTAATTTTAAACTAGCCCCTACATCTAACATCAATTTATCTTTAAGTTCTTTCTTATATTGAACTCCTAACTTTATAGCGCCTCCTCTTACATTTGCCGTTTCGAGGTTTTTCGTAGCCAATTGTACTCCTGATCTTTGTGTTCTAATGGAATTTTCCACATTACCAAAAACAAAGTCTAATTCGACCCCTAAAGATAAATTCTTAGCAGCAAAAATACCAAAACTTCCGTAAATTCTATTCAACCCCCCATTTCCTTTAAATAACGTTCTTTCAATTAGCGTTTCATCTGCATCAAAAACATTATTCACTAAAGAATATCCAACTGCGGAAACTGGCTGTAATCCAAAATGGGCACCAGCCTTAGTTCCTAAAGGAAACCCAATAGTGAAATAGTTCAAGTTAGTAGTCGTAGTCGACTGCTTTTTTGTTCCATCATCGATGGTCAAATCATTATTTAATAATCCAAATGTGTATGTTGAATATCTTAAATACGCTGCTGCTGCTGGGTTTGTTAAATTTATTTGATATAAACTATTATATGCGGCTCCTAAACCACCCATACTAGCTTGTTCTATGGTTCTTGGTTTAAACTCTTCTCCTACTCCAAAAAAAGAATATGGTGACGAAACTGTTCTTTGTGAAAAAACAGACACTGACACAAGCAGTGTTATAACAATCAGTCCTTTTTTAATCATTTGCTACTGTTAAAAATCAATATTGAATTTAATCCCTCTAGGAGAAAATTTTGATTGGCAAATATGCTACTTTTTAATTGTTTAGCCAAGAAATTTGTGTCTCCTCCTGTTAAAACTACTGTTAAATCTGGATATTTCATTCTATACTTAGAAATAACACCTTCAATTTCATTGAGTACACCATTAATTATACCAGAATGAATTGAGGCTTCCGTATTCCTTCCGATAAGTTCTCTTGGGCATTCTGGGTTCAAGCTTGGTAAGCCATTTGTATATGCGTGCAACGACTTATATCTCATATTAATTCCAGGAGAAATGCCTCCACCTAAATACTCTTTTTCTTGGCTTACAAAATCAAAAGTAATACAGGTTCCGGCATCAATAATTAAACTATTCTTATTTGGAAAGGCATGAATTGCCGCCGCCGCCAATGCTATTCTATCTACACCCAAAGTCTTAGGTGTTTTGTACGCATTTTTAAATGGAACAGGAGATGTATTAGACACTTCCATAAAATGCTCATTTTTAAACATCTCTTGCAAGTCTGTATCTATAACGGAAGTTACCTTGGATACGATCGTATGCTTAATTTGAAAAGTTTCTTTAATTTTTTCTATTCGATCTTTTATTTCAGAATGCTCAAAAGAAAAACTCTTTTGCAACGTATCACCCTTAAAGACAGCAGCTTTCACTCGGGTATTTCCAACATCAATAATAAGATTCATTTGGTAACTTTTAAAGAAGTGTAAAAATACAATAGATTTTTGTAAATTTATTTGGTAGATATAAAAAACTCGCTTTATATTTGCGTCCGCTAACGCGATGGTGCCTTAGCTCAGTTGGTAGAGCAAAGGACTGAAAATCCTTGTGTCCCTGGTTCGATTCCTGGAGGCACCACCAAAAAAGCCCGATCAAATTTGATCGGGCTTTTTATTTTTATCTTGATTTCTTTATATCATCTGTAAGTTTATCACTTCTTGATTGGTAAGCTCTCGCCAGCGACCTCTTGGTATATTCTTTTTTGTCAATCCTGCAAAAATCACACGGTCTAGTTTCACCACCTTATACCCAACATGCTCGAAAATTTTCCTCACAATTCTATTTCTTCCTGAATGTATTTCTATCCCAATCTCCGTTTTTTGCTCTCCTTCTATATAGGAAACAGCATCAATAAATACTTTTCTTCCTTCTATGACTACATCTCCTTGTAGTTTGTGCAGTGCTTTAAGATCTAACTTTCTATCTAAAGATGCATGATACAACTTTCGCACATTATGTTTAGGATGGGTAAGCTTTTTTGCCAATTCGCCATCATTTGTAAACAAAAGCAATCCTGTAGTCATTCTATCCAGTCTACCGACAGGATAAATACGTTCATTTGTCGCATTATCAACCAAGTCCATGACTGTTTTCCTACCTCTATCATCATCCATAGTGGTAATGTAATTCTTAGGCTTGTTCAACAATACATATCTTTTTTGCTCTGGAGAGATCGCACTTCCATCGAATCTTACAACGTCATTTGGTTGTACTTTATATCCCATTTCCGTAACCAGATTACCATTGACCGTTACACTTCCATGTTCAATATAGGTATCCGCTTCTCTACGTGAGCAGATTCCTGAATTTGAAATGTATTTGTTCAATCGAATTCCGCCCACATCGGCAGGCTTTGGAGTAGGTTTTGATTTCTTAAAATCTTTCTGGTAACCTTTTTTTCTTTGAGGAGTGCTGCCTTTGCTTGCTTGTCGTCCTCTCGACGAGTTTTTATTTGAGTTCATTTTTAAAATTTTGGCAAATGTACTGCTAAATAATTTTTTAGTTTAGTTTATCAATCACTTTTTCTAAAACTAGACTGGTATCAATAAAGATTAAGCTTAAAATACCAATAAGCAACAACAGCTTTAAAATATTATGAAGCCTCATATACTGACTTTTTGTAGTAGCCTTCCACAGATACACACTCACGTAAATAAGCACTAACGCCGCAAAATAGAAGTAGAATTTCATATAACTAATAGCCGGATACGTAAATAAAATTGCAGCTGGAAAAAGGGTCAATCCTATAAGCAGCACAGATAATTGCTTTGTTCTTTTTTCTCCATAAGCAACAGGAAAAGTGTCATAATTATTAGCCACTGCTCCTTTTATACTTTCAAGATCCTTTATAAACTCACGCACCATAATCACTAAAAAGAGAAAAATAGCATGTACAAAAATGATCTTAGAAAAATTCCTAAAGTATACAAATACAGCAAAAAAAGGCAATATGGTGAGTACTGTTGCAGAGATGGATCCAGTAAGAGGATATCTCTTAAGCTTATGTGAATACAACCAAATTCCAAAAATATAGGTTGCAAAAAAGATAGCAGCTCTATACGAGACTAAATATGCTGTTAAAAATCCAATGAAGTTCAAGAAAAAGTACAGCGATAATTTTGTCTCTTGCTTTATAAAACTATCAATTTTTGCCTTTATCGGACGATTGATCCTATCTACTTTAACATCATAAAAATTATTAATTATATACCCGGCTGCAATAACGCATACACTTGCAAAAACAATATAAAAAAGATGTAAGTCTAAGATAACACTACGTGCTGATTTCTTTGGTGAGAAAATGAAAATAGCAGCCAGATATTGGGCTGCTACTAATATTGCTATATTGTATCCTCTTACCACAGAGAGCAAGCTAAAAAGCTTATAAAACAAAGAAACTTTGTTAGAACCTCCCATAACTCTGAATACTATCTTTAGAACCTATATACCAGTTCTAACCTATAGTCTTTTAATTTTTTCTTTGCTTTCTCAAAATCCTCTGTAAAACCTAGAATATACCCGCCGCCGCCTGAGCCGCATAACTTTAAGTAATAATCATTGGTTTGTATTCCCTGTTCCCAAACTTTATGAAAGGATGTAGGGATCATCGGTTTAAAATTTGCTAAAACAACCTTAGATAATTTCTTTACATTGCCGAACAAGGATTTTACATTACCTCTTAAAAAATCTTCTATACAAGCATCTGTATGAAAGGCAAACTCCTCATTCAACATTTTTCTGAAACCTTCGTTCTTCATTTTATTCATGAAGATACTTACCATTGGTTCAGTCTCACCTACTTGTTCCGAATCCAATAAGAAAACGGCACCTTTACCTTCTTTTTGAGAAGGAATACCTGCGGGCTCAATATTTGTCTTAGAATTAATAAGAATCGGCAAGCTTAAGTAACTATTCAATGGATCCAGCCCTGAGCTTTTTCCGTGAAAAAAAGACTCCATTAAAGAAAAGATACCTTTTAATTTTAGCAATTTATCTCTAGTAAGGTTCTCTAAAACTGTAATCTTATCATTAGCATACTTGTCATAAATCGAAGCTACCAATGCACCTGAGCTACCTACTCCATATCCTTGTGGAATAGAAGAATCGAAATACAATCCATTTTCCAGGTCTTCCTTAAATTCTGATAGATTAAATGAAACAAGATCCGTATCTAACCCAACTAAGTAGTTGTAGAACTTTACTAAGCAATTATTCGATTTCTCAGCTTCACCTGACAAATTTTTTGCAGCTTTTAACGCTCCTCTATACGAATTATAAGGAATCGCCAAACCTTTAGAATCTTTAATGATTCCGTATTCACCGAATAATAAAATCTTGGCATAAAATAATGGGCCTCTCATAAATTTCTATTTCTTTAGCTATACAAAAATACTACATAATCCCATATAAATGAATTAATTAGTAGATGTTTTTATAAAATGTCTTCCAGACACCTACCTTCTCTCCATCTTTATAGGTTCCTTTTGTTTTTATTTTTCCGCTTTTATTATAAAACTTCCAACCGCCATCTCTCTTTCCATCTTCATACCTTCCACTTTCTTTCAATTCTCCAGTCCTATAATACTCCATGTATGCACCATCCATTATCCCTCTTTTATAATTGACCTTCTTAAAAATGGTCTCATCCGAAAAATAATACGTTACATATCCTTGAAACAGTTCATTGTTTAACTCAGGCGTTTTTGCTTTACCTTCTCTAAATTTTTTACCGTTCTTATAATAGTCGATAATCAAGAAATTACTTCTTTTTTGCTTAGGGACTGGTCTATAATAGGTTGCTTTTTCTTTACTGGTTTCGTTAAACCCAGCATCAAACCAAATAGTTTTTTGAGAAAAAACATTTGACCAAGACAAACTAAACAGTAAAAAAACGAGTGCTATTTTGAAGTGTTTGCTATTCAATATCATCTATTTTTCTGGCTCCAAAGCCAGTATTATCACAAATATACTGATTTTTTTGACAGTATTTAGATAGCTGATTTTCAATAAATTGCAACACTTTTTCTTTTTCTTTTTCTGGATATAATACGTGTACGTTTGCTCCGGCATCTAGTGTAAAACAGATATAGCTATTTTGTTCCTTTCGATACCTCCATATTTCATTAATAATCTGTAATGTATTTGGCTTCATTAATATAAAATAAGGGTCGCTGGTTAACATCATGGCATGTAATGTTAATGCCTCACTTTCTACTAAACCAATGAAAGATGTTATATCTCCATTAATTAGAATTTGCTTTAGCTTCTTAATATTTTCATTGGCCTGAGAAAATCGTTGCTCAGCATATGGGTGATCATGCATTAAATTATGCCCTACTGTACTACTGACCTGCTTTTCTCCTTTATCTACCAATAGAATAGTGTCTTGGTAGTTCTTAAAAATTGGGGCTACCTCCTCGTTAAACGGAACTCCAAAAAGATCTGAACTCTCTTTTATTTCATCATGACTACCCCAAACCACAAGCGGTCCTTCAATACTTCTACTAGCACTTCCAGATCCCAATCTTGCTAAAAAAGAAGCTTTTTGCTTGAAGAATTGATCGTTCAAATTGTCCAAACTCAACGCTTTTTCTAAACTCATCAAACACATCG
Source organism: Asprobacillus argus (assembly GCF_032248395.1). Classification (NCBI taxonomy): domain Bacteria; kingdom Pseudomonadati; phylum Bacteroidota; class Flavobacteriia; order Flavobacteriales; family Flavobacteriaceae; genus Asprobacillus; species Asprobacillus argus. Next base: position 88,208 of record NZ_JAVTTO010000003.1, read on the forward strand.
CAATAGCACTTAATCCACTGGCTGAAGATGCTATTCCGCTACTGTGCGGAAATGAGTTTTTTGATCGAATAATCATATCATACTCAAAAACATACGGGCAATATTGAGATATTCTCTTAAAAAAAGTTGCAATCTTGGGTTTAAAATCATCGTTCTTTTTACCCTCAAAATACATATCGAATTTAGGTAACTCTCTTCTTTTTGCTTTGATAAAATCAATACTTGTAACTGTATGACAATGTTCCAACGTAAAACTTATAGAAGCATTTTTAGGTATTTGCGGATCGCTTTTTCCCCAGTACTTTACTAAAGCAATATTACTTGGAGTCTGCCAGGTTACTTTTAATTCTGAAATAGTATTTTGTAATGATTCAGGAATGAATTGATCTGTATTCAATGTCGAAAAATTTAGGGTAAAGATAGTTGTTTTCGACTAATTGTTTTCCAACTTTTTAAGGACTTGCTCCTTATAGGATCTACTTATGGAAATTGCTTTATCAGCAACCTCTACGTACTCATTCGTATACGATGATATCCTATCGAACGAAACAATAAATGACCGATGTGTTCTTAAAAATTTACTTACAGGAAGTTTCGCTTCAATATTACTGATCGTTTCTCTGGTAATTATTGTTTTAGCATCAAGATGAAGCTTCACATAATCGCTTAAACTTTCTACATAAAAGATGTCATCAAAATTAATTTTTATCATTTTTCGCTCCGACCTCACAAAGAAATGCTCATTTCTTGATGATTTCTGCGCTTTCTCCTGCGCTTGATTTCCTTTCGAAACATCGAAAAATTTATGAATTGCTGTCAAAAATCGATCAAAAGAAATTGGTTTCAACAAATAATCTACCGCATGTAAATCGAATCCATCTATCGCATACTCTCTGTAGGCAGTTGTAAATATAACTTTTGTTTTATTTTGAATTGTTTTGGCTAAAGATAATCCAGATATCTCTGGCATATTGATATCCAGAAAAACTAAATCAACTTTTTGACTCCTCAACACCTCTGTCGCGTCAATTACATTCTTACAAGAAGCAATCAGATTTAATGAAGGAATTTTCTCCACATGAGTTGCTATAATATCTCTAGCTATGGGTTCATCATCGACTATTATGCAATGTATCTTTTCTTTGGTCATTTTTCTTTTAGCGCATTTAATATAATGGACAAACTCGTTTTAAAATAAGATTCTTCTTCTTCTATTTCTAAGTCATAAGCGTTTTTATATAACATCTCTAATCGTCTACGAATATTATCTAAGCCTATTCCTTTAATGGTCTCATTTCTTTTTGATGAATTTACAACTTCAAATGTTAACCGACCGTCTCGCTCATATCCGTTGATCTCCACTTTTAATACACCATCAATCATTGCACCATGTTTGAACGCGTTTTCTACAAAAGGGATCAGTAACATGGGGGCAATCCTATAGTTTGATTGCAGTAATGTATGATCAAAATGAACCTCTAGCGTATCTCGGAATCGCATCTTTTCTAAAGAAATATAATCTTCCAAATGCAACAACTCATCTTCCAGCAGTACATACGGTTTGTCTATTTGATATAAAATATAGTCCAGTAAGTTAGATAGCTTTAGAATCATTTCTGGAGCCTCTTCACTCTTTTTTAAGGCAAATCCATAAATTGTGTTTAGCGAATTGAATAGGAAATGAGGATGAATCTGCATTTTTAAAAACTTCAACTCCTGCTCTTTTAACTGCAATTGAGTATGTAGAAATTTATTTTCTAAATCCTCATTATCTACGGCAAATCTATAATTATGTAGCACTAGACTAATGGCTACAGCCATACTTATAATAAAATACACACCAAGAACTATAAAAGGTAATGTTTTGGTTAGAGGAGTACTATTCTCTGGCCTTATTTCAAACAATAAGACAAGCCCATAGAGAATAGAAAGTACAATTAAAAACGTAGCTATAATCATTGTGTATATACTGTATAACACAAACAGAAAACGCTTTTTTCGCAATAGATATTTAGGTATTAAATGGTAGATAAAAAAGTAACTTACGACCATTGTAATAGGCATCAAAAAGTAAGAAAACCGATTTACATATGTCGTGTCAACACTGCCATATCCCAAAAAATACGTGTAAAAGAAATATACCACTATCCAAAATAGTCCATGGAGCATTCCAATAAGTATGGGATGTACTACTTGTATTGATTTCTTCATATGTTTGCAATATCCAATTTTTTAAGAAATCTTAAGAGATTTTGAGACGAAATTCAAAAAAAACAAGGGTTGCAACACGTTTTCTTCTTTTTTCGGAAAGCACGGTAAATCCAGTAGAATAGACGCTATTATTTACATTCTATCGAATTTAAAAAATTTCGTGCATGCTAAAAAATAGATTTGGAGTATGTTAATCTAAAAAAGATAATTTATGAAACCTTTATTTTCAAATTTACTGTCTGATGGCGGTCCTTTGTTTATGTATCCTTTATTAATCTTATTAATAGTATGTGTTGTATTAATCATTAAAGCTTTTGTAAAAGGAGATCCCGATGATCGTTCCCGTAAACTTGTTGGCTCTATAAGTTTATTTGCATTAGTTTGGGGGTTCTTAGGACATCTAATAGGACTAATAGGTGCCTTAGATGCAATCTCAATTGCAAACGACGTCTCTAATGGAGTACTTGCAATTGGTCTGAAAATTGGCTTATTGAGCCCTACTTTCGGCATGGTTGTTTTCTTGATTGCACGAGCTGGAATGATTGGACTTCAGTTGAAAAAGAAATAGTTTTTCACTCTTATTTCTTATAATTGCGTACCCGTTTCATTAAAATGAAATGGGTATTTTTGTAGTATGCAACGAAAAATAAAACTGCTTTGGGATTTTAGAGGCCCGGATGCCAAGGAAACAGCCAAACATCATACCATTCACTTAAAAGAATTTGCCGCTATTGAGGACTTGATATATCATGAGGTTGATATTCAAGAATTGAATCCAATGCTATGTACCGCCTTTATCACAGTAGATGAGGCTGATATGAAAACCTATAGAGATGCTTTAAAACCACATCGTGGAGAACTAAGCTAAATTAAGTACTATGAAAAAATATGTTCCTTTGTTGTTAGTAGTGGTTATTTTATCCTGTAAAACTGCGAAACAGCACCAGTCAGATGCTCCTCTAGAGGTAGACAAGAGTATAAACCTATATGCTTTTATAGGTAAAAAGATTTCAGTAGATGAATTCGAAGTGAAAAATAAAATCGTCTACAGCATAGATTCCATTACAAATGATACTATTAAGAACACCAGTGTTGCCATGGATAGAGGGTTTAATGCTACCTATCAAGTTCTCAAACCTGTTTTTAACGACCTAAAGGTCGACACTATACAGTTTAAAGTGTTTAACCATTATGGAAGACCTTATTTTGAAAAACATAAAACAGCGTTATTATATATTTCAAAAGGGGATGGTTATTTCTATCTCCAAAAATATCAATACGATGTTGTAAAAAAGAAGAAAGGGATTTGGAAAGGGAAAAAAGGCAGATCGTTACAAGAGCTATTTAATGCAAAAAAGCAAGGGGTCTTTAAGGCTAGAGAACTCTTTAGCAAAAAATAAATTCCAAACGAAAAAAATTCTTCTATTCACAAGAATCTATTTGGATAAAATTGCATACATTTCACTACCTCAATAATTGTTAAATTCCTTCTGGTGAAAAATCTATTCTATTGTATACTACTGCTTGTTTCGGCAAATCTAAATAGTCAAACGACTAATGATAGTTTCAGTGAGGCCGATTTTAAAAAAACAAAACAATTAATTGACCATTTCGGTTCAGTTCTAAAAAAATACTATCCAGAAACAAGTACAGAAAAAGTATATCAAAAATACCTATCAGATTTGCTTTTACGAAAGGTGAATCCTCAAATCATAAAAGAGGAAACATCTATCGATTTGTTTGCTAGCTTTAGACAATCATCAACGTTTGAAAAAATCTGGTCAAACAAGTTAAAGGGTAAAAAAACAATTTATAGAATTAACTACAAAGGTTCTTATTTCGACTATTTAATTAAGAACATCCCAAATAAAAAGGTGCGCGAATCTTTTGAATTTTTTAAAAAGGAAGAAAGTTTAGATTTGAGCCCATATATTCTGGTAGCTTCCTTACAAACTGAATTGACAGAAAAAGATTACAACACACAAAGTGTTCAGATGGCGATTGCCATGATGTTCTATTATGATATAATCTTGCAGTACAGCACAAATTAAACATCTAATCTTTTAAAGCCTTAGCACATATCCAACCTCCTGTCCAGGCATTTTGAAAGTTAAATCCTCCAGTAACGGCATCAATGTTTAGAACTTCGCCTACAAAAAACAGGTTTTGATGTTTTCTGCTTTCAAAACGTTTGAAGTTGATCTCTTTTAGATCAATTCCGCCCGCGGTAACAAACTCCTCTTTAAATGTACTTTTGCCATTAGCCTGAAATACACACTTCGTAATCTGAATTGCTAACCTCTCTATCTGAGTATGACTTAAATCTGCCCAATTTTGAGCATTGTTAATTTGAGAAGCCAAGACAAATCGCTCCCACAATCGTTTTGGAATTTCTTCAAAAGGAGAACGCAAAATGACTTGTTTCCTGGGTTGTTTCTTCTTTAGATTCAACAATACATTCTGAATCTTATCCGTAGGTCTAGAAAGCCAATTAACCTCTACCTTATAATTGTACTGTTTTTCAGCCAAAATTCTAGCGCCAAATGCAGAGAGCTTTAGCACTGCAGGTCCGCTTAATCCCCAATGGGTGATCAGTAATGGACCAAAAGCCTCTAGTTTTGTATCCAATAGTTTCACACTGGCATTCGGAACTGAGATCCCTAATAAGTCTCTTATTCTATTATCTTTAATATTAAATGTGAATAAGGAAGGTACGGGAGGAACGATGTTATGATCTAAAGTTTCAGCCAAATCCCATACTTTTTTACTGCTTCCAGCGGCTATTACTAATTTATCCGCAATAAATTCCTTGGATTTGGTAAAAACCTTCCACCGGTCTCCTTGCTTTTCAATAGCATTCACTCCACAGTTTTTAATAACTTCTATACCAAGACCATCGGCAGTATGCAAAAAACAATCAATGATCGTTTGAGAGGAATTGGATTCGGGAAATACCCGATTATCTCCTTCTATCTTTAGTGGAATTTCTCGTTGTTCGAACCATTCAAAGGTATCTCCGGTCATAAATTGATGAAAAGGTCCTAGCAGTTCTTTTTCTCCTCTAGGGTAAAACTTTACCAACTCTTTGGGTTCAAAACAAGCATGTGTTACATTACAACGACCTCCACCAGATATTTTTACTTTTTGCAACACTTTTTTTCCTTTTTCAAGAATCATAATATCTAGATCAGGGTTCATTTCTTTTGCATTGATGGCAGTAAAAAACCCAGCTGCTCCACCCCCTACAATGATAACTTTCATAAGATCATATCTTTATATCTAAGCACAGTCTGATATCCTTTTTCTTTAAAATACGCTGGTGTGCTTTCGTTGCCTGTAGCTAAAATAAAATCACCTCCCCAAGCTCCAAGGCTTTTGATTGCCCCAAAATAATCCGTAAACAATCTTTCTTTAATTGGTTGTTGTTTAATAATCTCAGAAATAAGTTGTTCATGCTCCTCCATCAATTCTTCAAACTCTTTAATATTTGAGGCTTTTATAAATTGATCAGTAAGTTTCGAAATTCTTTCAATTGCAACTTCTAACACTTCGCTATACTCTTTATACTGGGCAATACCTTCCCGACTATCTTGTTTCTGATTTAAATGCACAAAGAATAGTTGCTCTTTAAATGAAGGATCGAATTTGATTTCTGACACTACAGGTTTTTTTTGGTCTAGTCGATATAAAATAGCCGAATTATTCTGTGCGCAAGCAATATCATACCCGCTTCCAGAAAATGCATTCCACAACAGTTGATACCCATCTACCTTTGCCCACTGAGCAATATTATTAATAAGAGTGGAAGAGCTTCCTAACCCCCAATCGCGAGGAAACGTCAAGTTTGTTTTTACCAAAAAGCCCTGCTCTGAATTCAAAAATTCAGGATTTAACACTCGACCTTCTTGTAAAATATCTTGTAATGTTTCTGCTATAAATTCGGTACTGCCGTCCTTTTTAGAATTAAAGGTTGCATTTACTAATCGTAGTTTTGGCAGGTCAAAAACCGCTTCAAACCAACAGGTTCCATCATGAGAATAACTTTCCCAAACTAATTGAGGTTCTTCAATCGTATCAACCGTTAAGTCTTGCCCAAATTTTGTTGGAATGGCTAGAGCAGTAGCTCCATCAAGCACAAGATACTCTCCTGTAAGCAATAATTTTCCATTGGAATAATACGTACTCAATTCTTCTGTTTTGTCAGGTCGAGCGCAGCCGAGACCTTATTAATACCCTCTCGACTGCGCTCGAGATGACATTCTTGTTGGAATAAAACTTATTCATTTTTCAACTCCTTGTACTTTTCAACGACTGCAGCATGCGAAACGGTTTTCCCATCAAAATACTCGGCAATCTCCTTTTTATCAGACTCAGTAGCTCCGAGTTGATTTAAAATATTCATCAAGTGCATTTTCATATGTCCATGCTGAATTCCTTTTGTCGTTAATGCTCTTAAGGCTGCAAAGTTTTGCGCTAATCCAGCTGTCGCCATAATCATCATTAACTCTCTTGCAGAAGGTTGTTGTAACATATCCAGTGAAAGCTTGGCCATAGGATGCAAAGAAGTTAGCCCTCCTACGGTTCCTAATGCTAGTGGAATTTCTATCCAAAATTTAAAAATTCCATCTTTAACAGAACAATGTGTCAAACTTTTATACTCTCCAGATTTAGATGCATATGCGTGCACGCCAGCTTCTACCGCTCTAAAATCGTTTCCGGTTGCTAGAACTACCGCATCGATTCCATTCATAATTCCTTTATTATGTGTAACCGCTCTATAAGGCTCTACCTCTGCAATTCGAACCGCCTGGCAGAATTTCTCCGCGAATTTTTGAGGATTCTCTCCTCCCAAATCTTCCACTTTACAACTCACCTCTGATCTCACCAAACATTCCGGAACATAGTTAGACAAGATGCTCATAATAATTTCTATGCCTTCTTTTCTAAATCTTTTTGCAATTGCCTCGAGACAGGAATTAATGAAATTTGCGCCCATAGAATCCTTTGTTTCAAAGGACACATATAATTGATAGTAGTGGTCTAGTTTTTCTGTTTTATCTTTTAGTTCAATATCTAAAATTCCGCCACCCCTCTTTCTCATGTTCTTGGTAATGTCGGAAGTTGCTTCTATCAAACCTTCCTTGACCTCTCGAAAATAACTATTCAAAAGGTCTTTATCTCCAGCGTACATAAAATGCACTTGTCCAATCTTCGTGGTGGAGATCACATTAGCTTTAAAACCACCTCGCTCACTCCAGAATTTAGCTACTAAAGAAGCAGCTGCTACCACAGAACTTTCTTCAATTACCATAGGTATGGCATACTCTTGACCATTAATTATAAAATTCGGAGCAACCCCAAATGGCAAGTAAAAATTAGAAACCGTATTCTCTATAAAGTCATCATGAAGTTGTTGCAGTTTTTCATCTTCATTCCAATATTTCTTAATAACTTTTACCGTTTCTTCTTGATCCTTGAAGTAGGTTTTGGCTAGCCAGTGGATCTTTTCCTCTTTTCGAAGTTTAGAAAAACCTGAAATTCGTTTAGACATTTAGTATCTTATTTTCAATCGAGAACAAAGATAATTGAATCGTATAAAACAAGGGTTCTAATTCAAGATTTATAATAATTTAAACGGTTTTTTGCTGATTTTTCCGTAAACTTGGCATTCTATTATTAAATCTTGAAATTAGAATGAAGAAAATATTCATTTTAGCAGCAATCTCTCTTTTTATTAGCTGCGACAATACAAAAACTCCAACAGCAAAAATACAAACAGGTACTAAAGAAATTACAGTAGAGGAAATATGGAATGGAGCCTTTAGAACCAATAGAATGAACGCTTTAAATTCTATGAATGGGGATTTTTATTCTTTGTTGAACAGAGATAGAGACGCAGGAACGAGTTCGGTAGATAAATACAGCTATGAAACCTTAGAAAAAGTAGTTACCATTGTTGATAGCAAAAACTTAAAAAGATTAAAGAGTTTTAGCTCTTATAGCTTTAACAATGATGAAACGAAGCTAATTTTAGGAACTAACTTTAAACAGGTATACAGAAGATCTTTTAAAGGAACCTATTACGCATATGATATAGCTTCCAAAAAATTATCGTTGATAGGAAAAGGAATTCAAGAGCCTACTTTTTCACCTGATAACAAAAAAGTAGCCTATGCCAAAGATAATAACCTATACATTAAGAACCTTCAGAACAACAGTGTACTTCAGGTTACGAAAGACGGAAAAACAAATAGTATTATTAATGGAACTACTGATTGGGTATACGAAGAGGAGTTTGCATTTGTAAGAGCATATGAGTGGAGCAATGACAGCAAGTTCATTGCTTTTTTACGTTTTGATGAAACGAACGTACCTCAGTTCTCTATGGATATCGTAGGAAAAGAATTATATCCTTCTCAACAAGTATTTAAATATCCTAAAGCTGGAGAGAAAAATGCTAAAGTGAGTCTACACATGTATAATGTGAATGGCAATGCTACTAGAAAAGTTTCGTTAGGTGCTTATGAATATATTCCAAGAATTCAATGGTCTAATACTAACAATGTGTTAGTCGCTACAACATTAAATCGTCATCAAAATGATCTAAAGTTATACAAGGTAAATGCTTCTAATGTATCAACTTCTTTGTTACTAAATGAAAAAGATGCTGCCTATGTAGATGTAAAAGATGATTTAACATTCTTACCCGATAACAGTTTTATATGGACGAGTGAAAAAGATGGTTTCAATCATATTTACCATTATGGTTTTAATGGAAAATTGATCAACCAAATCACAAAAGGACCTTGGGAAGTGACCAATTATTATGGATATAACCCAACTAAAAAGACTGTTTATTATCAATCCGTAGAAAACGGCTCTATCAATAGAGGGGTATATAGCATTGGGTTAGATGGAAAGAATAAGAAATTATTGAGTAATGAAGATGGTAATAACAGGGCTTCATTTAGCAAGAATTTAAATTACTTTATCAATACACATTCCACGACAGAAATTCCACCTATATACAGTCTATATACTGCTGAAGGTGAAATGAAGGAAGTCGTAAAAGATAATGGTGATCTGAAAACAAAGCTGGCGGACTATAAAATGAGTCCTAAAGAATTCTCTACCATCAGAATCAATGGAAATGATTTGAATATGTGGATGATCAAACCAGCAGACTTTGATGAAAATAAAGAATATCCTTTGTTAATGTTCCAATATTCTGGTCCAGGATCTCAGCAAGTAGCAAACCGTTGGAATGGCTCTAATGACTACTGGCATAATATGCTGGCCCAAAAAGGCATCATTGTTGTGTGTATTGATGGGCGAGGAACGGGTTTAAAAGGAAGGGATTTCAAAAAAGTAACTCAAAAAGAGCTAGGAAAATTCGAAGTTGAAGATCAAATTGCTGCAGCTAAAAAATTGGCAGAACGCAGTTATATTGACAAAAATAATATTGGTATTTGGGGATGGAGTTATGGCGGATTTATGAGTACCAATTGTATTCTAAAAGGAAGTGACATTTTCTCTACGGCTATTGCAGTAGCACCTGTAACTTCCTGGAGATTTTACGATACAGTATATACGGAACGATATATGCAAACACCGCAAGAAAATGCGAGCGGATATGATGATAATTCCCCTATTAATTATGCTGATAAGCTAAAAGGGAATTACCTAATTGTTCATGGATCTGGTGATGATAATGTGCATGTTCAAAACACCATGAGAATGGTGAACGCTTTAATTGAGGCCAACAAACCTTTTGACCAAGCAATTTATCCAGACAGAACCCATGGTATCTTCAGAGGAAAGAATACCAGGTTGCATTTATATAAAAAAATGACTTCTTTTATAGAAGAGAATATGAACAGTAAAAAAGACAACGATATTAAAATTAAAGGATAATATTTATGGCAGATTCAACTATTAAACAACCACATGAAAAAGAATTATTTGGGCATCCAGTAGGATTGTATGTTTTATTTTTTACCGAGATGTGGGAACGTTTCTCATATTACGGAATGAGAGCACTTCTTGTACTGTACCTAACCTCAAAAACAACAGATTTAAATCCAGGTGTTGGTTGGACCCAAGGAGATGCATTAGCACTTTATGGTTGGTATACTGCATTAGTATATATTATGTCTATTCCCGGTGGTATTCTCGCCGATAAATTTTTAGGTCAAAAGAAATCAGTAATTCTTGGAGCCATACTCTTGGTAATTGGACACAGCGTTCTTGCTATAGAAGCTATGTGGGCATTTTATACAGGACTTGTCTTTATAATCCTAGGTGTAGGTTGTTTAAAACCAAATATTTCCACTATGGTTGGAGGCCTATATAAGAAAGGTGATGTGCGAAGAGATAAAGGTTTTACCATTTTTTATATTGGTATTAACATCGGAGCATTTTTATCTGGTCTGGTAGTTGGATATGTAGGAGAGGTTCATGGTTGGCACTATGGATTCGGTTTGGCCGGAATCTTAATGGTGTTAGGTTTAATTCAATTTCTAGCAGGACAAAGATACTTGGTTCATGTCGGGAATTATTTAGGAAAATCTGATAAAAAAGAAGATCAAGAAGCATATAAAAGACCACTTACTAAAGTTGAAAAAGACAGAGTTATCGTTTTGCTAATTTCTTTCTTATTGATCATTGCTTTTTTCGCTGCTTTTGAACAAGCAGGCGGTTTAATGAACATTTATGCTAAGGAGAAAACAAATAGGATGCTAATGGGCTGGGAAGTACCTGCTACTTGGTTTCAATCTTTGAATTCCTTTTTTATTATAACCTTGGGTGTCGCCATAGCAGCGTTCTGGGCTAGACGAAAATTAAAGGGAACAGAAGCTTCTTCATTATATAAAATGATTATAGGTTTAGGGATAACAGGTCTTGGGTTCTTATTTATGTCTGCTGCTGCTGCTGAATATGATGACACGGGAAGCTCTATGATGATTTGGCTTGTTTTGGCATATTTATTCCACACTGTTGGTGAGTTATGTTTATCACCTGTTTCGCTTTCTTTTGTAACCAAACTAGCTCCTGCAAAATACGCATCTATAATGATGGGTATTTATTTCGCTACTACAGGATTAGGAAATAAAGCTGCTGGGTTGCTTGGTGAGTCTTCTTCCATTTTTGGTGAGTTTAAAGTTTTCACTGGAATAGCAATTTTCTGTATAGTGTTTGCATTTTTAGTATTCCTATTCTTTAAAAAATTAAAGGCGTTAACTCATGGTGCAGAAGATAATGAAGTTGATTTCAGTACCAAAGAGGCTGAAGGATTTGAATTAGCTGACGAATAAACCAAAAAAATATTATAAACCTCATACTATTAAAATGTATGAGGTTTTTTCTTATATAAAAATCAAAATATATTTTTCATGAGTACCGCAAAAACCAATGAATTTAGCTTACTAAATCATAAACCAGCCTTATTTGTTTTATTTTTTACTGAAATGTGGGAACGCTTTTCTTACTATGGAATGCGTGCCATTTTTGTCCTATTTCTTACAGCGCCATTAATTGATGGAGGCTGGGAATGGACTAGGGAAAGAGCTATTGCCTTGTTAGGAATATATACCAGTTCGGTATATCTAACACCCCTTATTGGTGGGTGGATTGCAGATAAATTTGCGGGATATCAAAAGGCAGTAGCGCTTGGAGCTCTTGCTATGACTTTGGGTCATGCCTCATTGGCTTTTGAAACAGAATTTATGTTTTATATAGGAGTTGGATTATTAATCATTGGAAATGGTTTATTCAAACCTAATGTAACCTCTATTGTAAGTGGATTATACGACAAATATCCTGAGCGTAAAGATGGGGCTTTTACCATATTCTATATGGGTGTTAATGCTGGAGGGTTTTTAGGTGTTTTATTATGTGGGTTTTTAGCAAGTAACTTAAGTTATTCATGGGGATTCGGATTGGCTGGTTTATTTATGTTTTTAGGAATGCTGCAATTCTGGTTTGGTAGAAATATTTTTGAGAATGTAGGGAAACAACCTTCTAAAGAAGTAAATCTTACAGATGCTATTGACAAAGTAGAAGTTAATAACGAAAAAGTACCTGCAAATGTGCAACGAGATCGTTATATCGTGGTTGCAATATTGGCATTTTTTACTGTATTCTTTTGGGCTTCTTTTGAACAGGCCAGTGGTTCAATGACCGTCTTTGCAAATGATTATACACAACGAACTCTGGAAGGGGATTCAGCTTTCATTTTTAAGATTGTCGACGTTTTAGTTTCTACGGTTCCATTACTAATAATAACATGGGTTTTATTCAAACTATTTAGACAAACTTTTAGGAAAATATCCTTATCAAATATTGTTTTAGGTACTAGCTTTCTAGCTGTATGGGGATTAGTAATATGGAAATTAAGTGTCATTATGCCAAAGGAAAATGCCGAAGTTGAAGCATCTTGGTTTCTAATCTTAAACTCTCTTTTTATCATATTCCTTGCGCCGCTTTTTTCTAAGTGGTGGGAAAGTAAATACAACCCTTCCGCGGCAGTAAAATTTGGTATTGGAATGGTACTATTAGGAATAGGTTTTGCAGCATTAGCCTATGGTTCTAGTGGCATTCCTCAAGGAGCAAAGACCGCTTCGGTAAGTATGATTTGGTTAGTATTAGCCTATTTACTTCATACTATGGGGGAACTTTGTGTTTCTCCTGTTGGGCTTTCTTACGTTTCTAAACTTGTTCCTCCTAAGAAGATTGGCATGATGTTCGGTATTTGGTATTTAGTCAATTTCTTGGGTAATTTTTTAGCAGCGTTTGTTGGGAAATATATAGACGTAATCGTGGAACAATTCTCTATGTCTTACTTCTTTCTAATATTTACGCTTATTCCAGCTGGAGTAGGTGTTATATTTTTAATCCTAAATCCGATAATAAAAAAACTCATGCATGGAATTCGTTAAGAACTTAATTCCATGTTAAAATAAAAGCACTCCAAAAAGAGTGCTTTTATTTTTTGTAAATTTGTGACTCGATTATCGACTTAAACTCTATGAAGAACTATATACTTATACTCCTTATTGCTTTTTTCAGCACTTCCATAAATGGGCAAGAAGTGAACTGGATTTCCTTCGAAAAAGCTATTGAACTCAATAAGAAAGAGAAAAAGATGATCTTATTAGATGTCTATACCGATTGGTGTGGCTATTGTAAAAAGATGGATAAGATTACCTATAAGAATAAGGTAATTGTAGATTATATAAATAAACATTTTTATGCGGTGAAGTTGGATGGTGAAGGTAAAAAAGACATCACCTATAAAGACTATACATTTAAATATAGAAAAAAAGGACGCTCTAAATTTCACGAATTACCTGCGACCATTTTAAATGGAAAATTAAGTTACCCTACTACTGTTTTTTTAGATAAAGATGAAAAACTACTAGACCGGATTCCTGGATATTTAGATGTGAAAACTATGGAAAAAGTAATCGCTTATTTTGCCCAGGAAAAATACAAATCTCAAAAATGGGATGATTTTGTAAAGAATTTCAAGAGTAGCATCTAAAAGTTACTTTTTCAAAATATAAGCTCCATTTTGGCCAGTGTACCAAAATGGAGTTTTCTTTTCTATGCATGTTTTTTCCCATTTAGCAACCGTACTTTTATAGTTAGAACCATCTGCGATAATCACCTTGGGATTTAAACGGGTAATTAGCCTTTCCAAATTTATCCTTGGAGATTGTCTCAATAGTATTATTGCATTTTCATACCCTTTAAACTCATAGACCCCTTTTTTATCGACAATTAGTAACTCTTCATTTCCTATCTGGTAATAATTGTGTAACCTTTCATCAAAGTATACAAAAACATCCTCTCCTAGAAGATACGATTTTACTGCGTGATCCCCTTGCAGATCTAACAGGTTCATATCGCTATATATACACAAAGAATCTTGCAGTCGCTCACCAATTATTGTTCTTTTGCTCTTATGAAAAACAATCAATGCCTTAGGTGAGTTTTTTTCATATTCTTTATACATCAAAACAGATTGAAAGAGTATTATCGTTCCTAATGCCACCATCATTTTTTTTGGATGCCATTTTGAACATAGGCTTCCAACGCTTAAAATCACAAAATAACTTGCTATCATGAGCATCATGGAGAAAGAGATCTCTGTTATAAGAAACTGCTCTTGAGCGGCAATCCAACTCACAAAACTGTTCATTGTAGCCACAGTAACTTCATATACTTCCACTAAAAAGTGAGGCAACACTCCTATTAAGGAAAGGAATATGATTAGAATTCCTCCTAGTAAAATCATCCCCAGAAAAGGAACAATAACTAGGTTAGAAATTATAAAGAGCCCTGGAAATTGATGGAAATAATATAAGCTCAATGGCAAGATCATTGCTTGAGCGGCTATGGATACCGTGCTCAATTGCCAGAGTTTATTCACTATAGTATATTTAGGTTTCCATAGGTTAGAAATCATAGGTTGTATCCAAACAATCCCAAAAACAGCTAAATAGCTTAACTGAAAACCAACATCAAATAGGAACAAGGGTTTTATTAGTAATAGGAAAAAAGCAGAGCTCAGCAAAGCATTTAAAACACCTCCCGATCTTTTCGTCATCATACCAAATGCCACAAATGTGAACATAGTAACCGCTCTCACCACAGAAGCGGACAGTCCAGCTATTAAAGCAAACATCCAAAGAAGTACAACAACTATTAGTGTTTTATAGAATTTTCCATTTTTTATTCTTTCGATTGGACCCAACACATAAGAGAAAATCAGCAATAATATTCCCACATGTAAACCAGAAACAGCTAAAATATGAATGGCTCCTGCCTTTGTATAACTTTCTATAAGACCCACAGAAATATCTCGTCTTTGTCCCAATAATAATGCATTCATAACACCTAATACATCCTTGTCAACTATTGACTTTCGTAACGAAATCTCAATTGAATTCCGTATTTCAGAAGCCATGGTTTGTAACGAATTTTGACGTTGTTCCATAATGACATATTCTGAATTCTTCACAAAAACTTGATGATAAATACCTTGTTTTTCCAAATAAGATCCATAATCGAATTGATGTGGATTCAATGGAGATGATACCTTTTCAATTTTAGGTTTCAAAAACAGTATATCACCAACTTTTAATCTTTTCTCAATAGAATCTTTATCAAGGTTTAATAATATGTTCCCGCGCACAGGTGTAGTATCTAACTGAAGAATAGTAGCCTCATACTTATAATTGTATGTACTACTTTTAAGCTCCTTTTGTATGGCAATTACTGCAGAAGCATTGTCCTTCTTATGATGGCCGTAGTATGTACTATAATTTCTGTCATCCTGGGCATAAACAACGGCAACTCCGATACAAAAAAAGAACAACCAAACACTGAAAAAATAGAGCTTTGATCTTCTTAAAAGAATTAATATAATGAACAATGCAAAGGCTACATATGCCATTGCTAAAAACCCATAAGACCATATTCTAAAATTGAACTGGGAGGTGATTCCAATAATAAGAGATAAAGTAAAATGGAATGGTAAGTATTCCAATAACTTTTTCATAACAGAATAAAGTTACAAAAAAGTATAAAATATTAAGCGTTTTCTACAATCAAAGTAGCAGCTTTTTCCGAAGCCCCTGTTCCGCCTAACTTCTTTTCTAATTCAAAATAATCCAAGAACAGTTTTTCCTGATGTTTAGTATCTAAGATTAAAGACAATTCTTTCTCAATATTTTTTGAATTAAAATCGTTCTGGATCAATTCTTTTACCACTTCTTTATCCATAATTAAATTGACCAAAGAAATAAACTTTAACGTAATTATCCTTTTAGCAATTTGATAGGATATGGCACTTCCTTTATAACAAACAACCTGTGGCACTTTAAACAAAGCGGTTTCTAAAGTTGCTGTTCCAGAAGCTACAAGCGCCGCATTAGAAATACTCAGCAAGTCATAGGTTTTATTATTTACAAAAGACACCCGTCTTCCTCCTATGATCTTCTTGTAGAATTCAAAAGGTTGACTTGGCGCTCCACCAATCACAAATTCATACTCAGTAAACGTATCGATCATGGTAAGCATTACTGAAAGCATCTTTGTAATTTCCTGCTTTCGACTTCCCGGTAATAAAGCTATAATTGGTTTATCCGATAGCTGATGTTCTTTTCTGAAGGAGGCCTCATCCACTTGCTTTCTATTCGCAATAGCATCAATTAAAGGATGTCCAACAAAATGTACATCATAGTCGTATTTTTTATAAAACTCTTTTTCAAAAGGCAATATCACATACATAGCATCAATATCTCTTTTAATACTTTGCACTCTACTTGCTCTAGAAGCCCACACCTGTGGTGAGATATAATAATTTGTTCGATAATTCTCCGTTTTCGCCCATTTAGCAATACGTAAATTAAAGCCCGAATAATCTATAAAAATGATGACATCTGGATGAAAAGAAGCAATATCTTTTTTACAAAAAGAAATGTTTTTGAAAATAGTAGAAACATTCATTAACACTTCAATAAAGCCCATAAATGCAAGTTCTTTATAATGCTTTACTAAAGTACCCCCTGCAGCTTCCATCAAGTCACCTCCCCAAAACCTAATATTTGCCTCCTTGTCTTTCTCAAAGATGGCCTTCATCAAATTGGATCCATGAAGATCTCCAGAAGCTTCACCCGCTATGATATAATATTTCATGATCAAAATTGTCAGGTCGAGCGGAGTCGAGACCTAAATTTATAACCTCTCGATTCCGCTCGAGGTGGCATTATTTAATTTTTAAAATAACTTTAATACAAATGTAGTTAATGCAGTTAATATGGAAGCTATTAAAACTCCTCTTGCTCTATAATCCTGTCTTTTCTTTATGAAGATGAAGAAAACAAAAATGTTAGGGAGCGCAGCCAACGCTAACACCTGACCATACAAATTTCCTTCTTTGATCATCTCAACGGTCGCATCAAAACTATACTTCGAAAAATACTGTAAGTACAGAAAGATTCCACATGCGGTAGAAAAGATGGATACCAGGATTCCAATAAGAATATCTTTTTTTATAGTCCCCATGAATTTAATTTTTGGATCATATGATGAGCAGTAAGATCAAATTGTACAGGGACAACAGAGATAAATCCGTTTTCTAAAGCCCAAACATCCGTGTCTTCTCCTCCATCTTTATTAACGAATTCCCCGGATAACCAATAGTATTCTTTTCCAAACGGACTTGTTCTTTTATCAAAATCTTCTTTCCAATACCCATTTGCTTGTCGGCAAACTTTGATTCCCTTGATCTCTTTTTTTGAAAGTTTTGGAATATTAACATTTAAGACGGTTCCTTCAGAAATTCCATTTTCAAGTGCACTTAACGTGATTTTCTTTACAAAATCTTCAGAAGCCTTGAAATCTGCATGCCATTTAAAATCTAATAAAGAAAAACCAATTGCAGGAATTCCTTCGATTCCTGCCTCAACCGCCGCACTCATCGTTCCAGAATAAATTACATTGATTGACGAATTTGATCCATGATTAATTCCTGATACACAAAGGTCTGGTTTTCTATTCAAGATCTCGTTGATAGCCATTTTCACACAATCGGCAGGTGTACCCGAACAGCTGTATTCTATTTGTGGTCCATCATCTACAGTTATTGGGTTACAATGCAATACATTATCAACCGTAATTGCATGTCCCATACCACTTTGCGGACTATCTGGAGCTACGACAACTACATCTCCTATTTTATTCATTATTCGTATGAGAGATCGAATTCCTGGTGCGGTAATACCATCATCATTCGTAACTAAAATTAGCGGTTTTTCATTCATCGTAGTAAATTATTTACAACAAAAATAAGTGAAATAAATCGAACTTCTTTTTAACATTTTGTAAAGATTTATTTCATTCTTTTTTGGTTAACATTGTATATCTATCTAAGGTATAAAACCATCAAAAAAATTTGGCATCATTTTAGTACCTTAGCAAGGTTTATAAATGTAATTATTAACTTTTAAAACGACAGAAGATTTATGAAGACGAAATTTATAATCCCATTTTTGGCCTTCCTACTTATAGGAACCAGCATTCATGCAAATACAGATAAAGATCCTGAAAAAGATAAAGTGATCGTATATGTACTTAAGAATATGCTAACGAGGTTTCATTTTGTGGAAAAAGATTTAAATGATGATTTTTCTGAATTAGTTTTTAAAAATTTTATCGATGGACTAGATCCATCAAAAAGGTATTTTACCCAAAAGGATATTCAAAAATTCTCCAAGTACAAGTATCAGATAGATAATCAGATTAAAAATGAGAATCTAACCTTCTACAATTTGGTGTATAGTCGTTTTACTGAAAAGATCAAATCAGCAAAGGAGTATTACGGAAAATTACTCGAAGCTCCTTTTAACTATAAGAAAAAAGAAATTATTGATGTTGATTTTGATAAAGTTCCTTTCGCGGAAAATGAAAATCAGCTGATCGACTATTGGAGAAAACAATTAAAGCTACAAACGATAGGTAAAATTCAAGAAAAGGAAGAATTAGAAGCAGAAAAAAGTAAGAACGATAAAAACTATGAAAAAAGAGCGTTCAAAGTACTAGAAAAAGAAGCTAGAGCTGAAGTATTGAAAAATATGAATGAACTGTATTTAAGAATTGAGGAACTTGAACATGAAGATTGGTTCTCTACTTTTTTAAACAGTGTCGTTGCTGGATTTGACCCTCATACGTCCTATATGGACCCAAGAATCAAAGAACGTTTCGATCAAGATATGTCTGGTAAACTTGAGGGTATTGGCGCGCGTTTACAAAAAAAAGGTATTTACACACATGTAGTCGAGTTAGTTTCAGGTGGACCGGCTTGGAAGCAAGGTGAATTAGAAGCTGGAGATATTATTTTGAAAGTTGCTCAGGGAGATAAAGAACCTTTAGACATTGTTGGTATGCGTTTAGATGATGCTATTAAATTTATCAAAGGTCCAAAAGGCACTAAGGTTCAATTAACTGTAAAGAAAAAACTAGACGGCTCTACAAGAGTCATTCCTATTACCAGAGACGTAGTAGAACTAGAAGAGACCTTCGTAAAGTCATCTGTTGTTATTAAGAATGGTAAGAAATATGGAATTATAGATCTTCCAAAATTTTACATAGATTTTTCAGATGTTACGAATAGAGACTCTGCAAAAGATATGGAGAAAGAGATCAAACGATTAAAAGAAGAAGGTGTGGATGGTCTCTTAATCGACCTTAGAAATAATGGTGGTGGTTCTTTAAAAACAGCTATCGAGATCAGTGGTTTATTTATCAAAGAGGGCCCTGTAGTGCAGGTTAAGTATAGAGGAGAATCTCCTATCATACGAAATGACAAAGATCCTAAAACACAATGGGATGGAAAGCTAGTGATTCTAGTTAATGAACTTTCGGCATCGGCTTCTGAAATTTTAGCAGCAGCAATGCAAGATTATAATAGAGCGGTAATTGTTGGAGGAAATCAAACATATGGAAAAGGAACCGTACAACAGGTAATTCCAATGAATCAGTTTTACCCAAGTTATAATAAAGACATTGGTTTTTTAAAGATGACCATTCAGAAATTTTACAGAGTGAATGGAGGGTCTACGCAAGCTGAAGGAGTTTATTCTGATATTGCTATGCCTAGCAGATATAGTTATATGAAATTTGGAGAAAGAGATCTAGATGGAGCTCTAGCATGGGATAAAGTGGCGCAGGCTAAATACATTAAGTCAAATTCTTATGAGAATTTTTCTGATGTCATTAACAACAGTAAAGAGCGTATTGCCAATAGTTCAGATTTTAAGCTTGTAAATGAATATGCAAAATGGTTAAAGAAAGAGCAAGATGATACTACCTATTCTTTAAACTATAAAAATTATGTTCAAGACGTTACCGACAAAGAAGCGTTCGCGAAGAAATTCAACTCGGTTTTTGATTTTAAGTCGAAATTGACCTTTAACTCACCCAAATATGAACTAGCGGCATTAGACAAGGATAAAGAATTGAAGCTTAAAAGAACAAAATGGCATGAAAATCTAGCTAAGGATATGTACGTAAATGAAGCTTTAAATGTCTTAAGTTCTTTGAAGCTAAGAACTGGAAATGAGATTGTAAAGAATTAAAAACAAGATATAATAATTCCTATTAAAACCTGATAAGTTTGTGTAACCTATCAGGTTTTATATTTTTGTAAAGATGTCCGAGCAATCTAAATCACTTTCTCAATTAGCGTTTCAAAAATTCAAGCGAAATAAAATCGGTTTTGTCAGTTTTATTTTTGTCATTTTTTTAGGGCTTGTTGCCATATTTGGATATGTCTTTGCTCCTGACAACAGCAACAGTGCAAACCAGATGCATCTGGAAATTCATTCTAAGAAACCAGGGTTTTCGGTGCTTATGTTAACCATTCCCTCCAAGGATCATAAATCTCAGTCCTGGTTCTCGATTCTTAAAAACGGGAAGTTAAATACGGATACAGAAATTCCAATCAAATCTTATACGGTTGCGAATAATTCTATTTCTTATGTTGGTTATACTGATGGGTTGACCAAAGTATTGCCCCTTGCCAAGGTTTTTAATGATCCGGAAAAATATATTACACAAAGAACTTTTTATTTTGGAACTGATAAATACGGACGAGATGTGCTAAGCAGACTGATTATTGGTACACGTATTTCATTCTTTATTGGATTTATAGCCGTATTTATTTCATTGTTAATAGGAGTTTCTATAGGAGCAGCGGCAGGGTATTTTGGAGGAAAAGTAGACACATTTATTATGTGGTTAATCAATATTACCTGGTCTATACCCACACTGCTTTTAGTTATTGCTATTACGTTAGCATTAGGTAAAGGATACTGGCAGGTTTTTATTGCTGTAGGACTAACCATGTGGGTTGAAGTTGCTAGGGTAGTACGTGGTCAAGTTATGAGTACAAAGCAATTACAATATGTAGAAGCAGCAAAAGCATTAGGGTTTTCAAACTTCAGGATCATCTCCAGGCATATCATTCCTAATATTATGGCACCTGTTATTGTTATTTCTGCAGCTAACTTTGCGTCGGCCATTCTTATTGAAAGTGGCTTAAGCTTTTTGGGAATTGGAGCGCAACCACCTACCCCTTCATGGGGAGCAATGATTAAAAACCATTACAATTATATCATCTTAGGAAAACCATACCTTGCCATTATCCCGGGTGTTGCCATTATGAGCTTAGTAATGGCATTTATGCTCATTGGAAATGCATTGCGTGATGCCTTAGATGTAAAAGATTAAAATTGAACGCTTATGGATATTTGGTCTATTTTAATTATCGTGTTATTGTTTCAAGGAGTTTTCAATTTGAGCGTATTATCTCTTTCATATATTAAAAAGCGCCAAAGGAAAGATCTTTATCTGATTTTAATTACGCTCACTCTTGTTTGGTTTTTATTGGAGTTTTTATCTGTTAGAAATACCTTTAAGGTTCCTTTGAATCTGTTTTACGGCACCAGATATGGTTCCTGGTTACTGTTAGGACCATTGGCCTATTTCTTTTTCAAATCCGCAACAAATTCAACGTGGCGCTTTAAATACATTGATAGTATTCATTTACTTCCATTTATATTCTTTGCTCTTATCATTCCATGGGTATCCAGTGAATCACTTAGTCATCGACAAATACATTATGGTATGCTTGCTGTTTTTGACTACCGTCCAAAAACGGTAGGTATGTTTGAATATGTGTATTCAACTATTTTTTATATTCAATTTATTCACTTAGCGGTGTATCTGCTATTTAACTTGAAGTTGTTAACTAACTATGCCAAAAACCTACAAAAAGAATATTCAAGCATTAATGATTTGAAGTGGTTGAGAATTTTTAATATCATCTTGATATGTATCTTGATATTATCTTCAGCTTATTTATATATACTTTTTATTTCTGATGCGTATTCAAGGTCTCTAGATTACATCTATGTTGTGCCCATTGGTTTATTTATTTACGCAATCAGCTACAAATTGTACAATCATACTTGGTTAGAAGTTAAAATGCAAAAGCGATACCAATCCTCTTCTTTAAAAGAGGATGAAAAGGAAACATATATTCAAGTTTTGGAAAACATAATGCAAGAGCAACATCCATATTTAAAAAATGACCTTCGAATAAAGGATTTGTCTTCAATAGTCAACATCAATCAACACCATCTTTCTCAGTTGATCAATGAGCATTATACATGTTCCTTTTTTGACTTCATTAATCGATATAGGGTTGAAAAAGCAAAAGAAATCATGGTTGGTGGCTCGGAGAAAAATCTGTTACAAATTGCTTTTGAATCGGGGTTCAATAATAAAACTTCATTTATCAATGCCTTCAAAAAATTTAATGGTACCACACCATCACATTTTAGAAAAGGTCTTCTACGTTAATATTTTATTAATATGTCCCTTTTATTGACAATCTTTATAAAGGTTGTCGATAAACAATCTACTTGTTCATAGTATTGATCTTATTAATCAAATACAATAGGTCATGAAAAAAACAACATTTACAAGTTTACTTTTGCTGCTATGCATTCATTTTAGTTTTATCATTATTCCATCTGAACCTTACTCACTGGATCAAGGGCATACATATATCGGCTTTGATGTAGAACGTTTTTTAGTAGGTGAAGTATCAGGCCGGTTTAATGAGTTTTCCGCAGATGTTTCAATGAAGGATAACGATTATACTACTTTGCAACTTGACGCTACGATAAAAGTGGCGAGTATAGACAGCAACAACAAAACGAGAGATGGTCATTTAAAAGGAGAGATATGGCTTGATGAGGCAAATCATCCGACAATTCGTTTTACATCAACATCGGTATCGAAAAATGAATATGGAAAATATATAATGACCGGGAATTTCACGATTAAAGGGATTACGAATACGGTAACATTTCCTATTGTAATTTCTGGTCCATTTAAGGACCCAACTCAAAAAACAGCTATCGGTATTAAAGCAGATTTTGTAATCAACCGGTTTGATTATGGAATAAATCTTGATAAAAAACTCCGCAATGGGTCCTTCTTTATAGGAAAGGACGTAAAAATAAAGATCCGAGCACTTGCATATAAAAACTAGGCACAAGGTTCTAAAAATAAATACTACTTTGTAACTTCGTTTTATAATTTATTGAGCATGAGTTACGAAGTAGCATTTACAACAAAATGGTCCGATTTCGACCCAAATAGACATATGCGGCATACTGCCTATAACGATTATGGTGCCGAGGTACGTATCCGATATTTTGCACATGCAGGGTGTCCTGTAGAGGATTTCGCTAAAGAAGGAGTAGGCCCTATCTTGTTTACCGAACATACTTCTTTCCGAAAAGAGATTCACACGGGTGAAAATATTATTGGAAATGCACGATTATCGGGGCTATCTGAACATGGTGAACGTTGGAAAATTCGACATGAGATTATTAATGAAGCTGGCAAGGTTGCTGCTATCATAGATGTGTATGGTGCATGGCTTGATCTTAAAGAAAGAAAATTGACTTCAATACCTAAAAAATTCAAACATCTTTTTGATGGTATCGAAAGAACAGAAGATTTTGAAATTATTCCGATGGGTAGAAAATAAAAAAGCCTCTCAACTGAGAGGCTTTTTTATTACACTGGTTTTATCCAAAGCAAATGTTTCCATTTATCTTTTTCTTTTAACACCAACGTAATATTAATTGCAAATAATAACCCTGTATTCATTAGTTCTCCTACCTCATCGGATTCAAGAAACAAATGAAATAAGAATATATGTAATGTTATTGGCAGCAAAAATAATGCTCCAATAAACCCTGTTCCCTGAAGAATCAGTAAAAGCCCGAACAAGAATTCACAAATCCCTAGTAATTCCCAGAAATACCCGGTCTGTTTAGCGCCATTTATGTACAGTACCTTTTGTAAGATGTTTTCTTTTTCCGGAGCACTGAATCTTTCTGCTTTTTTAACAACTTCTATGGGAGATGGAGATGGCTTTGAAAATTTTTGAATTCCTCCATAGATCATCATTCCTCCTAAGAATAGTCGTAAGCAAATAAATAGAATATTAATATATTTTTTCATTCTTTAAAAAGTTGTAACTCCTGCATTAGGTTGATATACGTAGTTGAATGTAAAGTACCTACTTTCATCTGTAAAAGCATTTGGCGCAGCTGGTGCATCTTTATAGTAGCTCACGATTTCTACCTTTGCATACTTCCCTTCCGAAGTTTTTACAACAATTACAGTCCCTGCTATTGGCGTTATTAAGTGTGTTGGTGGTCCAGCATATGCATACCATCCGTTTCCACCTCCAGAAGGAATGGCATATCCTGTAGCACTATCTTGAACAAAAGATGCGTCATTTACTTCAGCAACAGCTGCTAACCCTCCAGTAGTGAGATAGATAGCCGCTCCTCCTGTTCTAGCTGGTTCATCCGCAGTACCTAAAGAAACGCCTCCATTAACAATGATGCTCGTTCCTCTAAAGGCAATATCCCAATCCGTATCACTGGTAGTTGTTTGACCTGTTTCAAAATCGAACTTGGTAAAAGCCCCTGAAACTGGTTGCCCCTGACCTCCGCTTTGAGGTGCGTGTAAATTAGAAACCGTTTCCGACTGAATTTGTTCCAGCACTATTGGATCGTTATCATCACATGATAGTATAAAAGTTGAAATTGCAACCGCTATTATAAATTTTACTGTTTTCATTATAGTTTATTTAAGTATTAAAATTGAATATTAAGTTTTCCGTATATAATTCTCCCAGGGATATTGGTTACCTGAGTGTTGGTAAATCCGAGCAGGTTATCCGAACCAAGGCTGAACTGATAGTTTTTAAAAAGTGTTTTGTTTACTGCTACATCTATAATTGCATAGCCTTCTACAAAGCTATCCAGTGTGTCCAGGTACTCATTTCCATTCGTGTCAAACAACCCATATTTGCTTCTGTAGGTAGCTCTTATGTTAGCATCCAAATTCCATTTCGGAATTGCATAGAACACTTTGATATTTGCCATATGTTTCGATCTATTGAATAGTCCGAAATATTGATCTTCTGTAAGTTGTAATGTGGTTCCTACGTTAACACCACCTTCCTTAAACTTTTGGATAGCTTCTTTATCCTTAGCATATAACAATTGGTACCCAACTGCTAGTTTTAATCGATCGCTTGGTTTGTACGTTGAGTTAAACTCTAATCCTTGTGTAAAGACCTTGTTTCTGTTCACATAACTGAATACATTTTGACCACTAACTTTTGGTGCTATCACCTGCGTATCGATTAAGTTGGTTACGTCGTTCCTGAATAGGTTTACACTAAAATCAAGATTCGAAATCGGTTTTATAGTAGCACCTATATTATACCCTAAAGAACTTTCAGCCTTCAGTTCATTAGTAAATTGCGCCAATATAGATGGTAAATTGGCAACCGTACTTGCTGGTAACTCACCGTTGTTTGCCAGTTCCTGTAATCTTGTACTAGCCACATTATATCCCAGTACCGTATAACCGACGGTGGAATTCGTAAAATCGAAATACAACTGACGAAAATCAGGAGCCTTAAAGCCTCTTCCTACAGATCCTTTTATTGAGATCCTCTCATCGATCTTGTAGTTAACTGCCAACTTGGGGTTGAACTGTGACTGATATTGATTATGATTATCATATCTGGCTCCGACAATGATATTCAGTTTTTTAGTCGGATTCATATCGTATTGAGCAAACAAATACGGGGCATTGAAAATAGGAGTGGTGGAAAAATAGGTTCTATCTAACGCCTCGTATGTAGTTCCTAAACCTACCATTAGTTCGTTTTCTTCCACCACCATGGTAGATCTAAATTCAGGTTTATACATTTTCTGATCGAAAAAGCTATCGCTAAATAAAGAGCCATCTACCCTATTTAAAAACTCTTCTGCTTTGTATTGACTCCCGTATAGCTCTATAAGGCTCTGCCATTTATCGTTGTGCTTATACACAGCTTTTATTCTGGTATTCCATTCATTAATGTCACTTTCTCCTTTATAAATTTCTAAGGTGTTGGTGTTTTGAACCACATTGTCTTGATTTTGGGTGTAATATCTTCCAGAAAAAAGCAATGACAACTTCTCAGAAAAGTCATAGGTTACTTTGGTGTCAAAGGTGTAATTGGAGAAAGGGTCTACTGTATTAGTAACGGTGCTGTTGGTAAGATCATACCCTTCGCTACTGAACCTATTTACAAAAAGATTGATGCCAAACTTATCCTTTTTATGGCTTGCGGAAACGCTGAGATCGTTCGTTCCAAAAGATCCGCTCCTTAAATTAGTTTCTCCTCTGAAACCGTATTTTGGCGTATCCGTTATGATATTAACAACACCTCCTAAAGCCTCGCTTCCATACAAGCTAGAAGAGGCTCCTTTTACAATTTCTATCTGCTTTATGTTTCCAACAGTAATCCTACTTAGATCTAATGTTCCCGCAGAACGTCCTATTAAAGGAACCCCATCGATCAGGATTAATGTATACTGAGAATCTAATCCTTGCAACTGAATTCCTTCACCTCCACCGAAATCAGGAACAGTAATCAACCCAGTTTGTTCGTTTAGAATATCCGAGAGGCGTAACGAGTTAGATCGTAGTATATCTACCTTGGATACCAACAGTACGGGCATAGGTAATGAAGATAATTGCCTTAATGTTCTTGTTGCTGTCACCACTACTTCGTCAAGTCGTTCAACTTTCGTCGAATCTCTGCGTTTCTGCTGTCCTAAAGCAATCATTGTCGAAAATGTGAAAAGAAATACGCTGAAATGTTTTTTATTTAGAATCATTCTACATTATATTTGCAGCAAATATATATCTTATTTTTATTCAATCTAAATAAATTTAATAATTTTTAAATAGTAAAAAAATGAAACGTCTAACAGTATTAATCGTGATTACGCTAATCACTTCATTTCAAGCAAATTCACAACGAAAAAAGGTAAAGGATCAAAAAGCTATAAAAAGCATGTGTGGTTGTTACGAGGTAGGATTCAACTTTGCCGAAACATTCCAATATTCTAAAGATCCAGACTACAAGCCTTCCAAAATCAAGCATGACAAGGCTTTAGAATGGGTGCAACTGGTAGCTGATGAGAAAAACAAAATTGTGATGCAGCATCTACTTATAGTCGGTCCGTCAAGCAAGAGAACAGTTATTAAACACTGGAGACAAGATTGGCTCTATGAGAATACCGATTTCTATATGTTCAATGGTAATAATGTCTGGAATTATAAAAAGCTCCCAAAGTCTGCCGTTAGAAAACAATGGACCCAAAAAGTATATCAGGTAGACGATAGTCCTCGATATGAAGGAACCGCTACATGGATTCACGCAGATGGGAAAAGTTACTGGGAAAATGCGACTGATGCTCCATTGCCTAGAAGAGAATACACTAAAAGGAATGACTACAATGTTACCGTACGAACCAATAAACATGTTATAACCAACGAAGGATGGGTTCATGATCAGGATAACAATAAAGTAATACGTCAGAAAGGGAAACAAGATATAATCTTAGCCCAGGAAAAAGGGTATAACACGTATAAAAAAGTAGCAGATTCTAAATGTAAAGCGGCACAAGATTGGTGGAAAAAAAACGCATCCAATTGGACTATTATTAGAACTAAATGGGATGAAGTATTTAACAACGCACAAAACCTCCAACTTGAGAAAAAAGTAGACGGTAAACCATTATATCGTTATCTATTTTCAAAAGACTTCAACTTTACAGAAAGTAAAGTATCTGAGTTAATTGACTCTTTTGTGATTAAATAGCACTAAAGCAAAAAGCCTTCTGAATTTTCAGAAGGCTTTTTAAGTTGTACAGGCGGAGAGACTCGAACTCTCACACCTTGCGGCACTAGATCCTAAGTCTAGCGTGTCTACCAATTCCACCACGCCTGCAACTAACCAAAATCAAATTTATGATTTCGGACTGCAAATATAAGCATTCATCTGAATTCGCAAAGCGCTTTCTTCTGATTTTTACTATTTTTGAGAATCTATAAAAATTATCTATGTCCGACATAAAAAATTACATCCAGGAGCATAAAGACCGTTTCATCAATGAACTTGTCGAGCTCCTAAAAATTCCTTCTGTAAGCGCAGACTCTGCCTTTAATCAAGATGTTTTAAGTACAGCGAATGCCGTAAAAGAAAGTTTGGAAAAAGCAGGTTGCGATCATGTAGAAATCTGTGAAACGCCAGGTTATCCTATTGTATATGGCGAAAAAATGATTGACCCATCGTTACCGACAGTGTTGGTATATGGTCATTACGATGTGCAGCCGCCAGACCCATTAGATCTTTGGGATTCTCCGCCTTTTGAACCTGTGATCAAAAATACAGAACTGCATCCTGAAGGTGCTATTTTTGCCCGTGGAGCTTGCGATGATAAAGGGCAAATGTATATGCATGTAAAAGCGTTGGAATATATGACCAATACAGGAAATCTTCCTTGTAATGTGAAATTCATGATCGAAGGTGAAGAGGAAATAGGTTCTGAAAGTTTGGGTTGGTTCGTGAAAAGAAATCAAGAGAAACTATCAAACGATGTGATTCTTATTTCCGATACGGGAATGATCGCCAATGATATTCCTTCCATTACTACTGGATTACGTGGGTTGAGTTATGTTGAAGTTGAAGTAACTGGACCCAATAGAGATTTGCATTCCGGATTATATGGTGGTGCTGTAGCCAATCCTATAAATATCCTAACGAAGATGGTCGCTTCGCTACATGATGAGAACAATCATATTACCATTCCAGGATTTTATGATAAAGTTGAAGAACTTTCCACCGAAGAACGTGCCGAAATGGGAAAAGCGCCATTTTCTTTAGATGCTTATAAAAGTGCATTAGACATTAATGATGTCTATGGAGAAAAAGGGTATACTACTAACGAGAGAAATTCAATCAGACCTACCTTAGACGTCAATGGAATCTGGGGTGGTTATATCGGTGAAGGAGCAAAAACAGTGATTGCCTCGAAGGCATATGCCAAAATATCCATGCGACTGGTACCAAATCAGGATTGGGAAGAGATCACCGAACTATTCACAAAACACTTCGAAAATATTGCTCCAAAATCAGTTAGTGTAAAAGTGAATCCACACCATGGAGGCCAGGGGTATGTAACTCCTATTGATAGTTTAGGCTATCAAGCAGCGAGTAAAGCCTATGAACAAACATTTGGAAAGACCCCAATTCCGCAAAGAAGTGGTGGAAGTATCCCTATTGTTTCTTTATTTGAAGATGAATTAAAAAGTAAAACTATTTTAATGGGATTCGGATTAGATAGCGATGCCATTCATTCTCCGAACGAGCACTTTGGAATTTTCAACTATCTAAAAGGCATTGAAACTATACCCTATTTCTATAAATATTTTACAGAGTTATCTAAATAAAAAGAGCCGCACTCGCGGCTCTTTTTATTTAATGATATATGCTTTTTTGATATAATCTATTTCTGGGTAGTTCTTTCTCAGGAAAGCATTTCCTCGTGCTTGAATAGAGTCTTGTTTCCGTCCTAGCTTATCACCATGTTTATCATAAAACTTAAGTACGTTTTCGGATCCAACTGTCACTTTTGCAATTACAGGAAAGCCAGTTACTCCAGCATAAGCCAACGTATCTAGGCGGTGATTATCTTTTAGGTTGATAAAAATCTGAGTACCTCTTGTTTTTACTCCCCCTCTTGCAAAAGCAATCGTCATTTTATCATTCTTCTGCAATACCGGTTCATCATTTACTTTTACCGCATTCCATCCTTTGTTCACTAATGAATCATTGTGAATTCCAAATTGCGCCACAAAATTAGGTACTACTCTAAAAATAGCTATATCCGTATAAAAACCATTCGTTATAAGCTGATACAAACGATCAACTCCTTGTGGAGACCATGCTCTTTTAGCTTCAATATCGAAGTTGCCCTGTGTGGTTTCAAATCGCGCCTTAAAGGTTTCTGGAGCCTTCTTTTGGGTCCATTTTTCTTTAAAAACTTTCTTGCTACAAGAAGCTATTACAACTACTATCAGGATATACAATACTCTTTTTGACATTAGGATCGATTTTTGATGCTGTCAAAGATAAGAAAACAGCGCTTAACATTTTTTTAACTCTACATTTGTAGAATTAAAATATTTTATTCTATATTTGTAGAGCATAAAATTAGAAAGACCATGCAATTATCAAAAGCCGAAGAACAACTCATGCAATATTTATGGAAGCGAAATAAAGCTTTTATGAAAGATCTCTTGGAAGATTTTCCTGAGCCCAAGCCAGCAACTACAACTGTTGCAACCTTGTTAAAGAGAATGACTCAAAAAGAATTCATCAATTACAAGACTATTGGAAAATCTAGAGAATACTTTCCCTTGGTCAAAAAATCAGATTACTTCTCGAAGCATGTGAATGGGCTAATTAAGAATTTTTTCAACAATTCGGCTTCTCAATTTGCGTCGTTTTTTACTTCTGAAACTGATCTCAGCAATGAAGAACTAGAAGCCCTTCGCAAAATTATAGATGAACAGATAAAGCACAACAAAAAATGATCATATATCTGCTAAAATCGGGACTATGTTTGGCGCTTTTATTGGCGTTCTATCACTTTTTTTTAGAACGTGAAAAGATGCATCGATTCAATCGTTTTTATCTGCTAGGTAGCGTATTATTCTCATTTATTGCTCCTAGTATTATCATTTATGTAGAAGCAACTCAACGTGTTGCTGTACCCGTTGAATTTGTTAAAAGTACGGTTGCTAAGGAACTTAGTTTCTTTGATCAATATGTTACCATTCAAAATATAATACTTATCACCTATGTTTTCGTATCATCTATATTCTTGATACGTTTTATAAAAAATCTATATCATATTATTCATAAAATTAGAACAAATACAGTGGTCAAAAGTAAATTTGCCAAGTTCGTTCCTGTTCAAGATGAGATCTTACCTCATACCTTTTGGAATTATATTTTTATCAATAGCGATGAATACAAAAAAGGTGAGATTGAAGAAGAGCTCTTTACGCATGAACTAGCACACGTAACACAAAGACATACCATTGATGTACTTATTATTGAAGTATTGCAGATCTTGTTTTGGTTTAACCCTTTGTTCTTTGTACTGAAAAAAGCAGTACAACTCAATCATGAATTTTTAGCAGATGACAAGGTCATTTCTGCACATCACAATATAACCGAGTATCAGTCTTTGCTATTAAACAAAGCTGCTTGGAAAAACGAATATTACTTGGCCAGTAATTTGAATTATTCACTCACAAAAAAAAGATTATTAATGATGAAAACACCCAATTCAAGGGCAGCTATCTTAGTAAAGAAGTTAGCCTTAATACCCATTTTAGCTGGTTTAGTATTTTTATTTGCGGATCGTGTTGAAGCGCAAACTAAAAAGAAAAAACCGGAAGTTGTGGAAGTAGCCAAAATTAAAAGGGCTACGGATAAGCAAATGAAAGAGTACAATACTCTAGTGAACAAAGCACTTTCTAAGCAAATATTCAAAAAGAAAGATTATCAAAGGCTGCGCTATTTATATAGTTTAATGTCTAAAAAACAAAAAGCTACGGTAAAAAACGTGAAGGATGTGATACCCCCACCTCCGCCGCCACCAGAAAAAATTAACGTAAAGGAAGTACAAAAAAAAATCGGAAAGCTTCCAAAACCTGTAAAGATCGAGGTAATAGATAGAACAAAAAAAGGGAAGAAAATAAAGGTTCGAGAAATTCCACCGAAACCTGTCAAGATTGAAGTGATAAAAAAAGGAGGGAAAGCAGAAAAAATCATAGTAGAAGAACTTCCGCCGAAACCCAAAAAAGCGAAAAAAGGGAAGAAGCACAAAGAGCACAAAGAGAAGGAGTCTGAAAAAGAGCATGATGAACATGAAGAATTGATCGAAATAATAGAAGAAACTCCGGTACACGAATCAGAAAGAGAAGAGGTAGTAGATCTGTTAGAAAGTCCTGAAGTTGAAGAGGAGCATGAAGAAGAGCGCGAAGAATCTCCAGAAGTTATTGAAATTCAGGAGGAAACTACGATTGATAAACTCAATTCGCTTTCTAACATAGAAATTTTAAACCTTCCTAAAGGGAAGTATGATAAGAAAATTACATGCTTTTATAACGGCAAGAAAATTTCGCTTAAAAAAGCTGGAAAAATTTTAGCAAAAGATCAAAAAAGAAAAGCTAAAACATTAAAAATCAATACTGTAAAAGATAAAAGTGGACACGCTACATTATACATTACTGACTAATTTTTAGAAATTTAACATCTCCCAAATACTAATTCTAAGTTAGATACCGTTCTAGGGGAGTATTATAATTTAGTTTTTCTCAGTTTTTACAAAAAACACTATCTCCATCACAGTGAGATAGTGTTTTTAACTTTTTGTTAAGTAACAAATTATCTACAAGCACGTTATAGCCTTATAACCAATCCTTAAAACCTTTTCTTGTGCTGAAAAAATTTTTCCTTCTATGTTCCGGTGTCGATCAAAACATTATTAATGATTGCTCTAATGGTGAGCAAAACAAATATGCCGGTATAGGTGCTACTGTTTTCTTTACCGCGGTTATGGCAATGCTGGCGGCTAGCTATGCTTTATACACCGTTTTTGATAATGCATACACGGCAATATTCTTTGGCATCGTTTGGGGGTTATTGATCTTTAATTTAGATCGATATATTGTTTCTACTATTAAAAAAAGTGATTCTAAATGGAAAGAATTAGCGCAAGCTTCTCCTAGAATTTTATTAGCAATGATCATTGCATTGGTTATTTCGAAACCGTTGGAACTTAAAATTTTTGAGAAGGAGATCAATCAAGTATTGCTGACTGAAAAGAATCAAATGACCTTGGACAACAAGGAACAAATCGCGAAACAATTTGAGCCCGAGATAGCAGCACTCAATAACGGAATTACCGCACTTAAAGGAGAGATTACAGCAAAAGAACAAGAAGTAAATGACCTTTATGAAACATATATTGCCGAGGCAGAAGGTAGAAAAGGAACCTTACTTCTTGGCAAAGGACCTGTATATAAGGAAAAAAGAGACAAACATGATGCTGCACTTCTCGAACTAAGTCAACTAAAACAAGAGAATGCTGTTAAAATACAAAACAATGAAGCGGCAATAGGGCAATTGCAAGCCGATCAGAAGCAAGCCGAACTAACCACACAACCCATTATATCAAACTTTGACGGTTTTATGGCTAGAATTAATGCTTTGGGGAAACTCCCATGGCTGCCCTCATTTTTTATATTCCTATTATTTCTAGCCATAGAAACGTCTCCAATTTTTGCTAAAGTGATTTCTCCTAAAGGAGAATACGATTTCAAATTGGAAGATGAGGAGACCGCAATTAAAACTTGGGTGGCGCAAAAGGTACATCAACGTGAAGAAATGCTGCAGACCGATGTAGCTGTTAGCAGTAAAGTGTATACGGATCTAAAAGAAGATGAGGAGTTATATAATCACAAACGCCAAAAAGCAAACGAGTTGATGCAATTACAGGCCGATTCTTTCTTTGAAAAGCAACAAAAATTATTGTAGTTATATCTTTTTAACGTAGTCCGTAATAATCACTATTTGGGTTGCTCCTACTTTACCTTCAATATACTTGGCATTGTCATGGTCCAATGAAATTCTACGAACTGCTGTTCCTTGTTTTGCAACCATACTGGATCCCTTTACTTTTAGATCTTTGATCAAAACTACAGAATCTCCAGCTTGCAAAATGGTTCCGTTTACATCTCTATGAATGATCTTTTCACTTTCATCCAAACCTTCTCCTGTGGCTTCCGCAAAACGTAAATCTGCATCTTCAAGATATAGCATATCCAACAAGTCCTGAGGCCAACCTTCAGCTTTTAATCTAGATAACATTCTCCAGGCAATCACCTTTACCGCTCTAAATTCACTCCACATAGCCTCATTTAAGCAGCGCCAATGATTGGCGTCGGTGGTCTCGGAATTTTCAATTTGATTTGTACATGTTGCACATGCGAGTATACTTCCATCTACACCACCAGTAGAAACTGGAGGCACCTCATAAATAAATAGTTCTTTAGTTGAAGCACATAATTCACATTGATTTCCACTTCTATTTTGTAAGTCTTGAAGTAAACTCATTCTAGGTAATTTTGATGTGCAATGATACAGCTATTCTAAGAAGCGACAAATTATCTCCCAGTTAAAGATTTAGGAATTCGTCCATTTTTGATAGCTTCTGATCGTAACCTTCTTCCTACAATCCGCTCATTCATTTCACCAATCTCCAGTACTTTATCTACATCTAGATTCGTTTCAATTCCCATCTCGTCTAACATCACTACTAGATCTTCAGTAGATACTAATCCAACCAAATTAGGGTCTTTATAATAATAAGATCCGGTTCCTGCTACTGGAACACCATCCACAAAATTTGCAGGCTGACCTCCTATTCCGCCCATAGTAGATTCATAATGTGTCATCCCTGCCTGCAATGCTGCCAAAACATTGGCAAGCCCCCAGCCTCTGGTGGTATGAAAATGCACTATTTGTTTATCGGTCATGCCCACCTTTTCCTGAAGCATCGAATAATAGCGGTATACTCTGTCTGGAGAAGCAGAACCATCATGATCTGCATGTTCTACATCATCCGCTCCGATATCAAACCAACGCTGTGTATATTCTACAGCTTTATCTAAATCTGTTGGACCCTCAATCGGGCATCCCCAAATGGTACTTACAGTTCCGTTCACTTTCATTCCAGCATTATGTGCCTTTTTTATTTCCTCTTCTGCCATTTTCCAGTATTCCTTTAGGGACAATCCAGAATTTTTACGATGATGAGATTCGCTCGTAGACACCATCAATAAAATTCTATCTGGTCCATAACCATCTAACTTGGCTTGAATTGCTCTCTCTACCGATTTTTCTCTAATCGTAACTGCAGTTAGACATGCTTCTGGTAATAAATGGGAAATCCTTTTTGAGTTTCGTACTTTTTTAAATACTTCATCAGCATCTAAAAACTGAGGCATTCCTTTAGGGTTTCCAAAGTTGGTAACCTCCAAATTTTTAAAACCTGCCAGCAATAAGTTTTCTATCATCCAAACCTTTGCTTCAGTGGGTATAAATTTTTCTTCATGCTGATATCCATCTCTTACGGTGATATCGCCTATAGTTACTTTTTTTGGGTAGTTCATAATACCAAGACTTTAAGCGAATAAATGTATAGATAAGCACAGAATAAACCGTTAAAAAGAAATGAATAATTCGCCCATTTCATTATGAAAAAAATAAAAATAAAATCTATCAGTGAGAATACTTGAATTTCTCCAAAATTCCATTATTTTTAATCAACCAACTCCATTGTTATGATCTTAGAAACCAGACGTCTGTTAATTACCGAATTAACTGCCGATGACGCTTCATTCATTTTTAACTTAATGAATGATAAAGAGTGGAAACGATTTATTGGAGATCGAAATATCCACACGCTTCAAGATGCCGAAAATTATTTAATGGAACGATTAATTCCCAGCTACGAAAATTGGGGCTTCGGATTCTATAAGGTTGCCGATAAGAGTACCGATACGCCTTTAGGAATATCAGGTTTTGTAGACCGAAAAGAATTAACACATGTAGATGTAGGTTTTGCCTTTTTACCAGAAGGACGAAAAAAAGGATATGCCTTCGAAAGCACGCAAGCACTTTTATTTTATGCGAGTGAAGAATTGAAGTTAAAAACCATTCTGGCAATAGCGAATAAAGATAATGAGAACTCACATCGACTATTGAAAAAACTCGGGTTTCGTTTTCAGAAATATGTCAAACTATATGATGAAAACGACGAGATTAGCTTGTTTACTAATAGATAATCTATTTTATTTCTAAAGAAGTAAATTTAAAAGTACTTCCATCAAAAAGTCCTTTATCACTCAATTTCAGTGATGGAATAACTAACAGTGCCATAAAAGATAAAGTCATATAAGGTGCTCTTAAGGTACTTCCCATAGTTTTAGCCATTTTATCCAACGCAGCGTATGCTTTTCCTATTTCTTCGGCTGGTTTGTCGCTCATAATACCAGCAACGGGGAGTGAAACAATCTCTTGTTCTCTATCGTTTACAGCACAAACACCTCCTTTATTTTCAATGATTAAATTTACTGCTTTGCAGATCATTTCATCCGAAACTCCCACAGCAATAATGTTATGAGAATCATGTCCCACAGAACTAGCAATAGCTCCTTGCTTCAATCCGAAATTCTTGATAAAAGCTATGGAAGGCTCTGAATTATGATATCTATTTACAACGGTCATTTTAAGAACATCTTCAGCAGGATTAGAAATTAGATTTCCATCTTTTGTCATACTTTTTGCCGCTATTTCATTCGTGACTAATTCACCATCTAGTGCTTCAATAACACGAATCTTTTCTGAAGCAGAATTAAATTCAAAATCACTAATGTTCTTCGGTGAAGTATTGAAGTTATTCAATACTTCAAAATCTACATGCTGCACAAAAGAGGTTCCATTTTCAGCCACCAGCGTGCCATCAATATAGGTTTGCAAAACTTTAAATTCCTCTAAGTTATTAACCACAATCATATCTGCCATATCACCTTCCTTTAAGGTTCCTACATCTAGATTATAGTGTTTTACAGGGTTAATACAGGCGGCCTGCAATACTTTAAATACATCCACTCCCTTTGCCACAGCTCGTTTACATAATTCATTAATGTGATTTAATAACAAGTCATCTGGATGTTTGTCATCTGAACAGAACATCATATGCTCATAATGTTCAGGCAGCAGGTCAATTAATGCTTCGAAATTTTTGGCAGCACTTCCTTCTCGTATAATGACCTTCATCCCTTTTTGCAACTTTTCTAAGGCTTCTTCGTAAGTAAAACACTCATGATCTGTAGTGATTCCTGCTGCTATATATTTTGTAATATCAGCTCCTCTCACTCCAGGAGCATGTCCATCAATCGGTTTGTGGTACTGTTTTGCCCAGGCTATCTTTTTCATCACCTCTTCATCATCAAATAAAACACCTGGATAATTCATCATTTCCGCCAGGTATTTAATTTCAGGATTCGCCATCATTTTACGAATATCTTCAGAATCTATAACGGCACCTGCACTTTCAAAAGAGGTTGCAGGCACACAAGACGG
Source organism: Asprobacillus argus (assembly GCF_032248395.1). Taxonomy (NCBI): domain Bacteria; kingdom Pseudomonadati; phylum Bacteroidota; class Flavobacteriia; order Flavobacteriales; family Flavobacteriaceae; genus Asprobacillus; species Asprobacillus argus. The sequence goes on from NZ_JAVTTO010000003.1 coordinate 125,652, forward strand.
GGCTCCAAAGTTGAACTTTAAAGGAACCTTTTTTCCATTCTCGATCATAAAATCTACTCCAGCTACTCCTAAAACGTTCGCAATTTCATGAGGATCGGAAACGGTAGCAATTGTTCCGTGGGTCACCGCTATCTTTGCGAACTCAGAAGGCACTAACATAGAGCTTTCAATATGAATATGTGCGTCTACAAATCCTGGCAAAATATAGTTTTCTATAGTATGATCTGAAGCACGGATATTCGTAATTTTTCCGTTTTCAAATACTACCTCACCTTTAAAAATATGCTTATTTGCAATGTCTACGATGTTACCTTGAATGATCATGCTCTTTTTTTTGATTTATACGAATGTACAAATAAAGCCGAATAAAATTAAACACTTATATTTATGTTCTTTTTAAAAACAAATTTATCATGAAGCGCATACTTCTTTTATTTGCACTCCTTTTTTCTTTTTCATTTAACGGATTCTCTCAAAAAAAAGACAAGAAGAAATGGGATGTCAACAATCCTCATCAAGATTGGAAATATAAAACGTTCAACCTACAAACGGATGAAGGAACCTGGATGAACCTAGATGTTAGTCCGGATGGAAAAACTATTGTCTTTGACATACTTGGTGATATATATTCTATGCCAATTACAGGCGGAAAAGCAACTGCTCTAAGAACCGGATTGGCTTATGAAGTGCAACCTAAATTTAGTCCCGATGGAAAATACATTTCTTTTACGAGTGATGCCGAGGGTGGGGATAATATTTGGATTATGACCGCAGATGGGAAAAATGCTAAATCTATTACTCAGGAGAAGTTTCGATTGCTCAACAACTCGGTATGGGCTGCTGATGGTAAATCTATTATTGCAAGAAAACATTTTACGTCTCAAAGATCTTTGGGTGCTGGAGAAATGTGGCAATATCCGTTGCAAGGAAAAGGTGGTTTAAAATTGACCAAGCGTAAGAACAATCAACAAGATGTAAATGACCCATCTATATCTCCCGATGGAAAATATCTCTACTATGCGGAGGACATGTATCCTGGAGGGTTCTTTCAGTATAATAAAGACCCAAACAAACAGATCTATGTGATCAAAAGATATGATTTTACCACTGGAAAGACCAAAACAATCACTGGAGGACCGGGAGGTGCAGCAAGACCTGTTGTGTCAAGAGATGGTACGTTGCTTGCTTTTATAAAAAGAGTTCGCGAAAAAAGTGTTTTGTATATACATGATCTAGCAACCGGTGAAGAAACTCCAATCTACTTTGATTTGGATAAAGACCAACAAGAGGCATGGGCTATTTTTGGTGTCTACCCTCATTTTAATTGGATGCCCAACAATAAAGATATCGTGTTTTGGAGTGGCGGGAAAATCCACACGGTAAACATCGATTCTAAGTTAGCAAAGAATATTCCTTTTGAGATCAATGCAGATATTAAACTGGCAGAAACGCACCGTGTAAAACGCAAAGTTTTCGAAGACACCTTTACTTCAAAAATGATCAAGGATGCTAAAACATCTCCAGATGGAAAGCTATTAGTGTTTACTTCTTTAGGGCATATTTATACAAAAAGCTTACCTAACGGAACACCAAAACGAGTAACTAACTTAACAGATTTTGAAGCAGATCCTAGTTTTTCATCAGATGGAAAAACCATTCTTTTTGTAACCTGGAATGATGAAAACTTAGGCGCTATCTATAAAGTGAATGTTAATGGAAGTGGTTTGACAAAACTAACTAAGAAAAAAGGAATCTACAGAACTCCTGTCTATGATGGTTCGGGTAGTAAGATCGCCTACCGAAAAGAAGGTGGAAATGGGGATCAAGGATTTGACTTTACCAAAGAAACTGGAATTTATACTATGAATCGAAATGGCGCATATCCGAAACGTATTTCAGAAACGGGTCAACACCCAATGTTCTCCGCTGATGGAACCCGTGTATTTTTTCAAACGGGTGGCACTTTCTTTGGGAGCCTAACAAAACGATTGAAAAGTGTGAATTTAAACGGAAAAGATGAAAAAAGTCACTTTAAATCGAAGCTGGCAAACAGAATTGTTCCCAGTCCAGATAACAAGTGGGTAGCCTTAATTCATTTACACAAAGTATATATCGCACCATTTGTGGTAAACGGAAAAGAGCTAAATGTCGATGCAAACACAAAATCGTTTAAAGTGGAAAGTTTATCTAAAAAAGCTGGGATTAGTATTCACTGGGCAGGATCGAATGACAAAGTGCATTGGACCCTAGGTGATGAATACTTTACCAAGAAAATTGATAATAACACCAATAATCCATTTTCAAAAACCAACCTAAGTTCGGATGACGTTAAGGGAATTAAAATCGGTTTGGAAGTAAAAACAGATGTTCCAGATGGACGTGTTGCATTTACCAACGCTCGTTTAATCACAATGGACGGAGATAAAGTTATTGAAAACGGAACTATCATTGTTTACCAAAATAAAATAGAAAAAATTGGACCATCTAATGCTGTAACGGTTCCTACCGATGCTAAAACATATGACATGAAAGGGAAAACCATTATGCCTGGTATTGTTGATGTACATGCACATGTAGGAGCATTCAGAAATGGGTTAAGCACCCAAAAGCATTGGCAATTCTATGCAAATTTAGCTTTTGGAGTTACTACTTCTCATGATCCATCGGTACATACCCAAGCTGCATTTACATTGGAAGAATTACAGCGTAGCGGTAGCACGGTTGGGCCAAGATTGTTTTCTACAGGATTCATTTTATATGGTGCAGAAGGCGATTTTAAAGCGGTGATCAATAACCTTGATGATGCTCGTTTTGCTATTGAAAGGACAAAAGCTTTTGGTGCTAAATCTGTAAAGAGTTACAATCAACCCAGAAGAGAACAGCGTCAACAAGTAATGCAGGCAGCCAGAGAATTGGGTGTAAATGTCGTTCCCGAAGGAGGTTCTACTTTCTATCATAATATGAGCATGATCTTTGATGGACACACAGGCATCGAACATAATATTCCGGTGAACCCTGTTTATAAGGATATTAAATCACTATGGAGTAATAGCAAGGTTGGGTATACCCCAACATTAATAGTAAATTATGGTGGTATGAACGGAGAAATGTTCTTCTATCAAAACAGTAATGTCTGGGAAAATAAAACCTTATTGAAATATACACCAAGACATGTGGTAGATGGCAGATCACGTCACCGAATTATGATTCCTGAAAAAGAATATCACAACGGACACATGCTTACATCAAGAACAGTAACAGAATTGTCCAAATTAGGCGTTAAAGCGAACTTAGGAGCGCATGGTCAGTTGCAAGGATTAGGAGCACACTGGGAACTTTGGATGTTGCAACAAGGGGGTATGAGTAATTTGGAAGCCTTAAAAGCAGCCACTATTAATGGAGCTGAATATATCGGTATTGGAGATGAGTTAGGCTCTTTAGTAGAAGGAAAATTAGCCGATTTGATCGTGCTGGATAAGAATCCTTTAGAGAATATTCAAAATACCAACTCAGTTACACATACCATGGTAAATGGGCGTTTATATGATATTTCTACCATGAATGAAATAGGAAATTATGATAAAAAGCGTAGTAAGTTCTACTGGGAAAATGGAAAATATAATCAAGGGGTACCATTCAATGTAAACACCATGAGCTTTACTAAACATACGTGTAGTTGTAGAGAATAAATAGTATTCTTTTAAAAATATACAAAACGTATCTAAGGTTACTTTAGATACGTTTTTTTATATTTATCAGCGATACTACTTAAACAAGTCTGTTTTACCATAATTAAATGAATTTTTCAATTACCATAAAGGATACCATACGAATTAACGCGGATAGAGAAACGGTCTGGAACTTTACGCAAGACCCTTCCTTAAGAAGTGTCTGGGATCGCACGGTAACCAAGTGTGAATTGCAACAAAAGAGACCTCAAAAAGTGCTCCGATTAAAAATGCTTGGTGGCATCCTTACGGACCTAACGTATAAACTTTGTAGGAAACCTATAAAAACAAGTTTAAAACTCACAGAAACAAGGTCATGGTTATTTAAAGGAGGAGGTGGATCATGGAAATACCATGAGTTCGACGGTCATACGGAGTGGGTACAAACCAACACACTTGTTTTTAGACATCGGTTGATGTACTGGTTATTTTCAAAACCCATATATCTTATTCTGGAAAAAATGACGGCTAGATCGATGCGAGATGCTAAAAAGCTCATCGAAAATAATTAAACCTGGCCTACATATCTTTATACATGCCTTACCTAAACCCTGTCAAAAACTTGCTCACCAGATAGTTAAGATGATGTTAATATATCTTCGGCACCCATTCAAGCATGTTTTATTTTTTACCTTTAAAGGGGAACTGGACTCCTATTAAGAATATCTAAATGCAGTTTCAAAATGAACCAAATTAAATAAGTAATGAAGAAATCAATTTTAACATTTTTATTGCTGTTTTGCTTTTACATGTATTCATATGGTCAAGACAAAACCAAAATAGAAAGAGCCGCTCTAGATTATATTGAAGGATTTTATGTGGGAGACACCACTAAAATTAAAAGAAGTATTCATAAAGACCTATCCAAAATAGGCTATGGACGCAGAAGTAAAGGGTATAAGGAACATATTATGACCTATGAAAAAGCACTTAACTTTTCACGTGATGTTGCCAAAAATCCGCAATATGCAGCTCCGAAAGGTGCTGTAAAAAAGATTGAAATCCTGGATGCTCAAGATAAAATAGCTTGTGTAAAATTAACCGTGTACTGGGGCATTGATTATTTACTAATGGTAAAGCATGATGATAAATGGATGATTACCAAAGTAGTTTGGCAGGCCGTTGAAAAATAATCGCTCTTTCCTTTCCAACTGTATGTCATTTCGAGCGTAGTCGAGAAATCTTTCTGATTTGACTTAAACGATCTCTCAACTCCGCTCGAGGTGACATGAATTAAAATTTTCTATCAGGATGGTACGGGGTTAGATCTAGAGAAGATTTTTGTTCCGAAATAATTTCAGTTATTAATTTCCCTGTGACTGGTCCCATACTCCACCCCATCATGGCATGGCCCGTGGCAATCGTCAGGTTTTTACAGTTGGAAGAACGACCTATATACGGCAATCCATCAGGTGTTAGTGGACGCAATCCGCATTGTGCGTCTGCCTTTTCTTCTTGAGTGATTTTTAAACCCGAAAAATAACTTTCTCCCGCATTTGCGATTGCATTTACACGCACTGGATTGATCTTATGATTAATGCCTCCAATCTCCATAGTTCCTGCAAAACGGGTAAATCCGCTCATGGGAGTGACCGCCACTTTAGCTTCACATAAAATGGTGGGTAGTGTAATATTCGTTTCTCGAGCCACATTAATCCGGTATCCTTTACCTGCCTGCAATAACATTTTAATTCCTAATTTTTTGCTTAGCAATGAGGTCCAACTACCTGCTGCCATGATTACCTCATCAGCATGGATCTCTTGTTTATCAGTAATCACTTTTGAAATAGTATTCTTTGTTAGGGTAATATCTCTCACCTCCTCTTCAGCAATGATTTCTATGCCTCTAGACTTCAAATACGCCAACATATCCTTCATAAAATCATCTGGTGTCATATGCGCATCTGAATGAAAATAAACGCCCCCTTTAACATCTAAATTAGCTTTTGGTTGCAGCTCATCAACCTGTTTTTTAGTAAGGTGCTCTACCTTCAGCCCTAATGCAATTGCTTTTTGACCAACTTCCCATTCTTCTTCACCTACTTTTTCATCTTTATAGGCCATTAATAGGCCTTTATGTTCATAGTGAAAATCAAAATCTCCAGAATCTTTCATTTCCTTATATAGTTCTCTACTGAACACATTGATGTCCTTAATGATCGGAATAGATTGCTCCATTTTCCTTTTATTGGCAGATCTTTTAAAGGCCCACCCCCATTTTAAAAAATCAGGATCCAAGCGGGGTTTTACATAAAATGGACTCGTCGAATCTAACATCCATTTTAATCCTTTGGTTATGATTCCTGGAGCGGCCAAAGAAATAATATGGCTGGGTGTAATATACCCCGCATTTACATAGGAAGCTCCACCAGAAAAATTGGACTTATCTATAATAGTTACTTTATATCCTTCTTTCTGAAGGTAGTATGCGGTACTCAATCCTATAATACCTCCTCCAATAATTACGCAATGTTTCATTAGGTCACGTTGTTATTCCCATTCGAAATTCCAGATGGGTTCTGTACCTCGTAAATTTTTTACAAAGTAGTTCCATCGTTTCTTAATAAAATATAATCGATGATCTCCCTGATAACCATGTCGTTGACTTGGTAAAATCAATAGGTCAAAATCTTTATCTGCTTTGATCAAAGCTTCTGCTAACTTAAATGTAGCCGATGGGTTTACATTGTCATCTAAACCTCCATGCGTGATCAATAATTTCCCTTTTAGATTTTTCGCATTCGTAATATTCGACACTTCTTCATAAGTTTCATCTACTGGCCACCCTTGATACATTTCGGGCCACCAAGCTTTTTCCATTCTAAAATCATGATCCGCTGAGCTGGCCACTCCAACCTTATAAAAATTAGGGAATGTCAGTAAAGCTCTTCCTGTATCAAATCCACCAGCCGAATGTCCGTAAATTCCTACACGATCCCCATCGATCCAGGAATGTTCTTTTGCCAAGTATTTTATCGCTAATACATGATCTTCTAAGTTGTTTCCCATATTCTTATAAGAATGATCGTGAAATTCCTTCGATCTCCCAGAGGTGCCTAATCCATCCACTCTGACAACAATAAAACCTAATTCTGCTAACGATTGATTACTAAAAACACCTCCAAAAGACTTTGGAAAACGCTGCGTATGAGGTCCTGTATAAGTAGCATCTATTATTGGATACGACTTACTTGCATCGAAATTTGTAGGCTTCCAATATGCGCCGTATATAGTAGTCTTTCCATCTTTGGCAGTGGTACTGAAAACTTCTGGGACTTTGTAACCTCTTGATGTCGCATCTGAAATATCAGCTTGAGTGAGCTCAGCTACAATCGTTCCTGTTGCCGCTTCTCGCAATACTGTTTTTGTGGGAATTTGAATAGTAGAATAGTTATCTACAAAATAAGCTCCATTTTTTGAAAAGTTAATAATATGATGCGTCTTTTCTGGGGTCAACAGTGTAACTTCTCCACCGAAGTTCACCTTATACAATTGTTGATGATATAGGTTGTTTTCTGTCTCTTTTCCCGAGGCTAAAAAATAGACTGTTTCATTCTCTTCATCTATATATTGAATCGAATTGACGTAATAACTCCCTTCAGTCAATGGCTTTATCTGACCTGTTTTTATATCTAAGATATACATCTGACGCCATCCACTTCGCTCTGATAAGAAGATGATCTTACCTTTTTTTTCCAGTGGTCTAAAATCAAAATTATCTATCCCGGTGTCGCTGGTCTCTTCAATTAAAGTCCGCTCCGTTCTTTTATTCAAGTCTACCTCTTTTACGTACTGCTTGAGATATCCTCTTTCTGCATAACTGGCGAATGCCACGCCCGATGTTTCCGACCAATTCGCGTTCACACTATTGATATGCGTAGCTGTAGGTAGTTTTGTTTTTACCTCCCTTTTCGTTTGAACGTTAAAGAACACCGGAGTTAAATGCACCATAGTGGTGTCTCCTGGAGATCCGCGATAGTATGAAAGCAGTTTGGGTTTATACAGAGAATCAATACTCCAATCTAACAGATACATTTTTTCAGCATTCCTGGTATCGACTACACTGGTAGCTATCCATTTGGAATCTTTGGACCAATTAACATAGAAACGCTTAGGGCGTTCACCATTTTCTCCTTCCATTTTGTCATACCAACCATACCATGAAGCATATTCATAGCCTCTTTTCCCGTTCTTACTTAATTGGTATACTCTTTTGGTTTTGGTTGATTTGATAAAGAGATTATAGTTTTTTGTATATGCTACCCATTTACCATCTGGAGAGGTACTCTCATATGGATTATTCGATGCTTTCTTTTCTTTAGCTTTTTCTGTAAGTTGATACGTTTGCAGATTCAGTTCAAACTCTTTGCTATCCCATTTGAAGGCTATTCCATTTTCCGTTCGTTGAATTTCGGATAGTGACAGCCTATTACTGTCAACTTCCTTTTCTGTATACTTAGCAAGACTTTTTGCCAATTTAGTCGCATCAAAAAGGTCCTTTACCTCACCATCTTTAAAGTTAACTGTTCTATAAGTTTTCCCTTGTGAGCTATGATCAACAAACCAAATGCCTGAATCATCATTAAACCAATACACATCTGTAAATAAATTGAACGCTGTTTTATTATTATAGTTCGTATACATAAAGCTCACAGCACTTTCGTATTCTTTTTTCGAGATTTCGTTCTTGGTGTCGGAACATGATATGATCGTCAATATTCCTAACGCGATGAGTAGTGGTTTTACAAATTTCATATGTATTTGTTTTAATTTAGTTCTTTTAGATCACATGGAAACCATGTGCGTAGGGATCGTCTTCTTCATCAATAATAATTGTATTGTATCCATATACCTTTGCCCAACCTTTGACACTTGGTATGATTGCAGGAAAACCTCCTAACGTTGTTTCCTCTTCTACGCAGCCAATAAATGTACTTCCAATAAAACTTTCGTGGATATAGTCTTCACCTTTTTGTAGCTTTCCTTTGGCATGCAACTGCGCTAATCGCGCTGACGTTCCAGTGCCACAAGGAGATCTGTCTATTGCTTTTTCGCCATAAAAAACAGCATTTCTACCTGAAGAGTTTGGATCTATCGTATCGCCAGTCCATAGTAAATGCGTGACATTACGAATACTTTGATCTTCAGGATGAATAAATTGATCAGGATATTTTTCTTTAATGCTCTCTCTAACCACTTGAGAATATTGAACGATCTTACTAGCTGAAATATCTTGGATTCCTGAAAAGTTTTCTTGTGGATCAAAAATAGCATAGAAATTTCCGCCATAAGCAACATCGAAGTTCAACTCTCCTAACTCTGGGCAATCAATAGTCAATCCTTGAGCCGCTAAATAACTTTTCACATTGGTCAGTTTTACCCAATCTACCTTTTCTGCGGTCTGTTGGTATTCAATTTCTACTAACCCTGCTGGCGCTTCCATACGAATCTTCCCAGGAACTTTGGGTTTGAGCAATCCTTCTTGAATAGCAATGGTAATGGTTCCGATAGTGCCGTGTCCGCACATAGGCAATGCTCCCGAAGTTTCAATAAATAAAATAGCAAAATCATTCTCAGGATTGTGTGGAGGGTATAAAAAGGAACCACTCATCATATCATGTCCTCTAGGTTCGAACATTAATCCAGTTCTAATCCAGTCATACTCTTTGATAAAGTGTTGTCTTTTTTCACTCATCGTATCACCTATCAAGTTTGGGTGGCCAGTTTTAACCACTCTTACTGGATTCCCACAGGTATGTCCATCTACACATTCAAAGGTTTTTCTACTCATCTAATTTCTTTGCTATATAATTATTTATTCTAGATTCAAGAATTGCTAAGGTAACCGTTCCTTGGCCCAAAATAACTTCATGAAATTCTCGTATATCGAATGAACTTCCTAACTTCTCTTTTGCTCTTTTCCTCAATTCTCTAATCTTCAACTCTCCAATTTTATAAGACAGCGCTTGACCTGGCCATGAGATATACCTATCCGTTTCTGTATTGATCTCGTGTAAAGACAAAGCGGTATTAGAACTCATAAAGTCCACAACCTGCTGACGGGTCCATCCCTTCGCATGTATTCCAGTATCTACCACAAGTCGACAAGCACGCCACATTTCATACGTAAATTTCCCAAAATGCTCGTAAGGCGTAGTATACATTCCCATTTCGTCTGCTAAAAATTCTGAATACAATCCCCAACCTTCACCATAAGCAGATAGATACAAATTACGTCTGAATTGAGGTATGCTATCTCCTAATTCATTGTTTAAAGATCCTTGCAGGTGATGTCCAGGTACGGCTTCATGAACAGTTAATGATGGCAATGTATACAAAGTCCTACTTGGAAGATCATATGTATTTACCCAATAATATCCAGGATTCGTACTATTTTTAGAGGTCCCAATATAGCGTCCACCAGTATACTTTGGAGCAATCGCATCGGGCACTGGAGCTACACCATACGGTTTGCGTGGTAATGTTTTGAAGAATCTTGGTAATTGAGCATCCGCTCTTTTAGACATGTCTCGAGCGATCATCAATAACTCTTTGGGAGTTTTTGCATAAAATTGTTTATCCGTTCTCAAAAATTTTAGAAAGTCAGCAAAACTTCCTTTAAAGTTTACTTCCTTGATGATCTTTCGCATTTCTGCTTTTATTCGAGCCACTTCTTTCAACCCTATCTGATGAATATCTTCTGCCGTATATGTAGTACTCGTTGTATAAAAGTTGATTCTATTTTGGTAATACTCTTTTCCATTTGGAGTTTCTGAAACACCTAATGTAGTTCTAGTTGCTGGTAGATATTCTGTCTCAAAAAAGGTTTTAATCTTCTTGAATTGAGAAACTACATTCTTTTCAATAGCTGTTTTGGCCTCACGTAAAACAGAGTCTTTTTGAGCCTGCGACAAGCTTTCCGGCAAAGTTTTAAATGGGCTATAAAAAAAGCTCTTTTGATACTCTTCCACGATATGATCGTTATAGGTGGATTCATATCCTTTAAAAATAACTTTGGGTTGAGAAACCCCTTTTTTGAGTCCTTCTCTCAAATTAACAAAATGTTGGTCGACAAAATCGGGAATCGCGTTAAGCGTATTCAAATAATCCTTAACGGCTTCATAACTAGACAAAGGTCTTACCTGATAGTTCAAATTACTATGGAAACCTGCATCAGAAAGTAACGGGTTCAAAAATCTCTCGAATTTGTAAAATTCAACTTTATCCTCTAATACAAATTTTAAAAGTTTCGCGGAGATTCTTTCCGTTTCTTTAAGGGCTTCCGTATCTATTTCAGCAAGTTCTTCTAACACAGATGTCGCGAACTCGGCTTCGGCTTTGTAATAGTCTCGTGTAAAAAGACCTAAAGGATATGACTCTTCATCATATCCTTTATGATCTTGATAACTATCAATCAAATTAGCTAGTTCCTTTGATGAACTACTTTGTTCTTTCTGACCACAGCTGATGATCATTATACAAATCAGAAATAGTATTACATTTTTTAAGTAGTTCATGGTATCTATTTTTAAATATTCTTGCGACTTAACTCTCCATTGATGGTTCTATTTATAGCTAATGGATTTTCATTCTTTAACTCATCCGGTAACAGTTCATTCGGCCAATCCTGATAACTAAATGGTCGTACCCAACGTTTAATAGAATGAATTCCAACCGCAGTAAATCTACTATCTGTGGAAGACGGATATGGTCCTCCATGCACCATGGATGGGCATACCTCAACACCAGTTGGGACTCCATTAAAAATGATTCTCCCTACTCTATTTTGCAACGCAGCAATAATATTTGGATAGTTTTCAGCTTCGTCATTCTCTGAAATGACAGTTCCTGTTAATTGTCCTTCTAAACTTGAGATAATTTCTTCTAATTGTGCTGCATTTTCACATTGTACTACCAAAGAAAATGGTCCAAACACCTCATGATGTAGTGTAGGGTTCTCTAAGAAAGTCTTTCCTTTAACAGTGGTAACAACTTGTCTTGCAAAATTTGTTTTTACCTCATCATCATACTTGGCTACCACATTAATATTTGCCTGAGAAAGTGCCTTGTTTTTATTGTGCTCATAAGCTCCAATGATATTAGGGTGTAACATTACAGAGGGCTCAATTTGTAAGATCTCTTTTCCTAACTCTTGGGTGAAATTAGTCAAAGCATCTCCTTTTATTCCTAATAATAATCCTGGGTTTGTACAAAACTGACCTGTCCCTAATGTAATGGATCCCGCATAGGTTTTCGCTAAACTATCACCTCTTTTTTCTAGTGCTTCTGGCAATATTACTACCGGATTGATACTTCCCATTTCGGCAAACACAGGTATCGGTTCTTCTCTTTGAGCTGCCATATCGTACAAAGCTCTTCCACCTCTAATACTTCCCGTAAATCCGACAGCCTTTACTCCAGGATGCATTACCAATTTTTGCCCTATTTCAATACCACTACTATTCAAGTTCGAAAAAACTCCGTTTGGCATTCCCGTTCTTTCGGCAGCTTTTATAATGGCCTGCGAAACCAACTCTCCAGTACCTGCATGCATAGGGTGAGATTTCACAATAACCGGACACCCTGCTGCAAAAGCTGCTGCAGTATCGCCTCCAGCCGTTGAGTATGCAAGTGGGAAATTACTAGCTCCAAAAACAACTACTGGACCTAATGGAACTAACATCTTGCGAATATCAGATCTAGGCATTGGCTTTCTGTCCGGTATAGCTGTATCTATGGTTGCTTCTATCCATGATCCTTGTTCAACTAATGTTGCAAAAGATCGCAATTGACCAACTGTTCTACCTCGTTCTCCTCTAGCTCTACCTTCTGGCAACCCTGTTTCAGAGCAATAGACTTGAACTAGTGTATCGTCTAAAGCCAGAATCTCATCTGCAATGGCATTTAAAAAAGCTGCTTTTTCTGTTCCAGAGATGCTTCTAAATTTCTTAAATGCGGTCGTTGCTAATTCGACTGCATGGTTCACCTCATCATTCGACGCTTCTGTATAAATGTGATCATTCTCACCATTTAATATTGGATTAAAAGTTTTGAAAGTAACTGCACCTTCTGCCGATGTTCGATTTCCTATATGGTTTTTTCCGGTAATCATATTATATATTTTTATAGTCAGGTAACGTAGGCCTATTCTTTAAACTAGATTCAATTACGTTTATGACATGAGTGCGCTCTTCTCCAAATAATGGCAAGCGAGGAGCGCGAACATTTTCCGTTCCAATTCCAGTATATACTTCTGCCAGTTTGATATTCTGTACCAATTTAGGGTTTATATCTAACTCTAACAATGGTAGAAACCATCTATAAATTTCTATAGCTTCTTGAATTCTACCTGCTTTTTGCAATTCATAAATAGCCACTGTTTCTCTTGGAAAAGCACAAACAAGTCCTGCAATCCATCCATCCGCTCCCATTAATAAACTTTCTAAAGCCACAGTATCAACACCTGTCATGATTTTTAATCGATTTCCAAAATTATTCTTGATTCTAGTGACATTCGAAATATCCCTGGTAGATTCTTTTACAGCCTCGATGTTATCACACTTCAATAATTCATCAAACATTTCCAAAGTGACTTCTACCTTATAGTCCACAGGGTTGTTATATACCATAATCGGTAATGAAGTATTATTAGCCACTGCCTTGAAATATTCAACGGTTTCTCTGTCTCCTGCTTTATATCGCATGGGCGGTAGCATCATGAGTCCGCTAGCACCATCTTCTTCTGCCTTCTGAGCAGCGGCAATCGCTCCTTTAGTAGATTGCTCGGCGACATTCATTAATACCGGAACTTTTCCTTTAACATTGTCTACGGTAAACTGAGTTAGCTTTCTCTTTTCTTCATCTAATAAAGTACTCGCCTCTCCTAATGTTCCTCCTAAAACTATTCCATGCACACCAGCGTCTAATTGTGCATCAATATTGATTTGAAACATTTCCAAATCTAAGGTATCATTGTCTGTAAATTTTGTGGTAACTGCAGGCATTACGCCTTTCCATTGTATGCTCATTTTTTCTTTTTTTTGAGTACTGTAAAGTTAGTTTTGACATGTGTAATTAAGTAATCGATATTTATCCATTATTAATAGTATATTATCCTAATTATTAAATCAAACACAAATTAAGAATAGTATTTGCATATATTTGATGTAGAATTATATGATTCCAATGAAAGTTTTACCATTTCAAATCCCCAAACCTGAGTATGATGCTCTTATCTATCAAGAAGATCATGAGTACATTTTTTATGATAAGTTTCATCAGCATAAAGAGATACAGGTAAGTTTAATTGCTAAGGGCTCTGGCACCTTAATTGTGGGAGATACTATTAACGATTATAAAGAGGGTGATGTGTTAGTTATAGGTGGGAATCTACCACATGTATTTAAGAGTGATAATGGTCTAACGGATAAATCATTGATGCTTACACTTTTTTTCACCAAGAGTGCTTTTGGTGGTTCTTTTTTCGAATTGGAAGAATTAAGAACGCTACACTCGTTTTTCAAGAAGGCCGAAAATGGGTTCAAAGCAATTTCCACGGCCGCATTAAAAGAACTTTTTACTTCGCTTAAGAAAGCTTCTAAGTTTGATCGTTTTGTCACTCTTTTAAGGATCGTAAAGATACTTTCAAGTACTAAAACTAAAACACTCTCCTCTTTTGTTTACGAAAAGAAATACACCGATATTGAAGGGAAACGCATGCAAGATGTTATGGAACACACTATGAATCACTACCAACAATATATAACATTAGATGATATTGCTACAGTTGCCAATATGACAAAGAATGCCTTTTGCAAATATTTTAAAAAACGAACAAACAAGACCTATTTTCAATTCTTGAGTGAATTACGGGTCGAAAATGCCAGTAAACTTTTAACTAGTAATCACGAATTATCGATAGCAGAAATAGCCTACCAATGTGGCTTTCGAAATCTATCTAATTTCAATAGGCAGTTTCTATCCATAAAAAAGAAAACACCTTCTAAATATCGAATAGAACATTAGAGTTTATCGAATTCAGTTTTCAATTTCCTGGTGAATCCGTTTACCACCAAATTGTACGAATGGTCAATCAATTCTTTTACAAAATTATCTGGGACATCTTGATTGTTGACGACAGTATTCCAATGCTTAGTGCGTGTATATTTTGCGTCTGGTTTTCTTCCTTGTTGGAAACCTCCAATGATACCCTCATTAGATGCTCGCAGTTCTAATGCCCATTCTGGATCTAATTTAAGTATGGCCACGTCATGTCTTTGCTCCCACCTATCTAAAGGTACCATAATGAACATCTTCCCCATCACTTTAAATACCAACGTATCATTGTCAAATGGAAATTCTTCTGTAGTTCCCTTCTTTGAAATGCAATACTGTCGAAGTTGTTCTATATGCATGATTTTTAATTTATTGTAAATATCCTCAATTTGTTATTCCCGAACAAAAAATATATCTTGCCCGTCAATTAACCTTAAAAAATATGCTATGACACTAGATCAGCAACTTGCATTTTGCAAAAAATGCACCAATCGAAAAATGGACTTTCAACAAGGAATTCTTTGCAATTTAACGGATCGAAAACCTGATTTCACAGACGAATGCCCTAATTTTAATTTAGATGAACACGTAAAAGAAGTAGTTTCTGAAGA
The DNA here is from genome assembly GCF_032248395.1 of Asprobacillus argus. NCBI lineage: Bacteria > Pseudomonadati > Bacteroidota > Flavobacteriia > Flavobacteriales > Flavobacteriaceae > Asprobacillus > Asprobacillus argus. The sequence continues at coordinate 141,046 of NZ_JAVTTO010000003.1, forward strand.
AGCAATTGCTGAAGAAAATCACAAGATTATTGCAAATATTTCAGACAAACATTTGGACAAATTTAGAGGAGAACAAAACTTTCAAATGGCTTTATTTTCTGGAATTCTTGTAGGTCTTATTGGAGCGCTTCTATGGGGAATGATTACAGTCTCTACAGGTTATCAAATAGGCTACATGGCCATAGCCATTGGGGCTGGAGTAGGATTTTCTATGCGCTATTTTGGTAAAGGCGTGGATCAAATATTCGGAATTACCGGGGCCATTATCGCCGTACTGAGCTGTGCTTTAGGAAATTTATTGAGTATTGTTGGTTTTGCTGCGGAATATGGGGATTTATCTTATTTTGATGCTTTAGCACAAATCGATTATTCAGTACTATTTGAAATAATGGGAGAATCGTTTAGCTTTATGGATGTCATTTTTTATGGTATCGCTGCTTATGAAGGTTATAAATTTGCCTTTAGAGCTTTTACACAAGAAGAAATTAATGAAATCGCTGAATCAAGCAAGTAAAAAACTGTTTCTAAGTATAGCCGTTTTGCTGCTATTTGCAGATTTAGACGGCTATGCTCAAACAAACAAAGATTCACTAAAAATCTTATTTGTGGGTAACAGCTATACCTATTACGAGCAAATGCCAAAAATGGTTGCTCATATCAGTAATGGTACTCAGACAAAGCTTATTACTCAAAGGAGTGCTCCTGGCGGTGCTAGACTTCGAGAGCATTGGTTAGGCCTCCGCGGAATGAAAACCAAAGAGCTCATTCGAAAAGGGAATTTTGACATTGTGGTTCTTCAAGGACAGAGTATGGCTGCCTTGCGGCGCCCTGATACATTAAAAAAATATGCGAAACTATTCTCAAGCTTTATAAAAAGGCATAATGCCAAACCATACTTCTATGGTACGTGGGCTCGAGAAAGTACGCCAAAACTTCAAAAAAACATTACCCGAGTATATACCGAGATTGCTAGCTCTAATAAAGGAGTGTTCGTTCCTGTCGGCGAGGCATGGGCGTATGCGAGGAAACTGCGTCCAACTATTCGTTTATATGCTCGAGATGGGAGTCACCCCAATAAACTAGGAGCTTATTTAACCGCTTCGGTTTTTGTAGCGACTATTTTAAGTGAAATACCCAAAAAATCCGATAATGTTAAAGGCTTGTTTCCAGCCGATAAGCGGGACATACTTTTTTGCAAGAAAGTGGCTCGACGTTTTATTCAAATGTAAGTGTCTTAGGTATTCACTTCTGACTTAAAGTATTGTTAATTAACAATTTCTTGCAGTTTCAATACCTCTCTTTTCTAATTTTGAAGACAAATCAATTCATCATGACACGATTTATTCTATTCTTATTGTTGTTTTGTGCACATTTATCTTTTGCGCAAAAGAAAAACGTTTTTCAAGATGTTCTGAGCATCGTTAAAGAAACTCAAAAAGTGATTTCTGTAAAAAAAGGAGAAAAAATAGATACCACCTATTTTAAAACCTTGTTCCTACCTACGGCTCGTTTTACAGTAGTTGGTGAAGAAAATGGTAAAAGATTGCACGAAACTATGAATCTAGAAGCCTTTACCGCTACATTAACAGATGAATATTATAGCAAAGGTTACTTTGAAATAGGTAAAGGACAAATCATAGAAGAGTACAATGGGATTGCTCAGGTAATCCAGAGTTTTTACGGCAAAGATTCTGAGGGTATTGAAGGATGGGGTCTAGGAAGTTATCAATTGATCTATTCTGAAGGGCGTTGGTGGATTGCCAACATGATCTGGACTATGAGCTCCAGTGGAAAAGAGGGAATACCTAAGAAATATTTAAAAAATTAATATTCTTTAGGTAGAAAGATTTCTTAATTTAGAAACCTATAAAACCTACCTATGGAAATCATTCTTATCTGCGCAGTAGCATTTATCGCAGCTATCTTAACATTCTTTTCAGGCTTTGGACTAGGTACCATATTAACACCTGTTTTTATGGCATTCTTTCCAGTAGAACTTGCCATTGCCTTAACTGGAGTTGTTCATTTTTTCAACAACCTCTTCAAGATTATTTTGGTTGGAAAGAACTCTGATAAAAAAGTGTTGATCCGCTTTGGAATTACCGCGGTGATCTTTGCTTTTTTAGGAGCCTGGGTATTATTTCTGATTCCAGATGCACAACCGTTATTTAGTTATGAACTATTCGGAAAAGAATTCTTTGTATATCCGGTAAAATTTGTGATTTCTGTATTACTCATATTCTTTGCTGTTTTGGACCTGATTCCACGTTTTCAAAAAATGGAATTCGGTAAAGAAAAACTACCATTAGGAGGTGCTTTAAGTGGATTCTTTGGTGGACTTTCAGGGAATCAGGGAGCCTTACGAAGTGCGTTCCTTATCAAAGCAGGTTTGTCTAAAGAAGCCTTTATTGGAACCGCAGTCGTCGTTTCTACCTTTGTAGATTTTACACGTTTGGGGGTATATGCTACCAAGTTTTCGAGTTCAGGTTTGTACGAAAACATGACCTTAGTTGCAGCGGCTACAATCGCTGCTATTTCTGGTGCTTATCTCGGAAACAAACTACTTAAAAAAGTAACCTTGAAGTTTTTACAAACCACGGTTGCTATCATGCTTATTTTACTTTCCGTAGCACTAGGAGCTGGGTTTATTTAAAATTGATTATTTTTAAAATAAATCCATGCTGCGATTATGAAAAAGACAATGGTTCTTGCTTTACTTTCTATAGCTTTCTATAACTGCTCAAATGAGCATTTAAAGAACGATTTTATTGGTATTTGGGATGATCGTCCCACTGGCTTTCAAAATCAATTACAGCTTTATCAAGACTCCGTCGTCTCATGGTCTTATTGCAGAAAATCTATTGGAACCTGGGAAGTAAATTCAACTAAACTATTTCTTCATTTCCCTAATGACCCGAATTATCCTAATCATGATGGGACTTCAACCTTAAAATACCGATTTAATAAGACCAAAGATTCACTGTTTGTAATTGTCGAAGACGATAGCCTTGAACATGTAATGATGAAAGTGACTGATAATTGGTCTCATTATTTAAAGGAGTATAATTTAAAAATAGTCATTCCCAATGCCAATATATTAACATCTTTACATCAAATTGATTCTTACAAATATCCAACACTTTATATTGGCTGGAAAAATAACTGTTTAACGGTAAAAGGAGGAGAAGATTCTTCTAAACCTCTGAAAACGATAGATGATTATGCCGAGTCTCTATTAAAAGGTTACATGGGTAGGAAGGTTGAAGAAAATATCCATCCAATTACGCTGGTAATCGATAAAGAAGTTTCTAACGCTCAAATTGATTCCATAAAATCTATCGTCAATAGCCTAAAATTTAAAGACACTTATTATTTTACGGTTTATAATTTAAAAAATATGGAATTAAAATACGGTTATATTAATCCTGACTGCAATCAAAACTTTGATTGGTATTGGTACGGATTATATGACTGGAATGGATTAGACCAAGATTAAAACTCACTATTCTAATTTATACAACATCGGTTTACTTGGACTGGCATCATTCTCAATCGGTGCAATCATCAGGTTTAAGAAGTAGGTTCCATCTTCCACTGTATTCGGTACAAAAATAAACTCCGTGATCGTCGCATCTAATCGCAACTTCCCTGAAGTGTTCCAGAATGCATTATGAGATAATAGATTCCCATCATCTTTTTCTCTATCTACAGAAGGTAGATCGATCAACAAGTGCTTAATACCTTTTTCCCGCAAATAAATCGCAGCTTCCTCGAGCATGTAAGGTGGATTCGTATTTGAGTATTGCATTGATTTTTTATCCTCTAAATTCGGTAGTGTTCGAATCACGATCGCATCACGTTTTTTGTTTCCTAAAGCATATTGTAATTGTCTTTTAGAAATAAAGAAATCCTCATCTTTTGCCTCTGGTGCAATGGTAACTACTTCTGTCAAGAAAAAGTGTTGTTTTAGATGCTGATTGATCGAATGCACCGTTTCCGTAATATGTCCTACCGTTTCTGTATGTGTTACGTGTGAATGTGGATTAAATTCTATCATATTAAAATTCACATCAAACCCTTGAGCTACACTACCTGTCCACTCATCTGTAGACACTGGATAGATCTTAGGTGGCCCAATATACCAGGCATTTACATTCTCTTTTTTAGGATCTAGCGCAATAGAAATATCAATTGGCTTTGTAAGGTCTATGGAGTATTTTCTGGAATTATAATGTATTTGTGCTATCAAGGTTAGTTCAGTTTAAATAAGTCTGAGGCAATGCCATCGGATAAAAATTTTCCTTTTTGCGTTGTCTTCAATTTTTCATTTTCAATATACAATAAATCTTCGGAAAGATACTTATCAGATTGCGCTAATAAATACCCTAAATAATCTTTCCCAAAGTCAATCTCAACCTTCTCTAAAGAAACACCCCAGATCGTTCTCAAGCCAGTCATGATGTATTCATTGTATCTATCCGTTGTCGATAATAGCTCTCTTTCTATCGGTAGTTCATCCCCTTCCAGAGAATTAATATATTTCGCATTATTCCTCACGTTCCACCCTCTTTTTTTGCCATCAAAAGAATGTGCTGAAGGCCCGATACCTATATACGATTTTCCTTGCCAGTATGCAGAGTTGCTCTTACTATAAAAGCCCTTCTTTCCAAAATTTGACAATTCATAATGATCAAAATTCTGTGCATCTAACATATCAATGAGGATATGAAACTGTCTTTCGGCTTGTACATCATCTGTATCTTGAATCTTCCCTTTTTTGATCAATGCTTCTAGTGCGGTTTTAGGCTCTACTGTTAATGCATAACTAGAAATGTGTGGAATCTTAAAGTCCAAAGCCGTCGCTATGTTTTCTTTCCATTTTTCATCTGTTAATCCGGGAATTCCGTAGATGAGATCTATCGAAATGTTTTCAAAATGTTTCACTGCAAGCGATAGACATTCTTTTGCTTCATAGGCATTATGCGCCCGATTCATAAGTTGTAGATCCTCTTCAAAAAAAGACTGCACGCCAATGCTTAGACGATTTATTTTACTACCTGCTAACTCCAAGATCTTCGACTCCTCTAGATCGTCAGGATTTGCTTCTAAGGTTATCTCAGGATCATCAATAACCGTATGAAATTTGTACACCGCATCAATGATCTGATCAATTTCAGATTGATGCAACATACTAGGAGTACCTCCTCCAAAATAAATGGTCTCCACTGTCTCTCCACCCAATTCGTTTTTACGTAATGCTATTTCTTTGACTATCGAAATTATTAGAGCATCCTTCTTTTTCAATGACGTTGAAAAATGAAAATCACAATAATAACAAGCTTGTTTGCAGAACGGAATATGGATATAGATTCCTGCCATAACTCAATTCTTTAACCAAACAATCAAAAATGACAATGCATATCCTAAACCTGCATAAAAAGCAAAGGAAAGAATGTAGGTAAATACTAACTTTACTATGGTCAGGAAACTCCGATTTTTAAAGTAGGAAGTTAGTGCATAGATCATATAGATCACAAAAATGAGCATCGGAATCATTTTATACCGTGGATCTACATATTTTAAATAAAACATCGCGATGGTTCCAATAATGCTATAAACTCCTACCAAATAGAAAGCGATCGCTACGTATTCTGCAAAACTATTTCTTCGACTAAAAAATGTCTTTAAAAACAACGCCATGGTAAATACATAGAGGAACATAATATTGTTAATGTTTGTAACCATGTATTTTCCCGCTTTCATAAATATGGAGCTCTCAAAATTCTTCGGTCCGTTAGCTACTGCCCCTTCCATTGGATCGTATTGAATGAGAGATCTCAAAACAATATAGATCACCGTTGCAATAATGAAAAACGAAACGGGCTTATAATAGGTCTTTCTCCTACCGGATAAATATTCTCGAAACAACTTCCCAGGGTTAGTGATGAGTAGTTTTTGCGTCTTCATTAGCGGGGCATTTACTGAAAATACCATATCCACGAAATCCTGAAATGTTTCTTTAAAAGTAATTTTACCTATGCCTTCACGCTGACCACAATGCTGGCAAAAATCGCCTTGAACTTCTTGATGACAGTTATTACAGGTATTTTGAGAATTCATATTATGTTACTTTTTTAGGATTTTGTTTTACAAAACTTGCCCATCCGGTATAGTTTTTTCCTTCTACTATTTTTCCAGCATTATAAAAATGGCATACAGCTGCCGCTAAACCGTCTGTTGCATCTAAATTTTTAGGTAATGTTTTTAAGCCCAATAAACTTTGCAGCATTTTCGCTACCTGTTCCTTACTCGCATTTCCGTTTCCAGTAATAGCCATCTTAATTTTCTTTGGCAAATACTCTGTTATGGGAACTTGTCTGGACAATCCAGCGGCCATGGCTACCCCTTGCGCTCTTCCAAGTTTTAACATAGACTGTACATTTTTCCCGTAAAAAGGTGCTTCAATGGCAATTTCATCGGGATGATACGTTTCGATCAATTCGATGGTTCTTTCAAAGATGAGCTTTAGTTTGACATAATGATCATCATATTTCTTTAACTGCAATTCGTTCATTTGAATGAACTCCATTTTCTTACCAACTACTTTAATGAGACCAAACCCCATGATGGTTGTTCCCGGATCAATTCCTAAAATGATTTTTTCTACACCCAAATTTTACGTTCTTTGTGATTGTGTTGCGCTCGATATCATACAAATCTAAACAATTCTTATGGCTTGTCTCAAAACTAGCAATAGTTATTGGTTGTTGTTACTTTATTTATGATAAAATTGCACATAATAAAAATATTAAATTCGACAATTTTTGGTATTTTTTAGTCAATTTTGACGTTTTTTCAACAAAAAACATCCTTTTATTGTTGTTTTTTACTCTTTTTAATTGGATTTTGGAAATTACTAAATGGCAGTTTTTAGCAAAGAAAGTTCACCCTATCTCATGGTCAATTGCCGGCATTCAAACATTAGCATCGTCTACATTAGCGATGGTCACTCCGGTCAGGACAGGCGAGTACGGTGTAAAGATTTTGTACTATCCAAAAGAGGAAAGAAAGGAAATAGCACTGGCTGCATTTATTGGAAACATATATCAATTGGTCATTTCATTAGGACTGGGGGTTTGGGGCATAGTATACTTGTTTAAATACTTTGATACAGGGTTTATTTCCACTATTTTTCTCATTTTTCTCACAGGAATCTTAGCAATATTGATCCTTTTCTTTTTTAAGCATAGGTTTCATTTTTTCGGCACCTGGTTATCAAAATTTTTTATTGGTTTTAACTTCAGAAGTGAACCGCAGAACAGAAAGGCGTTTTTGTTATCCTTGATCAGATATCTCATATTTTCTCATCAGTTTTATTTCTTGATCACTCTTTTTGAAATTGACATGAGTTATATTGAAGCTATGGCATGTATCACTTCCATGTATGGACTCACTTCTGTTGTACCTATTCTACCAGTGTTCGATTTTCTATTAAAAGGATCGGTATCCATTCTAGTTTTTTCTTTTTTCAACGTGAATCCAATTATGATTATAACAATAACAACCTTAATGTGGATCTTAAATTTTGCCATTCCTGCATTAATAGGTAGTTTTTTCATGTTGAAATTAAAACCTGCTTTAGAATGATCGCAGTATTGATTATCATAACATGTTATTGTATCCTTATGATACGTTTTCTGATCGGCTTTGATCGGGTTTCTGAATTTAAATTTCTGAATACATCATCCAAAGTGTCTTTTTCGGTTATCATTCCTTTTAGGAATGAGTCTGAATCCCTCCCTCAATTATTAGCATCTATTAAAGGCTTGAATTATCCTTTAAAGCATGTCGAGTTTATTTTTGTCGATGATGATTCCACAGATAATTCAGTATCCATAATAACTAAATATGTTAAAGGCCTTGAAGATTCAACGAAATCCAACATTCGTATTTTAAAGAATGTTAGAGCTTTTGCTTCGCCCAAAAAAGACGCCATTCAGACTGCAATTCAGCATGCTGCACACGAATGGATCATTACCACGGATGCCGATTGCTCACTGCCAAAAAATTGGCTACAATGCTATAATGCCTATATCCAAAAACACGAGGTGATTATGATCGCTGGACCTGTAAGTTATCATAAAGGGTCTTCTTTTTTAAGTATTCTACAATATATCGAATTTCATACACTACAGACAGTTACTATTGGTAGTTTTGGTATAGAAAACGCCATAATGTGCAATGGTGCTAATTTGGCGTATACCAAATCAGCCTTTTCATCAGTAAACGGTTTCCAAGATAATAACACCATAGCAAGTGGAGATGACGTCTTTTTATTCGAAAAAATGTATCGACTGGATAAAAAGAAAGTACATTTTTTAAAATCGGAGGCCGCCTTAGTAACAACTCTTCCCGAAAAAAATTGGAAGGGATTTATAGAACAACGCGTGCGTTGGGCTTCAAAATCTTCTCATTATAAAAATTCCTTTACCAAGCTAGTGGGCCTGCTAGTTGTTCTGGGAAATCTGGGATTTGTTACAGGCTTTCTCTTAACTATATTTCAAGTGTTTACGCTTCAGTTTTTACTCGTTATTTTCGTACTAAAAGCAACAGCAGATTTTCTGTTATACCAAAAATTCAATAGGTTCTTTACAAGAGAGCAAAAACCTTCATTCTATATCATAAGTAGTTTTGTGTACCCTTTTGTGAGTACTTTTATCCTAATACTCACTGTTTTTTCAGGTTACACCTGGAAGGACAGGCACTTTATGAAGTAATTATTTATTAAATAAATTTGCCATTATTCCTTCAGCGTTGTACCATATTAGTAATACGATGATCAATAAAATAACTAACATCAAACCTCTTTTTGAGTTCGTTTTTTTACGTTTGCCGAATCTTCTTTTAAATTCCATGAAGTGAAGTTTTTTGCTAAGATAAAAATTTAACGCTTTTGATAACGTTAGAGGGGTAAGGGTTTTTATTTATCTCGACTGATTGGTTAATAAATACAATTTATATGCGATATTTTTTCTTTTTGTTATTAGGAACAAGTCTAATTATTTCTTCAGAAGAAACAAGAATTAAACCAGACACATCTTTTGTAGTGATGCAGTTATTTACTTCACAAGGATGCAGTAGTTGTCCTGCGGCGGATGTTTTGGCTGAGGAAATCAAAAAAGAATATAACGATAAAAATGTGATGATCTTATCGTATCATGTTACCTACTGGGATCGATTGGGGTGGAAGGATCCTTTTGGGAAAAAAGAATACACTGAAATGCAATATGCCTATGCTACTAAATTTAAAGAACGTAGAGTGTACACACCTCAAATTGTAGTCAATGGAAAAGAACATTTCATAGGTTCTGATGAATATATACTCCGAAAAAAAGTAAAGCAATATTTAAGGAAGAGGACTACTAATACAGTACAATTAAACTCAACGAAAAAGGGAAATCAATTGGAAGTAACATTCAAGGTTAATGGAGAGATAAAAGATAAAAAGGTAGTACTTGCCTTAGTTCTTGACAAAGAAACAACACAAGTGAGACACGGTGAAAATGCACATAAAAATCTTAGTAATAGCAATATAGTTATTGTTCAAAAAGAACACTCTTTACAAAAGTCTCAAGGTAACATGAAGATTGACATTCCCAAGAAGTATTCCAATATGCGTTTAATCACTTTTGTTCAGGATGAACAATTGAATATTACAGGAGGTAATCAGATAAAAATTTAAGCTTCTTTTACAGCACGTAACATTTCTCTCTTACCTGGAGGCCCAGGCAATCGCTCCACAGAAAACCCAACAGATTGCATTGCCCTGCGCACGCTTCCCTTTGCTGAATACGTAACCAAAACACCATTAGGTCTTAAAGCTTGATACATCTTTGTAAAAATAGCTTCTGTCCATAGTTCTGGTTGAACTCTAGCTCCAAAAGCATCGAAATAAATCAGGTTGAATACATTTCTATCGGCGATCTGACCGAAAAATTGCTGTCTTTTTTCTAGTGAGAAAAAAGGTGAAATAGCGTGCAATTTATTCCAAGACTGAGCATGCAACTGTTCAAAAACAGTTGCATGCTCTTTAGCCTTTAATGCTTCAACATAATTTAGTTTTGAAACCTCATCAGATGCTACGGGATACGCTTCTACTCCGATATAATGAACATTCAACGTTCTGTCACTAGCTTCCAGAAAAGTGATTAGTGCATTCAATCCAGTTCCAAACCCAATTTCCAATATGGAGATATCTTGCTTTTCAAACAGACTTAAGCCTTGTTTAATAAATACATGATAGGCTTCCTGAATAGCGCCATGTTTAGAATGATATTGTTCATTCCAATCTGGTAAATGGATCGTTGTAGAGCCATCCGCAGTAGTAATGATCTCGCGTTTCAAAACGATTATTTCTTCATCAGTACTCCTGATGCTTCAAAAGCGAACTCTACTTTAGGTTCTGTGATCTTTTCAATTTCTTCTTTACTCTTCCCAGCATCTTCGGCATAATGCTTTAAGTCCGCTACAGAAGTTTCTTTTACAAATGCCATTCCATCAACAACAACTTCTCTTCCTTTAGAATCTAAGGGCATAAAAAATCCGTAATCTTTAAAACGCACCATTGTTTCGGTTCCGTCAGCTAAGGAAAGTTTCATCCAGCAGCCTTTTTTAGAACATACTTCATTAATACTTGATGCAAATTTAACCTGAACAGAATCTCCTACTTTCATGCTTTTAAATTGAGCAAGCATTTCTTTGGAGTTTAGCGCTTCTTTATCAGTGATTTCCTCACCAAACTTGTCGTAGTCTATTGCTACTTTTTCCTTTTTAACTTCTTTGTTTTCAGATGTTGACGTTTTACAAGCAGTAAAGAACATTCCTACTACCGCTAATAATAACACATACTTTTTCATGATTCGATATTTAAATGATTCCTACAAAGATACAGCTTAGAATTAAAAATCTGTATGTAATGACTCCCAAAAAATGCGACAAATTTCGTACCTTTGCAGAACAAAAAATAAGGTTACATGGTTACAGAGATTCGAGTAGAAAAGGTAGAAACTTCCAAAATAAATACAGTAAATTTTGAACACTTACCTTTCGGTAAAATCTTTACGGACCATATGTTTGAGTGTGACTTTGTGAATGGTGAATGGCAACAACCTGTTATTAAACCATACGGGCCGCTTCAGCTAGATCCTTCTGCCAGAGTTTTTCATTATGGTCAGGCTGTTTTTGAAGGCATGAAAGCCTATAAAGATGACAACGATAACATCTTGTTATTCAGACCACATGAAAACTATTTACGAATCAATATTTCTTCTAAACGATTGGCGATTCCTGAGTTTCCAGAAGATTATTTCTTTGAAGGCTTAAAAACTTTATTGCACTTAGAAAAAGATTGGATCAAAAAAGGACGTGGAAATTCATTATATATTAGACCTTTTGCCATTGCGAGCGAAGGTGCCATTTCTGCTTCGCCTGCGGAAAATTATAAGTTCATGATCATTTGTTCGCCAGCACAGTCTTACTATGAAGAAGAAGTACGCGTATTATTCTCTGAAAAATATAGTCGTTCTGCAGATGGTGGTGTTGGATTTGCAAAAGCAGCTGGAAATTACGGTGCTCAGTTTTATCCAACGAGCTTGGCTCAAAAACAAGGATTTCAACAAATCATCTGGACGGATGCGAGCACACATGAATATTTAGAAGAAGCTGGAACGATGAACATCTTCTTTAGGATTGGTGACACCTTAATTACTGCTCCAAGTAATGATCGAATTCTGGATGGAGTTACAAGAAAATGTGTCATTCAGTTAGCAGAAGATAACAACATGGAAGTAGAAATTAGAAGAGTACGAGTTGCTGAAATTAAAGAGGCTGCCAAGAACGGTACTTTACAAGAAATCTTTGGATCTGGTACTGCTGCGGTAATCAATCCGATTGCAGGATTTGGTCATGGAGGCGAGACATTTGAACTACCAAAATTAGAAAACTCTTATGCTAGTTTCTTTAAAGAGAAATTAATGGATATTCAATACAATACCGGAGTGGATGATATCCACGGTTGGTGTTATAAAGTATAATCATTGAAAAAAGCCTGTATTCTTTTCTTATTAATATTATGGAGTTGCCATACAACTCCTGAAAAAATACAGCCTACTTCTCCGCAACAATACATTACTGTTTTAGGAACGGCCCAAGATGCTGGGTATCCACATATTGGGTGTCAGAGAGCTTGCTGTGCTAATTTTTACAACGGCACACAGCAACAACAGCGTGTTGTGTCTTTAGGTTTGGTTGATAAAGTGAATCAGCAAAAATGGTTGTTTGAAGCTACGCCAGACATTTCTACTCAGTTAGCTGATTTAGAAAAACAGGTAAAAAAAGATTATTTAATTGATGGCATCTTCTTAACCCACGCTCATATTGGACATTATACTGGACTTATGTATTTTGGAAAAGAAGCTTTAGGCAAAAAGAATACAAAGGTATATGCTATGCCTAAAATGAAAAGCTATTTAGAAACAAATGGTCCATGGAGTCAGTTAGTAGCGCTTAACAACATTAAGCTTTCTGCGATTGAAAATGACAGTACTATTACCCTTAATAGCCATTTAAAAGTTACTCCTTTTATTGTACCTCATCGAGATGAGTTTTCAGAAACAGTAGGATACAAAATTCAAGGACCTAACAAAACGGCTTTGTTCATTCCTGATATTAACAAATGGAGTGTTTGGAAAAAAGACATAGTAGCGGAAGTAAAAAATGTAGACTATGCATTCTTAGACGCAACATTCTTTAAAAATGGAGAAATCAATCGACCTATGTCCGAAATACCACATCCATTTATCGAGGAAACAGTCGCTTTATTTCAAAACGAAACTAAAGAAGTGAAGAATAAGGTCATTTTTATTCACTTTAATCATACCAATCCTGTACTGCAGCCAAATGCGAAGGAGAAAAAAGCGTTAGAGAATCTTGGGTTTCGATTTGCTGTCGATGGACAAGTTTTTGAATTGTAATTTATTTTTTATCGCTTTCATTGATTTTTAAGAAAATTTTGACAACGGTTTTTCATTTGATTCTTTAGATTTATACAATCTCCGTTAACCTCAGAAACAATCAAATGAAAACTCAATTAGTAAGTATTTTCCTCATATTCATGCTCTGTCTTTATAACTGTGAGAAGGTTCCATCAACAAAAGATTTTATCTTGGAGGAAGTCGACCTTATTCCTGAAGGAGTTGCCGTAGATTCGCGAACTGGGATCATTTATATTGGCAGTACTTACAAAAGAAAGATCGTCCAGATTACACCGGATGGAACGGTGTCGGATTTTATATCTCAGGAGCAAGATAGCGTTTGGAGTATCTTGGGAATGAAAGTAGATGCTGAAAATGGCTTACTATGGGTTAATACAGCGCATATTCATGAAGTAATGCCTCTTATAAATCCATTACCTAATAAAGATTGGCTTACCACCATTTCTGTTTTTGATATTGAAAAAAAGAAGCTGATCAAAGAATATCAATTACATGAACCAAAATCAGCATTTAATGATTTAACCATAATGCCTGACGGAAGTATTTTTGCAACAGAATCTGCAAATAATGAAATTTATTGGATCAGTAAAAAGAATGACAGCTTAGCACTATTTCTTGCGTTAAAAGATTATCGCTTCCCAAATGGAATTGAGTATGTTGAAAAAGCTAATGCCTTGTTTGTCTCTACCATCCAAGGTATTCTAAAAATAGACATGGATAGTAAAAAGTATCAACTGCTAAAGGAACGCGACACTAAACATGCCAAGGGAATTGATGGTTTGACATTTTACAAAGATTACTTTATAGGTCATCAAAGTTCAAAAATATCTAAATTTTATGTAAATGAAGACTTTACTGAAATCACCAAAGTTGAACTCTTAGATTCTGGAGAAGATTTTGATGCTTCTACAACCGGTGAAGTTTCTAAAAGTGATTATTACTATATTGTAAACTCACAAATTCAAAGTGGTATTGATTTTAAAAATAGAATCATTAAACCTTTAGATAGTTTAGAAAAAGTAATTATTAGAAAAAAACGATTAAATGACTAACAAGCTACTCGGTTCTGCTCCTTTATTCTTTGTTACTGATATTCATAAGTCAGTTGATTACTATTGTAATGTATTAGGTTTTACAAATACCGGACTATGGGGAGATCCTGCTTTCTTTTCTATGCCGCGAAGAGATAACATGATCGTGATGTTACAGGAAACAGAAAGCAAGCAGGTGAATAATAACGAAAAATCTTGGGATGCCTATTTCTGGGTAGAAGATGCGGATGCCTTATTTACAGAATTTACAGACAAGGGTGTTATTATCGATTATCCTCCTGAACATAAAGAAGCGTATGGATGCTATGAATTTGCTATTAAAGATCCAGACGGATATACATTAGCATTTGGTCAAGAAGTTGGAACCAGCCAGTTTGATCAATATGCAGATGCCCAAGAAACTATATTTAAGTTCACAAGCCCTGTGTTGGCGTCAGAAAATGTTGCGCGTGATGCGGCATGGTACGAAAAAAACGTAGGTTTTGAAAATGTCTATAATAGCACGAATTATCAAGAAGGTCCTATGGATTATGCAGTACTCAAAAAGCACAATCAACTGATTCATTTACAGTTTCAGTTTCCAAAAGACATGACCAGCACTGACTTGAAATTTGAGGTTCAAAACTTGGCATACATACAACAGCAACTACTAGAACAAAAAGTCATTACTAAAAAGAATGTCTATCCTAATACTGCCTGGGAAACCAACGAAATTCGATTCTTTGATCCTAGTGGAAACAGAATTACAATTCTCGAAAGTATTTAAATCAAAAATTACTGAAACATTTGCATATATGACGACTGGTCATTATATTTGAAATGTGAAACGAAAGATCCATAGAGAAGATATTGTTAAAACAGGGCTAGATCTGATGTTCTTGAATGGATATCATCATACTGGAGTTAAGGAAATTACAGATAGCATTGACATTCCCAAGGGTTCCTTTTACAATCATTTCAGTAGTAAAGAGGAATTTGGTTTGGCCGTTTTGCAACATTATTGTGACAATGGAGTTCAATTTCATGAAAAAGGTTTACTGCAATCAAAAGAATCTCCTTTGACTCGAATGAAAGCTTTCTATAAGGGTATGATCAAAGGTTATGTGAAAGATCTTGACTTCAAATTGGGTTGTGTTATGGGCAATTTTTCTCAAGAACTGGGAGATACTAATGAACGTTTTAGACAGGTACTGGATGATGAGTTTAACAAGTGCGAACATATTATTGTACAATGTTTAAACGAGGCTAAGCAATCAAAAGAAATCGATAATAACATTGATACCAAATCTATGGGAGCATTTATTCTTAATAGTTGGCACGGAGCCTTGGTCAGAATGAAATCTACAGCCAATGGAAAACCTTTAGACGATTTTTACAATTTAATCTTTACTCAAATATTAGTTTAATTTTTTTACATCAAAAATATGACGACTGGTCATATTAATTTAATTTTATTCATATGAAAACAAAAAACACATCCATTAAAAAACCAATTCCACTAAGAATTATTTTTATCTTAAATGCTTTAATGATGATTCTCCCATTTGTCTTTTATTACGTATTTACAACTAATAATATTCAGGTTGGAGATTTAAATCCTATATGGATGGTCTATACAGGTATTGCATATATTATAAGCTTTGTCCTATTAGTCTTTACTATTTTAAAAAGAAATAGTAATGCTGCAAAAGCAATCTTTCTTGTAAACATTATGATTGCTATTCCTGCTGGAGCTTATATCGGAATGCTCATCGCTATCGTTTCATTACTTCTGATCTTTTTTAATGCTAAAGTGAAAGAATACTTTGGCAATAACTATAATTGAAAATTTCGCGTTACTAGGTGAAATCTGTGGGGAATATCCTAGATAAAAAAGAGTGCGCTAAAAGCGCACTCTTTTTCTATTTATTTAATATACTTTCTATATCTGGTTTAAAATAATTTGGTCCTTTCAGTACTTTTCCATCTTCTCGATAAATAGGTTTTCCATCTTGACCAAGCTTACTCATATTACTGCGCTGGATCTCATTGAACACCTCTTCTATCTTGTCCTGCATTCCGTGTTCTATAATAGTACCACATAAAATATATAACATATCTCCTAAAGCATCTGCGACTTCAACCAGATCATTATTCTCTGCAGCTTCTAAATACTCTTCATTCTCTTCTTTCATCAGGTTAAATCGAAGCATATTCCTATCGGAACCTATATGTGCAGTAGGTGTGTTTTTAATCCCAAGTTTAAACGCTGAGTGAAATTCATGTACTGCTGCTATCTTATTTTTCATGTACTATATATTATTTAATTCCTAATTGTGTTTCAATGTTTTGTACCTCAAAATCCTGCCAATCCTTGATATGAACGGTGAGTCCTTCTTTTCGAAAATCTTCTAGATTCTTTTCTAGAATTCCTATAAAATGGATGTTGAGATTCCGTGCGGTTTTCAAATCCCAAATTCCATCTCCTACAGAAATGATCTGTTCAAATATATCTACTTTATAAAAACTTTTGGCACTTTCTATCGCTCTTTTTACAATCGCTTCTCTCTCGAACACATTGTTCGATCCAACCACCAATTCCGGTACAAAGGGAATCCCAGCTTGCGCAAGTTTTAGACATGCTGGTTCCAATAATGATCCTGTGGCAAAACACACTGCATAATCCGTATGATCCATGAAGTATCGCACTGCTTTTTTTGCGCCTTTTATCTCAGTAGTTTTTGCTAATTTTTGAATCTCCAGAGTCATTTTATTTTCGAACTTAAGGATGAAAGAAAAGTCAAATTTTTGCGGAAGATTACGTTCATAATTTTCCTTTAGAATATAGCTATCTGTATGGTGCACATAGTTTTTCCAATTTTGATCAATATCATGAATCCCAAAATGACGCATGGTGTTCACATAAGCGGTCTGATGTTGATCTTCACTTTTAGTCAGCGTATCGTCAATATCAAAAACCACTAGTTTCTTTTTCTGCATACTATGTTGTTTTTTTTAATAACCATGCCGGCACTATCTTTAACACAAAGGCGATAATCGCCCATCGTTTAGAGATATAAGCGACACGTTTCTTCTTTTTGATCGCTCGATATATTTGTTTTGTTGCTTTCTCCAGAGAAACCATCCAGAAGATATCATCTCCTAACGCCATTGCCGTATCCACAAAACCAGGCCTGATGTCCGTAATAAATACTTGTTTTGTTTTGATAGACTTTGTTTTGATATACAGTCCCTCCAGATAGGATTTCTGGTATGCCTTTGAAGCAAAATAAACAGGTGCGGCTCTGCTTCCTCTTAAAGATGCTATTGAAGTGATCCCGACTAAATGTCCAAAACCTTGTGATTTAAACAAGTTGTAAACAATCGTATATAGTTTGGTTACACCTGCTATGTTGGTTTCTATCGTCTGTTCTTCTTTATCCCAATGCAACTTCGGATTTATAAACCCTACTCCAGAAGATTGAATCACCAAGTCTAAATGGCCAAATTCGGCAACAGTTTCATCGAACACTTTTTGTACCTCTTCGACTTCTCGAATATCGTTTTGTTTAATCAGGATTTGATCTGGATACTTAGCCTTCAACTCTTCTAGCTTCTCCAATCGTCTTCCTGTTATTGCTACCTTATATCCATCTTCTATCAATTTCTCAGTAAGTGATCTTCCTATGCCAGAAGTGGCTCCAAAAACGATGGCTGTTCGCATTTAATTTGTAATTTTGCTAAAAATACAAATTATGTTCACCACTGGTAGAATAATTTTCATCATATTCTTTGTGCTTGCCTTTGTTGCTTTAATGATATTCAGTTATCGGAAAGATGCAAAAAACCACAAACGGTTTTATAAAAATGCAGGATTTAAAGTAGCTATTTATGGAACGCTTGTAATTGCAATTTTTGTTATTTTGAGATACTTTACCAGTAATTAAATTACATAGGATTTACTTCATTTAATTTGTCGTGATCCAACACAGTATTCCCTTCTGCGTCAAAAGCAAAAGAAGGCTCAAAATGCACATTCATAACCATTTTTTCGAACTTATAGGAGTGAATATTGTACACTTTTTGTGCAAAAGATTCTTCATGATAATTTAGTAAGATATAGATTTCGGCATCCAGCTTGGTCAAATCTCGATCAAGATACTTGTATAAGGGACTATCTTCTTTTATTTCATGTACAATTGTCCAAATTGTAGGTAAATACATAATCTTATTACGCTCTAAGGTAAGCTGGTAAAAATTACGTTTAAAATCATCCGAATCACTTTTATCTGTAATCGATAACATTACCGTGATCTCTGGCTCTATCATTACCGTTTTTCTACTATTCATTAATCGAAACATTAGAGCCTTCCCATCTTTAAAGTCTCGAATAATAAATTGATCGCTAAACTTAATAGCTGCCTTAGGTTTTGAGAAACGTCCATAGAGTAATCCTGTTATAAAAGAAAAACCTAATAAACCTATCATCGCTTCAAAAGCCGCAATAATATTTGCGATCATTCCTTGCGGAGCGATTCCTCCATATCCTACCGTCGTTAGGGTTTGAGCGCTAAAAAAGAAACCATTTAATAAATCTTCCCAAAAGACTCCTTTTGATGGTGTTATTTGTTCGATGCCTATAGCCACATAAATAAATGCAAAAAGAACATTCAATAAGGTATACAGGCAAATGACCAATGCAAAAAACCGAAACCAAGAAATTTCCGTAAAATAGGTATACAGATCATCCAAACTTCTCTTTCTATTAACGTGAATCACATTAGAAGTACCATCATTATTAATGATACTCTTTGCATTCTTAAAAGAACTATATCCAAATCCAGGATCCTTAACTTTTTTTGCCATGTACTTTCTTTCTTGCTTTAAAAGTACAAAAACCGATTCTTAATAAGAATCGGTTTTTGTACTTACTAAGAATGTTATTTATTGTTTAGGTTTTAAAAAACTATAGTTTTTTGCATAGAATGTCATTTGTTCTTCAAAATCTTTAGGTTGATTTACGGTAATATTGGTAATATTCCCATCAGCATCTACTACTGGTTCTAAAACAGGGTTTACAAAACCGCTGTATGGAGCAGCTGTAAATTGTTTGTTTCTATCCAATACTTCTTTATGAATTGCCTGATCAACCTTTACACCATAACCTTCTACTAACGCCTTAGCAGCTTCAAAATCACCTTCAGATTTGATGCGTTGTGCTTCTCGTAACAAACGCCCGAAGATCTCACGAAGCTTGTCATAGTCATTGATCTTGAAATAGGTCTTTCCATCTCTAGTAACTTTTTCGATTACATTGTCTTTTGCGCCTTGCTCAAATGCCCAAGCCGACACCCATTGACGGTTTACCATATGATCTTCTTCAATATCATCTCCTAAATTAATTCGAATCAATTGAGTCATCAAACCATTTCTGATATACCCATCATAGGCTGCCTTTCCTAGTTTTTCCCAGTCATCTGTCAATCCTAATTCTTGCATTTTAGGATCCATCAAATAATACAACCCGACTAAATCTGCTCTACCCTCTTCCATGGTCGATGCATAATTCTGTAAAGTTTCTTTTGGCTGCCCTACTCCATCATTGATAACACCAGAAGCATGCCCCACTACCTCATGCAAAGCGGTATGCAATTTATCAGCAACCTTTCCATAAGCAATTTCCAGGTCTATTTCTTCTTGGTCATGCGCAAACTCTTTTAATCTTCCTGTACCTCCGGCATTATTATAGGCTCCTACAATATTTCCTAAAGAAACAGATTTAGATCCATGCTTTTGACGAATCCAGTTATTGTTTGGAAGGTTTACGCCAATCGGCGTACTTGGCGAAGCATCTCCTGCTTCCCCTGCCACATTGATCGTTTTATAGGTTACTCCAACTACATTTTTCTTTTTATGTTCTTCCTGTAAAGGAGAATTGTCTTCAAACCATTGTGCGTTTTCCGATAATACGGCCATTTTACGAGACATGTCAAAATCTTTGATCTCTACAATTGTTTCGTACGATCCTCTATATCCTTTTGGATCGTTATATACTTCAATGAATCCATTAATCCAATCGATATTTCCTTCAGTTGATGTTACCCAAGCAATACAGTATTGATCCCAAACATCTAAACTTCCTGTCTTGTAATATTCTATTAAAAGACCTAAAGCCTTGGCCTGTTTTTCATTTTCAGCTACACCTTTTGCTTTTTCTAACCAACCAATGATTTCATCAATAGCGGAACCATACATTCCTCCCGATTTCCATACTTTCTCTACTAACTTTCCATTCTCCCTAACTAATTTTGAATTTAGCCCTGCTTCAATAGGCATTCCTTTTGGCCCCTTATAGGCTTTTGCATAAAAGTCAGCTACTTCTTTATCCGTAACATCTGGTCCATAAAAATTGATTGCCGAAGCTAAAATATTATCTACGCCCTTCTTCTTATTTACTTTTTTATCATCCTTATCATTAAAAATAACATCTGTAGCGTCAGCACTTAATCTTGTATTCGAATTTTTAAGCAAGGTATTCACAAAATAGTCCCTACTAAAGTCAGGTTTTATTTTTGCATTTGAATAGTGGTGATGAATACCATTTGAGAACCAAACTCTTTTTAAATAGGTTTTAAACGCTTTGAAATTATCTGTATTCTTATCACCTGTAAAATTAGCATTGACATTTTCTAAAGCCCTTCTAATTTCTAAGTTATGACGATAGTTCTGATCCCACATAATATCTCTTCCCGCTAAACCTGCTTGTGTAATGTAATACACTAATTTTTTCTCTTTAAGTGTTAGCTCATCAAACCCAGGAATCTGATATCGAAGTACTCTAATATCCGCAAATTGCTCTACAACATGATTAAATGTTCCATCTTTTTTATCCGCTGCTTCCTCTTTTTTATCATTTACACATGAGACCAATAGTCCGCTAAAAAATAGTGCAACAAGTATCTGTTTAATTTTCATTTTATGGTTGATTTTGATTATAGTTTATAAATGTACATTTTTTTATACTTCTTTATATCGAAAACAATCGGTAGTATGATCATTTACCATTCCTGTGGCTTGCATATGCGCATAGATAACCGTCGATCCAACAAATTTAAACCCTCTTTTCTTTAGATCTTTTGAGATTGCATCAGATAACTCCGTAGTAGCTGGCACTTCTTCTCTTTTCTTAAATACATTGGTAATTGGTTTGCCTTCTGTAAATTTCCAGATGTATGTTGAAAAAGAACCAAATTCTTCTTGTACTTTCATAAAGGCTTGCGCATTAGAAATGGTAGCTCTTATCTTTAATTTATTGCGAATGATTCCAGCATCTTGCAACAAGGATTCGTATTTTGACTCTGGATATGTAGCAATCTTTTTGTAATCGAAATTATCAAACGCTTTTCGAAAGTTTTCTCTTTTTTTAAGTACAGTAATCCAGCTCAATCCTGCTTGAAAAGTTTCTAGAATCAAAAACTCAAACAAGCGATCATCATCATATACTGGAACACCCCATTCTTTGTCGTGATATTCTATATATAGCGGGTCATCACTCACCCAAAAACATCTTGTTTTCATATAATTAATTTAGCTCTTAAAGATAAGTTTTCCTTATAAAACGTTAAAATTATATGTTAATGATACTACTTTCATTTTTTTTTCAGAAATTTAATGTATCATAAACTATTTGATAATGAGAGCTCTAGTTAAAATAATTTCAATTTTCTGTTTGAGTATGCTCGTATTGGCATGTAATAGCTACAAGGTTGAAAGTACCTCATCTAAAGAAGAGCCTGTTGTCATTGCTAATGACAGTTTAGAATATGAAATTATTATTATTGATGACGGATTTAATGGCTTTTTGAACTCTATTGCTAAACCTCCTGGGTTTCATAATCAAGTGTACATGGAGCAAAAGAATCGAAATTATGTAATTACCTGGAACTACAGGGCCAGAAATCCTTTACGGTTCGATAATCTGATCTATCAAAATGAAATAGATTATGATCCTCATATAGATTATGGGTATGACGTCAATTATAAATTGTTCAACTATTTCCAGTTTGCCCAACGAAAGTATAGAATGTCCCTACTAGAAGGGTATTCAAATCAAGTAATTAGGTAGTCTTCTTTTGATAGCTTATAAAGCTATAGTCAAATTTGTTTTTCTCGTCAGCTTCATGATCTTCTCTGGAGATTATCTCCCATTTCTTTGAATCAATTTCTGGAAAAAAAACATCTGCCTCAAATTGCTCATGCACCCTAGTAATATCTAATCTATCTACCAAATCATTTTGAAGACATTGTTTATATATTTCTGCCCCTCCAATAATAAAAACGTGTTGCTGTTCTTTGGAGATTTCAAGGGCTTCTTCTATACTATGTGCCACAATACACCCTTCCTGAGTATATGATTTATTTCTGGTAATAATAACCGTTGTTCTATTTGGAAGCGGTTTCCCAATAGATTCATAGGTGTTTCTTCCCATAACGATATAATTACCAATGGTGACTTTTTTAAACCTCTTTAGATCGGCAGGCAAATACCAAATAAGATCATTGTCTTTTCCTAATTCATTTCGGCTTCCTATCGCGGCAATAATGGTAATCATTCTGAGTAAAAATTGGGTTTAAAAGAAAGAGGTTCTTTAATTCATATCCTTGAGCCAAACCTTGATGTAACTATTAAAGTTCTCTTTTTCAGTAATGGTATCATCTGACGAAGCCTGTATATGATCTATTAAGGTTTTGATAGCTGTCAAAACATTTTCATCATCAATATCAGCGATCTTATCGTAGATATAATCCTTAAGTAAATCTGTAGAAATATCCATAGTGTTAATTTTCAACTAAATTATGAACTAACTTGCTGCTAAGCAATCTTTTTCCAATTAAAAATAAGTTAATTTATACGGCTACCACACCTTTTATGTGTGGATGTGGGTTGTAATTCACCAACTCAAAATCTTCAAAAGTAAAATCTTCAATATTTTTCACTGCTGGATTCATTTTCATAGTTGGCAATGGTCTTAGATCTCTAGACAATTGTAGCTCCAATTGTTCCATATGATTACTATAGATATGAGCATCTCCAAACGTATGGATAAACTCGCCAGCTTCATACCCACATACCTGCGCCATCATCATTGTAAATAAAGCATAGGAAGCTATGTTAAACGGCACCCCTAAAAAGATGTCAGCACTTCTTTGATATAACTGACAAGACAATTTTCCATCCGCCACATAGAATTGAAAAAAAGCATGGCACGGAGGCAAAGCGGCCTTACCATCAGCTACATTCTCTGAAAAAGACACGGAAGTATCTGGCAACACACTAGGGTTCCAAGCAGAAACTAGCATTCTTCTACTATTCGGGTTGTTTTTCAATGTATCGATCACGTCCTTTAACTGATCAATCTCATCGCTATTCCAATTGCGCCATTGATGCCCATATACGGGACCCAAATCGCCATTTTCATCTGCCCATTCGTTCCAAATGCGCACACCGTTTTCTTGTAAGTATGTTACATTTGTATCTCCCTTAATAAACCATAGAAGTTCATATACAATAGACTTCAGGTGCAACTTTTTAGTAGTTACCATGGGAAACCCCTCACTCAGATCAAAGCGCATCTGATGACCAAATACACTTTTGGTTCCTGTTCCTGTTCTATCTCCTTTTTCGTTTCCGTTTTCTAAAACGTGCTTAACTAAATCGTGATATTGCTTCATAGTTCCATCATTTGCTTGAATCTCAAAATTAAAAAAAGCTTCAATTCAAATGAATTGAAGCTTCTATTTATCTTATAAAGTTATTAACGATTTGTTTATAGATTAACCGATGATCATTCCAGCAATAGTCGCTGACATCAATGATGCTATCGTACCTCCAATCAAGGCCTTCATTCCAAATTCGGACAATACCTTTCGTTGACCTGGTGCCAGGGATCCAATACCTCCAATTTGAATTCCGATGGATGCAAAGTTTGCAAAACCACAAAGCATATATGTGGCCATAATAATCGACTTATTATAATTCAAATGCATTACATTGGTAACATCTTTTAATTCTGCCAATTGTATATATCCTACAAATTCGCTGGCAGCTAATTTAATTCCTAACAACTGCCCCATCATAGCCATATCTTCACCTGCCACACCAATCATCCACATCAACGGTGCAAATATATATCCCAAAACAAATTCTAGTGATAATTCTTGATACACTGTATTGGTCGCAATGATTTCATTCAAAGAAGTAAAATGCCAACCAAAATATTCTATTCCATCGAAGCTTCCTATTCCTCCTAAAACACCATTAATTAACGCAATAAATGCTACAAATACCAATAACATTGCCCCAACATTCATGGCCAATTTTAATCCTTCTGTGGTCCCATTGGCAATCGCATCTAATACATTAGATCCTATTTTTTCTTGAGAAACTTGTACATCCGTATTAACTTTTTCTTTCTGCGGATACAGAATTTTTGAAATTACGATAGCACCAGGCGCCGCCATTACGGAAGCGGCTAGTAAATGTTTTGCATATAATAATTTTAATACAGGATCATCACCTCCCAAAAATCCAATATAGGCCGCTAGTACTGCTCCTGCTACCGTAGCCATACCACCGATCATAACCAGAAGCATTTCTGATTTATTCATCTTTTCCAGATAGGCCTTGATTAATAACGGTGCTTCTGTTTGTCCTAAAAAGATATTTCCTGCCACGGATAAACTTTCCGCTCCTGATATTTTGAGCACTCTACTTAATGACCATGCCATTATTTTTACGACCTTTTGGATTATTCCTAAATAAAACAATAATGAGGTTAATGCTGAAAAGAAAATAATGGTTGGTAATACCTGAAAGGCAAAAATAAACCCAAAGGTGTCCATATCCGATATTAGACCTTTAAATAAAAATTCACTACCAGATTGGGTAAACTCTAATATCTTAACAAAACCTTTTCCAATGAAGTCAAAAACTGCTTGAACAAACGGTATTTTTAACACACCTATAGCGATCAAAAGCTGAAAAGCTAAGCCCAAACCTACTGTCTTCCAATCAACACCTCTTCTATTAGAACTAAATAAAAATGCAATAAATAATAAAACTAGCATCCCTAGCACACCTTTCCATAAACTTGTTACAGAAAACCCTTCGCTAGGCAAAATTTGATTTGAACTCAAGTTTTTTTCAACTACAACAGTTTTAGGAATCACATCTTTGTTAGAAAATTTGAATACAACATCTCGCTCGGAAAAAACTAAAGTGGAGTCTGTTTGTTCGATGATGTTATAATATCTAACCGTGTCTTTTGGCTGTGTATAATTAAATATTAAAAGATTATTTTGAAGTATATAAGTTCCTTCAGCCTTTAAGCTATCCTTTGCTACCAAAGAGTAATTGAATTTCCCTTCTTTTAAATAAAATGCATCCGATGCATCAACATCTACAATAGATTTACCGCCTTTTTCTATTGCAGAAAACCTCCAATTATTTTCTACAGACTGAGAAAATCCTAAAAAAGAGATACAGCAAAAAATAAGTATGAGTAATTTTTTCATGAAATCATAAGGTGTTAAGATCGCTTGCTAATCTCATCTCTGATCTTAGCAGCTAATTCATAATTTTCGTTGGATACAGCTTCATTCAGTTGCTGGTAGAGTTCGTCTAAAGAAAGTTTAGAGAAAACATCATCAGACATTGCTACATCTTCAAGATGTACTTCTACCTCTTCTGGTTCTAAAGAATCTTCCTTTAAGGACAATTCTTCTTCGATTTTCAAATAGATTCCAGCCTTGTCTAGGATATTTTCATAGGTAAAAATAGGCGCCTCAAATCGAACTGCAATGGCAATGGCATCAGATGTCCTAGTATCAATCACCTCTTCAACACCATCTCTTTCACATACCAAACTAGAAAAGAAAATACCGTCTACCAATTTGTGAATGATAATTTGCTTGATCTTAATTGAAAACCGATCTGAAAATGTTTTAAACAGGTCGTGCGTTAGTGGCCTTGGCGGTCTTATTTCTTTCTCCAAAGCAATCGCTATAGATTGCGCCTCAAAAGCGCCAATTATAATCGGCAGAGTTCTGGTTCCTTCCATCTCACTTAAAACCAATGCATACGCACCACTTTGAGTTTGACTGTAAGAAATTCCTTTAATCGTTAATTTTATTAAGCTCATACAATCTCCATACATAAAAAAAGGCTGTCCAACCATGGCAATCACCAAAAATTAGACAGCCCTTTTACTAGGGCACAATTTAATAAAAATTATGAGTTCTGTGCCTTAAATTCTTTTAGTTTGCTAATTAACTGAGGGACAACGTCAAAAGCATCTCCAACAATTCCATAATCAGCTGCCTTAAAGAAAGGTGCTTCAGGGTCTGTATTGATGACTACTTTTACTTTAGACGCGTTCACTCCTGCTAAATGTTGAATCGCTCCAGAAATACCAATTGCGATATATAAATTAGAAGCTACAGGTTTTCCTGTTTGTCCTACGTGTTCACTATGTGGTCTCCATCCTAAGTCAGATACCGGCTTAGAGCAAGCTGTAGCTGCACCTAAAATATCTGCTAGTTCTTCCACCATACCCCAATTTTCTGGCCCTTTTAACCCTCTACCTCCTGACACAACAACATCTGCATCCGCGATGGTCACTTTACCAGTGGCTTTCTCTATATTGGTTGACGTTACTCCAGACTCGGTAATAGCGGCTTCAAAACTTTCTACAGACGCTGAAGTAGCACTTTCATGAACTCCATATGAATTCTTCGCTAATCCAATTACTTTATTCTCGGTACTTATTACCGTATTGTTGAATCCTTTATTCGAAAAGGCTTTTCTCTTTACCGTAAACGGACTTGTACTACTTGGTGCTGCAACTACATTAGATGCATATCCTGCCTCCAATGCTACTGCCACCAATGGCGACACATATAATCCATCTATGCTTGAATCTATAATTACCACATTGGCTCCTTTAGAGGCTGCAACCTGTTTAATGACCGATGCATAACTCTTCGCATTAAACACTGATAATTGCTCATTATTTACTGTAACAATAGTCTCTGCTCCATAGTTTTGTAATTCGGTAGCCTCATCTGCATTTATAGTCAATGCAATAATGTTGGTCCCTAATTGCTCTGCTACTTTCTTTCCATAAGAAACTACTTCGAAAGCAGATTTTTTAAATTTTCCATCGGTGGAACTTGCGTATACTAAAACTGACATATCTTTATTTTCTTATGGTTAAATCACTTTTGCTTCATTGTGTAATAAGTTGATTAATTCATCAACATTATCTGCATCTACTAACTTCACAGCTCCTTTTGGCGCTGGTTTTTCAAATAATTGAGAAGATGTAGCGTTTTCAGAACCAGAAGATTCTACCACGCTTAATGGTTTTTTACGTGCCATCATGATTCCTCTCATATTTGGAATACGAAGATCCGACTCTTCTACAATTCCTTTCTGCCCTCCAATAACCAAAGGCAATGATGTAGAAACTGTTTCACTACCCCCATCTATTTCTCTAGTAGCTGTAACATTAGTTCCATCTACTTCCATACCAACACAACCATTTACAAAGTTGAAACCTGTTAATCCTGCTAGCATTCCTGGTACCATCTGACCATTATAGTCACTTGATTCTTTCCCTGCCAAGACAAGGTCATACCCTCCACTGTTTACCACAGCAGCTAATTCTTTAGCAACAGAAAAACCATCCGTTGGTTCAGCATTTATTCTAATTGCTTCGTCAGCTCCAATGGCCAATGCCTTTCTTAAAGTAGGTTCTGTAGTAGCATTTCCAACATTTACTACAGTTACTGAAGCTCCTTGTTTTTCTTTAAACCACATCGCACGAGTTAACACAAACTCATCATACGGGTTGATTACAAACTGAACTCCATTTGTATCAAACTTTGTGTCATTCTCAGTAAAATTGATTTTTGAAGTGGTATCAGGTACATGACTGATACATACCAATATTTTCATTCGATTTTATTTTAATTTGATGGCTACGAAGGTACAGTTTATTTTTCAAAAATACTATGCATGCATAGTATTTATTTTACACTGAAATCCTTTCGAAAACGTTATCGCAAAATTATAATCTATTTTTTTGAGTTTCTAATTTTGATACCAAAATTTTTGATAGAAATTTTCATACTTTTGTCTTCAATAAATTTTGATCATTAGTACATGAAAACAGTTCAGTTTAGAGAAGCGATTTGCGAGGCGATGAGTGAAGAGATGCGCACGGACGAAAGTATTTATTTAATTGGGGAAGAAGTAGCCGAATATAATGGTGCTTACAAAGCAAGTAAAGGAATGTTAGACGAGTTCGGCGCGAAACGTGTGATTGATGCTCCTATCGCAGAATTAGGTTTCGGTGGTATTGCTGTAGGTTCTGCTATGAATGGCAATCGACCTATTGTAGAGTATATGACCTTTAACTTCTCGTTAGTTGGAATCGATCAGATTATCAACAATGCAGCAAAGATTAGACAAATGTCTGGTGGGCAATTTAATTGCCCCATTGTTTTTAGAGGACCAACAGCTTCTGCAGGACAACTAGCAGCTACACACTCTCAGGCTTTTGAGAGTTGGTATGCGAACTGTCCGGGTTTAAAAGTTGTTGTGCCTTCAAATCCGCACGATGCTAAAGGGCTATTAAAAGCGGCTATTAGAGATGACGATCCTGTTATTTTCATGGAATCTGAGCAAATGTATGGAGACAAGATGGAAATCCCAGAAGGAGAATACATCATTCCAATTGGTGTTGCCGATATTAAAAGAGAAGGTTCTGACGTAACTGTTGTTTCTTTCGGAAAAATAATCAAAGAGGCATATAAAGCTGCAGAGGAACTTGCAAAAGAAGGAATTTCAATAGAAATAATTGACTTGAGAACTGTACGTCCAATGGATCACGCAGCGATTATCAAATCAGTACAAAAGACAAATAGACTTGTAATTTTAGAAGAGGCTTGGCCATTTGGCAGTGTTTCTTCAGAAATTACATTTAGAATACAAGATGAAGCGTTTGATTATTTAGATGCTCCTATTAAGAGAATTACGACTGCAGATACACCTGCGCCTTACTCGCCAGTTTTATTAGAAAAATGGCTTCCAAATAGTAATGACGTGGTAAAAGCTGTAAAAGAAGTTTTATACAAATAAATCGCAAAAATTTGCGTTATGTAAACTTCATTGGCAATGTTGTTGATGAAGTTTTTTTATTATGAAGAAATTTTTACTCTTTATATTTCTTACTTTTTCGGTTGTTATATCTTATTCTCAAACAAAAGTAAGCGGTAAAGTTTTTGACGAAAATAATGAGCCTATTGCATATGCTAATGTGCTTTTCAAAGGGTCTGTGCAAGGAACAATTACCGATGAGAACGGAAAATTCTACCTTGAGTCTTCAAAAAATTGGCCAACCTTAGTTTTTTCATTCATTGGATTTGAGACTGTTGAATTAGCTTTGACAAAAAAGGTTACCTATAATATTAAAGTAATTCTTAAAGAAGAAGCCAACAAACTTGATGAAATTGTCATTGCTACTGGTAAACAACCAAAAAAGAATAATCCAGCTATAGACATTTTACGCAAGATATGGGAACGCAGACGTAAGAACGGTGTTAAGCAGTTTAAACAATATCAATATAACAAATATCAAAAAGTTGAATTTGACCTAAATACTATAGATAGTGTCTTAATGAAAAAAAGACTGTTTCGTGGTTTGGAGTTTGTATTTGACAATGTTGATACTTCAAGAGTAACAGGAAAAACCTATCTACCCATTTTTATAAATGAATCTGTATCTCACGTGTATGGAGACAACGTTTTAAATAAGGAAAAGGTTGAGTTGAAAGGGAATAAGAATTCAGGTTTTAGTAATAATCAAGCTATCATTGATTTTATAGATGATCTATATAACGAATATGACATCTACGACAACTACATTAAATTTTTCTACAAAAGTTTTGTAAGTCCTTTATCCAGAACAGGAATTAGCAATTACAACTATGTATTAGCCGATAGTACTTTTATAGATAATAAATGGTGTTATAATATTATCTATTACCCGAGAAGAAAGAATGAACTAACATTTAAAGGAGATTTTTGGGTAAATGACACCACATTTGCGGTGAAAGAGATCAACATGCAAGCCTCTAAAAATGCCAATATAAATTGGGTGAAAGACATCTATATAGAGCAGGAGTTCGACATTCTAAATGATTCTGTATTCTTACTGAAAAGAGATTATTTCATGTCAGATTTTGTCTTGAATAAAAAGGAAAAATCTCGAGGTGTGTATGGTAAAAGAACAACATTATATAATAATTATGTTTTTGATAAATCACTAGATCCGAAGTTCTATTCAAGGAAAGATTACAATCAGGATGCTACGGTTTATAACCAACCTGATTCATTTTGGGAAGCCAACAGATTAGAGGCTTTGAATGAAGATGAAAAAGGGGTATACAAAATGTTGGACACCTTAAAAACAGTAAAAAAGTTTAAGCGACTGTATACCATAGCGGCAACATTATCTTCTGGGTACTACGAATTCAAAGATCTGAACTTTGATTACGGACCTATCTTCTCTACTTATGGATTTAATGAAGTAGAAGGTGACCGCATTAGAGTCGGTGGAAGAACATATTTAGGCTATGACGATCCCTGGAGAATAGAAGGGTATACCGCCTACGGTTTCCGAGACAAAAAGTTTAAGTATGGTATTCAGGGAAAGGTACTATTAAACCGAAAGAATAGGTTAATTCTGGCTGGAGGGAACAAGCGAGACGTAGAACAAATTGGTGCTTCATTAACAACTTCCATTGATCTTTTAGGAAGAAGTGATGGTTCTTCTTCGGTCGTTGGAACCGGTGTTAATGATCGTTTAACTAATGTAAATGTCTCAATGCTCTCTTTACAAGCTGAGCCGCTAACAAACTTTGTTGTCAGCGTTGCAGGTCTTCATCGATCCTTACGTTCCGCATCACCAACTTTCAGTTTAGACTACAACGATCCGGATGCTACATCTGGAGTTTCTTCTGAAATAAATCAGTTTGAAGCCATTTTATCTGCTTCCTATTTTCCTGGAAGAAAAGTATCTGGTTTTGGCGTTGAACAACAAACAAATACGGATAGGTTAAGAAGTATCTTTTTACAAGTTACTAAAGGAAGTAAGGGAATCTTAAATGGAGATTTCGATTACACAAAAGTGCAACTGTCATATATACAACCCTGGCTTATTGGCGGATTTGGAAGAACTTGGACCTCTCTAGAAGCGGGAAAAACTTTTGGAGAAGTACCTCTAGGTTTACTGAGTGTTGTTCCTGGAAATCAAACCTATTTTGCTTTCTTTAACACATTCAATCAATTAGATTTTTATGAATTCGTTACAGATACATATGCTTCGTTCCATTTAGAACATAATTTTAATGGAAGACTCTTCTCAAGAATTCCTTTAATTCGAAAGTTAAACCTGAGAGCTGTGGTCGGGTTTAGAACAGCATGGGGGCAATTATCAGACAAAAACGTTTTACTAAACACAACTAGTAATCCTTCACAAATTATCTTACAAGCACCTAACAAAAGCCCTTACTATGAGTACAGTATTGGTATTGCTAACATTTTTAAAGTTCTGCGCGTAGATTTTAACTTTAGAGGAAATTATCTAGACAATCCTGGAGCAAGAAAGTTTGGGATTACCTTTGGTACAGGATTTAATTTTTAAGGTCAATTCTCTAGTTTTTAAACACTAAGTTTTTGACTCGATTATTGCTTGCTTTAAACCCAATTACTTTTCCTCTTTTATTTCGCAAAAACTTCAACTCCTGAATCGCCCTTTTCTTAGACACAAATAAGTTTTTATTAATCGGATCAAAATGAATATCTCTTATCCTTTGGTGTTCTAACGTCAATTTTCCCTTTTTTATCGTAATTCTATAGGAAGTTCCTAATTCTTTACTTTGGTAAGTTCCTAAATACTCATTCAGATTCACATTTCCAAAGGCAACAAATTTAATAGGCTTTCTATCGTTAATACTTACCTTCATTATTTTGATTCCCTGATCATTCTTTTCAAAAACTACGTCAACATCATTAGGATCTTTCATCATTTTAAACTTATTTTTATCAGTAGGGACAAGTCTTGTCTCACTTTTTTCATTTCTGTAATAAACAAGAGTATCATTTTTTAACAGCACCTTTCGTTTATACTTCTCATCCACTTCCCAATACTCTCCTAAAAACTTTGAAAGTTGTTTTTGAGAAAGTTTTATAAACATGGAAGGGTCATGAACAACAATTTCTTCCTTTTTGGAAGCGTCTTGTTTTGGAAATTTCCCTTCTAAGAATAAATTAGCAATAGTAAATACTTGATCAACAGGATCAATCGTGGATAAGTTGGAAAAAACTGCAATTGAGAGATTATGAGATGGAATCCGAGCGAAATAGGCTTTATACCCTGCGTCAGAACCTGAATGAACTACCACTTCTATTCCTCGATAAGTTCCTACAAATTGCCCCATCGCATATCCCGTTTCTGAACCACCAATCAATTTTGTTCTAGTGTTCAACTTACGGATTATTGACATATCACCTACTATAGGGTTTTGAAAATTCAACGCCCATTTCCCAAAATCTTCAGCAGTGGTAAATAAACTTGTAGGACCGACTGTGGCATAACTCAACGTACTTTTTATAAACTTTTTATCACGTACTTTATAGGAATAGGCTCTATTCGCTACTATTTTTTGATGATCATCATAAAACTCACTATTGTTCATTCCAAGAGGCTCGAAAATTCTCTTTTTCGTAAAATCTGCAAACGACATTCCTGATACTTTTTCTATTACCTCTGCCAATAATGTAAAACCAGTATTAGAATACATGTTTCTCTTGTTGGGATCAAAATTTAAAGACTTTTGGCGATTGACCAGTTTTAAAATGTGCTCCTGAGTAATTACATCATCTAAACGAATACCCGACATTCGCAAAAGGTCCCATTGATCTCTTAATCCGCTACTATGATTTGCAAGATTTCTAAGCGTAATTTTCTTTCCGTAGTCTGGTAGTTCGGGTAAATACTTCCTCACATCATCATCCATAGATAACTTCCCGTCTTTTTCTAAAAGTAATACGGCAAAAGCGGTAAACTGCTTTGAGACAGATGCCACATGAAAAACGGTATTCTTTGTAATAGGTATGTCATATTCTAAGTTGGCAGATCCAAAACCTTTTTCATAAACGATTTTATCATCTTTCATCACCATTACAGACATCCCAGGTTTTTCCAACGTGTTCCATTCAGAAAAAATAGCATCAATATCTTTAGTCTTAACCTCCTGAGCAATAAGAATGGTAACGAAAAAGAAGAAGAGAGTACTACTATATAGCACCTTGTGGTTAGTTTTCATCTATTTATATTTTAGCAGTTATCGTTTTAAAGACCTCTGGTTTTTAATTAGGTTACATCACAAATTATTTAATGCTGTAAAATTGTTCGAAAAAAGGTAATTTGGTACATTTGCAGACTATTTAAAAAAGAATATGACTAGTAAAGAAACTAAGACTTTTGATGTCTTAATAGAAATTCCAAAGGGAAGTAGAAACAAGTATGAGTATGATTTTGATTTAAAAAAGATTCGATTTGATCGAATGCTTTTTTCTTCGATGATGTACCCAGGAGATTACGGATTTATTCCTGAAACTTTAGCTTTGGACGGAGACCCATTAGATGTATTGGTAATGGGAACAGAACCGACATTCCCGATGTGTGTCATGGAAGTTAAACCCATTGCTGTTTTTCACATGGCTGACGAAAAAGGTCCAGACGAGAAATTAATTTGTGTACCAGTAACAGATCCTATCTGGAATACTTATGAGGATATTACAGATTTGAATCCGCATAGAAAAAAAGAAATCACACATTTCTTCCAAGTATATAAAGATTTAGAAAAGAAGAAAGTAGATGTTGGTGGTTGGGGCGATGCTAAAGAAGCACGTGAAATCTATAAAAAATGTGTGGAACGCTACGAAAATAGTGAGCATAAAACTAATAGAAATTTTACGATATAATTTATCATTACAATTTGGTAAAGTAAACCCTTTCATATTCAGTATGAAAGGGTTTTTCTATTCGCCTCGATTTTACTACTTTTGCCCAGCAAATTAACAAAACAAAAACGAATATGGGATCAATGATGATTTACATGCCAATAGCTTTGGCAATCTTAGGGCTAGCATATATGCTAGTAAAGAAGTCTTGGGTGATGAAACAAGATGCTGGTGATGGAAAAATGAAAGAAATTTCTGACCACATCTATGAAGGAGCGCTAGCTTTCTTAAATGCAGAATACAGACTTTTAGCTATTTTTGTAGTAATCGTAAGTGTTTTATTAGCAATCGTTTCTTTTGTTGTACCTACAACTCACTGGTTAATCGTAATTGCATTTATTTTCGGA
Organism: Asprobacillus argus; assembly: GCF_032248395.1. Classification (NCBI taxonomy): domain Bacteria; kingdom Pseudomonadati; phylum Bacteroidota; class Flavobacteriia; order Flavobacteriales; family Flavobacteriaceae; genus Asprobacillus; species Asprobacillus argus. Next base: position 175,628 of record NZ_JAVTTO010000003.1, read on the forward strand.
GCTGTATTTTCTGCTTTCGCTGGAAATATCGGAATGAAAATCGCTACAAAAACAAACGTAAGAACAACACAAGCTGCTCGTACAAGTTTACCAAATGCTCTTAAAATATCTTTTGGAGGTGGTACTGTAATGGGATTAGGTGTAGCTGGTTTAGCCGTTTTAGGTTTAACAGCATTTTTTATCATATTCTATCAATTCTTTATGGATGGAACTTGGTCTTCTACGGGAGATATGACTATCGTACTAGAAACCTTAGCTGGTTTTTCTTTAGGAGCTGAATCTATTGCACTATTTGCAAGAGTTGGTGGAGGTATTTATACCAAAGCTGCCGATGTAGGAGCGGATTTAGTAGGTAAAGTAGAAGCTGGTATTCCAGAAGACGATCCACGTAACCCAGCAACCATTGCAGATAATGTAGGAGACAATGTAGGAGATGTTGCAGGAATGGGAGCCGATCTATTTGGTTCTTATGTAGCAACTGTATTAGCTGCTATGGTACTAGGAAACTATGTAATTAAAGATATGGGAGGAAGCATTTCTGATGCTTTTGGAGGTATCGGACCTATCTTATTACCAATGGCTATTGCAGGTGCAGGAATTATTATTTCTGTAATTGGTACCATGTTAGTAAAAATAAAAAGTAATGATGCAAAAGAAGCACAAGTAATGGGTGCTTTAAATGTAGGTAACTGGACATCTATTATTCTAGTAGCGGTTTCATGTTTTGCATTATGTTATTATATGTTACCAGAAACTATGAATATGGAGTTTTTCGGTGAAGGATTGCAAGAAGTTTCTAGAATGAGCGTATTCTATGCTACCCTAGTAGGTTTAGTAGTAGGTGCGGTTATTTCATCGGTAACTGAATTTTACACTGGATTAGGTAAAAAACCAATCTTAAAGATTGTACAACAATCTAGTACTGGAGCAGGAACTAATATTATTGCTGGTTTAGCGACTGGTATGATCTCTACGTTCCCATCTGTGTTATTATTTGCAGGTGCTATTTGGGCATCGTATGCTTTTGCTGGATTCTACGGTGTTGCTTTAGCTGCTTCTGCAATGATGGCAACAACTGCTATGCAGTTAGCTATTGATGCATTTGGACCTATTTCTGATAATGCTGGAGGTATTGCTGAGATGAGCGAACAAGAGCCAATCGTAAGAGAACGTACAGATATTTTAGATTCAGTAGGAAATACGACTGCAGCAACTGGAAAAGGTTTTGCAATTGCTTCTGCTGCTTTAACGTCATTAGCATTATTTGCTGCCTATGTAACTTTTACAGGAATTGACGGAATCAACATCTTTAAAGCACCTGTCTTAGCAATGCTATTTGTAGGTGGAATGGTGCCAGTTGTATTCTCTGCATTAGCAATGAATGCTGTTGGAAAAGCTGCCATGGAAATGGTACACGAAGTAAGACGTCAGTTTAAAATGATTCCTGGAATCATGGAAGGTACTGGAAAACCAGAATACGACAAGTGTGTGGCAATCTCTACACAGGCTTCTTTAAAAGAAATGATGTTACCAGGATTATTAACGATCGGTTTCCCATTGATCATTGCTTTTGTACCGATGATCTTCGGAATGGACAATTTAGCAATTGCTGAAATGTTAGGTGGTTATATGGCTGGTGTAACAGTAAGTGGTGTACTATGGGCTATCTTCCAAAACAATGCTGGAGGAGCTTGGGACAACGCTAAGAAATCTTTTGAAGCTGGAGTTGAAATCAATGGAGAGATGACTTATAAAGGTTCTGATGCTCACAAGGCAGCTGTAACTGGAGATACTGTTGGAGATCCATTTAAAGATACTTCTGGACCATCTATGAACATCTTAATTAAGTTAACTTGTTTAATCGGATTGGTAGTAGCTCCAATCTTGGGAGGACATAGTACAACAGATGCACATACAGAAGTTATTGAGTTACATGCAGATGGTGGAAAACACAAACACATGGAACATGCAGTTGAGAAAAAAGTGAAGGTAAAAATGACCAATAATGAAGATGGAACCGTAAAGGCTGTGGTTATGACAACTTCTAATGAAAACGGAGAAGAAGTGACCAAAGAAGAAATCTTTGAAGGAACGAAGGAAGAAGTTGAAAAGAAGCTAGAAGCTTTTGAAAAGGATCTTGAAAATGTAAAGATCAAAATCAAAAAAGAAGTAAAAAAGATGCAATAATCTTTTTATGCTATATAAAATAAAAAAGCACCTCAATGAGGTGCTTTTTTATTTCCATATCTTTAAGAGTCTAAAATCAAACTTATGGGACTAGTTACTCAAGAAACCAACAAAGACGTTTGGGCATATATAAACAGTATTGAAAATATTTCTAAAAGAGAAGATGCAAAAACGCTTGTGAATATGATGCAAGAAATTACCAAATGCGAACCCAAAATTTGGGGAGATCATTTCATTATTGGGTTTGATAAGTATAGCTACAAACGCAAAGGTGGTAAAGAAGAGTTCGAATGGTTTCGCACAGGTTTTGCCCCAAGAAAGACCAAACTGACCTTATATTTAACGATGGATATTGCTCAGGAGCAGGACTTGCTAGATGCTTTGGGTAAATGCAAGCACGGCAGAGGTTGTTTGTATATTAATAAACTGGCAGATGTCGACCTGATCGTTTTGAGAAAGTTGATTGAAAAATGCTATAACCCTTCCAAAGAATAGCTATTGTTTTATTAAGACCTTTAAAAGGTACGACTAACTGTATATAAATAATATTTTTTATTTTGCTTATTAAAAATGGAAATTCCCTAAATTCTATGACTTCTAGCTTTTTCTCTCTATTACTTATTGCAGGCGCCATCCAAGGCTTTGCGTTTAATGCCTTTACCTTTTTAAAGCAAAAAAAGGTAAGTAAAGTTATTCTCTATCTAAACTTAATGGTCTTATTTCTGTCTTTGAATAACCTCCAGGCCTGGTTAATTGATAACGGATATCGTTCTGATTTTTTCTTTATCAAATGGCTAAAAGTACCGTGGTATATGCTATTATTTCCAATGTTCTATTTGTTTTTGATCCACTATATGCAGGTAGAGAGTAGATTAAGAAAATTACTTCGAATTTCGATTTTCATTTTTTCAATTGAGATGATTCTTCGCGTAGCTATCATGTACTATACCTACTATTTTATAGAGGGTTTAGATAGCTATTTAATTGTATCGTATACTAATGCAGAAGAGATCTTTAATGCTGTATTTGGTATTATCATTGTATATAAATCTAGCTTTTTAGTTTTTAAACAGAAAGAACGATATCAATATATTCTATCTTACGATGACATAAATTGGATCAAGGTCTTTTTAAGGCTTGGGGCATTGATCATTGCTTTTTGGATAATGGCAATCGTAATACATAATGTCACGGGAAATATGTCTGCGTATGTACCATTACGTCTGGGCACTTCCGTATTGCTCTACTGGATAGGGTATCAAGGGTTTTTCCGATATAAAATTGTAAAAGACAGGATCTCATTAAGAAATTATATATCCAACGATCGGATCCAGAGTTTAACAATTGCATTACCAAGAGACAATACCATTTCAAGTAAGCACGAAAGAGATTTTGAAAAAATAAACCAGTATATCACATCAGAACAACGTTTTTTAGACGCTCAATTGACCATGAACATTCTAGCACAAGAATTGTATATGAGTCCGAGTCATGTATCTAAAATCATTAACAATTATAGCGATTATAATTTTTCAGATTATATCAATTCTTACAGGGTAGAACAAGCAAAGAAGTTATTAGCCGATAATGACTTTGATAGTTATACAATGGTTGCGATTGGATTGGAATGTGGATTCAACTCAAAGTCCACTTTTTATACAGCTTTTAAGAAGCTAACGAACCTTACACCCACACAATATAGAGAGCGATATTAGTTGTCCTAATTTATAGCAATCTATCCGAATTTTGGCAAATTCGATAATCTCGGACATCTCATTTACAAGCATAGTTACTTTAGTGGAAGAAAAATTAACTATAAAAATGTAGCATTATGAAAAAACAGTTATTACTTACAATTGCATTACTCCTTTGCGCATATTCAAATGCACAAATAACAGTAGAGAAATCATCCGAAAAGACATTGGATGAGATGTTGAAAAACATTGATAAAACAGATTTTACCTCTGGAATTTTGGTAGATAGATCTGGGAATTACGCTAACTTAGCGAAACTTAATTCTTCTGAAAAAAGTGTCTCAATAAATTATGCCTACTTTAAACAGGCAATTTTGGACTTGCATATTGCTTCAAATAAAGAAAAATTCATTTCTTCAAAAGCATTGAAAGAACGTCTCGAAAAAAACAATCAGAAAGGGGATATTGTAGACATTGGTATCATCAGTGCTGATTTCCACAGTTTAAACTATCAATTTGGAAAAGAAGCTGGAAATGGTCTAAAGCTAGAAGGCAATGCATTTAAACAAGTTAAAAACAAAGAAGCTTTTTTGCATCACACTAGTCTGGTAACTTCACCTCTAAAAATGGCCGCGAAAGGTACCACTATCACATATCGTTTTCAAGATAAATTCTGGTTTAACAGCTCAAAAAAAGATATTAAAAATTTGACAGCTCATTTTCAAAATGGCGGAAAATTTACCATAATTGAAAACGGTAAGATCATAAGAAAAGAATTACAGCAAAACTATACAAAGAATGGCGAGAAAATGATAACATTTACCGCTACCTACTCTGACAATTCGCAACTAACATGTAAATCAAAAATCTATATTATCGCTCAAGAAATGGCTTCCAGAGGAAGCAGCTGTATCGAAAGTGATAGTGTATTTGCAGATCCCACAGAAGCTTTTCAAGGATATGACGAGACTACCCCTATTCGCGGTAGAATGGATTATCGCATTTATTTTCGTACTAACAGCCCTGGCTCACCTTGTAACCTAGTAAAACCTATCATAATTATAGATGGGTTCGATCCTGGCGACCGAAGACGATTCGAAGATGCAGACTGTGCAAATGATCAGGATTGTGCAGGTAAATATATCAATAATGGTCAATTCGACGGTAGTCTTCATACATCTATTCGAGAATTTCTAAATCCTACTGATGGCTCTCAAAATTTAGGAAGCGTTCTTCAATCATTAGGTTATGATGTTATACTTGTAAACAATCCTACACATACTGCTCCTAACAACATTAAAATTGATGGAGGAGCTGACTATATTGAAAGAAATGGATTAACCTTGACCAGACTTATCCGTAATGTAAATTTAAGATTAGCTTCCAATAACTCTAACGAAGAACTCGTCATAGTCGGCCCAAGTATGGGTGGGCAAATCTCGAGATACGCGTTAGCTTTTATGGAGAAAAAATATGCGCAAACAGGAGAATCAGAATGGGACCATAACACACGTCTATGGATCAGCGTCGATAGCCCGCATTTAGGTGCTAATATTCCATTAGGAGTTCAAGCTTTACTTAATCAAGTAAAAAACGAAAATGACGCTGCACAAGATTTTGTAGACAATCAATTAGGCTCTCCTGCTGCCAAACAACAATTGATTGAACAATATACAGGGCATCATCAAAACCAGTTATTAGATCAGGAATTAGATGGTAAAACTGTATCACAAGGATTTTCAAGTTCGAGAGGTTCAATATTCTTTCAAACTTTTTATAACGCACTTTTTAATAACGGTTTGCCTGGATCGAAAGGGTATCCTCAAAATCTTAGAAAAATTGCATTAGTCAATGGGACGATGACGGGTAGCAGAAATTATGAGAGTGTGCATCAAGAAATCCCTAATGATGTCTTCGCCGATAACAGTGAACAGACATTGAATATTAAAGGATTTCAAGAAATCGGTATTGGCCCCATTAGCGGTCCTGTTCATATTGCTAGTCTGGAGACATTTTCGCTGCCAAAATATCTATCTCATGGTAAAGTATCAAGGTTCAAAAAATTACTCAATGATAGAAGTCTTTATATGACCAACAATAACTCAAGAGGAAATATGGATAATATTCCTGGAGGTTGGTTTGACAGTAATAATCAGCTGGCTGCTCCTGTACTGGAGGGTAGTCCGCACAATATTAATTTTGCGCTATGGTCATTTATTGCACGTGCGTTAGGTTTTGAAATGATCGGATTCATTCTCGACCTTTTTGGGGATGATTATTGGAGTTTACGTAAATTAAAGCCCGTTAGTTCTTTTATTGCTTCCTATTCAGCTATTGGTCATTTAAGTCCAGAGCAAAGTTGGGCGCAAGCCTTGGATAAAAATTTAGTCTGCCAGAATTTAACCCCATTCGACTCTTATTTTGGTCATGACATAAGTACGCAACATACCACGTTTAATACGGAGGCTAGAACTTGGCTAATAAGTGAAGTTGAAGGAACGGCTTTAGAACCATATTTCCCTGTTAACCCAAATAATCTAGTAGGCTCATGGTTGATGTGTAATAACTTAACACGAACATATACTTTTAATAGTTGTTCTACTCCTGGCGATGTCATTAACTGGGAAGTCGGCGGAGGCATGCAAGTTGTAAATTCGACCACAAATTCAATAACGGTGCATACCCCTAGAGGATCGGGAGGTCAGGGGTATATTAGAGCACATTTTTCAAATGGAGTTAGTATGCAAAAGGATATTTGGATTGGCCCTCCAGGGCTTCCTGCCGGAGTAACCGGACCTACAGTTGTAAAACCAGGATTCATATATACCTATCAAGGAGGAATTGCACAAGGAGCATTATCCTATCAATGGGAGTTACCTCATCCATTTAGAGTAACAAGCACCATTGATATGAGTTCCATGAGCTGGAATATGGCGCCAACAACAGGAAGATTTTTAGTAGCTATGTCGGGACATCAAGGGGCTGATGGGTATGTCAAAATGAGAGGGTGGAATAATTGTGGCCTTGGGCACCCCGCAATTCTAGCCGTTGAACACGAGCCTCATGATTCTGGAGATCCTTTTGAGTTTCAGGAATTGCGATCCGGAGGGCAAAACCCTAAACAGACGGTATATCCAAATCCCGCCAATAACAGTTTAACTATTAACATAACTAAAAAATCAAAAGACGAATCATTTACCGTTACATTAGTAGATGTTTCTGGAAGGATGTTATTACAACAAAAGTTCGCAGATAATCAACTTACACTGAACACATCGAGGTTCAAAAACGGTTACTATATTTTGAAAATTAACAGCAAGCATCAATCTATTACTAAAAAAGTATTGATTCAGCATTAGAAAAAGAAAGTAAGTATCCTTAAGACCGGATCATTGCATAAATGATCTGGTCTTACTTTTGTAACATAAATTTTACGCTGTCTCCAGCCACCTTCTGACTTAACCTGCTAATTGCATATTCGGATAATTGCAACACTCTCGGGTAACCACCTGTAACCTGACAATCGCGCATTAAGACGATCAACTTTCCTGACGGAGTTAACTGAACCGTGCCTGGCAATACCGCAGACGTCAAAATAGAGGATAAGTTATTTTCAACCAGTTCATTTAAACGATATCCTACTCGATTGTTATCTTCAGAAACGGTAAATGATTGAAACAGTCTTTCTTTTTGTTTGTTGTTCAACTGGTCAAATTCTGGTCCAGGAAAACATTCCAAAGCTACATCCTGAAAATGATCTTGATATATCTTCAATTTAGAAAACCCTTCATCTGAATATGGCTTCTTTGAATTTATTTTCAACGTATCACCTTTCAATAATTTCAGCTGGGTAATTCCCATTAGAAAACTTCTACTCTTTAACACAATCTCGGATTGAATTCCACCTTGTATTGCTAAATAAACCCTAGCTCCATAATTTCTTCTTCCAAACGATAAGACATCCTTCTTTTTAACCTCAACAACAGTATTCATTTGGATAGAGTTCCTATTGATTTTAGGTGAAAAATCTCCACCCATTAAGCAAATAAAAGCGCCCGATGTAAATTCGAACTTTCCTTGTCCGAAGGTAATTTCTACAACAGCACTTGTACTATTATTCTTTAATAAGATATTTGCCATTTCAGCGGAATACGTATCCATAGATCCGCCTTGTGGAATGCCATTTTTAGTGAAACCGATTCGACCTACATCCTGTATTGTATTGTAAACTCCAGCATGCACTACTTTAATCATATCCATTGAAATTTAAGTTTATAAATTCCTTCAGAAACCTCTTCTTGAATTTTCTTAAAAACCGCTAAATCTATTGATTGAAACTTCACTCGATCTCCGGCTTTTGCAAAACTGGGTTGCGTTTTTGTGACATCAAAAAAGTCAATAGGAGACTTCCCTATAATATTCCAACCTCCTGCACTATCTTGTGGATATACCCCTGTTTGCACTCCTCCTATTCCTACAGCGCCTTTCTCAACACGCAACCTCGGATTTGATCTCCTGGGCATATGAATTTGAGAGTTCAACCCTCCTAAATACAGAAACCCTGGTTGAAAACCTAAAAAATAGATCAGATACTCAGGAGCCGTATGCAATCGAATCACCTCATCAACAGCAATGCTTTTCTTACTTGATATCTCTTCTAGGTCCAAACCAAACTTCAAATTGTAACAGACAGGAATTTGCCAAACCTTTTGTTTTCGAACTTCTTGCTTTCTCTCCATTGCATACAACTCGTTGAGCTTTACAACCGCACGGTTAAAATTCTTTAAAATTCGGTATCGAATCGTCAAAGAGTTGTATGCAATGATCGTATCTAAAACATTTTCATCCTTTTCTATTTTTTTTTCAAAAGCAACAATATCTTGAATAATTTCTTCATCAATTCTTGACGGCCATTCTATTAAAATAGCGGATTCTCCAAAAGGCTTATATGTAGGTTTGTATATATTCAATAGTATCTAACTGTCATTTCGAGCGCAGTCGAGAAATCTTTTATGATTGCATTCCAAGACCTCTCGATTCCAATCGAGGTGATATGAATTTTTCATTTAACTCTTTTAAAATATCAATGGCATTCTTGTTATCCCCATGTACACAAAAGGTTTGTGCCTTGATCTGTTTTTCATTTCCTTGAACAGTCTTTACTAAAGACTCTTCAGCCATTCTTCTCACATGCTCAACGATTTTTAACCTATCAGTAATGATTGCATATGGTAATGCTCTTGATACCAAGGTTAAATCATCATTATAATTTCGGTCTGCGAATGCTTCATATACTATAGTCATTTGATTAGCTAAGGCAACTTTTTCTATCGCTGAATTATACGGAACATAGATTTTTACATCTTTAAAAGCACGTTGTATAACCGAAACCACCACGGTTGCTTTCTCTTCGTTTACAGCGATCAAGTTATACAAAGCTCCATGTGGTTTTACATGATGAATAACAGCTCCTTTTAAATCCGCTCGTTCTTTAAAAACCTGTAACTGCTCATACAAACTTTGTTGCAATGCTTTATTGGAAATATTCATGATTACGCGTCCAAAATTCTCTCGATCGGGGAAGGATGGATGCGCTCCTATTTTTACATCATTCTCAATAGCAAGATCAATAACTTTGTCAATAATTTCAACAGAACCTGCATGTCCTCCACAGGCAATATTGCATGAAGATATAAATGGCATTAGTATATGCTCATTATGCAAACCTTCACCAACATCGCAGTTTATATCGATCATTAAAATAGATTTATTCCAAACACTTTAAAAACACCTTTTAGCCCTAAGAAAACGGTAATCAATACAATGGTAAGACCCAATATATTTTGTGCTTTAGAGTTCACATAGTTACCAAGTACCACTTTTCTATTCACAACCCACAACAAGATTCCTGCGATCACTGGTAGTAGTATTCCATTTGCTACTTGAGCGAACTTTATGATCTCTATGGGTTTAATTCCAAATGAAGAGAATATAACTCCCAACAATAGAATAAAGATCCAAACACCTCTAAACTTCTTCGATTGTAGACCTCCCTGCCATCCAAAACACCCTTTGGCTACATAAGCCGCAGCTAGCGGAGCTGTTATGGCCGAAGTAATACCCGCGGCAAACAATCCAACGGATAAAAAGTACTTTGCAAAATCTCCATACAACGGAGCTAGGCTCTCTGCCAAATCCGAAGCATTTTTGATCTCCCCGGAAGAGATAGATGCTGCGGAAACGATAATCGCCATGGACACTAATCCGCCAAGAATGATCGATACAATCGTATCCTTTTTCGCCGCTTTTAGATCACCTTTATCTTTCCATCTTTCTTTTACTAAAGAGGCATGTAAAAACAAATTATAAGGAACTACCGTCGTCCCTATTAGTCCAATAATTGTAAGTAAACTCCCTTCAGGCGATTTTGGCACGAAAGCTCCTTTTAATATGTCTAGTAGATTGGGTTTAGTTACGATCGCAGTAATAACAAATGAAACACTCATCAAGAGAACCAATGTAATCAGCGCTCTTTCTAAAAATTTGTAATTCCCAATATATAGTAACACAAAAGCAATCACTCCAATTACCGCGCTCATAATGTTTACAGAAAACCCAAAAACATCCACAATAACCTGACCAAAAACAGTTTCCAGTCCTAGCATACCTCCACTAATATTCCCCGCTTCATAAGAGGCATTTCCCACAACAATGGCCGAGAGGATTAAGAGCATCATTAATCGATTGATCATTGGGTTTTTGATTTCTGATTTAATGACTTCAGACAATCCTTTTTGAGAAATGATTCCCAAACGTGCCGCCATTTCTTGCAATACAATTGTTGCTACAATGGACAATACCATCGCCCATAACAAATTAAACCCAAAATTAACTCCTGCTAACGTACATAATGTTACTGTTCCAGGTCCAATAAAAGCCGCAGCAACTAACGTTCCGGGGCCAATATTCTTGAATAGATTTTTAATCATTGTCCATTGATTTTAAAGCATAAATAGCAAAGCTTCCTAACCAATGTCCTCCTTCATAGCTATCGCCAACAAGATTTGGTAAAGAATAATTAATATGTTCGTTTGCCAAATTTTTTAAATGATCGTATTCTGGCAGCTCTTCAATAATATTATATAAGCACCAAGCTCTTGAAAAGTTTACTCCATCTAAATGTACTAGCTTACCATCGGTCCTATCGGAAACCTCTCCAACAGGAAATCTAAAATCTTCATTTGAAAGTTTTGGTAAAAATGCCTTCAACCATATCGAAAATTCAGAAGCAGGCAAAACGCGTTTCATAATAGCCGCTTCCTGTAAGCAAGGAGAAAGAAAATCGAAACCACTTGGCTCCCATGTTATAGGGCAATCGGCATCTTTTAAATAAAAATCCTTCGCTCTTTGGTCAATCATGCTTTTCAGATCTTCTCTTTGTACGGTATTTGCATAATCCCAGGCAAACGTTAATCCAAATGCCGTGTTTGTATGCTCCCCTACTCTGATTGGGTATTTTAATTTTGGCAAAAACTCTAAATATTTTTCAACAATTAAGTTTGTTAACGGTTGTAGATTAGTTTCTAACTCCTTTCCTAAAGGGTCATTCCATGTGTGTAACTCTTCTGCCAATTTAAGTAACCATGCCCATCCATAGGTTCGTTCATAGCTTCCATTATATTTCCCCTTGAAATAGACGATCTCTTTTGCAATATTCTCAGCTGTAATACTCTCTTTCAATTTTTGCTTAGCCTCAAAAGCATGGGTTGAGTTTGGATATTGTTTTAGCAGTGCTACTAAACTCCAGTGACCATGCACTGAAGAGTGCCAATCAAAACATCCATAAAAACTTGGGTGTAACTCCTTAGGTGACCTCAAATCTGCATCGCTTCCAATAGTTTGCCCTAACTTATTAGGATATTCGGTATGTACACAGTGCAAAGGTAATTGGATCAACCTATCAGCTTGTATTGCATCTAACTTTGGGATAGTCACAATGGCAACATTGTTACTCCCTTTAGTTTGATTTTCTGAGGAAGGTTTACACCCTATCATCAAGAATAAAAGGCATAAAAAGGATAATTTTTTCATATACTAGGTTCTATGTTATAAATGTAGAAAAAACAATCCATAAAAAAAGCACCTTTTAAAAGGTGCTTTTTTGTAAATATGATTTAAAATTTATACTAATGGTCCCCCTGCCATTATTTCTTCATTCGCGTATTCTTCAAACTTCTTAAAGTTATCTTTAAAGGAGTCTGCTAATTTTTGAGCTGTTTTATAATATCCTTCATCATTATTCCATGATTTTCTAGGGCTTAACACTTCTGTTGGCACATTTGGACATACTCTAGGTTGTTGCACTCCAAAAACTGAATGCACATGATAATTGTCTTTATTTGCTTCTTCTAAACTACCATCCATCGCTGCGGTGATCATAGCACGTGTATATTTCAGCGCCATTCTATGACCTACGCCATAAGGACCTCCTGTCCAACCTGTATTTACTAACCAAACTGTTACGCCCGCGTCTTGCATTTTTTTACTTAACATCTCAGCATATCTTGTTGGATGTAATGGCATAAATGGTGCTCCAAAGCAAGCTGAAAAACTTGGTTGCGGTTCTGTTACTCCAGCTTCTGTGCCTGCTACTTTTGCAGTATATCCGGAAATAAAATGGTATGCTGCCTGACCCGGAGATAACTTAGAGATCGGAGGTAATACTCCAAATGCATCTGCCGTTAAGAAAAATATATTTTTAGGGTTGCTTCCAATAGATCCTTCCTGAATATTATCTATATGATAAATGGGATAACTAACTCTTGTATTTTGTGTAATAGAAGTATCTTCAAAATCGATTACTCCGTTCTCATCCATAATTACGTTTTCAAGAATCGCTCCTTTTTTGATCGCATGATAGATGTCCGGTTCTTTTTCTTCAGTTAAGTCAATTACTTTAGCGTAGCATCCTCCTTCAAAATTAAAAACGGTGTTTTCATTGGTCCATCCATGCTCATCATCTCCAATCAACTTTCTATCGGGATCAGCAGACAACGTTGTTTTTCCAGTTCCAGATAATCCAAAGAAAATAGCAGTATCTCCATCTTTACCAACATTTGCAGAGCAGTGCATTGGTAAGGTATTTTTGAATACTGGCAATATAAAGTTCAATGCAGAAAAAATTCCTTTTTTGATCTCGCCAGTATATCCTGTACCTCCAATTAGTGCGATTTTCTTCCCGAAATTCAAAATGGCAAAGTTATGCTGACGTGTTCCGTCTACTTCAGCATCTGCCATAAACCCAGGAGCGTTGATCACCGTCCATTCTGGAGTAAAGCCTTTTAACTCTTCCTCCGTAGGTCTTAAGAACATGTTATACGCAAACATATTACTCCAAGGATATTCGTTTACTACACGAATATTCAATTTATAATTTTCGTCTGCGCAGGCATAACTATCTCTAACAAATACTTCTTTATCGGATAAGTATGCTGTTACTTTCTTATATAAGGCATCAAACTTATCTGATTCGAAAGGAATATTGATATCTCCCCACCATATTTCATCCTTTGTAACGTCATCTTTTACGATAAAACGATCCATAGGAGACCTTCCCGTAAACTCGCCCGTATTCACAGCTATAGCTCCTAAAGAAGATTCTTCTCCTTGTTTTTTCTCTAAAGTTTCTTGGTGTAATTCGCTGGAAGACAGCTGATAACGAATTGTTGCGTTTTCAATTCCTAAGTTATCTAACGAAATCGATTTCGTGTTTAAATCTATCATTTCTAAATTTTTAGTTGTGTAAGATTATGATGCAAAATTACATATTATTTCTACACTACATTGACCATACAACTTTTTTATTCACTATTTTTTGTTGATTACTTTTTTCATAAAGAAAAAGAGTAACAGTAACCACCCTACTACAAAAAGCCCTCCTCCTAAAGGCGTAATAAACCAAATTGCTTTGACAGGAACGCCAAGCAAGTAAATTAGATAAATAGAACCTGAGAAAAATAGAATTCCAAAAAAGAAAAACAAACTTACTTTATTCTTAAACTTTTCGGTAAAGCCATTATAACTATTTACAAACAACAATACAATTACATGATACATCTGATAACGAATGGCAGTTTCCATGCTGCTGATTGCCTCGACGGTTAACTTTTCCTTCAATGCATGCGAAGCAAAAGCTCCTAGAACAATGGCAGTTAGCCCTAGAAAAGCGGTGATACTTAAATTTTTGTTCATATCTAACATAAAAAAATGAGTTTTTGAATAATGTTTTTTAGTACTTTCGGTGCTATAATCAATCAAAAATAATCATAAATCTAGAATGAGGAACATTTTAGTTATAGGAGCAGGAAGATCAAGTTCTGAACTGATCAAATACTTATTAGATAAATCAAAAATTGAAGATCTTTTTATAGTAGTTGCAGATATTTCTTTAGAAAATGCGGAAGAACGTACCCAAGGTCACGAAAATGCAAAGGCGCTATTATTTGATGTCTTTAATGATGAACAAAGGCGTGAAGAAATTCAGAAAGCAGATCTTGTAATCTCTATGCTGCCCGCGCGTTTTCACATAGAAGTTGCTAAAGAATGCATTGAGTTTGGCAAGCATATGGTTACTGCTTCTTACGTTTCGAAAGAAATGAAAGCTTTAGACACAGAAGCAAAAGCAAAAGGATTGGTTTTTATGAATGAAATTGGTGTAGATCCAGGAATTGATCATATGAGTGCTATGCAGGTGATTGATCGCATTCGTGATAATGGTGCTAAAATACTCTTGTTTGAATCTTTTACCGGTGGATTGGTTGCTCCGGAAAGTGATGACAATCTTTGGAATTATAAATTTACATGGAATCCAAGAAATGTGGTAGTTGCTGGTCAAGGAGGTGCTGCCAAGTTTATCCAAGAAGGTACCTATAAATATATTCCATATCACAAATTATTTAGAAGAACGGAATTCTTGACGTTGAACGGCGACGGTAAATTTGAAGCCTATGCAAATAGAGATTCTTTAAAATATAGAAGTGTCTATGATCTGGAAGATATTCCAACCATGTATCGTGGAACTATTCGAAAAGTTGGGTTCTCGAGAGCCTGGAATATCTTTGTTCAATTAGGGATGACAGATGATACGTATACCATTGAAGACTCAGAACATATGAGCTATCGCGATTTTACGAATCTTTTCTTAGCATATTCTCCAAGTGATTCTGTCGAATTAAAATTGCGCTCTTATTTAAAGATCGACCAAGACGATGTAATGTGGGATAAATTGGTAGAATTAGATATTTTTAATGCTGATAAAAAAGTAGGATTAAAGAATGCTACTCCTGCACAAATACTACAAAAGATCCTATCTGATTCATGGACCTTAGGAGCAGATGATAAAGATATGATTGTAATGCATCATAAATTCGGATACGAGATCCAGGGCGAAAAACGCCAGATAGAAAGTAGCTTAGTAGTTAAAGGGGAAAATCAAACCTATACAGCAATGGCCAAAACAGTAGGCTTACCAGTTGCCATGGCTGCTTTAAAAATACTGAACAAAGAGATTGCTACTCCGGGTGTGCAAATACCCATTAGCAAAGAAGTGTACATTCCTATCTTAAAAGAATTGGAAGAATACGGCATCAAATTCTCTGAAAAAAAAGTGCCTTATTTAGGGTATAATCCTGAAAACGTGATCGGTTGAAGAGAAGCAGTTAGTTTTGCATAGATTCCTTCAATGTAACTAACTGACTTTCTAACTCGTGTAATCTATCGTAAATATCGACAGGTTCGGGCATTTGTTTCGAAGCAAACATGGTCACATACCACACTTCCATCACCTCTTCTGCATCTATGGTGTACGTAGGATAGTTTCCATTTTTGTTATCGCTTTTTAAGATCAGTTTTCCACGCTCCTCTATTCTATTAATAACACGCTTTAATACAATCCCATCATTTTTACTCACAATAACATAGATACGTCCGTCTTTAATATCGCTTAAACTTTCTACGTATTTACCAAATACCAGGTCTCCATCAAAAAAAGTGCGCACCATAGAGTTTCCATATACTTCAAAACATCGATAGCTTCCATTTGTTAAGTGTGGCATATTAAAAGAAGGCAGTGTTTCTATATATTCTGCATCTCCATACCCGTTTAAATACCCCGCTCTTGCCTTAATAGGGACATACACCACATTCTCATTCCCAGTTTGATTCACGGCAACTACCTGTGGCATTCCTGAATATGAAGTCATATTTGAAGATGCTGCTTTCAACATTTGTGTACTTTTACCGAATAAATAATCCGGATCAATATCAAATTCTTCAATAATAGCCTTTAAAACATCATATCCTGGTTTTGTTTTCTTTCTTGTTCCGTCCGGTTGAGGTCTACCATTAACAATACTATCCACGGTAGTACTGGTAACACCTATCCTTTTAGAAAAAGAATAATTATTCAATTTAAACTCTTCTATAATTGCCCTAATCTTGTGTGCAACTCCGTCCATATCATTGATGTTGTAATAAAGATCTGAAACATGATTTTCTAGTGAAGTTCTGTATCACGCCAGGTTCTCCTTTCATAATTTACTGCAATATACTGATTTTTTTACAAATTGCAACATTTTACAAAAGATTTCATCATATGTTTGTATTTATTGTGTAATATGTTTATATTTGTATCACCTTATAAAGGAACAGTATTCCTGTTTTAGTATAAACTCCTAGTAGGCAGAATTCAGACCATCAACGAGCATTCAAAAAATTGCTACTCTTTAATGGCTCCAAGGCTATCTGGCTACAAAAAAATTAAAACATACTTATGAAAATTATTAGAACTGCGCTATCTCAGTATGGCGTAAAAGAAACTCCTGACACCACCGATCATCCTCAAATTGTAAAGTATTTTACCGAACTAGGATATGACGGAGAAAAATTGAAAGAAGACACTGCGTGGTGCAGTGCATTTGTAAATTGGGTGGCCAAAAAAACAGGCTATGAACACTCTGGAAAATTAAACGCGCGAAGCTGGTTATCTATCGGAACCTCAACGGAAATTCCATCATGGGGAGACATTGTAGTGCTCTGGAGGGAATCGCCGAGCAGCTGGAAAGGTCACGTTGGTTTTTACATTAAAGAGAGTAAGCGATATGTTTATGTTTTAGGCGGAAACCAACGAAATAGCGTCTGCATTAAAGCATATCCTAAAAACCGCGTATTGGACTACAAAAAGTTAAGAAGGCATGGATAAAGTATCGAACATCTCATTCTGGCTACTCACTATGATCATACCCTTAAGCGGAGTTATCTTTACAGTTATCTTGTTGATTGTAGTCGATTTCATTACCGGATCATACGCTTCTTACATGAATGGAATAGGCATTAGTAGCAAACGCATTGGACATACCATTTCTAAGCTCTTCATCTACAACTTAGTCATAATATCAGCACATTTTCTAGAAACTAATATTGTAGATGAAATTCCCTTTTTAAAGATTATAGCGGGTTTTATCGCTATTACAGAAATACGATCGATCTTAGAAAATTACACAAAGATCTACGGGGTTAATCCTTTTAAAGTGTTGCTGCAATTTATAAAAACCTCCAGTTTTAAAGAAATACTAACTTTTCTGTCTAGTCATCAGAGAATAAAGAAAATTGAAAAAGAGAAGTGATCACTCATAGCAAACGGCTATAACTTCAGGTAAAAATCTCTCGTCAACGCTGTATACTTCTCAGTATACTTATGGCGGGAGATTTCTATAATAAGCTCCTCCTCCACTAACGCTGTTTCTTCAACCCTTCGACTTCGCTCAGGACAAGGAGAGAACTCCAACAAACTACGCTTTATTTCAGAAGTGGCCGTTCCTTTTACCCTACACACACGGTTGAGAACCAAGGTGCTTTCTGAAGCCAGGGAAACAAATGCCTCCTCTTCTTTATATGGAATAATCACGGCAAAGGTTCCTGCGGAAGAAAGCACCTTGGCAACTCCTGCAATCAATTCTTGAAATGATAAGGATGAGGTAAAACGCGCTTTATTTCTAGCCGCGTCTTCCGTTTCATATGCATCGGTATAAAAAGGCGGATTGGAGATGATGAGGTCGTACTCCTCCCCTTCTTCGCTCATCTCTTTGGCAAAATCCTGAAAAGAACTATGGTAACAAAACAAACGATCTCCCCAATCAGATAATTCAAAATTGCCTACAGTTTGCTCATAAGCTTGCTCATCGATCTCTACCGCATCAATGGTCATAGCATCCGTTCGTTGTGCTAGCATAAGAGCAATCAATCCAGTTCCAGACCCCACATCTAAAATCGAATCTGGGAAATGTGCAACAGAAGCCCAGGCGCCTAATAACACACCATCAGTTCCTACTTTCATAGCGGTTTGATCTTGATGAATACTAAATTCTTTAAATCGGAATGGCTGACTCATAGCACAATAAAAGCTGAAATTATATCGACCGCAAATTAATTCTTAATTCTGACATGGAATAATTAAAAATCCGCTATTACGCATCTATGTTTGGTTTTTGTATAGGTCTAAAAAGCAGTACAAATCTCGAAGAAGTCCTATTTTTATGAAAATTTACATTCATGAAAATCCGCTACTACGCAAGTCTTCTTACCCTTTGTATCAGCACGCTCTGCTACGCGCAACAAATGCCGATAGATTTTGACGATTCAGCAGATGTTTTCCTCCCTTTTGGAAATAGTAGTTTTTCAGCAAATGTAGATCCACAAAACAACAGTAATAACGTAGGACAGTTTCACAACGATGGTTCGGATCCTTCCCAAGGGTTTTATATAGACCTCTCTCAATCCATCGATCTGAGCACCAATAAGAACATTACACTTTCCTTTTACTCCTTCGATCCTAACGCACACAGCATCCTACTCAAACTAGAAAATGGGGACAATCCCAATGTAGAGGTACGACAAAGCTTTAGTGTCCCCTCTCCTTCCGACTGGAAAGAAATCACATTCGATTTTTCCAATGCCCAACTCAGTTCGGATGGTACACCCATAAACGCAACAGGAACCTACACGAGGCTTACCCTGTTTATAGATGAAGGTGTAAGTACTCCTGGGACCTATTTGATAGACAATATTAACGACGGGTCGACTCCAACTGACCCTAACGAATTAGACGTGATCTATTCTGATCTCGTTTGGTCAGATGAATTCGATACAGATGGCGCTTTAGACAATACAAAATGGTTTCACCAAACACAATTGCCAGCAGGAGGTAGTTGGTTTAATGGAGAGCTACAACACTATACGGATCGTATAGAGAACTCTTTTGTGGATGCCGGTTTTTTAAATATCGTGGCTATTAAAGAAAGTTTTACAGATCAAGGGCATACCAAAGAATATACATCCGCAAGATTAAACTCGAAATTTGCTTTTACCTATGGTCGTGTCGATGTGAGAGCAAAGCTACCGTTCGGCAATGGCACCTGGCCCGCTATCTGGACACTGGGAAAAAATATTAGCGAAACTGGAGCCTACTGGGAAACCCAAGGATTTGGGACCACTAGTTGGCCAGCCTGTGGAGAAATAGATATTATGGAGCATGGCCTACATAGTGTTAATGAGGTAAGTGTTGCCTTACACACGCCATCTAGTTCTGGAGCTACCGTAAATACAGCGACACAAATGCTTGCCGATGTGGCAAATGATTATCACGTGTATTCGATGAACTGGTCGCCAGATCAAATTACCTTTCTTATTGACGGAGTTGGATTCTATACCTACAGACCATCCTCACAAAATAGCGCTACCTGGCCTTTTGATGAAGATCAATATCTCCTCTTAAATATAGCCATGGGCGGATTTTCTGGTACGCCAGATCCCAGTTTTACGGAAAGTAGTATGGTTATTGATTATGTAAGAGTCTATCAAAACGTCAACTTGAGCACAGAAGATGTATTTGCCAACAAGTTTTCCGTATATCCAAATCCAACTTCAGATATCTTAAACATTAGAACGGACGAAAACATAGATCGTATTGCACTATTCAACATACTCGGGCAAACAGTATTAAGGCAAAGAGTACCTGGAAAGCAACTCCATCTACATTCGATGAAGTCAGGTATTTATGTATTAAAGATATATTCAGGAAATAAAACCGTCACTAAAAAAGTTATTATTAAGTAAAAAGGTTATTTGTCCTTTCTTAATCCCAACAGCTTTTTTAAGTCTTCTTTATCCGATTTTAATTCGGCAATCTGATCTAATAACGCTTCGATCAATCGATCCTTATCATCATCGCTAGCGGTGCTATATTCTTTGCTCGGTTCCTGAACCACATGAGCATCTCCCAATAATAACCAATGGAGATCTGTATCTGGATATTTTGTAATTATATTTACAATAGCATTTGAATTTAACGGAGAGTCTTTTGCTTTTCCTCGAAAGTTTGCAGAAGTCATATCAATACTTTTAAAAAACTCTTGCTTGGTAATTGGTTGCCTTTCGGCTACCTCCATCACTCTTTCTTTTATATTTGTAAATATATTTTTCATACCGTTTTGAATTGCAATTTTATTTACTTATATTGTAGATTACAAAACAGTAACAATATAACAACAATTTTTGCAATGTCAAACAAGAATTACTATGATTACAGAATTAGAAAGAAAACAATTAAAAGAATTGCTGCAAGCGCATTACGCAGATGATGTCTTAAAGATCCTATCCCAAAACATGGTACTCAACAGAAATGGAGAACCACACAATGCACAATATGTTCGAATGGTCTTTCAAGGCTTTCGAAAAAATTCAGATATTGAAGCCGCCATCTGGCAACTAGCTACAGAGAAAAAAAAGGAACTCGATTTACAAAAAGCCCGAAAACAAAACATTCTTAAAAATAAACCTTAGCAAAACTATCTTTTAGGGGGAGCGTTACGCTAAGGCTACCAGAGTAATTTATATAGCCTACGAATTGCTCTGGTTTTTTTGAGTGTTCTCATCTAAGTTCGTTTTCAACCGCGATTTTAAATTCTACTAGTCTTTCAGCAACTTTCTCATTGTGTTTTCTATTTGGAGAAAGTCCCATTGAGTCAGATTCGATTTTACTCAATATTTCTGCAATCTTCGTTAAATCTTCAGTTAAAGTGTATTTCAGAATTGTCATTGTGTATGAACTATATTCACCTCGTGCACAAGGCTCATTTGATATTCCTATTGGATCCCAAACATAAAAAAGTGTTTCATCAATTCTGTTTTCTAATTCTTTTAGCTTCTTTTTGTTATTCATTTCGTCAATTACATGCAACGGTTTGTATATGATGCGTTTCAATGCATTATATACTTTGTTGTGTATAGTTAGTATTTGTCAATTTCTAAATGTAGGTTAGCATAAATACTTGCGCCAAGTAAATCTGGGAACAAAGACTTATGATTGATATTCATTCTATTCAAAGATTTTAAACACGAACTCCTGTCTTTTTCTGGTATTTTAACTTCGTATAAAAATATGTTCGTTTTTTGTTCAGTTGATTCAATAATGGTTTTTAAATCTTTTTTGACATTAAACTTTACAAAAAGCCCATCTTGACTTATCAGTCTTGGTGTTATATCAGAAAGAGGGTGATACATTTCCAGTTGGTCGTCAATTTCCTCTTCAATCACTACAGCTGCAAGCATCCAAATTGTTCTAAACTTTGAGCTATTTTCTTTAGCTTGAAATGCAAAATAGCTAGCCACATAAGGGGATGCAGAAAAATCTAGAAGAGGAGTTCTTAGACCATGATGTTGACCTAATGTCCAAAGTTCGTTTTCGTCATTTATTATCTCTTTTAGGCCTTTAATTCTTCCCCTAATTGAGTATTTAAAAGTGTCTAAATGTTCTTCTAATATATTTTCATAACTAGCTTTGGATAATACTTTTCTTAGCCCTCTGTGAATAGAAGGTTGAACAGCCCATGAACTATCACTTTGTCCTCGATATATATAAGTTCTCTTTTCAAGTAGATTTTGATCTTTTAAAAAGTCGTGAAAGTATTTCCATGAACTAAGCGTTACGGTTTGGACTCCATCTTTAAATTTATCGAAATTCCATCTTGGTGTTCTTGCCATATTTTATAATTATACACAACTAGTTATATCTCAACAAATATAAGGATTTATAAGGCCCTGCTTCGGGATAAAAGAACACTTATGCTCTAAAATACAACAAGTAAAAGGGATTGCATATAATATTATTACAAAAATCCTCAAACAGGGTTACTGAAGAGTTTAGATGATATGAATTAAAAAGACCAAATACAAAAAAGCATTCGCTCCAAAGAACTTGAAATGTTTGAAAATGGGAGTTCCTTAGGATGTTTTATACTTGTTTTGTATGTCTTACATTTGTTTTGCACTGATGCTTTCTTTTTAAAGAAATCTTTAAATTATGGATATTTAAAAAGATTGCTAACGTATATCAGATTTAAAGCACTTACTTCTTGATAAACTTCTGCACTCTTTTTTGTGATCCTTTTTTCAATTCAATCAAATAAACTCCAGAAGATAAATTTTGTACATTGAAAAAGTGTTCGAGATTAGAAATATTTGGAATGGAAGATGCTATTTTTCGTCCAAATATGTCGTAAACGGCTACTGACTCAAAGCTTATTTTACTCTTTATTGAAATATTGGTAACGGCAGGATTAGGATAAACTGTGAATTGCTGCTTTTCCAAACTTTTAACAGATAAACTCTCATCAAATTCAAAAATTCTTACACGGCCCGATGTATTGGTGTAGCCATCACGCCAAGTTCCACCCGCTACTATACTTCCATCATCACTTAGACTAACCGCTGTGCCGAATGTACCGTTTATAATAGATCCTACAATATCCTCTCCTTTCTGCATCCATGAACCATTATTGTTTTCATAAATACTTATATGACCAGTATCATTTCCATTTGTGTTACTGAATGGAACCCCAATAGCCACAATATTTCCATTGGCGCTAAGACTAACGGAGTAACCAAAGTTTCCTGTATTCGTTTGCCCATCAATATCGGTTCCAATTTGAGTCCAAGAATCATTAATGTTCTCATAAACGCGCACGTGCCCAGCATTTGACGCTCCATCATTATTCCATTTTGCTCCAATAGCAACAATACTTCCATTAGCACTCAAACTAACAGAAAAACCTGAATTATCACCTTCACCCTCTCCATCAATATCATCACCTACCTGTATCCAAGATCCATTGTCGTTTTTATAAACACGAACATGACCCGAATTTGATCCATTACTATCGTTTGTTTTTGCTCCAATAGCTATAATACTACCATCATCACTCAAACTAACTGAATATCCAGAATCATCATAAGCAGCTTCTCCATCAATATCACCTCCTATCTGCATCCAGACATCATTAACATTTTCGAAAACTCTTACATGACCCGAGGAAATTCCGTTGTCATCGTTAAAAATGGCACCAATAGCAACAATATTACCATCTGCACTTAGACTAACGGAAAAACCAGAATAATCCACAGCTGTTTCTCCATCTATATCATCACCTATCTGTAACCAAGACCCATTATCGTTTTTATAAACACGGACATGGCCCGAATCCGATCCATTACCATCATTTAAGTGAGCTCCAATAGCTACGATACTTCCATCTGCACTTAAACTAATTGAAGTTCCAAATTCATCATCAATGTTTTCTCCCTCAATATCATCTCCTATTTGAATCCAAGACCCGTTAAGGTTTTCAAAAATACGTACGCTACCAGCCACATCAACATTATTCCCTCCATAAACAGGCATGCCTACTGCTACTATGCTACCATCCGCGCTTAAACTAACAGATTTTCCAAATAGATTTCCAGGGGATTCTCCTACAAGATCAGACCCTATCTGAACCCATTGACCATGACTTAATAATATATTTCCAAAAAATAAAAGACTAATTAGCAATTTTAGTTTCATATCTATACAATTTTTAGTTTTAAGCAAATATATGTTCTTTTTATATTTTTTTGGTAATCAATGAAGTAGTTTTATAAAAACAAGCATTAATATTTCCAGGCGTGCGCCTTCGACCACTCAGCCACCTCTCTCTATGTCATTGCGAACCCCTGCACTGAGCGTGTCGAAGTGCAGTGAAGCAATCTCCGTCTTTAGAACGGATTACTTCGTCGCTAGCTTCTCGTAATGACGTAGGTTATATAGTAGTTCTTCGAAATAAAAAAAATCCACAACTTTCGTTGTAGATTTTCTTTTGCAGAGAGGAAGGGATTCGAACCCTCGATACCCTTTTGAGGTATACACACTTTCCAGGCGTGCGCCTTCGACCACTCGGCCACCTCTCTTTATGTTATTCGTTCTCGCGTCTCGACTGCGCTCGACCTGACATTCTATTCTATATACAAGTCGATCAGCCCTTCTGGCGTCTCGACCACTATGGTTTTATTCGTTCGATCTACCTTTTTGATAAAATCGTCGATCATAGGTATAAATACTTCACTCCCATTTCGGTCGATCTCAAAAAGTGGTTGCGCTGCCGAGTCATTGATATGAACAATGGTCCCCACGGCTCCAAAGTTCACATCTTCAATCGTAAATCCAATTACTTCATGATAGTAAAACTTATCTCCCGATAAGGTTGGCAACATATCTAAGGGTAAATAAATATCCGATTTTAGAATCGAATCGGCTTCTTCTTCAGTGTACAAATCTTCAAACAATACCCGTAACTGATTCCCTTTGTGTAATGAACTTTTTTCAATTAAAAATGGAACCAGATTATTGCCTAATTCGACAAAAACTGATTCCATTTTTCTGTACAGTTCAGGCTCGTCGGTATCTAATTTGATAACTACCTCGCCCTTAAAACTATGTTTTCTTACGATCTTGCCTAAATAAAAACAATCTTCTTTACGCATCGTCGTACAAACTACTTATTCAGCAGCTTTTTCTTCTTTAGTTTCTTCTTCTGTAGCCTCTGGAGTTTCTTCAGCAACAACCTCAGTCTCTGCTTCTGCAACTACCTCTTCGGTAGCTTCAGCTTCAGCAGCAACTTCTTCAGTAGCTTCCTCTACAACTTCCTCAACAGGAGCAGCCGCAGCAATACGTGCTTCATTCACCGCTTTTTCAGCTTCTAAAGCTTTTGCTTTAGCTTCTGCTTTCGCTTTTGCTAAATCATCTGACTTTGCAGAAACCTTACCAGTTTTCTCCTCTAACCAAGCTTGGAATTTCTCCTCTGCTTGCTCTTCTGTTAAAGCTCCTTTACGAACTCCACCAGCTAAATGATTCTTTAACATCGCACCTTTATAAGATAAAATTGCTTTCGCAGTATCTGTTGGTTGCGCTCCGTTTTGTAACCATTGTACAGCACCATCAACATTTAAGTCAATCGTAGCTGGGTTTGTATTAGGATTATACGTTCCTAATTTTTCTAAGTAACGACCATCTCTTTTCGCTCTTGCATCCGCAGCAACGATCCAATAAAATGGTTTTCCTTTTTTACCGTGTCTTTGTAATCTAATTTTTACAGGCATATTTGTTAATTTTTAAGGTACTCGACCTTGATTATTAAAAATGCATCCTTCTCGAGAATGCGGGTGCAAATGTACAAAAATCTTTTACAACTAAAACTATATCAACACGCTAAATATCTTAACTTTACGTGAATTTTTATGCTGATATGACAATTCTTCAAAATTTTCCGTTACCAGGAACACATCATAGGCCCATTATCACAGATCTTTTCTATAAGAAAAATAGAGCTAAAAAGCCACTTGTCATCTTTTGCCATGGCTATAAAGGCTATAAAGATTGGGGCGTATTCGGGAGAATGAACGATGCATTTATCGATCGTGGGTTTGCCTTACTCAAATTCAATTTTTCGCACAATGGTGGCACGCTAGAGCAGCCGATAGATTTTCCAGATTTGGATGCCTTTGGGAAGAACAATTACATGATGGAAATGGACGACCTTCAAACAGTGATCGATTGGATTACGCAGAATCAGGAACATAAAGATGAAATTGACACTAATAACATTACCTTAATCGGACATTCTCGTGGTGGAGGTATCGCTACACTTACTGCTTCTAAAGACTCAAGAATCAAGCAATTGGTCACATGGGCAGCAGTCTCCACGTTAGACCGCACCATGTTTCAGGAAGGCCCAGAATTAGAGAAGTGGAAAAAGGACGGTGTTTTTTATATCGTAAACGGACGCACAAAGCAACAGATGCCGCATTATATCCAATTCTACGAAAACTATATCGCGAATAAAACATATTTAGACGTTCAGAAAGCCTCAGAAAATAGTACGATTCCGCATTTGATCATTCATGGAGATGGAGATATGGCAGTGCCCATTTTCCATGCGCAAAATCTACATACATGGAGCTCAACTAGTGAGCTATATATTATTCCGGAAGCGAATCATGTCTTTGGTGCAAAACAACCCTGGACCGAAGATGAATTCCCTAAGGATTTTCAGAAAGTACTAACGGCAACTTTTGGGTTTTTAAAAACCTCCTAATTGTTAATAAAACCCAATAACTCTTTCTCTTTTTTTCTGGTCCTTTTTAGTACTTTTATAGTATCTAATTAGAACACGAGAAATCCACGTTTATGTACTTGATTTTTGATACGGAAACCACAGGTTTACCTAAGAGTTGGAATGCACCTATTACCGATACGGATAACTGGCCCAGATGTGTGCAGATTGCCTGGCAATTGCATGACGAGCTAGGAAATGTGGTAGAGCATAACGACTTTTTGATTCAACCGGATGGCTATAATATTCCATACGATTCGGAAAGAATACATGGGATTTCTACAGATCTTGCTGCAGAACAGGGTATTCCCTTAGAAGAGGGTTTAGCATTATTTAACGATGCTCTGAAAAAAACAACCTTTATTGTGGGTCAAAACGTTGGTTTTGACATCAATATTATGGGTTGTGAATTTCACCGATTTGGTGTAGAAAATAACCTAACAGCGCTCCCTTTATTAGATACCTGTACAGAGCATACCGCGCAAATGTGTCAAATTCCTGGAGGACGTGGAGGAAAGTTTAAACTGCCCACACTTACAGAATTACACCATCATTTGTTTGGTGTTGGTTTTAACGAAGCACATAATGCAACTGCAGATGTTGAAGCGACTACGCGTTGTTTTTTAGAATTGATTCGTTTAGGCGAGTTTACCAAGGAACAGTTGGATGTTGAGGCTGATTATTTTGAGAAATTCTCCGAGGCCAATCCAAAAACCGTTCAGGTTATTGGCCTAAAGCACATCAACCTAAAGAAAGAAAGTGATAAAATAAGAAAGCGTTTGGCTTCCGTAAAAGAAGTTGAAACCACACAGTCTACTTCAGAAGGATTAAGCGATTTAGAAGATGTGCAGTATGCGCATTTACATAATCATACACAGTTTTCGGTGTTACAATCTACGATTCAGATTGGTAATATTGTAAAGGCTGCGGCGAAAGACAATATGTCTGCCGTAGCGTTAACAGATACAGGAAATATGATGGCTTCTTTTCATTTTGTGAGAGAGGTATTGAATCATAACAAACAGGCAGCGATAGCAAATGAGCTTTCAGAAGAAAATGGAGAAGCGCCTACAGAAACAATCTTAAAACCAATTTTAGGTTGCGAATTTTACGTTTGCGAAGATCATACAGATAAAACAAGAAAAGACAATGGCTATCAAGTTGTCTTACTTGCGAAGAACAAAAACGGGTATCACAACTTAGCTAAGATGTCTTCTATTGCCTTTGTTGATGGATTCTATTATGTTCCTAGAATCGACAGAAAGGTTATTGAGCAATACAAAGAAGATATCATTGTATTGACAGGAAATACCTATGGCGAGGTTCCTAATAAGATCTTAAACGTTGGAGAACTTCAAGCGGAAGAGGCTTTATTGTGGTGGAAAGAACAATTTGGTGATGATTTTTACATCGAATTAATGCGCCACAATCAGGAGGACGAGAATGTTGTGAATGAAACATTGTTGAAATTCTCCAAGAAACATGATGTAAAAATCATCGCTACCAATAACACTTTTTATCTCAATAAAGAAGATGCCAATGCCCATGATATTTTATTATGTGTAAAGGATGGTGAAAAGCAAGCCACACCTAAAGGAAGAGGACGAGGATATCGTTATGGGTTACCAAATGATGAGTACTACTTTAAGTCGACCGATGAGATGAAAACCTTATTTGCGGATCTTCCCAAAGCAATTAGCAATATTCAGGAGATCGTAGATAAGATAGAGGTATTCTCGTTAGCAAGAGATGTCTTATTACCTGCTTTTGATATTCCAGAAAAATTTCAAGACAAACTTGACGAAGAAGATGGAGGTAAGAGAGGTGAGAATAATTACCTAAGACACCTTACCTATATTGGAGCCGAAAAACGATATGGAGAAATAACGGAATCCATCAAAGAGCGTTTAGATTTTGAGTTAGAGGTAATTGAAAATACCGGTTATCCTGGGTATTTTTTAATTGTAGAGGATTTCATTAGAGAGGCTAGGAACATGGATGTATCGGTAGGACCTGGACGTGGTTCTGCTGCAGGATCTGTAGTGGCCTATTGCTTGTGGATTACCAATATTGACCCTATTAAATACGACCTACTTTTTGAGCGTTTCTTAAATCCTGAACGTGTATCGATGCCAGATATTGATATTGATTTTGATGATGAAGGTAGAGGTCGAGTTATGGATTATGTGATCAAGAAATACGGATCCAATCAAGTAGCGCAGATCATTACTTATGGAACCATGGCCGCGAAATCTTCGATCAGAGATACGGCCCGTGTTTTAGATCTTCCACTCTATGAAGCAGATAGAATTGCAAAGCTGATCCCAAACATCAAACTAAAGAATATTTTTGGTGATGATGATAAAAGTAAAGGGAAGGTAGCGGGTCTTCGTTCTGAAGAAAAAGACATGGTTAATGAGTTAAAATCCATTGCCGATGGAAATGGAATTGAATCAGAGACCATTAACAAAGCACTAGTACTTGAAGGCTCTGTAAGAAACACAGGAATTCATGCTTGTGGTGTGATTATTACACCTTCCGACATTACTAACTATGTACCTGTTGCAACGGCTAAGGATTCTGACATGTATGTCACACAATTTGACAACTCGGTCGTAGAAAGCGCTGGATTGTTGAAAATGGATTTCTTAGGGTTAAAGACATTGACTCTAATTAAAGATACTGTTAAGATTGTAAAGGCGCGTCACGGAATTGAACTAGACCCAGAAAATTTTCCTTTGGATGATGAGAAAACCTACGAATTGTTCCAACGTGGAGAAACTGTTGGGATCTTCCAATACGAATCTCCCGGGATGCAAAAGCATATGCGCTCTCTAAAACCAACTGTTTTTGAGGATTTAATTGCCATGAATGCATTGTATCGCCCTGGGCCCATGGAATACATTCCATCGTTCATTAACAGAAAACACGGTACAGAAGAGATAGAATATGATCTTCCTGCCATGGAAGAATATCTGGCAGAAACCTATGGAATTACGGTCTATCAAGAGCAAGTAATGTTACTCTCTCAAAAGTTGGCCGACTTTACCAAAGGCGAAGCCGATGTCTTACGTAAAGCCATGGGTAAAAAACAGGCTGCTGTATTGGCGAAAATGAAGCCGAAGTTTGTAGAACAGGCAGGTGCAAATGGTCATGATAAAGAAAAACTTGAAAAAATCTGGAAAGATTGGGAGGCTTTTGCATCCTATGCGTTTAACAAATCGCACTCTACATGCTACGCATGGATCGCGTATCAAACAGCCTATTTAAAAGCACACTACCCTTCGGAATATATGGCTTCTGTACTCTCGAACAATATGAACGATATTAAGTCGGTATCATTCTTTATGGAAGAATGTAAGCGCATGGGACTACAGGTTTTAGGACCTGATGTAAATGAGTCTTACTTAAAATTCTCGGTAAACAAAGAGGATGCCGTTCGTTTTGGAATGGGTGCCGTAAAAGGTGTTGGAGGTGCCGCAGTAAAAGCTATCATAAAAGAGCGTAAAGAAAATGGAAGCTATAACTCTATTTTCGATCTTACTAAACGAGTGGATCTACGAGCAGCGAATAAAAAAGCTTTTGACAGTTTAGCTTTAGCAGGTGGTTTTGATTCCTTTTCTGATACACATCGATCTCAATATTTTTATCTTGATGAAAAGGGGCAAACCTTTATTGAAAGAGCCATTCGTTATGGAAATAAGTACCAAGAGAATTTGAATTCTTCACAGGTTTCCTTGTTCGGAGAAGCTTCGGAAGTTCAGTTTCCTGAACCAGAAATTCCTTTTACAGAACCTTGGGGAACTATGGAGCGTTTGGCTAAGGAAAAAGAAGTAGTCGGTATTTATATTTCTGCACATCCTTTGGATGATTTTAAAAATGAGTTGAAGTTTTGTAATGCCAAAGTGAGTCACTTTAAAGGAGATCTTTCTAAATATGTGGGCGCCAATCTTTCTTTTGCAGGAATAATAACTGAGGTGCAACATCGTGTTTCTAAGGCTGGTAAAGGCTGGGGTTCTTTCTTTATTGAAGATTATTCCGATAGTTATGAGTTTAGAATTTTTGGAGAAGATTATCTAAAATTCAAACACTTCCTGGTTCCGAGTTCTTTTTTATTCATTAGAAGTACTATCCAAAAAGGTTGGGTCAATAAAGATGGCGTGGAAGGTGAACCTCGATTAAAGTTTACAGACTTTAAACTATTGCATGACATCATGGATGATCTTTGTAAAAAAGTGACGGTAAACATCCCTATTCAACAAGTAAACGAAAAGTCTATTGCCGCTTTTGAAAAATTATTTAGTGGCGAAAAAGGAAAACAATCACTCCGTTTTGTGATTTATGACACCGAAGAAGAAATTGAGTTAGATGTACCCAGTAGAAATACAAAAATTAAAATTACCTCTGAGTTATTGAATACGCTAGAAGCGCAGCACGTGAGCTATAAGCTGAATTAAACGTTCAATCCATGCAATTACAAGCTCTTCACAGTTTAAAACAACAGCTTTCTAAGGCTGCTATTTGGACTGAAGCACTGGAATTCAATCGTTGGGAATACATTAAAACAGCGGGGACTGCGAACACCAACTTATATTTCATAGAAGAAGGTTGCGCGCGTGTTTATTTTTCAGAAGACTCGGATGAGCATTGTTTGTATTTTGGACATAGCGGCTCTTTGATTTCGGCACTAGATTCATTTCTCTCCGAAAAACCATCTTCAATCGTTATTCAATGTATTAATAAGACCAAGGTAAAAGTGATTCATAAAAAAACGTTTCATCATTTTATTCAAAACAATAATGAAGCTTCCAATCTCTGGCAACAAGTGCTAACTGACCTTATGCAATGGCACTTAGAACGAGAGAAGGATTTACTGATCAACTCACCGGCACTGCGCTATGAACGCGTTTTATCCAGGCAACCTGATCTATTCCAGCAAATCCCGCATAAGTATATTGCATCTTATTTACGTATGACTCCGGAAACGCTTTCTAGAATTTTGAATTCTTGATCTCAATCAAGAATGTTTTTTCTAAAATATGTTAACATTGCCATATAGAAAACCATTATGACCGAGACCTCGCATTTTCATCTCACTCTACTTACCCAAGAACACAGCGAATTGTTCTTTGATTTAATCCAGAACAATCTAAAAAGGCTTGAAGATTTTTTTGCCGGTACCGTATGCAAAACTACCACGTTGCAAGACACACATGAATACTGTTTAGAAATTGAACAACGTATTCAAAATAAGACATACTTCCCGTATCTCATTATAGAAACAAAGACAGAAAAGCTAGTGGGTTTAATCGATCTAAAAAATATTGACTGGAATATTCCAAAGGGTGAATTGGGTGCTTTTATAGATAAAGACTATGAAGGCAAGGGTATTATTACACATCATGGAAAAATGCTCATCAATCAGATTGTTTCTGAACATGGTTTTAAAAAATTATTTTGCAGAGCAGCACCTCAAAATACAAGAAGTATTCAAGTACTAGAACGCATTGGTTTTGAATTTGAAGGAACTATTCGCCTTGATTATAGGACAACACGTGGAGAACTGGTAGACTTAAATTATTACGGAAAGATCTTTACTTAATTTGTAATCTCTTTAAACAGGTTTTCCAAACTTTGATTCTTGGAATTCAACTCCAAGATTTTCAATCCATTTTCTTGCGCAAAATCAAAAATGACAGGACGCATGTCTTCATTTGCCTTAAATGTCAAATGCCAGGTATTATCGTAATTATTACTGTGCGAAATTAAATGAGGTAGTTTCTTAATAAACTGCTCTTCCAGTTTATAATCAAAAGTTACTTCTATAACCTGTTCATTATTTTCTTTAAGCCCTGCAATAGGTTTATCTAACATTAGTTCACCTTTCTGAATGATGATTACTCGATCGCAAATAGCTTCTACCTCCTGCATAATATGTGTCGAAAATAAGATTGTTTTTTCCTTTCCCAGTTCTTTTAAGAGCGCTCGTATCTCCATTAATTGATTAGGGTCGAGTCCTGTAGTTGGTTCATCTAGAATTAGAACGTCAGGGTTATGTATAATGGCTGCAGCCAACCCTACTCTTTGTTGATACCCTTTAGAAAGTTGTCCTATCTTTTTATGCTTTTCAGGAGTCAGTCCTACTTGTTCTATAACACTATTAACTTTTGATTTCTCAATCTTGTAAATAGAAGCTTGAAATGCCAAGTACTCTTTCACATATAAATCGAGATACAACGGATTATGCTCCGGTAAATACCCAATATGATGCTGTGCTTCGTTCGCATTGTTCAGTACATCTATCTCATTAACAGCCACACTCCCTTTAGAAGGTTTTATATATCCCGTTAAGATCTTCATCATCGTAGATTTCCCAGCACCATTAGGTCCTAAAAACCCAACAATCTCTCCCTTCTTTAAAGAAAAGCTTACTTCATTTAACGCTGTTTGAGCTCCATACTCTTTGGAAACCCCCATAACCTCTATAGACATATGACAAAAATAATTCAATTAATTTGATAACGTTATTTATTTAACATTAGTTCATAAAAAAAGCTCGATTACAAAAGTAATCGAGCTTTTCTATATAATTTAAAACTTACTCTATAATCAACTTTCTTGTTGTTTGCGTAGTTCCATTTTTTATTTTCAATAAATACACTCCATTAGAAACGTCTTTAAAAGAAACGTTTTCGGAGAATCTAGCTGCTACATTTTTATAGCTTACCTCTTGTACCAATCTTCCCGTAAGGTCAAATAATTGAAGTTGCACATCATCAGAAGTAACAGTATCAAACTGAAGATTGAAGTCTCCGTTTGATGGATTTGGAAATAAGTTAAATCCTTCAAAAGCCGTATCTTTAACAGAAGTAGTATTGTCTACAATTATAGTATAATCTTCTGTTTCTCCCCACCCTGAATTATGATCAGCAGTACAAGGACCTTCTCCATGTGGCTCATTTGTATGTGTATACTCAATAATAACCCTCATTCTCGTACTACCGAAAACTGCGTTGTTAGGCACCACAATATCTAAATCCAATGTTCCTTCATCATCAAACATGGTACCCAGATTATATCTTTCTGTATTAATGTCAAATTCAAAATCTTGGTTCCAGTCAATAAATACATAACAGTGATCCTGGAATCCAGCAGTATTCATAGTTACAGCAATATTATGTGTATCTCCTCTAACCACATTCGTAGATTCTGCCGTAAAGTCTTGATATCCATCATCTGGATTAGGATCATGATCATTTCTAGAGGTTTTATCTATCGTATTGAATTGAACTCTTAAGATCCACTCACTATTTGCTGTTTCGTTAAAAGTAGACGCACAATAACTTCCTGCATCTGTTGTAAAGCTTGCGCTTGTATAACTACCCGTAGCACAACTATTTTTAGGTCGTACTCTCCAATAGTATTGTGTAGTAGGAGTTAACGTTGGAGATACATAGCTATTTGTAGTTGCATTTCCACTATGGAAAAGTGTTCCAAAACCACTATCCGTCGAAATCTCCACGTCATATGAAGTTGCGTTAGATTCTGCATCCCACGTCAACGTTGGTACTAACGGAGCGGCCGTTGCACCATTAGCTGGTGATGTCAAGTTCAATGCCGAGAATGTACTTGAATATACGGTTAATCCTGCACTCACATTTTGTGTTACAGAGGTTGAAGTAGCCGTCACATCTATAGTGTAAGATTGCGCTGTTACTCCATCTAAATTACTAATCGTCATGACTACATTTCCGTCTGCACTTATTGATGTTGGACTAAATTCTACAAGTGATCCTGCTGGTTCTCCTGTTGTTGAGAACGTCACATTCTCAGAAAACCCATTTACAAAGTTAAAGTTCAATGTATATTGAGCTTCTCCTCCACCTGAATTACACGCGGATAAATCACCTGTATTATTCTCTACTAAGAATGTAGGTGTTGTAGAGTTGATCGTAAAGTTTGCTGTATTTACAGCTAGGAAAATATTATCTGCTGCCTCTACCATAAGTCTACCTTGAGTAGTTGGATTTTCTGGCACCACTAAGGTATGTGATCCATCATTAGGTGTATTCGAGACTAGTGTAATTGGGAACGTAAGTCCGCCATCAGTAGATAATTTAATATTCACCATCTGACAGTTTACGGTTCCTGCATTATCTGTACCTGCAACATCCCAGGTAACTGTTTGTTGCGTACCTGTATCCCATGTCGGTGAATTATTAGTACTTGTTACCGCAAATGGTCCGCTAGCTGCATCTACCGTAATTGCCATTAGATCATAACTAGATTGTCCATGTAGTCCTGTAGCGGTAGGTTGTCTATCTCGCACTGTTAATGCCCAATTCAATGTTCTTCCCACTGTAGATACAGTTTCCCAGTCACTTCCTGAACTTGGACTTGTTTCTGTTAATGATCCAGCTACAATTCTACTCAATTTTGGAATGTATCTATCTTTTTTGGTCGTAGGTGACAATGATCTTGTCTGAGCACCTGTCGTTGTGGTTGGACCAAAGCTTGGTATAGTAACGACTCCATCATCGTTTTCTTCCCAACAATAGGTTAATGTATCCCCGCTATCAGCATCGGTAGCCGAACCTCTAAGTACGTAAGCGGTTCCTTGAGGGATCGTATAATTTGCCCCTGCGTCTGCAACTGGAGGATTGTTCGTTAATGTCAATGGAGAATTGTTTTGCCAACATGTTCTGGTTACTAAATTGTCCAAAATTTGTTTAATACTTACATAATGAAAATAAGCATCACTATTTTGCTGTACGTTAGAAGATGTAATACCAGCATATCCCATAATTGTAGATCCAGAACCTGGTTCTACATTTACTCCTGATCCTTCGCTCTGATGAGAAAAGGTGTGATTAGCTCCCATCTGGTGTCCGATCTCATGAGCCACATAATCGATGTCAAAAGTATCTCCTTCAGGAACCCCATCGGCCGGTGAAGTTTTTCCACTCCCTTTAGATCCATCTACACAAACACAACCGATACATCCTGCACTACCTCCACCTCCGGAAGCTCCGAACATGTGTCCAATATCATAAGCTGCTTCACCGATTTCACTGGTTAGTGTACTTTGTAATTCTCCATTCCAAGCACCAATTGAAGTATAAGGATCTGTTGCTGCATCTGTATAAATCAAGTCAGGAAAATCCTGTACTTCAAAAGTAACTGCCATATCTACTTCAAAAACAGCATTTACTCTAGCTATGGTAGCATTGATACCAGCTAAAGCTCCTGCTACCGTTCCTCCATGATATGCAGTATACTCTCCATTTACAGACATGGCTAATCTAAACTTTCTTAAAGTTTGATCGTTCGCATCTCTACCTGTCAGGTTAGATCTTGGGCTTTCTTTTTTGATCTCATTAGCTGTAGAACAGATAAACTCATCCGTTTCCATTCCATGCTTTGATTCCTTATTATAAGCGATATATGCATTTGGTTGATTCTTTACCGGTTGCATAAAGGTTGCCGACCTATTTGTATACGTAATCATTGTTTGCACTCCTTTTGGTGACACACTCATACGTAATACTTCTCCATGAGAACCGTATCCTATATAGGATTTGATCTCTGGAAATTTAGCTGATAATGAAGGTGAAAACACTGGAGCTTCGAAAATCGTAAAGTTGAGGAAGCTTCCTTTTTCATCAGGAATTAGCACATTTGTACTAGACGTTCTGTTAGATTGACCTCTTAAAGGAGCCCCTTTTAATTGATTTTTAAAATCTGTTGCATTCAAAACGAACGTTTCTGATTCATTTTGATTTAGGTCTTTAATGGAAATCTTATTAAGATTTCCTATAGTGGTTGTTTTTGTCCATGCATTCTTTTGAGCATGGGTACTGGTAGAAAGCGCTAAAGCCAGCGCTATTACCAATAAAGGTAATTTTAATTTCATCAGGAGTTGATATTTATGTTTTGTAATCGACCAAATATAATTAATAATTCTCGTTATTAATGATTTGTCGCGCTAAATACTTAGTTTTTACACAAATATGATTTAAAAATAACTTCTGAACGATGATTTTTTAGTATAAAGCACAAAAAAAGAGCACTTTAAAGTGCTCTTTTTAATGATCTCTGTTATCTATAATTATTCAATAATGATTTTTCTTGTGGTCTGTTTATCTCCATTGGTAATCTTCAACAAGTATAGTCCGTTTGATGTATCGTTAAACGATATGTTTTCAGAAAATCTACTTGCCACCTGATTATATTCTAATTTTCTTACCAATCTTCCTGTCAGGTCAAATAATTGAAGTTTTACATTATCCGAAGAAACAGTATCGAATGTCAAGTTAAAGTTTCCATTAGATGGGTTTGGATATAAATTAAATCCTGCAAAGGCAAAATCTTCAATCGAAGCGGTAGCATCTATTACATTTATTGTATAATCTTCTACCTCTGCATCTGCGGAGTTTTCACACGAAGTAGGATCTGAATTATATTTTGTGGATACTCTCATAATGGTGCTTCCCAGTGTTGCGCCAGCAGGAATAGTTACTGCAAAAGGGCTTGCTGTAGTGGCTCCATCTGATACATTATTCGCAGTTCCTAAATCATACTCCTCATTAGCATCGTCAAAATCACAATCTTGATTCCAGTCAATCCAAACTATTGTATGCGTAGTAAAGTTTCCATCCGTATCTGCATGCACTGTTAAATCATGTGTCTCTCCTTCTTTTACATCGGTACTTATACCAGTAAAATCGCTATATCCTCCGTTCTCTTTTGTCGAAGCGTTGTCAATGGTATTAAAAATCACACGAGTCGTACTCGTATCGTATGAAGTATTTGCTACGGATGTACATACCGAACAGTTCTGTGTCGTAAAAGAATATGCTGCTGAGAAACTTCCTTCTCCACAAGAATTCTTTGGTTTCACTCTCCAATAATACGTTGTTGCTTGATTTAAAGAACTAAGACTATACGAGTTTGTCATAACATTTCCACTACTTACAATTGATGCAAATCCACTATCAGTAGCAACTTCCACATCGTAAGAAGTAGCATTCGTATCGGCATCCCAGCTCAAAACTGGACTTAGACCAACACCAGTACCTGCATCTGTTGGCGAAGTTAAATTTATAGCTCCAAATGTACTGCTATACACCGTTAATGTAGCAGTCACATTCCTGGTTACTGAAGTAGAAGTAGCTGTTACATCTATGTTATAAACCCCTGCTGTTGCTCCATCTAAATTTGTCACTTCCATCGTAATAGTAGTATTACTATTTGCTGATGTAGGTGAAAACATCACTGTAGAACCAGCTGGTTCTCCAGAAGAAGACAAGGATACTGTTTCAGAAAATCCACTTATAAAATCTAATGTAATATCAAATGTAGCTGTGTTTCCTCCTGAGTTACAAAGTGATACATCACCTGTTACATTTGTAGCAACAAATGTCGGGCTGGACACCGTAACAGAAAATGCAGTACTATTTACTGCATAAAAGATGTTTCCAACAGCCTCCACTTTAATACGCGCATCATTTGTTGGATTATTAGGAACTGTAATATTTTGAGTACCGTCATTTGGTGTATTTGAAGCCAATGTAATTGGAAATGTTAAACCTCCATCTGTAGAAAGTAAAATATTTACATTTTGCGTATTTGGTCCCGATGCACTGGTTGTATTCGCTACGTCCCAGGTAACAATTTGTGTTGTTCCAACATCCCAATTATTCCCGGCACCTGTTTGAGAAGTTACTGCAAAAGGACCACTAGAACCATCTACCGTAACGGTCATCAGATCAAAATGAGATTGTGGAGATAACCCCGTGCCATTACCTTCTGAACGATCTCTAACCGTTAATGCAAAGTTTAATGCTCTTCCTACTGTTGAAACCGTTTCCCAAGAAGTATTATTTACTGTTTCTGTAGGGTTCGTTTCTGTCAACTGACCAGATAAAACCCTTGAAAGTATCGGCATATATCTTTTTGGGTTGGTACTTGGAGGTCTAGATCTCCAAAGAGCACCAGAAGTTTTGGTAGGTCCAAAATTACCAGATGTGGTCGTTCCATCGTCAATTTGCTCCCAGGTATATGTTAACACATCACCTCCATCTGGATCTGTAGCGGATCCTGTTAAAATAAAAGCTGTCCCTTGTGGTATCGTATAATCACTACCTGCATTTGCAACAGGTGGATTATTGGTAATCGCAGTGGATGTCCAACAGTTATTCGGTGAACTCGCTACATTTTGCAATATCTGACGAATACTATGATAATTAAAATACGGATCACTATGGTCTTGTACATCATTACTTCCTGTAATTCCAGCATATCCCATAATGGTGGTTCCACTTCCAGGTTCTACATTTACTCCAGCGCCTTCATTGCTCTGCGAGAACGTATGGTTTGCTCCCATTTGGTGACCTATTTCATGCGGCACATAATCTATATCAAAGAAATCTGTCATATACGCTCCTCCATCATTATCTGTGAAAGGATGCTGAGAAAACCCGCTTCCTTTTTGTCCGTTTTCACAGACACATCCAATACATCCTGCATTACCATTTGTGGAATTTGCATATACAAACAAATGACCAATATCGTAATTAGCTTCACCTACAACGCTTGTTAGTGTAGATTGTAATTGACTATTAAAGCTACCTGTATAAGGATCTGTTCCAGCATTGGCATATATTAATTCAGTTCCAGTAACGAGCTGGAATGTAATAGCCATGTCTACCTCAAAAACTTCATTATTTCTATTGAGAGTAGATACCACTTGAGCTAAAGCATCGTCTTGCGCATTTCCGTTACCCGCGTTACCATCATCCCAATAGTTTGTGTATTCTCCATTCGTAGAAATCGCTATTCTGAATGTTCTTAGAATTTGATCATTAGCTCTATCATAAGAAGGAAGGTCTTTTACTGGTACATCTCCACCTTCTGTTAAACATTCAAAATCTTTAACAGATTCCACACGCACACCTCTATCATAGGTAATGTATTCCGATACATCTCCCTTTTTTACGGGTACAGTAAATACATTCGGTTTATTAAGATAAGAAGTCATAGTTTGCAACCCTTGCGGAGTAACACTAAAGCGAATTCTTGCTCCAGGGCTATCAACACCAAAACCTAAATAAGTTTTAATATTTGGATGTTTTAATGCCATTTCGGGCGATAATACGGGAGCTTCTACAATACTAAATCGTTCTAATTTCCCTTCCTGATTAGGAAAACTTACCACTGGCATAGATCTAGACACAGATGCCGATCTCATAGGAGCGTTTGAAAGCTTTACTTTAAATGCGTCCAAGTCTAAGGTAAAAACATGGTATCTATCATGCTTTAGATTCTTTGCAGCCGCAATCTGGTTTGTGGCTTTCAGTTTACTTTTTTTCCAGGGAGATTTTTGTGCGAATGTTGCGCTGGACATTACAAATAGTATTGCCATTACAACTAAGGGTGATTTAATTCTCATAAGAACGTTATTTGATTGTTTTGCAAGCTCAAATATAATTAAATATTTATCTTTGCAGTCGCATTCTATGAACAAAAACGTACAGTTAAAAGATTTAGGGTTAAAAGATTATAAGCAGGTTTGGGACTTTCAAACTGAGCTTTTAGATGAAATTATTTCGGTAAAACGAGATAATCGAAAAAATAGCGTGCAAAATGCTACATCTAATCATTTTATTTTTGTCGAGCATCCACATGTATATACCCTTGGAAAAAGTGGCGATCTATCCAACTTATTGTTGAATGAAGAGCAGCTTAAGCAAAAGGGCGCCGTCTTTTATAAAATTAATAGAGGTGGTGATATAACTTATCATGGACCAGGCCAGATTGTAGGGTATCCAATTTTAGATCTAGAGAACTTTTTCACTGATATTCATAAATATCTTCGCTTTTTAGAAGAGG
Source organism: Asprobacillus argus (assembly GCF_032248395.1). Classification (NCBI taxonomy): domain Bacteria; kingdom Pseudomonadati; phylum Bacteroidota; class Flavobacteriia; order Flavobacteriales; family Flavobacteriaceae; genus Asprobacillus; species Asprobacillus argus. The sequence continues at coordinate 215,937 of NZ_JAVTTO010000003.1, forward strand.
TTATCATTCAAACACTTGCCGAATACGGTATCTCAGGCTCTCGAAGCAAAGGAGAAACAGGTGTATGGCTTGATGTAGGCACCCCTTTTGCACGAAAAATATGTGCTATGGGTATTCGAAGTAGTCGATGGGTAACCATGCATGGTTTTGCGTTAAACGCAAACGCAAACCTTGGATACTTTGATAATATTATTCCTTGTGGAATTCGAGGAAAAGCAGTTACCTCTATGGAAGCCGAACTAGGAAAAAAAGTTGATCTTGGGGAGGTAAAAGAAAAAATCCTATTTCACTTTAAGAACATTTTCGAAGTGGAGTCTTTTATTCTTTAAAATCGATTGTCAGCTGATCGGGCAATAACTTAAAAGATTTTCTATGGTACTTTGTAATCCCTAATTTTTGGATAGCCTCTCTATGTTCTTTGGTCGGATATCCTTTATTCTTTTTCCAATTGTATCCTGGGAATTCTGTATCGATCTTTTCCATAAATTCATCTCGATACGTTTTTGCTAGCACAGATGCTGCTGCTATACTTAAGTATTTGGCATCCCCTTTTACAATGGTTTGATGCGGTATTTCTTTAAAAGGATGAAATTTATTTCCATCGACAATAATAAATTCAGGAGGAATATCTAATGTGGCAATCGCCCTGTGCATTCCCTGTATAGATGCTTGTAGAACGTTCAATTTATCTACTTCTTGATGATGGATAAAAGACACACCATAGGCAAGCGCTTCCTTTTCAATAATAGGTCGCAACTCGTTTCTTCTTTTCTCGGAAAGTTGTTTTGAATCATTTAAATATTCATGGGTAAAATCTTCTGGCAGAATGACAGCTGCAGCTACTACAGGGCCGGATAAGCAACCTCTTCCCGCCTCGTCAGTTCCTGCTTCGTTTTTAAATCCACTAAAGTTGATCTTTAACATTCTCAAATATAAAAAATCACCAACAAATTTGTTGGTGATTTTTAAAGAAAACTACGCATTCTTTACTTAAATTTAGGAGAACTGGATTTCCAATCAGAAAACTCAGAGCAAGTATCTAACTTCACTCTAAATCTTACTAATCTTGGTTCTCCACCAATATCCTCAAAAGAAGCATAATGCATCAACTCAGTTTCTGCACTAGACTCTATATGGGAGAAAGAATACGTAGTTCCCCAGAAAGCTCCATAGGTACCTATAGAGCCGACTTGCACTTCAATATCATACTTTATTAATCCTGGAGGCGGGCATATACCATTACATGATGGTTTTATATATGACCAAGCCAGTACAATAGCATCTTCTGTTATTGCATTTGAAGGATGAAAATTGAGGTTTACAATTGCATCTGTACACGTCGGAACTGCGTTCTTTATTCCGTCAAAATCGATGGCGTTTTTTTCGACCAAAGATGGATCTTGGAAATTGTTTTTTTCCTGAAGGCTTTGTTCTTCAAGTAAAAAAGCGTCATTTTGTGTACAGGAGAGTGTCAAGAATAGACATAACGATAGCGAAAACGCTAGAGTAGCTTTTCTCATTTTTGGGGGTTTAGGGGATTAAAGTTCTAAATGTAAGAAAAAAAAACGAATCAATGTTATGTTAAAAATTTCTAAGTATAAAATTATTAAGAAGCTTTTCCGTTTAAAAGTTTACTTTTGCTCTCATGAATTCTATTGAAATGAAAAGAAGCTTATTAATCAGTATCTTATTTTTCTTATTAGGAGCTCTTGGTACTGTAAACGCTCAGAGAAAGCTAACAAAAAAGCCCGGACAACTTGGTGGTGACCCTGATGGTTTAAGTGTTAGAGATTCTACTTTTTCTAATGAAACTCGAATTAAGCTAAGTGGTAAGACAAAATACACTGATTATAGAATTTTCTTTCTACAAAAAGATACCGTTTATGTTGACACCACCTTAAACATAAAGAAAGAATATGCGTTTAACTTCTTACGAAAAGATAATTTTGAGTTATTAGCCTTTCATAACCAAGGGCAAACATTCAATACGTTAGGATATGATTTTAGCAACATTTCTTCTTTCCCAGATATTGGAAGGAGTGCAAAACAATTCTTTTATATAGAGAAAGAGGATATCAAATATTATCAAGTTCCAACTCCAACAACAGAGATTTTGTATAGAACCGGAATGTTACAAGGCCAAGTTTTAGATGCCAATTTTGCATTGAATTTTTCAAAACGCTTTAATGTTTCCATCGCATATAGAGGTATTCGCTCTTTGGGGCAGTATAGAAGATCTCTAGCCAGTCAGGGTAATTTTAGGAGTTCATTTCATTACGAAACTAAAGAACGTCAATATACGATCAAAGGACATATTGCTTCTCAAGATCTTTTGAATTATGAAAATGGCGGACTGACACAAGCTTCTTTGGATGCTTTTATTTCTGATGATCCAAACTTTTCTGAAAGAGGTCGACTTGACGTTAATCTAAGTAATACTGAGAATGTTTTTGAAGGCGAACGGTATTATTTTGAGCATGATTTTAAGCTTATCTCGTCAAAAAAAGATACGTTAGAGAGTGCTAATTTTTCAAATCTTAAGGTGGGACATACTTTTAATATTGAGAATAAACTATTTCAATTCAATGAATCTGTACCAACTTCTTTTTTAGGAACAGCCAGTACTACGACTGCCTTAAATGAAACTGTAAAGAATAAAACATTCAACAATCAGATATATTTAGAATTCAATTCTAAATATGTATTGGGTAGATTTAGAGTAAAATCTAACTACACCAGTTACAATTATGGTTACGATACTATATACAATGTAAACAATACACCGGCTCAACTAAAATTAAAAGGAAGTGCTATTGGACTCGGGGCTGACTGGAAAGCAAAAATCAAAAACTTTTCATTGACCGCTGATGCCCTAGTAACACCTGGAAATAGTCGAGTTGGAGGAAGTCATTTATCGGGAGAAGCACGTTATAAGAAAGATAGTTTATTTTCGGTAAAAGCTTCGCTTTTGATCAATTCTAAATCTCCAAATTTCAATTTTCTTTTGCAACATAGCACCTATGATGATTATAACTGGGAGAATAATTTTCAAGATATCAACACTCAGGATATTGGCTTTGCTATCGAATCAAAATGGATCAATGCCTCTGCTAATTTTACCAATATTGAGAACTACGCCTATTTTGATGAGAATAATACTCCGCAGCAATCCGCAGAGAATATTACGTATTTAAAAGTAAAAGCTTCAAATGAATTCAAATACAAAAAATTTGCACTGAACAATACGGTGATGTATCAAAACGTAAGTTCAGGGAGTAGTGTATTTCGAGTTCCGGACCTAGTTACAAGAAACACGCTGTATTATACAGATTATTGGTTTAAAGGAAAGCCTATGCAAGTTCAAATCGGAGCCACTTTTAAGTATTTTTCGAAGTTTAAGGCCAACGCCTATAATCCGTTATTAGCTGAATTTACATTACAAAACACTACAGAGATCGGATACCCTACAATAGACCTTTTCTTTAATGCCCAAGTACGAAGAACACGTATCTATTTTAAGATTGATAATATGACTTCAAACTTTAGAAAAACCAAGGATTATTTTTCTGCACCCAATTACCCGTATAGAGATTTTGTGATTCGATTCGGGTTGGTTTGGAACTGGTTTATTTAGTAGCCAGCTGTCTAATCTTGATTTTGAATGCAGCAAAGATCAACGTCATAAAAGGTGACAGCCAGTTAAAGATCGCATAGAAAAAGTATTCTCCTACTCCAACACCTAGCACACCAGATTGATAAGCGCCGCAAGTGTTCCAAGGTATCAACACTGATGTTACTGTTCCTGAATCTTCTAAAGTTCTACTTAAATTTTCAGGAGCGAGACCTCTATCTTCGTATGCCTTCTTAAACATTTTTCCAGGAATAACAATCGCTAAATATTGGTCTGAAGCGATTACGTTTAGTCCTAAACAACTCACCACAGTACTAGCAAATAATCCGAATATTGAACTTGCCAATGAAAGCAATTCTTTGGTTATTCTAGATAATGCACCTATTGCGTCCATAACACCTCCAAAAACCATAGCACATACAATTAATAAGATAGTCCATAGCATTCCATTCATTCCACCAGCGCTAAATAGTTCTGTTAACTTATCATTGTCCGTTATCACCTGCGTATCTGTTAATACCGCATTTGAAATCGCTTGGAAGTTTGATTCTGAAAGCGCCGACAAGACGTCAGATTGAAATATAAAAGCGAATATTGCTGCTAAAACAACTCCAGTTCCTAATGCTATAAGAGGCTTTGTCTTTAACAAGATCATTGCTATAACTGCTCCAGGCACTAAAAAGAGCCATGGGCTTATATTAAATGTATTGTTTATTGAAGCTAATAAACTACTTATATCTGCATCTCCATTCGTATCTACCGTCATACTTAAGATCGAAAATACGACTAGCGCTATTAGTATTGTTGGCACTGTAGTAAAAGCCATATACTTTATATGCGTAAATAGATCCGTCCCTGCCATTGCAGGTGCTAAGTTTGTTGTATCACTTAGGGGAGACATTTTATCTCCAAAGTAGGCTCCGGAGATCACAGCTCCAGCAATCATTCCAGTAGGAATACCTAATGCACTTCCTATTCCAATTAATGCAATACCCACTGTAGCCGAAGTAGTCCATGAACTACCGGTTGCTATAGAAATAATAGCCGCAATAATAACGGAGGCTGGTAAAAATATAGCTGGACTCAATACTTGAAGCCCATAATACACCATCGCCGGAATAACTCCGCTCACCAACCAGGTCCCTGCCAAGGCACCCACTAATAATAAAATGATAATAGGAACAAAAATACTTTTCCAATTCTCCCATACTTCCAAGCACATTCTCTTAAAGGAAACGCTGTTCTTAAACCCTACCAATGCAGAAACCGCTCCTCCGATTAGTAATATATATTGATTAGAGTAGTCTCCTAACCATGCGCCATCCGCAGCAAAAATATTATATGCCAATAAACCCATCAAGATGATCACAGGAATGAAAGCTTCGAATAAGCTCAGTTCCTTGTTCTCCATAATATGTTGATCTCCAACTTGAACTTCTGATAGGTTTTTATCGTCTTGCATGTGTATTTTTTTGGTTCTGTAATGTTACGATTTTACATGAAGTTACGCAAATCACTCAGGTTTCTTACTTTTGCATCCATGGATTCATTAACACAGATCGTTTTAGGAGCCGCTTGTGGTGAAATAGCGCTCGGCAAGAAAATAGGAAATAAAGCAATTCTATTTGGTGCTATCGGAGGAACCATTCCGGATTTGGATGTGATTCTAGGAAATCTTTTCTACAACAATCAAATCGATCAAACTGCTTTCCATAGAGGCTTCATGCACTCCATTTTATTTGCGATCATTGCTTCTTTGGTGATTGGGTTTATTGTTTTTGAATTGTACAATTCTGGAAAAAGAAAAGGAACAACCACGATTAAGGATTGGATCTGGCTCTTCTTTTTATCCATATTCACACACCCAATACTGGACAGTTTTACTCCCTATGGTACCCAGTTATTTTTACCTTTTACAGATTACAGAGTGGCATTTAACAATATCTCTGTTGTTGATCTAATGTACACCCTTCCCTTTCTATTCTGCATGATCGGAACCATGTTCTTTAAACGAACCAACCCGAAAAGAATTAAATGGACAAAGGCAGGAATTTATATAAGTTCCTTTTATATGCTATTGACCATTGGAAATAAACTCTATATGGATACGGTCTTTAAAAAATCGTTTCAGGAAGCAGACATCTCTTTTAGTCGATTTAGCGCACAACCTACTATAGGAAATAATATTTTATGGTATAGCGTGGCCGAGACAGATGGCAATTACCATGTTGGCTTCTATTCTTTGCTAGATACGGGTAATCGTATGGATACTATTTACACCATTTCTAAGAATCATGAATTATTAAATATTGAGCATCCCGATATAAAAACGTTGCGTTGGTTTAGCAATCAGTACTTTCGATTTTTTAAAAGAGACTCTTCTGATCGAATTGAATATATCGACCTTCGATATCCGTTCCTAAATCCCAAAAATCCAAATTCTGCATTGTTCACTTTTCCGTTGATCAAGAAAGGAGATCGTTATGATATTTCCTCATTTAGAGATCGAAAAATAGACAGTACTGGTTTTCAAAATTTTTGGGAACGTTTAAAGGGTGTTTAATGCACACTTTCTAATTCCAAAACTTCAACTTCCAGCATACATTGTTTTATCATCTGATAGGTTCTTTCAATATCATTGTCTAAACCAATAGAAAAACGGATCAAACCATCCGATAGCCCCATTTCTATTTGTTCCTCTTCAGGAATCTCAGAAGATGTAGAAGATCCAGGTGCAGAAAATAAGGTTTTATAAAATCCTAAGCTCACGGCAAGATATCCTAGATTCTTATGTTGCATCAACTCCATAAGTTCATTTGCCTTTTCCAAAGAACCTACATCTATGGTTAGCATTCCTCCATAACCGTACTCTTCGTTCATCATTGAAGTAAACAAATGATGAGAAGGGTGTGACGCCAATCCAGGATAGACGGTTTTCAGACCATCTGCCTCAAATTTATTTGCCAAGTAATTAGCGTTATAACTATGTTGTTTTATGCGAATATGCAAGGTTCTTAAATTCTTAAGCACAGAGGCTGCACGCATACTGTCCATCGTAGAACCTAATAGCATACTAGCACCATCATTTACATTTCTAAGGCTATCAATAAATTCTTGTGAAGCACAAGTAACCCCCCCTACCGTGTCAGAAGATCCGTTGATGAATTTTGTTAAACTATGAATAACAATATCGGCACCTAACTTCGCTGGTGAAATAGACAACGGAGAAAAAGTATTATCAACCACCAATTTCAGGTTATGCTTTTTTGCTAATACTGCTAACCCTTTAATATCCGCAACTTCTAATAGAGGGTTACTTACAGATTCGCAATACAACACCTTCGTGTTTTCAGTAATTGCGGCTTCTACCACATCCAGTTTTGTAATGTCTACAAACGAAGTTTCTATATCAAATTTTGGAGTGAAATTCTTAAGAAAAGCATACGTTCCTCCATAGATCGTTCTACTAGAAACGATATGATCTCCAGCATTACACAACTGCAATAATACGGGTGTAATGGCCCCCATTCCGGAAGCAGCTACATTGGCAGTCTCCGTTCCTTCCATTGCAGCCAAAGCTTCTCCAAGATAGAGATTACTTGGCGAGGTATGTCTTGAATATAAATAACAACCATCTGCATTCCCTTCGAACGTATCGAACATCGTTTTTGCTGAAAGAAATGTGTATGTTGATGAGTCTGATATAGATGGATTTACACCACCGAATTCGCCAAAGTATTGTAAATCTTGAATGTTGTCTGCTGGATTGAATTTCATAAGTATCGTTTTTTGATACTACAAAATAACAGTATTAATGATATTTAATCAATCATAATAATCAAATATAGTTTTATTTTCTATATTTTTACATAAAAATAGATAATAAAACTTAACATCTTCAAGATTTAGGTTTTAGAACAGAAATATTTTCAGCATGCAATTAGATCAGATCGATAAAAAAATAGTAGGTATTCTACAAACCAACAGCAATCAAACAAATAAGCAAATTGCACTACAATTAAATTTATCGGTTACGGCTACTTATGAACGTATCAAAAAACTGGAAAAAGAGGGAGTCATTAAGAAATACGTTGCCTTGATCGATCATGATAAGGTCAACCGTTCATTTACTGCTTTTTGTCATATTAAACTGGCGCAGCATACCAAAGAATACATCTCCACTTTTGAAAAAGAGATCATGCAATTGGAAGAGGTTTCTGAGTGCTTTCATGTGAGTGGTGATTACGATTATATTTTAAAAGTTTATGTAGAAGATATGAAAGCGTACCGCGAGTTTATGGTAAACAAACTCACGGTACTAAGACATATAGGTAGTACCCATTCTATTTTTACGATCAATGCTGTAAAAAACTCATCTTCTATTGCATTGTAATGTTGCACTTATAATCTGTTTTTTTCAGAAGATCGAGCCTTGGTCTTCTTCTTCTTTAACGATTGGTTCCCAAAATTATATTTGAATCCAATTCGAATGTATTGAGTTTCTCTGTTATCTATAAAGTAATTGTTTTGATCTAGGTAGTTTGTTGTTATTCGCACGATCTGACTTCTTAGAACATCAGAAACTCTTAGAGATATGCTGGCCTTATTATCCAGTATCTTTTTAACAATTCCTAAAGAAAGGTCTTCGCTCCCCTCTATCTGTAACGACCCCTGAATGCCATCTGTAACCATAAAGAAATTCATTTCAGCAGAGAGGCTTTTATCCTTAAGAAACTGATAGCTCATAGAATAATATCCATAATACCCCCATAGATTATTCGTAATCAGTTGATTGTTATTTTCTTGAGCTACAATACTATTTTCATCATTATAAACACTATGTTCTGTGTAAAGACTCCACCGATTATTGAATGTAAAATTGGTACTAAAATTTACTCCGAAACCTTTTTTTGAGGGTACATTTACCGTCGAAAACCGTAACGAATTATCTTGATTATTCTGATAGTTTACCTCCGTAATATAATCTACTTTCTCGCCGTAGTACAGCTCAATATTATACGATTTAAACAACGTATACTGCAACTCAAAATTGTGCGAGATTGTTGGTCTTAACCCAGGGTTTCCTTCAAAAAAGGAATAATCACTAAAATAAAATCTGAAAGGGTTTAGAGAAGAATAATTCGGTCTACTAATCCTCTTTCCGTAGGTCACTCCGAATTGATGATTGTCGTTCGGTGAATATTGAACATAGATCGTTGGAAAAACTTTAAAGTAATTGCTCTTATTTGTTTGATTGATCGTAATCGATTCTCCTGTTAAATCTGTATACTCGCCTCTCAGTCCTCCTTTAAAGCTCCATTTTTCAAATGCTGTTTGATAACTTATATATGCCGACACATTTGTTTCATTGTAGGAAAATGCATTCGTTTTGGTAGGATCTAACACATTTTGACCATTGATAAAATTAAAATGTTTAAGGTCGCTTAATGATGACACCGTAGCGAATTTAAATCCAGTTTCGAACTTTGTATCTTCAGAAATAGTATTCTCATAATCTAGCTGTGCATTATAGATAGTGGTTTCCTGATCTCTATTGGTAGCGAAGCGATTATTCCCAGTATTAACGTTTAAAAGATCGAAATAATTGGTTTCTACTTGCTGATCACCATTGCCATCATAGGTCGTATAATGCATACTTATTTGCATTTTTTGCGTATCTGTAAACTTCAGCTCGTAATCTACATCAACTCCCAAATCTCTTATAAAGTCATTAGCATTACTATTTGTGATAAAAGTAGATGCTAAACTATTGTCAGGGTTTAATACTCTAGAATCTGTGCTGTTTTTAGCTTTCCAATTAGGCCTATAATACAATTGTGTTCCTACGGTTACATTACTTTTTTCATTCAAATAGAATTCAGAGTTTACACGGATATTATGCGTTCTAGACCACGAATTTCTGTTTAAAAAAGAACGAAAAGTAGCGGCAGTATTGAAGTCAATAAGTTCTTCTTCTAATCTATTATATCTGCCTCTAGTATGCGTATAACTTCCGTACAAGTTCACTTTTTTATTTTTAAAATAATGTGAGGTTGTCACGGATTGTTTTGCATATCTAGCCTGCGTAAAATTCCCCCCTACGGTTCCTTTGTATCCTGTTACCAAATTCTTCTTCATCCTTATGTTTAGAATTGCATTGCCTTCTGCTTCATATTTTGCTGGAGGATTGGTTATTACCTCCACGGATGTAATCTCTTGTGCAGAAGTCCCTTCCAATAAATTCTTAAGCTCTGAAGCAGACAAATAGACGCGTTTATCATTAATCAAGATTAAAATATTTGCTGAGTTTCGGATGGTAAGTTGTTCATTATTGACTAATACACCAGGTGTTTTCTTTAGTACGTCCCAAGCATTCCCAATAGATAAGGAGGTGTTTTCTACATTAAAAACTAAGCGGTCAATTTTCCTTTTTACCGTAGGCTTTTTAGCGGTTATCTGTATTTCATCCAAAGCTTCGGTATCTTCAATCAATAGAATTGGTTCCAACATTATTGACTCAGTCAACTCGAAGGTTTGTATATGATCCTTATATCCTAAAAAGGTTACCCTTAGCTTGTAGGTTCCCGCTTTAACGTTGGTCAGAACAAACAACCCTTCTTCATTAGTTATCTCTCCTCTATAGATGGACTTTGTTTTTGAATCTAGCAACACAACATTTGCGAAGGAAACAGGCTTTTGATCCTTGTCGATCACCTTCGCTTTTATTGTGATTTGCCCTAAGCATATGGTTGAAACTAGTAAGAATAAAATAGTGCTAATCGTTTTCATTTTCTTGTTTTTTGATGAAACAAATCTCAAGAAACTCAGTAAGAATAATGGTTAACCATGGGTTAATGATGGGTTAACGTGGTTTACGTATTGTTAATGGTTTTTTACCTGATGATGGACACCACCCCTATTTTTGCCGCTTTTGAAGTATCTATGGGTTAATGCAAGGTTAACGATTCTAAAAAACTACCTTTCCTTTTGATTTTAGTGTACTTTTGAAATGATGAAGAGAAAAATCAACATACTTATTATTGCATCCGTTGCTGCTCTGATTACGCTATCTAGCATTCAGTACTATTTGATCTCTAATACGTTTCAATTAAAAAAAGACACGTTTATTAAAGAGGTTAAGAGTCAATTAAAATTCATAGAAGTAAATGAACGTCTAGAATCTTTAGATGATTCTTATAATGACCTGATCACGGACGTATTGGAGAACTATCAAAACGGAACACTTCCTAAAGAGAAATTGTTTAGTAAAGTAAAACAATTCAATGATAGCCTGAATGCGAAATTCGAAACATATTTTGAGAATACATTAAAAGAAAAATCGTTTCCGTATACAGTAAACTTTCAAGAGCAAATTGTAAGTGCAGTGATTTTGAAATCTACCGGAAATGACACTATTCTGTCACCTAAAAGCGATGGGATATTATTGTTTGGTTCTTCTCTGAATCCCAAAACCCGTATCAGTTTCAATTCAAACCAATGGACTAGTAATAGTCTTTCTGAAGATGATGAACGTGTATTGGAAGCAACCAGGTCTCTACATTTTGAAATACGCTCTCACAGTTATATTGATATTCCCGAATGGAGATATGAAGTATTGAAACAAATGACCGGACTATTATCACTTTCTGTAATCTCGATCCTTACCGTGATACTTTTGTTTATATATGCTTTATCTTCTTTTATCAAACAGAAAAAAGTGGCAGATATTAAAACGGATTTCATCAATAATATTACACATGAACTCAAAACTCCATTGGCTACTTTGAGTGTCGCAACAAAGACCATGCAGAAAGAAACCGTTCTTAGTAACCGTGAATTATTGTCGACAACCGTTCAAACCGTCGATCGTCAAAGAAATCGATTGCAAAATTTAATCGATCAGGTATTGAGCAATTCGTTGGGCTTTAAAGATATTTCTCTTTCGACCTCCTTAGTTTCAAGTAACGAGCTACTGCAAAACCTTATTACAGATTATACGCTTACAAATACGGCCATTAAAATAAATATGCTGTTAGAACCGAAAGATACATCGCTTACGATAGACAAATTTCATATCACCACGGCACTTTTAAATGTTCTAGATAACGCCGTTAAGTATGGTGGAAAGTCAATTGTTGTCTCTTCAAAAAGTTCTAAAAACATGTTTCATATCTCTATTCAGGATGATGGTATTGGTATTGCGAAAGAGGAACAAAACAAGGTTTTTGATAAATTCTACAGGGTTGGTAATACCAATGTTCATACAACAAAAGGACTAGGCTTAGGACTCTATTATGTACATCAGATCATAAAAGCACATAAGGGTTCTGTAGAACTAGATAGTACGGTTGGAGAAGGAACCAAGATTAATATAAACATCCCTATACAGAACGCATGAAACAATTACTATTAGCTGAAGACGATTTAGACTTTGGAAGTATTTTAAAGCAGTATTTAGAATTGCACCACTTCAAAGTGATTTGGGCAAAAGATGGTATGGAAGCTTTTGACGCTTTTCAGAAAGATAGTTTTGCTATGTGCATATTGGATGTAATGATGCCTAGATTAGACGGTTTCTCACTGGCTGAAAAAATCATAGCCTCTAGTCCTGAAATGCCCTTCTTATTTCTGACGGCAAGAGGACAAAAAGAAGACAAAATAAAAGGGCTAAAGTTAGGCGCCGATGATTATATCATCAAACCATTTGAAGCGGATGAATTGATACTTCGGATTCAAAACATTTTAAAAAGAAGTCAAAAAACCACATCCGTAATCCAGCGAGAAGAGATTCAAATTGGAAAGTATACGTTCAATGCAAAAAGGTTGGTATTAGAGCACCCCAATAAATCGCAACGAATTACCGAAAAGGAAGGGTTGTTACTCCAGTTTTTATATCAACATAAAAACCAATTGATCAAACGAGAGCAAATTTTAAATGCTCTTTGGGAAAACAGTGATTTTTTCTCCGGAAGAAGCATGGATGTTTTTATCAGTAGACTTAGAAAATATCTTTCTGAAGATCCTTCTATTTCTATTGAAAGTATTCGAGGTGTAGGCCTTGAATTTAAAATCGCAGATTAATATAAAATTATAAAAAAGAATATCATGAAAACAATGAAACACATCGTAACCATCATCGCTTTGGTTTGTATGAATTGCACATACGCCCAAGAGACACCAACACCGCCACCAACTCCCGAAACTCCGAGCAACTCAGGATCATCTACGTATAAGTCAAGATCTAGAGGTAACGGAAGTTCGTCGTCTCATTCTATCTCTGTTAAGAATGATAATTTATCCTATCGATTTAGAGCAAGTTTTAGTAAAGATTTATCATCCAAGATTCAAACATATTTAGTAAAAGAGCTTGGGAAGAAGAACCTAAATAACAGCAAAACTTATTCTCTTTGGAAGATTGAAAAAAATGATGAGACTGCTTTTAGCTGCAAACTACATAAAGGATCTTTAAAGATCTATTTAGATAAGGAAGCTTTCTCTGAAAAGTTTCAGCAACAAATTCTAACTATGGGTAACCAATTAAAGTATATGATCTCGGGAAGAGATCCTATGGAAGCGAAAAAGCGTGATCTCGAACGTGCTCAAAGACGTTTAAAGCAAGCCGAGAAGGCTTTGAAGCGAGCTCAAAAAAGAGTGAACGATTACTAATAAAAAAGCCTCCATAAATGGAGGCTTTTTTTAGTTATGATTTTGAAATTGTTATTTTTTCTGTTTCTTTTTCAACCACTTGTTTGAAAAATTCTTTTAACTGCTGATAGTATTGCGGGACAATCACTCCTTTGTTAAATTGTAATAGCGAAACAATCTTCACTTTATTTCCAATCTGTTTTACTTGATATTTAAATAATCCTATTCCATCAGGTAACCCAATAGCTGCAACTTCAGGAATAGACTCTACAGTATATCCTTCAGGGATCTCTATAGTTACCGTATTCTTTTCTTTCCATGGAATTCCAAAATCCACTGGATATTTTCGCTTATCAGCTTTAAAAGGATTCGTTTCGTAAGTAAAAAACAACAGCGGGTTGATATACATTTTTCCGCTAATTTCTTCTACCAAATCCTCAGACGAAAATTTAAACAATCTTGCCAAAGGCTTGTAGTTATTTTTGGCATTGGTCACTTTAAAATTATCAATTTCTACTGAGTAATTATCTTCCAATTTAGAGATTACATCCTCCTCTTTTAGCACGTTGTTTCTTTTTCTGTAGTTCAAAGCTCTTAAACCCGTATACTTTGTACGCACCATCCCTTCTATAGTACCATCATCAGATAACTTGACATTAACAAAATTATCTTCTAACTGATGCCTCTTAGGAATCAAAGATATCCAGCCTGAAGTCCCATCCCTTTTTACCAATCTTCCATTCCAATTCATGACTCTATATGGTAAGGTATTTACAGAACTATATTGATCTGTGGCATCTAATAAAATTACACCATTTGGTGTCGTAATCGAAGCTATTACATAATTAAATCCATCCATAGTAGGAAAAATAGGAACTCCATTTGCTCTTGTGCTTGTCAGTACCGGATTTGCATCAAAACCAGCTTCTTTCAGCATTGAAGTCAATAATAAGTTAATTGCACCTGAGTTACCGATGCCTCCTTTGTACGCTTTTCTAATAGTCTCTTCAGGATACTTCCCAAAATAACCATTCCACTTTACTTTAGACTTTACAAATTCGAAAATCGCAACAATCTTTTCGTTGTCTGATGTAGCATTTGCTAAAAGAGTTTGTAAATCATCCTTATAAAAAGATTTTTTTGTCAATTCTCCACCAAATGATGATGATTTATAAATCTGCTTCGATACATCATTCCAAGTTTTGGAAAACGTCCTTATTGGAGAATTGGGAGATTTAATAGCACTTAACTCAAATTTCATACCTCCTCTATAATTTTTCACATGTGTGACATAAGGTTCACCAGATTTTAAAGCAGGGATATTTTTAGCGTTGAACAACACCTGATCATACATCACGTCCGTTCTACTGGTTTTAACATCTGATGTTGACTGAACCCCGACCCCGCTCGATACTCCTACTCTATCTCTATATGTTGTAGTAATACTTCCACTTCTTTTGGACATTCTAGGAGTAACTAAATAATACCCTTTAGGTGTTTTGTTAAATACAAATCTCTCAGGATGATCTATTCGACATTCCATTATTTTCACAGGAATATCAAACTGAAATTCAACATCACTAATATGCCAAAAACGTGGAGAAATTAATTTATACTTCCACTCAATTATTGAACCTTCCTTAACATTTGGCATTGCAATTTTCTTTACGTTGTAGTACTTATTTCTCTTTTCGTCAAAAATATTCGTTTTAGATATCTTTTCTTTTTCAATTCTACCATTGTTAATGCTGTATGAGTATCCCTTTATAGAACTAACAGATTCTTTGCTCTCGTTACCTTTGTAATAAGGGATAAAGATATTAGCCTTATCAAAACCTTTCTTATTGTATATTTTCAATCGATTATGTACTTCTGTGACAACACTAAAACCTTTCTTTTGATTATAAGTATAATACGTACTTCTCTTCCGTAGCAAATACGCAGCATTCGCCACAGAATCTCTAGGGTAAAATTTTTCTTCCAATTCAGTTTTCGATACTTTTCCAAACTTTACTTCTTGGCCAAAGGCAATGGTTGTCATAAATACAACAACAAGTGTTACAATGTTTTTCATGGTTACGTTTTTTTAATCAGTGATAGTCTAAGACCATCGTATTTTGCAATTTTTTTTCTAAAACTTCTATAGGGTTTATAATCTTCTTTCGGATATGTTCCTGCTTTGATAAATAATTCTCGCTTATATATAATGGTGGAATCATCTACTTTTGTAAAATTCACTTTATATACACCAAACTTTTTCTCTAAAACAATATCGGTAGGCTTGGCCTCCAATTGATATCCTTCCGGTAATTTGATCGTAAATTCGTCTATATCTTTATACCCCCTCGATACCTTCAACGGGTTATTTCTTTTTCGATAGCGTTTGGGTACATACCCATTCTTGTTAAACATATTTACTCGGAACAAATACGCTCCTTGTTGTACAG
Organism: Asprobacillus argus; assembly: GCF_032248395.1. Classification (NCBI taxonomy): domain Bacteria; kingdom Pseudomonadati; phylum Bacteroidota; class Flavobacteriia; order Flavobacteriales; family Flavobacteriaceae; genus Asprobacillus; species Asprobacillus argus. The sequence goes on from NZ_JAVTTO010000003.1 coordinate 231,660, forward strand.
ATGCATAGTTCTCAATTGCTACCGTCACTTTTTCCAAAAAAACAATCGAATCTTTATTATTTTTAATGTCAATTGAAGCAATGTTCAGATTATTATTATAATCCCAAAAATTTGTCTTGTAGTACTTTTCCTTATCCTTTTTCGAAAAGGATTCTATGCGATATTTAGTATCATATTTAATGCCTTTAGATACAATGTTCACCGTTCCTTTTGCATTCCCCATGACATCCAACTGAATTTCAGCCTTCATATGCTGCAAATTGGCTTCATTTAAATAAGCAGGAGTATGCTTGATAACGCCTCCCTCTGGAGTAATCACTAAGACATCTCTATCGTCTGTAAAATCTCCTAAGAAGCCAAATGGTTTTGTCTGACTTGTACATTCTAACCAAATGTCTTCTCCATCATTTGGGATATTCAAAATAGCATGATTCCCTTGCAAAGAGGTAAAATCCTTATCAATATTTCTTTTTCTACTAGCGTAAACAATTGTGTAATAGGATTTTACACCCACAACATCTAACAATGCTTTGGTATAATTAGTCAATCCTTTACAATCACCATATCCTACTTTGTCTACCTGATTCGCCGCAATAGGTTTCCATCCACCAATACCAATCTGCACGCTAATATAACGGGTTTTATTCTGCATGTACTCATAGACTATTTTGGCCTTTTCAATCGGGTCGTCAGTATGAGAAACCATTCCTTTTACTTTCGAAATCGTAGCAGGATCTAGTTGATCGGCTCCTTTTAAAAGTTTAGCATTAACCCATTGACCAAATTCCTTCCAGTTGGATGCCTTTCCTTGTACCCCCTTTAATGTAAAATCATTTGGCGCTACTTTCAAAAAAGGAAAAATATTAAAGCGATACTTCGTGCTCCTCTCGTATTCTACTGGCTTTTGATTCTTCATTTCATAAGAAATCAAACCTATAGTACTTCTGTTTTCAATAGCAAACCCTTCAAAATTATTTTCCTTTTGTCTTAATTCTACTTTGGACGGATTCATAATTCTATAAACACTTTTCTCCACTCCAAGATAGTATCCATGTATAGGGTACCAACTGGGGATGAATCCTGTTGAAGAAGTCCTGTATTCATAATTAAATTTAACAGTATATGGGTACTTTGTCGGAGTATATTGTAGTTCTTTGACTCTGTTATCTGAATATAAAGTTCCCCCACTTACTGCACTAAAATCTAAAAAGTCCTTTTTCCTGAATTTCTTTATCCTAGTTCCAAAGGCATCGTAAATTTCAGCATTAACGGACAAGATTTTTGTATCATCATCGTAGCCTACACTTGCTCCGATGTAATCATTTCCTAATTTATTAAGGATAGTTATTGTTTTGGATACTTTAACTGTCATTTCATCGACAGCAGAGATGGTAACAATCGTGCTTTCATTTCTAATCACGGCATTCGCATCTTCTTTCAGTTCTTGAGGAATTAAAAAAGCGGCTACTTGTGTTTCTTGTGCAAATACGAATGTAGAGATACATACAAAAATTGCAGTTACATAGGTTGTATAAAATTTCATAGCTAGTTGATTTTGGGTGCAATATAAAAAAAAAGCCTTAAAATTTAAATTTTAAGGCTTTGATTTACATTATGTGTATACTAGCTTTTCAGTTTCACTTCAAAAGACATTTCTACCAAGTCGTTAATAAACTTATCTTTTAAGTTATCAAAGAATTTTTTAGAGCCGTACTTTACATTAAAATCTGCACGATCTATGTTGAATGTTTCACTTTTAAAAGTAGGTACTCCGTCTACTTCTGTCAAAGTAGCTGGTATCGTAATACTTTTTGTAACATCTTTGATCGTCAAGTTTCCAGTTACCGCTAATGCAGCATCTTTCTTCTCTACTGAAGTGATTACAAATTTAGAAGTAGGATACGTAGCTACATCAAAAAAGTCAGCCGACGTTAAGTGTCCTACCAACTTTGCTCCATATTTTGCATCTTTAATATCCAAGTTCTTAATAGAGCCCATATCGATCACAAATTCTCCCGAAACGATCTCTCCTTTTTTTACTAGCAAAGAACCTTCTTTTAATGCTGCAGTTCCATTATGAGCCCCACCTGGTTTTGTTCCTTTCCAGTTTAATAAAGAAGCACTTAAATCTACATTATTTAGCGCAACGGTTTTTTCAACTTTTACTTCTTCTTTAGCTTCAACTTTTTCTTTTTTCTCTCCTTTACAAGAGACTAAAACAGTAGAAATTGCTACCAAAGCAATCAACATTTTTTTCATTTTATTAGTGTTTAATAGTTTATATTTATTTTCCATGGCAAATATATAGTAAATTTATTTTCCATGGAAATTATTTTTTATCTTTTGTATCAATTATTATAGTTACAGGTCCATCATTCAGTAAACTCACTTTCATATCGGCACCAAATTGTCCTTTCTGGATTGGTTTTCCCAGATCATTTTCAAATTGACCGAGAAATGATTCATACAAAGGTATGGCAACTTCTGGTCTTGCTGCTTTTATGTAGCTGGGTCTATTTCCTTTTTTTGTAGACGCCTGTAGCGTAAATTGACTCACCACAATAGCATCACCATCAATATCCAGTAACGAAGTATTCATAACTCCAGCGGTATCATTAAAAATTCTGAGGTTTGCTATTTTTTTAGAAAGCCACTGAATATCTTCTTCAGTATCCAAGTTTTCAATCCCTAATAGAATCAACAACCCTTTGCCAATATCGGCAACGGTATCACCTTCTACAGTAACACTTGCATTCGACACTCTTTGAATTACGGCTATCATTCTTCTTCGTTATCCCAATTATCTGTTCTAAAATTTTCTTCCTCTCCTTCCAGTATTTGCAAGTAACTCTTATATCTAGACCAGGCAACCTCCTCATGCTCCAAGGCATCCTTAACTGCACATTGTGGTTCTTTTATATGGATACAGTTATTGAACTTGCATTCGCTTTTCAGTGCAAAAAATTCTGGAAAATAATCCCCTAATTCATCTTTTTCCATATCTACCACACCGAATCCTTTAATCCCTGGTGTATCTATAATTCTAGCGTCAAAACTAAGGTCGAACATCTCAGCAAACGTCGTAGTATGCTGTCCTTGCTTATGCTGATCTGATATTTCCTTAGTTTTTAAATCAAGACTAGGTTCAATGGCATTTACCAAAGTAGATTTCCCTACACCCGAATGCCCAGCAAAGACGCTTATCTTACCTTTCATCAGCTCTTTGATCTTATCAATATTTTTTCCTTCGGTTGCCGATACTTCTATACAGGTATAACCGATAGGTTCATAAATATCCCGCAGGTACAATATTTCGGCTCTTTCTTCAATTTCATAGGTATCGATCTTATTAAAAACCAACACAGTTTCCACTGAATATGCTTCGGCAGTAACCAAAAAACGATCTATAAACGTGGTAAAGGTAGGTGGATTATTGATCGTGATCAGTAAGAAAACGATGTCCACATTAGCGGCTATGATGTGGGTTTGTTTCGAAAGGTTTACCGATTTACGAACGATATAATTATCCCGGTCTATGATTGAAGTAATAATTCCAACTTCATCATCACCCTTCTTCTCCAGATCAAAATGAACCCGATCTCCAACAGCTACAGGGTTGGTACTTTTAATTCCTTTTAACCGAAATTTCCCTTTTATTCTGCACTGATGTAGCCTTCCATCCTCCGATTTCACCCAATACCAACTTCCAGTAGATTTATATACAACTCCGGTCATAAAACATTTTTAAAATTTTGGCATCATTTTTGGCTACCTTTAAACTTCATTAATCAAAAACAAATATCATGAAAAAATTATTATTAGGTGGTCTAGTTGTGATTTCATTTATCGCACTTTCATTTACAGTGAAAAAGCAAAAAGTTGAATACAAAACAATTACTGTTGTTGAGTCTATCATACCCAGTGGAATTGGTCGTTCTAGAATGATCTCTGCAGAAGAGGTTAAGAATTATAGAGATTATACTTCTACCAGATCCAGTGATAAAAAGAAAGACAAAAGAAACAAATCTAGCCGTAGTGGTATTCGTGTAAAGAATTTTGAAGAAACGAAACTATTGAACTTCTTTAATTTAGGAGGAATTCGTTTTCAAAATATCGCTGCGAATGATGCTTTAGTGGATTCTAAGATCAATGCTATGGCTGAAGAAGGCTGGGAGCTAGCTTTTGTAAACAGTGGTGTAGAGAGCTTTGGTGGTAAAGGAGATAGCAATGGAATCTATGTAACACGATACGTTTTTAAAAGAACAAACTAATATAAAAAAAGCCTCTGCGAATGCAGAGGCTTTTTTATTATGATTGCATAATCTTTTCCTGATGATTGATCGACTCTTGATGAATCGCCTTAAAAATCTTCAGCACAAATTCTTCACTTAAATTTTGAGATTCCCCTTCAAGAATCATCTTTCCTAAAATCTCATTCCAACGTTTGGTTTGTAGGATCGCTACATTCTTCGTTTTCTTAAGTTCTCCAATACTATCTGCTACCTTCATTCTTTTCCCTAACATCTCGATCAATTGATGATCTACCACATCGATCTGAGTTCTTAAGGTGTTCAATGAATTTCTATATTCAGCTTCCGTATCCGTTGCTTTTCTGATTTTCAGATCCACCATCATCTGAATTAATGTTTTCGGTGTGATTTGTTGTTTTGCATCAGACCAAGCGTTATCTGGGTCGTAATGTGTTTCCACCATCAACCCATCAAAGTTTAGGTCTAAGGCAGTTTGACAAATATCAAAAATGATATCTCTTCTCCCAGCAATATGCGAAGGATCACAGATCAAAGGAAGGTCTGGAAAACGATTTTGTAGCTCAATCGGAATTTGCCAGTTTGGATTGTTTCGATACCTCGTTTTTTCATAGGTCGAGAACCCTCTATGGATCGCGCCTAACTTTTCAATATTGGAAGTGTGTAGTCTTTCAATGGCACCTAACCATAATGGTAAATCCGGGTTTACCGGATTTTTTACCAATACGATCTTATCGGTTCCCTTTAAAGCATCGGCTATTTCTTGAACTATGAAAGGACTTACCGTAGTTCTTGCTCCCAGCCATAAAATATCAATATCGTGCTTTAATGCTAAATCTACATGATTCGGATTCGCAACTTCTGTTGCTGTTAACATTCCTGTTTCTTGCTTAGCAGTCTGCATCCACTTTAAACCTAATGCTCCTACACCTTCAAAATTTCCTGGTCGAGTCCTAGGTTTCCAAATACCCGCTCTCAATACTGTAGCATCCGTATTCTTTAACTCTCCGGCGATTTTAACTACTTGATCTTCCGTCTCCGCGCTACAAGGTCCAGCAATTACCAACGGATGTTCTAGTCCGAAGTTATTGACCCATGTTTTTAATTCTTTTGTATTCTTCATTGTCTTATCTGCTACAAATTATTGTATTCCGTTTAGTATATTCTTTATATGATTTGTGTTGTGCATCTCTTCATACACCTCATTAAATTTTCCATCTTGCATCAGTCTTTTAAACGTCTCTAAATTACTGATATATTCTTCTAATGTTTCAATTACATTTTCTTTGTTTTGTTCAAAAATTGGCGTCCACATGGCAGGTGAACTTTTTGCCAATCGCACAGTAGATTCAAATCCACTACCAGCCATATCAAATATATCGCGTTCGTTCTTTTCTTTTTCTATTACTGTTTTTCCTAACATAAACGAACTAATATGTGATAGGTGCGATACATATGCTATATGCTTGTCGTGCGAAACCACATCCATATATCGAATGCGCATGCCCATTTTCTGAAAGATCTCCAAGGCTCTTTCCTGCAATTTAAAAGCCGTTTTCTCCACCTCGCAGATAATGTTAGTCTTATTTCTATACAATCCTTTCAATGCAGCCTTAGGTCCTGAAAATTCAGTTCCTGCAATGGGATGGGTCGCTAAAAAATTACGTCTTTTAGGGTGATTTTTAACGACCTGTGCTATTTTACTTTTGGTAGATCCAACATCAAAGACCAGGGTATTGTCATTACAAAGATCCAATACTTTAGGAATAACTTCCATTGCTGCATCTACAGGGATAGCGGCAATCACTACGTCTGCATTTGGCAAATCTTCATAACTCGCTGTATGATGAATCACGCCTAACTCTTTCGCTTCCTGCAGATGGGATTCGTTTGCATCGATTCCGAATATCTGCGCATCGCTATAATGCTCCTGAATATCCAGAGCAAAACTTCCTCCTATTAGTCCGACACCTATTGTATATACGTTCATATCTTGTGAGATTCTGAAACAAGTTCAGAATGGCATTTATATTCTATTAATTGCTTCTTTTATCTGTTCTTCTGGGACACATAACGAAAAACGAATATATCCTTCTCCCTGACTTCCAAAAACTGTACCTGGTGCCACAAAAATGCTTTTCCGATATAACAACTCATCTATCATTTCTTCCGACTTTTTTCCTTCAGGTAATTTTGCCCAAACAAACAATCCTGAAGTTTCTCTATCGAAAGTACAGTTTAATGCTGAAGCGAGTTCCCAGATCAATGCTCTTCTTTGCTGGTATTCCTTGTTCTGTTTATTAAACCAACGATCCTTTAACTGCAAGGCAGCAACAGCTCCTTTTTGGATGCCATAAAACATTCCGGAATCCATTTGTGTTTTTACTTTCAGTATTTCATTGATATGCTCTTCGCTGCCTAATACCATTCCAACTCTCCATCCTGCCATGTTAAACGACTTGCTTAAGGAATTCAATTCCAAACAAATCTCTTTGGCTTCTGGTATTTCCAATATGCTTTTCGGAGCATCATTTAGGATAAAACTATATGGGTTGTCATTGACGATCAATATCTGATGTTGCTTTCCAAAAGCAACTAATTTCTCAAATGTGTCTTTTTTCGCTCTTGCACCCGTTGGCATATGTGGGTAACTGACCCACATGAGTTTCACTTTCGAAAGGTCTTGCTGCGCTAATGCATCAAGATCAGGCTGCCAATCTCCTTCTTTTGACAATTCATAAAAAACAGGTGTAGCTCCCACTAAATTCGTTACCGAAGTATAGGTTGGATATCCTGGGTTAGGTATTAGTACTTCGTCACCTTTATTTAAAAAAGCCATAGAGATATGCAAAATGCCCTCCTTGCTACCCATTAGCGGTAAAATCTCGCTTTCCATGTTAAGGTTCACCTGATATTTAGATTGATAAAAACTAGCGATCGCATCTCTAAATTCAGGTATTCCTTGATAACTCTGATATTTATGTGCTTCGGTTTCTTGTAAACTTTCTTTCAATGCTGAGATCACTGAATCTGGCGGAGCCAAATCAGGACTCCCGATCCCTAAATTGACAATGGGTTTTCCCTGTGCTGCCAAGCCTCGTACCTCTCTTAATTTTTTGGAGAAATAGTATTCTTTAATATGTCTTAATCTTTCTGCTGCTTTCATCTTTATGCTGTGCTCAAACGAACTCCTTATGAGGGCCTTCCGTTGTTATATGTACCTAATACTTTTAAATCTTCCGCCATGATCTCTATAATTGCTTTTGCTTTTTCATAATCTGCCACCCTATCAAAGGTAACATCTACAAAGAATGCATACTTCCAAGGCGTTTCTATTTTTGGAAGCGATTGGATCTTTGTTAAATTCAATTTGCAATCACTCATTACATTTAACATGGCCGCCAAGCTTCCTCTTTTATGATCTAGTTCAAACTTCAGAGAAGCCTTATTAAAATCTTGGATTGGTTGCTCTCTGGTTTGCAATACCACAAATCGGGTTGCATTGTTTTTTATGGTTTGAATCTCATCCTCTAAAACGTCTAACCCAAATAACTCCGCCGCTATTTTTGGCGCGATCGCTGCGACTCCTTTTAACTGTTCTTTACCGATTCTTTTTGCCACGGCTGCGGTATCGACATCTTCCACTAATTTGATATGCGGATGCTTCTTCAAAAACTGTTTGCATTGTAATAAAGCCATTGGGTGCGAACATACTTCTTTAATATCCAGGATGCTTTGCCCTGGTAATGCCATTAAATGGTGATGAATAGGTAAATAGTATTCATCACAAATCTGCAAATCATTTTGATCGATCAATGCATAATTAGGAATGATCGATCCTGCAATCGTATTTTCAATGGCCATCACCCCTTTTTGAGCAGTGTCATTAAGCAACTGATCTACCAAGGCGTCAAACGACAAACACTCTTCTATGGGCGTGTCATTTCCATAAAGCAACTGTGCTACTTTATGATGATTGGAACCTTGTGCTCCCTGTATGGCTATTTTTTCGTTCATCTATAAACAAAAAAAAGTCTCGATAAATCGAGACTTTTTTTGATAGTATTATTTGTTAACAACACATTACAAAGCCTCTCCTCTTATTAAAAAATAAAAGTAAAAATAGAAACCTTGCCAAACGTGGTGTAAATTCATTGTCATTGTGTTACTGGACAAATCTAAGTATTAAAATGGAATAAACAAATTTATTTTATGAGATTCATTTTAAACCTATTCCTGCACATACGAAACGCATAAATTCAATGTGTCCTTCACATCTTGTATGGATGTTCTAGGATTGATCAAACACATGCGCAACACCACCTGGTTTTGCAAAAGGGTGGTTACCAAAACAGCTTCTCCTGAGTTGGTTACGTTGTGTGATATTTTCTGATTGATGGCATCCAACTCTTTTTCCGATAGGTTTTTATCGATCGGATTGTATCTGAAGTTGATCACTGCCAAGGTAGCTGGAGAAATGACTTCCCAGTTTTTACTTTTTCGGATCAGCGCTTCTGTTTTTTCCGCCAATTCAATGTTATAGCTCACGGCTTCTCGGAAAGATTTTAGTCCAAATGTTTTTACAGACATATAGAACTTTAAGGCTCTAAAACGACGTGTTAATTGTACGCCATGATCGTAAAAGTTGATCTCCGATTCGTTTCCTTCTATATCTCTTAAATATTCCGGCTTCTCACTAAAGGTGGCACTCAACCATTTGTGGTTACGCACCAATAAGCACCCCATTTCATAAGGTTGATAGAACCATTTATGTGGGTCTATGGTTACCGAATCTGCTTTTTCAATACCGCGTAATGCCTTACTTCCTTTTTCTGATAGGATAGCTCCACCACCATAAGCTGCATCAACATGCATCCACATGTTTTCTGCTTTACATATTTTAGAGATCTCTCTTAAGTCATCTACCGTTCCTGTATTTGTGGTTCCTGCATTCGCAATAATACAAAGTGGCTGCAAGCCAGCTAACTGATCTCTAGCTACGGCATTCTTTAATTTATTAAAAGACATTTTAAACTCCAGGTCGGTAGGAATAATGCGCACCTGATCTTTTCTAAAACCAATGGTTCTGATCGCTTTAATATTGGATGAATGGGTTTGATCTGACATATAGATCACCGCTTTAGAGAAATCGTCTCCGCATTTCTGTCTACGTGCGGTTACCAAAGCCGTTAGGTTTGCCATGGAACCTCCACTGGTAAAAATTCCTCCCCCTTTTTTCACCGGAAACTTAAACAGTTTTAGTAACCAGTTAATGGTAATGATCTCTAACTCGGCCGCTGCTGCGGATGCTACCCAACCTCCTGAAAACACATTGAATCCAGTAGCCAGCGTATCCGACATGGCACTAATATAGTTACTAGGCCCAGGTACAAAGGAATAGAATTTTGGATGTGAGGCAATATTGATTTCAGATAGTACTTTTTCCGTTACAAAGTCTAATACGTCATGCGGATCACTTCCTTGTTCTGGAGCTTCTTCTAAAAACAAATTATCCATTTCTGCTCTACTTGCTGTAGAGAATGGATTCTTGGTATGTTGTGTATCAAAATGTTCCACAATAGTGTCAACCACTTTGTAGCCATAGGTCTTCATTTCCTCTCTGGAAAGTGTCAGTTTTCTATTGGTTTTCATTGCCTTTGTTTTACTGCTACAAAGGTAGTTCAATTGGGAAATCTGGCATAAGAAAAGTGGTGGAATTGTGGGGTTATTATTTAGTTATTTATCTCAATAGAAATCTCAATTTGTTACTTAAACCTTATTTACTTCAGATTAGAAGTATTATGCATAAAACCACATTTCAAAACGGCATTTATCGCAATGACGACAGGCTTTAGTTAAGTAACTTAGACTACTGTAAAACAATGATTTACAATCCCAAAACCAGTACTACGAACTAAATCTAACTATTATGAAAAATGTCCTTTTAATTTTCTTCGTCCTTTTAACCTGCTACGCATGTAGAAACCCCAAAGAAAATACCATTGAACCTCTAGGAATCGAAGTTACAGCCACAACCATGTTAAACGCAAACAACGTCAGAACAATATGTGTGACCTGTTCAGATGGTTTCGAGGTTTGCTGTAATGCTCCTAAAAGTCCGGTAGTAAACTGTGTTAAAAAAACCGGGCGCTGCAAATAACGAACGCTAAGGGAAAGTAGATACTAACACAATGTGTTTTATTGGTATTTAAAGTGAATTCCATAAAGGAAAACATGCAGTTATGTGCAGGTAGTTTTTATTTCTATATTTGACAGATGAAAAAGGCTATGCGAATCTTTACGTTAGTTTTATCGGCTGCTATTTTGGTATTCGGTTGTTTTATTTTGCATGATGAACTTACAAATTACAACTTCCTAACAAAGCTAAAGAATGACCTGACTCTTTTAATTCCAGTACACTTGACCTTGTTTTCTTGTTTAAGTATGTTATATACTATTCAAAAGTTTCGGAGGCGTGTTTTTAAAAAGTCTAGGCTCTATACATTTTTGCGTATAAGTGACTTTATTTTTTCCATCCCCCTATTTATATTTGGTCTATTTGGAGCCTATTTTTTAACACAAAGTACTATTCTTGATGGAGGTGTGGAATCCGATGCTAATTTCTTTATGCTACGAATAGTAGTAATCTCATTAATATTAACGTTGAGCGTGCTTCTTTTTATTGACAACTTGAAATTCCATAAATTCGTCTCTACACCTGTTAAGACGGATACTATTGAAGATATTGGACAACGTGATTAGCAGTGCTTTTCACTTGCTGCATTACATTGCACCAAATTGCATCAACTTGTTTTTTCTCTAGACACTTGTTTATTGAATTTTAGGTTTTCTAAATATTCGTGTCATGGTCAAAACGTATCTTCTTTTCATTGTTGGTTTTCTTTTTTCAATACCTATTCATGCTCAGGATGTCGGTGCTGCGGCACTCAAGAGTAAACATCAAAAAATTATGAGCACTATAGGTACTACAGAGGTTAGTATCGATTATCACAGTCCTTTTGTCAATGGTCGTAAGATCTTTGGTGGTATCGTTCCTTACGATTTTGTCGTAGATGGTGTGGAATATCCGTGGCGTGCTGGAGCGAATAAACGTACTATTATAGCATTCCAACACGATGTTCTTATTGAAGGTAAACCCTTGAAAGCTGGTTCTTATGGTTTGGTGGTATTGGTCTCTAAAAAGAAGTGGACCTTTATCTTTTCTAAAGGAAAAACCTGGGGAGCCTTTAATTATAAACCAGAGAACGATATAGTAAGAGTTGAAGTAAAAACAGAACCATATCCACATCAGGAATGGTTACGATATGAATTTGTAGACAGAACCGCTTCTTCCGCAAAAGTGGAACTCGCCTGGGAACGAATCAAAGCTGGATTTACAATTACCGTAGACGAGCTGTCCAATGCTATTAATGATATACTTAAAAAAGAAAAGAAAACGCCAGCCGATTATCAATCACTAGCCGAATACACTTTACGAAAAGATCCCTCAAAAAAAGCAGCAGCCATGCAATGGATTGACAAGTCTTTAGCCATGGAGGTCGGAAGATATAATCACAAACCGTATTCAAAACTATTAAAAGCTGATGTATTAATTGCCATGGGTAAGATAAAAGAAGGAGAGGCACTGAAAAAACTAGCTTTACAAGAAACTCAAGGTTTTGGTATTTATTATTATGCTTTGCGAAAGTACTTAGTGGACGGCAACAAAGAAGAAGCCTACGGTATTCTGCTCGATAACATCAAAAGAAACCCAACACATTGGCAAGGTCATTTAGCCCTAGGAGAGTATTATTTGAAAGTGAAAAATGAGAAGAAAGCTACCGAAAGTTTTAAGAAGGCCTATGAATATGCACCGGAACGATGGAAAAATTATGCCAGGTATTTGTATTTGCAAAATAGGTTGGTACGCAATAACTAACATTTTCATGTTCATTGCAACTCCCTAGGAAATACTTTTAACTTTGGATTAACAAAATGCTCGGTAATATTCCGAGCGTTTTGCTATTTTTGAAACTCAATATAGCTACATATGACTTTTGAAAATCCAATTATATTTTTTTTAAGCTCGCTTGGTGTTTTTAATGGTTTTTTAGTGAGCATGTATTTTTTGTTTTTGGAAAAGCGAAAACGTACTCAAAATAGATTGTTTGGTTTTTTGGTATTAATGCTAACCATAAGAATTGGTAAATCGGTATATTCATTATTTAGTGAAACCAAAGATTTATTAATTATGCAAATAGGTTTATCTGCATGTTTCTTAATTGGGGTTTCTTTATTTTATTATTTAAAATCTTCAGTAGAGAATAGAAAAAATATTCCTACTACGTGGAAAATACATCTTTTAAGTTTATTGTCAATGGTGGTAATTGTTGGCATTATTAAACCGTATAGAAGCAATATTGAGTTTTGGAGAAGTTTTGTGATTTTTATATACACGGTTTGGGGTGCTTATATTTTAATTTCGGCCTATATATTAAAAAACATCTTTCTAAAGATCTTTAATAAAGAGGTTAAATGCACTACTTCTGAATTGTGGTTAGTAGCCGTTTTTATAGGGAATCTTCTCATTTACTTGGCCTATTTAATTGGGTATTTTTGGCTATACTTGATAGGCACATTAACTTTTTCTGTTGTTTTTTACGGGTTGTTTTTCTTCTTTATGTTTAAGAAAAATAGAGAGACCATTTTTAAAGATATTCCGAAAAAATATGAGTCAAAAAAAATTGAAACTCATGAAGCTGAGCGGCTGATTACAAAATTACATGAAGCAATGAAGCAAAAACAGTTTCATAGAAATACAAATATTAAGCTTAATGATATTGCTTTACATTTACATATATCGTCACATAAATTATCTCAGTTATTAAATGATAATTTAGGAAAAAGCTTTGCTTTATTTATTAATGAATGTAGAATTGAGGAAGCAAAAAAGCTGCTGAAGGAGAATAATACTTTTACATTAGAAGCAATTGGCTTTGAAGCTGGGTTTAGCTCCAAGTCTACATTTTATGCAACATTTAAGAAGATTGTTGGGCAGACACCGTCAGAGTATAAAAAGCTTTATTCTTAATAATAGTGTCTGAAATTATAATTCTGGATATTTCAATTATAACTTCTCATCTTTTTTTTCGATTCTAAAAATAGATTTGCTCAAAATCTAAAATTAGAATCATGAGAAAAATCGTAGTAGTAGTTACCATGCTTTTAGCAGTTCACTTTGCGCAAGCACAATCGGAAAATTCGTTGGTAGAAAAAACGCTTCAAAAGTATATAGAAGGAAGTTCATATAGCAAACTAGAATTGTTAGAAAGTGCTTTCACAAAAGATGCAACCTTATATTTAACAGGTAGAGATGGGGTCTTTAAAAGATATACTCCAAAAGAATATGTTGGTTTTTTTAAAAATAGAAAGAAAGGAGTTTTTAACGGACGTGATGGAAAGGTATTGGCCATTGAAGTTGTGAAAGACATTGCAATAGCTAAAGTAGAAATTGCAGGGCCAGAAAGAAAATGGGTATATATAGACCTATTCTTACTCAAGAAGTTTGATAAAGAGTGGAAAATTATTAGTAAAACTGCCACCAGAACAGACAATCAGAAGTAATGAAGAAATTTATTCTTTCAGTTTTTACGGTCATTACAGTGGTTGGTTTAACAGCGCAGAACTCAACAATTCAATTTATAAATTCAAAAATCAAGGTTGATGGAAACCTGGATGAATCTGTTTGGAATCAACTAGATGAGCATACGAACTTTCATAATTTGCTACCTACCGATAATGGATTGGCTAAAAACCAAACTTCAGTAAAAATTTTCCACGACGGAGAGTTTATTTATGTAGGTGCTATTTACAATGACACCACAGAAAAGAGACAAGTGAGTTCTTTAAAAAGAGATGTATCTATTGGTATTAGTGATGCTTTTGTTATGGTGTTAGATACTCAAAATCAACAGCAAAATGGTACTCTTTTTGCAGTAAATGCATACGGAACCCAAGTAGATGCTCTAGTAGAAAAAGTAAATACAGGTTACGGGTTAAACTTTAGTTGGAGTACCATTTGGAAAGCTAAGACGACGGTTAAAGGGACTCAGAAAATAGTTGAAATAGCAATTCCGTTTAAAGCGTTAACTATTTCAAATAAGAATTCAGAATTTGGAGTTCAGTTTTACGTAAGGGATATTAAAAATAATTCTTGGACTATTCTAACTAATCTGAGTAGAAATTACCTAACATTTGATTTACGGTTTACAAGAACTTTTACTGTAGAAAATTTACCTAAAGCCTCTAAATCTAAGTTTACGATTACACCGTCAATTACTTCTAATCTACAAAGGGATGTTTTAAATGACTCAAAGAACAACACATTTACACCCAGCTTAGATGTACAATATAATGTAACATCATCCTTAAAATTAGATGCAACCATAAATCCAGACTTTTCTCAAATAGATGTGGATCAGCAGGTAACCAATTTAACCAGGTTTTCTGTTTTTTTTCCTGAACGAAGAAACTTTTTTATAGAGAATTCCGATTTGTTTTCTAATCTAGGAGTACAAGGGGTTAATCCATTTTATTCTAGAAGAATTGGTGCCGATAACTCCATAAAGTTTGGGCTAAAACTATCAGGTAATATCTCTCCAAAAACTAGGCTTGGAGTTTTGAATGTGCAGACAAATGAAGAGGATTTAAACCCAGCTCAAAACTTTGGAGTATTTGTTGCAGAACAGCAATTGTCTAAAAATTTTACATCAACAGGTTTCTTGGTAAACCGTCAAGCATCAGATAATTTTAATCGCGTTTTTGGTGTTAATTTGAACTTTAAATCGAACAACAACAAATGGATTGCCTTGGCAAATATGGCAAAAAGTAGTACCGATGGTATCTCTGGAGATAACAAATTTTACCATGCAGGTGTTTGGTATAATACTAGAGGTTTATCATGGAATGCTTCGTTAAAGCAAGTAGATGAAAATTATATTACGGACGTTGGTTTTACGCCAAGGCTATATAACTATGATGCTGTAAACGACCAAATTATTAGAGAGGGGTATTATCAAACAACTGCAGGAATTGAATATGAAAAATTTTATGACAAATCACACAAATTAAACTCATTTAGAATCATTAACTATAACAATGATAATTATTTTAGCATGAATGGTGCTTTAATGCAATCCTCACATTTCTTAAATTCAGCGTTGTTTTTTAATGATTTATCTGCTGTTTATTATGTGTATACCTATGATCATATACACTTAGTTTATGGATTCGATCCTTTGAGAAATGGAAACGTATTATCACCCGGCACCTATAACTTCGGAATATTAAAAATTGGCTATAATTCAGCCAACAATCAAAAGTTAAGGTATCGTGTTAACTTCCAAAAAGGAAATTATTATAATGGGAAGAGAGCTGCCGCTGGCGCATATCTAAACTATCAGTTATTACCATTTGCAAATTTACAACTGAATTACGATGTTAATACTATAGACTTACATGTATTGGGTAAAGAGACTTTTCACTTAACACGTTTTACAGGAGAAGTATTTTTTAATAACCGTTTAAATTGGACAACCTATGTTCAGTATAACACGCAACGCGATAACTTTAATGTGAATACAAGATTGCAATGGGAATATAAACCGTTGTCTTATATATATGTAGTGATTTCTGACAATTTCAATAAAGACATCGTTAGAACAAATTGGGGAATAGCGCTTAAAGTGAATTATAGATTTGATCTTTAAAAAATAACTGGTGGAATTTTAATATTATTGGCACAGAAACTCAAGGCATTTATAGATTTACTTTTACGTACACTATCCCGTCATCTACTAATATGAATCAAAGTACGTCATATGAATTCAATTTTGGCAAAACTGATTAGTTAAAGAAAATCAGAAATGAATACGGAAATGGGATTGGCTCATTTCATTCGTTTGGCCTGAAGGACCGTCTTGTAAAAGCTTTACCTCAATCCGGGGAACAAGAGTACTCCTTCAAATCCATTTCGAGTACAATCCATCCATTATACTTTTCATTATTTTTATAAACTGACCTCTAAAATTGTGCACTTTATGCCACTAAATTCAGCTTTCTTCTGAGACAACTTAAATTCTAAAATTAATTTCCGTTAGAGTTTTTCAATTATATTTACGACATATGATGATTAAAATTTTTATTGCAGACGACCACCCTATAATTGTAAAAGGCATAAAAAATGTACTTGAGGAAAACAATATACAAGTAATTGGAACCGCTTTTGATGGGCAAGCTGCGTTTAATTTTATTATAAAGGAAAAACCAGAAATTGCAATATTGGATGTGGAGATGCCTTACCTAACGGGAATAGAAATTGCAAAAATGTGTAAAAAACACAACTCTAAAACCAAAATAATACTTATCACTTTGCACAAGCAGATGCATTTCTATACAGAATCAAAAAAGTACAATGTTTATGGATATTTATTAAAAGAATTTGCTTTACAAGAAATCAGAGATTGTGTAATTTCGGTAAAAAACAATATTCCATACTTCAATGATAAACTTAAGAGTTATCTGAACTTTACTGATGAAAATGAAAACATTCTTAGAAACTTGAGTAAAAAAGAATTGCGAGTATTAAAACTTGTTTCACAACACAAAACAAATAAAGAAATTGCCGAACTTTTGTTTATTTCTGTGAGAACAGTTGAAAAGCATAGAGGCAGCATCATTCTAAAACTTGAACTTTCTCATGTAACCAATTCACTACTCATATGGGTGCAAAAAAACAAGCATCTAATCAATTATTAAAAATTTTGCCTTAAAGGCATCTTGTAAAATAGTTATTGGCAAAAGATAACAACAAATCAGTTTTATTGTGTACATTTGAAAGGAACTCCTAGCTCATTCCAATTATTTTTAAACTATTTTTCATTATGAGTTCACGAAAGTTCTACATTCATTTTTTATTTTTACTTTTTGCGTACACCTCTTCTTTTGCCAATGCTATTCAAGATCAAGAGTTTGTTCCAGACAAAAAATTTTATTCGAACCTATTAGATACTACTTCCAATGGAACCGTAACTTTTAAATCTTTTGATTCTATAAAATCCTTTATTGATAAAAAAAGACATATTAGTTTTTTCGAAAAGACCGTCGATTTGGCGCTAAAATATGAAGCATATGAAACAGCCATGAAAATTGTGCCGAGTATTTACTTCAATATTGCCAAAACAAAAGAACAATCTGAAAGAGCCATGGCCATTTTAAGAAAACTACAAGGGTTCGAGTCGAAAGTAGATAAAACCCGATTAATAGGAGAATTATACTCCTATGAAGGTTTCCATCAAGTGTATTTTGATTTGAAAAGAAGTAAGGAACTTTTTACAAAAGCTATTCAGAAATTCAAACTCACCGGTCCTATCGAAATTAATAGTATTGGACTAGCATATTTATACCGAGCAAAAACTCAAAAATTTATGGGTCAATATGGCTTGGCTACACAAGATTATATCAAATCATCTAAGTTTTTTGAGCAGATAGAAGACACACTTCCCTCTGCACGAACGTTATACTTTCAGGCCTTGTCGGAAAATGCTTCAATTTATACGAGCATAGGAATGTCAGAAATGTCTTTTGAAAAAATTTCTGAAATTATTGATCGTAAGGAAAAAACCAACTTTTTAGCCGAACTCGCTAATGACTATTATATGCTGTCTAATGCTCTTTATAATCTTAAAGAACCTGCAAAAAGAAAAAAAGCATTGTTAAAAAGTATTCAATATGGTGACATAGAAAACCCTTCAATACTTGTAGCTGCCTATTCTGATCTCTGTGAACTTTCTATTGAAGAAAAACAACTTTCTGTGGCTAAAAAATATCTAGACACATTAGAAAATATTATTAACAAAACACCATTTACCACACAGAAAACTAGAGGGTTTTTAAGAACAAAAGCTGCTTACTTAGCCTCTATTGACAGGTATGATGAAGCTGGCAAAATACTGACTAATCTTTTAAAGGAATCAAAAAAAAGCAGCTATCAGCAAAGAACCGCAGTTATATTAGATTTTTCATATAAAGTTAATCTTTGGAAGAAAAATTATGCTCAAGCACTAGACTATTTCGAGAAAAAAACAATCCTGGAAGATTCATTGGCTTCAGTTAAAAACAAACAGCTTTATCAATATTATCAGACCATCTTTGAGACAGAGAAAAAGGAAAAAGAAATCATAGCGCAACAAAAAGACATTGAGATTTTAGATACCAAAAATCAAGCAAAAACTAAAATAATCGCTTTAGGCGGTATTTCATTGCTTTCACTGTTTTTTGTTGTTCTTCTTGTCGTAAAGAGGAAACAAGTTAAAAAAGACAAACAAGCGCAAGAGGAATACTCTCAAAAGCTATTGATTACGCAAGAAGAAGAGCGCAAACGAATTTCAGAAGATCTTCACGACAGCCTAGGGCAAACGTTGTTATTGATAAAAAACAGTATTATTAGCGATGAAAAGGAGCAGGAAGAATCTCTCATCAATTCTGCTATTGAAGAGATGAGAGCTATTTCGAAATTACTACACCCATATCAGCTTGAAGAAATAGGGCTGCAAAAGTCGACTGAAAACCTCATTCAACAACTCGACGACAGTTACAAAGAGACCTATATATTTGGAGATATAGAAAACGTGGATACACTTTTAACCATTTCTCAAAAACTGAATGTATTTAGAATAATACAAGAATGCCTTTCTAATATAATTAAGCATGCGAATGCTACTTCTGCGAAAGTTGAATTAAAAGCAAGAGGTAAACAAGTTGTTTTAAGCGTAAAAGACAATGGAGAGGGGTTTAATTCTTTTGAAAAATATAAAAACTTTAAAACACTCGGTTTAAAAACGATCAAAGAAAGGGTAAAATATCTAAAAGGAACATTAAACATCGATTCTAAAATAAACAAAGGCACTGTATTTTCAATTACATTTCCTTCTTTAAACTAGTCCTTTTTAGAACTGGATTATACTCCTAAAAAACTCAAACCTACCATCAAAAACACTTTTATATTTTGGGTGTTAACACCCATTCTCTGCTATTTTTTTTGTTGTTATTTTGATTTATACGAACCTTATTAAACTTTCTGTTTAGGGAAAATTGTAAGAAAGGTTATTTAAGGTAAGTCGTCTGAGGGGGCGCTATACTTACATGGGGTGAAAAAATGTGGTGTATATATTACTTACCTAACCTTTGACCGATCTACATCTGTAGATCGGTTTTTTATGTCATCATCATTTTCACAATGTTTCCTCAATGCAAGATACCAAATATGTTATGACATCGCCAAAAAGTAGTACTTACACCCATTTTTATGTTAACCCTTTGAAATAGTTTTACAACAGAGTTTAAAAAAGTAATGCAATCTTTTTAAAACTTTTAAAGCGACATCCACTTTTGTGGGTAGTTGAATTTGTTAAAAAGTAAATAAAACATTGTGGGAGGTAGTTTTATTAAGAACAAAAAAATAGGTGTGCCAGTTCATATATATACGGTGCACAATTTTCCAAAACACAGTCTTAAAGTTCATCAAACTTAAGCTTCTAACGCTATAGAGGTAATGAGTATTGAATAGATGCATTCTTAACAAAATGTATACCAAAATCGCTTATAAGAAATCGTAATAAACAAGGAACAATATGAAAAAATCAACGTCAAACATTACGGAAAAAGAAGAGTCAATTTCTCGTAATCTTGCGCTAAAAAAAATAGGTAGCTACGGAAAATATGCTGCTTTGACTGCTATAGGCACGTATCTCCTATTATCACCAAAAAAGGCACAAGCCAGCAGCATTGATCCTCCAGGGTCAGGATTTTAACATCTCACGGCGAGCTTCAATAAAATGAAAACAATACTAATTAAATAATTAAAACAGATACAAATGATTGTCAAAATAGTAACACAGTTATAACTAGCTTTTTTAAAGCTAGCTATACAACATATCGAACCCCTATTGTCTAAAGAAAAAGCTAAAAATAAAAAGAGCTGCTTTAAGATGTTAATCTTTAAAGTTGTTTGGCAACTAATATTGTATTTCTAGCTCAAAATCACGGAAAGCAGGGGTTATATGCCCCCTTTATTTATAACATCCTCTTTTCGTGATCATTTAAAAAAACCATTTATAGCATAACCATACCCAATACATAAAAATTTAATTTATAAAACCAACACTATGAGAATTAAAAACATTACGCTGTACATTTCTTCTATTGCTAGTAAAATAGTAATGGTTGCCTGTTTATTAATGAGCTCCTTAGATACGTATGCTCAATTAACTTTTGCCAGTTCTACTCCTTTCCAAAACGCAAACAGCGTTTCACGAAGCGCTGACATCGTTTTAACATTTAACACCAATACAGATGCAGCTACAGTAAACAGTACAAACATTATCATTGCTGGGAATCGAACGGGAATCATTCAGGGGGTTTTTACCGGAGGAGGCACTGCTACCATTACCTTTAATCCTACCACCGATTTTAAAGCAGCAGAAGAGATTACAGTGTCTCTTACTGCTAACCTGACGGACACTGGAGGTAACCCATTAACAAAGCCCATTTATTTCACCTTTGTTACTGAAACTGATGCCAACAACTTATTTAAAAGTATCACTCCACCCGAAATAACTATCGATGCAGCCAGCGATATAGAGAGATTTGATCTTGCCGATATTGATGGTGATGGTGATATGGATATCGTTGGGGTTTCTAATCCTGATGATGCGGTGTATTTGTACGAAAACGATGGAAATGAAAATTTTACGAAGAATACAATAAATACTGGCGAAGATACTAAGTTGCTAAATGTTGTCATAGTAGATTTGGATAAGGATGGAGATAGAGATATTGTAGCGTTTGGCGAGAAAATTGTATGGTATCAGAACGATGGAAGTGGAGATTTCTCTCAAAAGAGCACGTTGCTTACTCTTACTGCTATTAGTAGTAGTATTCAATCTATCCCCAAAATTATTGATGTTGATCAAGATGGAGATTTCGATATTGTTTACCACGAAAGGACTTCTGGTGGAACTCTTAATTGGCTTCGTAATGATGGTACTCAATCTTTTACCAACAATGTATTGGTTACAGGAGTAATAGGTGCTAGTGAAGGAATAATCTTTGACATGGCTGATATAGATGGAGACGGCGATATCGATTTTGCAACTGGAGAAGATGATTTTAGTGGTGATGGCTCTAATTTATCATGGCATGAAAATGATGGTAGTTTGGGATTTACTCAACACATATTACTTAGGGAAACCGTATGGTTCACTTCCATCAAAATTGCTGACCTTAATGATGACGGGCATTTGGATATCGTATATAAAGTTTTAGTAGGATTTCCTATCGCAATAGGTTGGCTTAGAAATGATGGAAGCCAAAGCTTTACAAAGACATCAATAAAAGATAATAATACCGGTGCAGATATCAGGAATATAGATGTATCCGACTTGGATGGAGATGGAGATCAAGATGTCATAGCCTCATATAACAATTCTGGAATTGTACTATGGTTTGAAAACAATGGCAGTGAAAGTTTTACAGAGCATAGCAGTTCAATACCTGCTCAATTCAGCCATGTAATTGTGGGAGATTTGGATAGTGATGGAGATTCTGATATCGTACTCTCTTCAAGTGCTTCAGGCGTTGCTAGACTGTTTTGGCATAAAAACACCAATTTTGGATGGATGGGTGGCGATACAGATTGGGATACGGCCACAAACTGGAGTAAAGGGGCAGTACCTGGCGCTTCTGATAAAGCAACTATTTATCAAACAACCAATACTCCTACGGCTACAGGAAACATTACAGTAAATGGTATGGATATCCTTTCTGGTGCCGCCTTAACGGTAACAGGTACCATTACCAATAACGGAACCATTACCATGGAGTCTGGCAGTTCTCTTATTGCGAAGAATGCCACTGGAGTTCAGCTTACTTACAAAAGAAATTTACCTACAAATAATTGGTATCTCGTATCTCCTCCAGTAGAAGGTTCTTCATACTCCGATATAAACAACGATAATGCCCTTGCACAAGGGTCAGGGACAAATATAGGAATCGGATACTATAATGATGCGGTCACCAATACAGGTAATAAATGGACATATATAACAACTGGAACTCTTAGCACCACCCGTGTTGACGGATGGGGGTTTGCTGTAAAATTAGACGCTCCTGGGGATCTTTCTTTTACAGGAGCATTAAAAACCGGAAATTTCGGTGCGGTGGCTCCTCCTGATGGTTTTTATATATTAGGGAACCCTTACCCTTCATATTTACCTGCAAACAGCCATGCAGATGCAACAAATAATATATTAACACATAACAGCTCCGTATTAGCTCAAGAATCTCTTTGGTTTTGGGATCAAAATCAGGCACAATACATCACAATAAATCAAACTGATCCAGCTAGATACATCGCTCCAGGTCAAGGGTTTTTTCTTGAGATAGGGTCTATCCCTAATCCAATTAATTTTTCAGAGAATATGCAGAGTCATCAAACAAGCGATGTCTTTAACAGATCCTCTAATACCATTACTCGACCTGAGGTTCGACTCAACATGTATAATGGAAGTATTACACGACACACCAAAATCTTTTATATCTCCGAAAAAACAACAGGGTTTGACAATGGCTACGATAGCACTCTTTTTGGTGGAGCAGATAACAGTTTTTCGCTTTACACGCACCTACTAACCAACGATACAGGAAAACCATATGCCATTCAATCGTTACCAGATAGCGATTTTGAGAATATGGTCATTCCTGTAGGGGTCAATGCCGATGCCGGCCAAAAAATCGATTTTACAGCACAGGTAAGTAATTTACCTGATGGGTTACATCTATATCTAGAAGATAGGCTAACACAAACCTTTACTCGATTAGATGAGGCTCATTCTTCTTACCAGACTAAAGTAAGTACTGCACTGCAAGGTATCGGTCGTTTTTACCTGCATACCAACACCTCTAAAATTGTAGTTAATAACGATTTAAATGTTAAAGACATTCAAATATATACGCTACAAAACAACAATCTTAGAATTACGGGTATACAAAATGAAACGGCTCAAGTAAACATTTACTCTATACAAGGAAAAAACATTTTTAAAACCTCATTTAAAGGAAATGGAGTTAATGAAATTATGACCCCAAAAATAGCTCCTGGAGTCTATATCGTAAAGCTTCAAACCCAAAAAGAGACACGTTCTAAAAAAATAATTATTAAATAACTAAAACATATAGTAATGACTGTCAAAACATTAACTCCCTTGTAACTCTTTTTTTATCTAAAACTAGTACTATAAGTGCTAAAGGATATATATGGAGTTGCCATAAAATTTAAAATAATTATGGCAACAGGTAATATCGTACTCTAAAGAACTTATATACGCAACATATCGAACCCCTACCCCTATCATTTAAAGAAAATTATTTCAATAACACCCTCTTTTAAAAAAACCACATTCGAAATGAAACAACTTATAATACCAGGTTCATTGGTGTTCTTCACTTTACTTTTATGCAGTAACATTCATAAAGTTAAAAGTGCCACAGTAGTAAATACGAAGAAGAAGGCGTATAGCCCAAGATTGAAACCAAAAGTAAATAACCGTACAGACTTAATCTTGGAGAACCCCATAATGCAAACTTTATCGGGTAGCACGACTGCAACATGTGCTCAAAATCATGTATTAACTCTGGAAGGTTCTCAAACGGATTATATTTATACGCTAAGGAACGATTTAGATAACAGTACAATCGGAGGCTGGAAACAAGGTACAGGAGGTAGTCTTAGTTTTCAAACCGGAAATGTTAACTCTACTACCAACTATCATGTATATGCTCAAAAAGATTTTGGTCATACGCTAAATTTTGATGGAGTAGAAGAATTCGTGGGGTTTGGCACACATACTAATTTACCCACAGGAAATGGCGCCCGAACAATAGAAGCATGGATAAAAACAGGTGGTACTGGAAATTATGCTGCCATTGTTAACTATGGTACTACCTCTAATGGTGAGCGTTTTGCTTTGCTAGTCTCTGATGATAACAAATTATACTTCGCTGGTGAATTTAATGATCTAAAAGGAGCAACAACCATTACCGATAATCAATGGCACCATGTGGCTGTTACCTATGATAGTACTACTATTCGACTTTATGTAGATGGCGTAGAAGATGGCAATGCCAATCTAGCACTC
The DNA here is from genome assembly GCF_032248395.1 of Asprobacillus argus. Lineage (NCBI taxonomy): Bacteria > Pseudomonadati > Bacteroidota > Flavobacteriia > Flavobacteriales > Flavobacteriaceae > Asprobacillus > Asprobacillus argus. The sequence goes on from NZ_JAVTTO010000003.1 coordinate 256,180, forward strand.
AATACTACCAATGGTTTTTTTATGATTGGTAAAAGAAATGCGACACCAAATACCGAAAACTTCTCTGGACAGATAGATGAGGTTAGGATTTGGAATGTAGCCAGAACACAACAAGAAATATCTAGCAATCAATTTACCAGTTATACGGGTAGTGAAAACAATTTAGTCTCTTATTACACCTTTGATGAGGGAAGCGGAGTAATCATAAATGATCTGACATCAAGTAATAATGATGGAGATCTACTTTTAATGGAAGAAGATGATTGGGTTTACAGGTATTCTACGGGCTCTATTGTAAGTAATGTTGCCACGATTACGAGAGTTAATTTCTCAACACAGACACTGGCAGGGGGAGGTAATATCTCCTGTGCTCAAGACAATACCCTTAGCCTTTCTAGTTCGGAAACATGTGCTACGTACTACCTTAGGAATGATGCAGACAATTCGATTATAGGAAATGGGCAAATAGGCACTGGAGGGTCTTTAACCTTTCAAACGGGGATCGTTTCTAACACTACCGATTTTCATATATATGCAGAAAGTCAATTAAACAACGCCCTAGAATTGGATGGAACTGATGACTTTATTTCGGTGAGTTCCTTCAATAATCTACCGAACGGCAATTCGCCTAGAACGATGGAGGCATGGGTAAAAACCAATGGAACAGGTGCTTTTAGTGCAATTGCCAACTACGGAACGAATAGTAATACCCAACGTTTTGGCCTGTTAGTAAACCCCAATGGTAAGCTCTATTTCGTAGGTTCTTTTGCCGATTTAGAAGGAACTTCTGTCATAACCGATAACGCATGGCATCATGTAGCAGTTACTTACAACGGTAGCACGATTAAACTTTACGTTGATGGGGTTTTAGAAAACTCATCAGCTATTACCCTTAATACATTACATAGCAGTTTTACAATTGGTAAGCTTAACAGCTCTACACAAAACGATGAGCATTTTACAGGACAATTGGATGAAATTCGTATTTGGGATGATGTTAGAACTCAAGAAGAAATTGTTAACAATGCTTACACTAAATTTTTAGGTAATGAAGCAAATCTAGTCAGTTATTATAATTTTGATTCAAGTTCAGGAACAACATTGGATGACCTTAGCTCGAGCAATAACGATGGGGTCTTGACTCATATGGATAATTCAGATTGGGTTCCTAAAGATGCGCAAGTAGGAAACATCGTGAGTAACACGCAAACAATTACACTCGACTTACCTATTGCTTATGTGGATGCTAATGCCACTGGTTCTAATACCGGATGTGATTGGGCCAATGCTTATACCAGTATTGCCAATGCTCTTCAAAGTGTTAACTCCGGAGGCGAAGTAAGAATCGCAAAAGGAACCTATACAACCGCAAGCACTCTAGATATAACTAAGAGTGTAACCATTAAAGGCGGATACCCTAGTGGTGGGGGGGCACAAAATAGTGCTCTAAACAGTACGATAATTAGTGGTAATAATTCTCATAGAGTAATGAGTAGCATTACCAATAATCTTACAATCCATGTTCAAGGACTTACCATAAGTAATGGAAAAACCACTGGGGCAACCGAAAAAGGAGCTGGTATTAGGTTTCAAGTGGCGAGTGGAGAACCTATAAGCACTATTACTATGGAAGATTGTATTATTAAAAACAATTCTTCAGATCTAAGTGGAGGAGGGATTTATAATGCATTTAATTCTCTAACAATAAACAATTGCGTTGTGAAAAATAATACTGCTGGGAATACAACCTCAATACCCAATGCAGGTGGAGGAGGTATATTAAATGAATGGGGGGTAATGACATTATTAAATACAGCGATAGAAGAAAATCAGGTTCTCATTGCTGGAAATGACCCTAGTAATAATGCCTTTGGAGGAGGCTTATTAAACATCCTTGGTCAGGTTACTATTATAAATGGGATAGTCAAAAATAATATAATTAACGCTGGATCGAGTAACTATGATCAGTTAAGTGGAGGGGCCATTAGTAATAACACTTCTAGTTCTTTTCAAGCCTACAACACCTTAATTCAGGAAAATAAAATACTATCTACTTTTAATAATAATCATAGAGGAGCTGCCGTACATTCTGATAGTAACATTTCATTTATAAATTGTACCATTGTAAAGAATAGTATTTCTGGATCTAATACCAACTCTTATGGTGGCGGAATTTATATGACCTCGGGAGTACTTACTCTTCAAAATTCCATACTTGCGGATAATACAGCAACTAATAATAATGAAACGGTTTTAGTTCCTGGAGCTACCCAGGCGGTAACCTATAGTTATATAAAAGACCAGAATCCTATAGGTACTGGCAATATTGATGATAGTTCTGGATTGTATGTTCCAGATTTCGCAAACGCAGGGTCAAACTACCGTCTTCAACATACCTCAACTCTCATAGATGCTGGAGGCAATACCTACCTGCCAGTTGACACCTACGATATAGATGGAGATGGGAACACCTCTGAAACTCTTCCAACTGATTTAGATAATAAAACTAGGCTTTTTTCATCGACTGTCGATATTGGTGCATATGAAAACGATGGCCCTGTTTCAAATTGGACCGGATCAGTAGATTCAAATTGGTCTAACCCTTCTAATTGGACGGGTGCATTATTACCCACAAACAGTTCTACTGTATTATTAAATTCAAATATAACTATAGATATAAATAACGCAGTTGCTAAAGATCTTATAATGTTAGATTCACATGTTTTAACTATTAGCCCTGGAAAATCATTGACTATTGAAAACGATTTCACGAACAGATCTAGCTTAATGAATACAGAAGATGCTGTTATCATTGAATCTGATGCAAGCAGCTCTGGCTCATTAATTATAAAAGGCAATGCTACTGGAAATATAAGTTACAAAAGATATGTTACAGATAGTTGGCATCTTATCACTGCTCCTTTATCTGGGCAATCGATATATGAATTTACAGTTACTGAAGCGGCAAGTAATGATGTAGCCCAAAATGGAGATCTAACAAAGTATGCCATAGCTCCATATGACAATACCGTTAGTTCTAATAATTGGAATTACATTCTTGTATCGGATATTGCCAATGCAGGTGAGTTTGTTCAAGGCAAAGGTTATGCAATGAAGCGTAATACTCCAGGGACATTTACCTTCGTAGGAGAATATTTAAATACAGATACAACCAGTATTATTTCTGATCAATCTAACCAATGGAATTTGGTAGGTAATCCATATCCTTCATATTTAGCCACAAATGTAAGTGCAAATACGACCAATATTTTATCGCAGAACTTAAATCAATTAGATCCCGCATTTGGAGCTTTGTATGTATGGAATTCAAGTACCAATTCTTACGATATCATTAATAATGCATTGGGAGCTACTTACATTGCACCTGGACAATCCTTTTTTGTAAATTCAAAATCTGGAGGAGGAACCATTTCTCTACAAGAAACAATGCAAAGTCATCAAACTGGAGATTTATTTTTAAGAGCTACATCTTCTACCAATTTTCCCCATATTAGTATTTCTTTCTCTAATGGTACTTTGACAAAATCTACCGATATAAAATACATTGAAGGGACTACATCTGGATTGGATACAGGCTATGATGCTGGACTATTTGACGGAAATACAACTGATTTTAATATAGCCACCCATTTAATTGAAGATAGTGAAGGGGTTGATTTTGCCTTACAATGCCTACCTCCTAACAATTACGACACTTTAATTATTCCTTTGTCGGTAAAAGCGGATACTGGACAGGAGGTGACATTTTCAATAGAACTGAACAACTTTCCTGCCAATGTACCTGTCTACTTAGAAGACAAAGAAACTAACACTTTCACACAACTAGATGACCCAAATACAGAATACACTATTTCTCTCTCCGAAAATCTGAACGGTATTGGTCGATTCTATTTGCATACAACTGAAAATGCATTGAATGTAGAAGGCCCTAAAAGTTTAACTCAAGTACATATTTATATGGAAAGCTCTCAAACATTAAATGTCTCAGGCATATATGAAAAAGATGCGAATATGGACCTATACAACCTATTAGGTCAAAAAGTATTTTCTACTTCTTTTACTGGAAAAGGAAGTAATTCAATAAGTATTCCAGCTTTTAATAAAGGAATTTACATCGTGCATATAATAACAGAAACAGGCAGAAAATCAACCAAAATAGTTCTAAAATAATGGTGAAATTATAAACGATACTTTCTAATCTAAAACCTAAAAAAATGACTTGTCCTAGATGCAAAAAAAACAAAATAAAAAGAATTCGAAGATACAAAGTATTGTACTTAATTCCCTATTCTAAGCTTTATAAATGCGGTGCCTGTAAAGGAAAATTTGTTACTTTTTTAGAGGCACCTTTTTTAATAATTGGTTAATACTCATGTTACAAAATTGTCTTTACTATGAATCTGAAAAACAAGTTACTTAAACTCAAAATATTATCAAGACTTTCTGTGGTCTGGACGGGATTAACTCACTCCATTCGTCAGGCCCAATTGGGTGGGCCTGCTAAAACCTCATCACCTTATGATATGTTGTTTTTTCATTTCAATCTTTAGTTGAATGAATGCGCCACATCCTGAAATGAAAAAACCTCTCAATTTCTTGAGAGGTTTTTGCGGTCTGGACGGGACTCGAACCCGCGACCCCATGCGTGACAGGCGTAACACTTCACACAATAACTACTTGATTATATGCTAATTACAATTCGCCCTATTGTTGTTACTGCCGTTTTACTGCACACATTCTTGCTCTAAAAGCTCTTATTTATTGTCATACACACCTATTAAAGTGGGGTGATTTATTATGGCATTTTTGATACTCTATGGTATCGTTTATAATAAGTTTTTGACAATAAAAAAGAGCTTCGATTTTGAAGCTCTTGTGGTAAGTAATATTTTTATACAGATAGTATGCTGACATTTTAAAAAGCATAATTAATTGGCTTAGTTGAAGAAGCCTTTAATGTCCCTACTGCTTGATGCAAACAACAAATTAACCCCCATAACGCCCAATCTCCAGTCGCTTTAACACCTCCAAATCTTTGTGAACTTAGAAACAAACCTTGATCTATAACTAATATTCCATCAATATTAGGTGCACCAGTTATATTGTTTTCCAATGAGGTCATTTGATTCCATCCGGTGTATCCTACTACAAATAGCGGAATATCATTTGTTGGTTTGCCTCCCATAGACAAATTAGCTCCAAATTTTCTTTTTAATGGAGACAACTGATTTGCTGTACTTATTGCTTGTTGCCATTGAGTAGAAATTGTTGATTTTACTTCAATAACGGCTGATACTGATTCTGCTAAATATAGCTTGGAATTTGATGCAGGTATTGTTGGTAAACTAGGAGATACACCTGATTCAATTACAACGTCTAATTGCCCACTTCTATTTCCTTCTAAATCTGTCGCATCACCTGTTCCGAATCTAAATTGATTTGGAAAAACTGCAGATAAAAAAAAATCAATGACTGCTTCTCTTTCAGCTCCCATTGTATTATTAGTCATATTAGCACTTGCTCGATGAACCCCATTAAGTATTGTTCTAATACCAGCAAGCCTCTGTAGTACATATTGATTAGGCATATTTTCTTTTTTTGTTTGTAAACAACTATTTTATAAACGCAATTACATTTATTTCCATATCGAATATAAACTTTTTAAGTAGTTTTAACTTACCACAATGTCAAAGAACTTGTATTTCAGCTTTTTAGTAGTGCTGAGTAACTACAATTATTTTGATACCCTCTGGTATCAGTTACACTAAATCTTTGACAATAAAAAAGAGCTTCATTTTGAAGCTCTTGTGGTAAGTAATCTTAATTGATTAATATTTTATTCTTTTATTTTATCTGTCAACTGCCAACTACTATTTTCTTGAATAGGACACTATTATTTGTTGTTTTTATTTTCAACAAATAAACGCCATAAGGCAACGATTTAACTCCTATTAGATTTGAATTATATGCTTGTTTAACAAGCTGACCATTTAAGTTCCAAACAGAAATTTCTGATAATTCTAGTGCCGTTTCTACGTTAATGTGTTCTACAGTAGGGTTTGGATAAACTTTTACATCAACTAGTTGCGGAATAGAACTCAATGATAATACAGATGAAAGATCAAATACACTTACTCGACCTATATCTCCAGGAGTATTAGGAACGTCATCATAATTAATGGCTCCTGTAGCAACTATAGAACCGTCAGATGATAGTCTTACGCTAAATCCCTCATGTATACCGGAAATATCTCCTTCAATATCTGCTCCAACCTGAACCCAATTGTCACTTTCATTCTTATAAATTCTTACTTGACCTGCACCCCAATTACCATTACTAGTATTTAACCATGCACCTATTGCCACAACGTTCCCATCTTCAGACAAACTAACACTATTACCAGATGCATCAGATTGTGCTTCACCAATGATAGTGTTCCCTATCTGGTTCCAATTATCATTTGTATTTCTGTATATTCTTACTCCGCCATGATTTAGACTGCCCCCTATATCAACACCAGTTGCGCCTATTGCTATTACATTTCCATCACCTGATATACTAAGGCTTTCAGCAAACCTATCCGACTGTCCACTTGAAATATTACTACCTATTTGAATCCAATTATCATTTTCGTTTTTATATACTTTAACATATCCAATGCTACCAGCGCTTATAGGATGCACAGCACCAATTGCTATTATACTGCCATCATTGGATAAACTTACACTACTCCCCAATTCATCATTCTGATTTTCTCCATTAATAGTATTTCCTATTTGAATCCAATTGTTATTATCATTTCTAAAGACTCTAACACTTCCAGAATTATTCCCATTACCGTCATTTCCAGTTGCCCCAATAGCCACTATTGATCCATCAGCTGAGAGACTAACATTCGAATCAGGCAATTGACCATTGGTTTCCCCATCATACGCAAACTCTCCCACTATGTCTTGACCAATTTGCACCCAAGAACCTCCTTGGTTCTCATATATCTGAGTTCTACCTGATCTTATTCCATTAGTATGGTTCCAGGCTGCACTTATCGCAAGTATATTTCCATTCGAAGACAGGCTAATGCTGTGCCCATGTTGATCATTATCTCCAGTAATGGCATCACCAATTTGCACCCAACTACTATTAATGTTCTCATAAACATAAACATTGCCACCTATTCCGGGTGCTCCAGCTGCTAAAATTTTTCCATCTGAACTTAAGCTAACTGACCAACCTAAGGAGGCATTACTATATGACCCAAAAACGCTATTACCTATTTGAGTTTGAGGAAATACAGTTAAACAAGTTAAAGTAAAAATCAAAAAAAGTTTAATTTTCATAGCTAAGATTTTTAAATGAGACTCCAAACTTAAAAAAAAAAAAAAGACTTACCACAATAATATCAAAGAACTATTCCAGTTTTTTAGGATCTGGGAACCTTTTACTTATACTACTGTTTTAATGTTCCTTTTAAAATTTGTCTTTTTGATTTATCAGTTTGCGTGCCGATAAAAACAACACCGTCCTCATTAGAGGTTCCTAAAATTTCCAACTCTTGAAAATCTTCCTCAATTAATATTGTATCCTCCCAACCAAAGTCAGTTACCCATAAATGAGTCAATTCTACTTTTACTTTTATTGCTGGCATAACTACTGTTTTTATCGTTTTACACTCAAAAACGAGTGTGTTTCTTTATTGGTTATTTTTACTTAAATTTTAAAATCGAATCAATGCCAACATTTATTTTTCATGGAGTTTTTCCAGAAGGACCAATTAGAGACAGAAGAAATGAATTCATTCAGTTAATGAGAAATCGTCCAATCCTTTCGTCAATGGATCATACTTTAAACTTTTCAAACAATGCTGAGGGTAATCCTAGTTTATTTTTTTTAACTTCTACATCGCCTGAAGAAGATCTAGTTAATATTAACAACATACTTTTATCTGATTTTGATGAGTTTTTAGGAGACGGATAAGCCACTTAAATACTATAGTAATTTTTTCCTTAAACACATTCCAAAGGTAAGTGGTTAAAACATAACATTTTGTAAACTTTTCAGGGATATTTTTATATAAAATCAACTTTTTTCACCAAAACGTCTCATTTTATGCGGTATTCTGCATTTTAAAATGTGGATTTCCGCAAATGCGGAATTCCTTTTTTTTAATACGTTCATTTTGGACTACTTTACGACTGTACTAATATTAAAAGTCAACAAAATGTATAGAAAAAGAATTCTAACAATATTGCTAATTGCCATTTCTACTACGGTTTTTTCACAATTAAAGTCGAAAGTTTATAAAGTAAATGGTATCGAGGTATACTTATTAGCGGAACCGGTTAGAGAATATGAAGTCATAAAATCTAAAGGAAAAGGAATACAATGGGGATCTTTTATTACTGGTGGATTAATTAATGAAAGCATATCGACTAAGATCACTAAATATATTAAACGCTTAAATAAAGCCTACAAAGAAGCAAAGATCCAATATGACGCTGTCATTTATACTAATGGAAAACAAATGAACGCAATACGATTTACAGATGAAAGAACTGATGAAAACGATCGGATCGCAACGGTACAAAGAATCAATAACATTCCATTCTTTGTTCTAAGTGAACCAATCAAGGAATATACCTTCGTGAAAACTGTTGGTGGTGGGATTAAATGGAAATCAGCCTTGACGGTCGGCCTTTGGAACAATAGTATAGAACAAGATTTGATGAAATTTGCCAAAAAAGTAAAAAAGAAGTTCAAAAAGAAAAAAGTTGATGCTATAATTTACGAGAGAGGTAAAAAGGCATCCGCTATAAAATTTGATTAATCACACATTTTTAATGCTAATATAGATGAAAAACACATTACTATTATCGTTGATACTGCTGAGCAGTATTAGTTCATATTGTCAAAAAAGTAAAACAAAAGGTCATACTGATAATAATAAGTTTAGGCAGCTAAAAGATGAAATAAAAAAGGTTTCACACCCTAACAACAAAACTGTACAAATTATAAATTATAACCAATATGTTGCTAAAAATTCAGACTCAAGCTATAGAGAGCCAATACCAAATGCTTTAAAGAATGTTTATGACAGACTATATGTTTCAAATATTGGAATAGAAACATACCGACAAAATCTTGATGAAGTACTAGGAAGGTTGATTTATTATGACAACGGCAAATACAATATTGGGTTGTTCACAGTAAAAAATGATACAACTAAAGTTGCTTCTTTTGTGCCTGAGAATGGCAGACTAATTTCTCATAAATTAACCAAAAATAGTTCAAAAAGTATTAGTCTCTTTATAAATGCTTCGGCAACCGATGATAGAATATACGAATACTATGTTACCGATATTTCAAGAGCAGTCCTAAAAAACAAGGACCTTAATATAAAACGGTTAACAAATTTAACAAACGAAATGAGTAAAGAGAGTCTGAAATATTTTTATGTAATCACAGGTGTAACAGTTACAGAAATTTACAAAAGAGAATTCAAAAAGAAAACCAAAAAAATTAGAGCTGATAAGTTCCCTATTAGTGGGACAGCTATTTCATTTGGGGGTAGTTTTTTTGTTTCAAATGAGAATTTTGAACGACAGTATAAAGTAGGGTTAACTGTTTCAAGATTAGACATTGTAAAAACAGAAATCAACAATTTATTTAAAAATGATTGATTTAACCTATACCGTAATAATCCTTAATTGAGCCTCATCTCTATCTATTTCAGGATATAGATCTCTATACACATTGTTGATCCCGTCTGATTCATGCCCCATGATCTCTTTAATAAGATCCGGATCAATATAAAGATGCTTTGCAATAGTCGAAAAAGTATGTCTAGCAACAACACTTGTCAAATTTCCACCAAGCGGCAACACTTGCAACAATTCTGTTGCTGCTCCTGTTGCAATTTGCAATGTATTATAATCCTCTTGCACCTTTTTAAGATCTGACCGCATGTTCCTTCTAAAATTCTCGTACCCCTTTAGATCTTTTCTCCAGGGGAATAAGTAATCACCTGCAGCAGTATATTTATCAATAATTATTTGAGCCTTATCGAATATCTTAACGTCAAACTGATATCCTTGATCTCCTAACTTCTCCCTTCTAAAATATACTCTGGAGTTTTTAATATTATCCTTCTTTAGGTAATAAACATCGATCAAACTTGCTCCACCTAAATAGAATTGCAATAACCAGATATCCACCGATCGTTGCTCTGCTAAGTTGTCAAGCTTCAAACTTTCCAGGATCTTGACTCCCACCTTACTTAGATTCTTCTTCTTTGTTCTGTTTTTTTTAACTGTTATACCTTTAAATATCCCGGCAAAGGGTTTGGTATTTTCCACATTGTTTCGCCTGGCACCTTCGTTGTAGATTGCCTTAAATGTTCGAATATAGTTGTGAATGGTGTTGCTCTTGTTTCCTTTAATGATCCTAGAGTTCTTGAATTCTGTCAAAAAATTATAATCGATATCACTGTACATCAATTGCTCCTGGAACACTTTGAATTGATTTATAGCATTGCGATAGGTATTAGCATTTCCTTGTCTTCCAATAGATTCGAGTTCTGCAATCAATTTATCAGCAAATTCGTAGAAAGGAAAATCTTCTTTAGGCTCTTCTAGTTCAACACCAAGAATGGTCGCCTGAACTTGATCATAGGTTAACCTAGTTCCCATAGAGTATTGAAAAATCAGGTCATTTAATATGGCCCTCTTTTTTTGAACAAATAAAATATCTCTTTTACCGTGTTTTGGGAGTTGCGTATCGAAGTTCCAGTCTTCTTTTTTAAACAACATTCCTTTGAAGGTAAAGCCTTTTCTTTTTCCTTTAAATCTGATGTAGCATTTTAGAGGAAAGCCATCTTCTCTTTCCTTATTCTTAGCGGTATCAAGTTTTATGAATCCACTCAAAGACATTTTGCTGTCATTTTGCTGCCGTTTTTCGCCTTATTTGTACCTATTTGTACTTATTTGTACATGACCAATATAATAAAAGGAAATGAAAAACCCTATAACATTGCTGTTATAGGGCTTATTTACTGTGGCGGTCTGGACGGGACTCGAACCCGCGACCCCATGCGTGACAGGCATGTATTCTAACCAGACTGAACTACCAGACCGTTGCATTATTGCGGGTGCAAATATAAAAGAGTTTTTCCTTTTCGCAAAGGAAAAATAAAGTTTTATTACATCATTTTTTGACGACTGATCAAGTAATTAATCAATACAGTATCATATCCTTGTTGAATATCAACCGGTACATAATCGATCTTGTATTGTAAACACCTGTTCTTCAGCTCCGAAAAATACTGCGCCACCATACCTTCATAGGCTTCTTTAATATTCTCACTATACAAATTGATCTCTTCATTGGTTTCTGCATCGACAAACTTTTTCGGTGCATTGTCAAAATCAAAGTTCAACTCTGTTTTAGCGTCAAAAGTATGAAGCAGTACTACCTCATGTTTGTTATATTTCAAATGACGTAAGGCTTCAAAGAGTAATTCATTCTTGGTATCCGTTTGGAACATATCTGTAAACAAAAAGATCAAGGATCGACGATGGATCTTTTCTGCAATCTCATGTAAATACTGATAGGTATCCGTTTTTTTTGAAGAGGTAGACTGTAATAATTGCTCCAATTGATGCAGTAACATCTTTCGGTGTCGATCGCTCCCTTTCTCCGGTGCATAATATTCATAACTATCCGAATAGACACTCAAGCCTACAGCATCTCTTTGTCGTTTTAGCAACTCCATAAGTGCGGCAGCAGCTACTGCCGAAAAACCAATCTTATTCAAGTTATCTATCCGTTGTTCTTTTACCAAAGGATAATGCATAGAAGCCGAGTTATCAATGATCACATGACATCTCAAATTGGTTTCTTCTTCGTATTTCTTCGTATATAACTTCTCTGTTTTCGCAAAAAGTTTCCAGTCAATATGACGGGTACTTTCGCCTTTGTTATACAACTTGTGCTCAGAGAACTCCACAGAAAATCCATGGAATGGACTTTTATGCATCCCGGTAATAAAACCTTCTACTACCTGTCTAGCTAACAGATCCAGGTTTTTGATTTCTGAAGATTGTACTGCGGATAAATTCATACCTCCCGAAAGTAAAAAAAGGCTTGGCGTTAGCCAAACCTTTTTCCTTTCAATTTTGTTAATTTTTTTGAGATTGCTTCAGTTTTTTTAAAACTTCGCAAAGACAATATTATTTGTCATTCCGGGTGAAGCGAAGGAATCCAAGTCTTTTATAATGCAGCATCGATCTTGTCTGTGTACACATTCTTTGGTGCTACACCTACTTGCTTATCTACTACTTCTCCGTTCTTAAAAACTAATACAGTTGGAATGTTACGCACACCATACTTCGCAGCAAATTCTTGATTTGCATCTACATCAACTTTTCCTACAACGGCTTTCCCTTCATAATCATTGTGAATTTCATCAACAATCGGACCTACCATTCTACATGGACCACACCAAGCTGCCCAAAAATCTACCAATACTGGCTTGTCTGATTTTAATACTACTTCTTCAAACGTTGCATCTGTAATTTCTAATGCCATTTTATTCTTTTTTAATTTGTGTTATTCTTTATTTAGACTACAAAAGTACATATTTATTTCACTGAATGCGAAAACAAAAAATTACTTTTTACTATCTGTCTATCAATGTTCTCTATCCTTACGTAATTTTCTTACGCTTTACTCTTATTTTATGCAACCCTTTATTTTAAAACGGTAAGTTCTTCACATCAATATTACCACCAGAAAATATAACGCCCACTTTCTTCCCTTTGAACTCCTCTTCGCTTTTAAGCAGTGCTGCAAAGGCTACTGCGCTTGAAGGCTCTATGATAATCTTCAATCGTTCCCAGATCAGCTGCATTGCCTGCACAATTTCTTGTTCTTCTACCCGAATGATCTTAGATACCAATTGTTGAATAATTGGGAAATTCTGGTCTCCTAAATACGTTCGGAGTCCGTCTGCAATAGTATTTGTGGTTTCGTTGGTTTCTATCTTTCCTGACAACAAGGAACGATAGGCATCATCTACAGCCAATGGTTCTCCGCCCACCGTTTGGCAATTTGTTCCAAAATAATGTGCAGCTAAGGCCGTTCCTGCAACAAGGCCTCCACCTCCAACGGGAGCAAAAATAACATCCAGATCGGAGTGTTTCTCAAGTAATTCTGATGCCGAGGTTGAGTTCCCCAAAATCACCTCCATATCATTCGAGGGGTGCATAAATGTAGCGCCTGTTTCTTTTTGAATTCGATGGGTTTCTTGTTCTCTTGCTGCAATGGTCGACTCGCATTCCGTCACAATCCCTCCATAAGCTCTAACCGCATTTTTCTTAACCTGAGGTGCATTCTCGGGCATGACGATGTATGCAGAGACTCCTAACAATTTTGCTGATAATGCCACCGCTTGACCAAAATTCCCTGAAGAGTGCGTGACTACTCCTTTAGCTCTTTCTTCTGGAGATAAACTAAGAATTTTATTGACGGCTCCGCGCATTTTAAAAGCGCCCATCTTTTGAAAATTCTCACATTTAAAAAACACTTCTGCACCGATCAACTCATTGATCAACGTAGAGGTTAACACAGGCGTTTTATGGGTGTAAGGTTGCACCGTTTTTTGCGCTTTTAGCAGTGCTTCTTTGCTTGGGATCATCTTTTCATTTTGACTTCTAAAATACACATTTTACCAAGAACGTTCTGTTCCTGTATCTCGACTCCGCTCGATATGACAGCTCGAACTAATCATATACATTATGCATGGTTCTTAGCCAATCGCATAATATCTCCAAACACTCCTCTAGCCGTCACACTTGCGCCCGCTCCTGCTCCCTGGATCACCATAGGTTGATCTCCATAGGACTCCGTAAAGATCTCGATCAAGGCATCGGTTCCTTTTAAAGACCCAAGCGAAGATTCTTGAGGTACCGAAACCAAACTCACTTTTAAGTTTCCTTTAGGCTGAAAAAGATCTCCATACAGGTCGCCCACATATCGCAACACATGTCCTTTTTCCTGGGCATTCTTTGCTTCTTGAAAACTTGCATCTAATTCGGTTAGGCTATTTAAAAAGGCCTCCTTATTTCCTGTTCTTTTATCTACTGGAATCAAGTTTTCGATATCGATATCGTCAAACTCGTTTTGCAAATCTAGTTCTCTGGCCAGAATCAACAATTTTCTAGCCACATCATTTCCAGAAAGATCCTCTCTAGGATCTGGTTCTGTATAACCTTTGTCTGCTGCTGCTTTAAGAATACGAGAAAAAGGCACATCTTCATTGGAAAACTGATTGAAAATATAACTTAAGGACCCTGAAAATACGCCTCGTATTCGGGTAATATTCTCCCCCGAATCGTGTAAGTTTCGAATCGTATCAATAATAGGTAATCCCGCTCCTACGTTCGTTTCATACAAAAATAATTTCTTGTTTTCTTTAAGCGTTTTTCGTAATGCATTGTAGAAATCAAAATCTAATGTATTGGCTATTTTATTTGCAGATATAATATGGAATCCATGTTGAATGAGTCGATCGTAATATTGCACAAAAGAAGTACTTGCGGTAGCATCTATGGCAATGAGCTGATCGCAATGCGTTAAGCTTACATAATTCAGCACATTCTCTAGATCATATGTAATTGCCGATGCTTCGAATGTTTGTCTCCAATCTTCTTCTCGACTAATATCGGCCAATAGTATTTTTTTGGAATTGCTAATTGCAATAAACTCAATTTGAATATCCTGTTGTTCTACAATCTGTTGATTGGCTTTTTGAAATTGATCGATCAGGGTACTGCCCACGTTTCCAATTCCGAATAATACAATGTGTATTTTTTTTGTTTTCATCTTATTTAAAAATAGGACCTACAATGTCCTTTAGTTGTTTATATTCTATTAAAAAGGCATCATGCCCATGAATCGATTTGATTTCGTGATAACTTATTTGAAGATCTCTTTTTAGTGCAGTATAGAGGTCTCTATTTTCTTCCGCGGTAAAAAACAAATCTGTATCAATAGCTACCATATGGACATGTGCTTTTATTTTCTTGAGAATTTGTTTGGCTGACCCTTTTGAGGCTACATCAATATGTTTTAGTAAATGATTCATCATCAAGTAGGCTTTCTGTTGAAACCGTTCTTGCAACTTCTTGCCATGATGCTGCAACCAACTTTCTACATTAAAAACAGACAACTCTTCGTTCATCGATCTTTGAAATCGTTGCTTAAAAGATGTTGGTGTTCGATAACACAGCATGGCATGCACTCTAGCGTCGTGCACCGGATTGGATGAGTTCAATAAAAATTGCTCTTGAATAACACAATTGGCAATGAGCCAATCTGTCGATTTCCAATCGGAAGCTATGGGGATCATATGATCGGATATTTCAGGTCTTAACCCCAACATCTCCCATGCGATACCTCCTCCAAGAGAACCTCCAATGATTCCGTATAGTTTTGACACCTCAAGAGTATCAAGCCCTGCAATGAATAATTTTGCCATATCCTTTGCAAGAAATTGATGATACTCATCAATGAGCCATCCGTCGTAACCATTTCCTGGAATATTAAAAGCAAGTACGGTATAGGTATTTGTATCGATAGGTTTATTAGGGCCAATGAGGTCTTTCCACCAACCATCATTTCCAGTTACATTACTATTCCCAGACAAGGCATGATTTACCAAAACTACCGGGGCGGTTTTCAGTGCAGGTCCAAACAACTGATAGCTCAATTGAAAGTTTTGCAGCTCAAAACCGCTCTCCGTAGTATAGCTCTTAAAAGGAATATATTTTAATTCGCTAGTCAACATAAATTATGCAATTACTTCTTTAGGAATCTTAGCAAATGCTTCTTCCAGATCTACTATTAAATCGTCTAAATTTTCAAGACCAACTGATAGTCGAATCAGATCATTGGTCACACCAGTCGACTCTTGTTCTTCCAAAGTCAACTGCTGATGCGTGGTACTAGCAGGGTGAATAATTAATGATTTCGTATCTCCAATATTGGCTAGTAGTGAAAACAATTTTGTTGTATCCGCAATTGTTTTTGCTGATTCATAGCCTCCTTTTACACCAAACGTGACAATTCCACTTTGTCCTTTTGGTAAATATTTCTGCGCTAGTTCACTGTATTCACTGGTTGCTAACCCTGGATAATTTACCCAGGTTACTTCTTCCTGTTTTTGCAACCATGTTGCCAAAGCAAAGGCATTTTCGCTGTGTTTTTTAATTCGTATATCCAAAGTTTCTAAGCCCTGTATTATCTGAAAAGCGTTGAATGGACTAATGGCTGAGCCGTAATCTCGCAACCCTTCAATACGTACTTTGGCAATAAATGCAGCCGCTTCTAATGCTTCCGAATATACCAATCCATGATATCCTGCGGATGGTTCTGTAAATTCTGGGAATTTGCCATTGGTCCAATCAAACGTTCCTGCATCAATAATGATTCCTCCTAAAGCGGTTCCATTTCCATTGATATACTTGGTCAATGAATGAATCACAATGTTTGCACCGTGTTTAATTGGATTTAACAAGTATGGCGTTGCTACTGTATTATCTACAATAAATGGTACTTTAAACCCTTTTGCTTGCGCTGCGATATTCTCCAAATCTAATACATCTAATTTGGGGTTCCCTAAAGATTCTACAAAGAAAGCCCTCGTATTCTCCTGAGCTGCATTTGTAAAAGCGTCTGGATCTGATGGATCTACAAAAGTAGTAGTCACACCATGTCGAGGCAATGTTACTTTCAATAGATTGTAGGTTCCTCCGTACAAACTATTGGAAGCTACGATATGATCTCCAGCTTTTAGTAATGTTAGTAAGGTTGTAGCAATTGCCGATGCTCCTGATGCTGTGGCTACGGCGGCTATTCCTCCTTCTAGGGTAGCCAATCTTTGTTCTAATACATCCGTAGTAGGATTGTTGATTCGAGTATAAATGTTTCCTGTCTCTGCCAACGAAAACAAATTTGCCGCATGATCCGAGTCATTAAAAACATAGGCTGTTGATTGATAAATAGGAACTGCTCTGGTTCCTCCATTTTGCGTTACATCGTATCCTGCATGTAATGCGTTTGTTGAAAATTTTTGTGTACTCATTTTTCTAATTTTTCTTGAGTTAATACTAATTAATTCAAAAGTCAAAACATGCCTTTTAAGAGCATACCTACTAGAAAAATGTTATAAGAAAATTCGATTTTACGGTATGTAAATTCGTTTGGTTATCTATCCGTAATGCTGAAAACAATTTCAACTTTGGTAGAATTTAGCACCTTCTTAGATCGTGTTTTTCAACAGGATAGCCAAGGGTTGCTAAGGCTTCACAGGGTCTAATCCCTCCACCTTTCTTGATAACATTTCAATAAGTTATTGAACTTTTACTGAGCATTTAATGCTTCAGATTTCCGAGATCAATTTTTCAATTAATCTATTTCTTTAGACCTCTTTTAGATGTCTCTACTTTCTGTCTTTTTTATTTAGAATACCTTACTGGCAATCTCATAAATATTTGAGGATTTCCCCATTGAATAATAATGCAATATGGGAACTCCAGCTTTTATCAACTCTTTACTTTGCCCGATACACCATTCAATTCCAACTTGTCGTACTTCCTTGTTGTCTTTACACTTTACCACGTTCATGATTAATTCATCGGGCAGATCCACGTGAAAACGATGTGGGATCAGGTTTAATTGCTTCTTTGTTGCTATAGGTTTTAATCCAGGAATGATTGGTACTGTAATCCCTTCTTCCCTACATTTTGCCACAAAATCGAAATATTTCTGATTATCAAAGAACATTTGTGTCACGATGTAGTCCGCTCCTTTTTTGATTTTCTTTTTTAAGAAATGAATATCGGAATCTAAACTGGGCGCCTCCATATGTTTTTCTGGATATGCGCCTACTCCAACACAAAAGTTTGTCTTTGAAGTGTTTAACAAATCCTCATCCAAATACATACCTTTATTCAGATCTTGAATTTGAGAGACCAATTCGCTAGCAAAAGCATGTCCTTCTTTTTCAGGTTTAAAATAGCTTTCACTTTTAACCGCGTCACCTCTTAGTGCCATCACATTATCTATGTTTAAAAAATCGAGATCAATTAAGAAATTCTCTGTATCCTCTTTAGTAAATCCACCACATAAGATATGAGGAATAGCATCTACCCCATACTTATTTTGAATGGCTGCACAGATTCCAACAGTTCCTGGTCTTTTCTTCACTACTTGTTTTTTGAGCAAACCATTATCCAACTCTTTATAGGTATATTCCTCTCTATGATAGGTGACATCTATAAAGGGTGGTTTGAACTCCATTAAAGGATCAATATTGTCAAAAGTTGATTGAATGTGCTCACCTTTTAAAGGTGGTAAAATCTCGAATGAAAACAATGTTTTGTCCTTCGCATTCTTAATATGTTCGGTTACTTTCATCTTATTCCGTAATGTTAGGGTTTAGCCATTTCACAGCTTCCTCCAATGTTATATTTCTTCTTTTTGCATACTCTTCGACTTGATCTTTTGTGATTTTCCCAAGTCCAAAATACTTTGCTTCTTTATTGCCAAAGTAATACCCAGAAACACTGGCTGCCGGCCACATAGCCAAACTTTCAGTAAGTTTTACTCCAATTCTTTCTTCTACTTCTAACAACTGCCATACCGTCTTTTTCTCCAAATGATCTGGACAGGCCGGGTATCCTGGTGCGGGTCTTATACCACGATACGTTTCTTTAATCAATTCTTCATTTGACAGCTTTTCTGTAGCGGCATATCCCCAATGTTTCGTTCGTACCTCTTTATGTAAATACTCCGCATATGCTTCAGCTAAACGATCGGCTAAAGCTTTGATCATAATCGAATTATAATCATCATTGTTTGCTTCATATTGCTCCGCCAATTCTTGGGTTCCAAACCCTGTAGTTACGCAGAAGGTTCCTACGTAATCTTGAATACCGCTTGTTTTAGGTGCAATAAAATCGGCCAAAGCGTGCGCCGGAATACCTTCTCGTTTTTTTAATTGTTGACGTAAAGTGAGAAATCGATATTTAGTATCATCATGGATCACTTCTATATCATCATCTATTGTGTTTGCAGGAAACAAACCGAAAACAGCTTTCGCTTTTAATAACTTTTTATCAAAAACCTCAGCTAATAATTTTCTGGCATCATCAAATAATTCAGATGCTTGTTCTCCAACCACTTCGTCTTTAAGAATATTTGGGTACTTCCCATGTAAATCCCAAGACCTGAAAAAAGGACTCCAATCTATATATGCTTCTAATTTAGTGATGTCAAAATCCTGTACCTCCTGAATTCCCAATCGATTAGGTCGCGTAATTTCAGTGGTATTCCAGTCTATCTGATATTTTCGTTTTCTAGCCTCTTCTAAGCTGATATACTCCTTACTCTTTGATCTGCTTAAAAACTTTTCTCTGAACAGGTTGTATTCTTCTCTGATCTGATTTTTATAGATCGTATTATTTTCCTGCAATAAGTTTCCAACTACCGTTACTGCTCTAGAGGCATCATTTACATGTACTACGGCGTTTGAATAGTGTGGTGCTATTTTTACGGATGTATGTGCTTTGGAAGTAGTAGCTCCACCAATAAGAAGAGGTACATTAAAATCATTCTTTTCCATCTCTTTAGAGAGATATACCATTTCATCCAATGAGGGAGTAATCAAACCGCTCAAACCAATAACATCTACATTTTCTTTCTTTGCAGCCTCAATGATTTTTTCAGGCGGAACCATTACTCCAAGATCAACAATTTCATAGTTATTGCAACCTAAAACTACACTCACAATGTTTTTACCTATATCGTGTACATCTCCCTTTACGGTTGCCATCAATATCTTACCTGCGCTTTCTACTTTACCATCTTTTTCTGCTTCAATAAATGGTTGTAGGTATGCCACGGCTTTTTTCATAACTCTGGCTGATTTCACCACTTGAGGTAAGAACATTTTTCCACTTCCAAACAAATCACCTACAACATTCATTCCGATCATTAAATGCCCCTCAATGACTTCGATGGGTTTATTTGATGCTTGTCTCGCTTCTTCTACATCTTCAACAATAAATGCATCTATACCCTTCACTAAACTATGGGTTATTCTCTCTTGTAATGGTATATTTCTCCATTCCAAAACTTTTGCTTCACTTTCCTTTTTATTCCCTTTTACCGTTTCTGCAAAATCTAATAGGCGCTCCGTAGCGTCATCTCTTCTGTCTAATAACACATCTTCAACACGGTTTAACAAATCTGGAGCTATGTCATCATAGATTTCCAACATCGTCGGATTTACAATTCCCATGTTCATCCCGTTTTTTATAGCATGATATAAGAATGCTGAATGCATTGCTTCTCTAACCGTATTATTCCCTCTGAAAGAAAATGACACATTACTTACTCCTCCAGAGACATTGGCATAAGGTAAATTTTCTCGTATCCATTTGGTCGCATTAAAAAAGTCCAGTGCATTTTTGCGATGCTCTTCCATTCCTGTTGCTACTGGAAATATATTAGGGTCAAAAATGATATCCTGAGGAGCAAAACCAACTATGTTCACTAAAATATCATAAGACCTTTTGCAAATATCAATACGTCTTTGGTAATTGTCTGCTTGCCCTACTTCGTCAAAAGCCATGACAATTACTGCTGCTCCATATCTCTTTACAAGCTTTGCTTGTCTTATAAATGCTGTTTCCCCTTCTTTTAAACTAATTGAATTCACAACACACTTCCCTTGTGCTACTTGTAAACCTGCTTCAATGATCTCCCATTTTGAGCTATCTATCATAATAGGAATTCTAGCAATATCTGGTTCAGAGGCTATCAAATTTAGAAACGTGGTCATTGCATATACGCCATCCAACATTCCTTCATCCATATTCACATCCAATATCTGTGCGCCGCCCTCTACCTGATGACGAGCAACCTCTAGGGCTTCATCGTACTTTTCTTCTTTGATCAAGCGTAAAAACTTGCGTGAACCTGTTACATTGGTACGTTCACCAACGTTAACGAAATTACTTTCAGGAGTAATCACTAATGGTTCTAGCCCGGAAAGTGTTAGATACTTACTCATCGCTGGTTATTTCGTTTTTTCTTGGTTCATATGTTGCTGCTACATCCGCAATTACTTTAATATGGGCAGGACTCGTGCCACAGCAGCCTCCAATGATATTGATCAATCCATCTTGCAAATAATTCTCTATCAATTTTCCCATTTCTTCGGGAGATTGATCGTATTCTCCAAAAGCATTTGGTAATCCTGCATTGGGATGTGCCGATGTGTGAAAAGAGGTAGCTCGTGACAACCTTTTTAAATACGGTTGTAATTGCTCTGCTCCCAACGCACAGTTAAATCCTACCGACAACAGCGGAATATGGGAAATCGACGTTAAAAACGCCTCAACCGTTTGTCCTGAAAGTGTTCTTCCTGAAGCATCGGTAATCGTTCCCGATACCATGATGGGAATCTCAATGTTACGATCCTCTTTCACTTCGTCTATAGCAAAAAGTGCTGCTTTCGCATTAAGTGTATCGAAAATCGTTTCTACTAACAGAACATCTACACCTCCATCTATCAACGCTTCTACTTGCTCCTTATAGGCAACCCTCAACTCTTCGAATGTGACTGCCCTGTATTCTGGTCTATTGACATCCGGAGACAGGCTAGCTGTTCTATTTGTAGGACCTATAGATCCCGCAACAAAACGTGGTTGATTCGGTGTTTTTTTCGTGTATTCTTCAGCAACTTCTTTCGCAATTTTGGCAGATTCATAGTTCAGTTCATATACTAAACTTTCCAATTCATAATCTGCCATAGCTATCGTTGTTCCCGAAAAAGTGTTGGTTTCAATAATATCAGCACCCGCATCGAAATACTTTCTATGGATTTCCTTAATAGCCTCTGGTTGCGTAATTGATAGTAAATCATTATTTCCTTGCAAAGGCATATGGAAATCTTTGAATCGTTCTCCTCTAAAATCTTCTTCCGAAAATTTATATTCTTGGAGCATGGTTCCCATTGCCCCATCTAGTACTAGAATTCTTTTTTGTATTTCTTTATAAATGCTTCCCATTAATCTAAAGCTTGATTCAAATCGTTAATAATATCTTCAACATATTCCAATCCAACTGAAACTCTCACTAATCCATCTGTAATCCCAACTTCCAGTCTATCCTCTTTAGATAATTTACTATGTGTTGTAGATGCTGGATGCGTTACAATCGTTCTAGTATCTCCTAAATTTGCCGACAACGAGCATAGTTTGATCTTATTCAAAAATTGACGCCCCGATGCTATCCCTCCTTTAATCTGAAAAGCTATAATATTCCCTCCTGCTCTCATTTGTTGTTTAGCAACATTGTATTGCGGGTGTGATGGTAAAAAAGGATACTTTACCGAATCTACTGCTTCATGTCTTTCTAAATATTGTGCAACTTGTATTGCATTTTCGCAATGTTTGTCTACACGAACAGATAAGGTCTCCAAACTCTTAGAAAGCACCCAGGCATTGAATGGAGACATCGCCGGACCTGTATTTCTGGAAAATAGATAAATCTCTCTTACAAGTTTTTGACTGCCTACTACCACTCCGCCTAAAACGCGTCCTTGTCCATCCATTAGTTTTGTTGCAGAATGTATTACAATATCAGCACCAAACTCAATGGGTCGCTGTAAATATGGGGTAGCAAAACAATTGTCTACAATAAAAATAAGGTTGTGTTTCTTAGCTATTTCCCCCAATAGTTTTAGATCTAGAATATCTACTGCTGGGTTTGTTGGAGATTCTACATATAAAATTTTCGTGTTTGGTTGGATCAATTCCTCAACAATCTCCACCTCATTAACTTTAAAATAACTGGTCTCAATATTCCATTTTGGGAAATATTTGGTGAACAAGGTATGTGTAGATCCAAAAACAGATCTACAAGAAATTATATGGTCTGATGCACTTAGTAATGCACCAAATGTTGAAAAAATGGCTGCCATTCCCGTAGCGAAAGCATACCCGTCTTCTGCTCCTTCCATTTCCACAACTTTACTTACAAATTCGGAAGTATTTGGGTTTGAAAATCGGCTATACAAGTTCCGTTCTTTTTCTTCTGCAAAGGAAGCTCTCATATCCTCAGCATCGTCAAAAATAAAACTAGAAGTCAAGTACAACGGAGTCGAGTGCTCTAAATATTGAGTGCGCTCTGATTGCGTTCTTATCGCTACTGTTTCAAAATGAGTTGTTTCCATCTTTCCCTATTAAATACAACAAACGTCAAATCCATCCTTTCGGATAGTATTATAGAAAAATGTTAAAAAGAGAACACGATGTTACAGAAAGTAAATTCGTTTGGTTATCTATCTTAAATACTGAAATGAATTCAGTTTAAAGTAGAATTTAGCACCTTCTTTATTCCTAAAGGGTTGCTAAGGCTTCACAGGGTCTAATCCCTCCGCCTTTCTTGATAACATTTCAATAAGTCATTGAACTTTGTGAGCACAAATATTGCAACAGAAAAATTTAATAACCAAATTTTTTATGAGATTTTTATTTTTTATCAAATTATAATCTTTAATTTTGCCCTCGAATTTGGAGGATAAATTTGACTGATTGCAACCTCTTGTACTGAATTTGTTTCAGAGTATACAAAAATGCTAAAGCAGTAATTCATTACTTCTTTTAGCGACCAAGCAACTCAAATATCCTTCTTGTATAAACAGATTAAAAGAGATTTATATGTCCTATTTATTTACTTCAGAGAGTGTTTCTGAAGGACACCCAGATAAAGTTGCAGATCAGATTTCTGATGCTTTGATCGATAATTTTTTAGCTTTTGATCCATCGTCAAAGGTAGCTTGTGAAACGTTAGTAACCACTGGTCAGGTTGTATTGGCAGGTGAAGTGAAATCTCAAACATACTTAGATGTTCAAAAAATTGCACGTGATGTAATTAATAAAATTGGATATACCAAAAGTGAGTATATGTTTGATGGAAGTTCATGTGGTGTATTTTCGGCTATTCATGAGCAATCTCCTGATATTAATCAAGGTGTAGAGAGAGCAAACAAAGAAGATCAAGGAGCTGGAGATCAAGGAATGATGTTTGGTTATGCAACAGACGAAACTGAAAACTATATGCCTTTAGCATTAGAGTTATCACATCGTTTATTAATAGAATTGGCGGAGTTACGTAGAGAGAATAAAGATATCACGTATCTACGTCCAGATGCAAAAAGTCAGGTAACTATTGAATACTCTGATGATAATGTACCTCAAAGAATTGACGCTATTGTAGTTTCAACGCAGCACGATGATTTTGATGAAAGTGATGCTGTAATGTTAGAGAAAATTAAATCTGATATTATTACCATTCTAATTCCTAGAGTGATTGCTAAATTGCCTGCTACTATTCAAGCGTTGTTTAACGATCAAATCACATATCATATTAACCCAACTGGAACATTTGTAATTGGTGGTCCTCATGGAGATACTGGTTTAACAGGTAGAAAAATCATTGTCGATACGTATGGTGGTAAAGGTGCTCACGGAGGTGGTGCTTTTTCAGGGAAAGACCCTTCTAAGGTAGATAGATCTGGAGCATATGCAACACGTCATATAGCAAAGAATTTAGTAGCGGCTGGACTTTGTAAAGAAGTATTAGTCCAAGTTTCATATGCCATTGGAGTTGCAAAACCAACTAGTATAAATGTTGAAACTTACGGAACTGCCAATGTTGATTTAACAGATGGTGAAATCAGTAAAATTGTTGAAACTATTTTTGACATGCGTCCATATTTTATTGAACAACGTTTAAAATTGAGAACACCTATTTATTCTGAAACGGCTGCTTATGGCCATATGGGAAGAGCTTCTGAAAAGAAGACCGTTACCTTCTCAAATCCGATGGGAGAAACTGTTGAAAGAGAAGTAGAAACTTTTACTTGGGAAAAGTTAGATTACGTAGATAAAGTAAAAGAAGCTTTTAATCTATAATTAGATCTTACGTTCTACCACGTAATCGATCATTTTTAATAACGAATTTTTATAAGGAGAGTCCTGGTAATTATCTAAGATTGCCAGGGCTTTATTTTTGTAATCATGCATTTTGGCAATGGTATATTCTATACCACCACTTTGCTTTACATGAGTAATGACTTCTTTTACTCTTTTCTTATTCTTGTTGTGCTTCTTTACTGAATTGATCAACCAGGCTTTATCCTTATCCGAACTATGATTTAATGCATAGATCAATGGTAAGGTCATTTTTTGTTCCTTAATATCTATTCCAGTAGGCTTTCCGATCTTTTCTTCAGAATAGTCAAACAAATCGTCCTTTATTTGGAATGCCATTCCAATGTTTTGCCCAAACATTCGCATCTGTTGTACTGTGTCTTGACTAGCTCCAACAGAAGCAGCACCAATACCACAACAAGCAGCTATCAATGTTGCCGTTTTCTGACGAATGATCTCAAAATACACATCTTCGGTAATATCTAACTTTCTTGCCTTTTCTATCTGCAATAGTTCTCCTTCACTCATTTCACGAACAGCAATAGAGATCAGTTTCAGCAAGTCAAAATCTTCATTATCAATGGAAAGTAATAATCCTTTAGAGAGTAAATAGTCTCCTACTAACACTGCAATCTTATTCTTCCAAAGTGCATTGATAGAAAAGAACCCTCTTCTCCGGTTACTATCATCTACGATATCATCATGTACCAGTGTAGCAGTATGAATCAACTCTACAACAGAAGCCCCTCTGTATGTGCGTTGATCGAAACCTCCATCAGAAACCATCTTTGCAACCAGAAAGACAAACATCGGTCGCATTTGTTTTCCTTTTCTTCTAACAATGTAATAGGTAATTCTATTGAGTAATGGAACTTTGGAAAGCATTGAATCTTTGAATTTTTCTTCAAAGAGTTCCATCTCTTTTTTGATGGGTTGTTTTATATCTTCAACTAATTTCATGAGGTGCTACTAAAGTACAAAATATAAGCTATGAAAAGTGTTAAGACTTATTTGCTAGTTGACCACAAGCTGCATCGATATCCTTTCCTCTGGATCGACGCACATTTACCGTAATGTCATGCATTTCTAAGTTAGAAATGTAGTTGTCAATTGCTCTTGAACTAGCCTGCTGAAACTCCCCATCGTCTATAGGGTTATACTCTATCAAATTAATTTTACATGGTACATACTGGCAAAAGTCGATTAAGGCTTTGATATCTTCCTTTCCATCATTAATACCATCCCAAACAACATACTCATACGTGATAGCCCTTTTTGTTTTTGCATACCAATACTCTAAGGATTCTCGCAAGTCTTGCAGCGGAAAATGCTCGTTAAAAGGCATGATAGAAGTACGCACCTCTTCTATAGCCGAATGCAAGGAAACAGCGAGGTTAAACCTAACTTCATCATCTGCCATTTTTTTAATCATTTTAGGCACTCCAGAAGTAGATACGGTTATTCGTTTTGCAGACATCCCTAAGCCTTCGGGTGAGGTAATCTTATCGATCGCCTTTAAAACATTGTTATAGTTCATAAGAGGTTCTCCCATACCCATAAAAACAATATTAGAAAGTTTATGATTGTGATAAAGCCTACTTTGTTTATCAATAGCAACCACTTGATCATAAATCTCATCTGGATTTAAATTCCGCATTCTTTTTAAACGCGCAGTTGCACAAAACTTACAATCTAAACTACATCCAACCTGACTTGAAACACAAGCTGTCGTTCTAGTTTTAGTCGGAATTAATACAGATTCCACGATCAATCCATCATGTAATTTTATCCCATTCTTAATCGTTCCGTCATTACTTTTCTGCATACTATCGACCTGAATGTGGTTGATCACAAAATTTTCTTTCAACATTTCTCTAGTCTCCTTAGAAATGTTGGTCATATCTTCAAAAGTATGCAACGACTTACTCCATAGCCAATCATATACCTGATTGCCACGAAAAGCTTTATCACCATTCTCCACAAAGAACTCACGTAGTTGTTCTTTGGTCAAGGCTCTTATGTCTTTCTTTTTAGATTTCATGTGGGTCAAAAATACAACAAACCTCACAGTTACAACTACTTTAGTTTTTACTGCGAGGTTTGTACTTTTATTTATAACTAAATTAGATGATTAGCATCGCATCTCCATACGTATAGAATTTGTATTCTTCTTTTACCGCTTGTTGATATGCCTCCATAACAAAATCATATCCAGCAAATGCTGCTGTCATCATTAACAAGGTAGACTGTGGTGTATGAAAATTGGTAATCATACTATTTGCAATACTAAATTCATGAGGTGGGAAAATAAATTTATTGGTCCACCCTGTGAACGCATTTAATCTACTACTTGCAGATACTGAGGATTCAATTGAACGCATGGTAGTGGTTCCTACAGCACACACTCTTCTCTTTTCTTCTAATGCTTTATTAATCATTTGAGCACTTCCTACTGGGATGTCAATTTGCTCAGAATCCATTTTATGTTTTGATAAGTCTTCAACTTCAACAGGACTAAACGTTCCCAACCCAACATGTAATGTTAGCTCTGCAAAGTCTATTCCCTTAATTTCCAAACGCTTCATTAAGTGTTTAGAAAAGTGTAATCCAGCTGTCGGTGCGGCAACTGCTCCTTCATTTTTTGCAAAAATCGTTTGGTACCTTTCTTCATCCGAAGGCTCTACATCTCTCTTAATATATTTTGGCAACGGTGTTTGCCCTAATTCCAAAAGCTTCGATCTAAATTCTTCATAACTCCCATCAAAAAGAAAACGTAATGTTCTTCCCCTTGAGGTTGTATTATCGATAACTTCAGCAACTAAGCTATCATCTTCTCCAAAAAACAGCTTATTTCCAATTCTTATCTTTCTTGCAGGATCTACCAAAACATCCCACAATCTATTTTCGGCATTTAATTCTCTCAATAAGAAAACTTCTATCCTAGCTCCTGTCTTTTCTTTGTTACCAAACATTCTAGCAGGAAATACTTTCGTATTGTTTAAGATCATTACATCTCCTTCATCAAAATAGTCGATCACATCTTTAAATAATTTGTGTTCTATAGTTTGATCTTTCCTGTTTAATACCATTAAACGAGCTTCATCTCTATGCTCTGCAGGATATTCTGCTAATAAATGTTCTGGTAATTCGAACTTAAAGTTGGATAATTTCATGCTGTATACTTGTTTTATGACGGCGGCAAATATACGACTTGAGAATAGGGGTTGTCAAGTGTTTGAACGATTAATTTACAGCTCTTTACACTGAAAGCCTATTTTCTTCATGTCTTCCCAAAAATTTCTATAGGATTTTGTGACCACATTCGCGTCTTCTATTTGGATAGGCACTTTCATGGCTAATGGAACAAAAGCCATGGCCATACGATGATCATGATATGTTTCAATACGAACATTCTTTACGATCTCGTATGAGGGTTCAAGGTGTAAACTATGATCTGTTACAGATACAGTAGCTCCTAATTTAGTAAGCTCCGCTTTTAGCGCTTCTAAACGATCTGTCTCTTTTATTTTTAAAGTATGTAATCCTGTCAATTCACAGGCCACGCCTAAACCAAAACATGTTACTGCAATTGTTTGGGCGATATCAGGAGCGTTTTTTAGATTTAACTCGATACCAGATTTCTCGACTGCTCTCGAAATGACATTCTTCTTTTTTAACGTAATAGTATTCTCTTCAAAAGTCGTCTCTACGCCAAAATGCTCATATATCTCTGCTAAACAAGAATCTCCCTGTAAACTTTCTCTTCTGTAAGAAGATAGTTTTATCTCTGATCCAATATCACTAAGCGCCATCATACTATAAAAATAGGATGCAGAACTCCAATCAGATTCAACAACTACAGTTTTTGAATCCAAGTTTTGTTGAGGTTTAACGAATATCGTATCATCTTTAAACGTACTTTCAATACCCAATTGGTTGAGTAAACTCAACGTCATCTCGATATATGGAATCGAAGTGATCTCCCCAAGTAACGTAATGGTCAACCCATTTGGCAAACTAGATGCAATCAACAATAAGGCAGAAATATATTGACTGCTCACATTACCGTTTATAGCAACAGAATCTTTTGTCAATTCCTTTCCTACAATTTTCAATGGTGGATATCCTTCTTTTTCTACATAAGAAATATCACCTCCAAGATCTCTCAATGCCTGAACTAAAATTTCTATCGGCCTGTTGTGCATTCTATGGGAACCGGACAAAACCACTGTTTTGTCGTTTTGCATAGCAAAAAATGCGGTTAAAAAGCGCATTGCGGTTCCAGCATGTCCAATATTAATATCTGCTTCAGAAGTGGTTACCGCATGTTGTAAATGTTTAGAATCATCGGAATCAGAGAGGTTTTCGATAGTAATTTGAGGAAATAGTTGCTGTAAGATCAATAACCTATTGGATTCACTTTTAGATCCAGAGACATTGATACTCTTTTTTAACAACATATTTTCGACACCTTCTATATGTAGATCCATAAAACGATTCACTCTGGTTTTTAATTCTTAAATTTAGGCTCCTTAAAAACAAACAACTAACATGAAAAAAGTACTTTTTCTTTTTGTAGGTCTCTTATTTTTTGAGAATTACAAAGTTAACGCACAAAAAAATCCTGACAAATTTTCTGAACAATATTATAGCGCAACGAAATGGCGAATGATCGGTCCGTTTAGAGGAGGTAGAAGTGCTGCCGTTACAGGCGTTCCTGGAAAGGCAAATCTATTTTATATGGGATCGACAGGAGGAGGTGTTTGGAGAACCACAGACGCTGGTAACACCTGGCAAAATATTTCCGACGGATTCTTCGGCGGTTCCGTGGGAGCCGTTGCTGTAAGCGAATGGGATAATAATGTTATCTATGTAGGTAATGGTGAGAAAACGGTTCGAGGAAATGTCTCCTCGGGTGATGGTATTTGGAAATCTGTCAATGCAGGAAAGACGTGGGAACATATGGGGCTTAAAAATGCCAGACATATTCCTAGAGTACGTATACATCCTAAAAATCCAGATATTGTATATGCCGGAGTCATGGGTGATCTATACAAGTCCTCAAATGAAAGGGGCGTATACAAATCCATTGATGGTGGAAAAACATGGTCCAAAAAGTTATTTGCAAACAAAGACGCTGGTGTCGTCGATCTAATTATAGATCCTAACAATTCGAGAGTATTGTATGCAACGACCTGGAATGTCAGAAGAACTCCTTATAGCCTGTCTAGCGGAGGTGATGGCTCTGCCCTATGGAAGAGCACGGATGAAGGTGAAACATGGACCAATATCTCTGAGAACAAAGGACTCCCCTCTGGAGTTTGGGGAATTAGTGGTGTTACCGTATCACCTGTAAATTCTGATATTGTTTGGGCTTTAATTGAAAACAAAAAAGGGGGCGTTTACAAATCTATGGATGCTGGTAAAACCTGGCGCTTGATCAATAGTGAACGTAAACTTCGTCAACGTGCTTGGTACTATACACGTTTATATGCCGATACTCAAGATGAAAATATTTTATATGTATTGAATGTCCGTTATCATAAATCTACAGATGGCGGAAAAACGTATAAAACATATAATGCTCCGCATGGAGATCATCATGATCTATGGATCGCTCCTGAAGACAATCAGCGTATGGTCATCGGAGACGATGGAGGAGCGCAGGTATCCTTTGACGCAGGAATTAATTGGAGTACTTATTTCAATCAACCTACTTCTCAGTTTTACCGTGTAACCACAGATAATCATTTCCCATATCGGATTTATGGAGCGCAACAAGATAACTCAACCATACGAATTCCGCATAGAACTAATGGTCGTTTTATTCGTGAAGCAGATTGGGAATCCACAGCAGGAGGAGAAAGTGCTCATATTGCTGTAGATCCTACCAACAATGATATTATTTATGGAGGAAGTTATGGCGGGTTGCTTACCAGAAGAAATCATAAAACAGGAGAAACTAGGGCCGTAAACGTATGGCCAGATGATCCGATGGGACATGGTGCAGAAGATTTTAAATATCGTTTCCAATGGAATTTCCCCGTACTCTTTTCTCCACATGAAAAGAATAAATTATATGCTGCTTCTAATCATTTACACGCTACTACAAATGAAGGGCAATCTTGGGAAATCATTAGTCCTGACCTTACTAGAAATGATCCTAAAACACTAGGCCCTTCTGGTGGACCTATCACGAAAGATAATACCGGAGTTGAATACTACGGAACCATTTTCGCGGTGAACGAATCTAAATATGAAAAAGGGTTGATCTATACTGGTTCGGACGATGGACTAGTACATGTTACCAAAGACGGAGGTAAAAACTGGAGCAATATCACCCCTAAAAAAATGCCTGAATGGATGATGATCAATTGTATTGAAGTCGATCCTTTTAACAAAGGCGGCGTTTATATTGTAGGGACGAAATATAAAACTGGAGATTACAATCCATATATCTACAAATCTGAAAACTACGGAAAGTCATGGAAATTGATTACTACCGGAATTGGAGCTGAAGACTTTACCAGAGCTATGAGAGCCGATCCTAAGAGAAAAGGATTGTTATATGCAGGAACAGAACGCGGAATGTATATTTCTTTTGATGATGGTAAGAATTGGAAACCTTTTCAATTAAACCTACCCGTTGTTCCTATTACAGATCTAGCCATTAAGAATGATAACCTAATAGCGGCTACTCAAGGGCGCTCTTTTTGGATGATCGATGATTTGACGCCATTACATCAATTAACTTCTGATGTAGCTACTAAAGATGTTATTTTATTCAAGCCTCAGGATAGTTATAGAATGGGCGGTGGTCGTGGAAGGACATCTAAAACTATGGGAACGAATCACCCTGGAGGTGTTGCGATCAACTATTTTATCAAAGAAAAAGATGATAAAAGTGTCGTGAGCTTGAGCATCTTTGATGACAAAAATGAATTGATAAAAACATACAGTACAAAACCCAACAAAAAGAAAAAAGAAGAAAAGCTTACTGTAAAAGATGGGAATAACATCTTCTATTGGAATATGATGTACCCTGGAGCAAAACGTGTTAGAGGAATGATTCTTTGGTGGGCATCCTTAAATGGCCCTATGGCGCTGCCTGGTAATTATAAGGTTACATTAACTGTTGGTGATGCCACTACCTCTCAGAATTTCACTATTCTCAAAAATCCAATTTCTGAAGCTTCTTTTGCTGATACAAAAGCTCAGTTTGATTTTATCAATGAGATCAATAAAAAAATGACTGAAATTCATACGGCTTTGGAGAATGTCAAAAAAGTGAGGTCTCAGGTAAAAGCACTTAAAAAGTCTATCAAGGATAAAAAGAAGCATAAAGCTATGCTAGATTATGCTAGTGCGTTGGTAAAAGACATGACGAAAGTGGAGGAGACATTATACCAGACTAAAAGTAAGAGTAATCAAGATCCTTTAAATTTTCCAATACGTTTGAACAACAAATTAGGGCATTTGAATTCTCTAACCAGAATTGGAAACTATGCTCCTACGCAACAGGCTATTGATTTTAAAAATGCAATTACCAAAGACATAGACAAAGAGCTTGCAAAATTATATGCCATGTTCGATGTCCGCGTAAAGGAACTTAATAAAAAAGTAAAAGAGAGTCAGATCGATCTGATTCAATTAGATTAATAAAAATAGCTTGCAAGAATATTTATAATGTCAGTTCGAGCGGAGTCGAGAACTTTTAAAGTTTTGGGTTTCGACAACATCTCGACTCCGCTCGATGTGACATCCTATTTATTTGGTATTCTTATTGGCAATAAATATTCCGTAAATGATACTGGCTACAATCTTGGTAGCAAAGAAACGCTTCCATAGTCCGTTGTTAAAGTTTGTATCTGCCACGCCTTCCCAGTTAAAGGAAATTACATCTTGAAAACTATAGATCAGTAACGAAACAAAACTAATGGCGATTAAAAAAACAACCCCTACTTTAATTGCATTGATCCAAAAAGATCCTTTTTTAATTTTATCTGTAAATGTCATTATTTCAATTTTTCGTTGTTGTGATGACGATCGTGATCGCGTTTGGTTTTAATATCTAATTTTTTCTCAAAAGATTCCTGTAAGTTCACACCTGTTTGATTTGCTAAACATAACACCACAAACAATACATCTGCCAGTTCCTCCCCTAAATCTTTGCCTTTATCAGATTCCTTTTCGCTTTGCTCTCCATAACGACGCGCTATAATTCTGGCCACTTCTCCAACCTCCTCAGTTAGCTGCGCCATATTGGTCAATTCATTAAAATAACGGACGCCATGGTTTTGGATCCACTCGTCTACCTGTTGTTGTGCGTTTTGTATGTTCATCTGAGTAGTGTTCGTTTTAACAATGTAAAAATACCAAAGTTATTTGTTTTGTTTCTTCAATGTTTTGGTTTAATTTTAGAATTCCTTATAACCTCATTTATGTTACGAAAAATAACTGCTGCACTTGTCATATTGGTCTTCTTCTTCAATTGTAAAAATGCTCCCAAAAAAGAAACAACTCCTGAAAAGCCTATCTACGTTTCTTCTGACGCTGGAAAAAAGTGGAATGTATTCGGAGTAGCCATTACTGGAAAGATCTTAAGTGAAGAGACGGATGGTGCCTATACGGTAATTATGACAGAAACCCCTCCGGCTGGTGGACCGCCAAAACATGTTCATAAACATGAGGACGAATTATTTTATGTCTTAAAAGGAACTTATGAATTCTATTGCGGAGACCAAACCATGACGGCTAAAAAAGGAGATATGGTGCGCTTACCTAAAGGAATTCCACATCATTTTAAAAATATAGATTCTATAACCGGAATTACCATGAATACCATTACTCCTGGGGGCTTTGAACATTTCTTTGATGATATTGCAGCCATTGCTAAAAAACGAAAACCAACACGACAGGAAATAGATTCTATTGCCAATACCTATGGGATGCGTTTTTTAAAGAATTAAAACGCAACATATCATTATTATTACTTTATGCTTATCGTGTAGAGATGCCCAATGATTATCTAACGAAAAAGATGATGTAGTTATCGAAATATATCTTTTGATCTCTACAATAGTGTTAAAACCTAAAAGGTACGACATAACTTCTTTTTCATAGGTTATTTCAAATCTATTAAAAAGTTCTGAATAACCCATTCATTCAATTGGTTATCGAAGATAAAAATGTTAAGTTTGGATAAACCAACGTTATGCACAATAGCAAAAAGAATTAAGCGTTAAAAAAAATTAAAGAAACTGTATAATGAAAAAAGCAATTTTACTATTTACCATTTTATTATCAATTCTAAGCAGTTGTAATAAAGATGATAATAACAATCCAGAGGAATGTTACTCAAATACTAATGCACAGACTATAGTTCATGACGGTCTCAACAGAGAATATGTGCTTTATATACCTAGTTCTTACGATGGTGCTACAGCAGTACCACTGATGTTCAATTTCCACGGGTTTGGTGGTAGTGCCAGTGACTATATGCTTGAGGCTGACATGCGCTCATTAGCGGAAACAGACACTTTTATATTAGTTTATCCACAAGGTAGTTGTCTAGATGGTTCTTCTCATTGGAATGCTTGCCCAACGGGTAATGGCAACAAAAGTAATGCTGATGATTTTGGATTTGTAGAAGCAATGATTAATGAAATTTCTTCTCAGCACAATGTTGATCTTGAACGAGTTTATGCCGCTGGCTATTCCAACGGAGGCATGATGGCATATGGGCTTGCCAATTACAAAAGTGATTTAATTGCTGCAGTGGCATCCGTTTCTGGATCTATGCTAGATTGTACTGGACCTACCAGTCATCCTATGCCGGTAATACATCTTCATGGAACTTCTGATGGCGTTCTCCCCTATAACGGGAGTAGTGACTGGAGCTCTGCCCAAAGCACGTTGGACCATTGGATTAATTTCAATAATACAGTTTTAACCCCAACCGTAACAATTAACAACAATATTGAACATTATGTTTATGATCAAGGAGATAGCTTAGTTTCTGTTGAGCATTACAAATATATTGGTGGAGACCATGTTTGGTTTAGCCCAACTTTTCAAGGGCAGAACACATCTGAATTGGTTTGGGATTTTGTGTCACGATATGACATAAATGGATTGAGATAAAGAAAAAAAGTGCATAACAATGTATATAAAAAATAGGCGAAACAGTAGTAAATTCAAGGCTATTGGCTCGTGTCAAACTAATTGCTTAACCAAAAGTTTCTTGCTTCGTAATCGCTTACTTTTCATATACTAAACGTTAGCGGTAATTTGAGCCCAAATCAAAATGAGAGAACAAATATCAGTTGATAAAGCAATCACTAGAGGACATTTAATGATAAATCTTCCTGTAATGATTATTATGTTTGGTACTCCAGGAGTTTCAATGTATTTGTTTAGTGAAAAATTAATTCCAAACTGGAGTATTGGAATTAGTTTTTTTCTTGGATTTGGACTTGCTTGGGCCTATTGGAGTTACGCAATTACTAAATGGCGAATTTGGGCATTTGAAAACGTTAGAAACGTCCACGAATTGAAAAAAAAAGCTATTGAACAAGGTTTAGTCTGGAAAGACAATAGTTGGTTTAATAAAACGGAAATAAAAACCGCCTCTGACCAACAAAAATGGACTGAGTTAGAGAAAAAGTTTGAAAAAAAAGATATTTTTAAAGAAGACCGCTCCGTTCCAAGTCAATCTATTATTTATTATTCTAAAATTAAAAATACATATGAGTTTCTCTTAATGCTTTTATGTCTAGTTGGTGGACTATATTTATTGATAAAACCCGACAGTTATATTTTGGGAACATTACTAACCTTAGTTGGAGGATATTTCGGATTTAAAGAATTAAAACAAGTTCTTGACACTAATCCCCAGATAAATCTAGACAATAATGGAATTAAAACTATCAACACCGAATTCAAAAGTTGGAGTGAAATAAAAAATGAAGAAGTTTTAATGGAAGGTACTGGAAAAAGTAGAGAGTTTTACTTAATTTATGATTACAATGAAGGATTTGAAAAATTAAAAATCGACGATTTTAACATAAGTCCTAAAAAATTAGAAAATTTAATACGAACATATAGAATAAGAAATAATAAAAACTACCGCTAACACCGTATATAATTTATTGCTAGTTCTAGCTTACTTACGAAAATCCTCGCGGATTTTCTATTCAGTTTTTATTTGCTAAATTATGTGCTTAACCTCGCAACAAACCATATACAAACACGTAACGAAACTACTTTTTCAACAAGCTTAAAAACTCATTTCTCTCGATCTCTCTAGCTCCTAAACTGGCTAAGTGATCGTTATATATTTGACAATCGATCAACTCGTATCTACCCGACCATACTAAATAGACAAAGGCTATTTTTGAGGCATTAGATACTTTGGAGAACATACTCTCTCCGCAAAATACATTTCCAATTTGCAGGCCATATAAGCCTCCTACGAGTTCATCATCTTTCCATATCTCAACAGACTTGGCATGTCCGAGTTTGTGTAATGCTATATAAGCAGTTTCCATCTCATCTGTGATCCAGGTACCAAAATCATCTTTTCGTTCTATATGTTTGCATGCATGTATAACTTCCTCAAAAGCGGTGTTCTCGGTAATCGTAAACGCTTTTTTACGAATGGCTTGATGCAATGATTTAGACACTTTAAGTTCATCAGGAAACAGTACCATTCGCTTCTCTGGACAATACCAAATAATTGGCTCTCCTTCTGAATACCAAGGGAAGATGCCCTTTTGATAAGCGTATAGTAATCGCTCTGGAGATAGATCTCCTCCTAAGGCAATAATTCCTTCAGGAGATGCTAATTCATAGGGTGGGAATTCAATTTTTTCGGTCAGCCACATCATACGGTAAAGATACTATCATTCATATAAAAATGATTTTGTTTTCTCTCTTCATTTTGTCTTAAAAAACCAACAAGCCCGTAATATAAATGATACTCCCAACGACCATGGCAATTAAGGTATACGGGAGTATTTCCTTGGCTTTTAATTTGGTAATACCCAATAAAGGTAACGCCCAAAATGGTTGTAACATATTGGTAATTTGATCTCCATAGGCCAATGCCATAATTGCTTTAGGTAACGGGACTCCTAGTTGCAAAGCAGATTCTACTACAATCGGTCCTTGTACCACCCATTGCCCACCACCACTGGGCACAAATATATTTACCAAACCTGCACTAAAAAATGTAAATATAGGCAATGTAGTTGCGGTTGATACTGACACAAAGAAGTCTGAAATTTGCGTAACCATTCCCGAGCTGCTCATAATACCCATAATCCCGAAGTACAAAGGAAACTGAATGAGTATTCCAGAAATATCCGAGATAGATTCTCCTACAGCATTTGTAAATTTCTTAAAGCTTCCGTGTAATAATAACCCCAGTCCTAACATGAAAAAATTGATCAGGTTAGGTGTGATCTTTAATGATCTGATATCATCAAAATATCGAAATCCGAAGGTTACTAAAATGAGTATTCCAAATCCAATGGTCAAAATCTTGGAGCTATCTAATTTATCTGCTTTGGTTGACTTTTCTTCTTCAATCTCCATCTGATATTCTGGCAGATCAATTTTTGTCGGGCTTGCAATCTTTCCTAAAAAGAAAAACAACCCCGTAATTGCGATTACTACCACAGCAAAGACAACCAGGTTCCACCAACTAAAAACAGTTTGACTATAGTCAATAACGCTTGGAATTTGATTCAGTATTTCTGGGGAAGAAACCTCCTTCATGATTCCGGCAATATGTCCATCTTCATTGATCTTGATCGGTGCCGACCCAGAGATCCCTCCGTGCCATACCATTAAACCCATATAGCCAGCTGCTCCAATTATTGGATAGTTCAACTGGATATTATTTCGCTGTGCATGTTCTGCTACTTTTCTGGCTAAAAGTGCTCCAAAGATCAACCCTAAACCCCAGTTAAAAAATGCCACTAGCATCGTAGTACATGCTACAATAGCCGCTGCACTTGAGGTAGTATTACAGTATTGTGTTACTTTGAGAATAGCATTACTAATAGGTTTACTCAACACTAAAACATGTCCTAAAACAAGTATCAACATCATTTGGTACGCAAAGACCAATAATGAATTTGACCAAATTCCCTGTTCCCAAAAACGGAATACATCAATAGTATACGCTCCTAAACCTACATCCATAGGTCTTGTGAATAACAAAGCAAGTACAATAGTTACGAGTGTTAGAAGAATTGCTATCGTAAAAGGTGATGGCAAATAGTTCTTAAAAACATTCTCTATTGCTTTGGTGATTCTCATTCTTTAGACGCGTCTCCTATATTGGTTTTAAAGTTTGCTATCTGCTGTTCTAGAACAGTGTCAATTCTAGCACTGTCCGTATTATATTTTAAATCAATTGCATTCTTTTCTGGAAATTGTTCTATCATCACGGTAGTAGATGGAAAAGCAAAATCTACACCTAATTCTTTCGCTAATTTTACAATAGCCATATGAATTTGATGCCTTGACTTCTGTTCTGTAGCCCATGCTAAATCTTTCAAGTACATATTCATCATAATCAACAATGCGGAATCTCCAAAGCCATTGAATTCGACAATATAGTTATCTGACTTAGTATCTGGATGGGCAAGTATAATTTCACGAACTCCTTTTACAAATGCCTCAATTAACTCTGGAGGGGTATCATAACGAATTCCCAATTGGGTATTATATCTTCTATATAAACGCAATCCGCTATTATTAATAACCATCTCAGATAGTTTACTATTAGGAATCTGATAAATTGACGTATCCGCAGCTCTTACTCTGGTAGACCTAAATCCTACTTCTTCTACAGTACCTACTACTTCACCTGCTTGTACCCAATCACCAATATGAAATGGTTTATCGGTAAAAATCATGACTGTACCTATCAAGTTCTTCACTGTATCCTGAGAGGCAAAAGCAATGGCTAAACCTCCGATAGAAGCACCGGCGATCACCGCCGTTGGGTTTACACCAAAAAGTGTAATGATTTTTAGTACACCAACAACTACAATTAAACCGGTTAAAAAGTTTCCTAAAATAGGTACTAACTGGTCATCTAATTTACTATCTGTTGTTTCTGTAAAAGCCTCATATAAAATAACTAACACCTTCGCTAATTTCAAGAATACATAGATCCAAAAAACAGTGGCCGCGATGTTAATAGAGAGTAAGAACCATTTATTCACTTCTAAACTGAACTGTAATGATGGAAAAATTTTATCCACTAAAGCTAAGGCCACTAATAAACTTATTGGGTGTGCTAATTTTTTTAGTGCCTTATTAATGGAAGGCGCATGTTCCTTAATGAATCGATACAATATCCTTTGTAAAATAAAGAAGGCTATTCTTCTTGCGATATAATAGATCAATATGGTTAACAATAATAACACGATCAATGCAGCATATTGCCAAACTTCGACTCCTAAGAATTTCTTATGCCCATAGCCAGGAATGACCTCTTGAATTCGATCTATATACCAAGGAAAAACGGCTTCATATAGCATATCTATTTTATCTACAGTTTCCGCCGAATAGTACCAATAATTCCCTCGTTTTTCAACCGAGATCAGTGGCATTCTTTCTGGAAAAAGCACATATTTATAAAACTTGCTATATCCTATAGTATCGTTATAGTCAGGATTATTGGGGATTTTGTTAAAATCTATTTGAAGTCCTTTTCCATCTAATACTCTCTTTATTTTAATCGCTGTAGCGATCGCTTCTTTTTCTGAAAGCCCATATATGGTCTTTGCGGATTTCTCTGGTTGATAACTATCCTGTTGCAAATAGTAAATATGTGTATAGATAGTAGCATTAGGATTGTCAAGATTAACGCTATCCTTTACTTGAGCTACTGTACTTAATGAAAATAAGAACGCTAGTAGAAATATTTTTCTCATTGGTCAAATGTTAAAAATGTATTAAAAACAATTGTCAAATTTAAACCTTTTCTGAGTACTTCGGTCTTAAAAGCATTAATAAATAACACATTAAACCTTCAGAAAATGAAAAAATTAGCATCACTATTAGTACTTGTTTTTGCTTTTACCATGACTGCTCAGGCACAAAAAAAGTATAAGAAGAAACATAAAGAGAAAATGACTGCAGAGCAACAAGCGAATTTAGCAGTAAAGAAAATGGCTTTGGCTTTAGAATTAAGTGCATCGCAACAACGTCAAGTAAAGCCTTTAATATTAGCTCAGGTTAACGACAGAAGAGCTGCATATGAAAAAATGAAAAAGCACCGTGAAGAAAAGAAAGAACTTTCTGCGGATGAGCGTTATAAATTAGCGAATGCAAAATTAGATAACCAACTTGCTTTTCAGAGAAAAATGAAATCTATCTTAAATGAAGCTCAATTTGAGAAGTTTAAGAAAATGAAAAAAGGTAGAAAGATGAAAAGAGGAAAGGCTATGAAGCGTAAAAAAATGATGAAAAAGCACAAGGAACACAAAGAACGAAAAGAAAAGAAAGAAGAATAGTTGAGTTGATTAATGTAGAAAGCTCGGTCCTTATTTAAAGGGTCGGGCTTTTACTTTTTAAACCAACTTGAATATTCTACATAATTATTAGCGATCCTATCTATTTCTCCTGATATCAACTCTTGAGAAATATCCTTTACTTTTTTGGCAGGAACTCCTGCATATATACTTCCACTTTCTACGCGGGTGTTTTTTGTTACTACGGCTCCGGCCGCGATAATCGAGTTGCTTTCCACAACACAATCATCCATAATAATACTACCCATTCCTACCAATACATTATCTTGAATAGTACATCCGTGTACAATTGCATTATGACCTATAGATACGTTATTACCAATTGTAGTTGGTGATTTTTGATAGGTGGCATGGATTACTGCTCCATCCTGAATGTTTACCTTATTCCCAATTTTTATATAATGGACATCTCCTCTAATTACCGCATTGAACCACACACTGCATTGTTCTCCTATGGTTACGTCTCCAACGATTACTGCATTTTCGGCTATATAACAGTCTTCTGCTATTTGTGGATGTTTTCCGTTTACCGGCTTAATTACTTTCATGTATGTTTATTTAAAATAAGATAAGAGTCTTCCTTTTTTGGAAGAAGATACTAGAATTTCCTTTCCGTTTGATACTACAACACTCCCTCCTTTTCCTTTTTTGTATTTGGTAACGGCGTTGATATTGACCAAGTAGGATTTATGGATTCGAGCAAAAGGATACTCACTTAAAACATCCTCAAAATACTTCAAGGTTTTACTCACCAGTTTTTTAGAATTCGCTAGATGGATCTCTGTATAATTATCATCTGCTTTGCAAAAAACAATATCATTCACATCTAACACTTCAAAACCATCTTGTTGTGGAATCGTAATCTTTCCTTCCGCAGAAGTAATATTTGGTTTCAATATTTTATGTTCCAAATCATTTTCTTTTTCTTTAATTTCTGTCACATGATTCACTGCCTTTATCAACTCATCAATAGAGATGGGCTTCAGCAGATAGTAAGAGGCGTGGCTATTCAATGCTTCAATAGCATAATGATCATAGGCCGTAACAAAAACGGTTTCAAAAGTTCTGTCTTCTACTTTTTCCAATAGGTCAAAAGCATTCCCAAAAGGCATCTCTACATCTAGAAAAACCAAATCCAATTCATGTTTTTGAATCAATTCATAAGCCTCTTCGATATTGCTTGCTTCTCCTTTTAAGATTACATTGGGGCAATACTTCCCGATATAATTTCTCAGTATTTCACGGCTTACCGCCTCATCTTCGACAATAATTGCATTAATTTTCATAGCTAGTTTTTTCTTAGTAATAGTTCTACTTTAGTTCCTTCTCCGGTATCAAACAGATCACTTACCTGTACGGAAATTCTGTCTTCGTACATATCGTTTAGAATGGCTACTCTATTTTTAATGGTGCTCATTCCTTTCGACTTTTGTTTTAGTTGATTCTTTGTTTTTAACGCCATTGATTTCTTTCTTCCTACACCGTCATCTTGAATACAGATTTGTACCGTATCCACATCTTTTTGAGAAATATTGATCGACAGCTTTCCCATTTCTTTTTTATAGCGTAATCCATGCCAGATCGCATTTTCAATATATGGTTGTAACAGCATTGGTGGGATTGAAAATTGATCTAAATCTATTTCTTTGTCAACATCAACGGTATAGTTAAACTTATCTTTAAATCGATTGTGCTCTAGCTTTACATACAACTCTAATAATTCAATCTCTTTGGATAACGGAATAAAATCTTCATCCGAATTTTCCAATACGGAACGCATTAATACTGAAAACTCTGATAAGTATCTATTTGCGTTACGCTCGTCGTTCACCGCGATAAAACTATTCACAGAATTCAAGGCATTAAAGATAAAATGCGGATTCATTTGAGAACGCATGGACTTTAGAGCCAATAAGTTATTCGCCAGTTTCTGCTGTCTATTACTTCTGAATAACAAGGAAGCAACGGTGACTAAACCAATGAGGCCCGCTATTAAACTATAGATAAGGATCAACTGATTTCGATTGCGTTCTTCACTTAGCTGCTGATCCTTGTATGCCAGATCTATTTTGGTACTTTTAAAGGCTTTATCCTTTTCTAAACTAGCGATCCGGTTTTGATTGTCCGCAATTTTCCGGGCAAACCGTTTGGCCTGCGCAATCTCCTGCTCCTTCCTTATATATGCCTTGTCTACGAGTGCCACATAGTCTTGATAACTTTTTAAAGCTTTATCATAATCTCCAACGGTGGCAAAGGTTTCTGACAATTTACGGGTAGCATCTTTCTTTATTTCTAAGTTATCTGGTCGTCCTGGGTTGTTAATACTGTTTTGTAAATACGGAATGGCCTTTTGATAGTCTTCCTTTTGCGTATAGGCCCTTCCTATTTTATAGTTTAATGATTGAGGAGTGATCG
Organism: Asprobacillus argus; assembly: GCF_032248395.1. Classification (NCBI taxonomy): domain Bacteria; kingdom Pseudomonadati; phylum Bacteroidota; class Flavobacteriia; order Flavobacteriales; family Flavobacteriaceae; genus Asprobacillus; species Asprobacillus argus. Next base: position 299,229 of record NZ_JAVTTO010000003.1, read on the forward strand.
TATTCGCACTTGATGAAAATGTGAGCAAAGAATCTTGCTGGGAAATTTCCAATCCATCAAAACTTATGAACCCTTCTAGGTTCGATAATTTTTGTTGTTTAGTAACAGCGCCATTAAAAATAGGGCGATCATTTGCGTCATAATCAATGGATATGGAATCTTTTTCTAAAATATCATTTAATGTAATCTTTCTGAGCTGAATTTCGTCATCAAATTGGCTATTGGAGTTATAAAAATCCGCAACTTTATCCTGTACTTTTAAGGATCGTTTTAAATTCTCTGTTTTTGCCGAGTTAATAGAGTTTGTAAAAGACTTCTTTGCTTGAATCAGATTTCCTTCTGCTCCATATACCTCTCCTATTTTGGAGTTCAAGTCCGTAATCTTAGATTTAATATCGTTATCTGTCGCTATTTTTAACCCTTTTTGATAACTCTCTTTAGATTTTGGATATTCTTTTAATCCAAAAAATGCGTCCCCTAAACCTTCATAGGTCAGAATGCTTTCATATTTGGTTAGTTTCTTATTTAGAACTTCGTCAAACGTTGTTTCCGCCAGTGTATAGTTTTTAGAAACCACATAGGTTTGTCCCAATAAGATATTTGTATTAGCGCTGTACTTATAATTTAAGGAGTTTACGTAATTGGCAATAGCTAAATCATACTGCTTCCAATAGAAATAAATATTTCCAAGAGTGGTATAGGTTGCGGCATTCCGATTATTAGTTTCTTTTTCTGCCAAAATATCTTCAATAAAAGAAAGGCTTTTATCTATATTCTTTTCCTTATAATACTTCGCAGAATCAAGATTTACATTATACTCATCAACCTTAGGTTCCTCGCTAACGCTCATTCTAAAATAGCTCTTTTCAACTCGCTTATTTCCCTTTCTAGATCTTCTATTTCCATAAAACTCTTTAACCTCCACCTTAATATCCTCATCGTTTTTTATCGTGTAGAAAACTGTTTCAAAATCCGGATGCACTATCACTAATTCATCCCCTCTTCTAGCTGTTATTCGATAGGTACCAAAATTCGGGCGGTAACGGAATAACTCACCATTTATAGTTACTTCAGCATTTTCAATAGGTTTTTGAGTGTTCTTATCTATAACCTTTAAAGAAACCTCAAAAGGCCTATTGTACTGTCTAGTTTCTTGAGATATTCCAAACCGAAGTCCTATGAGAATGAATAATACGGATATGTAAATCTTTTTTGCCATACTTTAAATATGAATGTAAACATACACACAAAAACGCATTCAAAAAAACCCGTTTACTAGCCAAACCCACCTTTTCACACTCCAAAATCCCACTTTACTAAAAAGTAGGTCCTGTTTACTCACTCAAATGTTCCATTCACTCATTCCCCATTTTTTTTAAACAAAGTTGGCCCTAGAATTGTAGTAGCTAAAGCCAACAACATTAAAACACATGAAAATGAAAAAAGCAATCTTACTTTTATTTGTACTTACCAGCTCTATTGGTTTTAGTCAACACAGTAACAATTCAACACTGAACAAACCTTATATAGAGGTGACTGGAAAAGCTGAAAAAGAGATCGTTCCAGATGAGATCTACATTAGCATCACCCTTAAAGAGCGCATGGCGCGAAGTAAAAAAGTAACCATTCAACAACAAGAGAGTGATCTTAAAAAACAATTGGCGGTGATCGGTATTCCTATCGAAAATCTATCTATTTCTGATGTCAATGCAACTATTTTAAAAACGGGTTGGTTTTCGAAAGATATTCTTGCCACGGCTAATTATACACTTAAAGTGAATGACGCTTCAAAGCTTAAAAAAGTATTTGAAACATTCAAAAAATCGAAAGTACATCGATCTCATATTAAAAAAGTAAGTCACTCGGATATTATCAACCTAAAGAAACAGAACAGAATAGCCGCGATTAAGGCCGCTAAAGAAAAAGCAGACTATCTATTGACAGCCGTTGGAGAAAAAGTAGGAAGGCCTATGTTAGTAAATGAAAACACCTATCATAATGGTATCGGAAGAAACCTAAATGTGTCGAATGTCTATGCTAAAGCGGAAGGGTTCTATAATGATCGCGCCAAAGACAAAGCTCCTGTTCAATTTGAAAAAATAAAGATTGTTTCTACGATCTATGTAAAATTTGAAATTAAATAAAACCAAACTTTTAATCGTCTGTAACATTAAAAAATAAACATCATGAAAACATTCCCATTAAAAGTAACCATTACAGCATTGATCCTATTTCTGCAAGTAGGATACGCTGCAAATCCTACGAAGGAAGATCCTATTAAAAAAGAAACCATCAAAGTGGCTTTGCTACTAGATACCAGTAACAGTATGGATGGGTTGATCAAACAAGCAAAATCACAATTATGGTCTATTGTAAATGAACTATCCTTTGCCAAATATGGTATGCGAAAACCAGATCTGGAAATCGCATTATACGAATATGGCAACTCAGGATTACCAGTTCGGGAAGGATACATAAGACAAGTCCTACAATTTAGTAGTGACTTAGATGACATCTCTGAAAAATTATTCTCTTTAACCACCAATGGAGGTAACGAGTTTTGTGGGCAAGTGATCCAGACGTCTTTAAAAGAATTGGATTGGGGGAAGAATGAGAATGACCTTCGATTTATTTTTATCGCCGGAAACGAGCCATTCACACAAGGAAAAATAAACTATAAAGATGCGATTACCGATGCAAAGGAAAAAGACATTATTATCAATACTATTTTCTGTGGTGAATACAATAACGGCATTTCTGGAAAGTGGAAAGATGGAGCAGATCTTGGTGGGGGTGATTATATGACCATCAATCAAGATAAAACAGTAGTGCATATTGTTACGCCTTATGATGATAAGATCATTATTCTAAACAAAAAATTAAATAAGACCTATATCTACTTCGGAACAAGAGGATATGACAAATACGCGAATCAATCCGTGCAAGATGGTAATGCTATGAAAGTATCTAAAGAAGTGAGCGTAAAAAGAGCTGTAAGTAAGGGCAGTAGAATGTATAAAAATTCAGGCTGGGATCTTGTAGATGCTGATGATGCTAAAAAAGTCGATTATGAAAAGTTAGACAAGAAAACCTTACCAAAGCATTTAAAGAACAAGTCTGCGAATGAGATCAAATTATATGTACAAGAGCAGTCTAAAAAAAGGAAAGATATTAAGGCGAAAATTCAGGAATTGAATAAAAAACGTACTGCATATATCGCCAAAAAAAATAAGGAAAACATGAAAAAGGATGAGTTAGAAAGCGTGCTTATTAAAGCAATTAAGAAGCAAGCAAAACGTAAAAACTACTCATGGTAGCGATTTGTTAGTTGGTTGATTTACCCGCGAGAGCATGCTATGGTTCTTGCGGGTTTTATTTTACCAGCAGACGCTGCCCAATAGATAATGTATTACTCTTTAAACCGTTCATCTCCTTAATGAGGGCTACTGAAATATTAAACTTCTTAGAAATGGAGTATAAGGTATCTCCTTTTTTCACTTGATAGTAATCCGGAATTTGTTTCTTTAGTTTCGGCTCCTTTTTTGGCTTCTTCTTTTCATCTTTTACAAACCTGGCCATATCTCTCTTTTTCAATTTATCAAATTCATACAATTTATAATCTTGTATGATCTTGATTAATTTTTTAGGATACTTTTTATCCGTAGCATATCCTGCTTTTTTTAAACCTCTTGCCCAACCTTTATAATCTGTTTTTCTTAGTTTAAATAATGAAGCATACCGTTTTCTTCCCGATAAAAACTTTGAATGATCTTTATAAGATGTCTGCACATATCTGTACTTCCTGAAGCATTCTCCTTTTTCATCATCATCATGATATACACGCTCACCTTTCCAACCTCTATGGCATTTTATTCCAAAATGATTCTTGGATTTTAAAGCTAACTGACTTCTTCCATTCCCAGATTCCAAGATACCCTGTGCTAAGGTAATACTAGCCGGAATCTTATACTCGATCATTTCCAATACCGCTATGGGTGCATACTCTCGAATATATTTTAATGTATGTCGATTTAGCTTTTTATTTCCTTTTTCAAGCTTCCTAACATGTTGTATTTGCTTTACAGATGGTAACTTCTTTGGTTTGGGCTCATTTACTACTACCCCAGGCTTTCTTTTTTTCTGTGTAGTTCTTCTACTCGAGCTACAGCTTGCCAAAAATGCCAATAACAAAACCGATATGATAATTCTTAACTTCATGAATTGATCTGTAATTCTTTATTTTTCTTTGCCAACATTGTATTAAATCCTTCAATACCTTGCAGACCTCCTGTGTGGATCATCAATATACTACTTCCTTCTGAAAACTGACCTTTTTTAATCATATCTACAACCCCAAACACCATTTTTCCAGTGTATATTGGATCTAAAGGAATGCCTGTTGCATCTTTAAATTGATTCATAAAATGAATTAATGACGGCTCATATTTTGCATATCCTCCAAAATGATAATCGGTTTGCAATTCCCAGGTGTTATTGTCACCGACGTATTGCTGAATTTCCTTTGTCAAAAAATCACCTTTCAATGCTGGAAATCCGATCACCTTCTGATCTTCATTCGTACTTCTTATCACTCCAGAAATAGTCCCAGCTGTTCCCACACAACAACAAATATAATCAAACGACGCATCTTCATTTGTTAAAATTTCTTCGCATCCTTTTATCGCCAAGTCATTGGTTCCTCCCTCAGGAATCAAGTAAAAATCTCCATGTTTTTCTTTCATACTCTTTATGAAAGCACTTTCTTCTTTATTTCGATATGCTTCTCTAGAAATAAAATCAAAATGCATTCCATTTTCACAAGCCTCACGCAAGGTGGCATTTGAGCGCATTGTTTCTTTTACATCTCTACCCAATTCTTCGCCTCTAATAATACCGATCGTTTTTAATCCATATAGTTTACCTGCCACTGCGGTGGCAGCTATATGATTGGAATAGGCGCCTCCGAATGTAAGGATGGTTTTCACCCCTCGATTCTTAGCTTCTAGTATATTGTATTTTAGTTTTCTGAATTTGTTCCCTGAAACGAATGTGTGGATTTCATCTTCTCGCTTCATGAATACCTCTATGTTCTTTTCTCGAAGCGTAGGCAAGAGGACTTGCTGATTTCTAGTATGTATGTCAGCAAAAAACATCGTTAAGAGTATGCGGTTACTTTTCCTTCAATTTCTTCCCACTGCTCCATTAGGGCATCTATCTTGTCTTTTTTACTTTGATAGGTATCAAAAAAATCAGGTTTAGAAGATACTTCTTCATAGTTTTCTGCCAGAGCAATATCTATATCGGCAATTTCTGATTCCAAATCGGAGATCTGACTTTCGATCTTAGAGAGCTTATTCTGCAATTTTCTCAGTTCTTTTTCTTGTTCTTTTGAAAGTCGATATGCATCCTTTTTGGAAGTTGATTTTTCTGCTTTTACTACGGTTCTTTTCTCTGCTTCGCGTAAGTTTTCCATTTTGTGCTGCTCTAAGAAGTAATCAATATCTCCTAAATACTCTTTGATTACTTTGTCCTTAAAGCCGTACACCGTATTTGTTAAACCTTGTAAAAATTCTCTATCATGCGATACTAAAATAAGCGTACCATTAAACTTTTGAAGTGCTTTCTTAAGTACATTTTTAGAAGCAATATCCAAATGGTTTGTAGGCTCATCCATGATCAATACATTGAATGGAGATAACAACAATTTACATAGAGCCAATCTATTTCGTTCTCCTCCAGACAACACTTTCGCTTTCTTATCAACTGCTTCTCCTCCAAATAAAAATGCTCCCAGCATATCCCTAACGCGCATGCGGTTCGAATCTGTAGCCGCATCCTCCATAATTTCTAAAACCGTTTTCTCTGGCGGAAGATACTCGGATTGATTCTGTGCGAAATACCCGATCTCTACATTATGCCCTAACTTCAAATCACCTTGAAATGGAATCTCGCCAACTATCATTTTAGCAAGTGTAGATTTCCCTTGTCCATTTTGTCCCACAAAGGCTATTCTACTATTTCGTTCAATCAATAAATCTACATTTTCCAGCACATGGTTATCCTCATAACTTTTAGATAAATTTTCTGCCTCCACAATAATCTTTCCTGGATCTCTTGAGATGGCAAAACGAACATTCATTGTGGCATTATCTTCTGCATCCACTTCAATTCTTTCTACCTTATCTAGTTTCTTAATCAGCGATTGCGCCATGGAGGCCTTATTTGCTTTGGCTCTAAACTTGTCTATTAGTTGCTGCGTTTGCTTGATCTCCTTTTCTTGATTCTTCTGTGCCTGTAACTGCTTTTCTTTAATCTCAGCTCTCAGCTTTAAGAATTCTGTGTATGGTTTTTTATAATCGTAAATCTGGCCAAGGGAAATTTCAATAGTTCTATTGGTAACATTATTCAAAAACATCTTATCGTGAGAAACCAATACTACAGCTCCTGCATAGGATTTTAAAAAGTTCTCTAACCAAATAATAGATTCTATATCCAGGTGGTTCGTCGGCTCATCCAGCAGTAAAATATCATTGTTTTGCAATAATAACTTCGCCAACTCTATACGCATACGCCATCCTCCAGAAAATGTATCGGTAAGTTTATCAAAGTCTTTACGCTGAAAACCTAATCCTTGTAATATTTTCTCTGTATCGCCCTGATAATTATATCCACCTAATAATTCATAGCGTTCCGTTAATTCGGTTAGGTCAACAATAAGTTGGCTATACGCCTCACTTTCATAATCTGTTCTTGTTGCCAACTGCTCATTAATAGAAGCTAGTTTTCCTTCAATTTCTATAATTTCTTCAAAAGCTTGATATGCTTCCTCAAGTATAGTTCTCCCTTGTATAAAATCAATATCCTGTCTTAGAAAACCTATACTAATATCTTTATCAAAGGCCATGGTACCGCCACTGCTATCAATATCTTTTGACAACACTTTTAACAAGGTGGATTTCCCAGCCCCGTTTTTACCTATCAATCCAATTCTATCACCTTTATTTAGCTTAAAAGTGATTCCAGAGAACAAATCTGTTCCTGCAAAGGAAACCGTTAAATTGTGGACGTTTACCATTAAAAATTCGTAATTTTGTTGTGTGCAAATCTAGGCAAAAAAATACATTATCTCATGTTTAAAAAAGGGACAAAAATCTATAGTATTGCAAATAACAAATGTCCAAAATGTCACGAGGGAAGCTTCTTTCTGCATGGATTCACGTTCATTCCAAATAAGATTACGAAAATTCATAAAAACTGTCCTCATTGCGACCTAAAGTATATGATAGAACCCTCGTTCTTTTACGGAGCGATGTACGTAAACTATGGTATTACAGTTGGACTTTCTATTATTACTTTTTTGATTGCAAAATTGGTTTTTGATGTGACGTTGCTGCAAAGTTTTGCTGCTATTTTGATTGCACTAATAGTATTGGCTCCTTTGAACTTACGATTATCCAGAATTCTTTGGATCAATATGTTTGTTTCCTATCAAGAAGAAAAATAACCCTATTCAAATCTTTTGATATCGATTTCCAAATCTAAAGGTTGCTTATGCTCTATATGAGCATATAAATTGGCAGCCACAGTTGGCGCAATCATTACTCCTCTTGTTCCTAGGCCATTAAGCACGGCTATCCTTGCATTCTTTGGATGTATTCCTATCATAGGCCTTCGATCCTTCACCGTTGGACGAATACCAGCAGTTTGATCTATTATTGTGTAGGGTACGGTAATCACATTCTTGAGTTTCTCAATAAGTTCTATTTTACCTTCTTCAGATGGGACACCTGTCTTATCTTTCCAATTAAATGTTGCCCCCACCTTATAATGATCATCACCTAAAGGCAACACAAATAATGTAGATTTTAATAAGAAATCAATCTTAAGTTCTGGTGCATGAATGGTAATGAGTTCGCCTTTTGCCTCGTTTAACGGTAAATAATTAAAATATGGGTTGTGCACAATTCCATAGCCTTCAGTAAAAACAATATGATACGCTATTGCATCTCCATACTCAACTCCATCATCTGTATTGCTTATTTTATCATACTGGAACCGTTGATACCTAATTTGATCTGCTTCTTCTAAATATTTTCTATATGCTGTAACCAATGTATGCGTATCAATTCTTCCAGTTTCGAGCACTTCTCCAAAGCCAAAACTACCCACAATACCAGGTATTGTCCCTTTTGATATTTTTGCGTTCATATATTGAGATAGCCCTGGTTTATCCGAAGCTGCAAACCAATTGTTTTGATCTTCAATAGACTTAAAGGCTTTCTTGGTTTTAAACTTTCTATCGATCTGAACATGTAACTTCTCTTCTAAAGACTTATAGAAAGGCAGTGCCAATTGAAGTTGCGCTTCTGCATTCCATACTGGAGTGAATCGCTTTAAAATGACTGGATTGTAGACTCCACCAGCAACTAGTGAAGAGGTTTGTGAATCATCTTCGTAGACTATGAATGTTTTGCCATTCTTAGATAATTGCTCGGCAAAGGCAATTCCCGCGAGTCCCAATCCTACAATAATATAATCCACTTTCGTTCGATTCATATGTCAAAAATACTAGATTCCAATAAAAAAGCGCTTGCAAATGCAAACGCTTTTTTTTATCATTTTTAGAAATTAGATGGATTAGTAATTCCACATATCCATTTCTTTATTTCTAATATTGTCTTTTATTTTCTGAGCTTCCAATAACTGGAATAACGAATTCCCTCTGATATAATCTGAGATCTTTCTATTTCCATAAATATTTTCTTCTCTAACAATTACAGAGTTAAATCGTCTAGCGTTCAATAAGTGATCGTATGAGATCGGATTTGAAGCATTCTTAGGATTAAATACCTTAGCATCGTGTAATACCTCTCTTGCCGTTGGGTAAAAGATCCAGAACAACTCGTATAACTCATCGTCGTCAATTTCTTGAACACCTAAGGTTAATACATCTTTACCCATTGGAGCTAGCCCTAGTAAACGATACTTTAATTCTCCACCTCTTTTATCAAAATACCACATTCCTTTGATCATATATGCTTCAATATCTCTCGTTTGGATATTAAATGTATCTACATAATCTCCGTTTTGTCTGGTATTTACCAACTTCTCCTTGATATCTTTTTCAGTAACTTTAGAGGTAAAGAAAGAATCAGAATATACATCTTTGATCTTTCCGCTCTTAATTCCTTTTAATAAAGTATCAAATAAAGAACGTCTATCCGTAGAAATATTAGCAGTATCAATTGGGAAGTAATATGGTAAATTGATTTTTTGATTCAAATCCACATATTCCCATACTACCTTAGACCATAAGATATCTCTATCATCGATATATCCATATGCTAAAGGTGCATCATTATCCGCCGCTTTTCTTTCTTTGGATTTTTTCCCAATTTCATCCACCGACTTTGCATTTAATAAATTAGCCTGTGCGCTTACATAACCAGTGGTTAGTAAGGCTACAATTGCGATATATATATGCTTCTTCATACTACTAAACTTTATACTTCTAATTCGTAATTTCTATACTTACAGGTAATACTCTCTTTAATTGATAACTCGAATTACCTCTAATTGTTGCTTTGATATCAAAAATAGTGATTACATCACCTCTTCTTGCCTTTGCCAAAGCAGCCTTAGCTCTTGCATTTAATTTTGTTCCAGTCACTTTTACTGCTAACTGACCCGGTACTTTTACCGTAAATCCTTGAACATCTAACTGTAGGTCGAATACGAAATCTGGTAAACCAGCACCAATGGGCGTGTTTCCTAAACTTGATTTTGGCATTCTTACCACTCCGAAATCCCCACGAACAGTTCCCATTGCCGCAGGAATATCTTTAATTCTAAACTTCTTTCTAGACGTAACTGTCTTTGTAGGACTTATTTTACCATTAACAACTATTTCTACTTCATTTTGAGTATTACTCGGTCTCATGATATATTTACCAACTCCTGTCTTTCTCAATCCAGTTGCATTTGCTGTGATGTCTTTATCTCCAACACCTGGTAATGAGATAGAAATCGGGTTATCTAGGCCACGATATACTACATTCATTTTATCCGCAGAAATAACCGCTTCGTCAGGTTGAGCAATTACAGAATATTTACTGGTAAAATCAACTGGAACTTCCTTGTTATCTTGCATGAACGTAATGGTTCCTTTTATAGTTCTTTCACCAATGTTTCCAGCCGGCATATCTAACATTACCTGCCCATTTTGAACATTATTTGTAATATCCCTATTCCCTAATGTAACTTTCGTTGGAACCAGTGTAGCATCATATCTACCTAACACCACTTGCCCTGTAACACGTTCTCCAGCAAAATAAGCGGTCTTATCTAAACGTACAATACCTTCATAATTGGTCAAAGAAACTTCGCTTTCAAGTTGACCTCCCAATAAGCTCGTATAGATCTCGGCTTCTGTATTTTTCACATCTCCTTGGATTTGCGTCATATTTGCCAAAGAGGTGATCATCGGCATTCCTTCATACCTACTCTTTAACCAAGGGATATCTGGTGAACCTTCTTCTCTAGCAGATTCTGGGTCTGTATTAAATCGTTTATTAATATTTGTAATTAAATCTTGAGAAGCACCCGAACCTAAAATCGCTAGAACTTGTGTTCTATAATCATTGATTTCCTTTACAAATCGTTCTCCTTCTGGAGTGAATTTATCTCCTTTAAAGAACATTTCATCTAATCTGTCGCCATTACTCATGGACTCATAGTTCTTCTTATCTTCTTCAGCAGTATCTAATAGAAGTGAATCCTTTAACGCTTCCATATACTGAAATAATCCATCTGACAACGTATGTATTTGTTGTGCCTTTGTATTTAGATCCGCAAACTTTTCTGGTTGATCTGAAGCTTTTGTATTTAAAGATGATAAGATATGGTCGATATTTACATTATTCGATCTATTTGCATCTTCAATTTTTTCTTTCATAAAGCCAAAAGACGATAATACCTTTTTATCCATCTGCATTGCAAGCATCGCAATAAAGATCAGATACATCAGGTTGATCATCTTCTGCCTTGGGGATAGTTTTCCTCCTGCCATAATAATTAGTTTTTTACGTTATTAATTTATTTAACTAATTATTTGCTTGACATTGCAGATAACATACCACCATATACTCCATTTAACGAAGATAAGTTTGTTGCTAAAGATTCCATTTGTTCTTTTAATCTTTCTGAGTTCTCAATCATAGTATTGTTAACCTCAGCTTGCTTGTTCGCATTTTCCATTTGTACCTGATACAAACCGTTTAACGATTCCATTTGAACAGCTGCCAACGACATTTGCTCATTGTATTTATTTGTAGAAGAAATAGACTCAGATGCTGCTGATAATCCTTCCGCTGCTCCCTGGAAGTTTTTCATGCTTGTACCTAAACTTTCCATTAAACCAGCATCAATATTTGCTTCTTGTAATAAATTATCTAATTTTTGAGCTAATAGCCCTTGTGCATCAGTCGGTTCAGAATCGCCATCTAACCCTCCTAATTCAGGATATACTTTTGTCCAGTCTAAATCCTCATCTACTGGTTCAAATGCCGAAATAAAGAAAACGACTGCTTCTACAGCCATACCAATTGTTAACATTAATCCCCCTGTTAAAGGACCAATAGACATATGTTGGATTTTAAATAATGCTCCAAGGATTACAATTGCGGCACCGATTCCGTATGCCATATTAAATAATTTCTTTGTTGATTTTGATTGTGCCATAATTAAGTTTTAATTCAGGAGTTTATAATTATTATTTGTTTTTACCTAAGTAGCTTTGTACAGTTCTAAAGCCAATATAACTTCTGGCTGTATCTGCATATTCGAAGTCTCTTGAGCCAACCTCAAGGAAATAAGCTACGTCTTTCCATGAACCACCTCGAATGATTTTTCTCTTGTTTTTAGTGTCTTCTACATTTGGATTCATTGTAGATCCTAAGTAGTATGAAGAAGGATTGTAAGCAGTATTTGTCCATTCTGATACGTTTCCTGCCATATTATACAAGCCGTAGTCATTAGCGTTGTATGATTTTGCTTCTACTGTATATAATGCACCGTCTACCGCATAATTACCTCTAACTGGTTTAAAGTTTGCCAAGAAACATCCTCTATCGCTAGTAGTACTCGGACCTCCCCAAGGGTATTTAGCGAATTCAAGACCGCCTCTGGCTGCATATTCCCACTCTGCTTCGGTAGGAAGTCTGAAAGAAGGTACTGGTAATGTTCTCTTTCTACCTCTAATTCTATCGTTTTTATATTTTGTTCTCCAGTTACAGAAAGCTTTTGCTTGGTACCAATTTACACCTACCACAGGATAATCTCCATATGCTTGGTGATAAAAATAGTCCTGGTGCATTGGATCGTTGTATGAGTAATTAAAGTCTCTAACCCATACCGTTGTATCTGGATATACATTTAACAATTCTGCTTTTAAGAAGTCTTTTCTATCTCCTCCATGCTTTGCAGCCGCTGTACCATCAAACCAGAAATATCTGTAATTCAAATGTTTCTTATTGAAAATTCTGATACCGTTAGAAGATTCTTCTTTTTTGATATATAAAGAATCCATTACCTCTACATAGTCTACATCAGGATATTCAGAAGGCTCCCAAATGATATCGTTCTCCCAACTTAATGGGCGAACAGAATCGTATCCTACTTCGTAATAGTTCTCAAACATATATTTATCATATGCATTTGCTCCTGTAGTGTCAATCACTTTAAAAGCAAAATCATGAATTCCGCCAGAAGGCAAAGAATCACCCGCTGATACAAATTCAGATTGTAGTGCTAATTTTGTTCTTACAATAGAGTCTCTAACCCAAAACACAAATTGCTTATATTCTGAATTTGTGATTTCAGTTTCGTCCATGTAATAAGATTTAACAGTAACGGTTCGTGCCGGGGCATCCATCGTTCCTATAATATCCTCATCTTGCTTACCCATTGTAAAAGAACCTCCAGGAATCAGGGTCATTCCGTATGGTTTTTCTGTAAACCATTGTCCTTTTGTTTTAATACCTACCAGTTCTCCTCTATCATTAGATCCACAACTGTAAATAAGTATTAGTAATAAAGTATATAATGCTGCTTTCTTCATATTATTATTAAATCTTCCAAAAAAAAGTTCGTAAACCTATCATTTTTTTTGCTAAAATACAATCAATCTAGGAGTATTTTTAGACAAAGTTTTTTCTATCTTTAAATTAAATCATTTTTCTCATCGCTGAGAACCACCTTTCTGGTATTTTTTCATTCATCGTTTCCAAGTAATCTTGGTATGTACATGGTATTAACGCATGTCTTTTGTATTTATTATCTTTTATCAAATTAATCTCCATCCACCATCTTCCTGTTTTGTCACTTTTATAAAAGTTTATAGGCTCGTCATTTTCTAATAGAACTGTGAATTTCTGATAATTATCTTTAGTGCAATAAGGATAATCTTTCGCTCTCACATTTACGCCTTCAATAAAATACCAGATCATCTGAGCTATCAAATGAGCAGTTTGGTGATTTCTGTCATGTCTAGAGTTGTACTCGTAAATACCGAACGATGAAACTTTATCGCTTATACCGGCATATCTAGAAATAGCACAAACTTCCTCTCCATAAAAACCATTTGGTGACACATTATTATTGGCGGGTGCCTCACTTTGCCTGACACTTCCAATATCAATACTTACGATATCAGCATCTCTAAAAACGGGTTCAACCACTTCTAAATTCTTCGCTTCTCCCAACCTATATAGATCAAAATGAAGGCTCTTTAGAAGCGCTATCTCTTCTTGAGAATTAAAATAAGTCTGATATCCTATATTACTGTAATTGAATAAGTTATTTGGTTCCTGCATAATAATCTTGCTCAAATAACTTTTAGAAGAAAGCGCATCATCTAAAGCTCCCAAATCGAACATACTATCCACGGCCACTAAATTCACTGTTTGCTCCAGATCATCATATGCTCTATAATTAGCAAAAGTCAGATCCTGGCCTCCACCAATGATAATCGGAATGATATTCTTCTTTAAAAGTGATGTGGTAACTTCTTTTACTGCAAAATGGGTATCGGATGTAGCATTTCCTTTTTTAATGTTTCCAAGATCCGCTATAGTCGTTGACCAATTCCCTAAAAAAAGTTGATACAAATGTTTTCGAATAAAGTGTAAATCCTTTCCGCTCCCCAAATTGTCTTCTGCATTTCTATCTTCTTCTACTCCAAAAATCGCAATGCGAACATCGTCTAGTTCGGGTTCCAAATTATTGGCCGAGTGGGCAATTATAGTACTTCCTATAGTTTGAGAATTCAACAACACAGAATGCGCTATCGTAGCATCGTCAACAGGAGTTAGAAAATCAAAATTCATTCAGGAAGAATTTATAGTCGCAAAGTACTTAAATATTATTTCTTTTTAGCTACTTTTTTCTTTGTAGTTTTCTTTTTTGGTGTTTTTGCTTCAATCATTTTAACGGCTTCCTCCTTAGAAAGCTTTTCGATATCTGTAGTCTTAGGTAATTCTATCTTGATCTTTCCCTTTAGGACATGAAATCTTCCCCAACGGGCTTTTTCCACTCTAATACCAACATCTTCCCAATTGTGAATCAGTTTTTCTCTTTCTTTCTGCAATTTATCTTCAATTAATTGCTCTAGGTCCGCTTGGCTTAAATTGTCAAAATCATATTTCTTGTTCACATTAATGAACATTCCATTCCACTTTATAAATGGACCGAATCTACCTACACCTTTCTGAATACCCATTCCCTGATAGTTTCCTATAGGAGCATCTGCTTTTCGTTTTGCTTCTATTAGCTCGATAGCTCTATTCATATCTACCGACATCGGATTCTCTCCTTTATCTAGAGAAATAAATTTACCATCAAACTTTATATAAGGACCAAATCTACCATTGGCAACAATCACCTCTAAAGATTCATATTCTCCTACTGTTTTAGGTAGCTGAAAAAGATCTAAAGCTTCTTCAAACGTGATACTATTCATTGTTTGTTCTCCTTGCAAACTGGCAAACTTAGGCTTTTCTTCATCCGAAGCTTCCCCTATTTGTACCATCGCACCATATCTTCCTAAACGAACGTATACGTTCTTTCCACTCTCCGGGTCGATTCCTAATAATCGTTCTCCTTTTGCTCTTTCAGCATTGGCCGCTACATCTTCTACCGTTGGATGAAAATCTTGATAAAACTCTTTTATCATGGCTGTCCAATCTTCTTTCCCATCTGCAATTTCATCAAACTCACTCTCTACTTTAGCGGTAAAACCAAAATCTAGAATATTAGAAAAATTCGCTACCAAGAAATCATTTACAATGTTTCCAATATCGGTTGGCACTAACTTTCCTTTATCCGAACCAACTCTTTCAGTAAGCATGTTTGAACTCAACTCATTATTAGCCAATGTAAGCTGCTCATAATGTCTTTCTTTACCTTCAATGGTTCCTTTTTCAATATATTCTCTTCGCTGAATGGTGGATATCGTAGGTGCATACGTAGATGGTCTACCAATTCCAAGCTCTTCCAATCTTTTAACCAGAGAAGCTTCCGTAAACCTATAGGGTGGTTTCGAAAACCTTTGTGTTGCAGTTATAAAACTATTGTGCACAGATTCTCCTTCATGCATAGCAGGTAACATTCCCGCTTGCTCATCCTCCTCATTGTCTGTTCCTTCTAAATATACTTTTAAGAAACCTTCAAAAGTAATTACCTCTCCATTCGCAGTGAACAACTTCTCGTTCTTGTTATTCTCTATCTTAACAACAGTTCTTTCCAACTGTGCATCGCTCATTTGAGATGCTATTGTTCTTTTCCATATTAATGCATATAACCTATCCTGATCATAATCTACAGAAACAGCGTTTCTCTCTAAATTGGTCGGTCTTATCGCCTCGTGTGCTTCTTGAGCTCCTTTAGATTTTGTAGAAAAATTTCTAGGCTTACTATATTCAGAACCATAGGCAGAAGTAATCGCATCTTGTGCCGAATTTTTAGCATCCTCTGACAAGTTTACGCTGTCAGTTCTCATATATGTGATCAATCCTGCTTCATACAAGCGCTGTGCCATCAACATAGTTTTAGCTACTGGAAAACCTAATTTTCTGGAGGCTTCTTGCTGTAAGGTAGACGTGGTAAATGGTGCTGCGGGTGTCTTTTTGGCTGGCTTTTTTTGAAGCTCAGCAATTTTATGTTCTGCGTTGATACAAGATTTTAAAAACAACTCTGCAGTTTCTTTATCCTTAAAATTGCTTGCTAACTTAGCTTTGAATTTTTTACCATTTGCATTGGTGAACTCCGCGTCCACTCTATAAGATGCTTCCGTATTAAAATTTTCTATTGCTCGTTCTCTTTCCACAATAAGGCGGACTGCTACAGACTGAACTCTTCCTGCGGATAAACCTCCTTTCACTTTTCTCCATAACACAGGCGATAATTCATATCCCACCAATCTATCCAAAACTCTACGAGCTTGCTGTGCATTAACCAAGTTGTAATTGATATCTCTAGGATTTTCAACCGCCTTTAGGATTGCTTTCTTTGTGATCTCGTGAAAAACAATACGTTTTGTGTTTTCTGCAGTAAGCTTTAACTGTTCCGCTAAGTGCCATGCAATTGCCTCTCCTTCACGATCCTCATCACTTGCTAGCCAAACCATTTCTGCCTTTTTTGCTAGATCTTTTAACTTCTTAACCACCGCTTTTTTATCGGTAGATACTATATATTTAGGTTTAAAATCCCCATCTACACTTACCCCTAACTCTTTAGAGGGCAAGTCTGCAATATGCCCAAAACTTGACTCAACTTGAAAATCTTTCCCAAGAAATTTCTCTATTGTTTTTGCTTTCGCAGGTGACTCAACAATCACTAAATTCTTTGCCATATATCGTTTCAATTATCTCTATATACACCATATCATACATGATGTTTAAGGATTGCAAAAGTAGTTAGTTTTTTTTTATTAACTTTTTTAATGTTGATTTTAGATTCTATTTTAACAAAACATTACACCCTAATTTTCTGCCAATTTGTCATAATTTTTGATTTTTGGTTGTATCTTTGTACATCATTTTTTGAGTATGGAACAGATCGAAAAAATTATAGACGAGAAGATACAAGGCCAAGCCCTTGTTACTGATAATAAAAAAGAGAACACTAAAAAACTCTTTATAGAAAGCTATGGATGTCAAATGAATATGAATGACAGTGAAATTGTAGCTTCCATTTTAGCAAAAGAAGGATTTAATACTACGCAAAACCTTGAAGATGCAGACCTGGTATTAGTTAATACATGTTCAATTCGAGAGAAAGCAGAAACTACGGTTCGAAATAGATTGAGAAAATACAACGCTGTAAAAAAGATCAATCCAACTATGAAAGTAGGGGTTCTTGGCTGCATGGCTGAACGCCTGAAAGAGAAATTTCTTGAAGAGGAAAAAATTGTAGATCTGGTTGTTGGACCAGATGCATATAGAGACTTACCTAACCTTATAGAGGAGGTAGATGCTGGTAGAGATGCCGTAAATGTAATCTTATCTAAAGATGAAACCTATGGTGATGTATCTCCAGTACGCTTAAATAATAATGGAGTGTCAGCATTTGTATCTATTACTAGAGGGTGTGATAATATGTGTACTTTTTGTGTTGTCCCTTTTACCCGAGGAAGAGAGCGTAGTAGAGATCCTAAAAGTATTATCGAAGAGGTTCGCGAAATGCAAGAAAAAAATTTCAAAGAGATCACATTGTTAGGACAGAATGTTGATAGCTACTTGTGGTATGGAGGAGGTTTGAAAAAAGACTTCAAAAAAGCTTCAGAAATGGCACAAGCGACAGCTGTCGATTTCGCTCAATTGTTAGATCTGTGCGCCATTGAATTTCCCAAAATGCGCTTTCGCTTTTCTACATCGAATCCTCAGGACATGAGCTTAGATGTTATTCATACTATGGCGAAACATAAAAATATTTGTAAGTATATACATTTACCTGTTCAAAGCGGAAGTAATACAATGCTGAAAGCCATGAACAGACAACATACACGAGAAGAGTATATGGAACTGGTAGATAATATCTTTCGAATTATCCCTGAAATGGCATTATCTCAAGATATGATTGCTGGATTTTGCGGAGAAACGGAGGAAGATCATCAAGATACTTTAGCGTTGATGGAACATGTAAAATATGACTTTGGCTTTATGTTCGCTTATTCAGAAAGACCAGGAACATTGGCTGCTAAAAAAATGGAAGATA
Source organism: Asprobacillus argus (assembly GCF_032248395.1). Lineage (NCBI taxonomy): Bacteria > Pseudomonadati > Bacteroidota > Flavobacteriia > Flavobacteriales > Flavobacteriaceae > Asprobacillus > Asprobacillus argus. The sequence goes on from NZ_JAVTTO010000003.1 coordinate 317,499, forward strand.
ATGTTCCGCATGCCACTAAAAAAAGACGCTTGCAAGAACTCATTGATTTACAATTAAAACACAGCTTATACAGAACACAACAGCATTTAGGGAAGACAGAAGAAGTTTTAATTGAAGGTACCTCTAAAAAAGATCCGAATAAATGGAAAGGAAGAAACACCCAAAATACAGTAATTGTATTTCCTAAGGAACATTATAAATTGGGTGACTTTGTAAATGTAAAAGTTGAAGACTGCACCTCAGCAACATTAATTGGAACTGCGGTAGATTATTCAGATAATAACTAGACTATGGAAAATTTACAGGCAATAAAACAACGTTTCGGGATCATTGGTAACGATCTACTCTTAAATCGTGCTATTGAAAAATCAATTCGCGTGGCACCTACAGACATTTCTGTATTAGTTGCAGGAGAAAGTGGAGTTGGTAAGGAAAGTATCCCTAAGATCATTCACCAATTATCACACAGAAAACATGCAAAATATATTGCAGTAAACTGTGGAGCTATCCCAGAAGGAACGATTGATAGTGAACTGTTTGGTCATGAGAAAGGCTCCTTTACGGGAGCCACACAAGACAGAAAAGGATATTTTGAAGTAGCTGATGGCGGAACTATTTTTTTGGATGAGGTAGGAGAACTTCCACTGACAACTCAGGTTCGTTTATTGCGTGTTCTAGAAAATGGTGAGTTTATAAAGGTAGGATCTTCTAAAGTTCAGAAGACAGATGTACGTATCGTTGCAGCGACCAATGTAAATATGCAAGAGGCAATTGCTAAAGAAAAGTTCAGAGAAGACTTATATTATAGACTTAGCACTATTGAGATTCATTTACCTGCATTGAGAGATCGTAAAGATGACATTCACCTTTTATTCAGGAAATTTGCGGCAGATTTTGCTCAAAAATATAGAATGCCTACGATTCGATTAGAAGAAAATGCTGCGAATCTTTTATTAAACTATCGTTTTCCAGGGAACATCCGACAACTCCGAAATATAGCAGAACAAATCTCCGTTGTGGAAGAGAACAGAATGATTTCTGCCGAAAAACTGAGTCAATACCTACCGAACCACCAAGGAAATTTACCAGCCGTCATAGGTGGAACTGGTGCAAGTAATGATTTTGCTACCGAACGAGATATCATGTATAAGATACTATTCGACATGCGAAATGACATCAACGATCTCAAGAAGCTTACGTTGGATATCATGCAGAATGGGAATATTGAAAAGGTGCAAGAGGAAAATCATCAGTTATTAGAGAAAATATATGAGGAGCAAACAAAAGAAAGTGCTCCGGTAGAGGTTCTTCAAATACCAAGTGTACCAAATACACAGAGCAATTATGATTTTGTCGAGACTATAGAAGAGCAAGAAAGTCTTTCTTTACAGGATAAAGAGATCGAAATGATTAAAAAATCTTTAGAAAAAAACAATAACAAAAGAAAATTGGCTGCAAAGGAATTAGGGATTTCGGAACGAACTTTGTACAGAAAAATCAAACAGTACGATCTATAACCTGTATATTTCGATGCAATTTTCTATCTTTCGATTTCATTGCTGCATAGAGAATCATTGGAAGCAACAAAACATTTTGACTTTAATATGAAAAAACAACTTTTAATAGCACTACTTATTATCTCAACTTTAGGTTTGGTTGGTTGTGGAGCATATTCTTTTACTGGAGGTAACGTTGGCGATGCTAAAACAATTCAAGTAGATTATTTCCCAAATCAAGCAGCACTTGTAGAACCGCAACTAAGCCCTTTATTTACACAAGAGTTACAAGATCTTTTTATTCGTCAGACGAGCTTGAGCTTAGTCCCAAGTGGTGGAGATATGCGTTTTGAAGGAGAGATCACAGGATATCGTGTCAATCCTATGAGTGCAACCTCTCAACAAACGGCTGCTCAAAATAGGTTGACCATTTCAATAAATGTTCGTTTTTTTAACAGATTAAAACCTGATGATGACTTTGAAAAGCAGTTTTCTTTTTACTCAGATTTTGCTGCGGATGCACAATTGACGGGAAGTGTACTAGATGCTGCTCTCGAAGAAATTATAGACAGACTTACTCAAGATATATTTAATTCCTCTGTTGGGAAATGGTAATAACACCTCAAGAATACATATCAATTCTAAAAAATCCTGAAACACTTGAAGTAGATCAGCTACAAGGAGTAAAATCTATTGTAGAATCGTACCCTTATTTTCAATCTGCTCGCGCTATCTATTTGAAAGGTTTAAAAGATCAGGATAGCTATAAGTATAACAGCGAGCTCAAAGTAACTGCTGCCTATACTAATGACAGAACATTGCTTTTTGATTTTATTACCTCTAAAGCTTTTGATCCTCAAAACAACATTCATAATGCTATTCAGCAAAAATTATTGTCAGAGCAACCTAAGGAGGTTCCTATTGAAAAGGAACTAGAACTTGGAAAACCTTTGACCTTTGCTAAAACAGAGACGCATTCATTCAATCAATGGCTTCAGCTTTCCGTTAAAAAACCTATTGTCAGAGGCGTTTCGAATACTAAAGAAACTGTAGTTGATAAAGAATCTATTATAGATCGGTTTATTAAAAGCAATCCAAAAATTTCACCTGCGAAAAAAGGAGAGGAAATCGACATATCAATACCAAAAAATAGCTCTGATTCTTCTTTAATGACAGAAACATTAGCTAGAGTCTATTTAGAGCAAAAAAAATATGATAGTGCCATTAAAGCTTATAAGATTTTAAGTTTGAAATATCCAGAAAAAAGTGGTTTCTTTGCAGACCAAATTAAAAGAGTAAAAAATTTACAAAAATATAGATCATGAGTTATACGGCATTTTTAATATTAATCATTATCGTTGCGATTGCTTTAATATTAATTGTTATGGTACAGAACCCAAAAGGTGGAGGATTATCTTCTTCTTTTGGAGGTGGAGGAGCACAATCTTTAGGTGGTGTTCAGAGCACAAATAATTTCCTAGACAGAACAACTTGGACATTGGCTATTGCTATGTTTGCATTAATTTTATTGGCAAACTTCGCTATTCCAAGAGTCAATAGTAATACAACAAACATTGATAGCAAAATAGACGGAATAGAGAATACAACAACTCCAACAACGCCTCCAGCTACGAATGACTCATTACCTAAGTAATTAGAGAACGAACAATATTTGAATGCCAACGTAAATGACACGTTGGCATTTTTTTTACAACTCCTTTCAAAGAATAAAACAGTACTTTGAAAAAATGTCAGTTTTCGCGCAATGGCATAGTTTCTGACTACTTTTTACAAGAAAATTTAAAATAAATACTCAAAATTTATATACAATGGGAATACACATTAAACCTCTTGCAGATAGAGTTCTTGTAGAACCTGCACCAGCCGAAACTACAACAGCTTCAGGAATCATTATTCCAGACAATGCTAAAGAAAAACCGCAACGCGGAACTGTTGTAGCTATTGGCACTGGAAAAAAAGACGAGCCTTTAACCGTGAAAGTTGGAGATACAGTGTTGTACGGGAAATATGGTGGTACCGAATTAAAATTTGAAGGAAAAGATTATTTAATGATGCGTGAAAGCGACATCATGGCAATTGTTTAATTTTTAAACGAATAAAAAACTAACAAAATGGCAAAAGATATAAAATTTGATATTGAAGCACGCGATGGATTAAAACGTGGTGTAGACGCATTGGCAAACGCTGTAAAAGTAACACTAGGGCCTAAAGGAAGAAATGTGATCATTTCCAAGTCTTTCGGAGCACCGAATGTAACCAAAGATGGTGTTTCTGTTGCTAAAGAGGTAGAGCTAGAAGATGAGCTTGAGAACATGGGAGCACAAATGGTAAAAGAAGTAGCTTCTAAAACCAATGATCTTGCAGGAGATGGAACTACAACAGCTACCGTATTAGCACAAGCTATTGTAAAAGAAGGATTAAAGAATGTAGCCGCTGGCGCAAATCCAATGGATCTTAAAAGAGGAATTGACAAAGCTGTTTCGGCAATTGTAGCCGACTTAAACAAACAATCTAAAGAAGTAGGTAACTCTTCTGAAAAGATTCAACAAGTAGCTGCTATATCCTCTAACAATGACAATACGATTGGAGACCTAATCGCAACTGCTTTTGGTAAGGTAGGTAAAGAAGGTGTTATCACCGTAGAAGAAGCAAAAGGAATGGACACCTATGTGGATGTTGTTGAAGGAATGCAATTCGACAGAGGGTATTTATCTCCATACTTCGTAACGGATGCTGACAAAATGGTTGCAGATCTAGAGAATCCATATATTTTATTATTTGATAAAAAAATCTCTAATTTACAAGAGATTCTTCCAATATTAGAACCCGTTGCACAATCTAGCAGACCCCTATTGATTATTGCAGAAGATGTAGATGGTCAGGCACTAGCTACATTGGTGGTAAACAAATTACGTGGCGGATTAAAGATTGCCGCTGTAAAAGCTCCAGGTTTTGGAGATAGAAGAAAAGCCATGTTAGAAGATATTGCCATCTTAACTGGAGGAACAGTGATCTCAGAAGAAAGAGGGTTTACCTTAGAAAATGCAACTTTAGATCTTTTAGGAACTGCCGAAACAGTAACCATAGATAAGGATAACACTACCATTGTAAATGGATCAGGAAATGCTGATGCTATTAAGGCAAGAGTAAACCAAATCAAAGCACAGATAGAAACGACTACTTCTGACTATGATAGAGAAAAATTACAAGAGCGTTTAGCAAAATTAGCTGGCGGTGTTGCTGTATTATATGTAGGTGCTGCCTCTGAAGTAGAAATGAAAGAAAAGAAAGATAGAGTAGACGATGCATTACATGCAACCAGAGCTGCTGTAGAGGAAGGAATCGTTGCTGGTGGTGGAGTTGCCTTAGTTAGAGCTAAAAAAATGTTAGAGAAAATAACAACAGATAATTTAGACGAAACCACAGGAGTTCAAATTGTGAACAAAGCTATTGAATCTCCTTTAAGAACTATTGTTGAGAATGCTGGTGGAGAAGGATCCGTGGTAATAAACAAAGTTCTAGAAGGGAAAAAAGACTTTGGATACGATGCAAAATCTGATCAATATGTAGACATGTTGGAGGCGGGAATTATCGACCCTAAGAAAGTAACAAGAGTTGCGCTTGAGAATGCAGCTTCTGTTGCGGGTATGATTTTAACTACGGAATGTGCATTAGTAGACATTAAAGAAGATGCGCCTGCAGCGGCTATGCCTCCAATGGGTGGAGGAATGCCAGGAATGATGTAATTTCTTGTATAGTATATGTATAAAAACCTCGGAAATTTCCGAGGTTTTTATTTTGGAATAGTTTTTGTATCTTAAAATCAAGAAAAAACTAAAACTATGAAACTAAAACTAACCGCCCTAACTTTTGCATGCGTCCTTATTTCATTGACTTCTCTGGCTCAAAAGAACTTAGCAAAAATTGACTCCAGCTATGTCAACTATTTTCAGGACACACGAGAAACGCCATATCTACATCTAAATAAGACGTCATTTTTAAGTGGTGAAGAAATATGGTTCAGCGCATATGTAATAGAACAAAACTCGCAAAGACCACATCCTACTACTTCCAATTTATATATATCCATATTCGATGCTTCTGGCAATCTAAAAGATCAACAACTTGTTCATGTTAAAAAAGGATTGGGGTATGGTAGCATCAATATAGATTCAACTTTTACCAAGGATCACTATTATTTAAAAGCCTCTACTAAATGGATGAAAAATTTTAAGGAAGACCAGTCTTTTTCTCAAAAAATCAAAATCGTCTCGTCTCCTAAAAAGAAAATAACAGAAAGCACAAAGTCTGAAAAGGACTATTTCGAATTCAAACTTTTTCCAGAAGGCGGGCATTTAGTTGCGAACACAATAAATAATGTAGGGATCTTGATCAAAAACGCGAATAACAAGGGTCAAAAAATTCAAAAAGGTGTAATTAAAGATGAACAGGGAAATATTCTTAAAACGTTTATAACCAATCATCTTGGTTTTGGAAAAGTTAAACTTTTTTTTAGTGAAAATAGTACATATACATTCGAAGCCACACTTGAAAATGGTTCTATTGTATTCGCAAAAACACCCAAAATATCTTCTCAAGGAATCTCTTTACAAGTAGAGAACAATGAATCAAAACAATTGAAAATCAATATCGGCACCAATGAAAATACTTTAAAAAGGATAGCAGGAAAAAAATATACTGTAGTAGTACATAATACAAGAACTTACCTGAAATACGCACTCCCCATTAACAGCAGCATGACCAATTATTCGCTCTTATTAAGAAAAGAGCAATTACCGAAGGGCATGAACATCATTACTGTATTTAATGAACAAAGCATCCCTCTTGTGGAGCGTCTTATTTTTATTAATGATGATACGCTATACAGCAACGTCTCAATTGACAAAACCTTTTATGGTAAAGATTCTATTAACATCAGTTTTGAAAATAAATCTAGTGAAAGTGTCTTTTTAAGTGCTTCTTTTTTACCTCACGAAACAAAGGCTTATAACCCGAAACACTCCATTAGGACTGCTATCTTATTAAAACCATATATTAAAGGTGATATCGAAAATTTCCAATATTACTTTCTTAAAAATGACAGAAAAAGACGTGTAGACCTAGATCTATTATTGTTAACTCAAGGATGGAGTAAGTATAGTTGGGATCACATTTTTAATGCACCTCCTAAACTATATAACCCTTTCGAATACGGTATAGATATTACAACAAACGTTAATAAACGATTAAATAAAAAACAAACTGTATTGATGTATTCTCCTGAGAATAAGCTCGTAAGAGAAATCAAGAACCTTGAGAGTTCCTACATTTTAAAAAATTCGTTCATCAAGAAAAATTCTATTATCAATTTTGCTTTAAAATCAAAAACGGGGCTATTCAAAATTACACCTGTAATGTCTTATTCGAATAGTTCTTTATCCGATTCCTTTGCACCTAGCACTACTTTTCTTGAGAAAAGTGAATTAGAGATTTCAAACTTTAAAGATTTGTCTAAGGATATTGAGGTATTAGATGAAGTCGTGGTTAAGGCTGCCAAAAAAAGAGAATATGAAAATGATGCGTATGGATTAAATACAATGTTGTTAGGAATCAAAATGGAGAACCTTATCATCTCTTCAGGAGAAACTGTTTTTGACTTTTTAAGACTTAGAGGATATAACATATACACGACAGTAAATGGCAATGTTGTAATAGGCGCAAGAGGCATTTCTAACTTAGGTTCGAGAGGTCTAGGGGCCCAATCCAGCGGAGACGAAAACTTTGCCCCTGCGGAACAAGAAGAGGAAAATCTATTTAAGACAGGTGTTAGAGTTTTTCTAAATGGAGAAGAGGTATCACAAAATTTATGGATAGTCGAAAACATCTATCTAAACACTGTTAAGGAGATATTCTACGGAAGAAATCATGACAATAGAAGTTCAGAACAGGTACATATCTTTACATTATCTCCGTTAGAGTACGATGTTAGACGTGCAGAATATACCAAAGTAAAGCTACCAATTGGTTTTGCAGTAGAAAAGAAATACTATAGTCCCAAATACCCAACTTTTTTCGATGACACTTATAAAAATTATGGAGCAATTTTCTGGAAACCCAACGTTGTTATAAAAGAAAGTTCGAAAACTAGTATTACTGTTCCAACTCATTTACAAGATGCCTTCAACATATATATCGAAGGAGTTTCTGAGTCAGGTAAATTGATCTCTATAAAAAAGACCATTGAGCTTAAAAATTAGGTTCTAGTTATAAATAATAGGATTGGGGTAAAACAACGCCAAAGCAAACCAATAACTGTTAAACGATTTTGTTACTTTTAGCTTTTGGCCAGCTCTAGGGCCTTCTATTGCCTCTCCGGTAATTAACCATTTATTACCTTCGTTATCAGTAAAGAATGAGCCCGATCCATTAAAATTGTATGTAAATGTTAAATTATTTTGTGAAGTATTTAACTCAAATGAATTAATAATATGTTCATTTCCTACCACCAAAACATTTTTCCCTCCAAAACCATCTTTCACTGCTTTTCCCCCTACAAACTTATCGAAGGTATATGCTTTAGATAGGTTACTAATTAAAACCGCATGCACACGTTGCTTATTTGGCAGAGCAGGATTCAACGGGTCGAGTGGAAATAGGAAAAAATCCTGATCTGTTCTGTATGGTCCGTAAGGGTAACTATTATAATTTCTATTTAAATTTTGTTCATTCGCCAATACCTTGGTATTGGGATACATTGTTTTCCAGGTATCCCAATTTGTTTCTAAAATTTCTTGATTTCTTGGCACCTCTCCAATAGACTCACCGTTGACACACTCTAACGTCAATTGAGACCAATTACTTTCTGTCAAACGATCGTATAATATTAAATTAGTATTGTATAACAGTCCAGAAACACCAAAGGTGGTCTCTATACCTCCTACTTTTGATTCCCACGAAAAAGCAGATCCTGTTAAAGGACAATAATTCAAAGTGAATTTCTCCCCTCCAATTTCATCATTTACTACTTCATGCCAGTCCAATATTCTATGCGGATATGCTCGTGCTTCACCTCCTTTTATTATCCCTATAACCAAATCATTGGGCAGCATATATGTATTTACTACTGGGTTATTTGCTTCGAAAAAAATAGGAGCATCAATAGAAGGAATACCATCTCTTCCCGGACCACCATCTATTACTTTATTCACAGGTATTGACCAAAAATTTGTGTTATTCCCTCCACCGGAATTGCCTCCGCCTGAATTGCCTCCACCGGCTGTTCCATCATCACTTCCTCCAGAGGAGCAAGCATAAATGGTAAGCAATGCCATTAAATAATATGTGAGTCTTGTTTTCATATTGTGTTGTTTATTTGGAGTCCTCTTTTCTTCGATAATTGAATCGAGACCCCAGTACTTATTCGATATGTAGGTGTTAGTTGTGTTCCTCTCACATTGGCATATAAAGGGACTTCTAACCTCGTTGTAAAGAGTATCTGAGGAGTTAGGTTTATTGAAAAATCTGGAATCAAAAAGACCCAATTCCCGCCTGTACTCGTAATTTCATTTCCATCGATCATATCTCTTTTAACATCTCTAAACTTAAACGATATGCTTGGCACAACAATCTGTTTGAACAAAAGAAATTGATCTGATACACTTAAAAAAGCTTGAAATTCATTTCCAAACTTATACTTACTGGAACCTAAATACTCATTGTTAGTTCCAGTAGATCTATACGTTAATCGAGTAGAGAAATTCATAGATTGCCTAAAGCTAAATCGCTTAGAAAAAGAGGTGATATAAATAATGTCTAACGCATTACTTCCTGGCTGCAAATCAGCATTCAACGTGATTCCTGCATCATTCTTATTCGTCGTAGATCCAATCGGCAGCTTAGCTCCCGCACCCACAGATATCTCATAGTCGGATTTATTAACAATTCTGTACCTTCCAAGAACAATCGCATCACCTATCCCAGATGTTTGATCCAAATTTGAATTACCAAATTGTGTTATATTTCTCCGTTGATTTACCCATGTAAATAAACCTTCTACAGAAAGATTATCAGAGATGCTATAACCTAGGTTTACCAGAACAGAATGTGTGATACGAAGCCTAGAATCATCATTTAGAGATTCCCTTCCGTCGTTCAACGTATTAAGATTATTGTAATCGTAAAACATTCCGATTTGCCAGGTCCCTTTTTCCAAAATAGGAAGCCCTATATTATTAGACAAAGGCACTCCTCCGGAGCAACAAGTTTGTGAGGTTGCGTAGGTAATGCTCAAAAGCATAAAGAATAATACCAGTCTAATTTTCATTGTCTTCAAATATCCTATTTGAACGTCGTAATTATCAATTAATCCTTACAAAAAAGAAAGCCTTAAGTTAAACTTAAGGCTCTCATAATGATTAATGTTTGTGTTCCTTTTCGGAATGATCATGCTCTTTCTTCTTAGTAACTTTTCGCAAGTTCATGTGACAAACTGGACATTTACCTTCCTCTTTATAGGTTTTGCCTTTTTCACAATCCATAGGGCATTGATACACCTCTTTTTGGCTTAACTCCACCTTCTCATGTTTCTCTTCTTTCTTTTCTGTCTTACAAGAAATAGATACCCCCACAAAAACTATCAATACAATGGCAACTATATATTTTTTCATTGCTTCTCGTTTTTATGGTTATCAACTACTTTCTTATCTCGATACTTACAGCAAGGATCAATACTGTTGTATACATGATCTTTGGCGCGTATACCCTTCGTGTCATGTCCAACAGCAGCAATATTCTTCTGAATCGTCTTTACATCTGTTTTGCGTTCATCAATAATCAACGAAAGCATATGCGTCTTCACATTCCATAGAGCAAACTTTACACCTTTGGTATTTAATGCTGCTTTTTCTATTCTTTTCTTGCACATCATGCAAACACCATCCACTTCAATAGATACTTTCGCATTCTTTCTTTTCTTCTGTGCTTCTGCCGAGAGACAGATCATTAAAAATGATAATATAAAAATTGTTTTTTTCATCGTTAATCTAATTTAAATCGTAATCCTGTGTAAAACATTCTCCCAAAAATCGGCCCATAAACAATTGTTGTATCGAAATGATTTCCAAAAGGATCATCGTTAGCTAAAATAGGGCTTTTTTGCCTAAAATTTGTCAGATTCTCTCCTCCAATATACACTTCAAATTGTTTCGAAAACACTTTGGTAACCTGTGCATTTAACAAACTATAACCTTCAGAGTTCTCTGAAAGTTGATATGGAACCGGGTTACTTGATGTATCTGGTAATCTTTGTGATCCAATATGATTGTACGTTATATCAAATTTCCATTGCTTATCTTCTTCTTTTTTGTCTGTTTCATAAGACATGTTTGCAAAAAATCGATCTTTTGGCGTTAATGGTTTTATCAATTTCCCTGACTGATAATCAGTTGCAATATCATAATATTTATAGGCCAAACGAATGTTTAAACTTTCTGCTAATTTGTAATTTACTTCAGTTTGAAAACTATTTGCATAGCTTTTTCCATTCAAGTTATAGAAGGAAATTTCTTGAGGATTTTCCCAATCTACCACCACTTGATTTTGGAAATTGGTTCTGTAAAAATCAAATGTAATATCTCCTTTTTTATCGAACAACATAAAACCTTGGAGATATGAAACTCCATAATTCCAAGCTACTTCGGGATCTAATCCATAGATTTTCCCATTAGAAGATTGAATGTTTATTTGCCTAGAGCTGCCAAATAATTGTTGATTTTCCGCAAAGATATTAGCGCTTCTTCGTCCTTGACCGATAGAAGCTCTAAATACTCCTCTTTCCCATGGCACATAACGAACATGTAACCTTGGTGTAACAAAAGTACCTAGTAAATTATGACTGTCTACTCTGATTCCCGCGGTCAAACTAAAATCATCTGAATTATCATATGCATATTCGAAAAAGGCACCAACGGAATTCTCATTTCTACGATACATATTTAGATTTACCAACTCTTCATAGGAATCATGAGTAAAACTAATTCCCGTAGAAAATTTACTTCGGGTATCTCCAATAATGGAATTAAAAAGCAAGTTGGAATATATACTTTGATGTTTAATATCATATACATTCAACCCAAAATATGAATCCTGTTCGTGATTGCTATAGGCAAACTGAAACCCAAAACTCTGGAAGGGTAATTCAGGAAAAACATATCCTAGTTTTGATGAAAAGTCAAACCTTTTAGTATGAATCTCACTTCCCCAAAAGTTTGTAGTTCCCTTATCAGTTTCTGGATTAAAATCTAATTCTCCTGTTTGCTTTTCATCATCCATATATCTGAAATTGATAAAACTTACCCATCCTTTTTCAGGATCCGTATATTGCCAACGGTTCATCACATTAATTTGTTGCATTAACGGAAAATCAAGAAACCCATCACTATTATTGTCAAACTTTTCACCTCTATAATTACCATGTATATACACACCTGTCTGCCATTTTTTAGATACTCTTTGGTTAAAATGTGTATTCAATTCTAATCTACCTCCTAAAGAACCATAGGCATTCAAGAAAAATTTCTTATCCGTAAATGGTTTTACTAGTTCTGCATTTATTTGTCCAGAAATACTTTCGTATCCATTAATAACACTTCCTGCTCCTTTAGTAATCTGAATACTCTCTACCCAAGTACCTGGTGTAAATGTTAAACCATACACTTGAGCCGCACCGCGTATAGAGGGAATATTCTCCTGCGAGATTAAAAGATAAGGACTCTTAAGTCCCAACATTTGAATCTGTCTTGTTCCTGTTAGTGCGTCAGAAAAGTTAACATCAATTGACGGGTTTGTTTCAAAACTCTCCGCAAGATTACAACAGGCAGCTTTGAGAAGTTCATCACTATTAACAGTAAATACATTTGCCGTCTGAATAAAAGATTTTTGCGTTGCTTTCTTCTTGCTTGAGATCTTAATCTCATCTAGTTCATTTTCAGGGGTCAAAAAATGATGTATCGGTTTTAAACTCGCTATAGTTAACGTGTCCGTTTTATAGCCCACATAACTTATCACCAACTTTTTATACGTAGGTTTATACGGAATTTCAAACCACCCTTTTTCATTGGTTGTACTTCCTACTGTGGTATTTAACCAATAGACGTTTACACCGAAAACACCTAAATTATCTTTAGGGTTACTCCTATCCATAATCATCCCCTTAAATGTTTGCTGTGAGAATGATTGTATTGAAATCAGCAATAGTATGCTGATTATTATTTTTTTCATTGTTGAATTTAATTTTAATTTATAACATGACTTTTTCCATCTAAAAAAGATGAATGTTTTACGTTAAAATTAAAATCAGATCAGAAAAGTTTGGTGCAATACCTGAATATCGTCATCGACATCCGGAGGCGGAGGTTCGGAAAGAATCTTGTTAATGATTATCCGTTCCTCGAAAGAATTAATATAAGAAACCGCAAAATAAACTACCGCAGCGAATTCCTTTGTGTTGAATTTAAATGTTATCGTTTTATCTAAAACCTCTGGTTCTATAATTTCTACAACATCTTTGCAGCAATCCTTTTTTATAGTTTGTTCATCTTCACAGTCATCTTCAGCAGGCATCATTCCGCAAGCACTCGACTTTCCAAAATAAGAGACGTCTACCAATGTTGAACCACAAAAATGTGACGTAATTGCATAAGAGTTAGACACTACTAATATCATTAATGCCAAAAAGATAGCTTGTATTTTGAGATAAACTTGCTTCATTTATTGATGCAAAGTTACTACATGATTTTTAAATAGAATTGTTAAAGTTTATGAATTCCGAAGTTTTTGATAGTAAAATGCTGGTAAAAGCAACAATAAAAACAGTGGTTGAATTATAAATCTTCTCACATAAAAAGGAAATAAATACCCGGATCTAAATTCATCTCTCAATTGTAAAACGAATACAAAAATCAAAATCATAAAAGCGATCATTAACAGAGATCCTGTGAATTTCACATGTTTCTTTTTTTTGAATAGGAGATAGATTATAGCAATAGTGATCAATGAATTCAATGTATACCTAAAGAGCATATCGACCACCAAATGCCAGGTATCAATCTCTGGCATTGTTTTATATAAATAATCGTTTTGGAAATAAACAATTAACGGGTCATAAAACAAGTCCATCTCATATGCTCGTATCAAAAAAAGCAATACGAGTAATACAACAATCAACGCTATTCTAACTGGTCTTGTCATTTTTTATAATTAGAAAATTTATGAACCCATAATACCCACAGCAAGAACGTAAACCCATATATGATCAATGGAAAAATAACATTATGAAGTAAAATCTGGTTATCAGGATACTTGTGCAGCATAATAGTCAAGAACGCTATCCTTAAGATATTAATTATATATATAAGCACACTACCAACAATAGCATACAGTATCGTAGCTTTAAGTGTTCCTGGAAAGGCTATAATAAAAGCAATAAATAAAATAATAATGCTAATCGAATTGCATCCTTCTATTACTCTGGCTGTATACTGCCCATCTACAATTAATTTCACGGACATTTCCTCTTCGTGCTGCATGTTTGCAACGTTATACCCAAAAAAACTCAAGACATCTTCTGTTTGTTCGGCCACCTTTGTAGTAATAGGAGCGCAAACAAATACATCACCTTTTTTTTGTGTTTTTTGTAAGTAAAGTGAATAAAAAACGAATAGTATAAAATAACTAGCAAAAAATTTAAGTAAAAAAAGAATGACCTTTCTTTGTTTCATTGATGAGTAATTTTAATTTATTTTTGCAATCTTATTTTTTGCTGCTTACTTAACAAATATAAAAAAATATGAGCATAGATAATTTAAAAACTCAGGTAAATCAAATCATTATTTCAGATTCAAGTAAAGAAGTTAAGCTTCAAAATATTTGTGATCTGCTAGAGAATACTGTCTCTTATTATGACTGGGTGGGTTTTTATTTTAAAAACGGAAATAAAGAAGAGCTTAAATTGGCTCAATATACGGGAGAACCTACAGAACACACGATCATTCCTTTTGGAAAAGGGATTTGTGGTCAAGTAGCCGTCAGTAACGAAAACTTTGTTGTACAGGATGTCTCTTCTCAAGACAACTATATTTCTTGTGGTTGGAAAGTGAAATCCGAAATTGTAATTCCAATTTTTGTAAACGACGAAAATATTGGACAAATTGACATTGATTCTCACAGCGTGAACCCTTTTACAGAAAAGGATGAAGAGCTTCTTGAGTATATTTGTGATAGAGTTTCTACAATCCTATAGTGCTTTCTGATCTTTTTGCGTTTTTTGGATATGTAAAAAAAAATCCCTTTATTTGTTTCAATCTTTTTAAACCCCCTATAATGAAAAGAACTAGACAACCTATTGGCTTGTTTATAAACAGGCTGCTTACGCTTAAAAAATCCAAAAACAATTTGAAGAGTTACAAGAATTACACCTCAATGGTGGATAATTTTTTGTCTAGAATGCAAGCAGAATAAGGATATTTTCATATCCTTATTTTAGCTTGGATTTAAATTGTTTTAACAATTCACATTTAGTAGATTTGTGTGCTTAACAACACAACATATGAGCAACACAAAAACTATTAAATCTGCATTGATTTCTGTCTTTCACAAAGACGGATTGGAGCCTATTGTGAAAAAACTGAAGGAATTAAATGTTAGCATTTACTCCACAGGAGGTACAGAAAAATTCATTACCGATCTTGGCATTGATGTAATTCCTGTCGAAGACGTGACTTCATACCCTTCAATCTTAGGAGGGCGTGTTAAAACGTTACATCCTAAAGTATTTGGCGGAATATTAAACAGACAAGATCATGAAGGCGATATTGCCGAAATGGAAGCGTTTCAAATTCCACAATTAGATCTTGTAATTGTAGATTTATATCCTTTTGAAAAAACGGTAGCTTCAGGTGCCGATGAACAAGATATTGTAGAGAAAATTGATATTGGCGGCATCTCTTTAATACGAGCGGCGGCAAAAAACTTTAAAGATACTTTTATTGTTTCTTCTATGGATCAGTACGATTCGTTTTTAACATTGATCTCAGAAAACAAAGGGAAAAGTTCAATATCTGATAGAAAAAAGTTTGCAGCCAAAGCGTTCAATATTTCTTCTCATTATGATACCGCTATTTTTAATTATTTTAATGAAGACGAGGTCGTATTCAAAGCAAGTGAAATGACATCAAAGACCTTACGATATGGAGAGAACCCTCATCAAAAAGGATATTTCTTTGGAGATTTAGAGGCAATGTTTGACAAATTACATGGTAAGGAGTTAAGCTATAATAACTTGCTAGATGTTGATGCTGCGGTGAATTTGATGAATGAGTTTGCAGGTGAAGCGCCTACGTTTGCTATTTTAAAACATAATAATGCTTGCGGTTTTGCGCAAAGAGATACTATTCACCAAGCATATGTGGATGCTCTAGCTGGCGATCCTGTTTCTGCTTTTGGAGGAATCCTTATTGCCAACGGAAATATTGATAAAATAACTGCCGAAGAGATTCATTCTCTATTTTGTGAAGTAGTAATTGCTCCATCATTTGATGATGACGCTTTAACAATCTTAAAAGGCAAGAAGAATAGAATTATTTTGATTCAAAAAGAAGTTGAATTACCAAATCAAATAGTGCGTACTTCTTTAAATGGCTTGTTAGTTCAAGATAAAGATGGTAAAACCGATAGTATTGAAGATTTATCATATGCCACACAAAATAAACCGACAGAAAAAGAGTTAGAAGATTTAATCTTTGCCTCTAAAATCTGTAAGCATACCAAATCTAATACGATCGTTTTGGCTAAAAACAAGCAGCTTTGTGCAAGCGGAACAGGACAAACCAGTAGAGTTGATGCCCTAAGACAAGCAATAGAAAAAGCGACTAATTTTGGTTTTGATCTAAACGGAGCAGTCATGGCTAGCGATGCTTTTTTCCCGTTCCCTGACTGTGTAGAGATTGCGGATAATGCAGGAGTAAAAAGTGTGATTCAGCCAGGTGGATCTATTAAAGATCAATTAAGCATAGATTACTGTAATTCAAATAGTTTATCTATGGTATTTACAGGAACAAGACATTTTAAACATTAATTTATTAATTGTATTTTAAACAAGTAATTTTAGTAGATTTGTAAGAATACACAATACACAAAGAATATTTTATGGGTTTTTTCGATTTTATGACGGAAGATATCGCGATCGATCTAGGAACTGCAAATACGTTAATTATACATAACGGAAAAGTAGTGATAGACAGTCCTTCAATTGTGGCAAGAAATCGAATGACCGGGAAAATTATTGCAACAGGTAAAGAAGCCAGTTTAATGCAAGGAAAAACGCATGAGAACATTAAAACCATCAGACCTTTAAAAGATGGTGTTATTGCAGATTTTCAAGCATCGGAAGAAATGATCAAGGAATTTGTAAAGAAGATTCCCGCAATCAAGAAAAAATTCTTCCCACCTGCCTTAAGAATGGTAATATGTATTCCTTCTGGAATTACTGAAGTTGAAAAACGTGCCGTTAAAGATTCTGCAACGCATATGAATGCTAAGGAGATCTACCTGATCTACGAACCTATGGCTGCGGCTATCGGAGTTGGAATTGATATTATGGAGCCAAAAGGAAATATGATCATTGATATCGGTGGCGGTACCACAGAAATTGCTGTAATTGCGTTAGCAGGTATTGTATATGACCAATCCGTAAAGGTAGCTGGAGATCTTTTTACCAATGATATTATGTATTATATGCGAACACAGCATAACCTGTATGTAGGTGAATCTACGGCTGAAAAAGTAAAAATAAATATTGGCGCTGCCACTGAAGACTTAGATACTCCTCCAGAAGACATGTTAGTTCAAGGAAGAGACCTTTTAAGTGGTAAACCCAAACAAGTACAGGTGTCTTTTAGAGAAATTGCAAAAGCTTTGGATAAATCCATTCTTAGAATTGAAGATGCCGTTATGGAGACCTTATCAAAAACTCCTCCAGAGTTGGCTGCAGATATTTATAATACTGGTATTTATCTTGCAGGTGGAGGCTCTATGCTCAGAGGTCTTGACAAAAGACTTTCACGTAAAACCGATTTGCCAGTTTACGTTGCAGAAGATCCTTTAAGAGCTGTAGTACGAGGTACAGGTATTGCATTAAAAGAGCTAGACAAATACAAAAGTGTTTTAATGAAATAGCCTTAAAACTCGTTTTGTCTTATGCAGCAACTTATCTATTTTATCCAGAAGTATAAATACTTTCTATTTTTTCTTCTACTAGAATTCGTTGCACTCTTTTTCACGATAAACAATCATTCTTTTCATAAAAGTAAATTTATAAGTTCTGCAAACTCTTTAACTGGAGGTTTGTATGAAAAGGCCAGTGAATTTTCAGAGTACTTAGATCTCAAAACAACAAATGAAGGGTTGGCAAAAGAAAATACACGTTTAAAAAATGAGCTTGAAAAAATCAAGAATAGTGTTGATTCAACTGTTACTTCTACTGTTAACGATTCAACAGTATATTATCAAAAATATACATACACATTAGCCAAGGCTATTAATAACAAGTTTAGCGCTACTTTTAATTTTTTAACCTTAAATAAAGGAGAAAAAGACGGAATTAAAGTGGAAATGGCAGTTACCAATGACAAAGGTATCATTGGAATTACCGATCAAGTATCTGGTAACTATACGCGCGTTCGTTCTATCTTGAATAAAAATAGTAGTATCAATGCTCGAGTAAAAGGTGATAGCATCTATTTCGGGAATTTAAAATGGGATGGTAAAGACATTCGAATTTTGCAATTAGAGAATATTCCAAGACAGGCTGTTGTAAAGGTCGGAGATACCGTTATAACAGGAGGGAAATCGACCATTTTCCCAGAAGGTGTTTTAATAGGTACCGTGAGCAACATTAACGCTGCGAATTCAACAACTTCTAGCACCATCAATGTTCTACTTTTTAATGATATGAAGAATATTAGGCATGTCTATGTGATTTCAAACCTTGACAAAGACGAAATAAGAACTGTAGAAAACAACAACAATGAATAGAATTTATTTGATTATTGGGTTGGTTCTACTCTTGTTTTTCCAAGTGTTTATTTTGAACAATATTAACTTTTTAGGATATATAAATCCCTACCTATACGTGTTATTTGTTTTTGTTTTCCCGGTAAGTAAGAATAGATTCCCTTTACTTTTTATGGCCTTTTTATATGGTTTGCTTGTAGATCTATTTTCAGATTCAGGAGGGATCCATGCTTTTTCTTTGCTCTTTGTTGCGTATATAAGGATCCTATTAATAAAGACCATCTTTCAAAAATCAGATACAGATTTATCCCTTTTTAAACTTAAATCCGAGTCTTTTGGAAAAGTTTTTAACTATGTGGTAATTTTAACAGTTATACATCACTTTATATTGTTTTCTTTAGCTAATTTTAGTTTCCAGAATTTTTCTGGTGTACTTTTGAATACGCTTTTTTCTAGCGTTTTTACGTTGATATTGTATTTTTTTGGAACCTTTATTTTTAGTAAAAAATCTCAATGAAAAGGAGTTTTTTGTTATACTTTTTAATTACTAGTATTGGCCTACTTTTTATAGGAAGGCTTTTTCAGCTGCAGTTATTACAAAATTCTTCCGATCAGGTAACACAAAATTCATCTGTAAAAATTATTTTTGACTATCCCGAACGTGGATACATTTATGACAGAAACGGCAAGTTACTTGTTGCCAACCAGTTGTCTTATGATGTAATGGTGGTGCCTAATGAAGTAAAACCACTAGATACTCTTGAATTTTGTTCCTTACTTAAGATTGACACAGCGTACTTCAAGAAAAAGTATCGAAGAGCTCGAAGATATTCTCCTTGGCTGCCTTCCGTTTTTCTCAAGCAGCTAGCAAAAGAAGATTTTGCTTATCTACAGGAAAAATTACACAAGTTCAAAGGATTTTATATTCAAAAAAGAATTATCAGAGATTACCCTATTAAGTCTGCTGCTAATGTTCTAGGGTATATAAGTGAGGTTAACGAAGAGATCGCCAAAAAGAATGATTACTATCAACAAGGTGAACTTATCGGTGCTTGGGGTGTAGAAAAACAATATGAAAAAGTACTACGTGGCATCAAAGGCAAGAAGCATTTGCAAAGAGACCGTCTTAATAAAATCATTGGTCCTTACAGAAACGGGATATACGATTCTCTTCCTGAAAATGGAAAAGATGTTACATTGACTATCGATAGTGAATTGCAACAATATGCCGAGTTTTTAATGAAGGGAAAACGTGGTGGAATTGTAGCAATTGAACCAAATACGGGCGAAATACTTGCGCTAGTAACTGCTCCGAGTTATGACCCAAACATGATGGTGGGTAGAAAACGTTCAAGGAATTCTGTACTCCTTTTTGGAGATACTATTAATAATCCAACCTACGATCGAGGCTTACAAGCAATCTATCCTCCTGGATCGCCATTCAAATTATTAAATGCATTGATTGGATTACAAGAAGGTGTCATTAACGAACAAACACCTTTTTACTGCTATCATGGATATAGATATGGCAGAAAAAAAGACGACATTATGGGCTGTCATTGTGAAATATATGGAAAGCCCATTCGTTTGCACACGGCCATATCTAAATCTTGTAATAGCTATTTTGCCAACACCTACAAACGTATCGTAGAAAAAGATAATGACCCAGAAAATGGACTTACCAATTGGAGCAATCATGTCAAAAGTTTTGGTCTAGGAAACTATTTAGGTTACGACCTCCCTTCTGGTCAGAAAGGGTTGATTCCGAATGGAAAATATTACAATAAGATGTATCGATATAAGTGGAATGCTTCTACTAATATCTCTAATGCCATAGGTCAAGGAGAAATTTCTACAACTCCAATACAATTGGCAAATGTTACTGCGGCCATTGCAAATAGAGGCTTCTTCTACACCCCTCATATTGTTAAGAAAGTTGGTAATCAAGCAATGAAAGATTCGGTCTATTCTGTCAAGAAAATGACCTCTATAGCGCCAAGGTATTTTAAGCCAATTATAGATGGCATGGAAGAGGTTTTTGAGACAGGAACTGCTAAATGGGTAAAAATAGAAGGTGTTGAGATTTGCGGAAAGACAGGTACTGCTGAGAATTCTGCAAAGGTTAATGGCGTCATGGAACAACAACCAGATCATTCGATTTTAGTTGCGTTCGCTCCAAAAGAAAATCCAAAGATTGCCATTGCTGTTTTCATCGAAAATGGAGGGTTTGGATCTCAAATCGCTGCCCCGATTACAAGTCTTATGATAGAAAAATACTTGTTTAAAAAAGTAAAAAGAAAATGGATCGAAGATTATATCTTAAAAAAAGATCTCTATCCTATATATAACCGACAACTTACAAAAGAGCAGATCGTTGAGAGCGGAACGGAATAATATTTTTTATGGTATAGATTGGACATTGATCATTGTCTATATGTTGCTGGTCAGTTTTGGCTGGATGAATATTTATGCTGCCTCTTCTGATAATGACTCTGAGTTATTTGATTTTTCTACAAAATATGGAAAGCAATTATTGTGGATATTATTAAGTATTCCTCTAATCATAATTACACTTTTTTTTAATTCAAAGTTTTACGAAAAGTTTGCCAGTATATTCTATATGGTTTCATTGGTGAGTCTGGTAGGTTTATTCCTTTTTGGAAAAAATATCAATGGGGCTACTTCTTGGTATAATTTTGGCGGCGCAAGCCTACAACCTTCCGAGTTTGCCAAGGCTTTTACTGCGCTTGCTGTTGCCAAATTAATGAGTGATCGAAAATATAATTTAGGGCTACTTAAAAATCAGATCAAGGCTTTTATTATTATTTTCCTCCCAGCTATTTTAATTGTTTTACAACCAGATGCTGGATCGGCACTAATATACCTGTCCTTCTTCTTTGTTTTAAATAGAGAAGGACTAACATTAGCATATCTTATAGCGGGTATTTCTGCGATCGTACTTTTTATTTTAACTCTGGTTATTGCTCCCTGGTTACTTACGCTAATTCTTTTCTCCATAATTACATTATTTGTACTCTATGCCCTTTATAAGAATAGTCGTTTTTTACGGTTTAACTGGATAAAAGTTCTTGGACTTTATACCGTTATTGGTGCATTTATCTTTAGTTCAAGTGTTATTTACAATGATGTCTTTGAGCAACATCATAGAGATCGATTTGAAATTTTATTAGGAAAGACATCCGACACTCAAAGAATTGGGTATAACACCAATCAATCTATTCAGACTATTAGTTCGGGAGGCTTAGCCGGTAAAGGATTTCTAAAAGGAGATAAAACGCAAGGTGATTTCGTACCAGAGCAGCATACAGATTACATTTTTAGCGTTGTTGGTGAAGAATGGGGTTTTTTGGGAAGTACCTTGGTAATAGTTCTGTTTATGATTCTTCTCTATCGAATAATCTACCTTGCGGAAACTCACAACAATAAGTTCGGTAGAATCTATGGATACGGACTAGCATCCATTCTTTTTTTCCATCTCATTGTTAATGTGGGAATGGTTATTGGGTTACTGCCGACAGTAGGGATACCACTTCCTTTTTTCAGTTATGGCGGCTCTTCGTTATGGGGCTTTACGCTATTGCTCTTCATCTTTATTAAATTAGATGCTCATAAGAACTACGATTGGTAATTGCACCTACCAATAGGCATAAAAAAAGCGCTCTGAAAAAATCAGAGCGCTTTTTTAAATATATTTAACTATTAAAATCTTACAATGCAGCCACGTGCTTTGTTAATTTAGACTTTAAATTTGCAGCTTTATTCTTATGAATAACATTGTTCTTAGCTAATTTATCTAACATAGATACAACGTTTCCTAACATTCCTTCAGCTTCCTTCTTATCTTCAGTAGCACGTAAATCTCTTACAGCATTACGAGTCGTCTTATGCTGATACTTATTACGTAATCTCTTCGATTCGTTACTTCTAATTCTTTTTAATGCAGACTTATGATTTGCCATGTCTTTATATTTGTTTATTAAAACTTTGTAGTCCGTACGGGAATCGAACCCGTGTTACCAGGATGAAAACCTGGCGTCCTAACCCCTAGACGAACGGACCATTAACAATTTCAAGATAAATAATCCCTCGATTGCGGATGCAAATATACAACGTTTTTAAAATTCTACAATATTTTTTTAAAAAAATTAATATGCTTTCGCAAATAACACCCTTTTCCCTGATTTACTGCCCGTTAAAACGCATTTTCCTTCTTCTTGTTTGGCATCATTTGGGATACATCTTATCGTTGCTTTGGTTAATTCCTTGATCTTATCTTCCGTTTCTATCGTCCCGTCCCAATGTGCAGATACAAATCCTCCTTTATTTTCAATCACCTCTTTAAACTCTTCAAAAGAATCTACTTCAGTAATATGATCGTCTCTATATGCCACAGATCTTTCAAATAAATTTGTCTGAATCTCTTCTAATAATTCTAAAATATAATCAGATAAACCATCTTGGGAGACTGTTTGTTTTTCTAATGTATCTCTTCTAGCTACTTCAACAGTATTATTTTCAAGATCTCTATTTCCTACAGCGACTCTTACCGGCACTCCCTTTAGTTCATATTCGGCAAACTTTGCACCTGGTCTCAATGTATCTCTATGATCAAACTTTACAGAAACCCCCTTAGCATGTAGTTCCTTGACTAGTACGTCTACTTTTTCCGAGATCATATTTAATTGTTCTTCTCCTTTATATATAGGAACAATCGCAACTTGAATAGGTGCTAGCCTTGGAGGTAATACTAATCCAAAGTCATCTGAATGCGTCATGATTAACCCTCCTATAAGTCTCGTTGAAACTCCCCATGAAGTAGCCCAAACATATTCTTGTTTTCCTTCTTTAGACGTATATTTTACGTCAAATGCTTTCGCAAAGTTTTGCCCTAAAAAGTGAGATGTTCCTGCTTGTAACGCTTTTCCATCTTGCATCAAGGCTTCAATGGTATATGTTTCTAATGCCCCGGCAAAACGTTCGCTTTCAGATTTAGCTCCCTTGATAACTGGCATTGCCATAAACTTTTCTGCAAACTCAGCATACACTTCTTGCATTTGCTTTGATTCTTCTATTGCTTCAGCTTCCGTTGTATGTGCAGTATGTCCTTCTTGCCATAAAAACTCAGCTGTACGAAGAAACAAACGTGTACGCATTTCCCAACGCACTACATTCGCCCATTGATTGATTAATAATGGTAAATCTCTATGAGATTGAATCCACCCTTTATAGGTATTCCAAATGATAGCTTCTGAAGTTGGTCTTACAATTAATTCTTCTTCCAGTTTCGCCTCAGGGTCTACCCTTAACTTTCCTTGGTTATCAGGATCGTTTTGCAATCTATAATGTGTAACAACAGCGCATTCTTTAGCAAATCCTTCAGCGTTTTTTTCTTCAGCTTCAAATAAACTTTTTGGAACAAACAAGGGAAAATAAGCATTCACATGCCCCGTCTCTTTAAACATTCTATCCAACTCCTTTTGCATATTCTCCCAAATAGCAAAACCATAAGGTTTAATAACCATACAGCCTCTCACCGCAGAATTTTCTGCTAAATCAGCTTTGATGATTAACTCATTATACCATTTAGAATAATCTTCTGCTCTCTTTGTTAATTTCTTACTCATATAAATTATCTATAATCTTTATCTGTTTTCCTCTTTTATATGGAAACTTATAAATCCTCGCAAAATTAGCATAAAAAGATGAGTGCATTAACAAAGATTCAAAATTTTATTACCCTGTAAATGCTAAACTTACGATCTATTATTGAACTTTGGCACAACTATTGTGTAGTGTAGTATAGTGAAATTTATGTTAAATTTGTTTCACTAGCTAATAGTAATCATTCAAAATCATTTAGTTATGCGACCCAACATTACTCTACTCAAAAGCACAAAGTTTTTAGTCTATACTCTTTTAGTGAGTTTTCTAGCATCATGTGGCACCTACAAATCTGCCTATGATGATGGAATCTATGCTTCCAAAGAAAAGGAGACAGGAACCAAAGTAGTTGTTGTTGGTTCAAAAGAGCATAAAGAACATGAAGAAAATTATTTCACGTCTGAGGTAGATAGACTGGACCGCGTAAACGGAACAGATATCTTAACAGATATTGATAGTTATACTTCGTTACAGGATGAAGATGATCTATTAGTTGAGAGTGACACTTTGGAGTATACAGAAAATGCTGGATCTTGGGATTCTGGAAGTAATGCTACTGTGATAGTAGTCAATAACAGAGGATTCTATGGTGATTATTGGTGGAACTGGAGATGGAACCGTTGGAATAGATGGAACCGTTGGGGTTATGGATGGAATGCATGGGGTTGGAATACCTATGGATTTGGAGGGTTCTATGATATTTACTGGAACCAGGGGTTTTATGGTGGATTTTACGATCCTTTCTGCCCTCCATACTATAGATATTATGCTCCCTTTAGAGGAAGTAGATACTTTAACAATGGTTATTTTAGGTATGGAAGAAGAGGAAATTACCTTGCTAGCAATACCAGAAGGTATAATACATCTAGAAGAAACTTTACAGCGAACACAAGAAGAGGGTTCTCAACACGAAGAAGTACTTCAACTATTAGAAGAAGTAACGGTGTAAGAACGAGAACTAATTCTATAAGGTCTAATACCAGACCTAGACGAAGCACCTATACAAAGCCAAGAACACGTACTAGAAATACATATACAAAACCTAGAACAAGAACACGTACTAGGAACTATACGAAGCCCAGAACGAGAACAAGAAGTTCTTATACAAAGCCAAGAACGCGCACTAGAACAAGAGCATCTGCTCCATCTAGAACTAGATCACGATCTTCTTCAACAAGAAGTTCTTCAAGAAGCAGAAGCACTAGTCGCAGTAGAGGGAAAAGAGGTTAAAAATACTTTACATATAAATAGGTTAAGTCTTTATTTTAGGTAAAGGCTTAACAACCTACCAATAACATTAAACATTTTACAGATGAAAAAAATTACATTCATCTTAGCCTTAGTTGCAACAAATCTAGGGTTGAGCGCTCAATCTTTGGGCTATGAAGATCTATCTATTTTATTTTCTCAAGACGAACGAAACGGCACAGCAAGGTTCGTTGCAATGGGAGGAGCTTTTGGAGCATTAGGAGGAGATGTTTCTGCGATCAATATTAATCCAGCCGGGCTGACGATTTTTAGCCATAGCAGTTTATCCGCTTCTTTAGGTACAAGAAATACCGATTATAGAACTAATTACTATGGCAACAGCAACACCACCAATCAGGACTATTTTACATTGGCAAATGCTGGTGCTGTACTGGTCTATGAGGATTTCAACAATTCCGATTGGACAAAATTTGCGATGGGTTTCAATTACAGAATTAAAGCGGACTTCGAAAATACATTTCTTGCTTCAGGAAATAGCGGATTTGCTTCATTCGACTCATACCCTCTAGATACCAACAATCCTGCTTTAGTATATGATGTCGCAGAAAATCAAACATATAACAACAATTATACAGGAGATATTGCTGAGTATAACTTTGCTATTGCAGCACAACACAAAGATAATTTGAACATCGGAGCTTCTGTAAACACCTACAATCTTAGGTTTAATCAACGCTCTACTTTACAAGAAACAAATAATGACGGTAATGGAAATGCTTTATATGCAGATTTCTATCAAGAAGCTTTTACAACCGCAACTGGATTCTCATTAAGTGCAGGTTTCCTCTACAGAGCAAACGACTATTTCAGATTTGGAGCGTCTTACCAAAGTCCAACTTGGTATACCGAGATTATTGAAGAAACCAATATTGTAAACAATGACGGTTTTTTCGGAGATACACAAATTGAAGTAAGTAATGACAATGTAATTTATGACAACACAGCTGGAGGGTTTCTTCCTGCGCAAGGATTCGTATACAAATTGAGGACTCCTAGTAAATTTACTGCAAGTGCAGCCATTGTTTTTGGAAAAGTTGGATTGATCAGTTTTGATTATACAGCAAGAAATTATCAAAACCTAAATCTATCTGGAGCTAATTTTTCAGTTGAAAACCAATTTTTTCAGAACCAATTGAGAAACACCAATAGTTTTAATGTTGGTGCTGAGTGGCGATTTAATGAACTAAGTCTTCGCGGTGGATATATGTACCAAGAAAGTCCAGATGCCAATGCGATCGACTCTGACAATTTAAAAAGATACTCTTTAGGTGCTGGGTATTCTTTTGGAGATTTTAAATTAGATTTTGCATATAGTAATGATAATAGAACTGGCTTATATAATTTCTACCCTCAGTTCAATCAAGTGAACGCTGCAGACATAGAAATTGACAACAGACGGATTACTGCTACCTTAACAATTAGTTTGTAAGAATAAGACGACTTAAAAAAATCCTGATTCTCAGAATTTTTTTATGCTATAAAACATATAACTACATTCAGTTTTTTACGCTAATTTTGCAATTCTATTTTATATACTATAAAGAATGAGCACAATTAGCTTACATATAGAAGAAACTAATAATCCGTCAATTATAAAATTTGTTAGTTCTCACATCCTAATTAATGGAGGTAGTTATGAGTTTAACAATATTGACGAAGCAAAGAATTCTTCATTAGCACAACAATTATTTTATTTGCCTTTTGTTAAAAAGGTATATATCACAGCGAATTTCATCGCTATCCAAAGATTCGACATTGTAGAATGGAGCGATGTTCAAGAAGAAGTAAAGGAACAAATAACAGTATACTTAGCGTCAGGAAACAATGTAGTTAACGAAGTTTCGGACAGCAAAAAAGAGGCTATTGAAGTATATGCCGAAGTAACTCCAAATCCATCTGTAATGAAGTTTGGAACCAACAAATCATTGACTACTGCAGATGTTGAGTATAAAAATATCGATGAGGCAAGTGCTTCTTCTCCTTTGGCTGCATCCTTGTTTAATTTTCCTTTTGTAAAAGAAGTATTCATTTCAGATAATTATGTATCTATATCCAAGTACGACATGGTCGAATGGAATGATGTGTATCCAGAGTTAAGAACCTTTATTAGAAATTATCTTCAGGAAAATAAGACGATTATTAAAGAATTACCTAAAGAGGATAAACAAACTTCACCTGAAGTTGAAACTCCTGCTGCAAAGCTAGAAGGTACTCCTGGAAAAATTGTTGATATTTTAAATGAATATATTAAACCGGCAGTGGCTTCTGATGGTGGAAATATCGCGTTCAAATCATATAATGAAGATAGCAAAGTGGTAAGCGTCATTTTACAAGGTGCTTGCAGTGGTTGTCCATCTTCTACTGTTACCCTTAAGAATGGAATTGAAACGATGTTAAAAGAGATGTTACCAAATCAGGTTAACGAAGTCGTAGCTATTAACGGATAACTCCATACCATGTCTAAAACCATTAAACCATATAAAGACTCAGAGCTAGGAAAAAAAGAACAGGTAGCTCAAATGTTCGATAACATTTCCGAAAATTATGACGGTCTAAATCGTGTTATTTCCTTTGGAATTGATGTTAAATGGCGAAAAAAAGTGGTCAAACTAGTTTCTAAAAACAATCCAAAAACCATTTTAGACATTGCCACTGGTACTGGAGATTTAGCTATCATGATGGCTTCTCTAAAACCTGAGAAGATTATAGGATTAGATATTTCTGAGGGAATGTTAGAGGTTGGAAAACAAAAGATTCATCACGCGAAGCTGTCAAACACTATTGAGATGGTAGTTGGTGATTCTGAGAATATGCCTTTTGATGACGATACATTTGACGCAATTACTGTTTCTTTTGGCGTTCGAAATTTTGCAAACCTGGACAAAGGCTTAACCGAAATAAAGAGAGTTTTAAAGCCTGGTGGAACTTTAGTGATATTAGAAACCTCTAACCCTACTAGATTTCCATATAAGCAAGGATATAAAATACACACTTCACTAATTTTACCCTTAGTAGGAAAACTATTCTCTAAAGATAAGGTGGCATATTCCTATCTATCGGAATCCGCAAATTCTTTTCCTTTTGGGAAGGATTTTGACAATATTTTACAAAAAAATGGGTTTATTAATACCAAGCACACTCCAGTGACATTCGGAGTTGCAACAATTTATTCTGCAACGAAAAAATAATGAACAAGAAATTTTTAGCTTTTAGTTTTTGTATGCTATTCATTTTTTCTGGTTTTTCACAAACGGAAAAAGTGCAATATTTACCTGATTTTGATAAAAAATTGTATCATTTTGGATTTTACTTAGGTCTGAACAAGAATGATTTCAAAGTAGACCTTCAACCCAGCACCATACTAAATCCAGATATTAGAGTACAACCCACTACCGGTTTTAATGTAGGTTTGATTGCAGACCTTCGTTTACACAAGAATATAAATCTTCGATTTGAGCCTGGTTTAATTAGCAACTCCAAAACCATTACGTTTAATCATTTAACAGGTGCTAGAGACAGCGTTAGAGAAATTGGATCTACGTACTTACATTTACCTTTGATTTTTAAGTTTAGCACCAATAGATATAATAATATGAGGCCATACTTGCTTGCAGGTATTTCATATGATTATAACTTCTCGAGCAATCAGAAAAATGCTGACGATAATTTTAGTGGAGAGTTCAGAATGAAAACCAGCAACTTTATGTATGAACTAGGTATTGGTGTAGATTTTTACCTGTATTTTTTCAAATTCTCACCTTCAATACGTGGTGTATTTGCCTTAAATAATGAGATTGTGAGAGACAATGCTTCAAACGGACCTAGTCCATGGACGAGCCCAGTTAATTTCTTAGGCACCCGAGGAATTTTTATCAATTTTGCTTTTGAGTAACTTATCTTCTAAACTCGCTTAATAAAATAGCTGTCGCAGTTGCCACATTTAAACTCTCTGTCTGCTGGACATCACCAAACCTTGGTATTGTTAAAATATGATTTGATACGTTTCGGATTTCTTCTGAAATACCGTTCGCTTCATTACCCATCACTAAAATTCCCGTTTTCGGCAACTTTGATGTATATACGTTTTCACCTTCCATATCGGCAATAAAAATGGGAAGATTGGTTTCTTTTAAAAATACATCAAGATCTACATAGTTCATGGATATTCTTGTTAATGATCCCATGCTAGCCTGAACTACTTTCGAGTTGTAACAATCAACTGTATCATTAGAACAGATAATCTGAGTTACTCCAAACCAATCACATAAACGTATAATAGTTCCTAAATTTCCAGGATCGTTAATTGCATCCAGGGCCAAAATCAATCCTGAAGATTTTGATTCGTGAGCCTCTGGAATCATGAAAACTGCCAATACTTTATTTGGCGTTATCAAATGACTAATTTTTTTAAGTTCAACCTCAGAAATTGGAACGACATTTGCATGGTCTTCGTAGGATGTATCTGTAGTAAATAATAAATGTAACTGAAAAGAAGACTGTAAAAACTCTTGAACGACTTTTACACCTTCAACAACAAACATTTTATGTTTCTGTCGATACTTTTTTTGTCGCAAACTAGTTATAAGTTTGGTATGATTTTTAGATAAACTCATTTTATCAGGATAAACTGTTCAAAAATAGTATTTTTGAACCTGTATAGCGAATGCTTTTCATGAAAAAACTCTTTCTCTTTTTTTTGATGTTGATTTACTTAACATCATGTAATTCGGTTAAACGTGTTCCGGAAAAGGAGCACCTATTAACTAAGAACACAGTCCATGTTAATGGAAAAAAGACTCAAGATGAAACACTTAATTCTTTAATCCTACAAAAGCCCAACAACAAAACATTTGGTCTACCATTATCGCTATACTTCTATAATCTTGGTGACCCTAACAAGCCTCAAACTCCATCTGAATGGGCATTGAAAAAACCAAAAACATACAATTTCATAAAAGGAATTTTCTCAGAAAAACAAAGTATCGCGTATGCTAATTCCATGATTGGTATAAATAATTGGTTTCTAAAAAGCGGACAAGCGCCAACCATAATTGATGACATTAAACTAAGAAAAACGGTAACTAACCTTAAAGCTTTTTATAAAACCCAGGGGTTTTTTAAGGCTTCCGTTACTTCTAGAATAGACACATTTGGCAATAAAAAAGGAAGTATCGATTATTTTATCAATACCGGAAATGCTACTTTTTTAGACACCATCAACTATAAAATTGCGTCAAAGGTATTAGACTCTATTTATCAAAAAGAAAAGGATAAGACTTTTTTGAAATCAGGAGATCAGTATAACAATGAAAGCTTCATTAAAGAGGCAAGTAGGATTATTAAGTTATTTAGAAACAATGGTATTTATCATTTCTCTGAGAACTACTTAGGTTTCTATGACCTAGATTCTACTAATGCCAATTACAAGACAAATGTAGATCTTGTAATTAATGGTCAAAGAATTGTTAGAGAAAATGGTGTTCAAGTACTCAAGCCTTTTAAGATACAGAAGCTTCGGAATGTGAATGTCTTTACAGATTATAGTTTTGCCAAACGATCAGATCCATATACAGATATCGTAGATTATGACGGATATCGATTTATAGGACATAGCAAGGTAAAATATAATCCCAAATATTTGGCTCAGTCGTTATTTGTGCAACCTGGAGATGTGTATAAAGACACATTACGGAACCTCACCCGAAAGCACTTGCGGTCTTTAAAAAACTTCAAATCTATTACTATACAATATGACACAGTTGCTAATTCTGATGATCAACTAGATGTAAATATTTTTTTAACACCTATAGAAAAATATACCTTAGGATTAGAAACAGAACTAACACATTCAAACATTAGAGATTTAGGAGTATCAGGGAAGTTTTCAATTATTAACAGAAATACGTTTAAAGGTGCCGAGATCTTTAAGCTTTCCTTTTTAGGCTCCTTTTTTAATGCTTCTCAAGACGCCAATAAAAGCAACAATTTCTTTAACTCATGGGAAATTGGAGCCGATGTATCTTTAGAGGTACCAAGATTTCTAGCTCCTTTCGGACTTAACAAATTGGTTCCAAAAAGAATGAATCCGAGAACGATGTTTTCTCTAGGAACAAGTCTTCAGAAAAATATTGGATTAGACAGACAAACGGTAACCGCATTTATTGACTATCGCTGGCGATATACACCCACAAAAACCATACAACTAGAAATTTTTAATACCCAGTATATCCGAAACCTGAATATTAGCAACTATTTTGATGTATATAATTCTGAGTATAACAAATTAAACGATGTTGCCAAAGTATATTATAACGACCCAACATATGAGCTTGTTAGACCGGATGAACCTGTGAGTTTTATGCAAACTGTCTTTGGAGACGCCAGCTTTCAAAGTGCGAATCCTCTTTTGTATCAAGATAATTTGAATGCGCTAGATCGTTATAACATTATTACTTCAGACTTCCTGATTCCGACCATTGCTTATTCGTATACATATAATAATCAAACAGACTTCAGAGACAATGACTTTTCGTTTTTCAAAATTCGATTGGCAAATTCTGGGAATATTATGGGTTTATTCAGCGGTAGCACAAATTCAAATAACAAAAAGACTGTTTTTAAAATTCCTTTAGCACAGTACTTTAAAACGGACATCGAATATAAAAAGTTCTGGGATACAAATAACAATTCTGTTTTTGGTATTAGAGCCTTCCTGGGAGCTATTTTTCCTTATGACAATTCTGAGATTCCTTTTACAAAAAGTTATTTTGCGGGAGGTTCAAATGATATCAGAGCTTGGCAAACGTACGACTTAGGGCCTGGGAGTAGAGCCTCAGGATTAGAATATAATATTGGGAGTTTAAAATTTCTAACCAGTGCAGAATATCGATTTGATTTATTAGGCAGTCTCAAAGGAGCATTCTTCGTAGATGCAGGTAATATTTGGGATATTACAAACTCAATTTTCGCAAATGAAGATGCGAAATTTTCCAATTTAAACTCATTAAAAGATATTGCTGTTGGCTCAGGTTTTGGAGTCCGTTATGACTTTAGTTTTTTGGTATTACGTTTAGATCTTGGATTTAAAATGCACGAACCTTATTTAAACGGGAACAGGTGGTTTAGAAATTATAATTTTTCCAATGCCGTTTATAATATTGGAATTAACTACCCTTTTTAAGGGTTTATCTCCATCATCTTCCTATAACGTTTTCGTATATTATCTGCACTTTGAATTCTCAAAATCCCCTTTTTTTATATAAAATTTGATTACTTTTGAAGCCTTAATCCGAACTTAAAAAATTAACAAAATGGGTCACAATATAAAACCAGGAGTTGCAACTGGTAAAGAAGTACAAGCTATTTTCAAATTAGCTAAAGAAAAGAACTTTGCCTTGCCTGCTGTAAACGTAGTAGGCTCAAATACGATAAATGCAGTCTTAGAAACTGCCAAAGAATTAAATGCTCCAGTGATTATTCAATTTTCCAATGGAGGTGCCCATTTTAATGCTGGAAAAGGCCTTTCAAATGAAGGTCAAAAAGCGGCTATTGCAGGAGCAACAGCAGGAGCAAAACATATACATCTGATGGCAGAGGCGTATGGTGTTCCCGTAATTCTACATACGGATCACTGTGCTAAAAAATTACTTCCATGGATCGATGGATTATTAGATGCCAGTGAGCAATTCTATAAAGAAACAGGAAAACCGTTATATAGTTCTCATATGATAGATCTATCTGAAGAACCTATAGAAGAAAATATTGAAATTTGTAAGACCTATTTAGCAAGAATGAGTAAAATGGGAATGACCTTAGAAATTGAATTAGGGATTACCGGAGGTGAGGAAGATGGTGTTGATAATTCGGACGTAGATGTTTCGAAATTATACACACAGCCGGAAGAAGTAGCGTATGCATATGAAGAACTTATGAAGGTAAGCGATCAATTTACCGTTGCAGCCGCTTTTGGTAACGTTCATGGTGTGTATAAACCAGGAAACGTCAAACTAACACCAAAAATTCTAAAGAACTCTCAAGAGTATGTTTCAAAAAAGTTCAATGTTCCTCATAATACTATTGACTTTGTGTTTCATGGTGGATCTGGATCTACCTTAGATGAAATCAGGGAGTCTATAGGATATGGCGTCATTAAAATGAACATTGACACCGACCTTCAATTCGCTTTTAATGAAGGGATTAGAGATTATATGAATTCAAAAATTGAGTATTTAAGAACTCAAATTGGGAATCCAGATGGCTCCGATCAACCTAATAAAAAGCATTACGATCCACGAAAGTGGTTACGAGAAGGGGAACTTACATTTAAGGATCGATTGAAAAAAGCATTCGAAGATTTAAATAATGTAAATACTTTATAATACATTTGATTCATTAAATAAGATATTATGGCTTGGTTTAAGAGAAAAGATAAAGGAATACAAACGCCAACGGAAAATAAGAAAGATACTCCTAAAGGATTATGGTATAAAACTCCAAGTGGAAAGATTATAGATACCGAAGAATTAAAGACTAACTTATATGTTAGTCCGGAAGATGGATATCATGTACGAATAGGTAGTAGAGAATACTTCGAATTATTATTTGACGATAATAAGTTTGAAGAATTGAATGAAAAACTAACATCAAAGGATCCTCTGAAATTTGAGGATACAAAAAAATATCCGGATAGATTAAAAGCAGCTCAAGAAAAAACCAAATTAAATGATGCGGTTAGAACAGCCGTTGGTAAATCTAATGGTAAAGATATTGTTATTGCTGCTATGGATTTCGCTTTTATTGGTGGATCAATGGGAAGTGTTGTTGGTGAAAAGATCGCACGTGCAATTGACCATTCAATTAAAAACAATATTCCCTTTTTAATGATTTCTAAATCTGGAGGAGCAAGAATGATGGAAGCATCTTTATCATTAATGCAGTTAGTAAAGACTTCTGCAAAATTAGCGCAATTGGCAGAGGCTAAAATACCTTACATTTCTTTATGTACAGACCCAACAACAGGGGGAACCACCGCATCTTTTGCCATGCTAGGAGACATTAATATTGCAGAACCTAACGCCTTAATAGCTTTTGCTGGACCTAGAGTTGTAAAGGACACTACAGGTAAGGAATTACCAGAAGGATTTCAACGATCTGAATTTGTACTAGAACACGGTTTCTTAGATGGTATTTACGAAAGAAAGGATTTAAAAAAGCAAATAAACTTATACATTGACCTGATTCAGAATAATCCGGTAAGAAATTAAGGCTCAGAAGCTTATTCTAGTTTAAAAATAGTTGTATATTTGCAGCTTCGATGAAAAATTCATTGATGTACATAAAAATCATTTAAATAATATTGGCATGTATTTAACAAAAGAAGTTAAAGAAACAATCTTCGAAAAACACGGTAAAGGAAAAACTGATACCGGTTCTTCAGAAGGACAAATTGCGTTATTCACGCACAGAATTAACCATTTAACAGAACACTTAAAGAACAATCGTAAAGATTTTAACACGGAGCGTTCATTAGTTAAATTGGTAGGTAAGCGTAGAAGTTTACTAGATTATCTTAAAAAGACTGATATCACAAGATATCGTGCGATAATTAAAGAATTAGGAATTAGAAAATAATCCCTACACAAAAGAGGCGGCTTTAGGCTGCCTCTTTTTATTTTAAAAAGTAATTATTACTTCCATTGGAGCAACACACAACAACACAACACAGAACAATTTAAGTAATCAATTTGAAGTATTAATTTATGATTCCAAAAGTATTTAACGAGGTTATAGACCTTGGAGATGGAAGAACCATCACATTAGAAACAGGAAAGTTAGCTAAACAAGCTCACGGTTCTGTTGTTGTACAAATGGGGAAAGCAATGTTATTATGTACTGTCGTTTCTAACTACAAACAATCTGACGTTGACTTTTTACCATTAACAGTAGATTATAGAGAAAAATTTGCTGCTGCAGGTCGTTACCCAGGAGGTTTCTTTAAAAGAGAAGCAAGGCCAAGTGACGGAGAAGTATTAACCATGCGTTTAGTTGATCGTGTATTACGTCCATTATTCCCAAAAGATTATCATGCGGAAACTCAGGTAATGATTCAGTTAATGTCTCATGATGAAGATGTAATGCCAGATGCTTTAGCAGGTTTAGCAGCATCAACTGCTATTCAGTTAAGTGATTTCCCTTTTGAATGCCCTATTTCTGAAGCACGTGTTGCCAGAGTAAATGGAGCGTTTGTTATCAATCCAAGTAGAGCCCAATTAGCGGAGTCTGACATAGACATGATGATTGGTGCTTCTGCAGATTCAGTAATGATGGTTGAAGGTGAAATGGATGAGATTTCTGAAGAAGAAATGGCGGACGCAATTAAGTTTGCACACGAATCTATTAAAGTACAAATTGCAGCTCAAGTACGTTTAGCAGAAGCATTTGGAAAAAAAGAAGTTCGTGAATATGAAACTGCTGAGCAAAATGAAGAGTTAGCGAAAAAAATACATGACTTAGCTTATGACAAATGTTATGCAATTGCAAAACAAGGTACGTCAAAAGCTGAACGTGGTGCCGCTTTTGCAGAAGTAAAAGAAGAAGTTAAAGCTACTTTTTCCGAAGAAGAATTAGATGAGTTCGGCGGATTAGTTTCTAAATATTACAGTAAAGCTGAAAAAGAAGCTGTTCGTGAGTTAACATTGAGCGAAGGAATTCGTTTAGATGGACGTAAAACAGATGAGATCAGACCAATTTGGTGTGAGGTAGATTATTTACCATCTACACATGGTTCATCAATCTTTACTCGTGGAGAAACACAAGCTTTGGCAACAGTTACTTTAGGAACTTCTAGAGAAGCTAACAAAATAGATATGCCATCGTATGAAGGTGAAGAAACGTTCTATTTACATTATAATTTCCCTCCTTTTTGTACTGGAGAAGCGCGCCCTTTAAGAGGGACATCTCGTCGTGAGGTTGGGCATGGTAATTTAGCACAACGTGGTTTAAAAGGAATGATTCCTGAAGATTGTCCTTATACAGTTAGAGTTGTTTCTGAAGTATTAGAATCTAATGGTTCTTCTTCTATGGCAACCGTTTGTGCTGGTACAATGGCATTAATGGACGCAGGTGTACAAATGACAAGGCCAGTTTCTGGTATTGCAATGGGATTAATTTCTGACGGAGATCGTTACGCTGTATTGTCTGATATTTTAGGTGATGAAGATCATTTAGGTGATATGGACTTTAAGGTAACTGGTACTGCAGACGGAATTACAGCTTGTCAAATGGATATTAAGATCAAAGGATTAAGTTACGAGATCTTAGTGAATGCATTAAAACAAGCTCGTGATGGTCGTTTACATATCTTAGAAAAGTTAACAGACACAATCACTGCTCCTAATGTTGAAGTAAAAGCGCATGCACCTAAAATGGTGACTAGAGTGATTCCTAATGATTTAATTGGAGCATTTATTGGACCTGGAGGAAAGCACATTCAAGAGTTACAGAAAGAAACAGAGACTACTATTGTTATCAATGAAGACCCTGTTACTGAAGAAGGAATTGTTGAAATTCTAGGTACAAGTCCAGAAGGAATTGAAGCTGTTATTGCTCGTATCGAGTCTATGATGTTTAAACCTGAAAAAGGAAAAGTATATGAGGTAAAAGTAATCAAAATGTTAGATTTTGGTGCTGTAGTTGAATATATTGAAGCTCCTGGAAATGAGGTTTTATTGCATGTTAGTGAATTAGCTTGGGAACGTACAGATAAAGTAAGTGATGTTGTGAATATGGGAGATGTATTCGACGTGAAATACTTTGGTCTAGACCCAAGAACTCGTAAAGAAAAAGTTTCTAGGAAAGCCATTTTACCAAAGCCAGAAGGTTTTGTAGAAAGACCTCCTAGAGATAATAACAGAGGTCGTGATAATCGCGGTAGAGACAATAGAAATAGAGACAATCGTAATAGAGATAATCGAAGAGACGATAGAAGACCAAAACAAGATAAAAAAGAAGAATAAAATTTTCTTTTCATCATATTAAAATCGCCAAAAATTTTTGGCGATTTTTTTATTTATATACATACTATCTACATTAGTTTTATTTTCTTTGTGAGTCACAATGAAAATTCAACGAATCACATATTTATCTTTAGGATCTAACTTAAACAATAAGTTAGAAAACTTGCAACAGGCCGTTGAATTAATCCACAAAAGAATTGGAAGTATTCAAAAGATATCTTCTGTATATAAGTCCGCATCTTTAGGGTTTGAAGGGAACGACTTCTTTAATATCTGTCTAAAAGTTTCTACATATTTAAACCCTGAAACATTGCTACAATCAACATTGGAGATTGAGGAAGAATTAGGCAGAAGGAGATCAGAAACAACGGCATATACAGATCGAACTATCGATATAGATATATTACTCTTTGATGATGAAATTATTTTCTCGAGACAACTGACGGTTCCACACCCTAGAATGTTAGAGCGTCAATTTGTATTAGTTCCATTAGAAGAAATTGCAAAACACACAATTCACCCTATTGCTAAAAAACAAATTACTTCCTGCTTAAAGGATTGTTTAGACTCTTCAGAAATAACCGTTATCTCCGAAAGCTTAACAAGACCCATTCCAATATCTGAAAAGTATAATTATATCGCTATAGAAGGAAATATAGGAGCTGGTAAAACATCGTTGTCTAAATTAATTTCAGATGATTTCAACGCTCGATTGGTATTAGAAAGATTTGCTGACAACCCTTTTCTTCCAAAATTCTATGAAGATAAAGAGCGTTTTGCCTTCCCGTTGGAAATGAGTTTTTTAGCGGATAGATACCAACAACTTTCGGACGATTTAGCACAGTTCGACCTTTTTAAAAATTTTGTAGTTTCTGATTACTACATTTTTAAATCACTCATATTTGCACAAGTAACACTTCCAAATGATGAGTACGCTTTGTACAGAAAGATGTTTGATCTAATGTATAAAGAGATAACAAAACCTGATCTATACGTGTATTTATATCAGAATACAGATCGCCTTTTAATGAATATCAAAAAAAGAGGGCGAGAATATGAACAAAACATTGAAGCAGAATACTTGCAAAAAATACATGATGGATATACTCGTTTTATTAAAACAGAGCAGAGTTTAAATATTCTTATCATTGATGTGTCTGAGCTGGATTTTGTCAACGAAAAGTCAGATTATGAAAACATCATTCATAAAATTGAAAACTATTAACATTTTTTTAGTATTTTTGAGTGCTATAATTATTCCCCCAATAAGTTAGATTTAGTTTTAATGGTTACCATGAGGAGAATTTTTTTAGTCGTTTTATTTACAACGTTTCTTTCCGTTGATGCCTTTGGGCAATTTACCACTGATGAATACACATATAGAAAAAGTATAAATTTAGACAATAGTAACACTTGGGCTGTGGGTGCTGGATTCAGCAACTTCATTATGCACGGGGATTTGCGCTCTATTGGAACAGGAGAACTCGGGAATTTTTGGAATTTTGGAGGCTACGCCTATGTAGACAAAATGTTTAACCCTTTATTAGGATTAGAATTTAGAGTTAACTATTCTAAAATATCAGGTGGTGC
This sequence comes from Asprobacillus argus, assembly GCF_032248395.1. Taxonomy (NCBI): domain Bacteria; kingdom Pseudomonadati; phylum Bacteroidota; class Flavobacteriia; order Flavobacteriales; family Flavobacteriaceae; genus Asprobacillus; species Asprobacillus argus. The sequence goes on from NZ_JAVTTO010000003.1 coordinate 356,638, forward strand.
TCAGTATTTTTCTAATATCTATAGTGTCCTATATGTTCCTAATACAGTGATTGATGATCGCTTGTTCTTTGAAGGAACTGCATATGGAGCAGAATTAAATCTGATCTTTAGCTTTACTAACTTATATGTAACGAATGCTACCAAATGGCATTCTGCAGGATATTTTGGTGTTGGGTATCATCAATATGACTCACAATTATTCAGAAAAGAGCTAGATGGTACAAATACACCTTTGGTCGATTTTGGATTCAACCCTGCCAGGAATAGTGTAAATCAAGCGAGCTCGATTTATTTATCGGCTCAATTGGGTATCAAACGTAGAATTAGTAAACGAGTAGATCTTGAATTTAGAACAGGAATATATTTCAATTATGAAGATCATTTAGATGCTACTATCTCTAACAAACAGGATTGGGAAACCTTCTTTGTATCAAGTGTAGGGCTTACGGTAAAACTTGGTAAAAGAAAGGTATTTACTATATGGGGAGATACTCCGAAGACAACTACAAACAAGTTCAAAATTGTTGATACGGATGGTGACGGAGTTATGGATCAATTAGATATTGAACCTAACACACCAAAAGGAGTTAAAGTATATGGTAATGGACAAGCAGTCGATGCAGATGCAGATGGCTTACCAGATTATAAAGATGAATGTCCTCTAAAACCTGGACCTATCGAGAATAAAGGATGTCCTATATTGAAAGATTCTGACAATGACGGGATTTTTGACCATGAAGACCTATGCCCTAATGAGCCAGGTCCTAAAGAAACTAAAGGGTGTCCTGAAAAACCAAAAGAAGAGCCCAAGAAAAATAATATCATAAAAAATATCAGTAATCTTTCTGCTAATATTTATTTCGCTACCGGCAAGTTCTTTATTACGGCCGACTCGAAAGTAGTTTTAGACAAGATTGCAAAACTAATGATTGAAATCCCTGAAGTTGACTTCAAAATAGAAGGACACACGGATAATAGGGATAAAGCTAAGTATAATTTATATTTATCTCAAAAAAGAGCAGATGCCGTTAGAAAATACCTCATGAGAAATGGTGTTAATGGTAAACGCTTATCATTTAAGGGCTATGGAGAGTCAAGACCTAGATATAGTAATGAAACTCCTGATGGAAGACAATTAAACAGAAGAGTTGAGATAAACCCAATTTCTGAAAATGACACCTTAGATACTCCGGTTAAAGTTAATGAAAACGATAACGGTAATAAGTATGTTGTGAAAAAAGGGGACACATTATTTTCTATTTCTAAGAAATATGGTATCTCAGTAGAAGCCCTTAAAAGACTTAATAATCTAAAGGATAATAGTTTAGTTATTGGACAAGAATTAATTGTGTCAGAATAAAAAAAGGGAGCTTATAAGCTCCCTTTTTTATTAATTCACGAAAGTTCCTCGCACCTCAATAGAAACATCTATTTCTAAATCGACTTGTGAAGCAAAATTATTTTCGAAAGAAAAAGTAATTTGACCTTCTTCCTGTAATATTGATGCAATCGTACTTATTAATCCCGAATCACTAATTTGAATTGTTGTTCCCGAGCTCACGTCAAAATTAGGCAATACCATATCACCAATCTTAATGGTTGCAGTGGATACGTCTATCGACACATCATTAATTGCATATGATACATTAATAACATCTATGAGTTCTAGATTGTTAAGATGTTCGTTAAAAAATGGGGAAGATGCTAGCTTTAGATTAACATTCTTACTTGTAAAAACATTCCCGGCATTTTGTTGTACCGTTGAAATTACAATCTTTTCCGATAAGCTATTATTTGAATAATAAACAGCTCCAGCATTATTGCTTTGACTACAAGAAATAAATAGTATTGAAAAAAGTGCGAGCGCACTAAAGACTTTTAGCGTTTTCATTATAGGGGGTTTAGGGGTTAAAAACGAGCTAAAAGTAATAAAAAGCTTTCAAAGAACAATGGAAAATCAAAAAAGGAACCTCTGTTACTTCTTATTAAGTTCTAGTTTTTCCGCAAAATAATCACAAAAATCTCGCATTGTGGCACTCATTTTATCGTCGTTAGTCGCTCGTTCAAAGGTGTCAGCCATAGATACCAATGTTTGGTGAAAAAATTGCTTCATTTCATCTACTGGCATATCTTTTGTCCAAAGATCCATTCGTAATGTATCTTTCTGAATATGATCCCATACAGATATCATAATCGCCTTAGAAGTAGCGGAATCTACGCCTCCGTCCTTAGCTGACCAGGAGATATCTTCTGGTATTCTATTCTCATCTAATCCTACTGTAAAGTTTATTTTAGAAGTGTGCTTCGCCATTATCTGTTCGGTTTATATTTTGATCTTAAAAATAAGTCTTGTGGTTTTATTTGTAATAATTCTTGCAAGGTTACATCATTATTCTTCATAAATGACCTAACTATTTGCCATCCCATAAATACGCCAATTCTACCTGGGGATAAGTTATCCTGCGATAAGTAGAACTTAGAAAAAGGTGCATTATCTAAGAATTGCTTATTTAATTTAGTGTCTGTGCTGTATAATAAATTCTTACCTAAAAAGTATTTCCACACTTGCTCTTCATTGTCTGCTGCCCATTCATACTTATCTCTAGGGTACCCTATTTTTTCCCTATCGGAAACTGTTGGTAAATACCTATCTAATACATACATTTTTTTTCCTTCTTCGATCATTTTGCCCAAAAAGCTACGATCGTTAGCATGCGGAGACAACTGTCTAGAAACAATCTTTTCTGCAACATCAACTACAATATGATCTTCTGTATTATTTTCTCTGATATACCTTGGATAATCCCCATAAAAAGGGTGCTCACTCCCTAGATAACAATCGAGTGAGATAATCAAAGAGGCTTTATTGTAGATAATTCTATAATCATAATCAATATTACTAATAACAGTTGTTATCTTAGGCACTACAAAGCTTTTATTATAGTATTTTATATGTTTAAACAACGAGGTTAATTGTTCTTCCAGAGATTCTAGGCTTACATATTTTTTAAGCGTTTCTTGGTATAATTCTCTCTCATCTCTATCCGATATCTTTTTTAACCAAAGGGAGTCTGACGTATTTGCCGGAAAAAACATGGGGTACTTTTCTTTTGTGTCACTTAAAGTTTTCTTCGTAGTGTTATAGAAATCCACCTCGAATCTTTGTACACCTATTTCCACATTTATATGGGAAACATCTACAACTGAAACCGTCTCATTTTTACATGAAAACAGCAGTGTGATCATAAAAAAAATTGCCATATAACTTCGCATCTGCTTTTGTATCTTAGCTCTAGTTTTTAAAACGTCAAAAATACTAAATTAGTTTGTCAATGGATACCCAAAAGGTTATAGATTATATTGTAAATTGGTTAAAAGAATACGCAACCAACGCAAATGTCAAGGGTTTTGTAATAGGTATATCTGGCGGAATCGATTCTGCTGTAACTTCTACATTATGTGCGAAAACGGGGTTCCCAACATTGTGCTTGGAAATGCCCATTCACCAAGCAAGAAATCAGGTTAGCAGGGCTCTAAATCATATAAAATGGTTAGAGAAAAATTATGAAAAGACGACTTCTTTAAGTGTAGATCTAACACCGGTATTCGATAGTTTACTAACTTCCTTGCCTCCTGTAGACAATGAGGAAAGTAGGTTTATGGCCTTAGCAAATACACGAGCAAGATTACGAATGACCACGTTGTATTATTTTGCTGGATTAGAAGGGCGTTTAGTTGCTGGAACTGGTAATAAAGTAGAAGATTTTGGTGTTGGTTTTTACACGAAGTATGGTGATGGTGGGGTTGATCTTAGTCCTATTGCGGATCTGATGAAATCCGAAGTCTATGAAATAGCCAAACACCTTGGTGTGAATCAAGAAATACAGATTGCGGCACCTACAGATGGTTTATGGGGAGACAATCGAACTGATGAAGATCAAATAGGTGCATCATACGATGAGTTAGAGTGGGCAATGAGCATGCAGGACCTTAACAAATCTGCAGATGATTTTTTCGGACGTCAAAAACAAGTATATGAAATTTATATTCGTCTCAATAAAATGAATCAGCATAAAATGTTGCCTATTCCAATATGTAAAATTCCGGGAGGCTTAGGCTTAAAATAGCCTTGCACTAAAGAGCATTTTTTTCACTTTCATTCTTGCTCTTTTTCTTTGGCACTTAGATATTTCCAATGGGATAAATAGCATAAGTACCATGGCTTTCGCCAAAGTTAGGATCTTTTTCATGACTCTAAGGGTATTTAATTATACAAATTTACTACAATTAACCAAGATGAGAAGTCATATCCGTCTTTGTAACAAGCCGCCACAATTTCTAATCAATTAGTAGTATTGTTTCTACAACACACTAATATAACAAAATACAAGCATTTTTCCCTACACTACTCTAAGCAATTTTTCGTACAATTTTTTCTTTAAACCAATATAACTATTGATCAATTCCAAGTCGATTATTTCCGCTTTTTGCTCTTGGGTATCTTTAATAAGGTCCTTGATTTTCTTATCTATCAAGACTCTCCTTAAGTTTAAAATTGAATCGGTAACCAATTTTGGTAAAATTTCCTTTGCTTCAGTAACAAAGATATTTTTTCGTTCCCAATCACTTAAAGCATACTTCTCATCATCCATTAAAATTTCGGTGACCATGGATGTTATCTCTTTATTCTCATGGTTGATAAAATAATCTGTCTCTATTTTATCTGCTTGATTAAGCTGATGAATGATGTCGTAATAGATTGCTTTAAACAGTGAGTTCGTAAACTCAATCTCATCATCTTGTAAATTCAAGTATAATTCTTTAGAAATCTGATTCGTATATTTTTCCTTTTCCAAACTAATATTTCCTTCCTCATCTTCAGCCTCTATCCAATCTACAAAATCAGCCTCATTATTCCCATACAACAACAAAATCCTAATTATCTCTCTCTCCAATAGATATAGCGAATCTATCTCTTCAAGCTGTTCCTTTTGTCTTTTAACAACCTCGAAAGATTTTTGTTTTTCGTAATGTTTTTTTGCTTCTTCTTTACTGGTTTTCGAAACCAATTGAGCAAGCTCACTAAACAGTACTCTTTCCGATATTTCCATGATTCTGGCACATTCCTGAACATACACCTCTCTTTGAATGCTGTCAGGAATTTTGGAAATACTAGATACTATGTCACGTATTAGTCCTGCTTTTTTGACCGGGTCATTCTGAGCACTCTCCATCAATAGAGACACTTTAAAATTGATGAAATCCTGAGCATTATTAGCCAAGTATTCTTTTAATTCTGAATCAGAATGAGATTTCGCGAAACTATCTGGGTCTTCCCCTTCAGGAAAAGTAACTACTTTTACGTTCATTCCTTGTTCGAGGATTAAATCTATTCCTCGAATGGAAGCTCTAATCCCTGCTGCATCTCCATCAAATAGCACAGTTATATTCTTGGTTAATCTATTTACTAGCCTAATTTGATCGGATGTTAGTGCTGTACCAGACGAAGCTACTACATTCTCTATATTAGATTGGTGAAATGAAATAACATCTGTATACCCTTCTACCAAGAAGCAATTGTCTTGTTTAGCTATTTCTTTTTTGGCATGATAAATCCCATACAGAATCTTACTTTTATGGTAAATATCACTTTCTGGAGAGTTCAGATATTTAGCCGCTTTTTTATCATTGGTTAAGATACGACCTCCAAACCCCAAGATTCTACCCGACATACTATGTATTGGAAACAACACACGACCTTTAAAACGATCGAATTGCTTATTCTCTTTAACAATAGTTAGTCCTGTTTTTTCTAGGTACTTGAGGTCATACCCTTTTTTTAAAGCTTGTTTTGTAAAAGCATCCCATTCATCTATCGCATACCCTAATTCAAACTTTGAGATGGTCTCTTCCCTAAATCCTCTTTCTTTAAAATAACTTAGTCCGATTGCTTTTCCTTGATCGGAATTTAAAAGGATATCATGAAAATAATCTTTAGCAAATTTTGAAACTAAGAACATACTCTCGCGCTCGTTGAGCTGTTCTTTTTGCTCATCTGTTTGCTCCGTTTCCTCAATTTCAATATTGTACTTTTTAGCAAGGTATCTTATGGCTTCAGGATATGAGTAGTGCTCATGTTCCATTAAAAAGGATACAGAATTACCTCCTTTTCCTGTGCTGAAATCCTTCCATATTTGCTTTACCGGAGACACCATAAAAGAAGGTGTTTTTTCGTCCGTAAAGGGGCTTAATCCTTTAAAATTACTTCCTGCTTTTTTTAGTTGCACAAACTCACCAATAACCTCCTCTACTCGAGCGGTTTCGAAAACACGATCTATGGTAGTTCTGCTAATCATAAAATTAAGATGCAGCTCTTAATTTTTTCAATGTAGTTTTGGTCAATTTTGCTTCTGCATATTCCTTGGTTACAACAAATTCCTTTTCATCTGAACTTGGTAATTCAAACATTGCATCTGTAAAAATTGCCTCACATAAAGAGCGAAGACCACGAGCTCCTAGCTTATATTCGACTGCTTTATCTACAATATACTGCAAAGCTTCGTCATTGATAGTAAATCTCACTTCGTCCATCTCAAACAACTTTGCATACTGCTTGATAATTGAATTTTTAGGCTCCGTTAGGATAGCTCTTAGTGTTTTAGCGTCTAATGGATTCATGTAACTCAATACAGGCAAGCGTCCTATAATTTCTGGAATCAACCCAAACGATTTTAAGTCAGACGGAATAATGTATTGTAACAAGTTTTCTTCATCTATCTTATCCTCATCTATTGAAGCGCTATATCCAACTGCCTGCATATTCAAACGCTTACTGATAATTCTATCTATTCCAGAAAAAGCTCCTCCTGCAATAAATAATATGTTTTTTGTGTTGACTTCAATAAATTTTTGCTCCGGATGCTTTCTACCTCCTTTAGGTGCAACATTTACAACTGCTCCTTCTAACAACTTTAACAATGCTTGCTGCACCCCTTCCCCGGAAACATCTCTGGTAATAGAAGGGTTATCTCCTTTTCTAGCAATCTTATCGATCTCATCTATAAAAACTATACCTCGTTCTGCTTTCTCCAGGTCATAATCAGCGGCCTGTAACAAACGACTTAATATACTTTCTACATCTTCCCCCACGTAACCTGCCTGTGTTAATACTGTAGCATCAACAATTGAAAACGGAACATTCAACATTTTAGCAATACTTCTTGCGATTAACGTTTTTCCTGTTCCGGTCTCCCCTACAAGGACAATATTACTTTTTTCGATCTCTACGTCATTTTCATCATCCTTTGTCTGAAGCAACCTCTTATAGTGGTTATAAACCGCGACAGACATTGCTCTTTTCGTTTCCTCTTGACCAATTACATATTGGTCCAAAAATTCTTTGATCTCAAGAGGTTTCTTTAATATTAGTTCTTTGCTAAGACTTCCTGTTTTAGCATCTGCTATTTCTTCCTCTACAATGCCATGCGCCTGTTCTATACATTTATCGCATATATGAGCGTCCAAACCAGCGATCAGAAGATCTGTCTCTGCTTTTTTTCGCCCACAAAACGAACATTCTAAATTTTCTTCTTTTGACATTACGTTAGTTTTTGATTATTTTCTTGTTAAGACCTCATCAATCATTCCATATTCTTTAGCTTCCGTTGCGGTCATCCAATAGTCTCTATCTGAGTCTTCGTGAATTTGATCAAATGTCTTTCCGCTATGCTTTGCAAGAATTTCGTATAACTCATTTTTAATCTTCAAGGTCTCTTTAACAGCAATTTCCATATCCGATACCTGTCCTTGTGTACCGCTCATTGGCTGGTGGATCATGATTCTTGAATGTGGTAAAGCTGAACGCTTACCTTTCTCTCCTGCACACATTAGTACTGCTCCCATTGAAGCTGCCATTCCCGTGCATATTGTCGCTACATTTGGCTTTATAAACTGCATGGTGTCATAAATACCCAAACCGGCATAAACACCTCCTCCAGGGGAATTGATATAAATAGAGATATCCTTAGAAGCATCTAAACTTTCTAAAAACAATAATTGTGCTTGAATAATATTGGCTACTTGATCATTAACACCCGTTCCTAAAAAGATAATTCTATCCATCATTAACCTCGAAAAAACATCCATCTGTGTAATATTCATTTGGCGTTCTTCCATGATATAGGGTGTTAAACTACTCGTTAACTGATTGTAGTAAACACTACTTATTCCATGATGTTTGGTGGCATATTTTTCGAATTCCTTTCCGTGATCCATTCTATATTTTTTAAATTTTTATAACCGTAAAGATACTAATATCTCGTAACTATAGAAAGCAAAAAACTCCTCTATCTATAGAGGAGTTTTATACTATAAGTTATAAAGCCTTATTTATAGACTTCTTTTACAAAGTTTTCATACGTAACTTCCTTCGTTTTAAAAGACATGTTTTCTTTGTAAAACGTCAATAGTTTTTGAGATAGTAATTGATCTTGCAATCTTTTCGCCTCCTCTTGATTTGCCAAGATTCGATTTGCAATATCTTCCAGTTCTTTCTCTTCTGGGTTCATATTTCCAAACTGTGCCATTTGGGTTTTAATAAATCCTTTTGCGTACTCCTTTAGTTCAGCATAATCCAATTTAATCTCATGATCTCTTAAGATTTTCTCTTGAATTAACTGATATCTTAATCCTTTTTCAGACTTGGTATATTCTTCTGAAGCCTCTTCTGCTGTAAGTTCTTTTTCTCCTGCCGTAGCAATCCATTTTTGCAAGAACTCAACTGGAAGATCAAACTTTGTATTCTCAATTAAATGCTCTGTTACTGCATTTAATAATTGTTGATCTGCTTGTTGTAAGAATTGCTTTTCCGCATCTTCTTTAATCTTATCTCTTAACTCGGTAACCGTTTTTACGCTACCATCAGCAAACAACTTATCGAACAATTCTTGGTCAAGATCTGCCAATTCAATAGAGGTAATTTCTTCGATGGTAAAAGATATCTTTATTTCTAGTCCATGTGCATCATCATGATCAATCCCTAAAGCTCCGATCAGTTTATGATCATCTACAAATAATCCTTTTGTTTTTAATTCTAGAACATCACCAACTTTTTTACCAACAAACTTCTTTAAGTTCACTTTTCCTTTAATATCTTTTAAAGAAACAGTCGATTTTTTATTGATTTCCTTTTCTTCACTTACAAAAGTACCAGTAACATTAGCTTCTTCAGTTACTTCTTCTAATGTTGACATTTTACCATAACGAGATTGTAAATTCTCAACCTCTTTATCTATTAGAGAGTCCTCTGCAACGATGTTGTATTGAGTAACCTTCTTTTTAGACGTTAGATTTACATCAAACTCAGGTGCTAAACCTAATTCGAATTCAAAAGAAAAGGTCTCAGTATCCCAAGAAAAATCATCTTGTACCTTAGGTAATGGATTTCCAAGAATATCTAGTTTTTCTTCAACTAAAAATTTACTTAAAGATTCTTGAAGTAATTTATTTACTTCATCGATCATTACCGATTTTCCATACTGCTTTTTAACCATCCCCATTGGCACATGTCCTTTTCTAAAGCCTGGAATGTTTGCCTTTCTTCTGTAGTCATTTAATACTTCCGTTACTTTTTCTTGATAATCTTCTGCAACGATATCTACTTTGACAACTGCATTTAATGCATCTACATTTTCTTTTGTAATATTCATTATTTAAAATCTAATTCTGTAAAAATTGGGTGCAAAATTACGGCTTTTTATCAAACCTGCAAAGGTTTAAAGCGTTCTATTTCAGTAATTTTAATTAATCTTAGGTAGGGTTTTCAGGAGTTTCCGAAGCCTTTTTTTCCAGTTCTGCTTGAAATTCTTCCATTACTGGTTTTACCGTACTGTCTGGAATATCAGCTACTTTAATATACATTAAACCATCTACAGCATTGTTAAACTTAGGATCTACATTAAAAGCTACTAATCTGGCGTTCTGTTTTACATATTTTTTAATAAGCACAGGAATTCTAAGTGCTCCTGGTTCAATTTCATCAATTACTTTATCAAATTTTTGCATATCTGCCTTTGCAGCATCAAATACAAAATCCTTATCAGCATCTTTCAACGAAACCTTAAATTCCTTTTTAGGTCGAATGTATTGGGCCACATAGGGATCATAGTAATGCGATTTCATAAATTCAATCATCAAAGATTTAGAAAATTCCGAGAATTGATTGCTAATACTCACTCCACCCATTAGATATTTATGTTCAGGATACCTCAATGTTACATGCACAATCCCCTTCCATAGCAAGAATAAAGGCATTGGTTTTTGTTGATATTCATTAATTATAAATGCTCGACCCATTTCTATAGTACTCTCCATCATAGAATACAATTCTGGCTCAAATCGAAACAGTGTATGAATATAGAACCCTGTAATACCGTATTTTTTATAGATATCTTTTCCTAGACCCATTCTATATGCTCCTACCAGTTTGTTAGCAACACGATCCCACAAAAACAAATGATGATAATACTTATCAAATTTATCTAAATCGATGGCATTATTAGTACCCTCTCCAACATCTCTAAAAGTAACCTCTCTTAATCTTCCTATCTCGTGCAAAAGGTTAGGGATCTCTTTTGCCTGTGCAAAAAAGACCTCGTAATTTTTACTTTCCAATAGCCTACCTTCTCCATTTCTAAGATTATCTACTTCCTTTATCAATGAACCAACACTTTTCTGTGAGGTAATCTTTTTGGGAGGTTTTGGAATTTTTAAATTCTGCGTAGATAATATCTTTTGCCCTGTTTTTTCGAAAGGGTTCGCTAGCATGTAGGTTTTTTTACGGAGAAAATTAGAAAAAGCTGGTATCTCTTCGTATTGGTTTTGATCTGTTACTGAAATAGGTTTTCCAATCCTTACCTTTATCACTCTGTTCTTCTGAGACAATAATTCTGAAGGCAATTTTGCCGTTCGTAACGTGTCATTCATCCTAGAAAGCATATAAAACAGCTTACTATTTTTCGCATGGAAATAGATTGGAACAACAGGAACATGGGCTTTTTTAATAAGCTTTACAGCTCCCTCTTCCCAAGGTTTGTCTACCATTAACTTTCCATCTTTATAGGTAGAAACTTCTCCAGCCGGAAATATTCCAAGTGGGTATCCTTCACTTAAATGTTGCAATGCATTCTTAATTCCCACTATACTTGATTTTGCGTCCTTATGATTTTCAAAAGGGTTTACGGGCATCACGTATGGTTTTAGTGGATCTATCTTGTGTAATAAAAAATTTCCGATGATCTTGAAATCGGATCGATGTTCTAATAAAAGTTTCAACAATAAAATACCGTCGATTCCTCCAAGTGGATGATTAGAAACCGTAATAAAGGAGCCTGATTTAGGAATACGTCTTAAGTCTTCTTCAGGAATTTCAAATTCAATCTCAAATTCTTGCAGCAATGAATTTAAGAATTCTGAATCCTTTTTATTTTTATGCTTGTTATAAACTCTATTAATCGTTGAGATACGCAATATCTTTAATAGAATCCATCCTATGAATGTTCCAAGGAAACCGAATTTATCGACCTTTAATACTTTAGATATATCTTTAGATGTAACTAAACTCATTCGTGGGATTTTGTCATAAATACAAACATACTTAAAAAATAGAAACGTTCTCTCATTTATTCCCTGATTGTAATCTGCAAGGTTTCTTTATTTATCTGAGTGAGTAAAGAAACGCCTCTCTTTAATATGGCCTTTCTTGATTCTTCGTTAAAATGTCGAATTGTAAAAAGACTAAGACCTTCCGTATAATCTATCTTATATAACGACTGCATTTCCTCCAAAAAGTGACGAAACTTATTAAAATTATCTTCAACGCATACTGAAAAGCTAATTGCCGAATTTTGGATCAGATTCACTTTTAACTGATACTCTGCAAGTCTCTTAAAAATATGACTGATATTATTCTCGACCATAAAAGAGAAGTCTAATGATGAAATAGACACTAGTATTTGGTTTTTCTTTACAATAAAACAAGGAATTTCGGGATAAATAGATTTTCCCTTACTCACCGTTGTTCCAGGTTTCTCATAATTAACAAAGGACCTTACGTGCAATGGAATTTCCAGATTCTGTAAAGGTTTAATTGTTTTAGGATGTATTACAGAAGCTCCATAAAAAGCCATTTCAATCGCCTCCTCGTATGAAATTTGCTCTAGTAAAGTAGTATCGTCAAACGCTCTAGGGTCGGCATTCAAGACTCCATCTACATCTTTCCAAATAGTGACACTTTCAGCACCTAAACAATACGCAAAGATTCCAGCTGTAAAGTCAGACCCTTCTCTTCCAAGAGTGGTCGTATTGGTTCCATCACTACTAATAAAACCCTGAACTATGTTTAACTCGTCCTTTTTAATAGACTGATTAATATTTTTCTTTGTTGTTTCCCAATCCACTTTGGCGGCACGGAACGTATTATTCGTTCTTATCAAATCTCTGACATCTAACCAATTATTTCCAATTCCAATTTCAGAGAAATATGCACTTACTATAGTTGTTGAAATTAACTCTCCAAAACAAACTATTTGATCATAAATAAAATCGTAGTCTTTGCTTTTATTTTGCGCAAAAAATGCCGACAGTTTTCCAAAAAGCATGGTTACTTTTTCATGTATAGAATGATCTCTTGCAAATAATTCGTAAGCAATACTAGTATGAAATTTCAATACATATTCCAATGCATCTTCTAGCCCATTATCTTTAATGTATGCATGTACTACTTTTTCAAAGGCATTGGTCATCTTTCCCATTGCTGAGATAACGACCAGTACATTGTTAGTGCCTTCGTTCCTCAGTACATCAGCCACATTTTGTATGCTCTTAGCATCTTTTACCGATGCTCCTCCAAACTTAAAAACTCTCATTTAGTTTTTTATAAACTTTTTCAACCCTTTTTCTTTCATATGGACGACTCTCCATTCTTTTAAGATAGTCGCCCCAGTGCTTTCATAAAAATCAACTGCATTTTTATTCCAATCCAGCACTTCCCAAGTTACTCTTTTTACTCCTAATCTATTGGCATATTCTAAAAGCGTAGTATATAAAGCTTTTCCAACCCCTGTTCCTCTACTAGCCTTTGTTACAATTAGATCTTCTAAATGAATGATTCTACCCACCCAGGTAGAATAACGTTCATAAAACAAGGCCATGCCTACAATTACATTTTCATTTTCAGCTACATAGACTTTGAATGCAGGTTTTTCCGAAAAACCTGATTCTTTTAAATCTTCAACACTTACTTCAACTGCATCTGGTTCTTTTTCAAAAACAGCTAATTCTGTTATGAGTCGATGTACATCAACCATGTCTTCTTTTACAGCTAGTCTAATTGTGTAATCCATTTTATAAAATTAAGTTCAAATATAAAATAAACTACTGTACCCTTTTAAGAAATAGTTAACGAAATCGTTGTCGTAAAGCAAAAAAGATGTGATATTTGTACCACAAAATTTCTGTAGGCATTATGGCAAAAACTAATCAAACTTTAGGTGAATTTATTATTGAGAATCAGTCTTCATTTAAATACACTTCTGGCGAGTTATCGAGGCTTATTAATTCAATACGGCTGGCTGCCAAAGTAGTGAATCACGAAGTAAACAAGGCAGGTTTGGTAGACATTATTGGTGCCGCAGGAGACACAAATATACAGGGAGAAGATCAGCAAAAATTGGATGTTTATGCCAATGAAAAGTTTATCCAAACGTTAACTAACAGAAATATTGTTTGTGGTATTGCTAGTGAAGAGGAAGATGATTTTATTACTATCAACAGTCAAGATGAAAATCATCAAAACAAATATGTGGTATTAATAGATCCTTTAGATGGTTCTTCAAATATTGATGTAAATGTATCTGTGGGAACTATTTTCTCCGTGTATAGAAGGGTAACACCAGTAGGTACTCCTGTGCAATTAGAAGATTTTTTACAAAAAGGGAATCAACAGGTAGCTGCAGGATATATTGTCTATGGAACTTCTACTATGTTGGTATATACTACAGGACATGGTGTAAATGGTTTTACGTTAAATCCTGCTATTGGAAGTTACTATTTATCACATCCAAACATGCAATTTCCTGAAGACGGAAATATCTATTCTGTAAATGAGGGAAATTATATTCACTTTCCGCAAGGAATAAAAAACTATATCAAATATTGTCAGGAAGAAGAAGGAAATAGGCCTTATACCAGTAGATATATTGGTTCTTTAGTTTCTGATTTTCATAGAAATATGATCAAAGGAGGCATCTATATGTATCCTAAAAGTTCCAAAAACTCAAACGGAAAACTACGATTATTATACGAATGTAACCCTATGGCATTTCTAGCTGAGCAGGCTAATGGAAAGGCCAGCGATGGGTATACTCGAATCATGGACATAGAACCAACGGAATTGCATCAGCGTGTACCATTTATTTGTGGAAGTAAAAATATGGTAGAAAAAGCTGAAGAGTTTATGAAAAATTCTCAATAAAGAAATATTCTTTTACCAAACAGGTGTAGTATGTAAGTTAACACTTGTTAACAAATTTTAACCCTATTTCTTGTCGTAAAACGTTTAGTTTGTTTGATTTAAACAACTAACTAGTTATGACACCTAAAAGAAGCACACTATACCATCGCTTACTAATACTTTCTTTTCTCTTCATTTCTTTCAATCTTTTTTCTCAAGGTCAAAAACTTGTCAAAATAGATGAGCAAATTATAGCCTCTATAAAAAAAGATGTTTGGATTCCTTTTATGGAGTCTTACAGAGAATTAAATACTGATAAATTAGTATCTCTTCATTCTTCGAATATCACAAGAGTTTCCGTTGATCTAAATAAAATAGAATTCGGAGAAGACTATTTAAAGAACCTGGGAAAGCTATTTCAACAAATTAAGAAAATGAATATAGATATTGATATTAAGTTTTCTATTATTTCTTCTGCCACTAGTGAAAACATGGTCTATCAAACCGGGTATTACGTATTTAGCACTAAGGCAAAAGAAGAAAAATCATTTAAACCAATGGGCTATTCCTCCTTTAATGTTATGATAACCAAAGAAAATGGTACATGGAAGATATCTTCGGATACAGACAAAAAAGCCAAACTTACTCATGAAGAGTTTTTAAAGTCCGGAACCATTTATGCATTAGACTAAATTCATCTTGGGGTTTTAGCTTTTATAACTTCTAATTATAGTAGTATAAATTATCAAATCGTTAGCTACTTGTACACCCTTTTTTTTATGGTTAAATTTGTGTGATTTAAAAAAGAAGATTAACCTTAAAACAGATACATATGGCTTTTGAATTACCAGAATTAGGCTATGCATACGATGCATTAGAACCAAATATAGATGCAAGAACTATGGAAATACACCATGGTAAACATCACAACGGATATACAACTAAATTAAACGGAGCGATCGCAGGAACTGATCTTGAAGGAAAATCTATTGAAGATATTCTAGGGAACTTGGATATGAGTAATGGAGCAGTTCGTAATAATGGTGGAGGTTTCTACAACCATTCTTTGTTTTGGTCAGTAATGAACCCAAATGACAAGGGGAGATTATCTGGAGAATTAAAAGATGCTATTGACGCAGCTTTCGGTTCTTTTGATGCTTTTAAAGATGCCTTTTCTAAAGCTGCTGCAACGCAGTTTGGTTCTGGATGGGCATGGTTGTGTGTGCATCCCGGAGGGAAAGTAGAAGTATGCTCAACTCCTAATCAAGATAATCCGTTAATGCCTGGCGTGACTTGCGGCGGAACACCAATTTTGGGTATTGACGTTTGGGAACATGCATATTACTTAAACTATCAAAACAGACGTCCAGATTATATTGAAGCATTTTTCAATGTAATTAACTGGAATGAAGTTGAAAGCAGGTATGCTGCTGGAAAATAAGTACAACTCTTACAACAATAAAAACCGAAGTATGTTGATTGATACTTCGGTTTTTTTATTAAAATTGTTCTAATACTTCAATTCGTTTCTTAATCGGTGGATGCGTAGCAAAAGCGTTATTAAAAAATGTAGTAAAAGAATTCCTATCCTTCTTTTTCGTCGGATGATCAATAAACATTTGAGCGACCGCTTCTTTTTTAACAGCTTCAATCCATGGATCTTCAGATACTTTCTTCAATGCGCTTGCTAAAGCGAGTGGTTTTTTAGTCATTTCGGCTGCGCCTGCATCTGCTAAATATTCTCGTTTTCTAGATAATGCAAATCGAAAGAATGATGATAGCACCATTCCTATAACCGCCAAAACCATAATAATGATAAGGGCTCTCCCGTCTTTTTTACCGTCACTTTTCCCTCCTCCATAAATCAGCATTCTAAAAACCGCTTCCGTTAAAAAAGCAAAAATCCCTACAAAGATGATCGATATAATCAATAATCGAACGTCCCGATTGATAATATGAGTCAGCTCATGCGCAATTACACCTTCTAATTCATCATCATCTAATTTGTCTATAATACCTCTGGAAAGTGTTACAGCGAACGTTTTATCACTTAAACCACTGGCATACGCATTTAATGAGCTATCTTCTATAACAAATACTTTTGGCATTTTCATACCTCTAGAAATACACAAGTTCTCTACTAAATTATAAACTCTTTTGTTATTCTTTCGTTCTAACGGTTTTGCTCCAGTAGCGCGTTGAACAATTGCTGAATGAGAAAACCAAGCTATTAAAAACCAAATACCGACAACTATTGTTACCACGGGAACCGTACGAAGAAAGTTGCTATTAATAGCATGCATACTAACTTCTGTACCTTCTTCAGCTGTTGAAAAACTAAAAATGAAAAAGAATAGCCATACCAGTCCTAGCATTAACAATGGAAAGGCAATAAGTAGTGCTATAGATTTTACATTGTTACTACTTATTTGAGATTGTAACCCAACGTACTTCATGAATTAAAAACTAACCTTGGGTGCTTTATCGAGTGCTGCTCTTTCTACTGTACCAACATCAAACATGGTTTCTTTTTTGAACGAGAACATTCCGGCAATAACATTTGAAGGAAAAGTTTGAACGGCATTATTATACTCCTTAGTAGCAGAGTTAAAGAATCTCCTAACTGCTGATAGTTTATTCTCTACATCCGAGATCTCTTCCTGCAACTGTGTAAAATTACTACTGGCTTTAAGATCTGGATACGCTTCAACAGCAATATTTAGTCCGCTTAAAGCAGTAGATAATTGATTTTCCGCTGCTATTTTCTCATTAATCGTAGATGCATTTAAGGCTCCTGCTCTCGCAGCGGTAATATTGGTTAACACTTTTTCCTCGTGTTTCATATAACCTTTTACCGTATCTACTAACTGTGGTATTAAATCGTGGCGTTGCTTCAATTGCACGTCGATATCTGCAAATGCATTTTCTCGATTATTACGAAGTTTAACAAGTCTATTATAAAGTGATACTAGCATTAATAGGACTACGACTACAACTGCTATAACGATAATTGTTGATGTTGACATAACAAATTTTGTTTTGATTCCCTCAAATATAGTTGATTATTTAATGGTAATCAAGTTAAAACTAATATGCTCTTTTATCACTTCCTTCATAAAAGTTAATGAAGGCTTCGTTAACCACTCTATGTCCTCCATCAGTTGGATAATCCCCAGTAAAGTACCAGTCTCCCAAATTATCTGGACACGCCTTGTGCAAGTTATCAACAGACTGATAAATGACTTCTACATCTGCCTTAATTTCCTTTGTTTTTAGCATTTGAGCAATTTTAGCTGAGACTTCTTCTCTAGAGAAAGGTGCGTATATTTCTTTTACATAATTCACAATTGAATTATCATCCTGACCTCTTTGACTAATCGCCTTTTTATAGACCTCATCCACAATATGGTACTGATCGGTTTCCCTTAACAATTCTAACGCTGCTTTAAATGCAATAAAATCACCAATTCTTGCCATATCAATTCCATAGCAATCTGGATAACGAATTTGAGGTGCAGAAGAAACCACTACGATTTTCTTTGGGTTTAAACGATCTAGAATCTTTATAATACTCTTCTTTAACGTAGTTCCTCTTACAATACTATCGTCAATAATAACCAAATTATCAGTAGATTGTACTACTCCATAGGTCACGTCATATACATGTGCAACAAGGTCGTCTCTACTATTGTCGTCCGCAATAAATGTTCTCAGTTTCGCATCTTTAATCGCAATTTTTTCAAAACGAGGTCTTTCAGATAAAATCTCTGTTACTTTTTGAGCGGATAATGATTTTCCCCCTGCGAGTATTTTCGCTGTTTTTTGCTCGTTCAATACATCTTCTGCTGCCTCGGTCATTCCATAGAACGAAGTTTCAGCCGTGTTTGGAATAAACGAAAACACCGTGTTAGAAATATCATGATTTATAGATTCCAAAACTTGAGGAAAAACATATTTTCCTAAGTTCTTACGTTCTTCATAGATACTTGCGTCACTTCCTCTAGAAAAATAAATGCGTTCAAATGAACATGATTTTTTCTCTCTTTGCTCTAGAACAGGTTGAATGGAACTACTTCCGTTTTTCTTAATGATCAACGCGTGTCCTCTATCCAACTCTTTTACATCCTGTAAATCAACATTAAATACCGTTTGAATCACTGGTCTTTCCGAAGCCACTACCACCACCTCTTCATCTTCATAATAATATGTAGGTCTAATCCCAGAAGGATCTCTTAAAACGAAAGCATCTCCATGACCCAATAAACCTGCCATAGCATAGCCACCATCCCAATTCTTGGAAGACCTTTGTAAGATCCTTTGTAAGTCTAAATGCTCCTCTATATATGGTGACGCTTCTAATTTGGACATCCCTTTTTCCTTTGCTTGTAGGTATAGATCTGCAACTTCTTCTTCCAAAAAGTGTCCTATTTTCTCCATAACTGTTACCGTATCTGTAAACTCTTTAGGATGCTGACCCAACTCAATCAATTCTTCGAGCAATTGCATAGAGTTGGTCATGTTAAAGTTTCCAGCTACGATTAAGTTTTGATGTTTCCAGTTGCTTTGACGTAGAAAAGGATGAACGCTTTCCATGCTATTTTTTCCAAAGGTTCCGTAGCGAACATGTCCTAAGAACAAATTCCCTATATAAGGCATGTGCTCTTCTTGCCAAGCTACATCATCTAATTTATTAGGGTTCTTTTCGAAAACTCCATTTAATCTATCATTGATCTTTTTAAATACATGTTGAATAGGTTGCGATTTGTTCGAACGGACCCTGCTTATGTAACGACTCCCTGGCTTAACATTGAATTTCACACTCGCTAAACCTGCCCCATCCTGACCTCTATTATGTTGTTTCTCCATAAGAAGATACATTTTATTTAGCCCATAAAAAGCAGTTCCGTATTTGTCCTTATAAAATTGTAATGGCTTTTTTAATCGTACCATTGCAATACCACATTCGTGTTTTAGAGCATCACTCATTTAGTTGTATTCTTTATTATTTGTAATAAAAAATCCGCACGGTTAGGTGCGGATTTCATTTATGATAGTTCAATATCAAATTGCGTTAATTCTTTAAAAGCTCTTAGGCGCTCTTGCACCTCGTCACTCTGCAGTGCTTCCATTCGTTGTGTTCCAAACTTCTCTACACAGAAAGAAGCTAAATTAGAACCATAAATAATTGCATTCTTCATATTTTCAAAAGAAACATCTTCTGTTTTCGCTAAATATCCACAGAAACCTCCTGCAAATGTGTCTCCTGCTCCAGTGGGGTCAAAAACTTCGGCCAATGGTAATGCAGGCGCATAAAACATTTTTCCTTCATTAAATAACAAAGCTCCATGTTCTCCTTTCTTGATTACTACATATTTAGGCCCCATGTCATGAATCTTTTTAGCAGCATTCACTAATGAATACTCTCCACTCAATTGCCTTGCC
Source organism: Asprobacillus argus (assembly GCF_032248395.1). NCBI lineage: Bacteria > Pseudomonadati > Bacteroidota > Flavobacteriia > Flavobacteriales > Flavobacteriaceae > Asprobacillus > Asprobacillus argus. The sequence continues at coordinate 376,589 of NZ_JAVTTO010000003.1, forward strand.
TCCTCATCATTAATAGTGATCACATCCACACGTTTTAGTACTTCATGTAAGTCATTCAAAGCTATATCCATCCAAAAATTCATGGTATCTAACACCACCAACTTAGGTTGTTCATTCATTTGATCTAACACAGAAGCTTGTGTTAAAGGGTGTAAATTACCTAACATTACAATCTCGGAGCTTTTAAAACCCTCAGGTACAATAGGTTCAAAATTTTCCAAAACATTTAGTTCAGTAATCAATGTATCTCGAGAGTTCATATCGTTATGATATTTACCGCTCCAGAAAAATGTTTTGCCCTCTTTTATGATTTCAACTCCATCAGTATTTATTCCTCGATCATTCATCATATCCAAGTAAGATTGTGGAAAATCTCCTCCAACTACTGATACAACTCCAGTTTGTACTCCAAATTGAGATGCTGCAAGTCCAACAAAAGTCCCTGAACCACCTAAAATCTTATCCGTCTTTCCAAAAGGAGTTTCAATAGCATCAAAAGCAACGGTTCCAACCGCTAATAATTTACCCATTTCTTGTTTTTTTACCGTAATTTTGCAACGAATTGCAATACCGTTTTAAAGGTGCAAAAATAAGTTTTAAAAATGACAATTAAAGAAATACAAGAAGAAATTGTTGATGAGTTTTTGATGTTCGATGACTGGATGGAGCGTTACGAGTATATCATAGAGTTGGGTAAATCTTTACCTTTAATCCATGAACAATACAAATTGGATGAAAATTTGATTAAAGGGTGCCAATCTAAGGTATGGTTGCATTCAGAAATAGAAAACGATAAACTTATTTTTACTGCGGACAGCGATGCCATTCTTACTAAAGGAATTGTTGCCTTGTTGTTACGGGTCTATTCTGACCAGTCTCCTAAAGATATTGTCGCTGCAAACAATGATTTTATTGATAGAATTGGTTTGCAAGAACACCTTTCTCCTACCAGAGCTAATGGGTTAGTTTCTATGCTTAAACAAATTAAACTATACGCCATAGCGCGACAAGCTAATACGACGAATTAGTCGTATCTTTGCATCTCATAATTTTTGAACACATGACAGAAGAGGTAATACAAGAAATAGGAGACAAGATCGTTCGCGTTTTGAAAACAATTTACGATCCTGAAATCCCAGTTGATATTTATGAGCTAGGGTTAATCTATGATGTTTTTGTAAATGAAGATAATGATGCAAAAATATTAATGACCTTAACCTCTCCGAATTGCCCAGTAGCCGAAACTTTGCCCGTTGAGGTAGAGGAAAAAGTGAAATCATTAAAAGAGATTAACAATGCCGAGGTAGAAATCACATTTGATCCAACTTGGACTCAGGAAATGATGAGTGAAGAAGCAAAGTTAGAATTAGGAATGTTATAACATGGCAGAAGAGATCATTAATAGAATAGCTAGTAGTCCATTGATTAATATTGATCTTGAGGAATTCTATCCTGAGGGAAAAAGAATTCTTTTCGATATAAAGGATTGGCTATTTGAAGGGATTATCTTAAAAGAAAAAGATTTTCGGGCATATGTAAAGGAACATAATTGGTCTCAATATCAAGATTCTTATGTGGCACTTACCTGTTCTGAAGATGCTATTGTCCCTTCTTGGGCATACCTATTGATCAGCGCCGAGTTAAGTAAGCATGCCAAAGTAGTGGTAGTTGGCGATTTAACCTTGCTAGAAACTACTATTTTTCATACTGTAATTGAGGAATTAGATGTTGCAGAATATGAAAATAAGCCTATCATTATTAAAGGTTGTGCGGATAAACCTATTCCTCCATCAGCATTTTCCTTCTTAATAAAAAGACTTCAACCGATCGCAAAGACCATCATGTATGGAGAAGCTTGCTCCACAGTTCCTTTATTTAAGGCAAAAAAGTAACTGAAAAAGTGACTTATTGCCTATTTAATTGTCTAAACTAAATGTGTACTTTTGCACACATTAAAAAATAAATTTTATCAAAATGAAAAAAGGGGCACTTATACTATTATTATTTGTTGGTCTTACAACAGTAGCTCAGGAACAAAAACAAGATTCTATTTCTAACTGGAAAAAAGCAGGAACTTTTACTTTTTTGTTTAATCAATCGTCATTTTCTAACTGGATTGCTGGAGGAGAGAATGCTGTTTCCGGTACTTTAGGTGTTAATTACGATTTTAATTATGCTAAAGATAATTGGACTTGGGATAATAAGATCATTACCAAATATGGTATTAGTAATATTAGCGGAACAGGAACTAGAAAAACAGATGACTTTTTTGAATTTAATTCATTAGTTGGAAAGAAAAAGTCGGAATTTTGGTCGTATTCATTCTTTTTGAATATTAGATCACAATTTACGGCAGGGTATGACTATACAACAACACCTAAAACAGAAACATCTTCGTTTTTCGCTCCAGGTTATATAACATTTGGTCCAGGTATGGTCTATAAAAAGTCAGATAATTTTAGAGCAAACTTTGCACCGTTAACATCAAAAATGACATTTGTCAGCAATCAGTTTGCGGGTCAATATGGCACAGATCCAGGAAAGACTTCCCGTTATGAGCTTGGTTTTTATACTTCTGTATATTACAAAACCTCTTTAATGGAAAACGTGACTATGGAAAATATTTTTAATGCATATGCTAACTATTTAGAGGATCCACAAAATATTGACATTAATTATCAATTAAATTTCGTGATGCAGATCAATAAATATCTTTCTACAAACTTAAGCTTTCATACAATTATTGATGATAATGCTTCAAGCAGAACACAGTTTAAAGAAGTATTTGGTTTAGGTGTAAACTACATCTTTTAGAAACTAGTAACAACTCATTGAAAAACCATAAGAGATGCTTCTTTTATGGTTTTCTTTTTTTGGTATCTTTATCATCACAACAACTACTATGACACTACTTATCATATTTGCTACACTTTCGATTTTCTTTTCGTTTTTATGCTCCATTTTAGAAGCCGTTCTATTAAGTGTTACACCCACCTTTATTAATGTAAAGAAAAAGGAAGGAAAAGCATTTGCTTCGCAACTAGAAATTTTAAAGAATGATGTAGATAAACCTTTAATAGCCATTCTTACTTTAAATACTGTTGCTCATACGGTAGGTGCTATATTAGTAGGTGTTCAGGCAGAACAACTACCGTACAAGATTGATCTTTTCGGAATGAATATCGTTGGAATTGTTTCGGCCATTATGACGATACTTATTTTAGTAGTATCTGAAATTATTCCTAAAACGATTGGTGCTACACATTGGAAAAAATTAGCTGGGTTTTCGACGTCTGTATTATCTATTCTCATCTTTGTTTTTAAGTGGACCGGGATCTTATGGATACTACAACTTTTTACGAAGATTTTTGGAAAGGGAGGTCATGGCAGCGTACTGAGTAGGGAAGATTTTACTGCAATGGCTGATATTGCTGAACAGGAAGGCGTTTTTCAAGAATCGGAAAGTAAGGTCATTAAAAATCTACTCAACTTTAAAGAGGTATTGGTTCGTGATATTATGACACCAAGAAGCGTATTAAAAACAGCAAATGAAGAACAGACCATTCAAGAGTTTTTTGACGAAAATCCAATGCTTCGATTTTCAAGAATTCCTATGTATGCAGAACAATCGGATAATATCACCGGTTATTTTCTAAAGGATCAATTATTAGAAGCAATCATTAAGGGAAATGGAGATCAACCTCTGAAGAACATTAAGCGCACAATTCTGGTAACAAAGCGAAGTTTACCTATTCCTAATTTATTTGAACAGTTAATCGATCAACGAGAACATATTGCATTGGTCGTTGACGAATATGGATCGGTAAGCGGTTTAGTAACCCAGGAGGACATGATTGAAACCTTATTAGGATTAGAGATCATGGATGAAAGTGATAATATAGAAGATTTACAATTATTGGCTAGAAAAAGTTGGGAGCGACGTGCAAAACGCTTAGGCATTATTGATGACGAACTGAAAGAATAAAAGAGTTCTCTCGAACTCTTTTATTATAATTCAGTCTTCTCTCTTAGACAATTCTCCCAAACGGAAAAATCCTTATTTCACAACTATTTTTTTTACTAAATTTCTTCTGTTGTTAGAAACGTTGACCAAATAAATACCCGTTGAGAAATCATTCAAGTCTACCGTCATCTTATTCGAAGTCATTTTAGTTTTCTTAACCAATACACCAATAATATTGTAAATAGCCACACGGCTTTCTCCTTTTAAATTATTTAAGGTGATGGTGAATCTTTTATTTTTTGTAGGATTAGGACTTAACGTAACTGCGCTTGACGGAAGTTGTTGATTTTGATTTAGAGCATCGAGATAAGGAGTGGTATTCCCTTCTATATTTGATAGTAGAAAAAGCACATTGATCTTACTTCCATCTTTCACAAAAATCAACCTACTACTTTCATTCCCAGCATGTAATGCCAGAGACACAAAAAACAGTACGATAAAAAGAAAGCGTAGTTTTCTAGCCATTGAAGTTAGTTAGTTAATGTTTAATACATAAATTAAACATGTAAGAAGAAGAAAACCCTACCCTAAAAACGTAAAGTTTTGGAAAAAAGTAACAGAATATTAACGGTTATCACCCTTCATATTCATAATACAAAAAGTCGTTATAAGGAAAACGTTGTATGTGAATCTTCTTTACTTCTTCGTACGTTTTATCCTTAAAGGCTTCTAAGTTGTCTCTATTGAGCGCTGAAATAAATATGGATTCTTTTTGAAGATCATTCATCCAAGTTCTCTTCCAATCGTCTAGCGTATAATGCGCTTTAGTTCTTTCCGTAACCAGGTCATCTTCATCGATAGTTTCATGCGTATACGCATCAATTTTATTGAAGACCATAATCGTAGGTTTATCTGCACTATCGATCTCATCTAAAATTTTATTTACAGAAGCAATATGGTCTTCAAAATTTGGATGGGATATATCTACCACATGTAATAATAAATCTGCTTCGCGCACCTCGTCTAAAGTGGACTTAAAGGATTCAACTAACTGAGTTGGTAATTTTCTTATAAAACCAACGGTATCCGTCATTAAAAATGGAATATTCTTGATCACCACTTTTCTAACAGTTGTATCTAGCGTTGCAAAGAGTTTATTCTCTGCAAATACATCGCTTTTACTAACCACATTCATCAATGTAGATTTTCCTACATTCGTATACCCAACAAGCGCCACACGAACCATCTTACCACGATTCTTTCGTTGTACGGCCATTTGTTTATCTATGGTCACCAATTTCTTTTTCAGCAAGGCAATCTTATCTCGAATAATACGTCTATCTGTTTCAATCTCTGTTTCACCAGGCCCACGCATTCCGATCCCCCCTTTTTGCTTGTCGAGGTGCGTCCATAAACGTGTTAATCTTGGCAACAAATACTGATGTTGAGCTAATTCAACTTGCGTTTTTGCAGAACTAGTTTGTGCTCTTTGTGCAAAAATATCAAGGATAAGATTCGTTCTATCTAAGATCTTACAATCTAAGATTTTTTCAATATTTCTTAATTGTGCTGGTGATAGTTCATCATCAAAAATGGCAGTACCAATGCCATGACTTTCAATATAAGCCTTTACGTCTTCCAGCTTTCCTGCGCCTAAAAACGTTTTAGGATTGGGCCTTTCTAATTTTTGAACAAAGCGCTTTACCGCTACTCCACCTGCAGTTAAGGTTAAGAACTCCAGTTCATCCAAGAACTCCTGAGACTGTGCTTCGTCCTGATGTTGGGTAATTACACCTATTAATACGGCTTTTTCTGATATGGCTTCCTTCTGATCTATCATAGGCCGCAAAGGTATAAAGAAATCTAAATCTGACACATAAAAAAGCCTCAACATAGTTGAGGCTTTTCTTAATTCAAATAATCAATCAAAAAAGTACTCCTTATACTCTCTTTACTTTTAAAGGTAATTTGTATACTTTCATATAGTTTAAAGTACTTACCTTAATTTTTTTGTAGTTTAATTTTCTTTTTACATAAGAAACTAGACTTTGGTTCTTAGAATCTACACTTAAGACAACAATCTCATTCTTTCTGTTGATAATGAAACTCACTTGCGTATTTAAGCTAGTATCTAGGTTACGATCATAGTTTCCCAATAGTTTTACTACTTCAGTTCTTACTTCACTTCCTTTCTTTTTCAATTTGTCTTCATTGTTGGCAAATGTAGAGGTCACGCTCATTGCGAATACAAAAATTACTACAGTCAATTTTTTCATTTTTTTTGTTTTTAGGGTTTATTTATTTTTGATTTATTAACCGATGTAAAAATACATTCGAATCCAAGTATATCGATAGCAAAAGAAGTTAGTAAAAGTTTGTCTTTCCGTAAGAAAAATGGAAAATATGTTATTGTTTACATCAATTTCACATTGTCATATCGGCACTGGGAACGACATCTAATTGGAAGTAGTTTACTCCATTTTCACATTCGTTGAGAATACAACAATAGACATCTAGAAAAATCTAAAAAGTGTTGAAAAACAGTGTTAAACGAACGTTACTCTTCGTCCATTTTTTTCATTTTCCCCAACAAGGTTCTATCGTTCAAAACGTACTTTTTGTACTTTCCTTTTCGATATCTATGGTAAATAAACACGGGCATAAATATGAAGGAGAAAAAGAAAACAGCCAGCCCCATTACAATTTGCGCTTTCTCATGCTCTGTGTTCAAAAGATAAATACCGATTGCTATCCAAACGATAAATATGATAAAGAGTATTTTACTAAGAGTTTTCATATAATCCTTTCTGAGTTTCCATGCAAAAATAGCTAAGATGTTGTTACCTCAATCAACTTATTTCGATAAGCCGTCAATAATTTTGATTTTGAAATAAATCCAATATATTTTTTATCCTTGATCACGGGAAGATTCCATGCACCACTACCTTTAAACTTTTCCATAATCTTTTCCATTGGATCGTTATAGAAAATAATATCCGGAGCAGACTTCATAAACTCAGAAACCTTTGTTGTATCATATAATTTTTGATCAAACATAACGGGGCGCACATCATCTAATAATACAATCCCTAAAAACTGTTCTTTCTCATCTAGTACCGGAAACAAATTTCTATTCGACTTAGAAACCCCTTCTTTTAACATCATTCGCAAGCTCATGTCTGGTTGTAAGGACACAAAATTAGTTTCTATGATCTTGTCAATGCGCATCATCATCAGCGCATTTTTATCTTTGTCGTTCGTTATCAACTCTCCTCGTTTTGCCAGCTCAGCGGTATAAATAGAATTGGACACAAAGTACTTGGTCAATCCATACGAAATTGTAGCTACTAACATCAATGGCACAAATAGATCATATCCACCAGTGATTTCAGCAATCAAAAATATCGCGGTTAAAGGTGCGTGCAATACCCCTGCCATCAATCCTGTCATTCCTATTAATGTAAAGTTAGATTCAGATACATCAAACCCGAATTGATTAATAATCTTGGCAAAAACATTTCCTAAAGCACTTCCCATAAATAGTGTCGGAATAAAAATTCCTCCAACTCCTCCTGCTGCGAAAGTTGTTGTCATCGCAATAGCTTTAAACACCACAATGATCAGCAACATGGAAATAACCATCCACACATTATCAAAATTAATGTCATATGGAATGTCCTTTAAAGCGGCGGCTGTATTACCGTTTAACAAATTATTGATCAATCCATATCCTTCCCCATATAAGGGTGGGATTAAATACAACATCAAACCAATAGCAACAGCGGCTATTCCAATTTTGGCGTAAGCATTGGAAAATCGATTGAAAAAGCTCGTAATAAAGAAATACATCTTAGAAAAATATACCGATGCAAAGCCTGTCCCAATTCCGAGCAACAGGTAAAAAGCAATATCTTTTACGCGCCACAAATCTTTCAATTCAAATCCAAATAACACATCGGTTCCAATAAAGAAATAAGAAGTGATTACCGCTGCAACAGAGGCTAGTAACAAAGGGACTAAGGAGGCAAAAACCAAATCCAAACTAAATATTTCAATAGCAAAAATGATAGCTGCAACGGGAGCTTTAAACATGGATGACATCGCTCCAGCAGTCGCGCAACCAATGAGCAACATCCTTGTTTTGGTGTTCATATGAAACAACTGTGCAACATTTGACCCTAAAGCTGCTCCAGTACTTACTGCTGGTCCTTGCAATCCTACGGATCCTCCAAAACCAGCTGTAATAGGTGCAGTTATCAACGAAGCAAACATTTTGTAACGCTCTATGATTCCGCTACGTTTTGAGATGGAATAGAGTGTTGTAGAAATGCCATGTCCAATTTCTTTTTTGATGAGGTATCTTTTGATGAGGTATACGAGCAATACACCGATAATTGGAAATATGAAATACAGTGAATAATGGTAATTTTTGATAATTCCATCTTCTAAAGTAGATTGAATAAAGAGTGTCAAATATTTTAAAACGGTTGTTCCTAGTCCTGCCAGAAATCCAACAATAATACTCAAAAGATAAACGAACTGACGCTCAGAAATATGCTTATATCTCCAAATAAGTATGCGGGTATAGATATTTCTTTTTTTCGTTGGCATTTTAATCGGCTGCTTTCAAAATATCAGTTCCTAAATATTTAGCATCCTTGTTCATATACCAAGCTCTTTTCTTTGGCATCTTTATATCATTGATGGTTTCCATTTCAGACAATAGGATATATTCACCATCGTTTTTAGATTCGTTATGATAAAATTGGTAGACTTCCATAGCATAGGTCTTTGGGTCAAAATAGAAGTACCAGATATCCTTACCAACTTCTTTTTTGTAGGTAGCCTTCAAGACTAAATATTCTTTTCCTTTGAATTTCTTCTTTGTAACCTTCGTATCAATAATAGTCCCAGGGTCTTTCAATTTCATCGGCAAACCATATAAATAAGTGTAGTAGTTTTTATACAATTCTGCGCGTTTACAACTTAACCTGTACTTCTTTTTTATGGAATCCGCGGGAGTTGCATCTCCATTAAATGTAATCAAACATTTTTCTTTATCCACAGTATATTCAGTGGTATTCTTCCCGCTTTTTGCTTTTACATAAAAGAACTCGTTTGGAAGATCGATTTTAATATTACTATCACGGTTTGGGTTGTTAGGTGTTTCCATGCTCACGTGCAGCTTTCCTGAAAATGTTTCCCATACTCCTTTCGGGTCATGAAATTGTATCGCTTTTTCTAATAATTCAGGCCCCGTTATGTTTTGCGAAAGGGAAATTGACGTCAAAAAAAATGCAAAAAGAAGTGTCGTTAATTTTTTCATAGGTTAAATGTAGAAAAAAAGAACCATTTATTTCATTTCGAAAGAAGCTTTAGAAAGCAATTGAGAAATCTAATTAGATAGGTATATTCTCCTTTTCATTTTGTCTTGACACAAAACGAAACAAAAAGTCAGGTCAATCCTTAGGAAATTACTTCGTATCAATCGCTTTCAGAATTTCATGCTTATTACTATGCAATGCACTTCTATTCTTTCGCTCATTATTTCTTAGGATTCACAAACGGAATTTATACCCAAGAACCTAACTAAAGGTTTAAATCTTTTATGGGGTATTCTTTAACTTAATACCTAACTCCTGTAATTGAACCTCATCAATAGTTGCAGGAGCATCGATCATTACATCTCTTCCTGAGTTATTCTTTGGAAAAGCAATGAAATCACGAATCGTTTCTTGTCCTCCTAAAATAGAAACCAATCTATCTAAACCAAATGCTATTCCTCCATGTGGAGGCGCTCCATATTGGAAAGCATCCATTAAGAATCCAAATTGCTCTTTTGCCTCTTCATCTGTAAATCCAAGGTGCTTAAACATGATCGCTTGTGTTTCTTTATCATGAATTCTGATAGAACCTCCACCAATCTCGTTTCCATTCAATACCAGATCATATGCATTTGCTTTTACAGATCCTGGGTCTGTATCCAATAATTCCAATTGCCCTGGCTTAGGTGATGTAAATGGATGATGCATAGCATGATAATGCCCTGTTTCTTCATCTAATTCTAACAATGGAAAATCTACTACCCATAAAGGAGCAAATTCATCTGCTCTACGCAAACCTAATCGTTCCGCCATTTCCATACGTAAGGCGCTTAATTGTGCTCTTACTTTATTGGTTTCTCCAGATAATACACAAATCAAATCTCCTGATTTTGCTCCAGTAGTTTCAGCCCATTTCGCTAAATCTTCCTGGTCGTAAAATTTATCTACAGATGATTTAAATGATCCATCCTCATTACATTTTACATATACCATTCCTAAAGCTCCCACTTGCGGACGTTTTACCCAATCAACCAGTTTATCAATTTCTTTTCTGGTATATGATGCTCCTCCTGGCACGGCAATTCCAACTACTAAATCTGCTTTATTAAATACATTGAATTCTTTATGCTGCGCAACAACATTCAATTCACCAAACTCCATCCCAAAACGAATGTCTGGTTTATCATTTCCATACAAACGCATGGCGTCATCAAACTGTATTCTAGGGAAGGAATTTACCTCAACTCCTTTGATCTCTTTTAACAAATGACGTGTTAATCCTTCAAACGTATTTAGAATATCTTCTTGTTCTACAAAGGCCATTTCGCAGTCAATCTGGGTAAATTCAGGTTGACGATCGGCACGCAGGTCTTCATCTCTAAAACATTTCACAATTTGGAAATACTTATCCACACCACCTATCATCAATAATTGTTTAAAGGTTTGTGGTGATTGTGGTAAGGCATAAAACTGACCTTCATTCATTCTACTAGGCACTAAGAAATCACGTGCTCCTTCCGGTGTAGATTTAATCAAGTAAGGTGTTTCTACATCAATAAACCCTTCATCCGATAAATATTTGCGAACTTCCATCGAAACTTTATGGCGGAACATTAAATTCTCTTTCACAGGATTTCTTCGGATGTCCAAATAACGATATTTCATTCTAATATCTTCTCCTCCATCTGTATCATCCTCAATGGTAAAAGGAGGCAATAATGCTTCATTCAGCACTTCTAGTTTTGTCACCAATACTTCTACATCACCCGTTTCCATATTAGGATTCTTAGATTGACGTTCAATAACAGTCCCAGTTACTTGAATCACAAACTCTCGTCCTAATTCTTTAGCCTTTTCAATAATATTCTTAGATGTTCTGTCCTCATCAAAGATCAATTGCGTGATTCCGTATCTATCTCTAAGATCAACCCAAATCATAAACCCTTTATCTCTCGATTTCTGCACCCATCCTGCTAAGGTTACTTCTGTATTTATATGTGAGGCTCTTAATTCGCCACAAGAATGACTTCTATACATCGTGTTTCTTTAATTGAGCTGCAAATTTAATCAAATCCTAAGAATAGTAACATATTTCGGATGGCATTTGTTCCCATAAAATCTTTGTAGATTTGTTATATGAATGAAGTAATTAATATTCAAGAAAAATTTGATCTATTCTCAGATCAATGGTCCCCTAAAAAAGTTGGAGAACTAAACGAGCAGCAAATCTTATTGGCAAAAATTCAAGGGGAATTTGTTTTTCATAAACACGATGATGAGGACGAATTATTTATGGTGATGAAAGGTCAGCTAACTCTAGAGTTAAGAGATAGAACGGTAATTGTAAATCCTGGAGAATTCTTTACGGTTCCTAAAGGGGTTGAGCATAAACCGATTGCCAAAGAAGAAACACATTTACTATTATTCGAGCCATTAAGCACCAAACATACTGGAGATGTTATGGCAGATATTACGGTTGAAACTTACGAAGAGATTTAAGATGTCTAAACTATACATTGTTCCTACACCCATTGGAAATTTAGAGGATATGACCTTTAGAGCGGTAACTGTTTTAAAGGAAGTAGATACTATCTTGGCAGAAGATACTCGTACGAGCGGAAAGCTCTTAAAGCATTTTGATATTACAACGCAAATGCAGAGTCATCATATGCACAATGAGCACAAAACAGTTGAGAGCATTATTAAAAGATTACAAGGCGGAGAATCTTTTGCCTTAATCTCTGACGCAGGTACACCTGCCATTTCAGACCCCGGTTTTTTACTCACGCGCGCATGTGTACAACACCAAATAGAGGTAGATTGTTTACCTGGAGCTACTGCTTTTGTTCCAGCTTTAGTGAATTCAGGATTACCTAATGATAAGTTTATTTTTGAAGGTTTTTTACCCGTTAAAAAAGGAAGGCAAACTCGTTTGCTTCTACTTGCTGAAGAAACCAGAACTATGATCTTTTATGAATCTCCACATAAATTGATAAAAACCTTGGGGCATTTTTCGGAATACTTTGGAGCTGACCGACAAGTTTCTGTTTCCAGAGAATTGACCAAGCTATTTGAGGAAACCATTCGTGGAACAGCTACCGAGGTTCTCGCGCATTACATAGCAAAGCCTCCAAAAGGTGAGATCGTGATCGTGGTAGAAGGCAAGAAGTAATGAATTCATTACCTTTAACCATCTAACAATCATACTTTCACACATGAAAAAGACTGTTGTTTTTCTTAGTATCATACTACCATCCTTTATCTGCTGTAATTTCAATCCAAGTGACAAACAATTATTGGAATGGAAAACTGAGATTGCTCAAACGGAAAAAGAATTTAACGATCTAGCGCAAAAAGAAGGTCTCGCAAAAGCCTTTGAAACCTACGCTGCCACAAATGGTGTTATCAATCGGAGAAGAAAAATCATTCAAGGAAAAAAAGCCATTGGTCAATGGTATCTAGAGAACCCTCGACCAGATCAAACATTAACTTGGAAACCTGATTTTGTAGACGTAAGTAAATCAGGAGATTTGGGGTATACGTATGGAACCGCTGTGTTTACAACAATTGATTCAGCTGGGACCAAAAAAGAGCGCAAAGGGAAATTTCACACGGTCTGGAAGCGTCAACCCAATGGAGATTGGAGATTTGTGTGGGACTAAAAACTATACTAAATGAAAACAAAAAACTTATTTCTAAGTATTTTGGCACTGCTTTTTCTCAGTGCTTGTCAAACCTCAGGCTCGTCTACATCAGGTTGGCAAAAGGTTTTTCAAAACGATGCGTCTGGAAATACACTTTTCGGTGATAAATCAACACTCATTGATGCTGTACGATTGGGATATCCGGTGAGAATAGGTTGGGGTAGTTCTCGTGTAGAGCATGTTGCCGATGCAGACTTCTTAACGATTTTTGAAGGTACCGAGGTGTTTGCACAAATCCGAACTATTGTAGGACAGGCTCCTCGAATTGACGGAGATTCGTTAAAAATACGCTTTAGAACTCAAAATCATTGGACCAAGATCTCTGGAACCAATGGGTATTCTACAGGTTTTATGACCAACTATTTCCAAGACTCCATCGTTGGAGGAAATGTAGATCGTTATACCGCTACAACATGGTATGTATTGTATCCAAGCAACGCTTCCGACATTGAGGCACGTCCTCTTTGGAGAGAAGGGGCTCCGAACTGGGAGCAGTGGGAAAATCGTAAGTAATGTTAGTTTTATAAGACTTATACCCTGTGAAAAAACTTCTGTCTGACATTAAAAACTGTACCGTTTGTTCGGAGTATTTAGCGCTCGGCCCGAGACCTGTAGTATCAGGAAATCCAAATGCCAAGATTGCTATTATCGGGCAAGCTCCAGGAACAAAAGTACACGCTTCCGGTATTCCATGGGATGATGCTAGTGGAAAACAGTTACGCAAATGGTTAGCGATTTCAAATGAAGATTTTTACAATGAAGAGCTCTTTGCAATTGTACCTATGGGATTCTGTTACCCTGGTAAAGGTTCAAGTGGTGATCTTCCTCCAAGAAAAGAATGCGCTCCATTATGGCACAAACCTCTTTTTGATATGATGCCAAAAATTGAGTTAATTATTTTGATTGGCATGTATGCTCAAAAATATTATTTAGGCGAACAAGCCAAACGCACATTAACAGAAACCGTGGATAATTATCCTGAGTATTTACCTCGCTATTTCGTATTGCCGCACCCATCTCCGAGAAACCGATTTTGGCTAAGCAAAAACCCTTGGTTTGAGCAAAATGTAATTCCGCAACTGCAACAAAAAATCAGGAACATTCTTACATAAAGGAGATCTCGCTTTTCACCTCTATTTGTTTACACAACTGCTCTATCTTTTCATACATAGAAGTGAAAAACAATTTTCTCTCTACCTCTGCATCTCCCGAAATTCTTTTAGAGAATTTTAATTTTTTATCAAAATGCTCTTCAATTTCTTCACAGGTTTTTTCGTCATCAATTCTAAGGTAGGATAATGAAGTATATGGAATTAATAGCGTTTTGATCTTTCGCGACTTAAATAAAACGGTATTATTCAGGTTGATCAACTTATTATAATACATTTTATACCTAAAGACTTGGTTACCATTCCATACACCATTAGCCGCTTGCTGTTCTATTTTTTCAATAACGCCTTTTAATTCTTTGCATAGTTGAACAGCTTCATCTTTTGTAATCATTTTTATCTCATAGAAATAATAGATTTGATACAAACTACTATCAATCGTAGTATCATTCCAAATCTCAGTTCCTTTTAGCCCCCTAAAAGCATTTTTAAAACAAATAGAGTCGTACACAAGATTAGAACTGGGGTTGAATTTCTGCAATGTGGTTTGACTTTGTCTAAATTCTCTATTTGTATGAATATTCATAAATGCATACAAACGAAATTTCGTATACAATGTATCGTGTGGCAAGTAATAAATAGGGATATCCTTGGCAGCGTATAGAAATTCTGGCTGTTTAAATTTTGAAAATATATCTACGGATTTAGTCACTAGCTTAAAGAAATCATCTAGCTTTTCTTTTGGTCCAACACTTCCTCTCTGTTTTAAAACCGATATGGTTTCCTCTTCATCCAAACCGTATAGGTTATTCAACGATATTTTGTAGTTCTTTGCTAGTTTCAAAGCCTCTTCAAAGGAAAGCGCGGTCTTCCCATTCAGTCTTCGATAGGAAGCGTCATAGCTAACATCTAATACATCCGCAATTTCTTCAATAAAAGATACATTATTAGGGAGTTTTTGTCTAATAATGCTAAATAGTTTTTCTTTCTCTATACTCATATGTTCCCAATAGAATTAATACTCTACTTTCAAATAACACAAAAAGAAAAAATGCCTTTTGCATTATTCGCTATCACTCATTTAATAAATAGCATTTTCTTTGCCTTAGAGACTTATTAAATTAAGGTGATTCGTTGGGGAACATCAATTTAGGAAGCAAGATCAAAGTCTTTTCTTGGCAGAGAAAAGGCTTTTTTCGTTCTTCAATATAGGTATTCTATTAATTACAGCAAAAACTTATTGATTGTTTTGCGGTATTCGCAAATCCATATACTTCATAACTTAGTATTTTTGAAAAACATTTAGGTAAAAGACTTGGGGGAAGTCTTTAATTTGATAAAAACCTTTCCTTTAAAAAGGAAAGGTTTTTTATGTACTCAATTTTAAAGTTTAGACATGTTTTCCTACTTCGAAACCATGTTTTCCAAGGTATTGATTTCCGCTTTCAATAGCATCACCTTCTAAACTAGTTCCCATAGAATCGTTCCATCTATTTAAATATCCAAATAAAGAAATTACTCCTAGCATTTCAACAATTTCTCCATCATCCCAATGCTCATGCAATCTTTTTTGAATTTCCTCACCAACCTGATTAGGGACTGAGCTGGCGGCTAACGAAAAATCAAGCGCGGCTCTTTCTGCCTCAGAAAAAGCAGGGTGAGTTCTATATTCCCAAATGTTGTCTAGTTGTTCTTGCTCCGCTCCATAACGTTCGGCAGCTCTTATGGCATGGGCCTGACAATATCTACATCCTGTTGAATTACTTGACACCCATGCAATCATCCTTTTTAAGGCAGAGGTTACTCTTCCTTCATTAGCCATAACTGCCTTATTCAGGTTAATAAAGGCTTTTGATATAGCGGGTCTTCGTTGCATTGTTAATACAGAATTTGGACAAAACCCTAAAGTTTCATTAAAAAATTCTGCTAATTCTTTGGTTTCTAAATCGTGTTCTGCTGATAAAGGAGTTACTAATGGCATTGTATAAATTTTCTTGTATTTGTAATTAAAAACGTAAAGCTACGTATTTATCTTTTATTTTCTTAACAGGCTAAAATGCCCTTTTCTTTCAACAGTAAGACCGTTTATATCTGTCAACTTTGTGGTAAACCAATAATCCGAAGAAGGTAATTGTTTTCCATTGTACGTCCCATTCCAGCCTGCACTGGTTGGCTCTACTCTAGCGACAAACTTTCCATATCTGTCGTAGATAAAAATATCTGACGAGGTGTAAAAATTTCTATCATATCCTGTTAAACTCCAAACATCATTCACCCCATCATTATTAGGTGTAAAGAACTGTGGATAGTCCAATACACTAAATTCGAACTGTATAACTCCACATCCATTTTTATCTCTAAGATAGAGTATATGTCTTCCTGGGGTTAAGTTTTCATAAAGCCTTTGATCAGAATAAGGTCCATTGCTATTGTCTATTGCAAACTCATATGCACCTGCTCCAAAAATAACACGTCCTACTTTTATAAAGTTATTCAACGTACTGTCATTAATGATTACGTCATTTATCGTAATTGTTGCTATTTCTGACGCTATTACATTAAATACTTTAGGCTCAGAAATACATCCTGCTATCGATGTTGCCTGCACACTATATCTTCCCGATACAGTTGCCGATATCGAGGCAGTATTTACTCCTAAATCTTCTCCGTTTATTTGCCATTGGTACGTATAATTTCCTTGAGGGTTCATAGCTTCAATAAGCACACTTCCCTGATCTAAGCATAAGGTATAAGCTTCTGATATATCAAAAGAAGGAATGGTACTATCTATGGTGACAGTGACAGGTGTTCTAGCTATTGATCCACAGCCAGAAACAATGGCTTCTACATAAAAGGTCGTATCTGTGTTTATGGAAGGTGTTATATATTCATTTCCAATAAAAATTGGAGCATTACTTAGTAAAGAATCATACCAATATACCTGTCCTTCTGACGCAAAAGCTCTAATCGTCGCGATTCCGTTATCACATATAATATCATTCTCTACACTAGTAATTGTCGGAGATTGAAATACTGTTGCTACTACAGGAGTTCTTGGCAGGTTCATACATCCATTGACAGAAACCGTTGCGTAATATGTTGTTGTCACAGATAAAACAGGTGTTGTGAAGACAGTTCCTGTTCCGACCAAATTTCCGCCAGTCATAGCATCATACCATAAAACAGTCCCTTCACTTTGTGTAGCGGTGAGATTGACGCTCCCCATTTGACAAACATCGGCATTTGTCGAGGTAAGTATTTGAGGGATATAAACACTTGTGCTTGCAGAAATACTTACAATTGGGTCTCCTGGCATTCCTCCGTATTCCACCACGTATCCTTTTGGTTGATATGGTCCCGAAGTATTTCCATCTATGTCCAAATCGTTCCAAGATCCAGGAAGCCCAACATTTGGATCTGTAACATGTGCATAATCTTCATCTCCCAAATTGTTAGGTTCAGATGGGTTATTATTCCAAAAAGCAAAATTTGGAGTAGTTCCATTAGCATCTCCGTTCCAAAAAATAGTTCCTGCTTCTGGACCTGTTACCCAGCGCCAAACACCTTCTTCAGCCGCATCACTACCTCCAATCCATCCTGCTCCAGCAGCTTGTTCCCCTGTTATTTGCGCTTCATCTTGAGAACCAATAGTGGCCAGATATCCTTGTAATCCGAAATAGGTTCTATTCTCTGCGGCTTGTCTTGCAGATTCCCAATCTATTCCCAAACTAGGTACATACTCATAAAAATGATTGGTCGATGGTAAAAAATTAGCCGCACCAATATTGAAAGAAAAGAACTTCTCTCCATCATTAAAGGCATTTCCAACAAAAACAACATCTCTAACTGCTGCCTGCAAATCTGTATATAATATTTGAGTACCACTTGCAGGTGTTAGCGAGAGCTTCCCTTCTGTAATACTCCAAGTTGCGGCAATGGTTGGATGATTTCCGGTCAGGATCAATCTATCTGCACTGGCAGTATAACCCGCCGAAATTTGAATGAAAAAAGCATCAATTCCTGTATCATCAGAATCAGTTATGGTGAAATTTGGTGCTATTTGTATCTGTTCTGAAGGGCAGTATGCTTGTCGTGCATTTGCCGTTATTACGGGCAAAGCATTGCTCTGCGCTATTGCATTCCCTACCATAAAAAAAAGCAACATGGTGATATAATTTTTATAAAAAGGAATCATTTTCGCAGAATACACTTTATAATTATTGGATTGTGGTTATTTTTGTAAAGATACAAATACGAACCATCAAATATATACTTAAATATGGCATCAAATACAGTAACAACCGTCTGGAAAGAAAACATGTTATTCGAGTCCGACAATCCAAGTGGACACACCTTAATGATGGATACTTCTCCTGAGCATGGAGGTGAGAATAAAGGTTTGGGTCCGAAGGCCATGATGCTCTCTTCTTTAGCAGGGTGTTCTGGGTTAGACGTAGTTTCTTTGCTAAAGAAAATGCGTGCCGAAGCTGATGACTTTAAGATGGTAGTAACGGGAGAATTAACAGAAGAACACCCAAAATATTATCACAAGGTACATGTTGAATATCATTTCTATGGACAAGACCTGAAAGAGGACAAGATAAATAAGGCAGTAGATTTATCCGTTGAAACCTACTGTGGTGTTATGGAAATGTTTCGTCAATTTGCAAATGTAACCACAGAAGTGTATCTTCATAAGCAATAAAGTATTGAGTTCTAATCAATATAAATTGCTATGCGTTGGACGTTAAAACCAGAACCTAATTCAGAAGTTGTACAAGAATTAGCAAGGTCTTTATCTATTGATAAAACTTTAGCTACATTATTGGCACAGCGCAATGTCTCAACTTTTGAAGAGGCAAAAAAATTCTTCAGACCAAGTCTTGAAGATCTTCAAGATCCTTTTTTAATGAAGGATATGAATAAGGCTGTTCAACGAATTGAAAAAGCTATAGAAAAAGGTGAATCCATTTTGGTCTATGGAGATTATGATGTAGATGGTACTACAGCAGTTTCATTGGTATCTTCCTATCTCAAATCTTTTTATAATAGGGTGGCTACGTACATTCCTGACAGGTATGAAGAAGGCTATGGCATTTCTTACAAAGGCATTGATTTTGCCTCAGATAATGATTTTTCTCTGATCATAGCATTAGATTGTGGTATTAAAGCCATAGATAAAGTGGCTTATGCTTCAAAAAAGAACATCGACTTTATTATTTGTGATCACCACAAACCAGGTAAAGAGATTCCAGCGGCAACAGCTGTGTTAAATCCGAAGCAAAAAGATTGTAAATATCCTTATGATGAATTATGTGGTTGCGGTGTAGGTTTTAAATTAATTACAGCGCTGGCGGCGTCAAGAAATCAAACTATTGACGATCTGATTCCATACTTAGACCTCGTAGCTACAGCAATTGCTGCTGACATTGTTCCGATGACAGGAGAAAATCGAGTTTTAGCGTATTTTGGTCTACAAGTAATTAATTCAAATCCAAGGAATGGGATCAATGCTATTATTCATCAATTAAATAAAAAAGTATTGACGATTACCGATGTGGTATTCGTGATTGCACCAAGGATTAACGCAGCTGGAAGAATGAAGCATGGCAATCATGCCGTTGAATTGCTAACAGAAGAAAATTTTGAAGCGGCCATTACGATCGCATCCTCTATAGAAAAGTACAATCTTGATCGCAAAGAGACGGATAAAAAAATAACACAAGAAGCGCTTTTGCAAATTCAAGAGAATAATGAAGAAGATCGATTTACTACGGTGGTTTTTCATGAAGATTGGCATAAAGGTGTTATCGGAATCGTTGCTTCTAGGTTGACAGAGACCTATTACAGACCTACATTAGTTTTTACCAAAAGCGGTGATACATTGGCTGCATCGGCACGATCTGTAAAAGGTTTTGATGTTTATAATGCATTGGAGCAGTGCTCCGAATTCATAGAACAATTTGGCGGACATAAATACGCCGCGGGCCTCACTTTACTACCAGAAAATTATCAATTTTTCAAAACTAAATTTGAAGAGGTAGTTACTAAAACTATTAACCCAGAATTACGAACTCCAGAAATTTTAATAGACGCAGAAATAGAACTTTCAGAAATTACACCAAAGTTCTTTAGGATCCTTCAACAAATGGCTCCTTTTGGACCCTTAAATATGAAGCCTGTTTTTAAAACTTCTTGTGTACGGGATAATGGTTATGGAAAACAAGTAGGTTCGGATAAAAGCCACTTGAAACTTAGTATTATTCAAGGATCTGATAGAAAAACTTATAATGCCATAGGGTTCGGATTAGGCAATAAACTGAGCCATATTCAAAATGATTTTGATATTGCTTTTTCACTTGACGAGAACGAATGGAATGGAGTGAAATCTATTCAATTAGTGCTAAAAGATTTGATCTAAATTTGAAAACCTTTTTAAATTTAGATTAATAATTCGGAATTTATTCTTGGTCGATGAAATTGTTTTTTCATTTTGTTTGTTTATATTTGACCTCAATAATTGAAAAAGAAAAAAGATTGCTAGTACTAATGTAGAAAAAATTGCTCATTTCTAAAGGCGTAATTGCTATTTCTTTCTTATTTAAAAACAAATTTTATGAAAAAAATATTCTTATTTTTTGTGGTAATTTTTGCGTGCGCAAATTTATACTCACAGAATTACAGTTATGTAAATGATGATAAAGGAACATCCCATGCATCTGAAAGTGAAGATGTTGAAAACATACAAGTTCCATTGTATACAATAACAATTGATGGCACAAATGTACCTATTTTTTTATCTTACAATAATAGAGGAAGAAAGGTTTCTGAAGTACCTAACTCTGTGGGCTTTAATTGGAGTTTACAAGCCGGTGGATTTGTAAGAAAAACAATTAATCATCTAGTAGATGAATCCGATAAGGGTTGGTTTTATAACGACACGAGAGGATCCTTTCAACCAGGGTTCTATAATTTTGCTTCACAAGCACAAGATTTATTTAAAAATACTGATGCCTCTCCTGATGTTTATAAAATGAGTATAAGTAATGGTGAATATCTAAATTTCCTTTTTGAAAGAAAATCAGCTATCTCGGGTGTATTAAGTCCACACATTATTAATAGTAGTGGCAACTTTTTTAATTCATCTATAAACGCCAAATTTAAAATCTATAATGTTGGGCAAAATGAAACATCAAACTATCAAACAGAAAATGATTCTGATTTAAAAGTTAAAAATACTGAGGGAGTTAATTACCTATTTAGAAAAGGCTTAAAGAGATCTCTCCCTTTTAATCTAAAAAAAGAATATGTTTACAACAGTCTTTTTTCCATAGATTCTGCAAATTACAAGAATTATTACTTGCATAAAATTGACACTGATTTTAATAAAGATAGTATCAAATTTGAATATTTAGACACTAAGATATTTAAATTTATTCCTCACTCTAAAGCCACCATGAGGCAAACAAATTCTAATCCTCAAACTCCTCCGGCTCCAACTGACGCAATAGTAATGGAAGGGTATTATGAAGATATTTCTGTTGAGGATATTTCTAGAAAAGAAATTTCAAAAATCATTACAAAAAATGAAACTGTCACTTTCCTATATAAAACAATTGATTACAACACCGATTTTTCTAGTCTAGGAATACCAGGGGGTTACAACATAGATAAGTTTAAATATCAAAAAATAAAGTTGCTAGATGAGATTCTAATTCACGACCATAACGGTAACTATATTTCTGGTTTTAAGTTTTTTTATACTGAAAGGCAACCTGGACAAGATCAAAATTTATATGAGGGAGACTTTAGAATAAAGTATATTTTGAAATATGGAAAGAATCGTAAAGACAGTTATGTCTTCAAAAAATTTAATTATTACGGAGAACCATACTACACTCCAACAATTTCAAAAGCACGAGATGTTTTTGGATATCCTAACGGGAAATTTCAAAATGATCAGATTAGCAATTATTTAATTACTAGGCAGCAACTAGACGTAGATAGACTGCCAAACCTACAATACCTAAAAATGGGAATGTTAAAATCTATAACAAACCAAATGGGAGGTGTAACTGAATATGTTTACAAAGAAAATACATCTGGCAACAATTATTATGGAGGTCTTATTGTAGAAGAACTAAACACTTATGACAATACAACGAACTTAATCGGGAAAATTCAATACACCTATGAAGAACCAGAAGGTTTTGGGCTTCCTGTTTATGATAACACCTATCCCCCAACAAACACATATGCGGAAGGTTATTTTGATGCTCGTTTGATGGATTATGAATGGCAGACCTACTTTATAAAAGTTGACCCTCAAGTTTATTATAATTCATTAAGTTACCTTACTTCATTTAATGTTTATAGTAGCCCGCAGGCATTTTTAAAGAATACACCTGCTTCTGACAATCTTATATCTGCAAATAATTTTCAAACGTATAATCAGCAAAAATCTGGAAGTTTTTATAAAAAGATTACAAAGACAAGGATAAATGTAAATACGAACACATCAGACAAAGGATATACAATTAGCTATTATAGGCCCTCTTTGACTTCCTTATACCTAGATAAAAATATAGAAAGTACTGCAACCTTTAATGCTTCTAATATTAAAGTAAAAGAGGTAAAGTATAATTATGAACTCGCTTTTTTAGGAATCATTGAAGCTTTTGAATTTGACAATGTACATATGCAAGCTAATTTTGCTAATATTAACTTGTATAATTATGTAATAAAAGATGCGCCTATATACAAAATAGTGGATGTTCTAAAAAGCACTGAAGAAGTAGATTATGATCATTCTGGCAGCTCGACAACTCATAAAAAAACAGAGTATACCTATTTAAATGAGAGTTCCGGAATTACTGAAAACATCGATTATAATAAGTTAAAAGTTATTACAGAATTATTCAACAATGTTCCTTTTAAAAAAACAGAGAATAAATATCTTTCCGAATATCAAAATGCTACGCATTTAGATAACTTAGTTAACAAAAACCCTATAATTGAGGAAACTAATTGGGTTAAGAACTCAGGCCTCTGGAAGTTAGAATCAGCAGTAACAAGCACATACTTATCGGATGGGAAAATAAAAAAGTCAGGAACTATTCGAGGTAATAAAATCTCGAATACATTTTATGATGAAAACACATTTACCCCTAGTTATTTTGATGTAAATGAAAATTTAATTTCACTAGCAACAGAAGATGAAGTTGAGTTTTTTTTCGATGAAGATGGTAATTTAGTTTGTGAGAAAAACCTTGTCTCTTCTGTGAGTAGGATTTACCAAAGAAGTGACGAATATAATGGATTGTATGTGGATGCAATTTTAACTACTACAGAAGATTACAACCCTCTTGTAAAAAAATTCTTAAAAAAGAGTTTTGAGAACCCGAATGAATCCAATGTCGTTTATTTTAACAAGGCTTTCTCTGGAGATTATGTATACAATGGATCTAGCATTAACCTTGGAACGTTTCCTTCTAATACTTTGGTTAGTTATTGGGAATATTATAACGGAGAATGGAATTATAAAACGATATCGCATAATGGAGGTTTATTAACCATAAATAAGTCTTCTAGTGCACTTTATATAGACGAAGTTAGAGTTAAACCAGCTTCATCATATATGGAATCATATACTGTCATTCCTTTAATTGGTTTTTCGAGTGAATTGAATAATAGAGGGGATGGAAATAGAATTGAATATGATCTATTTGGAAGAACACTTTACCTATTGGATAAAGATTATAATGTATTGAAGGAATACAGGAAGAATTATATAACTATTGATACAACCAACTAAATATATTGCTATGTTTAAAAAACTTATTTTATTATCGTTTATTTTTATTTCGCTAAACGCGTACTCACAAACAGATATTGTCAATATGGACCCCGTAGCCAGGGCTCAATATTTAGATAGTAGTGACTTATATACTTATGATGCTAGTGGAATGTTTTGGTATAAATGGTATACACACGTCAATTCAGGTGGACAAAATGTTACTGAGAGAATTCTAATATATAAATTTATTAAAGATAATGATGGGGACAATTTTGGAAACCCAAATCAGTATATAGCAGTATTACCCTCAGAAAACATTCTCTACCTGCCTACAGTCCATCAAAAAAATGTTTATGATTCTGAAACAGTTAGTTTTCTATATTCTTTAGAATATAAAATATCAACATTCAACTATAGTGCTACTAACTGGGTTAGACCTTACAGAACCGACAGTTTTATTAACGGTTCTCAAACATATTATATTGGTCGTTCTAATGTTTATGATTGTAATGATTTCTTGTATGGTCTCAAAATTAAATTTTCTCAGTTTTATGGAGATTTAGATGGAGATGGGCATGGAAATAAAGATATTAAGCTTGTATACCCTACACTATGCCCTGCACCTGGAGCAGTTTCAAATGACAATGATTGTAACGACAATGATGCTAACGTTGGATCTCAATCAGTTGCGTGGTATGTAGATAACGATGGAGATGGGTATGGAGATCCAAATTCACCAACAATATTTACCTGTACCAATCCAGGAGGTTATGTTACCAATGCTAATGATTGCGATGATAATGATGCACGATATAATAATGAGCAAATTACATGGTATGCAGATTTTGATCATGATGGGTTTGGAGACAAAAACAATACAATTGTAGCGGCATGTCCTCCTGCAAATTATATAACAAATTGTTATTTTGATGACTGTCCTACCCAAACTGGTACTAGAGGTAATGGTTGCTCTCAAATATTTTATGATTTTGATAATGCGAATCAAAACTATTCGTATGATAGAGTATATCTAAAAGCTTTTTCCCCTGATAATCTTACGTCAGCTACATCGGATGATGTAATAGAGCAAATTGCTTATCAAGATGGTAAAAGCAGAATAAAACAAATAAATAAGATTAGGTTTACTTCTTCAGGAAAAGATTTAATTACACATAGTGAATATGACGGAAATGGAGAAAAAACGAAGACATTTTTGCCTTTTACCAGTACTTCTAATATTGGTCAATTTAAATCTACAGCCAAAGTAAGTACGCTTAATTACTACAACACGTCAACCTATGATAATACAACAAATCCATATATTGAGATATTAACTGAGAATTCTCCTTTACGCAGAGTTTTAGAAAATGCAGCTCCCGGAAATAGCTGGGTTTTAAATGAAAGTTCAGACTCAGATCGTACGGTAAAATACTCTTATGAAGCAAACACTACTAATGATGCTGTAAAACAATATTCAGTAATCTATACGAATGATAATATTGAACTTCCACAAATTATCCCTGGTCGCTTTCCTTACGCAGCAAATCTGCTAATAAAAAAAACAGTCAAAGATGAAAACTGGCAACCAAACCAAACTTTTGCAAAAGAGCACACAACAGAAACGTATACAGACAAAAATGGAAGGCTCATTTTAGAAAGGAAGTATAGAAGAGATTTGGTACATGATACATATTACGTTTATGATGAATTTGGGAACTTAACATTTGTAATTACCCCTGAAGCTTCCATTTTGAGCGGAATAGACCAATTAACTTTAGATGGGTTAGTTTATCAATACAAATATGATCGAAAAAATCGATTGATCGAGTCGAAAGATCCAGGCAAAACAAAGCAATATGTCATCTATGATAATCTCGATAGACATATTTTAATTCAAGACGGAGTGCAAAGTGATGACGATATGTGGTCTTTTACCAAGTATGATGCGTTTGGAAGAATAGCTTTTACTGGTCTTCAGGAAAATACGCAAGGCCTTTCTAGATTGGATCTTCAGAATCTAGAAGCTTCTAGAAATAGTTTGTATGAAAGTATGACAAGTACCAGTCAAAATTTAGAAGGCACAAATATTTATTATACCAATACTAGTTTGCCGAACGGTGATTATGAAATCTTAAATATTAATTACTATGACACTTATGTAGATCTACCTCCTGGCCTAGGAACTACTATAACAACTTCATATGGGGAGGCATCTAGCACAAATACGTTAGGTCTGCCTACTGTTACCAAGACTAGAGTGTTAAATACTGAGAACTGGATATATACTGTAATATATTATGATGCCAAAGGAAGAGCCATTTATGTGCATAAATACAATGAGTATTTACAAACCACTAATATTATTGAGCCAAAGCTTGATTATATTGGCAAAAAGTTAGAGACTAAAAAAACTCACAAAAAAAGTGGGAATTCTGATATTATTACTTTAACAACTTTTACTTACGACAAGCAAGTAAGACTTCTAGAGTCTACTCAAAAAGTAAATAGTCAAATTCCCGAAAGAATTGTTAAAAATAATTATAACGACTTAGGCCATTTAGAGAGCAAACTTATTGGAAATGGGACTCAAAGTGGATATACAGATGTTTCTAGTGGGTTATCGATTTCAAATGATATCATTACTAAAAATAGCGGAAGTGGTTGGGATACAGGACTAGCTACTTCAGGGGATTTTTCTGGGAATGGCTATGTAGAATTTAGCATAAATCAAACCAATAGATATGCGATGATTGGTCTTTCAGATAGCAATCAAAATGCACATTATAATACCATTGATTATGCTATTTACATTTGGTCAGAAAATAGAATCAAAGTTTATGAAAATGGAAATGATAGAGGCCATAAAACATTTTATGAGTATGGTGATAAATTGAGAGTGGAAAGAATAGGGAATCAGATTCACTATAAGAAAAACGGAGAGACATTTTATATATCTCAAACACTTTCGGCTGGTACGTTACTAGGTGATTTAAGTATTGCTTCTCTTACCATGCAAATAAAAGATTTTCGTATTGTAGATAATAGTGAAGGATTACAGAATGTAGATTATAAATACAATGTTAGAGGGTGGCTTACAGATATTAATGATGTGAATAATATAGGGTCCGATTTATTTAATTTTAAGATTAACTATAATACAAAAGACATTTCTTCTTCAGGAGGTTTTACCTCCCTTTATAATGGAAATATATCTGAAACTATATGGAAAACTAAAAGTGATTCAAAAAAGCGCGCTTATCAATACAGTTATGATGCTTTAGACAGAATTATTGAAGGTAACTATAGAGAGGAAGAGAATCTACTTTCAGGAAATGGTAAATATGCCACACATTATGACTACGATAGAAATGGTAATTTAGATAATTTAAATAGGACAGGCAGTGGCACTAATTCTATTGATGAGTTAAGCTATACATATAACACAAAATCAAATCAATTAAGTGAAGTCCTTGATGAAAGCTTCGATGCCACTCAAGGTTTTAAATCCATTTCATCGACATATACATATAACAACAACGGTGGTCTATATAGTGATACTGGCAAAGGCATTACTTCAATTCTATATAATTACCTTAATTTACCTGTGAAAATTAATGTAAATAAATCGAACCCGAATATAATAGGATCTATTGATTATGTGTATGATGCAACAGGGAACAAATTAAGTAAAAAAACGGTTGAAAATGGCATTACAAATTGGACTTTATATGATGATAATTATATCTATAAAGGAACTTCATTTAATAATACTGGCTTGCAGTTTTTTCAGCACAGTGAAGGATATACACAAAATAATAATGGAACTTTTAGCAATGTATATCAATATAAAGATCATTTAGGGAATGTACGATTATCTTATACTGATACTAATAACGACGGTAGTATTTCTGCTAGCTCAGAAATTATTGAGGAAACAAATTATTATCCCTTTGGGTTAAAGCATATTGGTTATAATGATGCATATGTACCTATTGGTAATGTAACTGCTCAAAAATTTGGATATAATGATAGAGAATTAGATGAAACCATGGGGGTTTCTTTTATGGAAATGGACTGGAGAAGTTATGATCAGGCTATTGCTAGATGGATTCAAACAGATCCTGTTTTACATTATTCTATGAGCCCTTATGTTGCATTTGATAATAATCCTGTATATTGGAGTGATCCTAGCGGAGCCGATTCAGAGCAATATCAAGAGCAAGATCAAGAAGAGAGCCCAGATCCAGAGCAATTTTGGGTCGATCAAGATGGGAATATCTGGGTGTGGGATCCTGAAAAAAAAGACTACGTTTTCTGGGCTAGTGGAGATAATGAACGCCTTGATTTAGTAATAGTGAAGGGTGCCAAAAGACCTACTAATGACCTAGGTACTGGATTTGACAGGTTTGACATAAATGACTTAAATGGAAATTTTGATATTTTTAGTGCATATAGAAAAGGACTAGACGAGGTAACGCAATCTGAATATGCTAAAAGACTATTTTTCTTTAGTGATATTGGTGATATTTATGCTTCAGAAAGGTTGAGAAGAGGTACATATAAAACGAAAGACGGAATACGAAGTTTTTTGAAGAATGGTAAAATTAAAGCAGGGTTATCCAAAAATGCCGCTAACCATGTAAAGTTATTTAAAGGAATGAAGGTTTTAGGACCAATCGGCACAGGTGTAAGTATTTATAATATTTCTAGTGATGTATTAGCAGACGGTAAAATAAAACCCTCATCAATAATCGATGGCGGTCTATTAATAGTGGGAACAGTGGTTACCGCAGCTTTTCCACCAGCTGCAGTGGTTGTAGGAACCGTAATATTAGTATACAACGTAGTAGATTATTTTACAGGGTTTAGTGAAAAGTTGGACAGATCGCAAGGACAAATAAATTTATGGGGAGATGATTAAAAAATATATATCTTTTTGCTATTCAGCACTAATGTTTAGAATTGATGAGACTAGCGAACCTGAAAATTACCATGAAAGAATTGCAAATGTTTTAAATATAAAAATTGCTCTTATTCTAAGCGCATTTTTTTTAAACATCGGATATGCAATTTTTAAAATCAAAGAGGTTAAATTATTCGTTGCCGTTACCGTAACAATTATAATTTTAATTGTTTATCTAATCATTTCTCCTAAAATGAAGAGGTATATACTGCGGTTAAAACTTCCTCAGAAGTATAAAAAGAAAAGCAATTTCATTCGGTTTTTTCAAATAATCTTAATGATTATAAACACACTTTTTCTATTCTTCTTGCTAATTCTATCGTTTATAATTCAGCGATATATTTGACAATCGTTAAAAGCACAAAAAAACCGAGCTACTCGCTCGGTTTTTTTTTATTTTTTTTCCTTAATCAGGTAAATATAGACTGGATAATGATCACTGTATCCTCCGGTATAGTTTCCAAAAGAAAAGCTTCTAAAAGGATATCCTTTGTAACGTCCCTTCTTACCTGTTAAGAAACGCTTATTAAAGATTCCTGCCTTAAACATTTTATAGGTAGAAAAATCCTTATCTCCTTTATCCAATAATGGTGCTGTGAAGAATATTTGATCAAATAAATTGATATTA
Organism: Asprobacillus argus; assembly: GCF_032248395.1. Taxonomy (NCBI): domain Bacteria; kingdom Pseudomonadati; phylum Bacteroidota; class Flavobacteriia; order Flavobacteriales; family Flavobacteriaceae; genus Asprobacillus; species Asprobacillus argus. Next base: position 406,077 of record NZ_JAVTTO010000003.1, read on the forward strand.
TCTCTATACCCTAAGGTATTAAAACCTCTTCGATGCATATCTTCAAAAGGGTTGTAGAGATCTCCTTCTCCCACATCTTTCTTTTTCCCTTTTGTTTTTAATACTTTTTTAAAGCTACTATTTATAGGATCGTCGTTAAAATCTCCCATAGATAAAATCTTTGCATTAGGTTCCTTAGCTAATATTTGATTAATGATCTTGGTATTTTGATACGCCGCTTTTTCACGTAATGGTCTACTTCTTGCTTCACCGCCACTCCTAGATGGCCAGTGATTTACGATAACATGAATGAGTTCATCGTCTAAATATCCAGAAACCAATAGCTGATCTCTCGTGTATACTTTTCTATTCTCTCGGTAAATGTTAGGATTAAAAGATTCGTGATGTACCGGTTTGAAATATCTTTCCTGATATAACAGCGCTACATCGATACCTCTCTTATCTGGTGATTCATAATGAATAATCCCGTACCTCTTACTCTTTAAATGTTTTGAATTGACAAGGTCCTCTAAAACTGCTCTGTTTTCAACTTCTGAAACGCCAATTAATGCTGGCGCCGTTTTAGATTTTTCATATCCAATTTGAGCAATTACACTTCCCAATTTATCGATTTTGTCCCAGTAGACTTTAGACTTATTTGTCTTCAATTCCATCATCGGGCTCGCTTCATCATTCTTATTTACATCATTAATTGTATCAAAGAGATTTTCTAAATTATAAAAAGCAATCGTCCTAATTTTATAGGTTTTCTGCTTTTTTTGCGCATATCCATTAGATAATGAGCAACATACAATCAATAAAAGAACTATTTTTTTAATCATTATGTCTATATTTAAACCACAAACTTAAAAAACAAATTTTAGCTAAACGTTACTTAATGCAATATTAACACCTTTAGCTGTTAAATTTTGTTAATTTTGCAGGAGATAATGTTATAATAAAAATTCAATTATTTATTTATGAGAAAATTAATAATGACAATGTTTTTTGGCATTGCACTGATTTTTGGTGCGGAAGCTCAAAACATTGTGAAAGGAATTGTGAAAGATAGCAATTCTGAAAATCCTATTGAAGGAGTTTCCGTTACAATACTTACAACAAGTGTTAATGGAACAACAGATAAAGATGGGGTTTTTACACTTACAAATCTTTCTAATGGAAGTTATATTCTTGAAGTTCGTCTTAAAGGATATGAAACACAAAACTTTCCTATAGAATTTAATGGCAACACGATCGATCTAGGTACTATTTTGTTATATCAAGATGTTACAGAAGATCTAGATCTAAGTACCATTACCATTACGGACGATGAATTAAATGACGACGCAAGTGCTGCAGATAATATTTCTGGGTTACTGCAATCAACTAGGGATGTCTATTTACGGACCGCTGCTTTTGATTTTAGTGGTTCATTTTTTAGAATTAGAGGATTAGATTCAGAGAACGGTATTGTTATGATCAATGGTATTGAAATGAACAAGCTTTTCAATGGAAGGCCTCAATGGAGTAACTGGGGTGGACTAAATGATGTGATGAGGAATCAAGAATTCACAAATGGTTTAACAGCTTCAAACTTTACATTTGGTGGTTTATTAGGTTCTACCAACATTAACACCAGAGCGTCAGAACAACGTACAGGTGTCCGTGTATCTTATGCTTCTTCAAACAGAAGTTATGTACACAGAGTTATGGGTACCTACTCTTCTGGAATGCAAGAAAATGGTTGGGCATATTCGATTGCCGCGAGTAGAAGAGCAGGTGAAGAAGGATTTAATGATGGTACTTCATACAACGCATATTCTGTTTTTGCTTCAGTAGAAAAGAAAATTAACGATAGCCACAGTTTGAACCTAACATCTATTTTCGCTCCAAATAAGAGAGGGAAATCTTCGGCAAATACACAAGAGGTATATGATCTAAGAGGAATTCAATACAATTCGTATTGGGGATATCAAGATGGTACGATTAGAAACTCAAGATATAAAGAGCTTATTGAGCCAATCTTTATTTTAAATCATTATTGGGATATTGACGAAAATACTTCTTTAACTACTAATGTTGGGTACCAATTTGGTAGCTTAGGAAATAGTAGGTTAGATTTTGGAGGAACAGATATCAATCCAAATAGTGGATTGCCCGAAGGTGGTGGAGCGAATCCTGATCCAACATACTATCAGAAATTACCTAGTTACGCGTTGCGTAATTTCCCTGACATGCCAGAAATTGCTTTTGGTTTACAGCAGCAATTTTTAACAGATGGGCAATTAGACTGGAGAGCGATGTACCAAACCAATATTCAAAACGCAGCGCAAGGTTTAAATTCGACATTTATCCAATACGAGGATAGAGTAGATGATAAACAATTTACAGTTAATACAATTTTAAATAAAGTATTAAATGATAACATTACCATAAATGGAACACTGACCTATAAAAATTTAAAATCGCAAAACTTTGCAAATGTTTTAGATCTTTTAGGAGGAACTGGCTTCTTAGATGTTGATGGTTTTGCTGACGACCTAAGTAATAATCCTGGGCAAATTCAAAACGATCTGTTAAACCCTAACAGAGTAGTTGGCGAAGGAGATACTTTTAGGTATAACTATAATATCCTTTCTAATGTTATTGGTGGTTTTGCGCAAGCGCAATTCAAATACAATAAAGTAGATTTCTATACTGCTTTAAATGTAACCAATACAAGTTATCAAAGAGAAGGAATCTACCAGAATGGTGGTTTTGCAAATAGTTCTTTAGGAAAAGGTGAGAAACTATCTTTCACTGGTATCGGCGTAAAAGCAGGAGGAACTTATAAATTAACGGGTAGACATCTTTTTGATGCAAATGCTTCGTATTATACAAAAGCACCTACCATTAGAAATACATTTGCGAATTCAAGAGAAAATCATGCTGTAGTTCCAAACATTACAGAAGAAAAAGTATTGTCTTTTGATGCTAGTTATGTATTAAGATCTCCAAAAGTACAAGCAAGACTTACGGGTTATTATACTAAAATTGAAGACGCAAATGAGATTTCTTTCTTCTTTGCTGATGGAGTTGGTGGAGATAATCAAGCTTTTATCCAAGAGATTCTTCAAGGAATTGACAAGCAACATTTAGGAATGGAATTTGGAATTGAATACCAAGTAATTCCCACGTTAAAATTAAAAGGTGTTGCTTCTATAGGACAATATACCTACGCGAATAACCCTGACTTATATATAGCATCTGAAGATTTTGTAAATCCAGCTTCAACTGATCCATTAATTAGGGATTTTGGACTACAAACTCAAGGTAAAGCTTCTTTAAAAGATTATAAATTAGCAAATGGACCACAACAAGCATTCTCTGTTGGTTTCGAATATAGAGATCCGGATTACTGGTGGTTTAGTACTACCGTAAACTTTATGTCTAATGCATATGTTGATGTAAGTCCACTACAAAGAAGTTCTAACTTCTATACTGATTTTGACGGTATGCCGTTTAATGAGTATGACCCTGCAGTAGCAAAAGAGTTGTTAAGACAAGAAAAATTTGACAGCTATGTAGTAACCAATTTAGTAGGTGGAAAGTCATGGAGAATCAATGACACTTTTGTAAGTGTTTTTGCCAGTGTAAATAACTTGTTTGATACTGTTTTTAAATCAGGTGGTTTTGAGCAAGGAAGAAATGCTAACTATAGACAATTACTAGCAGACAAGTCTCTAGACACTCCAGTGTTTGGACCTAAATATTGGTATGGTAGAGGAACTACTTACTTTTTAAACGTGAACTTAAGATTTTAATAAAACAGCATAATACAATAAATAATGAAAACAAATAAATTTTTAAACGTACTGATGTTAGTTGCCTTTATTGGCATCTCAGTATCATGTGTAGAGGATGGTGATTTTGATGTGCCAAGTGGTACAGAGGTTCAAGAGCCTATTATTCCTCAAAACGCGCTAGTTACATTTCAAAGCGCTATAAATTCTCTGATTAATGAAATTGACGACAATAACAATAATGTCATTGATAATGGTGAAAATGGAGTGTTTACATACCCTTCAGATGACCCTAATGTAGACGGTGATGAGTTATATACTTTTGGGTATGTTATTTCAAGTGATCGAGCTGGGAACTTTTTTGAAGAGTTAATTATTCAAAATTCAATTGATGGAAATAACCCTACTAATGATGTAAGGTTAGGGTTTAAAGTAGAAGTTAATGTATCGAGTTTGTTTCAGACCTATCAAACTGGAAGAAAAATATATATTAAACTAAATGATTTATCAATCGGTATTTCCAACGGTGTGTACACAATTGGTAAAGAAGATGGCAATAATATTGGTCAAATTCAACCGTATGAATATCAAGATTTTATTACAAGGAGTAACGAGGTTGCTACAATGACTCCAAAAGTAACGACTATTGCGAATTTATCTGCTGCGGATCTCAATACATTGATTCAATTAGATAACATGCAGTTCTTTAGAGATCAGTTATTGCTAACTTATGCTGGAGAACCAAGTGATCAATTTGATGGATTTAGAACGTTAGAAAGTTGTGATGATGGTTCGACTATTTTATTACAATCTAGTACTTTCTCTGATTTCAAATCGATTCAAGTGGATCAAAATAAAGGAAACATACAAGGTATCTTTAGTAGAGATTTTGGAGATGATTTTAATGTATTTATCATTAACGGTCTTTCTGATATAAATTTCGCTAATACGGACAGATGTGATCCGATAGAGTTAGATTGTGGTATTGCTACAGCTGAAGGACCAAATACTTTATTTGAAGATGACTTCCAGTCACAAACTACATTTTCGCCTATTACTGGAAATGGATGGACGAACTTCATCCAAGAAGGTACTGAAGGTTGGGAAGCATATGTTTCTGGTGGAGCTAACGCTTCTTTAGGAACATCTGCAAGAGTTGGTTCTTTCCAATCTGGAGACGCAAGTTCTGTTGCTTGGTTGATTTCTCCAGCGATAGATTTTGACGCTCAAACCGGAGAAACTTTAACCTTCCAAACATCGAACAGTTTCGCAGACGGAAGTACTATGGATTTATTATTCTCTACAGACTGGGATGGTAACACAGCAAACATTACTTCTGCAACATGGGGTATTTTACCAGCAGCTTATATTGTACAAGATTCGGACTTCTTTGGTGCTTGGTTAAGCTCTGGTATCGTAGATCTTTCTTGTGCTACAGGAACTATGCATATCGCTTTCAGATATAAAGGTAGTGGAGACTCTGGCTTTGATGGAACGTATGAACTTGATGAAATTAAGATTAAGTCTAACTAGTTATTAGATTCTTCTTATAAAATAAAAAAGCGCTTCAAATTGAAGCGCTTTTTTTATTTACTTCATAGAACTTATTTGAAAAAATTAGAGTTAACCCTTATTTCGAATATTGAGTCTTCTTCATAGTTTTACATTGAAATTATTTTACTCTTTAGTAGTTTTTGTTTGAAACGATGTTGAATTTTAACTGTACTTCCTCCCCAATTATAATAACACTATTTGAGGTGTAGCGTATATAATTGATAGTACGGATTCTTTATAAGGCAACCGATAAGGTTTAGTTACAATCTTTTAGTAAAAGCTCCTCGATATAATCGTAAACTAATTTTGGAAAAGTTGTTAAGAAAAAAACCGAGCTAATTAGCTCGGTTTTTTTTATGTTTACTATTATTTTAGTTAGTCAACTAATATAATTGCTTTATTATCTTTTAATTCAATAGTTCCTGAATTAATCGCTACTGTCAACACTTTATCATCATCTGCATGAGGCACCAATTTACCGTGCAAATCATCTAATTCTAAATGCTCTTGAGTATGAATATGAATATACACATTCCCTTTCTTTAAAACAGAAACAATAGGAGCGTGATTATTAAGCATCTGAAACTCTCCGTTCACACCAGGAACAGAAATAGAATCTACTTCTGATGAAAATAAGATCGCTTCTGGAGATACAACTTCTAAATGCATATTAATTTGTCTTAATGGTTATCAATTATGCTTCCGCTAACATTTTCTCGCCAGCCTCAATTGCTTCTTCAATTGTTCCTTTTAAGTTAAACGCTGCTTCAGGTAAGTGATCTAACTCACCTTCCATAATCATGTTAAATCCTTTAATTGTTTCTTTAATATCAACTAAAACACCTGGAATTCCTGTAAACTGCTCAGCAACATGGAAAGGCTGTGATAAGAAACGTTGAACACGTCTTGCTCTTGATACAGCCAATTTATCTTCTTCAGATAACTCTTCCATACCTAAGATTGCAATAATATCTTGTAATTCTTTATAACGCTGTAATAACTCTTTTACTTTTTGAGCGCAGTCATAGTGATCAGCTCCTAAGATCTCTGGAGTTAAAATTCTTGACGTAGAATCTAATGGATCTACTGCAGGATAAATACCTAATTCTGCAATCTTACGAGATAATACTGTAGTTGCATCTAAGTGAGCAAACGTAGTTGCTGGGGCAGGATCCGTTAAATCATCTGCAGGTACATATACCGCTTGTACAGAAGTAATAGATCCTTTCTTAGTTGAAGTAATACGCTCTTGCATTGCTCCCATCTCCGTTGCTAATGTAGGTTGATATCCTACTGCAGAAGGCATACGTCCTAATAGTGCCGACACCTCAGATCCAGCTTGTGTGAAACGGAAGATGTTATCTACAAAGAATAATACATCTTTTCCTTGTGCTTCTCCAGCTCCATCACGGAAATACTCTGCGATAGTTAAACCAGATAATGCAACTCTTGCACGTGCTCCTGGAGGCTCATTCATTTGTCCGAATACGAATGTTGCTTTAGAATCCTTCATTCCTGATTTATCTACTTTAGACAAATCCCATCCTCCATCTTCCATAGAGTGCATAAAGTCTTCACCATACTTGATAATTCCAGACTCTAACATTTCTCTTAATAAATCGTTTCCTTCACGAGTTCTTTCTCCAACACCAGCAAATACAGATAAACCTCCATGTCCTTTTGCGATATTGTTAATTAACTCCTGAATTAATACTGTCTTACCTACTCCAGCTCCACCAAATAATCCAATCTTACCTCCTTTAGCATAAGGTTCGATTAAGTCAATTACTTTAATTCCAGTAAATAAAACTTCAGTAGAAGTAGATAGTTCTTCAAACTTAGGTGCTGCCCTGTGAATTGGTAATCCATCTGCTCCATCTTTAGGTAAATCACCTAAACCATCAATTGCATCACCTGTTACGTTGAACAAACGACCATAAATATCACCACCAATTGGCATTTGAATTGGATTTCCTGTAGCTAGTACTTCCTGACCTCTTTGCAAACCATCTGTTGCATCCATAGAAATAGTTCTTACAGTATCTTCACCAATATGTTGTTGCACTTCTAATACTAAAATTGAACCATCAGCTTTCTTAATTTCTAATGAGTCATAGATCTTTGGAAGTTCAGCAGATTCAGTGTTAAATTCAACATCAATTACTGGACCAATAATTTGAGAAACTTTACCTGTTATTGTAGACATTATTCTTACTTTAAATTATATTTCTTTATTAGAGGAAAAAAACACCCCTTATTTCGGCTGCAAAGGTAATTTATTTCCTTGAAAATGAAAAGTTTTTGAAATTAATTCTTCTGAATTAATTGTATAAAAAAACCGCATCAAAATTGATGCGGTTTTTAATATGTTTTGAGTTTAAAATTACTTGTTCGTAACTTTAATTTCTACTCTTCTGTTGTTAGCTCTTCCAGCTCTAGTTTTGTTAGAGTCAATTGGGTTAGCAGAACCGAATCCTTTAGAATTTAATCTAGAAGCATCAATTCCATTCTCAACTAAGTAATCTTTTACAGCAGCAGCTCTCTTAGTAGATAATTTATTGTTGATTGCATCCGATCCAGTACTATCTGTATGTCCTTCTACAACAAAGTTAGCTTTAGGGAATTGCTTCATAATAGCAACAATACCGTCTAACTTTTCAGAAACTCCATTTTTAAAAGAAGATCTTCCTGAGTTAAATAAGATAGATTTAGCGAAATCTCCTATTTCAGCCTCCTTTACTTCAGTAATAACAGGCTCAGGACATCCGTTGTTAGAAGCAGGTCCAGCTTCATTAGCACAGTTATCATCTTTATCTAATACTCCGTCTCCATCAGTATCTGGCCAAGGGCATCCTCCATTTGCTTTTGGTCCAGCAACGTTAGCACACTTATCATCTTTGTCTAATACTCCGTCTCCGTCAGAATCAGGACATCCGTTATTAGCTTTAGTTCCTTTTGCATTTGGACACATATCGTCTTTATCAGCAATACCGTCTCCGTCTGCATCTGGACATCCGTTTAAAGAAGCTAAACCAGCTACATTAGGACAAGCATCATCAGAATCCTTGATTCCATCTCCGTCTGCATCTGGACATCCGTTAAACTCTTTTAAACCTGCAACCTCTGGACATGCATCTTCTTTATCGAAGATTCCATCTCCATCAGTATCCTTTCCCCCAAATCTGAATACAACTCCAAGAGAAGTTTGATAGTGAGAAGGTACTTTATCTGCAAAGTTCTCCTTAGTTCCTGTTTGGAAATTGATACCTAAGTTATCGTTAATCCAAGTATTAAAACCAATACCATAACCTAACATTCCTTCACCAACTGAATTTGAACCTTGCTGATCAAGAGAAGCATAGCTACCCCCAACATATACGTAAGGATCAAACCAACCCGTCTCTCCAATCAATTTGTTTAAATCATACTTTACATTTAAGTCTAACGCCCAGTAAAAAGCATCTACCGTTGGACCATCAATGTTTGTAACGTCTGCCATAGAAGCAGCAAATTGAAGAGTGAATCCGTTCTTGATATACTTTTCAGCATTAATTCTTGAAATAGAATTGGTATGGTTCCAGTCTTTATTTCCTAATAGGTCTTTAAACTGTTCTCCAATACCTTCACCTGTTCTAAAATCTACAATATTCATCCCAAATCCAACAACCCATGGATTGTTAGAATCCTGTGCACTTACGCTGTTAACCATTACTAACGCAAACAAAGCTAACACAGCTAATTTTAATCGTTTCATTATTAAATATTTAAATTAAAAGTTCTTTATTATATAGGCAAAAGTAAGTTCTTACATCTAATTTACAAAGATTTTTATAAAAAAACTTTCGTGAAATCGGCGGAAAGGCTTATTTTAATTAATAATTCCTAAATTTTTTCCTACTTTTTTAAAGGCATTAATTGCCTTATCTAAATGCTCTTTTGAATGCGCTGCAGACAGCTGCACTCGTATTCTGGCTAACTCCTTTGGAACCACTGGGTAAAAGAACCCTATAACATAGATTCCTTCATCCAACAACATATTGGCCATTGTCTGAGAAAGTTTGGCATCATAGAGCATTACTGGAACAATTGCGGCATCGGCGCCAACTAGTTCAAAACCAGCATTTTCCATCTCAGTTCTGAAGTAATTTGTATTCCACTCTAATTTATCTCGCAAAGAAGTATCCGCAGATAAAATTTCGAACACTTTAATAGATGCTCCAACGATTGCAGGAGCAAGCGAATTTGAAAACAAATAAGGTCTCGATCTTTGTCTTAGTATCTCTATGATTTCTTTTTTACCTGTTGTATATCCCCCCATAGCACCTCCGAGGGCTTTTCCTAACGTTCCAGTAATAATATCTATTCTTCCAAGAACATTTTTCAATTCCAAAGTTCCTTTACCTGTTTTTCCAATAAATCCAGTAGCGTGACATTCATCTATCATCACCAAGGCATCATATTTCTCTGCTAAATCGCAAATTTTATCTAATTCTGCAACAATGCCATCCATAGAGAAAACACCATCTGTAACAATAATTTTAAAACGATGGTTTTGTTCATTTGCAGCAATAAGTTGCTCTTCCAAAGAGGCCATATCATTATTTTGATATCTATATCGGGCTGCCTTACATAGACGAACACCGTCTATTATCGAGGCATGATTTAAACTATCAGATATAATAGCATCTTCCTTTGTCAATAATGGCTCAAAAACACCTCCGTTAGCATCAAAAGCTGCCGCATACAAAATAGTATCCTCAGTTTGGTAGAATTCCGCAATTTTTCCCTCCAACTGTTTATGTATATCCTGGGTACCACAAATAAATCTAACAGAAGACATCCCAAAACCATGCGTATCCATAGTGTCTTTAGCCGCCTGAATCACTCTAGGATCATTAGACAATCCCAGATAGTTGTTAGCGCAGAAGTTAACTACTTCTTCACCTGTAGAAATTTTTATTACTGCATCTTGGGCACTTGTAATTATTCTTTCTGATTTATAAAGACCCGCATCTTTTATCTCTTGAATCTCTTTTTGTAAATGGTTTTGTATATCTCCGTACATCCTTGATTAATTTTGATTCGCAAATTTAATTTAAATTTCTTCTAAACTTATTTCTTCGTTTATATAAATAAGTATTTTTTTTACAACACTATAACCTAGTGACTCCAACACCATGGTATACTTTAACAATTGGTCATGGTAACTTTTTGAAGGTTTGCCAGTTTTATAATCTATAATAACCACCTCTTTATTAGGATACATCACTAAACGGTCTGGGATAATGATCTGATTATTCTTTCCTATTATTTCGCGCTCATTATATATTTCCAGATTCGTTTCAAAATAATGTGAAAGGCTTTTATGGCCAACCAATCCTTGTATTAATCGTCGAATACTGGAAGCTGCTTTATGATCTATGACTCCGTGAGCAACATATGATGCAACAACATCTTCTACCTCCGAAACGACATAAATTTCTGACATCATTTTGTGTATTAAGTTCCCATAATTTATAGCTTCTTCCTTTTTTGTTCCCCAAAGAATGGAAGCATTTGCAAGCATATGGATATTGTGATCCTTCCAGGAAGTATTTATATACGTTTCCTGATAATTTAACTCGTTTTGTTTTACTTTCTCATGACTTTTTCTTCCGTTATTACCAAAATCATATTCCTTTACCTCTGGATCATAGAGCGATTGCTCGATTAAAAAATTGGTAAAGAAATCAGAATATTTTGTATTCTTTCCTTGATTTTTACTCGATACTTCTTCGGTTATTATATATAATTGCTCTTTCGCCCTTGTTAGCGCGACATACAATAGATTAAAATTGTCAAGTTCAAGTTGTTCTCGCTCTCTTTGGTAAATTTCACGCCCTCTTTCTGACAGGGTTTTCAGATCTTTCCCGTAGGAAACTAATAATTCATCAAATCCATTAAACAAAACTTCGGGCAATGTATCTAACCAGACCTTCGGGTTTAACTGTTTATAAATATCTAAATCGCAAGGAAATAAAACAATGGGAAACTCTAGTCCTTTGGATTTATGAATTGTCATGATCTTAACTGCATTAGAGTTTTGTGGGGCCACAATACTTATATTCTCTTTTTCTCGATCCCAAAACTCTAAGAACTCAATGAGCGTGCTATCTTTCCTTTGTTGCACAAGAACTTCATCAATAAAAAACTGAACATATGCATCTGATGTACTTAACAGTCTAAAACTTCTTATGATATACTCAACTTTTTCATATAACGGCAACCGGTTGAAAAAAGATAGGTCAAAATCAATAGCATCATTTCGAAACTCTTTAAAGAGGCTATCTATTTCTAAATGCATAAATCTCTTAATAAAAGAATGTTTCTGCATTGAAATAGAAAGATGATCAGATAAAAAACAGATCCACTCAAATAATGAATCATCATCTTTAGGGTTCGACATATATCGCAAGAAGTCAATGATAAAATTAACCTTGGAGCTATTCTTTATTAAAAGTGTTTCTGAAGAAACTATCTCTATTCCTTTCTCAGACAAGAAATTCGCTATAACTACCCCCTCTTTCTTTTTTCGGACAAGAATACAAACATCACTTAATGAAAATGACGAATCCAAGTTATCCAAAATATGTAATACTTTTTTTGCATACTTACGATCGTTCTCTTCTCTATTCTCAAGTTTTTCTAAAAAAGACACTTGCACAAACCCTCCTTTTTTATCGTTCTTTTTTTGAAATGATTTATCTGAAAACAACGCTTTATAGGACTCATTTTGCATATGTGTTGCGCAATATTTAAAGAATGAATTATTGAAACTTATTATTTCGTCATAACTTCTATAATTGTACTCAAGTTCTTTAACTTCTTTTGGCAATAAAAAAGGGTTCGACACATTATCAGATCCTAGTTCAATAAACTGTTCTGCTTTACCTCCTCTCCAGCGATAAATGGCTTGTTTTCCATCCCCTACAAGCAGTAAACCCGTATCTTCTTGAGATAGTGCGTTTCCTATTAGTGGTAGTAAATTTTGCCATTGCAACACAGATGTATCCTGCATCTCATCAATAAAGTAATGCTTGTATTTTTGCCCAATTCTTTCATAAATATATGGAGCGGGTTGTTCCTTAATGTTATCAGAGATTAATTTATTAAACTCTGCATTCAACTGAATATTACTCTCCTCCTTTATTGTTTGCAACTCTGAATAGATTTCGTGCAAAACTGCCAAAGGCACAATACTTCTTAACGATAATTTATTAAGTGCATATCGCTTATACAAAGCTTCAGATTCTAAGTATAACTTCAATAATTCTGGAAGTATTCCTTCAATGGCAGTTTTTACATCATCTGGTTTCGATTTCGCATAGAACATATTTTCTTCTATTCGAAGTCGCAACTTAGAATTATCGAAAAATTTAGCGGTTTCTATATTTCGAGATAACGCTAAAAAATGTTTTGGTAATAGAGAATAATAAAAATCATTATGTTGCAAATTCATCGTATCGATGATTTCTAGTCCTTCAACTCCAATTTCCTCGAACCTTTTTATAAGCTTCTTTTGATCTGCACGAACATTCTTTTTAAGAGCTAAAAAATCTTCTATGGTCTTTGTGCTTAAATTCTCAAAGTGAATCTTATCAGTTTCATTCAGTAAAATTTTGGAAAACTCATGTAATTCTCTAGAAATATCCCACGATTTGTCTTCATCCGTTTTATCCAAAGAGTACTCTATTAGCAGTTTTGTTAAATTTTTATCAAAGCCAATTTTAGAGATCAGCATTTCTACTGCTTCACTTAGAAGTTGATTGGCATTCATTTCTATATCAAAATTCTGCGTAAGACCTAGATCAAAAGAAAAGCTTCTAATTAGCTTATGTGTGAAACTATCTATGGTTGTAATGTGAAATGCCGAATAGTTTTGAAGTATCGCCTGTAAGATTTTTTTACTTCTAGCGGATACTATAGACACATCTATTGCTAACTCTTCTGAAAGCATTGGTAAGAGTTCTGTATCTCGGTTCTCTGAAAAATCTCGCAACCTTTTTAATACACGTTCTTTCATTTCAGCTGCAGCCTTGTTTGTGAATGTAACTGCCAAGATTTGCTGAAAAGCGAACATATTCTCAGTCCTTAACAAGACTTTTAAATATTCTTTTACAAGTGTGAAGGTTTTACCACTACCTGCTGATGCATTATATACTTGAAAAGAAGATGTTTGTCGCAATCGAAAAATTTATTGCAAAATACAAAAAGCCTCACAAATTCTGTTTGGCTTTTGTGTAAAAATATATACTGTTTTTACCCTAAACCTACATCTAGCGACATCATTACAATGAACCCTCCAATGAATCCAAGAGTTGCAATATCGGTATACTTATCCCGCTGTGTTTCCGGGATTACCTCTTCTACAACGACAAAGATCATTGCTCCTGCTGCAAAAGCCAAAGCATACGGAAGTATTGGTGTGAAAAATGATACTGCTAAAGCTCCTAAAACTGCAGCAATTGGTTCTACTACAGCTGAAAGCTGTCCATACCAAAAGCTTTTTAACCTACTAACACCTTGTCTTCTTAATGGCATTGCTACAGCAAAACCTTCTGGAAAATTCTGAATTCCAATTCCAATAGCCAATGAAATTGCGGCAATGATCATTTCTGTTTGCTCAACTCCAACTAAAGTAGAAGCCGCTCCAAACAAAACTCCCACAGCTAAACCTTCCGGGATATTGTGTAGTGTAATTGCAAGTACCAATAACGTTGTTTTGTGCCAGCTTGTTTTCACTCCTTCCGCTTCCGATTCTTTGAAATTTATGTGTAAGTGAGGTAATAATTTATCCATTCCAAATAGTGCCAATGCTCCTAGTGCAAAACCAATAGCCGATGGAATTACTTTTATAAAACCTTCTCCTGGACTATTGTCGATTGCTGGTGCCAGTAAACTCCAAAAACTCGCTGCAACCATAACTCCTCCCGTAAAACCAAGCATTCCATCTAAAACGGCTCTATTCATTTTCTTAAAAAAGAAAACCAAACTTGCACCTAAAGCGGTTAATCCCCAAGTAAAAAGTGAAGCATATAAGGCCGCTTGAATTGGATGCTCCTTACCAAAAGCAACTAACTGTTCAAATGTTGTCATTTCGTTTGTATGTATAAATTATTTGCAATTTTGTTTGAAATAGATAACTCTTTCTCATCGATTTTAATAGTTAGAGAATCATCAAAAACCTCCTTAGATAGTACTTCAACACTTTTGCCTAGTGCTATCTTTTGTTTGTCCAGGAACTGAAGAAATGCAGCCGAAGAGTCTTTAACTCCTACACATATTCCTGCCTCACCAGGTTGCATACTAGATAGAAGTCTTTTCTTTATTTGATGTAAATTACCTTCCTTATCAGGTATAGGGTCGCCGTGCGGATCTCGCTTTGGAAATTCCAAGAATGCATCCAGTTCATCTATTAATTTTGACGATTTTATATGTTCCAATTGTTCTGCTACATCATGCACTTCATCCCAAGAAAATTTCAATTTTTCAACCAAAAAAACCTCCCACAAACGATGTTTCCGAATAATGTTTGCAGCGGTTTTTTTACCTAGATCTGTCAAATTGACTCCCTGATATTTTTTATACTCCAACACTTTTTTAGCAGACAATTTTTTTATCATATCCGTGACGGATGAAGCCTTCGTATCAAGTCTTTTAGCAATAGCGTTTGTGCTAATACCTTCGTTCGATAGTTGTCCTAAATGATAAATAGCCTTTAAATAATTCTCTTCAGAATGAGTAAACATATCTATAAAATAACATCGCAAAGATATAATTTTTATTTTTTATAAAATTATTTTTTAGACAAGACTAAAATTTTATTTACTTTTGTCAAAAAGTAATGATAATGAAATCAATTTTCAACATAGCAATTTTATTTTTTGGATTATCAATTGCTGGGTATTCTCAAAGTAATAGTCTTGTTGGTAAAACTTTTGGAGATGGAGATATTCTTCCTTATGTCAATGTTTATTTAAAGAATACCAAGCTAGGGAGTTCTACGGATGAAAATGGTGTGTATGAAATAAAAAATATCCCCAATGGAAGCTATACGGTAATCATTAGTAGCATTGGTTATAAAACAAAATCGGTTGTTATCACTTTTAAAGGCAATAAGAAGATTAGGAAAAATTTCACCTTAATCTCAGATAATTCTTTAGATGAGGTAGTCGTTTCTGGGACTTTAAAACCGGTTACAAAAATGGAAAGCCCAGTTCCCGTAGAAGTTTATAGTAAAACGTTTTTTAAGAAAAACCCAACACCTTCTATTTTTGAATCACTTCAAAACGTAAATGGTGTTCGCCCTCAATTAAACTGTAATGTTTGTAATACTGGAGACATTCATATTAATGGTCTCGAAGGGCCTTACACCTTTGTCTTAATAGACGGAATGCCCATTGTTAGTGGACTTTCGACAGTATATGGATTGACTGGAATTCCGCAAGCCTTAATACAACGAGTAGAAGTTGTAAAAGGACCAGCATCTACATTATATGGCTCTGAAGCTGTAGGAGGAATTATTAATATCATTACCAAGAAACCATCAGATTCGCCTAAACTATTCGCAGATAGTTTCTCTAGTTCCTGGGGCGAGGTAAATACAGATATTGCGTTACGCTACAAAATATCAGAAAGCGCACAAGGGTTGCTCGGAGTGAACTACTTCAATTATCAAAATATCATAGATAACAATAATGATGGTTTTACCGACTTAACACTCCAAAACAGAATTTCTATTTTTAATAAGCTAAACTTCGAACGTAAAAGTAATAAACCTTTTACCATTGCTTTTCGCTATGTCTATGAAGATCGCTGGGGAGGTCAAACCAATTGGAATCCCAGTTTTAGAGGCACCGATCAAGTGTATGGAGAGAGTATTTATACCAATAGATGGGAAACTTTTGGGATCTATGAGCTACCAACTATAGAGAATATTAGCTTTCAATTTAGCGCAAACGGTCATTATCAAGATTCTTTTTATGGCACAGATGCATATGATGCCAGTCAGTTTATTTCTTTCGGACAATTTGTTTACAACAAAAAGATCAAAGAAAACCACGATCTTCTCTTGGGTATCGCATATAGATATACGTATTATGACGACAACACCTTTGCAACGTTTGCTCAAGATGGAATTACTAATATGCCATCCGTAACACACCTTCCAGGTATTTTCATTCAAGACGAAATTAGTTTCAACAAGAGACATAAATTATTACTTGGAGCTCGATATGACTATAACAGTTTGCATGGTGGTATTTTTTCACCTAGATTAAACTATAAATGGAGTTCTAAAGATAAATCGGATACTTTTAGATTTAGTGTGGGAAATGGATTCAGAGTTGCCAATGTTTTTACGGAAGATCATGCAGCGTTAACCGGCGCTAGAGAGGTTGAGTTTGATGGGGAATTAAAACCTGAAACATCTTGGAACACAAATCTTAATTATGTTAAAAAAATTACTACAGAAAATGCTTTTATTACACTAGACGCGAGTGCTTTTTACACTTATTTTTCCAATAGAATCTTACCGGATTACGAGACTGACCCTAATAAAATAATTTATGCGAACCTTGACGGTCATTCTATCTCACAAGGCATTTCACTAAATTCAGATATCACTTTTCACGATGGGTTGTCAATTAATCTTGGCGCCACTCTAATGGATGTATCTATAACGGAAAATGGCGTAAGCAAAAGACAAATACTTACAGAAAGTTTTAGCGGTGTCTGGAGTATTTCATACAAATTCAAAAACAGTCGATTCACTATTGATTATACAGGGAATCTGTATGGCCCGATGCGACTTCCATTAATTAGTGATACCGACCCAAGAGCAGAGTTTTCTCCATGGTACAGCATCCAAAATATTCAGCTTTCAAAAAAGTTTGGCACGAACTGGGAGGTCTATGGAGGTGTAAAAAATCTATTAAACTTTACGCCTGCGGCCAATAGTATTGCAAGGTCCTTAGATCCTTTTGACCAAGATGTTGTTTTTGATCAAAATGGACAGGCGGTAGCTACTCCCAACAATCCTTATGCCTTAACTTTCGATCCAAGTTATGTATATGCTTCTAACCAAGGTATTAGAGGTTTTTTTGGGTTACGCTATTCTATTTTTTAATTTTGACCAATGAACAAATTACTAGGATTTCTTTTTATTTCACTTTCTATATTGGGATCAATACCAAAAAAAGAGACACTAAATGTTCATTCTTTTTCCGAAGTTGAAAAGCTACAAAAAACAACCCCAAAACCTGTTGTGGTTTTTGTTCATGCTGATTGGTGTAAAATATGTCATGGTATGGAAAAAAGTACTTTTTCGAACTCAAAAATTATAAAAACCCTGAACAAATCGTTCTATTTTATAAAACTGAATGGCGAAGAAAAACGAGATATTACTTTTTTAGGAAAAACTTTTGTATTTAAACCAACAGGCAATAACACTGGCACTCATGAATTGGCTATTGAGCTAGCAACAATACATAAAAGAGTGAGTTATCCTACAACGACCATTTTGGACAAAAACTTCGCAATTGTTTTGCAACTGGAAGGTTTAATTACAAAAAATAGCATGCTTTCTATTTTGAAAAAAGCTAAACAACTGTAGTTGTATTAAAATTTCCTTTATCGAATCAACGAAAAAAAGCCGTCAATAATTGACGGCTTTTAATACAAATCACTAGAATATTCAATTATTGAATTAAAAGATTATCCATTTACAGTAATTTGAGGATCCCATTGGTAATAACCAAGTAGTGTAGGATCCTGTTGTCCCCGCTCTAATTGATATAATGCGAATCTTAAGCCATAATTTTCTGTACCAGCACTAGAGATATTATTCTCTCCCCAGTAAAAATCTTGATCTACAAATTTCACATTAAAGTCAGAAAAAGATGTTGGGAAAGGCGTTTTTACTCCTGTTGCTGTTTTTAAGTCAAAATCATCATTCTGAAAAATATGATCTCCACTAATGTAAAACATATCATACATAACAACAGATTGACGAAACTGATTGTATTCTGAAACTGCCGTAAATCTAACAACATCACCGATCGCAGCTCCGAAAGCTAGATCTCCTGTACCACTCCCGGTTGGATCCAGTGCAGCTCCACTTGCAACCATATAGGAAAAATTATGCCCAATACCGGTAGGATTATTAGGGTCTTTACTTGGGTTTGGGTATTTTTCAATAAGTTGATCTGTGGCAATGATCATATTAACATTTATAATCTCTGCGCCAACTGCGAAAGAATTTCTTTTCGCTCCTTTTATTTTTGGGTTTTTTGAACTCATCTTGTTTAGTTTTTATTTCCTACTCATAAAGCTTTTCGGACTACGCTCCGTTTTTTAAAGTGGGTACTGCTCCACCTTGTTTAGCTGCTTCGTTTTATTCAGGTATTGAATCACAAAACGTCTCTAGAAATTATTGCTAGCCTTGATTCCTGAGTTGAAATTAGTACGAGATATCGATGAGTTTTAAAAAAATGGAATGAAGCTGATTTTTTTATCCATGAGATGGGAATAATGAACTATCAAGATTTTAAAGAGTAGCACATCCCTATATAGATCTTGATAAAACTATTTTATGGATTAGAAGCTTCACTATCGTAGAGTGCGAACCTTCTTTATGATGCTTTTGTAAGTATCGCTTAGAGTAGCTTTATGATTTCCAGACAGGATAATCAAATTATCTGAAGGAATGATCTCAGTGATCTTTTGAGCGTTTACAATAAAATTTCTATGTGTTCTGTAAAATCTAGTTTTATCCAGTAGTTCAAGTATTTTAACCAATGAAATGAGAATAACAAATTTTTCTTTATCTGTAACAATATTGCAGTATTTTTCCTCTACTTCTATATATATAATATCATTTACGCCAACTTTTTTTAACGACCTCCCCTTTTTTATAAAAAGGCTCTCAGAGCTAATCACCGTGCTTTTATCTTCATCTAAAAAAGCATCTGGCTGTTCGTAGAACTTTTCCAAAGCTGTTTCTATCGCATATAAAATTTCCAGTTCATTGAACGGCTTTAAAAGGTAACTAAAAGGATGAGTTAATTTTGCGCGCTCGAATATTTTACGATCTGTGGAACTCGTCAGAAACACAAAAGGTTTTATCTTTCCTGGTACCGCATTAATAGTTTCTGCAAATGCAATACCTTCTGGGTTTCCATGCAAAAAAACATCAATAATTGCTATATCAATAGGATTTCCATAGAAAATTTCTAACGCTTCTTTATGTGTTCTCGCTATCCCTACTATCGTATAGTTATGTGTTTCTAGAACTTTAGCCAAAGCTGTGCTCTCATCAGGTCTATCCTCTACTATTAATACATTGACTTTATCCATTGTGGCTTTTTTTTGGTAATGATATAATCATTTTCGTTCCTTTCCCTAGTTGACTTTCTATCGAGAATTTTCCTGAATTCTTAACCATCATTGATTTAACCAAATGTAATCCCAAACCAGTTCCTATTGCTTTTTCGCTTTTCTTCTTTGATAACAACTTACTGCTTTCCATTAGAGCTGTTTGAGTATCTTCATCCATTCCTATACCAGAATCTTTAACTATTAGATCACAGTACATTTCATCACTATCCTCGGTATAAACTAGAATACTTCCCTCAGGCTTTGAGAATTTTATCGCATTGTCTAATAAATTTCTTAAAACAATCTTCAGAGATTCTTGATCGACCTCAACAATTATTGATTTCAAAACCCTATTCTCAAAAACAATATTTTTCTGCTCCATTAAAGGTATATAATTGTAAGCCACCTGTTCTACTATAGACGACAATCTAATTGATGTAATCTCAAAATAGGATTGCCTCGTTTGCAATAATGCCCAGTGTAATAAATTATCCAATAAGCCGTAGGCTCCGTTAACAACTGCACTGTTTTGTTCAAGTAATTTGTTTAATTCTTCCAGGTTTTTAGTTTCTAAACTATGCTTTACTTTTTTATTACTGGTCCGAATAGCATTTACCGAAGAGCGCAAGTCATGACTCACTATGGAAAACAATTTGTCTTTTGTATCATTTAAAGTATTTAAAGTTTCTTTCTGTGCTGTAATTATTTTATTCCTCTTTATCTTTCCTCTGTAGGAATAAAATAACGTTCCTAAAAGGAACAACAATATGATTGCTGAATATAAAAATCCATTTCTTTCGGCAATTTTAAGCTTATTTATTGCCAGTAAAAGGCTGACTTCTTTTTGTTTTTCTTTTACTGCAAATTTCTTTTCTAGCTGAGCAACTTCATAGATTTTATTCTGGTCTGTTAAGGAGTCTTTCCATTGTTCATACTCTTTTCTATACGTTAATGACTTTACATATTTTTTACGATTCTCCTCTACAACGGACATATTAAGTGCCGTGTTCTGTTTTAGATCAAATCGTTTTGTATATTTTGACAATGCATATGCTTTTTCAAAGTAAGGGATTGCTTCATCGTCCTTATACTGCACATAGTATAAATTAGCCATATCTCCATAAGACCCTACCAATTCTATAGTATCTTTTTCTATTTCAAGAGATCTTATTGTCTTTAGCAAATAATATTCTGCTTTATCAAATTTTTCAAGATGAAGATAGCACAAACCCAGATTATGTTCAATATCATTTTTCTCAATTTCTGCCATTTCGTAAGTATTGACATCATTGACTCTTTCAAAATATTCTATAGCCTTTTTAAACTGACCCTCTTCCAAGGCAATTTCACCTAAGTAAACTTTAATACGATTATAGAAATCAAATTCTTCGGAGATCTTCGCAAATTCCTTTTCAGATTCTCGGTATAATCGTTTTCTTTTAAAACTATAAGCCCTTAAATAGTAACAGTAATCTACAAACTCTTTATTTCCGTTTACTCCATTTAGCCCCTTAGAAGTATATACCAATGTAGAATCCCATTCTTTAGCAAAGAAGAAGGTTTGTGCCTTAGAAAAAGTATTATTATTTAAAAAGCGGCTGCTTCTGGACTTAAACTCTTTTTCAAAATCAGTAAGAGTTCTTGATTTTTGAGCAAAAAAAATTGTGCTATGAAGCAAAAAAACAGAAAGGAGGAAGATTCTTAAGTTCAAACGTAATTGGGGGTTTTCAGCAAGTTAATAAAAATTAAAAGGACAAAAAAGCGGAACTAAAACATATCCCGCTTTTCTTTTCTAATGCCAAGTCCAAATTAAATAGGCTCTAAAGTAGTTTTGTGCTTAACTTTTTTCTAAAGTCAACTTACTGTGCTTAACGGTGGTAACAGTACCTCTAGAGGTTTTCGGATCTTCATTCCATAAGTAGATATCAAGCGTATTTATATGCTCATCTTCAATACAGGCTGGTATTTCCAATTCAAGATAATATGGAGTGAATTGCGTCATTTCTCCTTCTTGCATATCGTAAACTACGTACAGTTTCTGCATCTTTTTATCTTGGGAAGGTTTAAGCATGGCATCTCCCCCATAAATATCAAGTTCTGAAATAGTAAGATCAGAATTGATCCCTACGGTTACTTTTATCTTAATGATTGTTTTACCGTTAGCATATTCTGCTGTGATATCGAAAGGCGCAATTAGGGAGTCCTGACCTTTTGGACCAGAGTATGGTTCTGAAGGTCCCATATTGAATGGTGCAGGTAAGGTAAATAATTTACTTGAAGCTGGCGGTGCTATGTGAGGTTCTCTTCTCACTTCTCTTCTTCTTTTAAGTTTTGCTGTGTTCATAATTTAATGTTTTGAAGTTAATATTTAGTGATTTTTAATTGTATAGAATTTCTTAGTTTTTAGTTTAAGTAATTCTATACAAAGAGAAAAAAAGAAAAATTGATTTTTTGGAAAAAAGGAACGAAGCGGGCTTTTTTTAGAACCAAGCATCAAAAACAACTTATAAAGCAAAAAAAAACTCTTTATTTCCATAAAGAGTGTAATACTATAATTTGAAGAGTCTACAGGTTTATGTAGAACATAAAATTTTATCAAATGGCACACTAATACCTATGATCCCAAAGTCTATAATTCAAGACTCTTCTATTTAAACTATATACTAAGCCTGCAGATACCTGAGTATGCGTAACCATACTAATAATGTTATCAGGAGCCTTTTTATACATCATTTGAGCATTCAGTCCAAGTCTTGGTGAAAACCAAAACGTTCCTCCTGCTACAAAATTATAGGTTCCAGTTCTTTTCGACCCGGGCACATTACTTGGCGCTCCAACAACACTTAAACCAAGTCCGATATATGGCACAAGGTTTTCATCTGATGTATTAAAGTCATATCTAATAGTTCCATCTAAGGAGAAGTATTTCACCTGATTATTAATCAATCCTTCTACTTTATTAATTGGGCTTAAAACCATACTTGCATCCAATGACAACCCTTTAAGGAAATATCTAGCTGCATTTAACTTGATTACTTGAGAAGAATATCTTTCACCTAAAACACGACTTCCATTTGGACCAAAAGAGGTTAGTGCCGTACTTAATCCAACAACCCATTTGTTGTCTTCATTTTGAGCTTTTACATTAAAACTACTAATAAACAGAATAGCTATTAAAAAAAATATGTTCTTATTCATAATACTTTGAAATAGGGTGTTAAGGGGACTATAATATGTACTACTAACTAAATTCCAGCAAATATATTGTATTATCGAAGAAAACAAAACCAAAATTCTCTTTTTATAAAATAGTGTAGTATTTTTGCTAAAATTTTTATCGTTGAGTAAGCAAGAGATTGTAAATCAATATCAAAAATCTGTAAAAGTAGCGCAGGTTTCTGAGCTTCTAAACCGCAAGAATCACCATTTTCAGATCACGAATTTGGTTGGATCATCATTGTCTTTCGTTACCTCTGAGGTTTTCAAATCTTCTGAAAACCCTTTTGTTTTTATCTTTAATGACAAAGAAGAAGCTGCCTATTATTTAAATGATTTTGAAAGCCTTTTAGGAGACAAAAATGTTTTATTTTATCCAGGTTCTTACAGAAGGCCTTACCAGATTGAAGAAACAGATAATGCCAATATTCTTTTACGGTCAGAGGTTCTAAATCGAATTAATTCGAGAAAAAAGCCTGCAATAATCGTTACGTATCCTGATGCTCTTTTTGAAAAAGTAGTAACAAAAAGAGAATTGGAGAGAAACACGTTAAAGGTATCTACAGGAGACGCTGTTTCGCTTGATTTTGTCAATGAGATATTATTCGAATATCATTTTAACAGGGTTGATTTTGTTACCGAGCCTGGCGAGTTTTCCGTGAGAGGAGGTATTATTGACGTTTTTTCTTTTTCTAATGACAAGCCATATAGAATAGAGTTCTTTGGAGATGAAGTAGACAGTATTAGAACTTTTGATATTGAATCTCAACTTTCTGAAGAAAAGCTCAAAAAGGTGAGTATCATTCCTAATATTGAAAACAAAACGTTACAAGAAAAACGGCAAAGTTTTCTAAAATACATTTCATCCAACAGCAACGTATTTCTAAAGAATGAAGAACTACTTTCTGGAAGACTAGACCTTTTGTTTGAAAAAGCTCAAGTGGCTTTTGGTGAGTTGTCTGAAGAGTTAAATCATTCAAAACCAGAAGAACTTTTTTGTAATGGCGCATTTATTAAACAACAATTTACAGAGTTTAGTGTAGCACATTGGGGAGCTTCTTCAAATACATTTGAAACGTCAGTCTCCTTTAAAACAAAACCTCAGCCATCTTTTAATAAAAAGTTCGATCTACTCATCGAAAATTTAAATGACCATCACCAAAAAGGATATCAGAACTATATTTTTTGTACCAACGAAAAGCAAGCGAAACGATTTGAAGACATTTTTAAGGATGTTCCTCAAGATGTGCATTACCAAACCATAGTCTCTTCATTACATCAAGGATTTGTAGATGTAGATGAAAAAATTCTCTGCTATACTGATCATCAGATCTTTGAGCGCTATCACAAATTTCATTTAAAGAATGGGTATGCAAAAAAACAAGCAATTACTCTAAAAGAAATAAATAGTCTTCAAATTGGCGATTACGTCACACACATTGACCACGGTATTGGTAAATTCGGCGGATTGCAAAAAATTGATGTTGAAGGTAAAAAACAAGAAGCCATCAAATTGATCTACGGAGATAGGGACATTTTATACGTAAGTATACACTCCTTGCACAAGATCACAAAGTTCAATGGAAAGGATGGGAAAGCACCTAAAATATATAAGCTCGGGTCTGGAGCATGGAAAAAAATCAAACAAAAGACAAAAAAACGTGTTAAGGAAATTGCCTATGATCTAATCCAATTGTATGCAAAAAGAAAAATGCAAAAAGGTTTTGCCTTTGGCCCTGACACGTATATGCAACATGAACTAGAAGCAAGTTTCTTGTTTGAGGATACTCCTGATCAATTCAGCACAACTCAAGATGTTAAATCTGACATGGAACGAGAGCAACCTATGGATCGTTTGGTTTGTGGAGATGTAGGTTTTGGAAAAACTGAAATTGCAATCAGAGCTGCTTTTAAAGCAGTAGATAATGGCAAACAGGTAGCAATTTTAGTTCCTACAACCATTCTTGCTTTTCAACACTTTAAAACATTTTCGAGAAGGTTAAAAGATTTTCCAATCAAGGTGGATTATCTTAATCGGTTTAAAACAACAAAGCAACGAAATCAGGTTATTCAAGGAATTAATGATGGTAGTTTGGATATTGTAATTGGCACGCATCAATTAACAAATCAAAAAATAAAATTCAAAGACCTGGGGCTTCTCATTATTGATGAAGAACAAAAATTTGGAGTTGCTGTAAAGGATAAGCTAAAAACCTTAAAAGAAAATGTAGATACACTAACCTTAACCGCAACGCCTATTCCACGAACATTACAATTTAGTTTGATGGCGGCCCGAGATCTCTCAGTGATTAACACACCTCCTCCAAACAGACATCCCATTGAAACCAATGTGATCCGTTTTAGTGAAGAAACGATACGAGATGCTATTAGTTACGAGATCTCTCGAGGAGGGCAAACCTTCTTTGTACATAACAGGATCGAGAACATAAAAGAAGTAGCTGGTTTAATTCAGCGTTTAGTTCCTAATGCAAAAATCGGTATTGGTCATGGACAAATGGATGGTAAGAAACTAGAAGAGCTAATGCTAGGGTTTATGAATAATGAATTTGATGTACTGGTAGCTACCACAATTATTGAAAGTGGATTAGATGTTACCAACGCAAATACCATTTTCATCAATAATGCAAATAACTTTGGATTATCAGATCTTCATCAAATGAGAGGGCGCGTAGGGCGTTCCAACAAGAAGGCTTTCTGTTATTTCATAACTCCTCCCTACCATATGATGACCAACGATGCACGAAAAAGAATTCAAGCTTTGGAAGTGTTTTCTGATTTAGGTAGCGGTATCAATATCGCTATGAAAGATCTGGAAATTCGAGGCGCAGGAGATCTTCTGGGAGGAGAACAAAGTGGTTTTATTAATGACATTGGTTTTGAGACATATCAAAAAATCCTAAACGAAGCTATTGAAGAACTTAAAGAAAATGAATTTAAAGAACTTTACAATACTGAAGATGCTGCTCCAAAAGAGTTTGTAAAAGAAGTTCAAATAGATACAGATTTTGAAATCCTGTTTCCAGACGATTATATCAATGCCATTACAGAAAGACTTGCTTTGTACAATACATTATCTGCTATTGAAAGTGAGTTTGCCTTGCAAGATTTTGAAACTAAATTGATTGATCGTTTTGGTGAACTCCCTACGGAAGCAGCTGACCTACTAGACAGCGTGCGATTAAAATGGTTTGCTAAAAGATTAGGTTTGGAGAAGGTGGTATTAAAGCAAAAACGTATGATCGGTTACTTTGTTTCTGATCAGCAAAGTCCTTATTATCAAACAAGTGAGTTTACCCGATTCTTAAAGTATGTACAACATCATTCAAAGGATTGTGTGATGAAAGAAAAACAAACGAAAAACGGACTACGTCTTTTGGTTACCTTTATCAAAATAGACACAGTACAAAAAGCCTTAAATATCTTAAAAAGTATTTAAAATAATTATGGAAAATAACCATCTGAAACATCTTTCAGGACTAATCTTAGCAACATTATTTATAAGTACATCTGGAGTGCTTGGTAAATATATTGCCATGCCGTCGGAAGTAATTGTTTGGTTTCGCTCTTCTTTTGCACTGGTTTTTTTATACATTTTTTGTAAGATTAGAAAGATTGATTTGAACGTAAAGTTTAAAAAAGATCATGCTCCTTTGATCATTAGCTCCTTGTTTATGGCGGGGCATTGGATCACCTATTTCTATGCACTCAAATTATCGAATGTCGCTTTAGGGATGCTTTCATTATTTACATTCCCCGTAATTACGGCTCTGTTAGAACCCGTGTTTTTAAAAACAAAGTTCAACCCTATTCATATCATTCTAGGTATTATTGTATTAATTGGAGTTTATATTCTTGCCCCGGATTTTAATTTAGAGAGCTCTCAAGTTCAAGGCATTTTGTTCGGATTGCTATCCGCCTTATGTTACTCCATTCGCGTACTAATACTTAAACAGCATGTTGCAAATTATCATGGATCCATGCTGATGTTTTATCAAACACTTGTGATCACGATAGTACTGCTACCGGTATTATTCTTTATGGACCTTTCTGGTTTCCAATCTCAATTCCCATATTTAATATTAATTGCATTGCTCACCACAGCTATTGGACATAGTTTAATGGTACATTCCTTAAAGTTCTTTTCTGCAACCGCAGCTACCATTATTAGTAGTATTCAACCTATTTTCGGAATTATTCTGGCGTTTCTATTTTTAAATGAAATCCCACATGTGAATACCTACATTGGTGGAGCCTTGATCTTGGCTACCGTAGTTATTGAAAGCATCCGATCTAAAAAGAAGTAGCACAACTTTAACACAATTTTAAATTTAAAGTAGGTACATTTAGTTCTCAAATAATCAACCTATGAGATATATACTTCTATGCTTCATTATTTTTTTGGGAAGCTGTAATTCAGGTGATCAAAACCTTACAGGAAAAGATATCATTGCAAAAAGCATTCAAAAACACGATTCAAATAACAAGTGGAGTAGCACCGACATGCACCTTCGCATACAAGAACCTAGGTTCCAAAATCCTGTTCGGTATTCAATAGTAAAACTGAACAATAAGACAGGGGCTTTCTCACTGCAACGTAATAGAGATCACCATGTTTCTAATCATATTATTGACGAACAAGGAAATGCGACGACTTATCTAGATGGAAAGACCATAACCGATACATTATTAATCAAGAAATATAGACTTGACCCTTCTCGAAATACTGTATATCGCCGTTTTTATCAAAGTTTAATGGGACTCCCTATGTCTTTACATATAGAAAAATTGGATAGTATTGGAGATGTATCTCAAGTTATTTTTAATGATATTCGAAGTTATATGGTACCTATCGAGCTTGAAAAACCACTGTTTTCAAAACATTGGAATCTTTTCTTTTCTCGAGACGATTTTTCAATGATAGGTATCGAAATGATTTTTCCAGATGATCTAACTAAAGGAGAGCGCCTATTCTTTGAAGGGAGTGCTAATATAAATGGAGTAACGATTCCTCGTCATAAACATTGGCATGATCTATCGGGAGAATATTTAGGTTCCGATATCATCATAAAAGAAATTACAAAAGAGTAAACATTTTTCCTGGCAATGGTTTCACCACTCCTTTCAGTTCGAGTTGAAGTAATATTGCCGCTAGTTGAAATGTAGAAATATTACATTCTAAAGCGATTACGTCTAATAATTGTGCTTTTTTATGTTTTAAGTATTCATAGATTTTCTGTTCCTCGACACCTAACTCAACAAAAAGTTGTTTTTGCACTTCCCTTTTAGGTTCTAATATAGTATCCCAGCCTAATACTTTTATGACATCTTTAGAGGAGGTTATTACGTGGGCTTTATGTTGCTTTATTAAATTGTTGCACCCTTTGCTATAGATATCCGTTACTTTGCCAGGTACAGCAAATATTTCTCTATCATAAGAATTAGCGATATCTGCAGTTACTAAAGAACCTCCTTTTTCTGCAGATTCAATAACAATAGTTGCATCCGAAAGTCCAGCCACAATCCTGTTGCGTTGCAAAAAATGTTCTCTAAGTGGATTTTCATCATGCCAAAATTCTGTAATGAAACCTCCTCGATTATGCATTTGATGCATATACTTTTTATGAGATCTCGGATACATCTGTTCTAGACCATGAGCTAAAACCGCAATAGTTTGCAGTTTGTTTTCCATCGCAACTTTATGAGCACATATATCTACTCCATATGCAAAACCGCTTACAATCATTGGGTCGTATTTAGCAAGCTCATGTATTAACTGTTTACAAAAGTCTCTGCCATAATGCGTCATGCTTCTGGTTCCAACTACAGATAATACTCTTTTATTTGTAAAGTCTATGCTCCCTTCTTTAAAGAATAGGATTGGTCCATCTACGCAGTGTTTCAACTTCTGCGGATAATCTTTATCTAAAAAATATGCATATTCAATCTTATTATCCAGTACGTATTGCAACTCATTATCAACATTTTGTAATTGAGACTCATCTAATAGATGTTTGGTTATTTGGGTTCCAACACCATGAATTTTCTGAAGAACATGTGGGCGTTCTTTAAATAGCAGTTCTACATCCCCAACTGTATGTATAAGCTTTTTGGCGAGTATTGTCCCTATCGACTTTGCTTTCTGCAGACGCAGAACGGCAAACAATTTTTCTTTTTCCAATGTGCAATGTTTTGATTATCAATGTACAAAATTATTGTTAATAATTTTTAAGATCAATAGAAGTACGTTTTCTATAAATTTCTATATTTGTTTTGATGACAGTAGCTAATTATATACACGATTTATTATACAGACACGATTGCGTAATTGTTCCTAATTTCGGTGGTTTTATTACCAACACAATTGGTGCAAAAATTCATGAAGCTACACATACATTTTATCCACCAACAAAGCAGGTTTCGTTCAATACACATTTAAAGCATAACGATGGCTTGCTTGTAAATTATATTGCCAAAGTTGAAAATGTGTCTTTTGACATTGCTTCAAAAAAAGTGGCAACTACCGTTTTAAATTGGAGAAAAGATATTCAATCAAGTGGAGTGGTTTTGGACAGTATTGGTCAACTAATTTTAGATGATAATGGACAATATCTTTTTGAACCTTCTCAAGATGTTAATTATCTGTCTAATGCTTTTGGTTTAGCTCCTTATACTAATGTTCCTGTAGAACGTTATCAACAGAAAGTGGTGCCGATGGTAGCTGCTAGTTCTAAATCAAAGATTTCTGCACTAGTTAAGTATGCGGCTACCGCTGCTATTGTATTAACGCTAGGAACCGTTGGCTGGAATGGATACCAAAACAACTTAGAGCAAAAAGAAATTGCAAAAGAGCAAAAGGAATTAGAAAATAAGATTCAGAATGCCACTTTTGTAATTAGCAATCCACTACCTACCATTAATTTAAATGTAACTAAAGAAGTAGCGAAACCTTATCATGTAATTGCTGGGTCTTTTCAGTTTATTGAAAATGCTGAAAAGAAAGTAAATCAATTAAAGGCAAAAGGATTTAATGCTGCTATTTTAGGAAAAAATAAATGGGGATTGACACAAGTCGCTTTTGAAAGTTTTACTGATAGGTCAGAAGCTTTCAAAAATTTAGCAGCAATTCGTAAATCGGATTCCAAAGATGCTTGGATATTGATCAAGCGTTTCCAATAAAATTCATATTCTTGACAAAATTTCTTTAACTCTTTTGCGGGGTAAGTCTTATCTTTGTACAAACTTTTATGATGAGAGCAAAATCACCTAAAGAATCACTAACCATATTAACCGATCTTGTTTTACCTGGTGAAACAAATTATCTAGACAACCTTTTTGGAGGCGAGTTATTGGCAAGAATGGATAGAGCTTGTAGTATTGCTGCAAGAAGGCATTCTAGAAGAATTGTAGTTACGGCCTCTGTGAATCACGTAGCTTTCAATAAGTCAGTTCCTGTAGGAAGTGTGGTTACTATTGAAGCCAAAGTCTCGAGAGCTTTCAAATCATCTATGGAGATTTACGTAGATGTCTGGATAGAAGATCGTCAGTCTGGTTCCAAAACAAAAGTTAATGAAGGTATTTATACATTCGTTGCAGTTGATGAAACAGGAAAACCTGTTGAGATTCCTCAAATTACTCCAGAAACTGACCTAGAAAAAGAACGATATGAAGGTGCGCTGAGAAGAAAGCAATTAAGCCTTGTACTAGCTGGAAAAATGAAACCTAATGAAGCCACAGAATTAAGAGCTTTGTTTACATAAAGTATCCTTTACTAATTGGGCTCAAAAACTTAAAAAAGGTTCCCGAAAAGACAAAATTTATTTTACGAATCGATACGTCATCTTAATCAAAAATGTATTTTCCTTTTTCTGATTTAAGATTTGATTTCTCAGTTCATTTCCTAATGTATTTTTAGGATCTCCTAATCCTGTTACTCCTTGAGACCAAACAAAAAAGATCTCAGATCCTGGGATATATTCCCATCTCATTACCAAATTTGATCTGAATTGAACAAATGAAAAGTCCGGGTTGCTAAAACTGTAATCCGTTACGGTGTCTAAATCTTCATCTATCGAATAAGTATCATTTCCAAACGATATTTGATTACTGTTATATAATGTGACTCTATCATTTAGATCCTCAGCAGCTGCATTATTCACAAAATTAAAATCGGTATAACGTCCTCTTGATATAAACGGCTGCCCATAATATTGGATCGACAAATTTGGGTTAATACTATAGTTCAACCGCAGTGTAGTACTCCATGTTTGTTGATCTATATTTCCTAAAATATATCGCGTAATGGTTCCAAATCCCGCTTGGGTAACATACTGAGTTTTATTAGGGTTCTTTTCGAACTCTGTGCTTAGTGATAAGCTCAATGCATTTAACGGTTGATAGTTCATTCTAACCACGTATCGGCTAAACGAAAAATTGTCTTGCTGTACTTGATTTCCTACATACCCTAGTGTGAAATTGAATTTCTTCCGTTGATCGGACCCAAAAAACAAGAAATGAAAATTCTCATCAGAATACCTCCAACGAGGGCCTCCTCTTAAAAAAGTATTGATAAATATCCTTGGCTTGTGTCCAAATCCTGCTTCAGTCCACCAGTTATTATCCCAGTTGATATCTCCATTGATTTCGTAATTGGTTCTGTTGTGATTCCCATCAAAATCATAGGTTGTTGACTGAAAAAAACGTAATGAAGCTCTTCTATACGTCTTCGTTGGCTTTTGCCATAGATAGCGCACATTAGCAAACTGACGGATCTCATCTGCCTGTCTCAAAAACCCTATATCATTCAACTCCAATTCCGGAGAACGCCACATTACACCTGCGGCATAACGCCAATTTCCCCCGCCTGCTTTTCCTCCTTCTAAACGACCACCTGAACCCGACAAAGAAGTCCGAGTTGGATCTACAGAAACGTGTCCTGCATCTTCTCTTTGAAATAAATGTGTAATTGATCTTTGTGTAGCCTCAATGGCTTCTGGGCTACCAGTAACATAACTTGTTACCAAATTTCCTTGCACAAAATAGTTTCTGTTTTTCCAATTATGCCTAAAATCCAATCCACCAGTATAGGCCGCTTTGTGTAGGTAATTAAAATTACCATCTAAATTTCTATTGGTAGCAGTAAAAATACCTCCAACATACGTATTTCTATCATTAAAATCTTTTTGGGCTCTAGCAACAAAATAATTGGTTAGGGGTTCAACAATTTCCTTTCTTCTGGTTCCATTGTTATCGATTTTTGCATACTCATTGGCTGTCACACTTTCTAAAAGACCAATGGACCAACCACTTTTCGTTTTTCCTGAAAACTTTGCCGCTCCTAAAATGGTCGTATTTACTGGAATATCGGCGTACTCGCCAGCAGCCAATGTTGGGCTACCATGCGGACTTCTTCCAATTCTTCTGCTATAAAACACATTATCTTGACCATTGGCGAAACGGAAATCAAAAATGTTCTTATTTTCTACAAAAAACGGGCGCTGTTCCCTGAAAAATATTTGAAATCCATCTAATGCAATAGCTCCTGGATCTGCTTCTACTTGACCAAAATCGGGGTTTACGGTTAAATCCAGTGTAAGGTCATTTGTAATTCCAATCTTCGCATCCAACCCTCCATTTATTTTAAAATCACTTCCATCTCTAAATGGATTTCCTGCTTCTTGAGGATACGAATCAAATTGTCCCACTAAAAATGGCTGTATCTCTAATTGCTTTTGAGGTTGAATATTCACCAAGCCTCTTAAAATCCCAAATTCACTTACCCACCCGGGAGCGTCCTGTGGAATACGCTGCCAAACAGATCGTTCTTCTTTTCTAAAGAACCTTCTCTGAACCTGTAACCCCCAAGTTTGTTCTGGACTTTCTCCAAATTTTAATTGACTAAATGGAATCTTTATTTCAGCCGTCCATCCTTTTTCATCTATATTGGTTGCGGTATACCATATCGGATTCCAGCTACCGTCCCAATTATTTCCATTATTTGAAATAAACTCATCTCCTTTTACACCAGCGGCGGTTAACGTGAAAGAAAAACCCGTTCTGTCATCATTATAACTATCAATATTAACTTCAACCCAATCTCCAGCAAATCCATCCCTACGGGATAACCGCTTTTCAATTTTATCTGGTTCTGCATCAAAAGCTCTAACTCCTATATATAAGAATTTATCATCGTAAACGATTTTAAATTGTGTTTGATGACTTGGCGGGGTGTTTTCATCGGGTCTTTGTTCAATAAAATCAGTGGCCCATTCTACCGCATTCCAGCTTTCTTCATTTAACAACCCATCTATAACCAGAGATGTTGTAACTGCTTTTGTTGTATATGTTCTTTTTGGAATTGTTGGTTTGCTTTCCTGCGCACTTAAAGTTGAGATAGTAAAAATAGCTACCAGTGGCAAGAGTTTTAGTTGGTTGATTTGCATAGTTGTTAATTAATAGTTCAAAACTATCAAAACAATTGAATCCTCTCTTCCACATTC
Source organism: Asprobacillus argus (assembly GCF_032248395.1). Taxonomy (NCBI): domain Bacteria; kingdom Pseudomonadati; phylum Bacteroidota; class Flavobacteriia; order Flavobacteriales; family Flavobacteriaceae; genus Asprobacillus; species Asprobacillus argus. The sequence goes on from NZ_JAVTTO010000003.1 coordinate 439,540, forward strand.
TCAATTGTTATTGTATTTGAATAGTCCCATGAAAGACAACGAATATTTATAAACGTTTCACTTTTCAACTCAAATCTATTATAGATATTTCTTAACGTTCTGTTAATTCACTAATTTTTAACTTTTTAAAATGCCTAAAAAAAAGGTATTTTTATCCTATCGAAGTCTAGTCTAATTTAGGTTTCTTTATCATCAATCTTCTATCCATGAAATATTTAAAGCTCCTTTTACCTACTTTACTCCTTGCATTTACGAGTTGTTCAATTTCAAACGCTACTTCAGAGAGCCCCACAAAAGAATCGCTACTAGAAGCTGTAAACAAGTTTAATCGTGCTTTTTCTGAAGGGGATGTTGCAACGTTAGTTACAATGATTACTGACGATTACAAGCATACGAATGGGAGCTCAAAAGCTATAAGCGCGCAAAGTTGGTTGAGTTATCTTAACAAGCGTAACAATGATCTTGCATCTAAGGATCTCATTGTACATAGTTATGACATGGACCAGATAGAAATAGTACTAGATAACACCTGGGCTATTGTCACGGGAAGGGTCAAAACTGTAAGTACTTTTAAAGGCATTCGAAAAGAGAGTGAGTTTCGAATTACTCATTTATGGACATATGAAAATGAACGCTGGAAACGTGCTGGTTTCCATGATGGAAAAATAAAATAACCATGAAGAGAATACAGCTTTTTGAATTTGAGGATCATTCCTGGTTCCCCGATTGGATACGATCCTGCATGACGAACCTTTTAGTAGTCATGCATAAGTTAATGGGCACAAAGGAAGTTTTGGTTCATCTTTTATCTGATGTTAAAAAGAGGCATAACTTTACTCAAATTGTCGATTTGGGATCTGGTTCTGGAGGAATAATGCCAGAAGTGATTAGGAGTTTAAACGATCAAAATTCTGCTAGCTCCATTGATCTCTTATTAACAGATCTTCATCCTAATAAGAAAGCCATACATCATATAAATACATCTGGACAACCGAATACTAAATACAATGAAACTCCTATAGATGCTACGCAGCTCACAAATACTCCAAAAGGTTTAAAAACCATGATCAATAGTTTTCATCATATGCCTCCCAAAAAGGCCAAGATGATTTTACAATCTGCACAAGAAAATAAACAAGCTATATTGATCTATGAAATGGCGGAGAACAAAATGCCTTTGGCACTTTGGTGGTTATTACTTCCTATTTCTTTAGCTATTGTTTTTATTATGGCTTTAATACTTACTCCTTTTTCTAAACCCATAACGATAAGGCAATTAATTTTTACATATTTAATCCCTATTATTCCCATTTTTTATGCCTGGGATGGGCAAGCTTCACTCCCAAGGATGTATGCTTTTAATGATGTAGAATCTTTACTAAAACCTTTTGAAAATGATACTTATACATGGGAAATAAAACCTGGTAAAAAATCGAATGGTAAAAAGTTGGGGTATTACATTTTAGGCGTTCCGAAATAGTACAATCTTACGTCAAAAGGAAATTCCATGTACTCGCTAGAAAAATTACTCTTTAGCAGTTTGTCAATCAAATAATTAGTGGTACATTTGCACTCCTTTTTTAAGGAAAAAACAAATTATTAATTAGGACAAAAACTAAAAGTGTAATTATGAACACATTAAGTTACAAAACAGTATCAGCTAACAAAGCTACCGTTACTAAAGAATGGGTTGTTGTTGATGCGGACGGGCAAACGTTGGGTCGTCTAGCTTCTAAAGTAGCAAAGCTAATTAGAGGTAAACACAAACCAAACTTTACTCCACACGTAGATTGTGGAGATAACGTGGTTGTTATCAACGCAGAAAAAATTAATCTAACTGGTAAAAAGTGGACAGATAAATCTTACATCCGTCACACAGGTTACCCAGGAGGACAAAGATCATTAACTGCTACAGAAATGTTCGAGAAAGATCCTACAAGACTTATCGAGAAAGCAGTAAAAGGGATGTTACCAAAAAACAAATTAGGTAGCGCTTTATTTAGAAACTTGTATGTATATGCAGGTGCAGAGCACAAACAAGAGGCTCAAAATCCAAAAGCTATTAACCTTAACGATCTTAAATAATGGAAACAGTTCACAAAATAGGTAGAAGAAAAACGGCAGTAGCTCGTATTTATCTTTCTAAAGGTAAAGGAAACATTACCATCAATAAAAGAGAATTAACAAACTATTTTACTACACCTACTTTACAATATAAAGTAAAACAACCATTAATGTTAACAGAAAACTTAACTTCTTATGACATTAAAGTAAATGTTTTCGGTGGAGGAGTTACTGGTCAAGCTGAAGCAGTTCGTTTAGCAATTACCAGAGCTTTAGTAGCAATTAATGAAGAGCATAGAGCAATCTTAAAGCCAGAAGGATTATTAACTCGTGATCCAAGAATGGTTGAGCGTAAGAAATTCGGTCAAAAGAAAGCTCGTAAGAAATTCCAGTTCTCTAAACGTTAATCGTTTAGATTACTGTTATCAATTAATAATAACAGTTTAGCATCTAAATAGATGAGACTCGAAAGACTACTTATCTATTGCGATACAACAGAAAGTAAACACATTTAAAAAATGGCAAACGTAGACATTAAAGAATTATTAGATAATGGAGTGCATTTTGGTCACTTAACAAGAAAGTGGAATCCAAACATGGCTCCTTACATTTATACAGAGCGTAATGGTGTTCATATCATCGATTTGTATAAAACAGCTGCAAAAATTGAAGAAGCTTCAGCAGCTTTGCAAAAAATTGCAAACTCAGGAAGAAAAATCTTATTTGTAGCAACCAAAAAGCAAGCAAAAGATATTGTTGCAGAAAAATCAGGTTCTGTAAATATGCCTTACATCACTGAAAGATGGCCAGGAGGTATGTTAACAAACTTTGTAACTATCAGAAAAGCGGTTAAAAAAATGACTTCTATAGATAGAATGAAACAAGATGGATCTTTTGACGCTTTATCTAAAAGAGAGAAATTACAAATTAACCGTCAGAGAGAAAAATTAGAAAAGAACTTAGGTTCTATTGCTGATATGACTCGTTTACCTGGAGCAATATTTGTAGTAGATATCAAGAAAGAGCACATTGCAATCGCAGAAGCTCAAAAATTAAACATTCCAATCTTTGCAATGGTAGATACAAACTCAGACCCGAGAGCTGTAGATTTTGTAATTCCTGCAAATGATGACGCTTCTAAATCTATTGATAAAGTACTAGGCTTTGTAACTGATGCAATTGCAGTTGGTTTAGCAGATAGAAAAGCTGATAAGGATAAAGCATCAGCAGCAAAGACTGAGGCGAAAACTGAAACAAAAACTGAAGCAAAGGCTGAAACAAAAACTGAAGTAAAAGCTGAGGCAAAGGTTGAGGCAAAAACTGAAGTAAAAGCGGAAGCAAAAACTGAGGTTACTGCGAAAGAAGAAGTAAAAGAAGAAAAATAATTAAAACCTTAAAAATACTAGTAAAATGGTAAAAATAACCGCTGCAGAAGTAAATAAGCTTAGAAAAGCAACTGGTGCTGGAATGATGGATTGTAAAAAAGCCCTAGTTGAAGCGGAAGGAGATTTTGATAAAGCTATTGAGATCTTACGTAAAAAAGGACAAAAAGTAGCTGCGAAAAGAGCAGACAGAGAGTCTACTGAAGGTGCTGCTATCGCAAAAGTAAATACTGATAAAACTGTAGGTGTATCTATCGTTTTAGGATGTGAGACTGATTTTGTTGGTAAAAACGAGAGCTTTGTAAGCCTTGCACATGAATTGGCTGAAGTAGCCTTAAACTGTGCTTCAAAAGAAGAGTTTTTAACTAAGGATTTTGGAGGAATGACTGTTGCTGATAAATTAATCGAACAGACTGGAGTTATTGGTGAAAAATTAGACATCAATGCATTCGAAAAAGTAGAAGCTCCTTTTGTTGGTTCTTATATTCATGCAGGTAACAAAATTGCTACAATAGTTGGATTATCGGCTAGTACTGATGGTGCAGACGTTGTTGCTAAGGATGTTGCTATGCAAGCTGCTGCAATGAACCCAATTGCTTTAAACGAAGAAGGTGTTGATGCATCTATCATCGAAAAAGAAATTGAAATTGCAAAAGATCAGTTAAGAGCTGAAGGGAAGCCTGAAGCAATGTTAGATAATATCGCTAAAGGTAAGATCAAACGTTTCTTTAAAGATAATACTTTAGTAAACCAAGCCTTTATTAAAGACAGTAAACAAACTGTATCTCAATATGTAAAAACTATTGGTGATGTTTCTGTTACTGGATTTAAAAGAGTAGCATTAGGATAATTTATATTGAACATGTTTCAATAAAAAAACCTCGTCATCTGACGAGGTTTTTTTTATGCATACAAATCTTTCTTTAGTAGCTGAAATCTAATTATTATATTTGCTCAACTTTCAAATAAACTATGCAATACAAAAGAATACTTTTAAAATTAAGCGGAGAAGCTTTAATGGGCGACCGACAATATGGTATTGATCCTAACAGACTAAAAGAATATGCCAAGGAGATAAAGGACGTTACCAACAAAGGAATAGAAGTTGCTATTGTTATTGGTGGTGGAAATATTTTTAGAGGTGTTGCCGGGGCTAGCAACGGTATGGATCGTGTGCAAGGAGATCATATGGGAATGCTAGCAACTGTTATTAATGGTTTAGCGCTGCAAAGTGCTTTAGAGGAAGCAGATGTCATTACGCGTTTACAAACTGCTATTGAAATAAAAGAAATAGCAGAGCCCTACATAAAGAGAAAAGCCATTAGACATTTAGAGAAAGGTAGAGTTGTTATTTTTGGTGCAGGAACAGGTAACCCGTATTTCACTACAGATACCGCAGCCGTTTTAAGAGCCATTGAAATTAATGCAGATGCTATTTTGAAAGGGACACGTGTTGATGGTATTTACACTGAAGATCCAGAAAAAAATGCTGAAGCAACAAAATTTGAAAACATTACGTTTAAAGATGTAATTGAAAAAGGCTTAAAAGTAATGGACATGACTGCTTTTACCTTAAGCGAAGAAAATAAATTACCTATTATCGTTTTTGATATGAATAAAAAAGGAAATCTTTTTAAATTAGTATCAGGAGAAAAAATAGGGACTGTAGTTAATATCTAGAACCATAAAACATTCGGAAGCATGAATGAAGAAATAGAATTTATCGTAGATAGTTCAAAAGAACAAATGGATAGTGCAATTGACCATTTAATTAAGGAATTACGCTCTATTAGAGCGGGAAAAGCTTCACCATCAATGTTATCGAACATTATGGTAGACTATTATGGTTCTCAAACTCCATTAAGTCAAGTGGCAAACGTTAATACTCCTGATGCAAGAACCATTAGTATTCAACCTTGGGAAAAACAAATGCTACAAGAGATTGAAAAAGCTATTATGATTGCAAATATTGGTTTCAACCCAATGAATAATGGAGAGAACATCATCATTAATGTACCTCCATTAACAGAGGAAAGAAGAAGGGATCTTGTTAAGCAGGCTAAGGCTGAAGCTGAGCATGCTAAAATTGGAATTAGAAATGCTAGGAAAGATGCTAACAACGAAGTGAAGAAGCTAGATATTTCTGACGATCTTAAGAAAAACACAGAAACAGATATTCAATCATTGACGGATTCTTTTGTAAAAAAAGTAGATGACTTATTAGTTGTAAAGGAAACCGAAATAATGACCGTATAGTTTTGGCAAAAAAGATATATATTTAAAGAGTGTTTTTTAACACTCTTTTTATTTGCACAATAGTCAAAGTAAGTTCAAATACCTAACTTTGCAAAAAATTTGATTTACATGAATTTCTGGACAAGAGTTTCTAGGATTATTCTTCGCAATAGATATCTGGTTCTTTTTTTAATAGCAGTTTTGACCGCTTTCTTAGTAAGTCAAATGAAGTATATGCGTTTTTCATATACCGAGGCCAATCTATTACCAGAAGATCATGAGGTAAATATACAGTACGATGAGTTCCTAAAAATATTTGGAGAAGAAGGAAACTTGATTATTCTTGGTATCAAGGACTCTACTGTTTTTACTCCAGCAAAATTTAATGCTTGGAACCAACTTGCCAAATCATTTGACAGCTTGCCTGAAGTAGATTTTACTCTTTCCATTGCTGATGTTAAGAAACTAAGAGCGGACAGAAAACGTAGAAGATTTGTTTTGGAACCTTTGTATAAAGAAAGCCCTAAAACAATAGAAAAAGTAAACACCATTAAAGAGCAATTGTTCGAAAAGCTTCCGTTCTATGACAATCTGCTATACAACAAAGAAACGGGTACCATCCAAACGGCCATCTATATTAATAAAGAGATTGTAAATACTCCGGTCAGAAAAGCCTTTGTTTTTAAGAAACTCCAGCCCATCATAGCTGCCTTTGAGAAAGATCACGACTTAGACGTTAGAGTTTCAGGAATGCCTTATATCAGAACTGTAAATTCCCAGAATATTGTAGATGAGATTTGGATGTTCGTTGGTGGAGCTTTATTGATTACAGCTATCATCTTTTTCTTTTTCTTTAGGTCTTTCAGAGCTACGTTTATTACACTTTTAGTGGTTACAATTGGTGTTACTTGGGCGTTTGGATTTATTGGTCTTTTGGGATACGAAATCACCGTACTTACTGCTTTAATACCACCATTAATTATCGTTATTGGGGTTCCGAATGCGGTCTTTCTAATCAACAAGTACCAGCAAGAAATAAAAAAACATGGTCAACAAGCAAAGGCTTTACAACGGGTCATTTCGAAAATCGGGAATGCTACGTTAATGACCAACTTAACTACAGCATCTGGTTTTGCCACTTTTGTTTTTGTAAAAAGTCAATTACTAAGAGAGTTTGGAATTTTAGCATCGATCAATATTATCAGCATATTTATTTTAGCATTGATGATCATTCCAATACTCTATAGCTTTATGCCTTTACCTAAAAAGAAGCATTTAAGTCATCTCGAAAAAAGATGGATAGAAGACGTTGTGGATTGGATGGAAAAAATGGTCAAAGAGCAACGCGTTACCGTATATATTAGCACCGTTATTGTTATCATTTTAAGTATTATTGGTGTATACCAAATACGCGTATCTGGAAGCTTGATAGAAGATATGCCTAAAAGCAAACAATTCTACTCAGATATTAAATTCTTTGAAAATGAATTTGGAGGCATTATGCCACTTGAAATTTTGGTAGATACTAGAAAGAACAAAGGTGTTATGCGATTATCTACGCTGAAGAAGATGGAGAAGATTAATGAAGCGATTGAAGCATTTCCCGAACTTTCAAAGCCTATTTCCATTGTAAATTTGGTAAAATACTCTAAGCAAGCCTACTATAAAGGAAATCCCAAATACTACCAACTACCTACATCACAAGAACAGAGCTATATTTTGGCATACACAAAGAACTCCGCCAACAATGCAAATATGTTGAATAATTTTGTGGATTCTACAGGTAGGTACGCCAGGATAACTACTTTTATGAAGGATATTGGAACGGAGAAAATGGATCTAATTCAAAATCGATTAAGAGAAGTCATTAAAAAAGAATTTCCAGAAGAAAGATATAGCGTTAGTTTAACGGGAAAAGCCTTGGTATTTTTAAAAGGAACTAATTATTTAATTACCAACTTGGTATTTTCACTTTCACTTGCCATACTTCTTATTGCCATTTTTATGGCGTGGATGTTTAGATCTTTTAGAATGATCTTGATTTCCATTATTCCAAATATACTTCCGTTATTAATAACCGCAGGACTAATGGGATTCTTTGATATTCCTATAAAGCCATCGACTATCTTGGTATTTAGTATTGCTTTTGGAATTTCGGTAGATGATACGATTCATTTCTTAGCAAAATATCGACAAGAATTAATTGCTAATAACTGGAAGATCCGTAAATCCGTATATGCTGCGCTTCGAGAAACAGGTGTAAGTATGTTTTATACCTCGATTGTGTTGTTCTTTGGATTCTTGATTTTTACCATTTCTAGTTTTGGTGGAACGATCGCTTTGGGAGGATTGGTTTCAGTAACCTTATTATTGGCCATGGTCTCGAATTTATTGTTACTTCCGTCGCTACTGCTAACCTTTGAAAAGAAAATTGCCAATGAGCGTATTTTCAAAGAACCCAGTATTAAGATTTTACCTCCAAAAGAAGGAAATCAAGATAAATAAATTCTTTTGTTCTTAGCAGTTGATTCGTTGTTCATTTTCGACTAAAAAAGTATCTTTGTTGCTTTTAAACTCAAAAGGTTTAACAGGATAAACAGAGATCATGATGATAAGCAGTGTTTCCGAACTATTAGTATCGGACAAATTTTTACAAGAAGTACAGGTTAAAGGGTGGGTAAGGACATTTAGAAGTAATCGTTTTATTGCTTTAAACGATGGTTCTACTATTAAAAACATTCAATGTGTTGTTGACTTTGAAAATACGGATGAGAACACATTAAAAAGAATTGCGACTGGAGCTGCTGTAAATATTAAAGGCACCTTGATTGAAAGTCAAGGAAGGGGTCAAACCGTAGAAATCCAGGTTTCAGAATTGGAAATTTTAGGAGATTCAAATCCTGATGAATATCCTATTCAACCTAAAAAACATAGCATGGAATTCTTACGTGAGAATGCGCATCTACGTGTAAGAACAAATACGTTTAGTGCAGTTATGCGCGTGCGTTCTGCATTGTCTTTTGCCGTACATAAGTACTTTCAAGAAAATGGATTTAACTATGTAAATACTCCTATTGTTACTGGTTCGGATGCTGAGGGTGCTGGAGAAATGTTTCGTGTAACTACTTTTGAGCCAAACGATGCACCGACCACTGAAGATGGAGGGGTAGATTATTCTCAAGACTTTTTTGGTAAAGAGACCAACTTAACGGTATCTGGGCAATTAGAAGCAGAGACCTTTGCAATGGCACTAGGTAAAGTGTACACTTTTGGTCCAACTTTTAGAGCTGAAAATTCTAATACAACTCGTCATCTAGCTGAATTTTGGATGATAGAACCAGAGGTTGCTTTCTGTGATCTTGATGGGAACATGGACCTATCTGAAGATTTTATTAAATCGGTATTAGCATATGTTTTAGAACATTGTAAAGACGATTTAGCTTTTTTAGAGCAACGCTTAACGCAAGAAGAAAAATCAAAACCTCAAGCGGAGAGAAGTGAAATGACTTTGATTGAAAAACTTCATTTCGTAGTTGACAATAACTTCAAAAGAGTAAGTTATACTGAAGCTATCGATATTTTAAGAAACTCCAAACCAAATAAAAAGAAGAAGTTCCAGTTTCCTATTAACGAATGGGGAGCTGACCTACAATCGGAACATGAAAGATATTTAGTAGAAAAGCACTTTAAATGTCCAGTTATCTTATTTGATTATCCGGCGAACATTAAGGCTTTCTATATGAGATTAAATGACGATGGTAAGACCGTAAGAGCTATGGACGTTTTATTTCCAGGAATTGGAGAAATCGCTGGAGGAAGTCAGAGAGAAGAACGTTACGATGTGTTGTTAGATAAGATTAAAACCATGGGGATTGATGAGAAAGAGCTTTGGTGGTACCTAGACCTTAGAAAATTTGGAACTGCAGTGCATTCTGGTTTTGGTTTAGGGTTTGAAAGACTGGTTCAGTTTGCTACAGGAATGGGAAATATTAGAGATGTAATTCCTTTTCCTAGAACACCGCAAAATGCTGAATTTTAAGCCTAAGTTTCGTATCTTTAAAATATGCTAAAGCAAAGTTTACAGTACAAATTACTTCAAAAATTATCTCCTCAGCAAATACAGTTGATGAAGTTGATTCAATTGCCTACGCAGGCTTTCGAAGAACGCTTGAAACAAGAGATTGAGGAAAATCCGGCTTTAGATACGGGTAAAGAAAGTGAAACTTTTGATGACGACCTTTCCAATGAATATGATGACGATGGTACTGACAAAATTGATACTGAAGATATTAATATTGATGAATACCTGAGCGATGACGAAATTCCTAGTTATAAGACGCAAGCCAATAACTATTCGTCAGATGATGAAGAGAAACATACACCGTATGCAGCGGGAACTACTTTCCATCAATCTTTAAAAAACCAGTTAAATACGTTTAGAATTAATGAAGAGGAAAAGGCTATAGCCGAATTTTTAGTTGGCAGCATTGACGATAGTGGTTATATAAGAAGAAGTATTCTAGACCTAGTTGATGACCTTGCTTTTACCCAAAATGTTTTTACCACCGAAGAAAAAGTAACTTCTGTTCTAAAAAATGTTGTTCATAATCTAGATCCCATTGGTGTTGGTGCCAGAGATCTAAAGGAGTGCTTGATCATTCAGTTAAAAACAAAAGGAGAAACAGAAGTTAGAAGCTTGTCTATTGAAATTCTTGAACATGCTTTTGATCATTTTGTTAAAAAACATTACAAGAAACTGATTGAAAAATTTAATATTTCAGAAGATCAACTAAAGCTTGTCAATCAGGAAATTTCTAAGTTAAATCCGAAACCAGGAAGTTCTTACGCAGGAAATAATAAAATTGCTGAACAAATTGTTCCTGACTTTACCATTAGAATTTTAGATGGTGAGTTAGACCTTACATTGAATGCTAGAAATGCTCCTGAGCTACATGTGTCAAAAGAGTATAATAACATGCTTAAAGGGTATCAGGAATCTACGACAAAAAGTAAATCTCAGAAAGATGCAGTCTTTTTTATAAAGCAAAAATTAGATGCAGCGAAATGGTTTATTGATGCCATAAAACAACGTCAGCAAACGTTAATGTTAACCATGAACTGCATTATGCACTATCAGTATGAGTATTTTTTAACTGGAGATGAGCGAAAATTAAAGCCCATGATTCTAAAGGATATTGCTGATCAAATTAACATGGATGTATCCACTGTTTCTCGAGTAGCAAATAGCAAATATGTATCTACTCCATATGGAACTAAATTGATCAAAGAGTTCTTTTCTGAGTCTATGAAAAATGATCAGGGCGAGGATGTTTCTACCAAAGAAATAAAGAAAATCTTAGAAACTGTTATAAAGGAAGAAAATAAAAGAAAGCCATTAACAGACGATAAACTTTCTACCATTTTAAAGGAAAAAGGCTATCCTATTGCGCGAAGAACTGTGGCAAAATATAGAGAGCAATTAGATATTCCTGTAGCTAGGCTAAGAAAAGAAATCTAATGAGGTTTCATAAATTTATATCAACTATATTACATCCTATTGTTGTACCTACTATAGGCGTTATTCTCTACTTTATTTTAATTCCACATTCTCTAGTAAGAAAACAACAACTGATCATGCTTGGATTAGTTTTTGGGTTCACCTACATACTTCCAGTTGTAATTTTGCTGATCTTAAAAGGTCTGAATCTAATTGAGAACTTTCAGTTGCATTCAATTAAGGAAAGAAAGATTCCTCTTTTTTTAATGATCGTCGTATTTTATTTCCTCGGTAAATCGTTATACGATATTTCGTTAATTCGAGATCTTGCCATGCTTTTTTATGGGACTTCGTTAAGTCTTTTTATTTTGTATTTTCTTTTTATGGCAAAGTTTAAAACAAGTATTCATTTATTATCAATGGGAAATGCTTTAGGCTTTTTTCTGATCCTGACCCATACATATAGTATCGGCTTAACACCCATCATTATGATCATCATTTTGCTATCCGGACTACTAGGAAGCTCTAGATTACACTTAAATGCACATACCCCAAAGGAAGTTTATGCAGGATTTTTTCTAGGAATGATCAGTCAATTTTTGGTTTTTGCTTTCCTATAAGATGTAAAACACTAACCCTATTTTTAAGATTTTTGTGTCAATACTAGAAGTTCCAATAGTCGCATTCTCCAATATTGGAGTTAAGCCATAATAAATGTGTGCATTAAAAGCATCATAGCCAGCAGATATTGTTAACCCGTATTGCACTTTTTTGAAATTTGGAATATTTTGCAAATTAATTGCATTTGAATTCTCAACATAACTAAAGGTATTGCCAAGATTGTAGCCAAACTTTATCCCAGTATAAATTCTCCAGAATTTGTACTTTTTTGCTGTAGAGGTTCTCCATCTAAATTCAATAGGGAGCTCTAAAGTATGTATTGAAAACTTATTTGAACTGATTGCATTATCAACAGAAAAACTATACACATTATTGAGTTCGGTAACTTTCAGGTCATGGTTAAAAGAATCAAAACCATATCCTATACCGATCCCTAATGATAGATCGCCTTCCCTTCTTAACGGAATATCTTTTATATAACCTCCCGAAAACCCATATGAAAAACCCGAGCCTCCAACCTGCGACGGTTGACTAAACAGTTGATTGTAGGTAAAACCAATATACAACTGGTCATCTCTATATTTTTCTCCTAATTGTAAAGAATCCTTTTGACCAAAACTTGACACAGTAGTACATAATGCTATAAGTAGTAATAACTTTTTCATACGATAAATATGGTAAAATATATTTCAAAAAAAAAGGGTAATTCAAAAAATGAACTACCCTTTGTATATTACAACCAAAACTTAGTTATCTGAACCTGAATTGGTAGAATAGCTAATTTTTAATGCATTCACATCTCTTAATTTGAGACGTATATCGGTAATTGTACCAACACTAGATTTTTTATCCGCTTTAATAGATGTGGTCATGAAAGGTACCTCTCCATCCGAAACGTCTAATCTTGCATTTAATATAAAAGCTGGCACATCTTCCGGTGTTGCTATTTTATCATTCAATTGAATCCTATTATAACCGGTACCGTACTTGTCCGTTTCCTTGGCCTTTCCTACATAAATAGTACTTACCAAACTTTTGTGTTCTAGTTTCTTAATTTCTGTAGCACTAGGCAAACTTGGATTCTCTATTTTAAGGCTTGTTTCTCTCATAGTAGTAGTTACCATGAAAAAGAATAACAGCATGAATACAATATCTGGTAAAGCTGCTGTATTAACCGCAGGCATTCCTTTTTTCTTCTTTCTAAACTTAGACATATTGTTTCAATTTAAAATTAATTGGCTGAAGTAGGTTCAGCATCCGATATAATTTGAGGGTAACTCGTTTTAATATCTTCTACTTTTTTCTTCAACTCGTCATTATTTCTATCATCCTTGTAAAGCTTATCTAACTCTTTATAGGACATCCCATAACGTTCTTGGCACAGCCTATCTCTTAGCACAGCATAGGCTTTAAGCAACTCATTTTGTACTGCAATATATGTGCCATAATCGGTACCTCGGTCACTCTGTACTGAGATAATTGCTTTATTTGGATGATCTGAAGAAGATTCACTCCTTTCACCTTTACAATAATCACAGGGTTGCCCTGGCGTTCCATCTTCTCCTGGTTTTCCAACTCCACCACCATTATCTATAAATTTAATAGCAGCTTCCTTGATATCCTTTACCTCCATTCGCTCACCTTCTACCTGAAGTTCATTCCTAAAGTTAATATTCACTTCAAAAATATTTTTCTCCTTGATAATTGGTGGCACATAATCTGGCGGCGGCTTCTCTGATAACTTCTTAGAAATACCAGAATCTACATTCATGGTGGTTGTTACTAAGAAGAAAATCAATAATAGAAAGGCAATGTCTGCCATTGACCCCGCATTAATTTCTGGATTTTCTCTTCTTGCCATACTCTTATGATTTAACTAATCCTTTAAGTAAGTCGTATACGAAAAATACTCCTCCGATAAGTACCAAAATTGTACTATACCAAATAAGTGTTCCTACCCATTGGTTTGAAGAAGCTCCAGCCTCTCCACCTTCAATTACTGCTCCTTGTGCATCTAACACAGCAGTACTATCTCCCATGATATAAGAAACAACTAATAGCACACCTAAAACGGCTAATCCTAAAAGTGTTTTCTTTAAGTTTTCTGGGTTCTTAACCATGCCAACGATAGATAACACAACAGTAATAGCTACTGCGGCATAAAATAAATACGTAGAAAAGGCTATTAAAGGTGATACAGCAGTGTTTACAGCTTCTACATCAGCTTCATCAGTAGATGAAACGACAATAAATAGCACTATACCTATAACAGATAATACAGCAATTAGAATGGTTAATATTTTAGAAAATTTATTGTCCATAATAATTCTTATTTTTTGTATTTAACCAATAAGTCTACTAATCTGATAGAAGCATCTTCCATATTATTAACAATGCTATCTACTTTAGAAACGATATAGTTATAGAAAATTTGTAGGATAATCGCAACAATTAAACCAAATACTGTTGTTAATAAGGCTACTTTAATACCAACTGCTACTACTCCTGGAGAGATATCGTTCGCTACAGCAATCGCATCAAATGCTCCAATCATACCAATTACAGTTCCCATAAACCCAAGCATCGGTGCTAAAGCAATAAATAATGATAACCAAGAAATGTTTTTCTCTAATAGTCCCATTTGCACTCCTCCATAACCTACTACAGCTTTTTCTGCTGCTTCAATTCCTTCATCAACTCTATCTAATCCTTGATAAAAGATAGATGCAACTGGTCCTTTTGTATTTCTACAAACTTCTTTCGCAGCTTCTACACCACCTGAACTTAACGCATCGTCTACACTAGCAACCAACTTGTTGGTATTTGTCGTTGCCATGTTCAAATAAATAATTCTTTCTATAGCAATCGCTAAACCTAAAATTAAGGCTACTAATACAATCCCCATAAAAAACGGACCTCCCTCAATAAAACGTTGTTTTAATATTTGGTGAAAAGTCTTTGCTTCTTCAGCATTTTGTGCAAAAGTTGATTGAATAGCTCCAAAAAACATAAATCCTGTTACTGTTAGGATATTTACTACTTTTTTCATCTTTGTTATAATTAATTTTTAATAGTTAACGGGTTAAATATAATATATTGATATCAATTAAAGAAAAAATACACCATACCGTGTAGAATTTTAACAGCATCAGCTTAATTACTCCAATTGAGGACAGCAAGTAACAAAAAAATGTTGAGCCTTTAAAACAAAAAATCAGGTATTTTGGCGAAAATCATTAAAAATGAGCGGATTCAATGTTAAATTATTCCTATGTAAGAAGAAACATTAAAAATCTAATAATTTAATTCTCAGATATTTCACCTCTTAGGGACTTCCCAAAGTATTTGTGGAAATCTTCGGCTTCTAATTCTTCTCCTAATAGATACATTAATTTAGCAACGGCCGACTCTGTAGTGATATCTTTACCATCTACAATTCCAATTCGTTTCAATTGGGTACTGGTTTCGTAATGTCCCATAAGAACACTTCCTCCGTAGCATTGTGTAACATTTACAATATGTATTCCATTAGCAATCGCTTTCTCTAATTTCTGTATGAACCAAGGATAGGTAGGTGCATTCCCTGATCCGTACGATTCTAAAACAACACCTTTTAACCCTTTCACACTGAGTATGCTTTCCACCACTTGTTCTGTAATGCCAGGAAAGATTTTTAAAATAGCGATATTAGTATCCAACCTCTTTCTGACTATAAAATCACGACCATGATCCTCACTATCTAGCAAACGTTTATTATTGAAGGCAAGATGCACTCCACTTTTAGCTAACGCGGGGTAGTTTGGAGAATCAAAGGCCTCGAACTGCTCGGCATTAATTTTAGAAGTTCTATTCGCTCTATACAATTTGTATTCAAAATATAAACCAACTTCTTTAACTATAGGTTCACCATTCTTTCTGGAAGAAGCAATCTCTATTGACGTGATAAGATTTTCTTTTGCATCTGTCCTTAAATCTCCAATCGGTAATTGAGACCCCGTAAAAATAACAGGCTTTCTTAAATTCTCTAGCATGAAACTAATAGCCGAAGAAGTATAGGACATTGTATCTGATCCTGTTAATACCACAAAGCCATCAAAATCTGGATAATTTTGCTCTAAAATATCTGCAATACGCACATAATATGAAACGTTCATATTAGATGAATCAATAGGTTCATCAAAAGAAATAGTCTCAATCTCACAGTTCAACTGCTTTAATTCTGGTATCTTTTCTATGATCTGATTAAAGTTAAATGCTTTTAACGCCTGAGACTCGTAATCTTTAACCATACCAATTGTTCCTCCAGTGTAGATTAGCAATATTTTAGGTTTGTTTGTCATTTTGACATACTTTTATAGGTAAATACTAAAATGGAATAATTTGTGTTGTAAATGTATCAAACAAAAATAGAAAGACAATTTTAAAAATATAGATTATGATGATGGAATTTTATATACTCATTGGTGCCATAGCTTTAGTAAGTTGGTTAGTGAGCAATACATTGAAAAATAAGTTCAAAAAATATTCTCAAATCCATTTGAGGAATGGTATGAGCGGAGCTCAAATTGCCGAAAAGATGTTGGCAGATCACGGTATTTACGATGTCAAGGTTATTTCAACTCCAGGTAAACTTACGGATCATTATAACCCAAAAAATAAAACGGTAAACCTTAGTGAAGCTGTATATAATCAACGTAATGCCGCAGCCGCGGCGGTTGCTGCACACGAAGTTGGTCATGCAGTACAACATGCGCAAGCATACGAGTGGCTAACTATGCGTTCTAAATTAGTCCCCGTAGTTAGTGTTTCCTCAGGTTTATCACAATGGCTTGTTATTGGAGGTTTGGTTTTAGGAGCTGCCTCTAGCAATACAGGGATCGGGTTTATCATTGCCATTATCGGATTAGGTATGATGGCACTGGCAACGTTATTTAGTTTTATAACACTTCCTGTAGAGTATGATGCTAGCAATAGAGCCTTGGCGTGGTTGCAAAACAAGAACATGGTATCGCAACAAGAATACGCAGGTTCTAAGGATGCATTAAAATGGGCGGCTAGAACATATTTAGTTTCGGCTTTAGGCTCTTTGGCAATGTTATTGTATTGGGGCTTACAAGTATTAGGCGGTCGCGATTAACAAAAAAATAGTACTACTCAGGAGACGCTTTCAGTTTTGAAAGCGTCTTTTTTTATGGACATAGACTATCTATTCAACCAAATTTTAACCCGGTTCATCAGAATTTGATTGTAAACCACATTATAAATAGAAACTTTTACACCATAAAACAACGTACCATGAAAACCAACCTGATTCTTACACTACTATTATTTGCAGGAATATTCTCAATGCAATCTCAACATACTATTTCTGGAAAGATTGTAGACACAGACAACAATGTCTTATCATACGCCAACATTGTCTTATATAAGATCGGCGAAGATAACACCCCAAAAGGAACTGTTTCTGACGATCAGGGAAACTACAGTTTCGCCAACCTTGTCAGTGGTAGCTATAAAGTTGAAATTTCTATGCTCGGTTTCGAAACTAAAAAAATCGAAGAATTTCAATTAAACTCAAATAAAAAACTCAATGTTACATTAAAAGAAGAGAGCCAAACATTGAATGAGGTTGTCGTAAAAAGCAAACGCCCCGTAATTAAACAAACCGCTGAAAAATTAGTGGTAGATCTGGAAAAATCAGAAATGATCAACACCAGTTTGCAAGATGTAATGCGAAAAGTACCTGGAGTTTTGGTTACTAATAATGGCATTTCTATTGCTGGTAATAGAGGGGTTCGAATCCTAATCAATGGGAAGACAACTGAATATATGGATGTACAAACCCTATTACGTGATTTTCCTGCTGACAATATTTCTAAAATAGAAGTAGTAGAACAACCTGGAGCAGAATATGAAGCTTCTGGGTCTGGAGCAATCATTAATATCATTCTAAAGAAAAATGTTCGTCTGGGAACGCATGGAAGTGCAAATGTTTGGGTAGGTGAAGATGAGGGTTTTGAGTATGGAACAGGATTTTCTATCGCTAGTTACAAAAACAAATTAAACTGGCAAACGAGTATCAATCATTCAAAACCAACTTGGAGAGACGATCTGTTTTTGGTACGTTCCGTAGGAAGCGAAACATACGATCAGGTAACAAAAGAGCCCTACGATCCAAGTAACTTTACATGGCGAGGTAATCTAGATTATTATCTAAATGACAAACATTCTATAGGTCTTGGAGGAAGATGGAATTCAAGAAAGTCGGATAGAATTGCTAGTAGTCGTACTATTATTTCTGATGCTACTAATTCAGATGTACTGCTTTCTGAAAACAGTTTTGACAGAGATCGAACGAACTTTAATATTAACCCATACTATGAATATAAAACAGATACAGATAAGTTAGTGGTAGATTTTAATTACGTCGATTTTACCAATGATAATACTAACACTTTGTACGATCTTCCTGGAAGTACTGTAGCTTTTACAGATAGAAGATATATTCAAGATGGAAAATATAATATCAAAACATATAGGGCAGATTATTCTAAAACCTTTTCAGAAAATCTGAAGTTAAGCTTTGGAACCAGGTATGCGGATGTAGATACGGATAATGATCTTCAATCCTTACTTGAAAATAATACAGGTGGATTTGATTTGGATGTTGATGAAAGTAGTCGATTTGTAATTAATGAAACTATTTTCGCGGTATACTCCAAAATAAACGCCACCTATGGAAAATGGTCTTTCTCGGGAGGGTTACGTTATGAAGATTCTAATACCAATGGAACTTCTACATTTATGCAAAATGGATCTTTAGTTAGTGAAGTACAAAAAAGGCCAATTCAAAAAATATTTCCAAGCGCTTCTATAAGTAAGAAACTTACAGAAAGTTTAGGAGCAAGCTTATCGTATAGCTATCGTATTCAAAGACCATCATACAGCAGTCTAAATTCTTTCGCCACTTTCTTAGATCCTTTTTCAGCTGGTGAAGGGAATCCTAATCTAAAACCCTCTTTTACAAATAATTTTCAATTCAATTTGACCTATGAAGGCCAACCTTTTTTTACAGTTGGATATAGTAAAACTGATGATGTTATTTTCGATCTAATTCAGCAAGATAACACTACTGCTCAAATAAGACAACGAGAAGTAAATGTAGAGAATAATGCTAACTGGAACTTTAGATTATTTGGCCCATTAAGTTTTATTAAAGGAGTAGATGGATATACCGGATTTATTGTAACACATACTGATTTTCAGTCGTCAACATTTAACGTTAATCTAGACAAATGGAACTTATTCTGGTTTATTCAAGCGAGTTATGAACTACCTTGGGGAATTGATTTTGAATTAAGCGGAAACTATGGAACCGGAGCTTTAGAAGGTCAAATAGACGTAGATTGGCTGGCTCAATTAGATTTCTCATTCAGCAAGAAATTCATGGACAATAAATTAAAGGCAAATCTTGGATTTAACAAGATGTTGAATAGAGGTTTTGTGGGAACGATAGACTATGGAAATGGAAATGCAAATGTGCATAGTAATGGTTCTAGACAGAATATTCAATTGCGTTTAGTGTATAGTTTTGGTTCTCGATTTGGAAAGAAAAAGACACGTAGGAATTCTTCAAGAGATGAAGAAAACAGGATTCAAGATAATAATTAGTCCTATATTTAGAACAGAATAATGAACAGTAAACTCAACAAATCTGACATTCTCTTGCTTGCTGCTTTTTTTGGAGTATCCGTAAGCCTTGAAATTTATGATTACTACATAAATAAGTATGTTTTGTTAGAGTATTTAATTGATATTCCTGCAGAAGTTATTCTCTCTTTAGCACTCATCTATTTTTTTACCTTTTGGCTAATTCCAAAATACATTGTTCAAAAGAAAAAGTATTTTCATTTTATCATTTACGGAGTGCTGTCTTTATTAATCACCGGGGCGATTAAATATACTTCTGGTTTTTGGACAGGAAATAATGATTGGTCCAAATTTCCAAAAGGCTTTAACCTATTCTTGACCTACTTAAATGTTGGTTCAGAATTAGTGGCTTTTCCTTTGGGTGTGTTATTAACTAAAAAATTCTATGAGGGTCAAGTATTACTTTCTAAAACAAAAGAGCAACAAAAAGAGAATGAACTAAAATTGCTACGTTCGCAGTTAGATCCTCATTTTTTATTCAATAATTTGAACACACTCGATTCTCTTATTGATAGAGATTCGGCAAAAGCCAAAGAGTACATTAACCGACTATCACTGATATATCGATACCTTATTCAAACCAAAGATTCTGAGGTTATGGAGCTTTCCGAAGAATTAAACTTTGCCGAGAATTACATCTTCTTAATTAAAACGAGGTTTGAAAATGATTATGATTTTGAAATCATTAAAAATACTTCTGTAGATGGAAAATTTATTCCAACGGGAGCTATCCAAGCATTATTAGAAAATGTGGTCAAACACAATAAACCACAAAACAACACGACAATAAATGCTAGCATTAGGATTAACGAGAAAAGATTAACTGTAAGTAATACGAGGTCAGAAATTATATCTACAGAAGAGTCATTTGGAACAGGATTGGAAAACTTAAAGATAAGATATCAGTTGCTATCCGATAAAGAAATTGAAGTTGAAAGTTCTGAAGCAACATTTACTATCTCAATTCCTATTATTAAATTAATAAGCGATAACTAAGGTCATGCATATTTTAATTTTAGAAGACGAAATTCCCGCATATCAAAAATTGATCAATTGTATTGATACTGCTTTTAATGAAACCTATACGCATGATTGGGCAAGGTCCAATGCCGAAGGAGGAAAACTTTTAAAGAAAAATACGTACGATTTTATCTTATCTGACATTCAATTATTAGATGGGATTTCATTTGACCTTTTTGATACTATTGCAACCGACACTCCAATAATCTTTTGTTCAGCACACGATGAGTATCTCTTTCAAGCTTTCAACACGAATGGCATTGCCTATATTTTAAAACCGTACTCTCAAAATGATTTTGATAAGGCCATTGAAAAATACCAATCACTGTTTAGACAAGGAAATTACGATACCCTAAATACGAACACGATCCACGCGTTGCGATCAGCCTTAAAAGAAGAGCACCAGCATTACAAGAATCGGTTTGTTATAAAAAAAGCGAAAGGAATTCAACTTTTAAATACGATCGATATTAGTAGTATTATTGCCTCTGGAGACTTCTGCCTTGCCACAGATAAGCATGGAAAGAGGCATGCCATCTCTCAAAATCTAGGGACTATTCATGAGCAGTTACATCCTCAAAAATTTTTTAGAATCAATAGAAGTGAGATCGTGAATATTGATTTTATTGAGAATATAGAAAATCATTTTAAAAACAGGTTACTCATAAGTATGACTGGAAGCAAGGAAAAATTAATGACCAGTTCTGCTACAACCTCTGATTTTAGAAAATGGTTAGAACAGTAGTTCACTTTGTTTTGTTATTCTTTGTGTTTTCTTTCGTCTAAACCATAAACATCTTATTTGATATTTATGAAAAAAGCATTTTTACTTTTCGTTTTTCTATTTAGCTTTCAAGCTACTTACTCTCAGCAAATGACTGCCGAAAAACTTGGTACCATTTTAACCAGTGTTAGTGATTCCATTCAGGGCGATAACGGGCGCTGGCAGTTCAAAATTAAAGAAGTGTTATTTATGTGTATTACAGACACCAAGCACAATCGAATGCGTATCATCTCACCAATTACAGAGGCTAATCGCTTAGATGAAAAATTAAAAAGTGCTGCTTTAGTGGCTAACTTTCATTCTGCATTGGACGTTAAATACGCTATTGCTGAAGATGTTTTATGGTCCGTTTTTATTCATCCTTTAAAGGAACTTTCCGAAGCACAAGTAAAAGATGCGGTGAGTCAAGTATATAGTGCTCATGTAACTTTTGGCACTAGTTTCTCTAGCACCACATTAGTGTTTCCTGGAAATGAAAAAAAGAAAGAAGTTCCTAAAAAGAAAGTACTAAAAAAGCAGTATTAATCATTGAGCTTTAACACAGCCATAAATGCTTCTTGTGGGATTTCTACATTACCCACCTGGCGCATTCTCTTTTTACCTTTTTTCTGTTTCTCTAACAGTTTACGCTTTCTAGAAATATCTCCACCATAACACTTAGCGGTTACATCCTTACGCAATGCTTTCGTGGTCTCCCTGGCAATAATTTTTGCACCGATTGCCGCTTGAATTGGAATATCAAATTGTTGTCTAGGAATTAACTCCTTCAACTTTTCAACAATCTTTTTCCCAATGTGATATGCATTGTCAGCATGTAGTAACGCAGAAAGGGCATCCACAGGTTGTCCATTTAATAGAATATCTACACGCACTAATTTAGATGATTTCATTCCAATCGGACTGTAATCGAAAGAAGCATATCCTTTAGAAACTGTCTTTAATCGATCATAAAAATCGAATACAATTTCCGCCAAAGGCATATCAAAAGTTAGTTCTACTCGTTCCGTAGTTAAATATGTTTGGTTTGTAATCTCTCCTCGCTTTTCTATACACAAGCTCATGACTTGACCAACAAAATCTGATTTTGTAATAATAGATGCTTTGATATAAGGCTCTTCTACTCTATCTAGTTTTGACGGTTCTGGCAAATCTGATGGGTTGTTTAATAATACAATTTCTTCAGGGTTCTTTTTAGTATAAGCGTGATAGGAAACGTTTGGAACGGTAGTAATCACAGTCATATTAAATTCACGTTCTAAACGCTCTTGAATAATCTCCATATGCAGCATCCCTAAGAATCCACAACGAAAACCAAATCCTAATGCCGCAGAACTTTCTGGCACAAATACTAGCGAAGCATCATTCAGTTGCAGTTTTTCCATGGAATAGCGCAATTCTTCATAATCTTCTGTATCTACGGGGTAGATACCTGCAAAAACCATTGGTTTCACATCCTCAAAACCATCAATAATTTCGGTTGTTGGTTTTGCAGCATCTGTAATAGTATCTCCAACTTTTACCTCCTTAGCTGTTTTAATTCCAGTAATTAAATACCCTACATCACCTGTTTTTACCGATTGTTTTACAACCTGATTTAATTTCAACGTACCTACTTCATCCGCGAAATACTCATTATTGGTTGCCATAAACTTAATGCGCTGCCCTTTCTTAATCTCCCCATTCATAATTCTAAAATAGGTTTCAATACCTCTATAGGAATTATACACTGAGTCAAAGATTAAGGCTTGTAATGGCGCTTCTGGATCTCCTTCTGGAGCAGGAATTCTCTCTATAATAGCTTGTAAGATATTATCAACTCCGAATCCTGTTTTCCCACTAGCATGAATCACCTCTTCTGCATCGCAACCTAATAAATCTACAATATCATCCGTTACTTCTTCGGGGTTTGCAGAAGGCAAATCCACCTTGTTTAAAATTGGAATAATCTCTAGATCATTCTCTAATGCCAAATATAAATTTGAAATGGTCTGGGCTTGAATACTTTGTGCAGCATCAACAATTAACAGTGCTCCTTCACAAGCAGCAATAGAACGAGATACTTCATATGAAAAATCTACGTGGCCTGGAGTATCAATTAAGTTTAGAATATATTCTTGTCCTTCAAATGTATATTCCATTTGGATAGCATGTGATTTGATGGTAATTCCGCGTTCACGTTCCAAATCCATATTATCTAATAACTGATTTTGCTTTTCTCTATCAGTTACAGAACCCGTATAATCTAACAATCTATCTGCCAATGTACTTTTACCATGATCGATATGCGCGATAATACAAAAGTTTCTAATATTCTTCATTTGTTACATTTGATATTCTAAAATAGTCCGCAAAGATACGTTAATTAAGGGCTTGCGCAAATAAAAATAACCATGACGGTTACTCCTGCCACTCGGCTATAAAAAGATTCGTATCTCTTCCTCCTCCATTATTTCTGTTAGATGAGAAGACCAATTTTTTTCCATCATTAGAAAACACCGGAAACGCATCAAACGTTTCACCATGTGTAATCCTTTTTAAATTTTTACCATCGACATCTATCATATATAAATTAAAAGGGAACCCTCTTTCGGCTTCAAAGTTTGATGAGAATAATACTTTCTTTCCCGAAGGGTGAAAAAATGGACTCCAGTTTGCATTTCCAAGATCCGTTAGCTGTCGTAAATTAGATCCATCTGCATTACAGATGTATAATTCCATGTCCGTTGGCTCTACCAATCCTTGCGCTAATAAATCTTTATATGCTTTGATCTCTTTGTCTGTCTTAGGTCTTGAAGAACGGAAGATCAACTGAGTACCATCTGGCGAAAAGAAAGCTCCTCCATCATATCCTAATTGATTGGTGATTTGTTTCACATCCGTTCCATCTATATTCATGGTATATAATTCCAGATCACCTGACCTTGTAGAGGTAAATACAATCTTATCTCCTTTTGGAGACACCGTTGGCTCTGCATCATATCCTATTTCGTTTGTCAATTGTTTTACAATATTACCTTCTAGATCTGCTACAAAAATGTCATAACTATCATAAATAGGCCATACATATTTTCCATTCTTTCGCAATGGAGCATCTGGGCATTCATTCTGCTTAAGATGTGTTGAGGCGTAAATAATATGTTTATTGTCAGGTAAAAAATAAGCACACGTTGTTCTGCCTTTACCTGTACTGATCATTGGAGGAATTTTGTCTTTAAAAGTTTCATCAGCATTCATCAAAAACATCTGATCACAGCCAACATTCCAGTTTTTATTATTCGATTGAAAGATCAGTTGTTTATCATCAAAGCTCCAGTAGGCCTCTGCGTTATCGCCTCCAAATGTAATCTGTTTAATACTCTTAAAATGAACCTCTTCAGGATAGATCAATGAATCTTTCCCAGCTACCAACTCTACTTCTTTCTTTACTTTCTTTGGCGCATCATTTTTACAGGAAAAGCAAAAAACAGCAATAACTAAAAGACTTAAAATTCTGATTTTCATATGAGTGATAAATAATATTTAATGATTAATTTTGAGCAAAAATAACATTTAATCCCATGAGACACATTCTATTTAGCATCTTTTTACTGAGCTTGATCTCCTGTCAAACAGAAATAAGAAATACTACCATAAAAGAAGACGTTCAGTTTTTAGCTGATGACAAATTAGAAGGAAGGCAAACTGGAACTAAAGGAGAACTTGAAGCTGCTGCTTATATCTCGGAAAGGTTTAAAACTCTTGGATTAAAACCAAAAGGAACGAAGGATTATTTACAACCATTCTCGTTTACTCCAAAAACAAATCCACATGAGAAGGTGAAATTCACAGAAAACAAGGACGGAACTATCACTGGAAACAATGTTATAGGTTTTATAGATAATCAAGCTGCCAACACAATTATTATAGGTGCACATTATGATCATTTAGGATACGGAGGAGATGGATCCTTATATAGGGATTCTATTAAAGCTGTACATAATGGAGCGGATGACAATGCAAGTGGTGTAGCTGTGATGCTGGATCTAGCAAGAAAAATCAAAGAAACGAACACGAATAACAACTATCTGTTCATGGCTTTTTCAGGAGAAGAAATGGGCTTACTAGGATCCAACTATTTTGTTAAGAATCCAACTATAGACACTAAGAAAGTTAGTTATATGATCAATATGGATATGGTAGGTAAATTGAAAAAAGATAGCACGTTAGCTGTTTATGGAACTGGCACCTCACCAATGTTTAAGCAAGTATTAAAAGCACATAACACCGCCTTTAAGTTGATTCAAAAAGAATCTGGAGTGGGCCCAAGTGATCATACTAGTTTTTACCTTGCAGACATCCCAGTTTTACATTTCTTTACGGGCCAGCACGAGGATTACCATAAGCCTAGTGACGATTCAGAAAAGTTAAACTATGCTGGTATGAAACAAATTTCTGAATATATTTTTAAAATAATTGGAGATCTAGACGATAATGGAAAGTTAGCATTCAGAAAAACAAAGAACGAAAGTGATAATACACCGAGGTTCAAAGTTGGTTTAGGCGTTATTCCTGATTATTTATTTGACGGAAAAGGAATGCGTATCGATGGTGTTTCTGAAGGAAAACCTGCTCAGAAAGCCGGATTACAAAAAGGAGATATTGTTATTCAATTAGGAGATAGTGCCGTGATAGATATGATGAGTTATATGAGAGCACTTTCTATCTTTGATAAAGGAGATAAAACCAAAGCCATTGTGAATAGAAAAGGTAAAAAAGTGAAGGCTGAAATTCAATTTTAGTAAATTCTTTCATGAAAAAAATAGTGCTTATACTCTGTTTCATCACTTCATTTCAAGCGCTGGCTCAACAATACTATACAAGAACGGGAGTTACTGAATTAATGGCTTCGGTAAACCTTTATGATTCTATAAAGATCTATAACTGGAGTACAAGTGTAGTATTAGATGCTAAAAACGGAGACCTTTCTGCAATAATCTTTGTAAAGGCCTTTCAATTTAACAGAGTCATATTAGAGAGTAGTTTTAATGATGAGGTAATGGAATCTGACATCTACCCAAAAGCAACCTTTAAAGGAAAAATACATGATTTTGACCCTGAAATCGGAACTAGGAAAGAATTTAAAATAAGTGGAGAACTAACGATAAAGGGGATTCAAAAAAAAGCAGAAACAACAAGTTTCATTTCAAAAAAAAAGAATGGAGAATTATGGCTTATGGCTACATTTACCATGAATCCAAAAGATTTTAATATTAAAATTCCCGATTTGGTGAAAGATCGAGTTGGTAGGTTTATAGATCTGACCGTTTATTTTAAGTTAAAGAAAAAATAATATTATATCTCCTGAACATAAAAAAAAGCTTCTGACCCATCTGAACACATTACTTTATTGCCTTCATCAAAAATAACGTAGCCGCCACATTGTTTAATCTTAACTGTGGTTTCTCGAATATTCCGAACTCCAAATGTACACACCCAATATTGATGTTTTCCTTTAAAAAAATTATCTACCTGTGATATCGTTGCCAGCTTCTCCATTGAAGATTTACAGAATACTTCCACCTGAGTTTCATTTGTCCACATACACCTCCAATTAAATAAATCTTCATAAAACTCTACGGCTTTTTGCACATTTGAGACATGCAGTTCATTAAAGATCAAACTGTTCTCTACTGAGGTCGTGCGGGCATCTAGATACGTTCCTTCATAGACAGTAAAGCCTGCACCTTGTGTATCTCTTATCAAAGCAACTGCTCTAATAGGGTTATTCATATCCACTAATTCTACAATCCCCCCTAAATGTTTCGCCTTCTTCACTATTTCCTCAACACTTTCCACCTGGATGTAGGACATCCAAAAAGAAGGCATTTTTATTCTCTTAAATTTTTCAGGTGTCTCGTATAATCCTGATGTAGCTATATTACCTACATATGCCGTAAGATATCCTTCAGCATCATAATAACTCCAATCAAAAACGGTCTCGTAGAAAGATCTTATTTTCTTTGGTTTGTAACTAGATAGGTCTGCCCAAATAAATTTATTCTGAATCATTTACGTCTATCTTTGAATAGGTTCTTTTGGCAACCAATCCGGCGGTTTTACCAATACCAATAATTTATTTTTAATTCCTTTTACTTTACCCATCTTCGCCCTTAATCTACTCAATCCATGTAAAAAGACCTTAAATGGATTTACGCTATTCAACGGTTCCGAAATTCCATATACTACTTTCTCTTTTTCTGGCTCAAAAGTTCCCAATATTCGATCCCATACGATCAAGATACCTCCATAGTTTTTATCCCAATACTGTCTGTTCGATCCGTGATGCACTCTATGATGCGAAGGCGTATTAAAGATATATTCAAACACTTTGGGAAATTTCCCTACAACCTCAGTATGCAATAGTGTTTGAAAAACTTGTACAAAGACCTCACAGGCCAATAACAAAAAAGGGTTAAAACCTAAGAGTACAGCAGGAATGGAAAAAAATAACGGAAAAACAGAGTCCAAAGGTCCAAATCTATAAGCCACAGACATATTAAAGTGTGGCGAACTATGGTGCACGGTATGTGTAGCCCATCCAATTCCAATCCTGTGCATTAACCTATGTTCCCAGTAGTATAAAAAATCTGCTAAAAGAATGCAACTTGCAATAGTTACCCAGTTGATAAGAAGTTCAGGTAAAATAGCATAATAAGAAGCATACGTATACAACTTAATGACTAATAAAATTCCTAGTACGTACTCTATTCCTATAAAAAGGAAAAAAGTGATCACGTTAGCTATCGAGTCCAGAATTAGATCTTTGTTCAACCTTTTCAAAACAACATATCGGATTAGTTCAATACTAAAAAATGGAACAATAATATAACCTAGGCTTAAATCATTAAATATATAAAAGAGGTAAGCCACCCAATCCGAATCCAACACCTCGAGGCTAAAGTTACTACTTGCCCAATGTGGAAACCACACAACAACCGAAACAATAACAATACTGTATATTACTAATCTTACTCTACTCATCTTTCTATTTTATAGTACAAAACTCTTAAACTTTCCTAAACTCTCTTTTGATATATATCAAAATCATCCATAGAAATGATTATAATCTATGAATAAGGTTGATAAAGAATAGAATGCCATCAATATCCAGCTTAAAATAATGACCCAGTATAAATTTGAAGTTTCTTTTTTATAAATAGGTTCCACAAAATAAGTTACTCCTGAAAATATATCTGGAATAACCCAATAGAAGAATAAAACACCCCACATCCATTCCCAATTCATAAAAACGGCAATATAAACCAGAATCAGTGCTACAATTGTTCTCCATTTAATGTTGCTAGTCATGCCTATAATTTTTCTAAAGTTATCATTTTTTTAAAATTATCCATGCGCTCATTTTTCATTTTTGACATAAGTCAAAAAAAAAGATTGATGAAGCGCTCATCTTTGCACAATCAATACTAATACCAATGAAAAAACTTATTTTCTATTTACTGTTGTTAGCACTCATTTCATGCTCTAACTCTCCTAAAGAACTTGCCGGAATATGGGAAGTAAAAAGTCCTTTTTATAAAGCAATATATTCCATAGAGGATCAAAATGATAAAATGGTCGGAAAGATACTATACTACAACGATGACACCTATATCTACAGAGAAACCGGCACCAAAAAAGATGTTTTTCTTCATCAACTAGAAAAAAAGGGGGACCTCTACATAGATGCTATTTCGGGAGCCACTATTTCTAAAAAAGGAATCACCTTGAAACTTATTGGAAAAGATACTTTAGAAGTCACCTCCTACATAAGAAACAACCCATTAAAAGAATTTTGGATTAAAAAAACAAATTACAATGAACATTACTAAAAAATTATTCATACTAATTTTCGTCACTTCTATTATAAGTTGTGAAGATGGTATAAGAGATATTACAGGCGGAAATACCAATGGTTCACCTACAAACGTTACTGAGGTAAAACCAATAGATATTACACAAGATGGGTTTGACTTTCTAGAAAAAATGCAAGGGCATTGGACTGGAATGAACAGGGTTATTACGGATGATTATCCGTGGTTTGCTTTTGATTACAGAGCTATTTCTCCATCACACATTCATGGAATTCACGAAGGCGGTACAGCAGGGAATCTCCTAACTTCTTTTTTTGTTACTGACTATAAAAACACTAGGACTATCATAGCAAGAAACGGCGGACTACTAAACGGTATTTACAGAAGTAGCTATTTTGTAATGGACAGTATTAGTCAAATTGCGAGTAATGAAAAGTACTTCCGATTTGTAGATGCCATTGGAGGTAAAGGCATTATGTTCTTCGAGTTAAAGTTTAAAAATGATAGCTTGTACTTTAATGCTTATACTAGTAATTTAGGCTTAAGGACACTTCCTACACGTCATATGACCTTTAAAGCCAAAAAAAGAGATCTTGAACTTTCTCAAAGTGCTGCAAACGAAGTTGGGTTTCCTCAAAACATTGCAGCCTGGGATTTTTCAAACGGATTTATAACAGATAATCTTTACATAACCTCAGGAGAAACACGTCCTGTTTCGGCCACGTTTTTAGCGCAAGCCAATAATAACGATGTATATACTTTGGCAACGCAGTCAGGAGATCCTTTTACAATATTGGATCACCCAAGGTTAGGGTCTTTAACTATAAACATGGACAGAAATACTCAAATTACAGGAGATGTACTGCTATGCTATTTATCCAAAAAACCATTGACAGACACTAATGGTTTTTTCACTACGGATGCAGATGCCTATGAAACCATTCTACATTTCCCCGCTTTAAGCGCTGGAGAAGATCGGTTCTTTTATTCGTACTTACATCCGGGCAATTATTATGTAACTATTGTTGCCGACAAGGATAATAGTTTTGGCCCAAGTCAAGGAGATTTTAGTTCTAGAAGTACACTAATTACCATTGGAAATGAAGAACACAAGACCATATCTATAACCAATATTAACATTCAAAATTAATTGTTAGATTTGTTAGGGCACAGAGCGTTTGGTTACAAAAACCAACGTAACACAACTAAATATTTTTCCTTTTTAAAGCTGTTTTTTCCGCTTTATGAAAGTTTTGTTGCTTTCAAATGAGGTTTTGTATTTAGTTTGTCCTATCAAATCGATTCTTGCACAGTTATTTAGAAACTTGTAAATTAAGGATCTCGATTTGTTTGAAAACTTAAAAACATCACAATGAAAAAACACCTTTATGCGCTTCTAGTTATCGGACTCATCATGTCATCATGTACCACTGCTGAAATTCCTTTAGAGGAAGATCCAGATCCGATTCTTACGACTATTACTTATACGGCAGATGTAAAACCTGTTATTGACAATAACTGTGTTACCTGTCACGGTGCCGTCAATCCTAACGCTGGTTTAAGTTTGACTACGTATTTACAAGTAAAGAACGCTGCCGAAAATGGAAACCTTATTGCAAGAATGAATAACGCTTTAAATCCAATGCCTCCTGCGGGAATATTGCCTGCTCAGACTAGAGCAATTATAGATAAATGGAGAGACGATGGCTTTCTAGAAAACTAATATATTATGAAAAAACTACTATTCTTATTCGTCCTTATTACTGCTCAAACTGTTGTAGCACAAACATACTTTACTAGAACAGGCATGACTGAATTCAAAGCTTCTGTAGAAGCATTTGAACCTGTAGAAGCAAAGAACAGCAGTACCACTGCAATTCTAAAAGCTGGATCAGGCGATATTGCTGCTCAGCTTTTTATCAATGCTTTTCAGTTCAGAGTTGCGTTAATGCAAGAACATTTTAATGAAAATTATATGGACTCTGATAAATTTCCTAAAGCAGTTTTCAGAGGAAAGATCAAAGATTTTGATCAACAATCCATAGATCCAAACAAGGAATACTCATTAACAGGCTCGCTCACTGTACGAGGTATTAAAAAAGATATCCAAACTACAATTAAAATAAGCACCTCTAATAATACAATCAAACTAACTTCATCTTTTTCGGTAGCTCCAGAAGACTTTGGAATTAAAATTCCAAGCATAGTGAGTAATAAAATCGCTGAAAAAATTAACATCACACTAGATTATGAACTTGTCGAAAAGAAGTAAAATTATATTGTTCATATTAGTTATGGGGATACTTACCGCTGCTGCGGTATATCTCTACGCTATGAGACCTCCTGCGAAGATTGAATCTAAAGCTGTTGATTTTTCAGGCACTTCTGATAGTTTTATGGCTAAAGTGAAGGAAGATGCTACCGTTTGGGAAAATAAAGTAGTGTCATTAATGGGTAAAATCACAAGCAAAGATGACAAAGGAATTACACTTAGTAACCAGATCTACTGTCAGTTTAGAGATGATGTCGATTCCTCACTTTTAAATGTAGGATCAGAAATTACATTAAAAGGTCGTGTTATAGGTTATGACGACCTGCTTGAAGAATTAAAACTAGATCAATGTATCATTCAATAATTAAATCAACCATGCCAAAAAAATATTTTTTACTCATCGCTTTTTCAATTTTATCATTTACCTCCATACAAGCTCAAGATGATCTGTTGGATGAACTTGATAGTGAAACAAAAAAAGAAACCCAATTCGAACTTCCTGCTTTTAAAGCAATGAAGATTGGAAACCTGCAATCTACTAAAGTAGCAGATAAAGGAGATTTATACTTATACGTTTCCCATCGATTCGGAACCTTGCAAAACGGACTTAAAACCTTCTTTGGGTTTGATGATGCAAACACAAAGATTCAACTGGTATACGGTTTTTGGGAAGGTGTTCAAATGGGAATCAGCAGAGAGTCACTTGGACAAACATATGCTGCCTCTTTAAAAGTACGATTGGCCAAACAGAGCGACAACATGCCATTCAATTTTGTTGCGTACGGAACTGCTAATAGAAATACTCAACTAAGTGAAACCCAATACCCTTTCTTAAAATCTGGAGATCGAATGAGTTATGCTACGCAATTACTAATTTCAAGAAGGTTTTCTAAGAATTTTTCATTTTTAATTGCGCCATCATATATTCGTCAAAATCTTCAAAATATAAATCTGACTGGTGCCAATAATCATAATCAGTTTGCCATGGGATTAGGAGGGAGAATAAAAGTGAGCAAACGAATGAGCATTAATATGGATTATGCTTATAATTTTAATAGAGATAGTAATTCATTATTTAGTGATCCTCTTACTATTGGTGTAGACATCGAAACCGGAGGTCATGTATTCCAATTACTTTTTTCGAATGCGCAATCTACTAACGAACCAGGTTTTTTAAGTAATGCTGAAGGAAACTGGGGAGATGGCCATATCTTTTTCGGATTTAATATCGTACGTGTATTCTAACAATAGATCATATAATTATTTGAGAAGGGCTTTCTACATGGAAAGCCTTTTTTATTTACCTCTTATCCTACTCAATGTTTCTTGGGTTATTCCCAACATCGAAGCGATATGTCCCAAATTTGCCCGCTGCGTTATACTAGGAAAAACCGCAATCAATAATTCGTATTTCTCTTTAGCCGATAAGAAATAATATCCTTTGTAAAACTCGTCAATGGCCGCAATTTGCTCTTCCAACATTAGTCGTACAAATCTTTCTAGTTCAGGATGTTTTAAATACAGTTCCTGCCAATCATCATAAGACAATGAAATCAACTTTGATTCTTCCGTTACCTCTATGTATTCAGTTGATGGTTTTTTTAAGAGATAACTATGCCATGAAGTAATCATTCCTCCTTCAGGATATATCCAATGGGTGATATCCTTCCCTTTCTGGTATAGATACGTTCTTACCGTACCAGACTCCATATAATATAAATGTCGTGATGTTTTGCCTTCTTCAGCTAACATCGTTCCTTTTGGAAATACTATGGCTTTAGCCAATTCCTTTATCGTATTTTCAGCTTCCGCTGACAAAGAAATATAGGTCTTTATATAACTAATAAATGTATCCATTGATTGCAAAATAAGTAAATTCCATGCAGGAATATATAGATACCGCTTGCTATTTGTTATTTTTGTCAAAAATTTAAGCCTTTGGTAAAAATAGATCACATAGAGTTACCTGATTTTCCATTATTGCTAGCGCCAATGGAAGATGTTTCGGACCCTCCTTTTAGAGCATTATGCAAAGAAAACGGAGCGGACGTGGTATATACCGAATTCATTTCTTCGGAAGGCTTAATTCGTGATGCAGCAAAAAGCGTGATGAAATTAGATATCTATGAAAAAGAACGTCCGGTTGGTATTCAGATCTTTGGAGCCAATTTGGATTCTATGCTGCGTTCTGTAGAGATAGTAGAAAAAACAAATCCAGATATTATCGATATCAACTTTGGCTGTCCTGTAAAAAAAGTAGTTTCTAAGGGAGCAGGTGCCGGTATTCTAAAAGATATTGATCTTATGGTAAAATTGACGGAAGCCATGGTAAAGCATACCAATCTTCCTATTACTGTAAAAACACGTTTAGGGTGGGACCATGATTCCATTCGCATTGTAGAGGTTGCCGAAAGATTGCAAGATGTTGGATGTAAAGCCATTGCTATACATGGAAGAACTAGGGCTCAAATGTATAAAGGTGATGCAGATTGGGGACCAATTTCCGAAGTGAAAAACAATCAAAGAATGCACATTCCCGTATTCGGAAATGGAGACATCACAAGCCCAGAAAGGGCCATGGAAATGCGAGACAAGTATGGTCTGGATGGAGCTATGATTGGTCGCGCTTCTATTGGGTATCCTTGGTTCTTTAATGAGGTAAAGCACTATTTTAAAACGGGAGAACATTTAGCAAAACCAACTATAGCACAACGCACCGAAATGGCTAGGCGTCACCTGCAAATGTCTATTGACTGGAAGGGAGAACATTTAGGTGTGGTAGAAACAAGGAGGCATTATACTAACTATTTTAAAGGCATTCCGCATTTTAAAGAGTATCGCTTAAAAATGGTAACTTCAGATGATCCTAAAGATGTGTTTGCTACTTTTGATGAGGTTGAACAAAAATTTGGAGATGCATTGATTCCAAAGATTGGATAGTTATTTCCGCAACAAACTAAAATGACCTCGCACTTTTCTAACAGTACCATCTTGTTCTATAAGACGAACTTCATACCAATAATCATTTGATGGTAGGGCACTACCCGCATACATTCCATTCCAACCGATATCTTGTAACGTAAATTTTCCTAGTGGTTTCCCGTATCTACTAAATATGGCAACACTAGCATCTTGGTAATACGCTCGTTCCAGGCCTCCAATACCCCAATAATCATTCACTCCATCTCCATTAGGCGTAAAGAAATCAGGAAAATTTAATAAGGATAATTCAAAAGAACGATTTCCACAACCTGCTTTGTCTCTAATATTTAACAGATAAATCCCTACTTCTAAATTCGTGAAGTTGGCGTTACTTTGATAATCGGCAATAACGTTAAAGTTCCCATCCAACAATTGAAATTCGTAGTCCACTCCGCGTATATTATCCAATCGAACACGAATCGTATTACTATCCGAATTGTCAATTATTTCAATATGATCTCTTGTAATTTCACTAATGGTAGATCCTACAATAGTCACTGGTTTTATATCCGAAGTACATCCTGAAGAAGCCGTAGCAAATACTTTATAAGCCCCTGAATCTAACTCCGAGATATCAATATCATTTCCAATAACAACATCATTCGCATCTAACCATGTAAAAGTGTAATCAGCACCAAAATGTTGAATAGATATGCTTTGTGTGAATTCATCTAATTTACAAATAGTTCCCTCCCCAAGTATTTCAAAATTTGGTTTTTCATGAATCCTAATAACATTTTCCTCCGTATAGGTACTGGCGCCAAAAACAGCATTAACACTTACCGTATACAGACCTGGTGTATTGTATATATGCGAAGGTTCCAGTAAGGTAGAAGTATTGTCAGTTCCAGAAGATGGATCTCCAAAATCCCAAACTACGGAGTCTGGTTCATTAGATAATAAAAAATCAGTTGGACTCCCTGCGCAGTAATTTTGGCTTTCAAATGTAGTCAAGGCATTAGGTCTTGCAATAAAATCAGGTAACCCTAAACGAGACTCCCTCAAACCAAGTGACAAACCATCATGTATATAATTACAAGCAGTTCCTCTTTCTTCAGGACTATTTATGACTCCTAGATAATCACTTAAACGAGCTACATATATTTTGTCATCCGGACCTAATTGCATTTGCCAAACAGATTGAGAACCTGTTGGCGTAAAAACATTCATTCCTGAAGATGGTATGTCTGAAGCACTTATGTCGTATTGATAGATTCCCCTTTCATCTTCAGAAATATATAATAAGCTACTTGAGGGAGAAAATTCTGCCCCATAGTTAAAACCTCTCGTATTTAAAACTATCCCATTCGTTACTGTTCCATCTGAAATATTGAAATCGAACAATTCTGCATTTGTCTCTGTACACATCACTAATTTACTTCCATCCGGAGATACTTTAATACTCCCTACCGAGAAAGTTCCTCCAAATGCAATTGTACTTCCAACCGGACTTGTTATTCCGATGTTACTTACTCCAGAAGGAGTTACTCTAAACGAACGAAAGTTATTATCTAGCTTATCATGGGTTATTACCCAAACATCTTCTCCATTTTCATGTAAAACAGCAGTCAGTTTTTCTGTGATGTCATCGATTAGCATCCTATTTTTAAGACTGGTAATGCCTCCTAAACCGCCATCTAAAGACATGTTTACTTCAGAATAATTTAACCCATTACTTCCCTCGGTTCCAACAGTAAAAATGTAATAAATATTAGCATCGTTTGGTTTTGGGACGATCAAGGCTGATTGCGTTGACGAATCCCCACCGAGCAACTCTGTACCATTTAACATCACTGCATGGTTTCTGTTCCAAACGGTAACTCCATCTGTATAGAATAATAAGTTTCCAAAACTATCCGAAATGGAAGCGCTTCCCTCTTGTGTAAGCATAGCTGAATTTCCAAGTGATATGGGAGTTCCGCTATTAAAATCTAACCCAGAAGTACCAAAGTACCAGAAGTTTGCTTCCTTTTGGGCATGCACGGAACAGGCCATAAGAAAAGCTACCACCAAAATTCTAAGACTCCCCATACCCCTAAGATACTAATTTTTAGTTTTTTAAATTAGACGTAAGAACCTATGAATTCTTAACAAGGTCGTTGAAAATTCTCTTAATACTGTGATAAAATTTGGTTTCTCAAAAAAAGAGTATTATTCCTCTACAAATTTTTGAGAGATCCTACTACTAGCAATTTTTGCAGCTAGATAACCGAGGGCTATGATGGTGAGTGCTACAATAATAAAATTTTCTAATTTAAATTCTACAGGATATGCTATATTCTGTGTAATCATAAATAGCTCATACTTTTGTTGTATAAACACCATCACAATTCCTAAGCTCAAACCAATAAAAGTCCCTATCACC
This sequence comes from Asprobacillus argus, assembly GCF_032248395.1. Classification (NCBI taxonomy): domain Bacteria; kingdom Pseudomonadati; phylum Bacteroidota; class Flavobacteriia; order Flavobacteriales; family Flavobacteriaceae; genus Asprobacillus; species Asprobacillus argus. Next base: position 476,322 of record NZ_JAVTTO010000003.1, read on the forward strand.
GTTAATAAAAAACCTTGAAGGACAAATATTTTCTTGATCTCTTTTAAAGAAGCTCCCATATTAAATAATGTCTTCAGATTCTGTTTTTTATCTATGATCATCATAATAATAGCTCCAATCACATTGAACAAAGCAATAATAACAATCAGCGTGAAAATCAAATATGACACAAAATTTTCTGTATTGATCACTTTGTAGAATAACGCATTCAACTGAGCTCTAGTTTCTACTTTAAAGCCACTCCCCAAGGTTTTTTGAAATGCTGAAGCAAACGCCTCCGAATATTCACTATCTCTGAGCTTTATTTCTATACCCGAAACTTGATTGGTATCATATCTTAACAATTCTTGAGCTAGGGGAAGGTTCACAAAAACGTACTTATTCTCAAACTCTTCAGTGCCAGAATAAATTCCTGTGATCTGAGCTTCTACTTTGCGAAATGCATTTGCGGGATTTGCTATTTTAGTACCAGGTTTAGGAACATAGATTTCCAATGGTTCGGTAAAATTCATGATTCCTAAAGAAAGTTTGTAGGAGATCCCATTACCCAATATAGCTGTATTCTTATATCTAGAATCTAGCCAATCTCCAACTACGATGGCAGAATCTATCTGAGTAACATTTGTATAATTTCGATCTACTCCTTTTATATAGGCAATATGAGGCTTCTCCTTATACGTTAGAAAAACGCGCTGCTCTAAAATTTTTGAATATGCAATGATATCTTCTTGTTCCTCTAAAATACTTTCCAGACTATCGGTGATCATAAAAGTCTTTCCTTTGGTTGTAGAGATTTTAATATCAGGATCTGAAATATCCAATAAAGAATAACTAAACGTTCTCAACCCAGAAAACCCTGAAAGAATAATGAACAATGCCAAGGCTCCAACGATAACACCAAACGACGCTATGAGCGTTATAATATTAATTGCGTTATTCCTATTCTTGGTAAATAGGTATCGTTTCGCTATGTAGTATGAGAAATTCAATTTTCTAAATAGATAAAGCAGAAATATACCATTTAAAATTGTTTTTCTACTTGGCTAGCAGTAAAATCTTATTGCTTTTTACGACGGGGTAAAATATCAGGATTTGCTATCGGATTTTCATCTTCTCCACGCAATGATTTATCTATATTTTCGATATAGTCTAGAGAGTCGTCACCAAAAAACAATAACTCAGGCATTCTTCGTAATTGATTCCTGGTTCTTTTAGCCATTTCATGACGAATTAATGGCGTATTAGATTGCACTCCTTCAATTATCGCAGTCCTCTTTTCCGAAGGAAAAACACTCAAATAAACTTTGGCAACACCAAGATCTGAAGTAACAGATACTTTAGATACAGAAATAATAACTCCTTGCATTCCATCTTGAGCTGCCTTCTGTAGTACGTCTACTAGATCCTTTTGCAATACCCCGGCAATCTTCCTTTGTCTATTTGTTTCTTCCATGCGGCAAATTTACTCATATTTACTAAAAGATTTAGTTATTTTTGTCGATAAGAAACAATCCTATGAACAAAATAGAGCACATTGGTATCGCAGTTAAAGATCTAGAACATTCAAATAAGTTGTTTGCCTCACTCTTCAACAAACCTCATTACAAAATAGAAGAAGTCGCTTCTGAAGGTGTTAAAACATCTTTTTTTGAATCTGGACCCAATAAAATAGAATTGTTGGAAGCTACCAAACCTGATAGTCCAATTGCAAAGTTTATTGAAAAGAAAGGAGAAGGGATTCATCATATTGCTTTTGCGGTAGATGATATTTTTTCAGAAATAGCCCGATTAAAAGGCGAAGGGTTTACCGTGCTTAACGAAACTCCAAAAAAAGGTGCAGACAACAAGTTGGTGGCTTTTTTACATCCAAAAACTACCAATGGCGTCTTAATAGAATTGTGTCAAGAAATTGCATAAAGTTTAACAATTTCACTTCCAATTAAAATGGAAAAGTGACGTTGTATTTTTTGTATCTTGCGTGCATTAATCTAGTCTAAACTATGTCTTCCAAATTTGATTCTTATCAAAAACGCAGATTAAGATCTTCTTATATTTCTGTAGTTATCAGTATTGCCTTAGTACTGTTTATGGTGGGAATATTAGGCTTAGTACTATTAAAGTCGACCAAAGTTGCAAATCTGTTTAAAGAGCAGGTTGCCATGACGCTTTTTTTAAAGGATGACTTAACTAAAGACAATATTGAAAAATTAAGGGAATCTTTAATCGCAGAAGATTTTACACGAGAGATCGTATATATCACGAAAGAGGAAGCAGCAAAAGCCTATAGTAAAGAAATTGGTGAAGACTTTTTAAAATTTCTTGGTGCGAATCCATTAAAGAACGGAATCGATATTTATTTAAAAGCAGCCTATGTCACTCCGGAAAAAATGGAAGCCCTAGAGAAAAAGTTCGAGGACAATGCTTTTGTTTCTGAAGTTTCTTATGACAAGCCCCTGATCCAATTATTAACACAAAACATTCAAAAGATTAGTTTTTGGTTATTGGCTTTAAGTAGCTTTTTTGGGTTAATTGCGATTATCTTAATCAATAGTTCCATCAGGCTTTCCATCTATTCTAAGCGCTTTAATATTAAGACCATGCAAATGGTTGGCGCCACAAAGCGATTTATACGTAAACCGTTTATTTGGCAAAGTTTACGACTTGGAATCCTCGGTGCTATTATTGCGTTAATAGGACTCTCAGTCGTGATTTATTATTTGAACAACCAAATTCCAGATCTCGCATTACTAAAAGATTATATCAGCCTAAGTTATTTGGGCGGAGGCGTTCTTATTGCAGCATTCTTAATTACTTGGTTAAGTACTTTTTTTGCAACGCAACGTTTTTTAAATCTACAAACAGACGAATTATATTACTAAAATATGAGTACAGAAAATAATAAACCTAGGTTCCTTTTTGGAAAAAAGAATTACCTCTTCATGTTCATCGGAATTGCTGTAATTGCTATTGGTTTTATCCTAATGGCCGGTGGCGGAAGTGACGATCCAGAAGTGTTCAATGAAGCTATTTACAGTTGGAGACGAATTCGTTTAGCTCCCACTTTAGTAATTGTTGGGTTGGGTATTGAAATTTATGCAATCATGCTAAATCCAAAAAAATAAATGGATATCATTGGAGCTATTATTTTAGCTGTTATAGAAGGAATTACAGAGTATTTACCTGTTTCCTCTACTGGACATATGATCATTGCTTCTTCTTTTATGAGGATCGCAAGTGATGACTTTACGAAACTTTTCACTATTGTTATTCAACTGGGAGCCATCTTATCTGTGGTAGTACTCTATTGGAAGCGTTTCTTTCAAAGCTTTGATTTTTACCTAAAATTATTGGTTGCATTTATTCCTGCTGTTGTTCTTGGACTGTTGCTAAATGATGTTATAGATAGCCTTTTAGAAAGTCCAGTGACTGTTGCTATATCTTTAATTATAGGTGGTTTTATCTTATTAAAGGTTGATGACTGGTTTAAGGCTAATGAAGAGTTTGATAAAGCGAATCCAACCGCGCATACAGAAATCAATTACATGACAGCGTTAAAGATTGGTTTTTTTCAGTGTTTAGCAATGATTCCTGGGACATCCAGAAGTGGAGCTAGTATCGTAGGTGGTATGACTCAAAAAATCAACAGAAAAACAGCGGCTGAATTCTCCTTCTTTTTAGCAGTTCCTACCATGTTAGGAGCTACTTTAAAAAAAGGATATGATTACTTTAAGGCAGGTTTTGAAATTACGAGTGAACAAGTAAATTACCTGATCATTGGTAATGTCATTGCCTTTGTAGTGGCGTTAATTGCTATCAAATCATTTATTGATTATTTAAGCAAAAAAGGATTCAAAATTTTCGGATACTACCGTATCATTTTTGGAATCTCCTTATTAATTATTCATTTCTTTGTCTATAAATTGACTATCTAATTTATGACTGGTGAAGATTATAAAAACGGTCAGGTCTTATTAATTGATAAACCTCTGCATTGGACCTCTTTTCAAGTAGTTAATAAGCTACGTTGGCATATTCGAAAGCGCTTTGACATTAAGAAAATTAAGGTGGGGCACGCGGGCACATTAGACCCCTTGGCAACGGGTTTATTAATTATTTGTACTGGTAAACAGACTAAAAGTATTCATGAGTATCAGGGACAGATCAAAGAATATACAGGTTGTATTACTTTAGGAGCTACTACTCCTAGTTTTGACTTAGAAACTGATATAGACCAGAACTATCCTATAGATCATATCACAAATACAATGATCCATGAAGCAACGTCTCAATTTATTGGAACCATTCAGCAAAAGCCGCCTATTTTCTCAGCTATAAAGAAGGATGGAAAGCGTTTATATGAACTCGCCAGGAAAGGGGAATCTACTGAGATAAAATCGAGAGAAGTTTCTATCCCCGTTTTTGAAATCACAGAAATTGACATGCCTAAAGTGTCATTTAGAGTCGTGTGTAGTAAAGGCACTTATATTAGGTCTTTAGCAAATGATTTTGGAGTAGCTCTAAATTCTGGAGCCCATTTATCAGCATTAAGGAGAACAAAAATTGGAGATTTCCAAGTCTCTAATGCCCAATCCATAGAAAGTTTTATTGAAAATTTAGAAATGGAATAGTTTTTGGTTTTGTACCGAAAACCATTTTGATGAAACATATATTACTCGCGATCTCCCTTCTCTTTATTGTTCAATCTATTAATTCACAAGAAAAGAAAAAAGGGTTTACCTTTTTTACAGGATCTTTTAATCTAAGCTTAGCCATTAATGAAGATTACACCATAGAAGATGACGATCAACCGCTACTTGTGCCTACTGCTATTATGATACGCACAGGGTTTGGTTATCAATTTAACAGAAGGATAGGTGTCAGTTTTAATGTAGGTTATGATTATCATTATAAATATGTGATCACTGCGATTCCAACGTATATAAGTGTAAAATATAATCTTTGGGAAAACGACAATGATGCATTTTTTGCCGAATATGGTCAGGGGAAAATGTGGAGGCCAACTCCTAAATATCCTGATGGGAATTATTATAATTTTGGATTGGGGTGGCAAATGAATACAGGGAGTAAATGGAAACCTGTGTTGCAGTTTATGTATCATCGAAAAAAAATAGCTGGATTTGACAACGGAAATCTAGATAGTGTTTCTCTTGGAATCGGATTTACTTTTTTCTAGCACCAAACATCATTTTGTTAAACGCCACAATATCTTCTAGTGCCTTTCCTTTTATCAGCCATGAAAATCCAAAAGCGCCCACGGATATCGTTTCCAAAATGAACACATCGTATTTCGTTGCGTGAAGATCTGCACCAAATTTTTCCCCTACAAATTGTATCAATAAAATAGCAATACAGATCCATACAGCATACCCGCAACATTTATAAATAGCATTTTCAAACTTCATCTCTTCTTTATTTGTAGTGCGAGTAAACCTATAGATCGACATCCATCCCATAGTAAATAGAAAGATCGCAGCACTTACCAAATGTATTATATTCCATAGCGATTTGTCGTGCCCAAACATGGGATAATTTCTCGTGTCGCATATTGTTTTTGTAATAAACTCGCTGCCACTTTCCGAGCAAGACGTTGGAATCAACACAACGATCAACACTGCAAACCCGCTAATATTTGTGATGATGTTATCACTTAACATCTCTCTACTAGGGTCCTTATCATACCCTCGATAAGAGATCAGGAAAAATCCAAACGCCGAAAGAATAGCAATAAAAAAAACGGCTGATTCTGTATAATAATAATGGCTTATCGATGCTAAAAGGTCCTTATGAAACAAGTACACCAAAACAGGAAGTGCGATTCCTAATGTACCAATAAGTTTACGAATTCTCAGGTATGAATTTAGTATCGCTTTCTTTTCCATCTTATTTAGGGTTAAGATTAAGTAGCTTAAAGTTAAGGATTTAAACCTTATAAAAATCGATTATACCAACTTTCTTCAATTGGAGCTTCCCAATAATGTTCGTACTCTTCTTTCGTTTGCACTAAGTTATCAAACACAATACTCTTTCCGGTTAACGCCTTGTTTTTGAGTAATTTTTTAAAGTCTTTTAATTCTTTATATTGAACATATTCCCCTTGCTTAAAACAAACATTCATTTTATCCAACAAAATAACATTGTGCTCTTCTTGCAATTGCAAAATGAACTGAACAGAAGTATCAATATCTTGAGTAGTCATTTTGGCTTCCATGTCGTCCGCGGCCAAAATAATAAATCGATTGTATTGTATTTGATAGGACGCTTTAAATGAAGGTGATTCCTCTTTCCATGTTCCCAAGAACTTTTTAATCTTTTCCTCTATTTCCGGAGTCTCATCCGCATAAAATTTCCTACTAGAAGGATACACCCATAATCTAGCTGTTTCAGGTAACAAAGTGAATTCTACAAACATGCTGCAAATATATAGAAAAGAAAAACCCTTTAGCTCCAAAAGCCAAAGGGTTTAATCGCATTTAGTTAACATTCGTCAATTGAACAATGACAAAATATCTTCTTGAGTATTCACTCCTTTATCTTTGTTATACCAAATCTGTAGATCCTTTTTAAAATCTGCATCTAACTGGCCATGTTCCGATTTATAATCGTTAACCATTTTAGTAGCAACACTCGGTCTAGGCCCCCATGAATTTACAACTTCGTTATTGCTATCTATTGCTATCAACTTAGGAATAGATCGTCCTCCATTGGTTAAAAACTCGTCCATTAACGCCTCATTCTCGTCACGTAATACAATCTTTAAATCGATATTTGGATTTAATTCAGCAATTTTATTGATCACGGGTAGGGTCTGTGCTGCATCTCCACACCAGCTTTCTGTTAAAACCAACCATGTTTGTGCAGCTTGTACCTTGTTTATATTGGAAATTGTCTCCTCACTCAGCTTACTTGTTTTATCCAAACGATTCATTCTTTTGTCGTTTAGCATACTGTAGTTTAATAAGCTATCTGATTGATTCGGTCCGGTAGATTTTCCTTCTGCTAATAGTTCTTTTACAAGAGTTCTATACTCATTGTATGTGATAGCTTTATGTAAGCTATTTTCAATAATTTCTTTCATCTTTTTTCTTTCATTTTCAAAAGTTTAGACGATAAAAAACCTAAAACTTACACACTTTCCAGCTGCTGATCTTTCTGTGACTTCAAATTCGAAATAATATCTTTTGTCATCGAAGTTAGATCGAATTTATGCGACCAATTCCAATCATTTCTAGCATGAGAATCATCTATTGTTTGCGGCCAACTATCAGCGATTTTTTGTCTAAAATCTGGCTCGTAATCAATGGTGAAATTTGGTATTGACTTTTGAATTTCAGCTGCAATTTCCTGAGGAGTGAAATCTATTGCTGATAAATTATAAGATGTTCTTATTTTAATTTGATCTGACTCAGCTTGCATAATCTGAATAGTAGCATCTACAGCATCATCCATATACATCATCGGTAATCTAGTATCTTCCTTCAAGAAACAAGTATATCTTTCATCTTCTATCGCCTTAAAGAAAATATCTACCGCATAATCTGTAGTACCCCCTCCTGGCTGCGTCTTCCAACTTATAATTCCTGGATAACGGAGACTTCGCACATCCACGCCATACTGCTCGTGGTAATAATTACACCAAAATTCACCAGAAAGTTTGCTAATCCCATATACCGTCGAAGGCTCCATGACGGTGCGCTGTGGAGTGTCAAGTTTTGGAGTTGTAGGTCCAAAGGCAGCAATAGAACTCGGCCAATATACCTTGTTAATGAGCCCTTCTTTAGCAATATCTAACACTGCCAATAAAGAGGTCATATTCAATTTCCACGCCTTATCTGGGTATTTTTCTCCGGTGGCAGAAAGCATTGCCGCCAAAAGATATATTTGAGTCGCTTTGTACTTCTTAACTACCGTAATGATATCATCTTTTTTAGTCGCATTTAAAATCTCAAATGGTCCAGAACTCATTAACATCGTATCCCCTTCTCTAATATCGGTCGCTACTACACGATCTCTACCATATAGCTTTCTCAATTTTGTTGTTAACTCTGTCCCTATTTGACCACATGCACCTATAATCAAGATGGTTTCACTCATAAGTAAATTGTATTTTCTTAATCTCAAAGGTACTTAAATTACATATCCTTTAAAAGTAAAAGAAAAAAAAACGAAGTTTTTAACATATGTTTAAAATACCGCTCTTTTTATTTTAATTAGATTTCAAATCTTAATTACCTGATTTTGTTTAATTTTAGGCAAATTTTGAATCGCAGTCTATGAGGCTTATTATTTTTTTTCTTTTTGTTTCTTTTTTAATTTCATGCGGAGATCCTGCTACCCAAGAGGTTGAAAAAAAACCCGTAGCTACTTCACAATTTAGTATGGCTAAAGAACATAATGTTTTAGTATATATTAAAACGTCAAATGAAAAGGAGATTTCTAATTGGGAATACTATACAACGGTAAGAGAGTTTTTGGATAAGTTTAAAAAGATAACGCCTAATGAAGCTTTGGGTAATGCCCTTGAACTAACTTCTTTAATCAAAGCATTAAAGGACAGTGCAAAGCCAGAAGCGTTAAATACATCATCCTTAAAGGCTAGGATAAATCTCCTAGAAAATGAATCACTTCGTTTATCAGATATGACAAAAATTTCGGCAATCAAAGCTGAAGAGGTTAACAGACAGGTTACTAAAGTTTTTGATGCTTTTTCATCATTAAATTCTAAGATAAATACAGTTTTTCTGCAACAAAACCTATCGAAAGATCTCGATTTTAAAGATTTTGATTTCTCTGTCCCAGAAAAAAAAGAAAGCACTTCTTTACCAGAGACCAAAAAGAAGGTCATACCCAAAAAATCGAGTCCAACTTTAATGGAAAGTTTAAACAAAAAAGAAAAAACAAACCCTAAAAAACTTCCTTTTAAAGATAAAGTCAAACTCAAAAGAGCAGCTTCTAAGAAAGTTCAAAAGAAAAAATCGACTGATACTAAAAATTAGGTGGATATAGGGTATTTATGCCATACACTGTTTAATTAACATAATTATAAGACTACAACACTAATTCATTACACAAAACCTGAAAAAACTACTGACTACTATGAGACTATCATTACTTTCCCTATTACTTATATGTTCTATAAGTACTTATGGTCAATCCCTTCAGAAAAATGCACCATGGATGGGAGTAAACACAGATTCAAAAAATGCTAAGAAAACACTTCAAGAAATAACCGCTGCAGCCGAAGCATATTTTAATACTATTGATAGAAACAAGAAAGGTAGCGGGCTTAAGCCTTATGAAAGATGGAAGTATCGATCCAGTCATTTTTTAAACCCTGATGGCACTATTGCTACTTCAAAAGATTTATTCACAGCTTGGGAACAGAAAAATGCAATGAATGCTACTCAAAGAGCAGCAAATGATGTAAGCGCTTGGTCTTCGGTAGGACCATTTACACATACAAACACAGCTTCCTGGTCCGCAGGTCAAGGAAGGGTAAATACCGTTGCGGTTGACCCTTCTAACTCAAACACCTATTATGTAGGTGCGCCAGCAGGTGGAATATGGAAATCTACGGATGCCGGAGTGAATTGGACTCCACTTACAGATTACCTTCCTCAAATTGGTGTATCTGGGATCGCGGTTCATCCTACAGATTCTAACACAATTTATATCGCAACAGGTGATGATGATGCAGGAGATAGTAGCGCCATTGGAGTATGGAAATCTACCGACGGTGGAGCTACCTGGAATAATACTGGAGCCTTATCTGGTAACCCAAACTCTATGAATGAGATTTACATTCATCCTGACAATCACGAAACTGTTTTAGTAGCAACTAGTTCTGGAGTACATAAGACTATAAACGGAGGTACTACTTGGACAAGAAAGTTAGTGGCTAACATGGAAGATCTTAAAATGAAACCGAATGATCCAACTACGTGGTATGCAGCTTCAGGAAACACCTTCTATAGATCTACAGATTCAGGAGAAAATTTCGTTTCGATTACCATTGCTGGTTTCTCAAATTCTCGAAGAATAGTTATTGATGTAACTCCTGCTAATCCAAATATCGTGTACTTTTTAAGTTCATCAACTTCCAATGCTTTTAATGGAGTTTATAAATCTACCAACAGTGGTGCTAGCTTCACGAAAACTTTTGAGAATGATGACATTTTTCAAAGTTCACAAGCGTGGTATGATTTAGCTTTTACAGTTTCTGATACAGATCCAGACATCCTTTTCGTTGGAGTATTAAATATTTGGAGATCAACGAATGGTGGAGACAACTTTACTAAAATAAATGATTGGAATGCACCAAATGCTGCTTCATATACGCATGCAGACATTCATTTTATGCGTTATATAGATGGTAAGTTTTTTGCAGGAACAGATGGTGGTGTGTATGTCTCTACGAATAATGGATCTAACTTTACAGATCTAACTAAGAATATTGCCATTGGTCAGTTTTATAGAATATCTGTGGCGGCTCAAAATTCAGGAAATATTGTGGGGGGCCTTCAAGATAATGGAGGGTACGCTTACTATCAGAATAGCTGGAGTAACTATTTCGGCGCAGATGGTATGGACTGTTCTGTAAACCCATTAGATCCAAAAAATTATTTTGGGTTTATTCAATATGGAGGGTCATTATATGAAACCAAAGATGGAGGTTTAACTCGTACTGGTGGTGTAGGAGCTCCTTCTTCAGAAACTGGTGCAAATGATAGTGGTGGAAGATGGGTAACCCCGATGGTTTCCAATAGCCAAGGTGTAATTCACGCAGGATATGCTAACTTATATAAATTAGAGAATGGTGCTTGGACACGTCTTTCTAACGAAACCTTCTTCGGAGATCTACAGCATATAGAGATCGATCCTAAAGACGACAACAATATTTATGTAAGCATGAGTGGTGATCTGTACAAAAGTACAGATGCTGGTGCTACTTTTTCTCAGCTAACATTTTCTAACGGAACCATAAACTCTATTGAAGTAAGTAATACGGATGGTAATACAGCTTGGATTGTGACCAATAATGCTGTGTATAAAACAACAAACCTTTTAGGTACTACACCAACATTTACAAATATTACGGATAATTTACCATCAGAGTCTAAACTAGTATTAAGACATCATGAAAGAAGCGGTAACAACACCGTATATCTTGGAACATCACTTGGGGTATATACAATTAGCGATGATTTGACCGAATGGGAAGCTTTTGATAATGATTTACCGAATGTTGCCATTCGTGATTTAGAAGTAAACGAAGAAGATGCAAAATTGATCGCCGCAACCTATGGTAGGGGAGTTTGGGAAACTGCAATTCCTGAAACCACTCCAGCAGTAGAGATAAGGCTTTTATCTATTAATGCTCCAACGGATCAGATAAACTGTAGCACTTCTATTTCACCGAACATCACGGTAAAAAACAAAGGAACGAATGCCATTACTGATATTGCAGTTAATTACACCGTAGATAATGATCCTACAAACGTATACAACTGGTCTGGGTCTATTGCTGCTGGGCAAACGGAAGCAATTAGCATTCCTAGCTTTATTGTATCAACTGGAGGTCATAGCATAACTGTAGAAGTAGTTACCACTGGAGATACATACGCTTCAAACAATACCGCATCCACAAACTTCTTATCTAATAATTTTAACAGTTCACCTATTACTCCAAATGGATTTGAAGATGATGTAACAGATGTCTTGGTTAATGAAACAACAGGAAGCACAAGCGATGCTTTGTGGGAAATTGCAAGACCAAGAAAGAATTTACTTAATGGTGCGCCAACAGGAAACAAAGCATACATTACAGGAGCAACAGATAATTATCCTGACAACACTGTGAGTTATTTATATACAAACTGTTACGACTTGACTACTGTTAGCAATCCTGTTCTAGCTTTTAAAATGGGGTTTGATATTGAAAATAACTGGGATTATTTGTTAGTTGAATACTCAACAAACGGAGGTCAAAACTGGAATATTTTAGGAGATGCTTCGGACTCTAACTGGTACAATAGTGCTTCAACCGCCAATGGCTTACCTGGTAAGCAATGGACAGGAGAAGGGGAAAATGCGAATCCAGCTGGAAACACAAACGCTGACTATAATGATTACAGTTATGATCTATCTGCATTTACCGCTGAACCAAGTATCGTATTTAGATTCAAATTCTTCACAGATCAAGCTCAAAATGAAGAAGGAGTCGTGATAGATGATCTAGTGATTAACGGAGTGCTTTCAGTTTCAAATGAAGAACTGTTGCAGTCATTAGCAATATACCCAAACCCTTCTAATGACACTTTCAACATTAGCTGGAATAGTAATGAAAAGGCAGAAATCTCTGTATATAATTACCTTGGCAAGCTAATCTTAAAAGAGAAAAGCACGTTGAGTAACAGCCATGCAATACACTTGCAAGGCTATAGTAAAGGACTTTATTTACTTAAGATAGTTACGGACAACAAACAAGCGATCAAAAAGATCATTTTAGAATAAAACCATTTTACATCTTATCTACCCTCACTGAATCTAACTATTTTCAGTGAGGGTAAAATTTCACCATTTTTAGGGATTTTGTTATTTGTTAAAAAAGTTTACATTTGTGTGTAATCATTTTTTAACCCCTAACTCCCCCGAGAAAATGAGACTTTTTATTACGGGATTGCTACTATTGGTAGTAAATCTTACCTATGCTCAAATTCCAACATACTACAACGATGTTGATTTAACTTTGACAGGCACTGCACTAAAAAATGCACTGGCAACAAAAATTACGACCACACACACGAATTTTTTATCCTATACTCCTGGCGTTTGGGAAGCCTTAATGGTTACTGATGAGGATCCTAGTAATGCTTCAAACGTTCTTTTAATATATGGGTATAATGATGCAGATGCAAATTATATAACTGACCGATCCAGAGGCAAGACCTTAAATGGCGGTACAGCAGGGACACACTGGAATAGAGAACATACTTTTCCAAAATCACTGGGAACTCCAAATTTAGGAACGTCAGGTCCTGGAGCAGATGCACATCATTTAAGACCTTCGGATGTTACCATGAATAGTAATAGAGGAAGTTTAAAGTTTATCGATGGATCTGGAGATGCTGCTATAACAGGTAGTGGTTGGTATCCAGGAGATGAGTGGAAAGGAGATGTTGCTAGAATGATACTGTATATGTATGTACGATATGGAAATCGATGTTTACCTTCTAATGTGGCCATTGGTACTACAAATTCTATTGACTCAAATATGATAGATCTTTTGTTAGAATGGAATGTAGAAGATCCTGTATCAGATTTCGAAAAAGATCGAAATACATATCACGAAAATACATCTAACACTTATGCTCAAGGAAATAGGAATCCCTTTATTGACAATCCTGCATTCGCCACAAGTATTTGGGGAGGTACTCAAGCAGAAGATTTTTTCTCAGCATCGCTGGCAACCTGCGATGATCTTTTCATTTCCGAATACTTAGAAGGCTCTTCTAACAATAAATACATTGAAATATACAATCCTACCGATGCCTCTATTAATTTAAGTAGCTACGATTTGGTTATTTATACGAATGGATCAAGTTCAGTTTCTAATACATTAGCACTATCTGGAACGATTAACTCTTATGGAACCTTTGTAATAGAAAATAGCTCAGAGGCACTTGGAGTCACTGCAGATTTATCAACAAATAGTGCTGTTATGTCCTTCAATGGAGATGATGTTATCGCACTTAGAAAATCATCTACAAATATTGACATTATAGGTCAAATCGGTACAGATCCAGGAACTCAATGGGTTGGATCTGTTTGTACAGTTGGTACTGCTGATGGAGTGCTTCGAAGGAACGAAAATGTAAATAAAGGAGATAGTGAAGGAAGTGATACTTTTGACCCTGATTCTGAATGGACGTGTGCTACTGCTGATGACGTAAGTAATCTAGGTATCTATAGCAATAATTGTGCTCCAAACCCAGAAATTGATGTTCAAGGAAACGGGAGTTCCATTGCAGATGGATCTACAACTACGCAGCTATCGGATTTTACTGATTTTGGTTCTGTTGCGGCTGCTTCAGGTACTATTTCTAGAACCTTTACTATTGCAAATACGGGTACCAGTGCCCTAACATTATCTGGAAATCCTTCAGTATCGGGATCTGGTTCTTCAGACTTTACCGTAAGTTCTAATCCTAGTTTAAGCATAAGTTCTTCAGGAACAACAACATTTCAAATTACATTTGACCCAAGTACTGAAGCGACCATCACAGCAACCGTAACTATCAATAGTGATGATTCAGACGAAGCCGTATATACCTTTGACATTTCGGGAATTGGAACGGCGGGATCAGGATCTAGCTGTGGAAATGAATTATTTATATCAGAATATATTGAAGGTTCTAGTAACAATAAATACATCGAAATCTATAACCCTACAGAAGCATCTGTCGATCTTTCTTCCTATGACCTGGTAAAGTATACCAATGGTAGTTCGTCGGTCTCAAATACGTTAACCTTATCAGGAACTATAGCTGCTCAATCTACTTTTGTTATTGAAAATGATTCAGAAGCATTAGGTGTAACAGCTGATCTTTCTACTAATAATGCGGTTATGGATTTTAATGGTGATGATGTTATTGCTTTAAGGAAATCGTCCGTCAACTTAGATGTGATCGGGCAAATTGGAACAGACCCAGGAACACAGTGGGTAGGAGCTACATGTACGGTAGGAACTGCTGACGGTGTTTTAAGAAGAAATGCTTCGATAAGCATAGGAGATTCTAATGGAAGTGATGTTTTTGATCCAGATACTGAATGGACTTGTTCTACAAACGATGACGTTAGTAATTTAGGTTCTCATTCTGTAGACTGTGCTGGAGGAGGTGGAAGTAGTACTCCTTGTGGTGACGATCTATTTATCTCGGAATATATCGAAGGTTCGTCGAATAACAAATATATTGAGCTGTACAATCCTACTGATTCTTCTATAGATTTATCGTCATATGATCTTGTAAAATATACAAACGGAAGTGCAACAGTTTCAAATACACTTGCCTTATCAGGAACAATTGCCTCAAAAGGAACATTTGTAATTGAAGATAGTGCTGAAGGTTTAGGTGTTACAGCAGACCTCTCTACAAATAGCGCTATGATGGATTTCAATGGTGACGATGTAGTTGCATTGAGAAAATCATCTGTAAATATTGACGTCATTGGTCAAATTGGCTTAGATCCAGGTTCGCAATGGACAGGAACCGTCTGTACCGTAGGTACGGCTAATGGTGTTTTAAGAAGAAATGCATCTATCACTACAGGAGATGCAGATGGAAGTAACGCTTTTGATCCAGATGATGAGTGGACTTGTGCAGCAAATGACGATGTAAGTAATTTAGGTTCTCATACAGAAGATTGTGGTTCTAGCGGTAGTTCCAGTTGTAGTGAGCTATTCATATCAGAGTATATAGAAGGTTCCAGTAACAATAAATATTTAGAAATCTACAACCCCTCAGACTCTTCTATTGATCTTTCATCTTACGACATAGTATCTTATGCAAACGGAAGTGCTACAATTTCTAATACGCTAACTTTGAGTGGAACTATCGCTGCAAACGGGACATTTGTAATCGAAAATAGTTCAGAAGCATTAGGTGTAACTGCCGATCTTTCTACTTCAAATGGCGTAATGTCTTTTAATGGGGATGACGCTATTGCGCTAAGGAAGTCTTCTGTTGCCATAGATGTTATAGGTCAAATAGGTACAGATCCAGGCTCAGAATGGTCAGGTACTACCTGTACCTTAGGAACGGCCAATGCGGTTTTAAGGAGAAATTCTTCTGTAAGTGCTGGAGATTCTGATGGCAGTGATGCCTTCGACCCTGATACAGAATGGACCTGTTCTGCGACCGATGATGTAAGTGATCTTGGGTCTTATACGAGTGATTGTAACTCGGGAGTTATTAGTAGTTGTTCAGAGCTCTTCTTTTCAGAATATATAGAAGGAACAGGAAATAATAAATTCCTAGAAATCTACAATCCATCAGAAAATACAATAGATCTTTCTTCATATGATATTGTGCGATATTCAAATGGTAGTTCAACCATCACAAATACATTAACGTTGTCAGGAAGTATTGCTCCGAAGGGAACATTTGTTATTGAAAACAGCGGGGAGGCACTTAGTGTAAATGCCGACTTTTCTACGGCGGATGGAACTATGACTTTTAACGGAGATGATGCCATTGCTTTGCGAAAATCTGCGGTGGCCATAGATGTAATAGGTCAAATAGGTACAGATCCGGGATCGGAATGGAGCGGAACAACTTGTACTACTGGAACCGCTGATGGAGCGCTTAGAAGAAATGCAACTGTAAATAAAGGAGATTCGGATGGAAGTGATGCTTTTGATCCAGATGCAGAGTGGACCTGTGCTACAGTAGATGACGTCAGTGATTTAGGGTCTTATACTAATAATTGTGATTCGGCCATAGGGTCACCTGAAATTGATATAGTAAGTAATAGTATTTCAATTATCGATGGCACATCTACTACCTCCACATTAAATAATACAAATTATGGTACAGTAAATATAACAGCTGGTACCATTGTAAAAGAATATACAATCACGAATACTGGTACGGCTACTTTAACATTAACTGGGAATCCAAGTATTACAGGGTCTTCAGATTTTACGGTTACTACGAATCCAAGCACATTGGTTCTTGACCCAACAGATTCCGTCACATTTCAAATCACTTTTGACCCAACAACAAATGCCAACATCACAGGTACTGTAGAAGTGCTTAGCAATGATAGTGATGAAGCTTCCTTTACATTTGCAATTGATGGAACAGGTACAAGCTCTGCTGGTTCATGTACCAACGTTGTCGGGGGTACATTATTTCAGCAAGATTTTGAGACGAGTGCTGCCAGTCCAGAATATACGTACACGTCTTCAAGTACGTCAACTGCAACGGGTAATGGGAATACGCCATCAGATCCCAAATATGTTTCTGGATCTCAAGGAATTCAAGTAAATAACGGTACAGGAGAGATTGTTTTCTCTACTGTGGATGTTTCCGGGAGTACTAACGTCGAATTTTCGGTTCGTTTAGCATCGTTTTCCGGAACAGCCTTTAATGGAGTAGAAACCAGTGATTATGTGACTGTATTTGTAAGTACAGACGGAGGGTCAAACTACTCGGATGAGCTTACAGTAACTGGAGCTTCGGCTAATAATGCACGATGGTCTTTCACAAGTGGAACAGGGGAAGCTTCCGTAGCATATGATGGGGATAACACCACAACAACTTTTGCGCCAGCTGGAGGTGGAGCAAGAACAACGGATGGCTACAGTACATTAAAAATAACTGGTCTGCCTTCTTCATCAGAATTAAGAATTAAACTAGAAATCAAGAATAATAGTAATAGTGAACTTTGGGTACTTGATGACGCAGTATTGATAGGCGACTCCGAATCTTCTTCTACTTGGGAGAGTGGTAGTTGGAGTAACGGAGTCCCTTCTTCTACGGATAAGGTTATTATTGATGGATATTATGATATGACAGCCAATTCGAGTATTAATACTTGTGAATGTGAGGTCAAGGCAGGAGCAACCTTAACTATCGGAATTGATAAGTATTTAAAAGTTGAAAATAACATCGTAAATAACGGTACTATTATAATAGAAGAAAACGGTGGATTGATTCAGGTATCTTCTAGTGCTACGATTACAGGTTCTGGAAACTATATTGTTAGAAGAAATTCATCCTCAGTCCCTTCTGAAAATGTATTCACATATTGGTCAACACCTTTGACAAACTCTACTTTAACCGAAGTTGTATCTAATGCACAATGGTATTATGGATTTGATGGAGCAACACAATCCTATCAAAACCTAAGCGCATCATCTTCAATGACCCCTGGAAAAGGCTACTTAACACAAGGGCCTGAAGATGCAAGTTACCCAGGAACATATACAGCGGTATTTACTGGATCAACTTTTAATAATGGAGATATCAATGTAACCTTAGGATTTATGAATGATGCAGATACAGATAACGATTGGAATCTACTTGGAAATCCATATCCATCTGCTATAAATGCAGACGCTTTTATTGCTGCGAATTCTAATATTGGAGGTACCTTATACTTTTGGTCAAATAATACAGATGCAAGTACTTCTGAGGATTTCACTCAAAATGATTATGTAACCTGGAATGGTACTGGAGGAACTGCCGGATGTGGAGGTTGCATCGCTCCTACTGGGACTATTGCTACAGGTCAAGGCTTTTTTGCACAAGCTTTATCAGCTAGTGATATTACGTTCACAAATGCCATAAGAGATAATGCCAGCAATGATAATTTCTATAGAAATGCAGATGAAGAAGATAAGATTTGGTTGAACTTTTCTGGATCGAATGCATTTAGCCAGATTCTGATTGGTTTCTTAGACAAAGCTACTGATGGCGAGGATCGTTTGTACGATGGTAGGCGTCTTGATGGAGGAGCAAATGCTGCCTTCTATTCAATCGCAGATAATATTCCGTATGGAACACAAGGAAAATCCAACTTGAAAGAAGTTGAAGAAATTCCGTTAGGTGTTCAGCTGAATGTAACTGGAGATTTTAAAATCAGTATAGAAAAATACGAAGGCCTTTTAGAAGATTCTGAAATCTATCTTAAGGATCTTGTATTGGATATTGAACATGACCTAAAAGTATCTGATTATGAAGTTACATTAGACGAAACTGGAAAAATCGATGATCGATTTATTCTAAGAATTGTTACCTCTGCAGATGTATTAGGAATTGAAGATCTAGACAGCGGTAGTGATCTTATAATAGCAGATCATGGAAATGAACTCGAAGTAAAAACTTTAGATAATGCTGTTATCAAAGACCTATTTATGTATAATTTATTAGGGCAAGAAGTATTCACTCAACGAAAATCTACACATACATCTGTTACGGTTCCAAGCAGGAACATTCGAAAAAACACAGTTACGCTGGTAAAAGTTATACTCGAAACAGGTCAAATAAAAACAATGAAATTCTTTAGGAAATAATATTTTTTGAGGGGATGCTATGATAGTAGTTAAAAGCCGATCTTTTAGGTCGGCTTTATTTGTTTAATACTGCATCTATGGCTTCATTTATGAGGTCATACTCATATCCTTTGCGCACCATATGGTCAAAAAGCTTTTTCCTTTTCTTAAAGGTGTTCGATTCGGTAAGACTAGCGTTTTTCTTTATTGCTAGTTCAAAAGCCGTCGCTCTATATACATCTTCCTCTATTTCAAGTAGCGCCTTTTTGATATTGTATGCGGTTATGTTTCTACGCTTTAATTCTCTAATGATACGTTGTTTCCCATATTTCTTAATTCTAAACTTCCCTCTGGCATAACTTTGAGCAAAACGTGTTTCATTTAAGAAATCATGCTCCATTAAGTGTAAAAGGATTTCCTCCTTGGCTATAACGATCAAGGAAAATTCTCTTAATTTTTCCTCAACTTCCTGATGACATCTATCTTGATAGACACAGTAATGCTCCATCTTTCTTTTGACTTCCTCTATGGTAAACACTTTTCGTTGCATCCTGCTAAAATATAAAAAGGCTCATACATACATGCACAAGCCTTTTTTGTTAACTATTATTAAAAATTATGCGAATCGTACTCGCAACCACATTTTAAACTTCGTGATTAAAAAGAACAAGATCGGTACAACAATCAATGTTAAGAATGTTGCGATAATTAATCCATAGATTACAGTCCATGCCAATGGACCCCAGAAGATCACGTTATCTCCTCCTACATAAATATGGGGATTAAATTCACTAAACAATGTATAGAAGTTGATGTTTAATCCTGTTGCTAATGGAATTAATCCTAAAATAGTAGTAATCGCAGTTAGCAATACGGGCCTTAAACGCGCTCGTCCTCCTTTTATAATTGCCTCTTTAAGTACTGGGATTCCAACATACTCATTCTCATCAATATTGTTTTCAACCTTCTTTCTATCAATTAACAACTGCGTATAATCTAAGAGTACCACTCCATTATTCACTACAATTCCAGCCAGAGATATTATTCCCATCATCGTCATCATAATAACAAAAGAAGACCCTGTAATTACGATTCCTCCAAACACTCCAATCAAACTTAAAAAGATTGCGAGCATTATTATCGCTGGTTTTGAAATAGAGTTAAACTGGAAGATTAAAATAAAGAAGATCAACGCCAATCCTGTAAAGAATGCTCCCA
Organism: Asprobacillus argus; assembly: GCF_032248395.1. NCBI lineage: Bacteria > Pseudomonadati > Bacteroidota > Flavobacteriia > Flavobacteriales > Flavobacteriaceae > Asprobacillus > Asprobacillus argus. The sequence goes on from NZ_JAVTTO010000003.1 coordinate 496,615, forward strand.
TCAAGAATAACATCTGTTTGTTTTGCTCTTCGATCTGACCTGTATAATCAATATCTACGGTAGTAGGCTTATCTTTAAAACTGTTCATTTCATTTTTGATCTGATCAACAATAGCCGCTGCATCTGTGTATCCAGGTGAGAGAGCCGAATATACTGTTACTACACGCTTTACATCTCTATGTTTAATAGCACTATATCCCGATGTATTTGATTGTTTTGCCACTGCGGATACCGGAATTTCCTTAACCTGCCCTGAAGCTTGATCTCTAAATGTGATCTTCTGATTAAAGATGGCACTTTTACTATATCTATTTTGCTCATTAAAACGAACATAAATATCATAGTCTTCTCCATCTTCCTTGTAAATACCAGCCTTAGCACCGAATACAGCGTTTCGGAGTTGCTGTCCTACCTGACCGTTGCTAATTCCTAATTCTCCTGCTTTCTTACGATCTACCTGAACCAGCATCGCGGGCTTTGCTTTGTTTACATCTATCTTCAATTCATCAATACCAGCAATATTTTTAGTATTGATAAAATCCCTCATTTTCTCAGCTGTCTCTATAAGCTCCTTATAGTTCTGCCCTTCTAATTCAATATTAATAGGATATCCGGCTGGTGGGCCAACTGCATCTTTTTCAACTGAGATCGCAATTCCTGGATACACATCTTTTAGTGACTCTTGAACTTTTTTCTGAAGTTCTTTTGATTTAGCTCCTCTACGATACTTGAATTCGCGCATGGTCGCCGTAATCTTTCCTCGATGTGGCATTTCTGCGCTAGATCCACCATCAGTTTGAGGGTTACCAGAACCAGAACCTACTTGTGACACAGCACTTTCCACTAAGAAGTTGTAGCCATTATCTACATATTCTGGTGAGTTAACTACCTTATAAACTCTTTGCTCAATATCCTTTGTAATCTCATTTGTTTTGGCAATATCGGTCCCTTGAGGATACTCTATATACACAATAATCTGATTAGGGTCATTGTCCGGGAAGAATTCAACTCCCGTTCTTTTACTCTGAACAGACGCTCCGAAACCTCCAAATGCAGCAAACAATAACACAAATGTCCCGGCACTAATTACATAAGGTCTCCACCCTTTAAGGGCTCCGGTAATCATTCTTTCATAAAAACGTTCTAATCTAGGTAAAGCTTTATTTTGGAATCCATTTGCCATCGGTCTTAATGCAAAACGATATACCCATAGCATGATCGCTGTAAACACCATGATAGTACCAATAGCCCTAAATTGACCTCCTAAGATCAATATCAAGATTCCTATTACACCTACAATTGTCGAAGTTAAAATGATTCGTCTTTTCGGCATATTCTTATCTTCAGTACTCATAAATTGAGATACCAATACCGAGTTAAAAAAGATAGCTACAAAAAGAGACGATCCTAATACCACGGATAAGGTTACTGGGAAGTAGATCATAAATTGTCCCATTACTCCTGGCCATAACCCTAACGGAACGAACGCAGCCACGGTCGTTGCCGTAGAAATAATAATTGGAAATGCAATTTCTCCAATCCCTTTCTTCGCAGCTTGCACACGGGTCATTCCCTCTTCATCCATCAAACGATATACATTCTCAACAACTACAATACCATTATCCACTAACATCCCCAGCCCCATAATCAATCCAAATAAGATCATTGTATTCATAGTATACCCCATTGCACTTAAGATCATCAAAGACATGAACATAGACATGGGAATCGCAAACCCAACAAATAGTGCATTTTTAAATCCTAAGAAGAACATTAGTACGATTACTACCAAAATAACACCGAAAATGATGTTGTTTACCAGATCATCTACCTGTCCAATCGTTTTTGAAGATTGGTCATTCGCTATAGTAACTGTTAAATTTTGAGGAAAGACCTCTTCTTTTGCTTTCTTAACAATCTCTTGAATCTTTTCGGCAGCTGCCACCATATTTTCTCCTGAACGCTTCTTCACGTCCAACATCACCACAGGTTCACCAAACTCTCTCGCATACGTAATCTTTTCCTTATCCTTAAACTCGATAACCGCTACATCTTTCAAATATATTGGATTTCCTTTTTCGGATTTCACCACAAAATTCTCTAGATCACTTGGTTTTTCAATTTCCCCTAAAACACGAATGGTTCTTCTTTGCCCACTTGCAATTAGATTTCCAGCAGAGATCGTTGTATTTCCATTTTGAATAGCAGAAGTAATATCTTGAAAGCTCACCTTAGCCGCCATCATCTTATAAATATCTACCGCAACCTCAACTTCTCTTTCTTGAGCTCCCCGAATATCCACTTTTTTAATTTCAGATAGATCTTCAATTTCATCTTGTAAATATTCTCCATACTCCTTTAACTTATCTACCGGGTAATCTCCTTGAATATTAATGTTCAAAATTGGAAATTCCTCAGACATGCTCAATTCAAAAATATTAGGATCTACTTTAGCACCATTAAATGTTGGCCAGTCCTCACTTGAAGTTTCTGAATCTACTTCATCCTTTACTTTTTGCTTTGCAGCATCTACTGAAATCTTTTCGTCAAACTCTACCATAATCATGGAATAGTCTTCCTGAGATGTTGAAGTAACCTCAATGACTCCGCTAACCGTTTTCAGTTTATCTTCTAAGGGGTCTGTAATTAACTTTTCAATATCTTCAGCCGTATTTCCTGGGAAAATTGAGCTTATATATATTTTTGTCTCTTTGATCTCTGGGAAATTTTCTCTTGGCATGCTTAAAAAAGCTGATATTCCAAGAAAGAAGATCACCACCATCAAGACATAGATCGTGGTCTTGTTGTTAATTGCCCACGAAGACAATTTAAACTCTTTATCTACTTTTTTCTGTTGGTCCGTCATGATCTTATTTCTTAGTTTTCACTTCTTTAATTTTCACTAACTGACCTTCCTTTACACTTCGTGCTCCTTCATCCACAATTTCATCTCCTGCTGTAATCCCAGTTAAAACTTCTATATCATCTCCTTCTGTCTTTCCGGTTGTAATAATAACTTGTTCAGCTGTTCCTTGTATTACATCCTTCACCTTTTTGGCATCTTTAATCACATATACATATTGTTGTCCTTTTCCATTTTCAGAAACAATACTCTGTGGAATCAAAATAGCTTTTAGACTTGTGTAATCGTTAATTTTTAACTTCGCTGTTAGGTTTGGCTTAATGGTTCCTTTTTTATTTGGAACAGCTACTTCTATTTTGAAAGTTCTATTTACTGGGTTGATAAAATTCCCAGTTTGACGAATTTTTGTATCTACTGTAGTTCCTAAGATTGGGAAATCGACCTTTACTTCTTTTCCGTTCGTTACATTTTTAATGTAACTTTCTGGCACGTCTGTTTCGATGTACATGTTTTGCAAATTCACAATCCTAAAGATCTCTGCTCCTTGTCCTGGCGCTACTACTGTTCCTTCATCCTTTAATACATCGTCAATAACTCCTGTAAAAGGTGCAGTAATATTAAACTTCGCCAATTGCTTTTTAACTTGAGCCACCTGGTTTTGCAAGGATTCATAGTTAGTTTTTGCCTGTAAGAATTGGATCTCTGAACCGATCTTTTGGTCCCATAATCTTTTTTGACGTTCATAGGTAGTCTTTGCCAATTGTGTATTTACTTCTAATTGCGCCAATTGTTCTCTAGACCCTGCATCATCTACTCTAGCTAAAACTTGCCCTTTAGATACACGTTGCCCTTCTTTTACATATACTTTTTCAAGAAGACCAGCTACCTCAGGGTAGATCAACACATTTTGCTTGGTCATTACATTTCCTTGCAATTCTAAATAGTGATTAAATACATCTTGCTTCGCTACGAAAGTAGTAATCAAAGGGATTTTCTCACTCGGATCCAGTACAGCAATAGTGTCATTTAAACGCTTAATTTGCTCCGCTAAGGTTTGTTGTTCTTTATCCAACTCTGCCTTCTTTGCACGTATTTTCTCAACGTCTTTCGTTGCTAATACAGTTTCTATTGTTTCCTCCTTCTTTCCACAAGAAATGAAAAGGAATGTTGCGATTAATAGTGAATATATAGTTCTCATCTCTGGTAGATTATTTTGTTTTAATATTTAGTGCTGTTTCTAATGCCGCTTTTTTTGCAATCACATCTAACATGGATTGAATATATGATTGTTGTTGTGTATATAATTGATTTTGTGCCTGAGTCAATTCAAAGCTAGATGAAATTCCCTCAAAGAACTTAATACGTTGTTTGTTCTCAATTCTTTCTGCTAAAGACACGTTTCTTTTTGCGGTTTCGTAATTTTCAATACTTAATTGATAATCACTTTTCGCTTTTTCTGCTTGCAAGTTTAGCTTCTGTTTGGTCTCTTCTAAACGAATATCAGCAGTTTCTAGTGCTATTTTAGCTTGTGCAGTTTTAGATCTTCTTTGAAAACTACTAAAGATCGGTACATTTAAACTTACTCCTAATAAAGAAGAATTAAACCATTGCTGATTACTATTGAAGAATGAAAATGAATCCGAATTCGCAGTTGTGCCATAGTTAACAAAAGCACTTAACGTAGGCAATGCTTTACTTTGCTCATAACGCATTAATAATCGTTTAGATTCTCTATCATTTTCTGCAATCTTAAAATCTATATGATTGTTTAGATTAAACGATTGAGAAATCAAACTAAAATTAATATTTCGCTCAGTTAAAGAGTCCAAAGAATCAGTAAGAATTAATTGAGTACTTATAGAGCTTCCTAATGTAATATTTAACATCTGATAAGCGATTGCTTTCATTCGTTTTACATTATTTAACTGACTCTTAATGTTTCCTAAGGTAATTTCTAACTGTTCTACATCTTCTTCTTCATTCAAACCATTCTCAAAGATCTTTTTGGTTTCATTCAAATTCTTTTCAAGAATCTTTTTATTATTCTCTAAGATGTCAATACTCTTTTCAGCAATCAGCACATTTCCATATGCATTAATAACTGCCTCTCGAACACCTTGCTCTGTTTTTTCTTTAGCTTGTTCAGATATCTTTAAAAAAGTTCTTGCAGATTGTAGTCCTACCAAATAAGATCCATCAAACAATAATTGCCTTAATGTTATTGTAGCATTTAAATTTTGCTTCGTTCCAAATGTCAATGGAAGAAAACCTTCAGGAGTAGATGGTGTACTTGTTGGAGTAATTCCAAAATACTGCTCAACTGTTTCTACTACAGAAGATGTATTGTCAAAAGCTGCTGCAGGCAATAACGAAACCTGTTGTTTTATCCAGTTCTGATAATCAACTTTCGCATCTATTTGTGGTAATCCAATGGTGGTAGTTTCCCAAACTCGCTTTTTTGCAGAAGCAATGTCATTCTCTGCGGCTTTGGCATCATAGCTGTTTTTGATGGCATAATCTATCGCTTCTTGTAGCGATAGGCTCTTTGTCGTTTCTTGTGCTGATACCGTTACAGCAAGAAAAATTAGTACGCCTAAAATTTTAATTCCCTTCATATGTTTAACTCTGTAGTTGTTTTTCTAGTTCTTTAATTCCTTTCTCTGTTGCAATTGCCCTCGTATGGTACTCTAATGCTTCTCGTTCTAACTCTGGTATTTTGTAGTTTTCTACGGTAGATTCATGAATACTAAATACCAACGAGAAGTAGAACTGAATGTACAGTTCAATATTAATTTCATTTCTGTAATACCCTTCCGCAATTCCTCTTTGCAAATTTGACCGAATACATGCAGAAAAAGCAACCATCTCCTTTTTCATCACTTTTTCGTGAATCCGAGGATAATATTTTTTAAGTTGATAAACTGGAGAAGAATCGGCTGTTTGAAACATCTCTTTAAACATTTTTTTCACCTCAAAATTTTCCTTGATTGTGTTATGTCCTTGGCCAACAATCATGTTAATCATGGTTAAACAAGATTCGTGCATCGCAATTGTTGCTTCTTCTACAAGACTCAATTTATTGTCAAAATACTTATAAATGGTCTTTTTAGATACTCCCATTTCTGAGGCTATATCGTCCATCGTAACGCTCTTATACCCTAAGTTTAAGAACATTTCTCCTGCTTTATGTAATATTTTTTCTCTCATTTTCGAGGACAAAAATACGAAAGGAAACTTTAGAAACAAAAAAAGTTTCCAAAGTTTTAATCTTTTTTTAACATTGATCCCTCTAAAAAAAGTTTCATTGCCTTATTTTTACAAAAAATTTACACGCATTGGATATCATACAATATCAAACAGAGTTCTTAAACTATTTAAACGATAAGCAATGGGTCAAAGAACCAAAGAACCTGTATACACCCGTAGATTATATTTTACAATTAGGAGGGAAAAGAATTAGACCAATCCTTACCCTAATGGCAGCTGATATTTTTTCAGGTGATTTTGAAAAAGCTATGCCTGCAGCTCTAGCTATTGAAGTTTTTCACAATTTCACCTTGGTTCATGACGACATTATGGATGATGCTCCATTAAGAAGAGGAAAAGAAACCGTGCATGAAAAATGGGATTTGAATACTGGGATTCTTTCTGGCGATGTGATGCTCATTCTCGCTTATCAGTATTTCGAAAACTACGAAGCCGAAGTTTTTCAAAAACTAGCAAAGCTATTTAGTAAAACTGCGTTAGAAGTCTGTGATGGTCAGCAATTGGATATCGATTTTGAAACAAGAAATGATGTTACCATAGACGAGTACCTTAACATGATTCGTTTAAAAACATCTGTTTTAGTAGCCGCTGCTCTTCAAATGGGTGCGATTGTTGCGAAAACTGACAATAAGAATGCCGATTTGATTTATGATTTTGGACTAAATCTTGGTATTGCATTTCAGCTACAAGATGATTTCTTAGACACTTTTGGAGATCCCGAAACTTTCGGAAAACAAGTAGGTGGTGATATCATTGAAAACAAAAAGACGTTTCTTTATTTAAAGGCTTTAGAACTGGCAAATCCAGAAGACAAAGAAAGGTTACACCATTTTTATCGTCAAAAGTTAGAAGAGAACTCAGTAAAAATTACGGAAGTCACTCAAATTTTTGAAAAGTATGGAATTCCTGCTAGTATCCAAACACTTATTAATGACTATACACAAAGAGCTTTTAATACATTAACCGCTCTTAATATTAGCGAAACCGCTAAAAATCAGCTAAAAGAATTTGGGCATTATTTAATGGGTCGAGTGAAATAAAAGTATTTTAAAAAAAAGAAGTTACTTTCTCAAAAAGTTTTTACATTTGCGTTCAATTATTGAGGACCCATAGCTCAGCTGGTTAGAGCACCTGACTCATAATCAGGGGGTCGAAGGTTCGAGCCCTTCTGGGTCCACATTTTTTTGCTTCAGTACATATATTAGCTTATATTTACTGATAATACATTAATTCTATTTCATAATTTTAATCTGGGGGGATATAAAATGAAGAAAAGACTCTTACTTACAATTATTCTAGTTGTAACCTTTGCCCTTACGGCAAAAGGTCAAGTAGTCCCTCCTCCTATTCCACCACCTCCTCCTCCAGGATTACCTATTGATGGCGGTGTTGTTTTCTTATTGATTTCAGGAGTTTTTTATGGAATAATTCGAGTTTCTAAGAAAGGTTCCTAGCGATTGTTTGCAAATAATTTTGCTACGTACTTCCCAATTACATCAAACTCAAGGTTAACCGAATCATCGATTTGAAGGTTTTTGAACATTGTGTGCTCTAATGTATATGGAATAATTGCAACACTAAACTCACTCCTTTTGGAATTCACCACTGTTAAACTCACACCATTAACTGTAATAGAACCTTTCTCTATTGTTATATCATTCTGCGAAGAATAGGTAAAAGTAAATAACGTGCTACCTTCTTCATCTTCTTTCCCAATACAAACACCAGTTGTATCAACATGTCCTTGCACAATATGACCATCCAATCGCTCACCTAACTTCATTGCTCTTTCTAAATTAACAACATCGTCAATTTTCAGCGAGTGCAAATTAGTCTTAACTAGCGTTTCTTTAATCGCAGTAACCACATAATCACGATTCTGAATATCGACCACCGTTAAGCATACACCATTATGTGCAACACTTTGATCAATCTTTAACTCATTTGTAATATCACTTTCAATAGTAAAATGAACATTTTCTTGATCTTTAGTAATACTCTTTACAACTCCCAGAGATTCGATAATTCCAGTAAACATGTCTTATAAATTAGTTACTTTTGCGTGTACAAAAATAGGAATAATACAATAGTATCAATATGAATACATCAAGTAATATAATTGTCGGTATTTCCATTGGCGATATCAATGGAATCGGAATAGAGGTGATTTTAAAAACATTTGCCGACAAAAGAATGCTTGAATTTTGTACTCCTGTTCTCTTTGGATCTGCAAAAACCGTTTCTTTTCATAAGAAAACTTTAGATATCCAAACTCATATCCACGGAATCAACACCATTGATAAAGTAGTTCATGGAAAAATAAACTTACTGAATGTTTGGAATGAAGAACTTAAAATTGACCTAGGGACTGCCTCAAAAGAATTAGGGAACTACGCTTTTAAATCACTGGACAAAGCCGTTGAAGCATTAAAGAACAATAAAATAGATCTATTACTTACGGCTCCAATAAATAAGGATACTATTCAATCAGACGACTTCTCATTTCCTGGGCATACTGAATACCTGCAGAGTCATTTGGAAGGTAAAAGTTTGATGATCTTGCTAAATGAGGAACTTAGAGTTGGCTTGTTAACTGGCCATATTCCAGTATCGGACGTGGCGTCTACAATTACCCCAGAACTAATTGAAGACAAAGTGGCTATCATGTACACCTCTTTAGTGGAAGATTTTGGTATTAGCAAACCCAAGATTGCCGTTTTAGGACTAAATCCTCATTCCGGTGATAATGGTTTAATTGGAAAAGAAGAAAAAGAAATTATTGCTCCCACGATTAAAAAAATCAGAGATACTGGGAAACTTGTATTTGGTCCATATGCCGCGGATGGTTTCTTCGGTTCGAAAACCTATGAACAGTTTGATGGTGTATTAGCCATGTATCATGATCAAGGCTTGGCTCCTTTTAAAGCGCTTTCTTTTGGTGCAGGGGTGAACTTTACTGCAGGATTAAGTAAAATAAGAACGTCGCCCGATCACGGAACTGGTTTCGATATCGCTGGAAAAGGTATCGCCAATTCAGATTCATTTAAAGAAGCATTGTTTACTGCATTGAAAATCCATAAAAATCGAGCAGCCCATATAGAAATTACCAAGAATGTTCTAAAAACAAAATGATTTTTTCTTTATAAAGATTAGTTTATTATCAAAACATTTTTTTATCTTTGCACGCTCAATTTGATTCATTGATAATGAAAGACTTGAAAGATTTTAATATTCCTTTTATAGGTTTAAAACTAGGGAGTCATTTATTTGAACATCAAATTGACAATACGTTCTTTGAGGCATTTAATTTTGATGAATATTTTGATGCAGCTATTTCTGTGAAGATAGACTTTGTTAAAAAGACGACTTTACTAGAAATCGACATGCATGTAAAAGGTACTGTGAACGTTCCTTGCGATACTACAAATGTTTCTTTTGATCAAGAAATTGATGGAACACTTCATTTGGTTGTAAAGTTTGGTCCAGAGTATAACGATGACAATGAAGATATTTTGATCCTTCCATATGAAGAGTATCAACTGAATATCGCACAATACATATATGAACTCATTGTGTTGTCAGTTCCTTCAAAAAGAATTCATCCAAAAGTATTGGATGGCACCATGCAATCGGTAGCTTTAGATAAATTAAATGAACTTCAGATAACAACTGAAAAAACTGTAGAAGATACAGAAACAGACCCTAGATGGGATAAATTAAAGAATTTAATAACAGAAAAAAAGACATAAAATGGCACATCCTAAAAGAAAAATTTCTAAAACTAGAAGGGATAAGAGAAGAACTCATTATAAAGCTTCTGCTCAACAAATAGCCGTAGACCCAACAACTGGTGAAGCTCATTTATACCATAGAGCACACTGGCACGAAGGTAAACTTTACTATAGAGGTCAGGTTGTATTAGAATCTGCTGCTGCAGAAGCATAATCCTGATTTAAAAAAGATTTAAAAACCCTCATTTTTGAGGGTTTTTTTATGTTTTTGAGCATAAAAGCACCTTTTTGTGTCATTTTTTCACAAAAGGAGTTATTTTTTACTATTTTAGTTGCCCATTTTTATGGCAAACAAACAACAACAAAAACCTTTCTAAAAGGTAATCTTATGACAAAGTCAACTGCAGCAATTACGGCAGTAGGAAAATATATTCCTGAGTACGTGCTAACCAATAAAGAACTTGAAACTTTAGTTGATACTAACGATGAATGGATCACTACTAGAACTGGAATTAAAGAGCGTAGAATTTTAAAGACCCCAAACCAGGGAACCTCTTTTATGGCTATTGCAGCTGCGAAAGACCTTATTCAAAAGGCTAATATTGACCCTTTAGAAATTGATATGGTTATCGTTGCAACCGCAACACCTGACATGCCAGTTGCCTCTACAGCGGTTTTTACGGCTTCAGAAATTGGAGCCACCAATGCTTTTGCTTTTGATCTGCAAGCAGCATGTTCAAGTTTCTTATATGGAATGTCCACAGCTTCTGCATATGTAGAGTCTGGAAAATATAAAAAAGTACTATTAATAGGAGCAGATAAAATGTCTTCTATTATTGATTATACAGACAGAGCTACTTGTATCATTTTTGGCGATGGGGCTGGTGCTGTTCTTTTTGAACCAAATTCTGAAGGTTTTGGTTTGCAAGACGAATATTTAAGGAGTGATGGTGTAGGAAGAGAATTCTTAAAAATTGATGCTGGTGGATCTATTTTACCTCCGTCCGAAGAAACTGTAAAAAACAGACAACACTTCGTACATCAAGAAGGAAAAACAGTTTTCAAATTTGCGGTATCTAATATGGCAGATGTTTCAGAAAGAATGTTGACCAGAAATAATCTAAACAAAGAAGATATTAGCTGGTTAGTTCCGCATCAAGCGAACAAAAGGATTATTGAAGCTACGGCTAACAGAATAGATTTAGACCCTGCTAAGGTGATGATGAATATTCACAAGTATGGAAATACAACATCTGCAACATTACCATTATTGTTAGCAGATTATGAAGATCAATTAAAAAAAGGAGACAATTTAATTTTTGCTGCATTTGGAGGTGGATTCACTTGGGGATCTATTTATCTAAAATGGGCATATAACTCATAAAACTAATATTACTTAAAATCAAGAACATGGATATTAAAGAAATTCAAAGTCTTATTAAATTTGTAGCAAAGTCTGGTGCTAGTGAAGTAAAACTAGAGATGGAAGATGTAAAAATCACCATTAGAACGGGTTCTGCAACTAGCGAAACTACGATTGTACAAGCTGCCCCGATGGCAATGCCTCAACAACCAATAGCAGCAGCACCTGTAGCAGCAGCTCCACAACCGGTTGCAGACACACCAGCAGCTCCAACCCCTGCAGATGATGATTCTAAATATATCACTATAAAATCACCAATCATTGGTACATTATACAGAAAACCTTCTCCCGATAAACCTTCTTTTGTAGAAGTAGGAAGCGATATCAAAGCTGGAGATACTGTATGTATTATTGAAGCCATGAAGTTATTTAACGAGATCGAATCAGAAGTTTCTGGTAAGATTGTTAAAGTATTGGTAGACGATTCTTCTCCTGTAGAATTTGACCAACCATTATTCTTAGTAGATCCATCATAATTTTCTTTTACATTTTTGATATTAAATCAACATTGTAAAAGGTAAAACCTACAATTATGTTTAAAAAAGTATTGATTGCCAATAGAGGTGAAATCGCTTTACGAGTAATTAGAACTTGTAAAGAAATGGGGATTAAAACAGTAGCTGTATACTCTACAGCTGATGCAGAAAGTTTACATGTAAAGTTTGCCGATGAGGCTGTATGTATTGGCCCTGCCCCAAGTAGTGAATCCTATTTAAAAATGTCCAATATTATTGCAGCTGCTGAGATCACTAATGCAGATGCAATTCATCCAGGCTATGGATTTCTTTCTGAAAATGCGAAGTTTTCTAAATTATGTGATGAGCATGATATTAAGTTTATTGGTGCAACTGGAGAGATGATCGATCGAATGGGAGATAAAGCTTCAGCAAAAGCAACTATGATTGCTGCTGGCGTTCCTTGTATTCCAGGTTCGGAGGGCATCATGAAAGATTTCGAAGAGTGCCAAAAGTTAGCTGATGAAGCAGGGTATCCTGTTATGCTAAAAGCAACTGCTGGTGGTGGTGGTAAAGGAATGCGTGCTGTTTGGAAACAAGAAGATTTACAAGACGCTTGGGATTCTGCACGTCAAGAAGCGAAGGCCGCTTTTGGAAACGACGGAATGTATTTAGAGAAATTGATAGAAGAACCTAGGCATATTGAAATCCAAGTTGTTGGAGATTCTTTTGGAAAAGCTTGTCACTTGTCAGAAAGAGATTGCTCTGTACAAAGACGTCACCAAAAATTAACAGAAGAAACTCCATCTCCTTTCATGACCAAGAAGTTGAGAAACGATATGGGAGAAGCTGCAGTAAAAGCTGCTGAATATATAAAATACGAAGGTGCTGGTACCGTGGAATTCTTAGTGGACAAACACAGAAATTTCTATTTCATGGAAATGAATACGAGAATTCAGGTAGAACATCCAATTACAGAAGAGGTAATTAATTACGACCTTATTAGAGAGCAAATCTTAGTTGCTGCTGGAGTTCCAATCTCAGGAAAGAATTACTTGCCTAAATTACATTCGATAGAATGTAGAATCAATGCAGAGGATCCTCATAATGGGTTTAGGCCTTCTCCCGGGAAAATCACAACATTACACCTGCCAGGAGGGCATGGAGTAAGAATTGATACGCATGTGTATTCTGGTTATATGATTCCACCAAACTACGATTCTATGATTGCTAAGTTGATTGTAACAGCGCAAACAAGAGAAGAATCCATTAACAAGATGAGAAGAGCTTTAGACGAGTTCGTAATTGAAGGAGTTAAAACAACAATTCCTTTCCATAGACAGCTAATGGATCATCCAGATTATATTGCAGGAAATTATACAACGAAGTTTATGGAAGATTTTGAAATGAAATCATAAACTACTTAATACGTTAAAGTAAATAATCAAAACGAAGAATATCCTTTTATTCTTCGTTTTTTTTATATTTATAACTTACAATAAATAAAGCAGCATATGGGAGTTAAAATAGACGGTATAGACAAGATTATTATCAATCGCCTGATTGAAGATGCACGAACGCCTATATTGAGTATTGCTAGAGAAGTTGGTATTTCAGGGGCCGCGATTCATCAACGTCTCCGAAAATTAGAGGTTTCTAAGTTAATTGCTGGCTCGCAATTAATGTTAGACCCAAAAGTATTGGGATATACCACCACTGCCTTTGTTGGCATCTTTTTAGAATCGGCCAGCATGTATGCTTCGGCCATCAAAAGATTAAAGAATATTCCTGAAGTTGTAGAGAGTCATTATACCACTGGTAATTGGGCAATTTTTATCAAGATACTATGTAAGAACAATACTGATTTGATGCACTTGTTAAATCACGATATCCAACGCATCAAAGGAGTAGCTCGAACGGAGACTTTTATTTCACTGGATCAACAGATCAACCGTCAGATCAAAGTATAGACAATTCCATGGAAATTTGCTAATAATGGAGCGTACATCCTTTGAAAACATATTCTCTTCATCCGATTAATTTTTTACCTTTGAGCATTCTTATTAAAAATTAAACGAATGCCTGGATTTGAATTATTTGGAGACGCAGAACGCAAAGAAGTAAATGACGTTCTTGAAAGCGGTGTCTTAATGCGTTACGGCTTTGATGGAGCCAGAAATGGTCACTGGAAAGCTAAAGAACTGGAACAAGAATTGCAGACTACTTTGGGAGTTAAACATGCTCAATTAACGAGTAGTGGTACTACAGCTCTAAATGTAGCTTTGGCTGTATTGGGAGTTGGAGCTGGTGACGAAGTGATCATGCCTACATTTACATTTGTAGCAAGTTTTGAGTCTATTTTGGCTGCGGGTGCCACACCCATTTTAGTGGATATTGACGATACATTAACCTTAGACCCTAAGGCCGTAGAAGCAGCGATCACACCAAAGACAAAAGTAGTAATGCCTGTTCACATGTGTGGCTCCATGGCAGATCTAGATGCTTTAAAAGCTATTTGTGATGCACATAACTTAATTTTATTAGAGGATGCATGTCAGGCAATTGGCGGATCTTATAAAGGAAAAAAACTAGGAACTATTGGTGATGCAGGTTGTTTTTCTTTTGATTATGTAAAAACGATTACTTGCGGAGAAGGTGGCGCGATGATCACAAACGACCCAAACCTTGCCGTCAATGCAGACCATTATACAGATCATGGACACGATCACATAGGAAACGATAGAGGTGCAGAAGCACATCCTTTCTTAGGGTATAATTTCAGGATTTCTGAATTGAATGCCGCGGTTGGTTTAGCACAAGTGCGAAGATTGGAGGATTTTGTTTCACTGCAAAGAAAGCACAAGAAAATATTGAAAGATGCATTGGCAACAATTCCAGAAGTGTCTTTTAGACGAATCCCTGATGAAGATGGAGATAGCGCTGGCTTCTTATCTTTCTTCATGCCTACAAAAGAATTAACAGACAAAGTAGTGGTTGCATTTAAAGAGCATGGTGTAGACGCTTATTGGAACTATTTTGAAAATAATTGGCATTATATTCGAAAGTGGCATCATTTAAAAGAAAAAACTTCGTTATTCCCTTTATCAGATCAAATTATAAATGGAATGCAGGATTTAAATACAACAGATTTTTCGCAGTCAGATGACTTTATCTCAAGAAATATTTCTTGCCTGATCAAACTGTCATGGACCCAAGCTGAAGTACAAGAACGTGCAGGAAAAATGGTTGCCGCGATCAGATCCGTTTTATAACATAAGAATAGACCAATGAAAATCATTGCAATGATTCCAGCTCGATATGGAGCTACTCGTTTTCCCGGTAAATTGATGGCCGATCTAGGAGGAAAACCCGTAATTGTAAGAACCTATGAAGCAACTATCGCTACTAATTTATTTGATGCAGTGTATGTCGTTACCGATAGTGAGATCATTAAAAATGTTATTGACGAGCACGGAGGAAAGGCTATTATGAGTCTTAAAGAGCATGAATGCGGTTCGGATAGAATTGCAGAAGCTGTTGAAGATTTAGAGGTTGATATTGTGGTAAATGTACAAGGTGATGAGCCTTTTGTAAAAAAAGAACCTTTAGAAAAAGTACTAGCCGTATTTGAAGGTGAAGATGCAACCCAAATTGATTTGGCTTCTTTAATGCAAGAAATTACAGACTGGAAAGATATAACGGATCCCAATTATGTGAAAGTGATAGTGGATGAGAACGATTTTGCCTTGTATTTTTCTCGTTCCCCGATACCTTATCCAAGAGATAAAGATGCTGGTGCACGATATTTTGAACACATTGGAGTCTATGCTTTTAGAAAACAAGCAATCTTAGATTTTTACAATCTACCAATGCGTTCATTAGAAGCAACAGAAAAAATAGAATGTATTCGATATTTAGAATACGGAAAAAAAATAAAAATGGTGGAAACAGATTTTATGGGTATCGAGATCGATACACCCGAAGACCTTGTCAAAGCCCAAGAATACTTAAATCAATAAACCCAAAAAATGAGCTTTAGAAACTTCCCGATGGTTCCTCGTGTCGTATTTGGCAGAGGATGCTTTAACCAATTAGATGAAATACTAACCCCCCAAAGAAAAAGTGAAAAAGCGCCATTCATATACATTGTTGATGATGTTTTTAAAGGTAATGATTGGCTAATTAGCAGAATTCCTTTACATCATAATGATAAGATCATTTATGTAAGTGCTTCAGAGGAGCCAAAAACAAGTTATGTAGATGGTTATAGAGATGATATCGTAGCTGAATTTGACGAAATTCCATCTGGAATTATAGGTATTGGAGGTGGCACCATGCTAGACTATGCGAAGGCCGTTGCTTTGATGCTGACAAATCCTGGTAGTTCTGCAGATTATCAAGGCTGGGATCTCGTAAAGAATGAAGGAGTCTATCATGTAGGAATTCCTACGATTTCAGGGACTGGAGCTGAAGTTTCCAGAACAACGGTATTAACTGGACCCGAGCGTAAGTTAGGAATGAATTCTGATTATACACCTTTTGATCAGGTAATATTAGACCCTGAATTAACCAAAGACGTACCCACGAACCAATGGTTTTATACGGGCATGGATTGTTATATTCACTGTATAGAATCTTTGACTGGGACGTATTTGAATGCGTTTAGCGAAAGCTACGGCGAGAAATCTCTGGGTCTTTGTAGAGAGGTATACCTTGAAAAAGAGACACGGGATGAAGATGCGCAAGATAAATTGATGATGGCCTCTTGGCATGGAGGAATGAGTATCGCGTACTCTCAAGTAGGTGTTGCACATGCAATGAGTTATGGACTGTCTTATTTATTAGGTACCAAACACGGGATTGGAAACTGTATCGTTTTTGATCAATTGGAAGAATTCTATCCGGAAGGGGTCGCTGAGTTTAAACAAATGGTAAAGAAGCACAACATTGATATTCCGAAAGGATTGTGCGCAAATCTTACGGATAAAGAATTTGACATTATGATAGATGTTTCTTTAAGCTTAGTTCCTCTATGGGAAAATGCTTTAGGTAAGGATTGGCAGCAAACCATTACCAGAGAAAAATTAAGAGCTATGTATGAAAAGATGTAGATAGCATCTTTTCATACATATAAAACAAAAAAGCCGAAATCATATGATTTCGGCTTTTTTACTGAAGGCGGGAATTACCTTCGGTGAGTCCCGTGATGCCATGCTGAGAAAAACCACTCACTCATAGTGAGCAATTCTTTTACGGAAAATCTCCTTCAAATACATTTGCGTTTATTTTCCATAAAAAAATCCGAACAAAATTGCTCGGATTTTTCATTTGTACTGAAGGCGGGACTTGAACCCGCACGACCTTTCAGGTCATTGGATTTTAAGTCCAACGTGTCTACCAATTCCACCACTTCAGCATTGGTCTTTTAAAAGAATAGAGCGAAAGACGGGATTTGAACCCGCGACCCCCACCTTGGCAAGGTGATGCTCTACCCCTGAGCTACTTTCGCAGTCATTTTCTGTAAATGAACGTAAAGTTTTACAACTTCTTTGCTCCCCCTCTTGGACTCGAACCAAGGACCCTCTGATTAACAGTCAGATGCTCTAACCAACTGAGCTAAGGAGGAGTTTACGAAACCATTTTGGTTTAGCGTGTGCAAATATATACCTTTTTGAAAAAACGCCAAAAGAATTCTAAAAAAAAGAAAATCTTTTTCATCATTTAAAATCTCGTTTTTAAGTATCCGTTTTTTTGAAATGTTGTATTTTTGTACTTTATAAAAGCTTATACGCAAAGCACACTATTCTTTATGGACAAGTTTTCGTTCTTAAACGCAGCACACACAGGCTTTATAGCCGATCTATACGACCAATATTTACAAAATCCTGATTCCGTTGAACCTAGTTGGAGAAGCTTTTTTCAAGGATATGATCTAGCCAATGAAAATTATACTTTTTCTGATGAGGAAATTTCAGCCGAGATCCCTCAGGAAGTTCGTAAAGAATTTTTAGTGATAGACCTGATCAATGGATATAGAACTCGAGGTCATTTATTTACGAAGACAAATCCTGTACGAGAAAGAAGAAAGTATGCTCCCACATTGGAGATCGCCAATTTTGGATTGAGTGAGGAGGATCTAAACACACCTTTTAATGCAGGTTCTATTCTAGGTATTGGAAAAAAAACATTACAAGAGATCATCAACCATGTAGAGCGCATTTATTGTGACTCTATTGGTGTTGAATATATGTATCTGAGAAATCCTGAAGAATTAAAGTGGTGGCAGAATCGTTTGAACGAGAATGACAATCACCCTAATTATTCTTTAGATGCTAAAAAATACATTCTATCTAAACTAAATCAGGCAGTTACTTTTGAAAGTTTTTTACAGACTAAATACGTAGGGCAAAAGAGATTCTCTCTTGAAGGTGGTGAAGCATTGATTCCTGGAATTAGTGTAGCGCTAAGAGATGCTGCCGAAAAATATGGTGTAGAAGAATGCGTCTTAGGAATGGCACATAGAGGTCGTTTAAGCACCTTGGTAAATATCTTTAAAAAGCCTGTTCGAGATCTGTTTAGTGAGTTTGAAGGGAAAGATTTTGAAGATGAAAATATTGATGGAGACGTAAAATACCATTTAGGATTGACCTTGAGTAAAACCTTTAGAGATGGTAAAGAGATAAAAATGAACTTAGTTCCCAATCCGTCGCACTTAGAAACGGTGGATGCAGTTGCTGAGGGAATTACGAGAGCTAAGATCGACAGAAAATATAATGGAGATGAATCTAAGATCCTTCCGATCTTAGTGCATGGAGATGCCGCTATTGCGGGCCAAGGAATTGTATATGAAGTCACACAAATGGCACAGTTGAATGGATATAAGACTGGTGGAACGATTCATATTGTTGTCAATAATCAAATTGGATTTACTACTAACTATCTAGATGCGCGTTCAAGTACATATTGTACAGATGTTGCTAAAGTGACCTTATCACCGGTATTGCATGTAAATGCGGATGATGCCGAAGCGGTTTGCCATGCTATGGAAATGGCTTTGGAGTTTAGAATGAAATTTAAGCGTGATATATTTATAGACTTATTGGGCTATAGAAAATATGGTCATAACGAAGGAGACGAACCTCGTTTTACGCAACCGAAACTATATAAAGCGATTGCGAAGCATTCGAATCCAAAAGATATTTATGCAGAAAAATTAATCGCTGAAGGATCAATAGATGCAGCCTATTTAAAATCTATTACGGATAATTTTAAACAAATGCTGAATGCGGAGTTCGATAAATCGAAAGAAGATAGTACTTCCAAGGTAAAAGAATTCATGCAGTCTACCTGGAAAGGGTTTATCCGACAACAATTAGAGGCGATGTTACTTCCAGTAGACACTAGTTATGAAATCAATAAACTAAAAGATATTGCGAAGGTGGTATCAACCGTTCCAGAAAACGTAAAATTCTTGCGTAAAGCTGAGCGAATCTTACAGGGTAGATCTAAAATGGTTTTTGAAACAAACCAATTAGACTGGGGAATGGCAGAAACCTTAGCCTATGGCACCTTACTAGAAGAGGGGTATGATGTTCGTATCTCAGGACAAGATGTAGAAAGAGGAACCTTTTCTCATCGTCATGCAATATTAAGAGATGAGGTTTCGGAAGAACGTATCAACTTATTAAACACAAATACAAACAACAAAGGGCAAATGCGAATTTACAACTCGCTATTGTCTGAATATGGTG
The DNA here is from genome assembly GCF_032248395.1 of Asprobacillus argus. NCBI lineage: Bacteria > Pseudomonadati > Bacteroidota > Flavobacteriia > Flavobacteriales > Flavobacteriaceae > Asprobacillus > Asprobacillus argus. The sequence continues at coordinate 516,105 of NZ_JAVTTO010000003.1, forward strand.
TACTAGGTTTTGACTATGGGTACGCCATGGCAAATCCAAATACCCTAACCATATGGGAGGCACAATTTGGTGATTTCTCTAACGGTGCTCAAATTGTATTTGATCAATATATTTCTGCTGCAGAAGATAAATGGAAAATGCAAAATGGAATTGTCGTACTCTTACCGCATGGATATGAAGGACAAGGTTCGGAACATTCTTCGGCAAGAATAGAACGTTATTTACAGTTATGTGCTGAAGATAATATGACGGTTGCGAATTGTTCTACACCTGCGAACTTCTATCATTTATTACGTCGTCAGATGAAACGTAACTTTAGAAAGCCGTTGATTGTATTTACGCCAAAGAGCTTGTTGCGTCATCCTAAAGCGGTAAATACTATAGAGGAGTTAGCGAATGGTGAATTCCAGGAAGTGATCGATGATACATTGAACCCGCAGCATGTAACCAAGTTGGTATTCTGTATGGGTAAATTCTATTACGATCTACTTGCAGAACGTGAAAAGTTAGAAAGAGAGGATGTAGCTTTAGTAAGAATAGAGCAATTGTTCCCACTACATCTGGAAAAGTTACAACAAGTTATAGATCGCTATCCAAATGTGACCGAATATGTATGGGCACAAGAAGAGCCTAGGAATATGGGAGCATGGAGTTTTATGTTAGAGCGTTTTGACTTGGTTAGATTACAGGTTGCTTCTCGTAAATATTACGCAGTACCTGCAGCCGGATCTAGTACACGATTTAAAAAGCGTCATCAAAAAGTGATTGATAGCGTTTTCAAAAATAATAAAGACAATAAATAATATATTCGATAAAATTATAACGCATGATTTTAGAAATGAAAGTTCCCTCTCCGGGAGAATCTATTACAGAAGTAGAAATCGCAACATGGCTTGTTGAGGATGGAGATTATGTAGAAAAAGATCAGCCTATTGCCGAAGTAGATTCAGACAAAGCGACGCTTGAGTTACCTGCGGAAGAAAGTGGTGTAATTACTTTAAAAGCGGAAGAAGGTGATGCTGTTGAAGTTGGCGCAGTAGTTTGTTTAATTGATATGGATGCTGCAAAACCTGAAGGAAGTGCCGCTCCAGTTGCTAAAACGGAAGAGAAAGCAGCACCAGCAGTTGCTGCTCCTGTTAAAGAAACAACGCAAACTTATGCAACGGGTAGTGCTTCTCCTGCCGCTAAGAAAATCTTAGCCGAAAAAGGGATGGATGCTACTGCGATTCAAGGAACGGGTAAAGATGGTCGTATTACCAAGGAAGACGCTGTTAAAGCAGTTCCTAGTATGGGATCTACTCAAGAAGGTGCAAATCGTGGGTCAACTACGAAAAAGCTATCTATGCTTCGTAGAAAGGTCGCACAACGTTTGGTTTCTGTAAAGAACGAAACAGCGATGTTAACTACTTTTAATGAAGTAAACATGCAGCCTATTTTTGATCTACGTGCTCAGTATAAAGAAGACTTTAAATCAAAGCACGGTGTTGGGTTAGGCTTTATGAGTTTCTTTACCAAAGCAGTAGTGAGAGCCTTACAAATGTATCCGGATGTGAACTCAATGATCGACGGAGATTATAAAGTCTCTTATGATTTCCAAGATATTTCTATCGCAGTTTCTGGACCTAAAGGATTAATGGTTCCTGTGATCAGAAATGCAGAAGAGCTAACCTTTAGAGGAGTAGAAAGCGAAGTAAAGAGATTAGCGATACGCGCAAGAGACGGTCAAATAACTGTGGATGAAATGACAGGCGGAACATTTACCATTACCAATGGTGGCGTTTTCGGTTCTATGTTATCTACACCTATTATCAACCCTCCTCAAAGTGCTATCTTAGGAATGCATAATATTGTAAACAGGCCCATGGCTGTTGACGGAGAAGTTGTGATTCAACCGATCATGTATGTAGCATTGTCTTACGACCATAGAATTATTGATGGTAGAGAGTCTGTAGGATTCTTAGTTGCCGTAAAAGAAGCACTAGAAAATCCAACTGAGCTATTAATGGATAACGATGTTAAAAAAGCCTTAGAGATGTAATCTAACTTAGATTCAAATACTAAAAAAGCCGAACGATATCGTTCGGCTTTTTTTTATGTATTGTATGTTTTTTACTCTTCTATTTCTTTGGTACTCATATGAAACTCATCATAGATCTGTAATAAATTCATCAGTGCAGAAATCAAGTCTTGCGTTTCTAATAATACACTAAAGTATAGTGTGGTGTTTTTTGGACTTGTCTCATCCGTTCTAATTCGAGACACTTGTTTTTCAATAGAAGCCGAAACATCTTTTAATAGCTTATGCTTTTCTATTAATATTCCATTTAAGTCGTCAAAGGATCTATTCTCAAAAGCAGCACTAATCTTTGCCAATAAGTCTGTTAATTGATTATCAATTTCTTTAAGGTCCTTTAATTGCCCTTTCTTTAAATTCTTATGGTTATTGTTTACATGCTTATAACTCGCTCTAGAAATATAACTAATAGATTGTGCAACATCTTGTAAATATCCTAATACTAGTATGTAAAACCTACTCGCCTGAACGGAGGTATCATCTAAAGACTTAATAAAATAGAAAACTCCATCCTTTAAATCATCTATTTCATCATTCAGTTTAGCAACGTGCTTATCTGTCTTACGCAGCTTATTCAAATCATGATTCGCTAAATCATTCACCACATTTGTGTACAATTTATTTACACGCTGTGCCACTTCAGCAATATGATCTGCGCTTTCCTCAATAACCCCATTAATGGTAATTAATTCTGCCCTTTCTATATATTGTTGCTTTTTAACTTCTTTGGACTTCTTTCTATGAATTAATGTGTTCCTTACTATTAAGAAAGCTACAAGACCTAACAACACTGGAATCATAAACATATGCCAGCTAATTAAATAGGCAACAATAGCAGCAGCTATAAATGCCGTAATCGCTGTTAAGAACCATCCTCCAACAACGTTGAGTACTCCAGCAACTCTATATACGGCGCTTTCTCTTCCCCAAGCCCTATCTGCTAAAGATGTACCCATCGCGACCATAAATGTAACGTAGGTTGTAGATAATGGTAATTTCATTGATGTTGCAATCGATATTAATATCCCAGCCACAATTAAGTTTACGGATGCTCTTACCAAATCAAATGCAGGCATCTCATAGGTTTTATCTTTTGGTAGTTCAATCACTGGTTTTTGAAATTTAGAATCTACATATACCAACGTCTTTTTTGGCAATACATAACTTAATCCTGCATTTACTCCCATAGCTGCTCTTACCACCACTCTTGATAATGGGTTTGGTTGAAACTTCTCATGGCCTTCTCCCTGACGAGAAAGGTCTATTCCTGTTTTAATAACATTTCTCGCCTTACTGGAGGTCCATAACGTAACCACCATAATTCCTCCTGCGATCAACAATAACCATACATTTGAAGGCACCTTTTCCGCCAGTATTTCCATGGAGAATCCACTCGCTTCTACTCCTGAAACACTCCACGCTTCATAAGAATTCCAGGCAGCAATAGGTACTCCAATAAAGTTTACTAGATCATTTCCTGAAAAGGCCATTGCTAAAGAAAATGTTCCAACTCCAATAATTAGTTTTAGTACATTCACTTTAAACACTTTGATCAACAGTTGAGAAATCAACGTCCAAAAAGCAAAACTTCCTGCAATGATTAGTAGCGTATTATTTTCAATTATATGCTTCACATCTTTATAAAAAGGTGTTCCTTTCATCCCTTTTATAATGATAAAATAAGTGATGGCTGTAATGGCAAATCCACCGAAAATTGCACTTACATAACTCGCTCTTTTTTCAAAATTAAATGAGTAGATCAATCTAGAAATAAATTGTACTATCGCCCCAACTGAAAATGCCACGACGACGGAAAGCAAGATTCCAAAGATAATCTTCGACGCTGTTTCATGATTGATGTAATTCCAAATTGCACTGAAAGTTTCATTGTCATTTGCAGAGATCTTTATCAATGAAATAGCGACTGCTGCTCCTAATAATTCAAAGACAATAGATACGGTTGTAGAAGTGGGCATCCCTAGCGTGTTAAACACGTCTAACAGTAAAATATCTGTGATCATTACCGCCATAAAAATGAACATAATGTCTTGGAACATAAACATGTTAGGGTTAAAAATTCCCTTTCGAGCTACTTCCATCATACCACTTGATGTTACCGCTCCGAAGAACACGCCCACACTGGCAATGATCATGATATTTCTTATAGAAATAGCTTTGGATCCGATGGCTGAGTTTAAAAAATTAACTGCATCATTACTAACACCTACTACTAAGTCTACAATAGCTAATACAGCTAACGCGACAAGCATTAAAATATATGGATCTCCCATCGTTTGGTTTTTATAAGTTTTGCAAATTTACAACCCCTCATAAAGGGACATGTTATGTTTATGTTATATTTTAAAAATGTATATCTACTTGAAATCTAAACATTATTTCATTATTACTTTCTTGAGCATCCAAATAACTTATATCGGTTTGTACTTTTAATTTATGTCCTGCTATATATTTAGAAACACCTAATGTATATTGATTCTCCGACCCTTTCCCTGTAATATTCTTATCCAGAGAAATATTCGTGTAGCGTCCCGACAGTTCTACTGTTTTAGATACTAGATATCCTGTTTGTAAATTCAATCCATTACCCACCTGTACTATATCTCCTGTTAAACTTCCATCGTAGTTTTTTGCTATAGGATCATTAGCACTTCTGCTGGCATATTCCCCCATAAAAGAAAAGCCTTTGTATTTGAACATGGCATCTAAAAAGAAGGTTGAAACATCTGTTTCAAAAAAACCTGCGTCATTTTTCATATAGGCGCCTAAATTACTTCTATTTTTAACAGCATTATTATTTAAATCATAACTTATTCCCAAAGCTAATTTAGGAGTGCTTTCAAAATTTAAATCACTTCCAACATAATCTCCGTTTTCTACGAAATTCCCCATAGGTAAAACCTCTATACGAGCAGTATATTGATAACCTCCTAGGTTTCCAGTTGTGATACCCCTTCCTTCGCCTTGAGAAATCGCAAACATTTCTTTTACGATAAAGTCTTTTGTGATATTAATATGATGCCTTAATTGTATTCCAATACCTCGGTCAACGTTAAACACCCTGTTAAGTAATGAACGATCGACCTGTTGCAGGTCTCCTGACGAAATTACACGTTCTCTATTTCCAGGAAGTTTTGCTTGCCCCAACCATAAAACAAAATTGCCGCTAAAATTCCATTTTAACACAGCATCAAAAAAATATCTGGAAACAGCATTTGTAAATTCTCGGGGTAATGAAATGTCTTTATCAGTGAAGCCTAATTCCAATTTATATTGTAATCTTGAAGTAATGGCAAAACCATCCAGTTTTAATCGTGCCCGCCTTACTGAAAAAAAGGTTACTGGGTTTGTTGTATTATTTGCAGAAGTCCATCTGGATGCGGTTAAAAACTGTGCCCTTGCACCAATTTTTATTGCGTAGGTACTATCCTTGTTTACACGATTCAAAACACCTTCTCCGAATGAGTACTTTTTAGTTTCTTGCGCAGCTACACTCAAAAACAAAAACATATTAATTGTTATAAATAATGACTTTAGTTTCATAGGATGAGCTTGGTCATTAAAAAAGAAGTAACCTTACAGACGCTTTGTCTAAACACAGTACTAACATAGAATCTAATGTTTCAAAAATTAAATTAACAATTTTGATTATCTTTAAAGAAATTACATCTTATTTTTATGGAATATCTTATCACTGGGCTTATTTTATTTGTAGCATTAGAGCATTTTTATTTTTTGGTATTGGAAATGTTTCTTTGGACGAAGCCTAAAACCATCAAAATTTTTGGGTTAAAAAGTAAAGAGCTGGCTGAAGAAACCAAAGTACTGGCTGCAAATCAAGGGTTATATAATGGCTTTTTAAGTGCTGGGTTAATCATTTCTGTTATTCAAAAAGACCTTGATGTAAGCACCTTGTTTTTGTCCTTTGTAATCATAGCGGGTATATATGGTGCTTATTCGACAAAGAAGATTCGTCTTTTTTATGTACAAGCGGTACCAGCCATTATTGCTTTGGTACTGATCTTACTCAAGCTATAATTTCTTTTTTTCTTTATTCGCAATAAAATCCTTTAGGTAAAAAGGTTCGAAGTATGCCACATCTTCCATATCATTCTGTTCATATTTATGATACGATAACGCTGCCATTTCTCTAGCAGACGGGAATTTATCATCTATGAAAATCGCATTTGAATGTGTAATAATTTCTTTACATTTCTGGGCTCCATCTCCTAAAAAATGTACTTTTCCTTCTTCCAAATATTCTTGAAATGAATTCTCATCTATAATTTCTGCTTCAATAGCTCTTACTTCTTCAAAACTTGCGTCAAAAACTGCCGAATACACTTCCATTCTTCTTGCATCTAGCATAGAAATAACCACCCCAGTATCAAACTGAATAGACATGGCTAAAGATTTTAACGTGTTCACAGATATCAAAGGAATATTAAATGCGAAAGCTAATCCCTTAGCGGCAGAAACGCCGATTCTCAAACCAGTATAAGAACCGGGCCCTTTACTTACAGCCACAGCATCGATCTGAGATAACTCGATATTCGCTTCTTTCGTTACTTCCGAGATAAACGGATGTAACTTCTCTGCATGAGAATACTTCATATCTACCAATTCCTTCAAAGCTATGATCTTGCCATTATCAGCAATACTCACAGAGCAATTCTTTGTAGATGTTTCTATATTTAAAATGATAGCCAAAGCAAAAAATTTATAGGTAGCAAAGATATATAAAAAGAAAAACCTCACAGTATTGTGAGGTTTTCAAATAATATTTTGTTTAGTATTAGTTTAGATTCAATTCTCCATAGTAGAACTGTAATACTTTTGTTTTGAACACAAAATCATACTTCGCTCTAATTAAGGTAGATTCAGCACTTACTAATCTATTTCTTACCAAGTCAAAATCAAATAATGACATCGCTCCGAAATTATATCTTTCTTGTGCGTTTTTAAATGCCTCTCTTTGTGAGTCTAAAGAAATCTTTGCCGCTTCATAGCTTTTAGAGGCTGCCTTAGTATCTAAATATGCTTGTTCAATAGTTTGCTGTAAATTCAGTTTTTCACTGTCTAATGCCAACTGTGCTGCATCCTTATTCAAAATTGATTTAGCTACGTTATTCTTATTTTGAAATCCATTAAAAATAGGAATGTTTACAGAAATCCCTACTCCGTGTTGCAACCTGTTATTTAACTGATCAAAGAAACTTTCGTTTGTTTGTCCTGGAAATAAGTTATTCAATTGGTTAAAATAAGAAGTACTTGACCCTAAGTTATAGCTAACCGTAGGTTTCAAAAATGATTTAGAGATTTCGATAGATAAATCAGCATTTTTAATTCCTAGTTCGGCATTCTTAATTTGAGGTTGCGTTTCCAGTGCTTTTTCATATACCATGTTCGAATTCGCATATAGCAATCTTTCAGATGGAGAGCCAACTTCAATTCCCAAAACATCAAATCCTTCATACGGAACCTGTAATAGCTGTGCTAAATTCAACAATGCGATGTTCAAAATATTCTCTTGTGTAATCACATTCTGAGCATCATTAGCAGCAGTAGATTCTACATTTAACAAATCCCCTCTAGGAATAACTCCGGCTTCAAATCTGCTCTTAGCCGCATCAACTTGTTTAGAGCTAATTTCAGCTTGCACTTTTGCCACACCTAAATTCTCTTTAGCAAACAGCACATTCAAGTAACCATTGACAACGAATAGTGAAATATCGTTCTCGATTTTTGCTAAGGTCAATTTACTCGACTCAACACCAAGTTTAGCTTGTTTATAGGTATTTAGGTTTCTGTACCCATTAAATATGGTACCGTTTACGTTTATCCCAAAATTGGCACTTACGTTATTCGTGTTTTTTAGAACTCCATTTTCATCTTGCGATAAACCTGATCTAAAGTTCCCTCCAGAAGAACCGTTTACGCTTGGTAAAAAGTTCCCTTTGGCAATAGCAACATCTTTCTCTGCTAATAAAAGGTTTAACTTATTTTGTTGAACGGTAATGTTTTTATTCAAGGCAGTGTCTACACACTCTCTTAAACTCCATTTTTTTTGTGAATATCCTAGACTTACTACGGCTAGTAATGCGATTAGTAAAAACTTTCTTTTCATGTTGGTTAGATTCTATATCGATATTAAATTTCATATCATTTCGTAAAACGATACGCCTTTAAGACGAGCAAAATTAAAATATGTTACAAGGATAGGCACTTATTAAAATGTTAATTTTTAGCCTTCTTGTGATATTTGTATAAAAAATAGAAGAGAACACCTATTAAAATATAAGGAAAAGCCATTAAATAGGTAATCCCAGAATTAATTCCTTCGGCCATAGATTGATCTCCATTTTCTACCACTGCCTTACACATCGCACATTGCGAAAAAGAATCCTTAGTGAATATAAAAAGGAACAATAGACTTAAAAAAACAGTTCTGAATCTAAACATAGTATGGAGATATCATTATATATACAATTACTCCAGTAATAGCAACGTACAACCATAGTGGAAATGTAAACTTTGCTATTTTCTTATGGCTTGGAAAATTTCCAAGTTTCGCTCTCATATAGGTAAACAGCACAAATGGGATTACCACAATAGACAGTAAAATGTGCGAGATCAGAATGAAGTAATAGACATATTTAACTGTTCCTTCACCACCAAATTCGGTTGGATCTGATGTCATATGATAAGCCACATACATGACCAAAAACAATACTGAGCACACAATTGCTGTTGTATTGAACACTTCATGTAATTTTCTATTTCCTTTTTTAATAAAAACTATGGCTAGAATTAAAAGGACCGCCGTAATTCCATTAATCGTGGCATAAATAGGTGGTAAAAATGATAAAGGCTCTACATTCGGAATTCGAACTCTAAATAGTACCGCAACCACCACAGGAATTAATATGGATAAAATAGTAATTCCTCTTTTATATTGTTTTTCTCTTTTCTCTGTGCTACTCATTTAACAACAGTTTAATATCTTCTTTTAATTCTTTTATTTGATCTGGGAAGCCACTTTCTTTTAGCGCTCTGTAATACAATATTGGGTTTCCTTGTTCATCTTTTCTAGATCGGATATATCCGTTCTTATCGACCAATGCAAATAATCCCGAGTGCTCAAATCCACCATGTTCTTCTTCTCCCTTTCCTACATACAATTTAAATCCTTTGTTAGATAGGTCGTACACTACATCATCTGATTTTCCTGTTAGTAAATGCCAGTTCTTATGCGTAATTCCGTTTCTTTGAGCATACTCTTTTAACACTTTAGGGCTGTCTATATTTGGCGTGATTGATATGGAGGCAATTCCGAAATCATCATCTTTCTCAAATTCATTTTGAACAGTGACCATTTTTCGATTCATGATCGGGCAAATAGTAGGACAGGTCGAAAAGAAAAATTCTACCACATATACTTTATCAGCATAGGTTTCATTATTCACAGTCTCTCCGTGCTGATTTACAAATTCAAATGCTGGCACTTTACCAAATTGAAATAATCCAGATGGATCCGATTTTCTAATCTTTTCAACCTTGTTCAATCGATCTTCCTTAACCACATCTCCATCATTTAACGTACTAATGATCTTAGGAACCGCATAGATTCCAAATAGTAAGATGATAAAAACAACGCCGATATATGAATATTTTTTCTTCATAAAAGATCAAATTTTTCTGTTTCTCTTGTTCTTCTTTAACGCTAATCTATACTCTGCTAACACCACCTTTACATCATCTTTCATCTTATTATTTAACTCGGCAACAGACTGCATATTGTATCCAAATAACATCCCGTCCTCAAAATCTTCGTCGTCGTTTCTTCCTCTTAAGTTTAGGTCCTTATCTATGATAAATGCTCTGGAAGAGTACTTCATAGGGTCTAGCGAATAAGTAGTCTGTAAGCTTTGGTACAGACTATCTATCTGATCATCATTTGCAGCTACAAAATTCCACTTAACCATATTAGTAAAATCGCCAAGATCAGATTTTAACTTATCGACCTGCAATTGACTTTCCTTAGGGTAAATTGCTACAATCTGAAAATCTTTAAAGCCATAGAACGGCTTGTATATTTTTTGATTTAAATTAAAAAAGCTTCCTTTTACCTTATCAACGTCATACCCTAAAAAACATACAATACTGATCTTTCCTTTAAGTTCTAGGGTTCTGCTTGGATCTATCTTTACCACATTCTTAACATTAGAAGTAACCACAGGAAGTTTATTAAAATTATTTATTCCCGTAGATAGTAGCAGAAAAAATGCCAATGGAAAAATAAATAGTGCAAATAAAATTGCCCCTTTTTTCGAAATTTTTTTCATGATGAAAGCTAAAAAAAGGTGGTTAAAACCACCTTATTATAATTTGATTACCATCGTACTAATGGCGCCAATGTTTCGTATAAATAATCTCCTTCGATTAGCAGCAGTGTTACCAGGTATATGATTAGGAATACCGCAGTCCAAACTACAGCTCTTCTAAACCATTTTTTCTCTCCTTCCATATGCATGAAAGTCCAGGTAATATAATACGCTTTTACTAAGGTTAAAATGATAAATATCCAGTTTAACCAGCTTGTTCCTAAGAAGATTCCTAAGTGTAATGAGTCTGGTTTCACAATACCCAACCAAACTTCTATGATCGTAACAACAGATAGTAATCCAAAAACTATCCATATTCTTTTTACATTCGATTCGTGTGCGTGTGCTGCCATCGTTATCTTTCTTATTTTAAAATTATACTAAGTAGAAGAAGGTAAATACAAATACCCAAACTAAATCTACAAAGTGCCAATATAAACCTACTTTTTCTACCATTTCATAGTGACCTCTACGCTCATACGTACCTAAGATCACATTAAAGAAAATGATAATATTAATTACGATTCCTGAGAAAACGTGGAATCCGTGAAATCCTGTAATAAAGAAGAAGAAATCCGCAAAGATGGTATTTCCATATTCGTTCACTTCTAAGTTAGCTCCTTCTACAACCAATTTTGTCTTTGCTAATTCAGCTGCTCCATCTTCTCTAGACAAAATGGTTTTTTTCTTTGTTTCTAAATTGATAAACTCTGTTCTTATTTGAACAGATGAATCTGCATTATATGCTTTTACAATTTGATCTATTGAATAGGTTGCGATGGTTCCTTCAGATTCAAACCATAATCCATTTTCCCTGGTGTGTTGTACTCTATGGTCTTCTCTTTCGCCATGCACAAAATCGGCAATTGCTATTTGATGTCCGTCTTTTACGAATTGTAATACTTTCCCGTCAGTAGTTTTTACAGCTCCGTAAGATCCTTTAATAAAAGTATTCCACTCCCATGCTTGAGATCCTACAAAGATTAAACCTCCAATGATGGTAGCTAGCATATACCAAGCTACCTTCTTCTTTTTCATATGATGTCCAGCATCTACAGCCAATACCATTGTCACAGAAGAAAAGATCAGAATAAATGTCATGAAAGCCACATAATACATCGGATATTCTCCATGTATAAACGGAACGTGAGTAAAAACTTCATCGGCAATAGGCCATGAGTCAATAAACTTAAAACGAGTTAATCCATAAGCAGCTAAAAAACCGGAAAAGGTTAGTGCATCTGATACGATAAAGAACCACATCATCATTTTACCATAGCTAGCTCCAAATGGCTTTACACTACCACCGCTCCATGTTTCCTTTTTTTCTGAATGTTCAGCAACGTTTGCTTCCATAAATTTATGTTAAAAAAAATTTAAAATGTTCGCCAAAATTAATCAATTTTTATTTCCTAATAAAATAGAAAAAGAAAAATAGACAAATCCATAAAACATCTACGAAATGCCAGAAGATCGCACCGAGTTCAAACCCAAGAAAATCGTCTGATTTATACTTATATTTAAAATGATTATAAATTACAACTAACAACACGATAATTCCCGCTGCTACGTGCAATGCATGCATTAATGTGATACCAATTAGAAAAGATGTTGATACTGTACTCCCTTTTCCTGTAAAATACAGTCCGGCTGCTTTTAATTCATTAAACCCTTCATATTGCAGCCAGATAAACAATATCCCAAGAACAAATGTGACTATTAATAGTAATAATGAGATTGCTCTCTTATCTTTTTTTAAGAATACTTGCGACAAGTATAAGGTAATACTGCTGATCACAATTAATATGGTGCTTGTAAACAAGGCTTCTGGCAAATCAAAAGTAACCCAATCATCTCTTTTCATACTTATAATATAGGCACTAGTCAATCCTGCGAAGAACATCAACATACTAATCATTGATATCCACAGCATCGGTTTCGCCGACTTCTTCTTGGCTACGCTATACTCTTCTTGAAGTGTTTCTTTATCTACCATTTTTAATGTAAAAATTTATCGACTACATATACTATTTGTACTACCGTTATATACAGCACACTAGACAACATTAATTTTCTAGCTTCTTTATTATCCTGTGTTTTATACAATTGGTATGCATAATATAACATCACAAAACCAAGCAACACCACAATAACAGCCGTTAACGGATAAATATAAAATGCCCCTGTTACCTTAAATACGGGTGCTACGGAGACAAGAATCATTATACTCGTATAAAACAAAATTTGCTTAATTGCACCTCTGTCTTTTCTATTCATCGGTAACATGCTAAACCCTGCTTTTTTATACTCTTCAAATTGCAACCATCCAATGGCCCAAAAATGTGGGAACTGCCAAAAGAACTGGATCATAAACAAAAACCCTGCTTCAATTCCAAACTGATCTGTAGCTGCCACCCAACCTAACATAAAAGGGATGGCTCCAGGAAACGCTCCAACAAACACCGTAAGTGGTGTTACCGACTTTAGCGGTGTATATGCACAGGTATACAGAAAAATCGAAATCGCACCAAACAATGCACTTTTCGCATTAATAGAATATAAAATAGCTAGGCCAAGAATTGTAAAGCTAATCGCGATAAAGAAAGCAAAACCAACACTCATCCTTCCTGTTGGCAAAGGTCTATTCATCGTTCTTTTCATCAAAGCATCTGTGTCTTTTTCAATAATTTGATTAAAAACATTAGAAGCTCCTACCATCAAAAACCCGCCAATTGCCAATAACGAAAGTGTCGTGTAATTTACACGATCTACTGCCAGTAAATATCCTGCAATAGAAGAAAAAACAACACTCAAGGAAAGACCTACTTTTGTTAGTTGCTTTAAATCGGATAAAAAGCTCTTTATGGATGCTTTATTCTCTATAACTGTAGTAGAATTCATTTAAATAAAATTCGAGTGCAAAGATATTTCATAATAATTGAAATACCATGTTTTTTTATCAATATTCAACCTAAACATAACATATTAGAAGAAAATACATTTTTTGGAAAACATATTTCAAAAAACACCTTCTTTGGATAAAAGGTGCTTTTCACATACCCCAATACAACTACTATACAATACTATTCATTTCTCCCATTTTTAAAAGAAAAAAGCTATCTTAGTAACCAAACATTGTACTACAAAATGATAGGTATTATTTCTTTCGTAGGATTTACAGCGTTGGTTGCTATTATCTCATACTTTGCAACCAGAAACACCAATGAAAACTCTTCTGAAGGATATTTCTTAGGAGGCCGAAGTTTAACTGCAGGAGTAATTGCTGGTTCTTTACTGCTAACAAACCTATCTACTGAGCAGCTTATTGGGCTAAACGGAAATGCTTTTTCCGAAGGTATTTTGGTAATGGCTTGGGAAACACTGGCTGCTATTGCCATGGTAGTTACAGCACTATTTTTACTCCCCAGATATTTAAAAAGTGGGCTGACAACAATTCCCCAGTTTTTAGCAGACCGGTTTGACGTAAGCACTAAAACCTTAACCTCATTCTTATTCTTAACAGGATATATGGTCGTGCTACTTCCTACCATTCTATATACTGGATCTCTTGCAATTAGCGGCATGTTCGACATTCCAGAAATATTGAACGTAACCAAATCTACAGCATTATGGATTTGCATATGGGGTATTGGAGTTATCGGATCTATCTATGCCATTTTTGGAGGTTTAAAAGCCGTGGCTGTTTCTGACACTATCAATGCCATAGGGCTATTGATTGGCGGTATATTAATTCCCATATTGGGTTTACTTGCTATTGGAGATGGAAGTGTTTTTGATGGATTGTCCTTATTGACCGAAAAAGCCTCTGAAAAATTTAATGCTGTCGGTACTAAAACTGATTCAATTCCAATTGCAACCATATTTACAGGTATGATGCTCGTGCAACTTTTCTATTGGGGAACCAATCAACAAATAATCCAAAGAGCACTGGCTGCAAAAAATCTAAAAGAAGGGCAAAAAGGACTTCTATTAGGTTCTTTTATAAAAATACTCGGACCTTTGATTGTCGTAATTCCTGGAATTATTGCTTACTATATGCACGCCAATGGTATGCTAGAAGTTTCCGCTCCTGATGAGGCCTATGGCGAACTGGTTAGAAAAGTGCTCCCAACTGAACTGATCGGGTTTTTTGCGGCTGTCATTTTTGGTGCCATTCTAAGTTCCTTTAACAGCGTACTAAATAGTGCGGTTACATTGTTTGGTGTAGATATTTACAAACAACATATCTCCAAGAATGCCTCAGAAAGAACCGTGGTTAAAAATGGAAAGCTATTCGGAATAATTTTGGCATTAGCTGCGATGTTCATTGCTCCATTCCTAGAGAATCTTTCAAGTATTTTTGAATATTTACAACGGGTAAATGGTATTTATAGCATCCCAATATTAACGATTATCGTTGTTGGTTTCACTACAAAAAGAGTTCCGGCGATTGCTGCTAAGATTGGGTTATTGTCCGGTTCTATATTGTACATTGTCAGCGAGTTTTACGTTCGCCCAAACTTGGTTTCAAATGCATTAAATGAAGCGAAAGAGTTGGGGATTACAAGCCCTGAACGCTTGCAAGAAATAGAAGTGGACGCCTATCCGCACTTCTTGCATATTATGGCTATTTTATTTGTCATAAATGTTATTATCATGTTGATAATTGGAAGATTAAAACCAAGATCCGAAAGTTATGTGCAAACCTACACAAAGCAAGTAGAAATAGTTCCTTGGCCATATGCCAAGAAAGTAGGACTACTCATAATCGGCCTTGTCATATTCACTTTTTATTACTTTAAGCAATGAAGTTAAGATATTTTCTCTATGTTTTTCTGTTGATTCAAATAAGTGTTCTAGCTCAAGAGCTACCTCCTATAGAGGTTTTTACACCTGAAAATTATGGCGCCGAAGATCAGAATTGGGCTATTGACCAAGCAAGCGATGGGTCTATTTATTTTGCCAACAATAAAGGATTGCTTACGTATAATGGAGCGAGATGGAAGCTCTACGAATCAGCAAATGGCTCTATAACCAGGTCTGTAAAAGTTATTGATGATAAGATCTACACTGGTTCTTATATGGATTTTGGATACTGGGAAAAAGATGCGTTTGGTAATTTAAACTACACCTCTTTAACTGCAAATAACACAGTTTCTCTCGAAGAAGATGAAGAGTTTTGGAATATTTTAGAACTAGAACGATGGATACTTTTCCAATCTTTAGATAGAATCTACATCTATGATACTAAAGACAACACGTTTAATGTAATTACCTCAGAAACAAGAATTGTCAAAATCTATAAAGTAGATGATAGTATCTATTTTCAAAAAATTAATCAAGGTCTCTTTATGTTCGAGAACGGAAAAGAGACTATGGTTACGGATCATCAATACGTTAGAGACCGTATCGTTGTTAATATATTTAATGATGACGATCAGCTATTAATTCAAACCAAAGAAGATGGCTTTTTCAGCTTACAAACAGATGGCAATTTAGTTCCATGGGATACTGCGTTGAATACTAAATTAAAAGAATACAGTATTTATAGTAGTATCCAGTTAAAAAATGGTCATTATATATTGGGAACTGTTTCAAATGGTATTATACATGTTAATGACAAAAAAGAAATTGCTTACGAAATAAACCAAAGTACAGGGCTGGGGAATAACACAGTACTTTCCTTATTCGAAGATACTGGAGGTAACGTGTGGCTAGGTTTAGACCATGGTATTAATAATATTAATTTTAACACGTCTTTCAGGGTATATAAAGATGACTTAGGGATCCTTGGATCTACCTACACAACCTTTATTGACAACAACATTCTTTATTTGGGCACAAATCAGGGGCTTTTTTATAAAGACCATACTGTAAATGGCACTTTTAATTTCATAAAAGGAACAGAAGGACAGGTATGGACCATTCAGCAAATAAAAAACACTATATTTTGCGGGCATGACAAAGGAACATTTATCATTTCCAACGGGCGTGCTCAGAAAATTTCCAACGCTCAAGGGACCTGGAAAATTCAAGAGATTAAAGACCAACCTAACTTATTAATTCAGGGGAACTACAATGGACTATATATTATTGAAAGAAAGAATAACGTATGGAGCTTAAAGAATAAACTCGAAGGATTTAATATTTCTTCAAGGTTTTTTGAATTTATTAATGACGACGAAATCTTAGTAAGTCATGAACATAAAGGTGTTTACAAGTTAAAAATAGACCCAACATTGAGCAAAGTTCTTTCCTATGCAAAAACGGCAATAGATAAAAGTATAAAGTCAAGCCTTATAAGCTATCATGGTAAAGTGCTCTATGGCTCTAAAAAAGGTGTCTTTTATTACGAAACTGCCTCAAATACTTTTTTGAAAGACACGATACTGAGTCAACTATATGATTCTTTAGGATACGTTTCCGGAAAATTGATCAACGTTAACGATAGGCTGTTTGCCTTCTCAAAATCAAATATTTCATATGCTCAGCAAGGTAAGCTTAGTTCGAAATACGACCTCTTTGCAATTCCGCTTCCAAACAGTGTAAGAGAAACTAAAGATGGATATGAAAACGTGCTATATATTGGAGATAGTAAATATCTAATGGGTACCACGGATGGGTACACTATTATGGACCTAGGTAAGGACCACTCTATTGAACCCAAAATTGCTTTGGATGCAATCTCTGCCCATAGCATTAATGGCCCTCATACTCCATTAAATCTTGCTCAAAACGTCGCGCTTAAAAACAATGAAAATCACATTCAAATAGCATTTAATGTTTCCGACTACAGTAAATACTTACCCTCTTTATATACATATAGATTACTCGGTTTCAATGATAATTGGAGTGATTGGTCGCCAAAATCTGTCACCTATTTTGAAAACCTACCACATGGCGAATACACTTTTGAAGTCAAAGCTAAACTAGGCGACATTGAAACTGCAAATACAGCAAGCTATAGCTTCAGTATAGATAAGCCATGGTATTTGCGATCATTTGCAGTGATCCTATATATTCTTTCAGGAATGCTTATCGTGTTCTTAACACATATGATCTATAGAGGCTACTATAAAAATCAACGTAAAAAATTATTACACCAAAAAGAAAAAGAATTAGAGATTCAGCAACTGGAGAACAAACAACAGTTAATGCATTTCAAAAATCTGGATCTACAAAAGGATATTGATTCAAAAAATAGGGAGTTAGGCCTTTCAACAATGAACTTGGTAAGAAGAAATGAGTTGTTAAGTACTATAAAAAAAGAACTAAGTCTTATAAAAGAGAAGGGAGATATTAACAATGTAATAAAGTTGATCAATAAGAATTTAAATGCGTCGGATGATTGGAAGTTGTTTGAAGAAGCTTTCGAGAATGCGGATAAAGACTTTATAAAGAAACTTAAATCAAAACATTCTAACCTTACATCTAACGATTTAAGACTATGCACGTATCTAAGGCTTAACCTGTCGTCGAAGGAAATAGCTCCACTGCTAAATATTTCGCCTAGAAGCGTTGAAGTGAAGCGATATAGACTACGTAAAAAGATGAATTTACCGCATGAAGCTAGTTTATCAAACTACATTCTTGATTTGTAAATCCATACACTTCTTTTATTTACCTATACAAAACCACAACATTGTGTTTTTTGCGTCAATTTGTTGAAGCACTGGTTTTATACAAACACCCAACTATTAACAGGGTTTATTTGATAAATTCTCAAAATTCCATAGGTTTTTTTGCAGTGTATACTTTTTATTGAGGTTTTATTTTAATAATCGTCAATTCTTAACATTAAATTTACTATCACACAATTTTAGGCGTGTATAAAGAACTTAAACTTATATAACATGAAAAAAAATCTACTAACGCTCCTACTTCTAGTAAGCACTACATTGATGTTCTCTCAGGCTGATAAAGTCTCTGTACAAAAAGATGCCAATGGAATGCGACTAAAAGTAAATGGCGCAGACTTTATGATCAACGGTATGAATTGGGATTACTTTCCTATTGGTACCAACTTCAATTATAGTTTATGGAACCAATCAGATGACTTCATTAAAGAAGCATTAGATGCAGAAATGGGTCTTTTACAAAACATGGGAATTAATGCAATACGTATGTATACTGGTGTTCAACCCAAATGGATTCAATATATCTACGAGAAATATGGAATTTACACTATGCTTAACCATTCTTTTGGTAGATATGGCTTAACCATTAACGGAGCTTGGGTGCCAGTGACCAACTATTCTGATGCTGATACTCAAAAACTGCTTCTATCAGAGGTTGATAAACTAGTAAATACGTATAAAAATACACCAGGTCTTTTGATGTATCTATTAGGTAATGAAAATAATTATGGTCTTTTTTGGGCAGGTGCAGAAACAGAAGATTTTCCTGATGAAGACGAAAAAAGACAAGCTGTAGGAGAAAGTCGTGGTAGACCAATGTATCGCTTAATGAACGAAGCAGCTAAAAAAATGAAAGCTGTAGACCGTTCTCACCCAGTAGCTATTTGTAACGGGGATCTTCTATTTGTAGATATTGTAGCTGAAGAATGTAAAGATGTTGATATCTATGGCGCTAATACCTATCGTGGAATTTCTTTTACCGATATGTTTGAAGTTGCGAAGAAAAAACTGGACATGCCAATCATGTTTACGGAATTTGGTTCAGATGCTTTTAATGCTAAAAACAATCAGGAAGATCAAAAGATGCAGGCATATTATGATCTTGGGAACTGGAAAGAAATTTATGAAAACGCTGCCGGTTTAGGAAAAGCACAGAATTCAATTGGAGGTTTTACTTTCCAATTTAGTGATGGATGGTGGAAAAAGGGACAAACCAAGAATTTAGATGTACACGATAATGATGCTACCTGGCACAATGGAGGTTACCCTATAGATGTTGCCTCTCCAGGCGCAAATAACATGAATGAAGAATGGTTTGGTATTTGTGCAAAGGGACCCAATAATGAAAAAGGTCTATATACATTGTATCCAAGAGCAGCCTACTATGCGTTAAAAGAAGCACACAAATTTAATCCTTTCGGATTAGGAGCAAGTCAAAAGACTTTAGATGATCATTTTGCTCAAATAAACTTAATGGACGCCGTTTTACGAGCTCGCGGAGACAAAGCAGCTTTAAGTGGTGGGGCTGGATCTAAACTAAGTATTAGTCAGCTTACCGCTCAGTTTACTACATTTCAAACAGGAGGTAGTTTGATTACTACGCCTGACAATCCAGATCCAAACGAAACAAACTATCCAAATCAACTTGGGTTTGATCATATGCAATCATACTTTATTGGAGTTGAAGGAAACCCTTCTCCAAATATGAGAGCAAATGTTACATTTAATGTAATCGGTAATGTTGCTGAAAACCCTATAGATGAGATTTTCTATGAAAATAGAGCTCGTCCATTAACGGTGAGTACGCCTGATGGGAATGCGATCATTACTGATAACAATAGAGTAAATGTCTACAATGCAGAATTCGCATGGAACACCAAAGACTTTGACATAAGAGGATTCTATCGTACTGGACACTATCATTGGGGATATGAAGGTGATTTCTTTGGATTGTATCCAGAAGCGAATTACGGTCCAAATTTAGATATCTATGGAGGTGAGATTCTAGGAGTCGAAGTTGATGGAAAAGGTTCTTTTGATGGATTCAAAGCCGCTTTCGGACCTCAACTTTGGTGGGGAGCGAATCCAACAGCGCTTTTAAAATATCGTAAAAAACTCGGTCACTGGGAAGTTACTGGTATCTACCACAGAGATTTCGAAACGGATATTATCATTGATCCAGTAACCGGAAAAAGGGTATTAGATGCAAATCAGGTTCGAAGTGGTATTATCCCAGCCTTTCCAACAGAAAGAGCCACTCTAGTGCTAGAAAAAAAATTCGGTCATTTCGGTCTAACTTTAGGAGGGATCTGGGCTGGAAGTCCTTTGAATGGAACGAGTTTCCAAGATATAGATGATAACGGAAATGTAGTAGTCGACAGAGTTCAATCTTCAGACAACTACGGATGGAAAGCCAAACTTACCTATCAAAAAGGAACATTCAACTGGTATGCTCAAGGTGGGGTATCAGGTATTGTTGCCAATGGTGGAACAGACCAAACGCAAACATTCACAGGATGGAGATTAAAAGATAACGGAAGTGGAAATCAATCGAACTTCCTTACTGGTTTTACGATAAATAAAGGAAATCTTCAAATTGCACCGAATTTCTTGTGGCAAAAGCCATTAGTAGCACCAATGCCTAACAATTTAGGTGGTGCGGGAAGGCTACGTAATGTAATTGACGACCCTTTCGCAGTAAGAGGAAATAGAGAAACCACTGGTGGAGAGCTGCTATTAACATATGACCCAACACCAGGAACCTGGATGTATGAATGGGACAATGATAGAGCAGAAGATGCAAAATTTGCCATGAACTTAGGTTTTGTATATCGTCATTTGCCAACAACCATGGATGCACATATTGGTTTCTTAGCCAATCGTACTTTCTTTGCTTTCCCTAATTCCGCTCCAGCAGAAGATCTTTGGGAAGTGCACTCAAGAATGGTTTCTAAGATTAGTCCAGAGTTAGGCATCATTGGTAATTTTTATTATGGAAATGGTCAAGCAAATGGTGATAGCGACAGATTGGTAAAAAGATTCGGTGGTGACATTAGAATGATCTACAAAAAAATGAAAATAACATCTATGGTTAAAGTCAATGACTGGGGGCCTTTCGATTATCATCGAGATTTCAACCTTACATTCCCTTTACAACTTATGTTAGATGTATCTACAACTTTAGGGAAACCAGATTGGTTTGTTTTGCCAAGCACAAGAATCGGATTACGTGGAACATGGCGTTCTTTAAATCAGTATTCTCCAAGGTTTTCACCTAATGCTGCTCCACAATTTGGAAATGCACCGATTATCAGTCCTGTAGGATTTCCAAACGGTTCTGAATGGGAAATTAGAACGTACGTTCATATTAACATAGGAAAATAAAACATACACAATGAAGACAATAAAATATATCAAAACAAAGATTTCCATAGCAATGGGGATATTACTTCTGACAACCGCAGGTTGTGAAAGAGATCTTTCAGAAGATGTTGTAGCGGCAACATTTCCTAGTACCGCTGAAGTATATACAGATGCTCCTGTAGGCCTGACAGATGAGTTTTTCATTTCCTTTAATCCTGCAGAAGGTGCTAATCCGAATGGATTTGGGACAGACGACAACGTTGCATATCAAGGAAATTCTTCTATTAGAATTGATGTACCTGGAATTAACGATCCTAATGGTACTTTTATCGGAGGAATTTTTAAAGACAGAGGGAATGGAAGAAACTTAACTTCCTATGACGCCTTAACTTTCTGGGTGAAAGGATCAACCACAGCGACTGTGGGTGTATTCGGTTTTGGTACCGATTTCGAACAAAATAAATATGTTGTAGGTCTTGACAATGTTCATTTATCTACAGACTGGACAAAAGTGGTCATTCCAATTCCTGATGCTTCAAAATTAGTGCAAGAAAAAGGAATGTTCACATTCTCGGCAGGTACCGATAGTACCGGTGGTCTGGGATATACTTTCTGGATTGATGAGATCAGGTTCGAAAAACTGGGTACCATTGCTCAGCCAAGGCCCGCTATTATGAATGGACAAGCCGCTACAGCTCAAACATTTAACGGAGCTGTTGCGATCGTAAATGGACTTACAGAAACATTCAACTTAGCAAATGGTCAAGATGTTACGGTAACGGCGGCTCCGCTTTACTATACATTTACGTCTTCAAACACAGCAGTAGCAACCGTTACCGAAATTGGAGCAGCTGTAGTAAATACAGCAGGAACCACTACCATTACAGCAAGTCTTAACGGAATAGATGCTGCAGGTTCTTTAACTTTAGAATCTCTTGGAGATTTCACAAATGCACCTACACCGACTAGAGATGCATCATTAGTGATTTCTTTATTTAGTGATGCTTATGCAAATGTTCCTGTAGATTACTTTAACGGATTCTGGCAACCATTCCAAACAACAGGATCTGCCGACTTTAATGTAAATGGAGATAACGTATTAAATTATACGAACTTTAATTTTGTAGGTACTAGTTTTAGCAACCCTACAGTAGATGCGACATCTATGACGCACGCCCACTTTGACATCTTTATTCCAGGAACCATTAATCCTGGTTCACAGTTAAAGATCACCATTCGTGACTTTGGAGCTGATGGTGTAGATGGTGGAGGAGACGATACAAATCTAGAAACAACATTAACTACTGCAACACTAGTGGGAGATGCATGGAACAGTATAGATATTCCATTAACAATGGTGAACAAGAATCGTTTAGGACTTATCATTTATGAAAATCTTGGTACGAATCTTACGAATTTCTATGCAGATAATATTTACTTCTATGAAGTACCCACAACGCCAACTGCAGCCGCTCCAGATCCAACACTTCCTGCTGCAAATGTTATTTCGTTGTTTAGTAATGCGTATACAGATGTGACCGTTGATACTTGGAGAACACCTTGGTCTGCTGCAGCGACAGTATTCTCTGATGTTACGATTGCGGGTAATGATACCAAAAAATATGAAAACTTAGGTTTTGTAGGAATTGAAACAGTATCAAATACTGTTGATGCCTCCGCTATGACACACATTCACATGGATGTATGGTCACCAGATTTTACATCATTTAATATAAAACTTGTTGATTTTGGTCCTGATAATGCTTTTGGTGGAGGAGACGATACAGAGCACGAAATTAGTGTTACAGGTCCGGCTCAAGGTGAATGGGTAAGTTTAGACATTCCCTTAAGTGATTTTACGAATTTAACATCTAGAGCTAACATTGCGCAATACATATTGGTTGGGCAACCTTTTGAGGTAACAGATGTATTTATCGATAATATATATTTCCATAATTAATCAGGTTAACATCTAATACGAAAATCATGAAAATAAATAAATTCAATATAAAAGCTTTCTCAACCTATGCGTTATCATGTATCTTGATACTGGGCCTTTCGGGTTGTGAAACAGATGAAACTCAGACAGTAGTAAACTTCACAAATCTAGTATGGCAAGATAACTTCGATACTGATGGTGCGCCAGATGCTGCTAAATGGATCTATGACATTGGTACAGGATCCAATGGATGGGGTAATAATGAGTTACAGTATTATACAGACAGACCAGAGAATGTAAAGGTTCAGAACGGAATGCTAGAAATTACTGCAATTCAAGAATCATATATGGGTTCGGGTTATACATCCGCTAGAATTTTAACAAAAGGACTGTTCGAAAGAACATACGGGAGATTCGAAGCAAGAATTAAATTACCATGGGGTCAAGGAATATGGCCAGCTTTTTGGTTGTTGGGGGACGACTCTAATGGCTCTGTTATTTGGCCTCAAATTGGTGAGATCGATATCATGGAATACCGTGGACAAGAACCTACTATTACACATGGTAGTGTGCACGGACCTGGATACTCAGGAGCAACACCAGTAACTAAAAGTTACGAGTTGACAAACGATCGTTTTGATACTGGCTTCCATGTATTTGGAATTGAGTGGGGCCCAAATTATATCAATTATTACGTTGATGATGTGCTCTATAATCAAATCACGCCAAGTGATGCAAATGGAGAATGGGTCTTTAATGATAATTCATTTTACATCATCATGAATATGGCAGTAGGAGGGTCTTTTGCTGGTTCTCCAGATAATAGCACCGTATTTCCGCAAACCATGTATGTCGATTACGTGCGAGTGTACTCTCAAAACTAAGTAAAACACATATCAGATTTATGCTTGAAGGTGGTTGACCTAACGATCTTCAAGCATCTATATCAAATCCACAACGAAAAAGAACTAATTAAGAAACTCTACAACTAAGAACGTTGAAATGATTAGCGAGACAATTTTGAAAGAAGAAAAGAGATATATAAAAGATATTCGACTCACATCTGTAAACATTGATAATGAAATGTATTACAAGATTTCCAATAGTGAAGGGATGCGTCCCTTCTTTATGAGTATTGTAAGTGACTCCAATCATTGGATGTTCATTTCAAGTAATGGAGGTTTAACAGCAGGAAGAAAAAATGCCGAATACGCCTTGTTCCCATACTATACTGATGATAAAATTACAGAATCAGCAGACATCACTGGGAATAAATCCATTTTTAAAGTTCGTAAGAATGGTAAAGAATACATGTGGGAACCTTTGGCTATAAGATCTTTAGGGAGGTACAACACATCCCAAAACTTGTATAAGAACAAGTATGGAAACAAAATTATATTCGAAGAGATCAATCATGATTTGGAGTTAACATTCAGGTATCAATGGAGTTCTAGCAACATTTTTGGCTTTGTTAAAAAATCTAAGCTAATCAATGCGTCAAATGATCCCGTTGATGTTTCTTTTGTAGATGGGATTCAGAACGTTATGCCCGCAAGCATTGGTGCCGATATTCAAAATCAATCAAGTAATCTTGTCGATGCATACAAGCGCAATGAATTAGAAGAAGCAACAGGGTTGGGCATCTTTGCTCTTAGTGCAATTTTAGTAGACAAAGCAGAGGCTAGTGAAGCTTTAAAGGCAAACATTGCATGGTCCTTAGGTCTTCAAAACCCGACATATTTACTATCATCTCTTCAATTAAACAACTTTAGATCGCGTCAATCAATCTCCCAAGAGGTTGATGTTAAAGCTGAAAAAGGTGCTTATTTTGTGAATGACAAAATTACATTACAAGGAGAATCTTCTAAAGAATGGATGATTATTGCCAATGTAAATCAGAATCATTCAGATATCGCTCGTCTATCTAAACAAATACAAGAAGATGCAGATCTAGCACAAAAAATAAATGATAACATTGCTTTTGGAACTAAGCGCCTTATCGAATTAAATGCCGCATCTGATGCTATTCAAGCTTCAGCAGACAGTTTGCGTGACACACGTCATTTTTCAAACACGCTCTTCAACATCATGAGAGGAGGAATTTTCGATGATGGTTATCAAATCGAAAAATGGGATTTTAATAATTATCTCTCAAATGCAAATAAAAAGGTCGCTCGAACGTCGGAATCTGTTGTGGCAGGTTTACCTGATGTATTCTCTGTAACAACATTACACGAAACTGCATATAATAGTGATGATAAAAACTTTAGACGACTTTGTTTAGAGTACATGCCATTGAAGTTTAGTCGTCGTCATGGAGACCCAAGTCGCCCATGGAATAAATTTTCTATAAATACTAGAAGTGAAGTAGATGGTTCTAAGATCTTAGATTATGAAGGGAACTGGCGAGATATTTTTCAGAATTGGGAAGCACTAGCCCATTCATACCCCGAGTTCATTGAAAGTATGGTGCATAAGTTTTTAAATGCAACCACATTTGATGGCTACAATCCTTATCGAATTACCAAAGATGGTTTTGATTGGGAGACTATAGAACCAGATGATCCCTGGTCATATATTGGGTATTGGGGAGATCATCAAATTATCTATTTGTTGAAATTTCTCGAATTCATCAACAATCACAAACCAAATCAGTTAGAGAGTTTCTTTACAAAAAATCTGTTTGTCTACGCGAATGTTCCTTACAAGATTAAGCCTTATGAAGACTTATTAGCAAACCCTAAAGACACCATTATTTTTGATGAGGATTTGGATCATAAGATTCGTGCTGAACGAGACCAATTAGGTGCTGATGGAGCATTGCTTCGTGATGAGAACAGATTCATTGTAAAAGTGAATTTTATTGAAAAAATATTAGCTACATCGTTAGCAAAATTATCCAATTTTATTCCTGAAGGAGGAATATGGATGAATACACAACGCCCAGAATGGAATGATGCAAACAATGCACTAGTAGGAAATGGCGTATCCATGGTTACGCTTTATTATTTAAGGCGATTCTTTAAGTTCTTTGAAAAGTTGCTGGCTTCTGCACAAGTTGATAGCGTAGAGGTTTCAAATGAGATTTTTGACTTTTTCAATGCTGTTTTAGAAACTTTTGAGCAACACAGAAACCTACTTTCTGATGCCATTTCTGACGGCAATAAAAAATTAATTCTAGACAGTTTAGGAAAAGCTGGAAGTGACTTCAGAACACAAATTTATGAGCATGCATTTACAGGGAGAAAAACGACTCTTTCTATGTCAAAATTGAGAGACTTTGTATCCATAAGTAAATCATATTTAGAGCATTCAATCAAGGCAAATAAACGTTCTGATGATTTATATCATGCATACAATTTAATGACGATAAATACAGACAATTCTATTTCTATTTCCTATTTAAGTGAAATGTTAGAAGGTCAGGTTGCTGTTTTAAGTTCTGGCTACCTCAATGCAAGGGAATCGCTCAATGTATTGAATGCATTAAAACGCAGCAAACTTTTTAGAGAAGATCAATATAGTTATCTGTTGTATCCAAATAAAAAATTGAAGGGATTCTTAGATAGAAATACGATTCCTGAAGACGCGATCTTATCATCCAAATTGTTGCAGGAACTATTAAAAGACGGTAACGTGCAGATTATAGAAAAAGACGTAAACGGAGCATATCATTTTAATGGAAACTTTAAAAATGAAGGTGATGTTTCTGAGGCTTTGAAAAAATTGTCTGGATCAAAATATCAATCACTTTTAGATTCAGATTCACATAAAATATTGAACGCTTTTGAAGAGGTTTTTAATCACAAAGCATTTACAGGAAGATCAGGAACCTTTTATGGTTATGAAGGATTGGGATCTATCTATTGGCATATGGTTTCAAAGCTATTACTAGCCGTTCAAGAGTCTTGCTTAAAGGCGATATCTGATGGAGAAGACGAAGTAGTTGTTGGACATTTACTTGAACACTTCTATGAAATTAATGAAGGAATAGGCGTTCATAAATCACCTCAATTATATGGTGCTTTCCCAACGGACCCTTATTCACATACACCATATGGTAAAGGTGCTCAGCAACCTGGAATGACAGGTCAAGTAAAAGAAGATATTTTAAGCCGATTTGGAGAATTAGGAATCTTTGTGACACAAGGAAAACTATATTTCAACCCTTGCTTATTAAGAAGAGAGGAATTCTTTACTGAACCTACGAATTTTGAATACCTGAGTCTTTCTAAAGAAAAGAGAATAATTGAAATGGAAGAACATTCATTAGGATTCACCTATTGCCAAGTGCCAATTGTATATCAAATTTCAGAAAACGATATGATAAGAATATCATTTAAAGATGGGAGCTCTAAATCTTTCGATCACCTAGTTGTAGATCAAGAGATCAGCGAACAGATCTTTAAGCGCACTGGAAATGTAACTCAGATAATCGCGCACATTAAATCGAGTCATTTAAAATAAAAATGTACAAATCCATGAAGTTGAAATTTTATCTATACACAATAATTCTTTCAAGTATTTTATGGTCTTGTAAAAACGAAAAGAGCAAAAATAATTTGAAAAAAGAACCTAAACAGAAAACAGCATTGACAGCAAAAGATATATTAGGAAATCCAGAATATTTAGCAATCTCTTATGGTGGTTATCGTAAGACCTCTCGAGATGTTCAACCCACTATAGCACAAATAAAAGAAGATATGAAAATTCTTTATGCTATGGGTATAAGAATATTGAGAACATATAATGTTCAATTAGCGCAAGCTCCAAACATTTTAAAAGCAATTCGAGAATTGAAAAAAGAAGATGCAAACTTTGAAATGTACGTTATGTTGGGCGCATGGATCGATTGTAAGAATGCCTGGACCGATAAGGTTCCTGATCATAATATAGAAAGTGAGCAGAATGCTGGAGAAATTGAAAGAGCGGTTACGCTAGCTAACGAATACCCTGATATTGTAAAGATTATTGCGGTTGGAAACGAAGCTATGATAAGGTGGGCAACCAGCTATTATGTACAGCCCAATGTAATTCTAAAATGGGTTAATCATTTACAAGGATTGAAAAAAGAAGGTACGCTATCGAAGGACCTGTGGATTACTAGCTCAGATGATTTTGCATCTTGGGGCGGTGGAGATCCAAGCTATCATGTAAAAGATCTTGAAGATTTAATGAAGGCAGTGGATTATATTTCCATGCATACCTATGCCTATCATAACAGTCACTATAATCCTGAGTTTTGGAAGTCCTCAGAAGAAGATGAAAAGTTATCGGACGTAGAAAAGATAGATGCTGCAATGTTACGGGCAAAGCAATTTGCAATGGACCAATACAAAGCGGTTTCTGAATATATGAAAAGTCTTGGGGTTGACAAACCCATCCATATTGGAGAAACGGGTTGGGCAACAGTATCAAATGGCCATTATGGTCCAACAGGGTCGAGAGCTACTGATGAATACAAGGAAGCGTTGTACTATAAGTCTTTGAGAGATTGGACCAACGAAGCTGGTATATCATGTTTCTACTTTGAAGCTTTTGATGAGCCTTGGAAAGATGCAGCCAATCAAAGTGGTTCCGAAAACCATTTTGGACTTTTCACAGTTGATGGCAAAGCTAAATACGCCCTGTGGAACTTAGTTGATAAAGGCACTTTTGAACACCTTACTAGAGATGGAAATACTATTTCCAAAACCTACCATGGCAAGAAAGAAGATCTAATGAAGGAAGTATTAACACCACCGAAAAAAAAAGAAATGTCTCTAACACACTAAAATAATTTTTACGATGAAACTAATTAGAAAATCCAGTTTTTTTATGCTTATCCTTATGACCATAGCATCTTGTACATCAGAGAAATCATTGTCAGTAGAAGTTTATGAAACTTCCGAAAGCGGACATAAGCTAACTTTAATTTCTGAGTTTTCTAAAATGGATAGCGTCTCGACAATTATTCTAGACCCAGAAAAAAAATACCAAACCATTTCTGGTTTTGGTGGTGCTTTTACTGAGTCTTCTGCATATCTATTAAATAAATTAAGTCAACAAAATCGAGATACGATCTTAAAAGCATACTTCGCCAAAGACGGCGCAAATTATTCATTGACCAGAACTCATATGAATTCTTGTGACTTTTCATTGACTAATTATTCATACACTCCTGTTGCTGGAGATAAGGAATTGAAACACTTTACCATTCAAGAAGATAAAGACGATCTCATTCCTATGATTAAAGATGCTATGGCTATTTCTGAAGATGGCTTTAACATATTCGCTTCTCCCTGGACAGCCGCTCCATGGATGAAAGACAATAACAATTGGGTTGGCGGAAAGCTGCTTCCAGAGTATTATGATACTTGGGCACTTTTCTTTTCAAAATATATTGATGCATATAAAGCGGAAGGGATTGAGATTTGGGGGTTCACTGTGGAAAATGAACCACATGGAAATGGAAATAATTGGGAGAGCATGCATTTCTCTCCAAAAGAAATGACAGATTTTGTTGAATTTCACTTAGGTCCAAAATTAGAAGCTGATGGATATGGAGATAAGATCATTTTAGGATATGATCAAAACAGAGCTGGATTAAAGGAATGGGTAGACGAAATGTATAGAGATGAAAACTCTTCGAAATACTTTGACGGGACAGCAATTCATTGGTACGAAAGCACCTATGATTATTTCCCTGAAGCACTACAATATGCACATAATAAAGCACCCGATAAATATCTGATCGAGACTGAAGGCTGTGTGGATTCTGAGGTTCCAAAATGGCAAGATGATGCTTGGTACTGGAGAAAAGAAGCAACAGATTGGGGCTGGGATTGGGCTTCTGAAAAGGAAAAACATCTACATCCTAAATATGCTCCAGTAAATCGATACGCTCGAGACATCATAGGCTGTCTTAACAATTGGGTAGACGGTTGGGTAGATTGGAATATGGTGTTGGACACGCAAGGTGGACCAAACTGGTTCAAGAATTGGTGCGTGGCTCCAGTAATTGTGGATCCCGAAAAAGATGAAGTCTACTTTACTCCGATATACTATACCATGGCACATTTTAGCAAATACATTAGGCCAGGTGCGGAGGTCATTGATGCTATAAATTCAGATAAAGATTTGATGGTGACTGCTGCGAAAAACCCTGATGGGTCTATCGCTGTTGTTATTTTCAACGAAGGAAAGGAAATGAAAAACTTTGACCTCAATCTAGGTGAAGTTTCTAAAAATATAACGATAAGTCCCCAAGCTATACAAACTATAGTGATTAACAACTAATTAAAATTAACTAATTATGTCACAATCCGTAAAAGTTCCTATTGGTCAAAAAGCTGCTTTTGGAGCAGGTCACTTAATAAATAATTTAATTCCTGGTATTCTAGGGGTTTTTGTAGTAATACTTAAATCTGCAGATGGATTTGGAATGGATACAGTTTTAGCTGGACTTATTGTAGGTATCCCAAGGTTATTTGATGCTATTACTGATCCTGTTATGGGGTATGTGTCCGATAATACAAGTTCAAGTTATGGAAGAAGAAGGCCATACATTTTTATTGGAGCTATACTATCGGGGTTAATATTTGCCATATTATGGCAAGTACACGGAGATAATACCGAAATGTATAATTTTTGGTATTTACTTATTTTCTCAATACTACTAATTTTTGGTAATACTATTTTCTCAACACCATTAATAGCTCTTGGCTATGAAATGACTTCAGATTATAGAGAGAGAACACGTTTAATGAGTTTTGCCAATACAATTGGCCAAGTAGCATGGATGTTAGTTCCTTTTCTATATGTATTGATTCCTGATGACAGCCTTTTCGATACGCAACCGGAAGGAGTTAGAACAGTTGCCTTAATTGCAGGTGTCGTCATAATTATTTTGGGAATTTTACCTGCAATATTTTGTCGCGGAATTGATGCCAGCAAAATGGAAGGAAGAGAAGACATAACTCTTAAAAGTGTTTTTGGCAGCATGGGTAAAATTTTTAAAGGAATTAAGAAAGTTCTTAATAATAAACCCTTTGCAAAACTCTGTTTGGCTACTTTTTTAGTGTTTAACGGATTTCAAATTGTTGCAGAATTTGGGGTGTTTATTATTAATTTTTACATGTTCGATGGTGATTGGGGAGCTTCAAAATGGTGGATCGCATTATTTCCAGCTGTAACTGCAGCTTATACAGCTTTCATTGCAATTCCCATAATCAATTGGATGGCTAATAAATATGGAAAGCGAAAGGCTTTTATTTATGCAACCTTAATTTCTATAGTAGGATACATATTAAAATGGTGGGGATTTGACCCTGAAAATTATTATATGGTATTTCTTCCGATCCCACTAATGGCATTTGGTATGGGATGTTTATTTACGCTAATGATGAGTATGACCGCAGATGTTTGTGACTTAGATGAATTTGAAAATGGTATGCCTCGTAAAGAAGGAACATTTGGCGCTATTTATTGGTGGATGATAAAAGTTGGACAAGGTCTTGCTTTGGTATTTTCCGGAGTTATACTAAAACTACTTGGTTATGATCCTACAGCAACAACACAAACAGCAGAAGCACTTACAGGAATGCGAATTACTGATATAGTTTTACCGGTTATTACAGCTCTTTGCGCTATATGGGTAATGAGAAATTATAGTTTAAATGAGAGTAGAGCAAAAGAAATAAAAGAAGAATTAGTCAAACGACGAGGGGAATTATAAAACAACAAAAAGATAGTATAACATTATGTCGATAAGAGAAGAAAAGTTTTTGGCGCTAGCAAGTATTGACTATGCTGATAAATCTATTGCTGAATTAAGAGCTTTATTCAGAAAAGTGCTAAGATCTGGTATGCATGGTTTATGTTCTAGTCCTTATGTAGAAGGTCAAGAGCCTGGGGATCAATTATCCGAAGAGCAGATAAGAAGGAGATTAAATATTATGGCTCCATATACAAAGTGGATCCGCTCTTTTTCTTGCACAGAGGGCAACGAATTAATTCCTAAAATAGCACATGAATATGGTATAAAAACATTGGTCGGTGCCTGGTTAGGTGATGATCCAGAAGTCAACGAAAAAGAGGTTGCGGGTCTTATCAAACTTGCAAAGCAAGGTTATGTAGATATTGCAGCTGTAGGAAATGAAGTAATGTATAGAGGTGATCTTACGGAAGAAGAGCTTCTTAGCTTTATTTACAAAACAAAAGAAGCGATGCCAAAAGGTATTCCAGTAGGGTATGTAGATGCTTATTATGAGTTTAGCGAACGACCTGTAATTACAGAGGCTTGTGATATTATTCTGGCCAACTGTTATCCTTTTTGGGAAGGATGTGATCAGGATTACTCCCTATTGTATATGAAGGATATGTACAACAGAGCATTAAGAGCGGGTAATGGTAAAAAAGTAATCATATCGGAAACTGGCTGGCCAAGTCAAGGAACAAACTTAGAGGGTGCTTTCCCTTCTGAGGAGAATGCTATTAAGTATTTCATTAATACTCAAAAATGGTCTGAGGAAGAAGGTATTGATATTTTCTATTTCTCATCTTTTGATGAGTCTTGGAAAGTGGGAGATGAAGGTGATGTAGGTGCTTATTGGGGTCTTTGGGACAAGAATGAAAAATTAAAATACTGATTACCTCCTAAAAGTACACTTTAAAAACACAACATTACCACAACATTTTAAAAAATATTGTTTACATTCATAGTAAAAATTAAACATAACACATTGATTATCATTTAATTAAATAATATATGGCACAACAACAAAACATTAACATCTTGTGTAATTTTTGTTGAGGTGACTTCAAAGATATTGAGTCTTAATTGATTTATATTTATCTGATTATCAATTTTTTACAAATAAACTTAATTCAATAAATAAACAAAACATTATGAAAAAAATTACTTTTCTACTTATTTTATTAGTCTCTAGCGGGCTTGCTTTTGCCCAAGCGCCTACAGATAATGCAACAGACCCACCTACAAGAGATGCAGGTGATGTGATCTCTATTTTTAGTGATGCATACACCGATGTTGGTGGATCAGATTTCAACCCAAACTGGGGGCAAGCTGGACTGGGTACAGCGAACACTAGTTTCGATCCAGGTACAGGAAATATTGTGCTGGCGTATCCCAATTTTAACTATCAAGGAGTTCAATTTGGGAGTGCACAGAACATTTCGGCAATGGAAAATTTACATGTCGACATATTTATAGACGGAACATTTAATCCAAATGTTTTTGTAATTAGTTCTGGGGGAGAAATCGCTCATTCAATTACAAACACTGGTGCTCGCACCTGGATAAGTGTAGATATCCCTGTTGCCGGAATCACAGGAGACCTTACTAATGCTATACAATTCAAGTTTGACGGTGGTAATGGAACTACAGATGCTATCTATGTAGACAACTTATATTTCTGGAAAAGTCCAGTTGACCCAACTACTGATGCGACTCTAAGCGATCTTCAAGTGGACGGAAACACTGTGGCTGGTTTTAGCCCAACGACTGAAACGTACAACCATGGTCTTGCTCCAGGTTCGCCTGTACCTACGGTTACAGCTACTACTACAAATGGCAGCGCTTCTACTAATATAACACAAGCTCCAGCAGTTCCAGGAGATGCTACGGTTGTGGTAACCGCGCAAGATGGTACTACTATGAAAACATATACGATTTCTTTCTTCGAAGAAGGACCAGGAACAGCAGCTCCTACTCCTCCGGCAAGAAATGCCTGGGATGTAATATCGATATATAGTGATGAGTATACAGACGTGACCAGTAATTTTGATGCAGGATGGTGTGGCGCATCTTCTGTAGAGGAAGTAATGATCGCTGGGAATGCAACTCAAAAATACAAGAACAATGCATGTCAAGGAATAGATTTTGCTGCAAATAGAGTAGATGCTACTGGTTTCACTCACATGCATATCGATTTTTACACTACCGAAACTAATCTTGTTGGTAAAGTATTCAATCTGAAATTAGTTGACTTTGGTGCTGGCTCTGGAGAAGTATCATCTGTTGAAATTAATCTTAATGATGCTTCATCACCGGCTATTGTCAGTGGTTCTTGGGTTTCGGTGGATGTTGCTGTAGACCTTTCCACCTTTACAGGTTTAGCGCAAGCGGCAATTACGTCTAACTTAAACGGAACTGTATGGTATGATAACTTCTATGTATACAGAGCAGCTACGGCTAGCACAAAAGATAATGATCTTATTGAGTCTAGTGTATATCCTAACCCTTCTTCTAATGGTTGGAACATTAGCACACCAAATAATATAATCAGATCTGTAGAAATCTTTAACATCTTAGGTAAGAAGATTTCTGTTCAAAAAGGGAATGACAGAAACGAGGTAACTATCTCAACAGAAGGTATTGCTACTGGTGTTTACATTGCCAAAATAAGTACAGATATTGGTATAAAAACTGTGAAATTGATTAGAAATTAATTGATGGTTGATTAGCATAGCCATCTGGCTATGGCTTTTCAAGATTTTTTGTAAGATTGCTAAGAGGCGTTGTTTTAGGAGTTCAGCGCCTCTTTTTATATTTAAAAATCTAAGTACCAATTAAAAAGATCAGCCCTTAAACCAACGGTAAACCATGTTGTTGTTTCTTTCTGAAAAGTAGTTGAAGTAGTTTCTGGAGAAAAATTTCTGAATGTAAATCCTGCAAATAGGCTTAACCCATTAGAAGGATTCAACAAATAATTTGCTTGTACTTCTCCTATTAAAATTGTCGCGGCATTTCCTTGAGCCAATTCATTTCCTGTATCCCCAACACGAATATCATACGATTGATAAATATCTCCTCCATAACTTACGGTTTGGTCGAAATCAAATCCTTTCTTCCCTAAAATTAATTTGGCGCTTCCAGACCATCTATCTTTCTTATACCTTACAATTCCAACTAGCTCCCAAAAATTAGCTCCCCATAAATGCGCTAACGGCTGACTATAGTGTCCATAATTTAAAACAGGGTTCCTGTGTGCAAATGTGTATGGTCTTGCGTAGTTAAATTCTCCTTGTAAAAAAAGATTCTCTACACGGAAAGCATCAAAATATTTTGCTCCTATCTGATACGCAAATTTATTTCTCCAATCGCTTAAATCTCCCAAATTACCCACTGAAAATTCATCAATGATCAATTGCGTATATAATGATGTTTTTTCTGAAAGCTTATACTTGGCTGTAAGCCCTAAAATGGCATTACCAGCATCTTCTCCTCGATTAAATTCTACCGATCGATAAAAGATCAAGGGGTTTAAAAATCCTGCATCAATCCCATTCTCTCCAGCAGACATAGCAGTTTCAAAAAGCCCTAAATTAAGCCTATCTGAAACATTAATACTTAAATAATGAGCAGCTACATACTTTCTAGCATGTTCATTCCCTATTACAGCTGCCTGCCGTACATCATTGGCCCAAAGCCAAACATTGGTATACTGAAATTTCCAAAAACTGAATTTAGCCTTTAAGTATAAAGATGGCGTTGCGACATCAGATAAAATAAAAGATCGATATCCATCACCAATAAAATTCTTCCCATGTCCAAACTGGAACTGCATATACTTGCTTGGCGTATAGGACAAGTATCCTTCAGCTACAGGATAATCAAAAGCATCTTCTTTAAAAGCTTTGGCTTTTCCCCTACCGGGCACTAATCCTGCGGAAAAAGCAGGCTTAAAGTTGGGAGATGGATTAGTAATGAATTGATTTACATAGTTTGCAAACCTACCTTGGCTTTCATAGATTGTAGCAGAGAAAGAAAACTTTTCGCCAAAGCCTCCATTTATTCTGAATATCCTTGAGTTATTATAAGTGTACGAAACTTCATCTGAATTATCTTTTCCAAACTGAACATCAAACAAAAAGTCTAATGTAAACCAATAATCATCTTCTTTTACTTGCAATAAATGCTCATTCCACAATTTCTTTCCAAACCATGATTTCACTCCTGGTTTATAAAATTGTTTTTTCTGTGCAGTCAGATCTAAATACTCACTCATCTCCGAATAAATATATGGTTTTGATGCTGTATGTGTTCCTTTGGCTTTGTGGAGCGCAAACTCATAGTCTACATAATTTTGATGTGTAAACGGAATATTCAGCTGACTCTGATGCTCTAAAAAGATAGAATCTGGCGTAACATTCTTAGCTACTACTTCTTTGATATCTAACTTTGGCATCTCCTTTTTCTCGACGACCTCAATTTTCTCTGAACCATCACTTAACGGAAACTCTAAAGGAAGAATAAACTGCATCTCTATTGCGTGATTATTATACGTAGCTGGCTGAATTTTTGGAAATTTTGCAAAGACTCTCTCTACCTCTTTCTTTAATTCCTCGTACGGGGAGTTTAAATACAACAATCTAAAATCTCCAGAATTAGACACTAGAAAAATGGCATTTACCAAACCTTTAAACCCTTCCTTCTCAATAATTGAAGGCTCTTTAAATTCTTTAAAAAACAACTCTTTTGTTTGTTTGTAAAAACAATCCTTAACAGACGTTATCGTTTCTCCTTGACATGTATCAAAAACAGGAAATTTTTCTGATTGAGAAAAACAAATAGACGGTAAAAGAAATACTAAAAACAAGAATTTTCGCATATGCCGAATTACAATTTGGTTACTTTATTGTTATCTAACTTATAAGTGACTTTACTTTCTGGACATATTGCTTTCCCTTCATCGTCAAAATGAAGCCTGTGGCCATACTCACTAATCCAACCTATCTGCTTTGAAGGGTTTCCTACAACTAGAGCATACGGTAATACTTCTTTTACGACCACAGCTCCGGCCCCAATAAAAGCATATTCTCCAATATCATTACCACAAACAATTGTTGCATTGGCACCAATACTAGCTCCTTTTTTGACAATTGTTCTTTTATACTCATCTTTTCTTTGCACCGCGCTACGAGGATTGATAACGTTTGTAAATACCATTGAAGGGCCTAAAAAAACATCATCTTCACAGATAACCCCAGTATAGATAGATACATTGTTCTGAACTTTCACATTATTTCCCAGAATCACATCTGGAGAAATGACTACATTCTGTCCGACATTGCATTTCTCTCCCATTTTTGAGTTGGGCATTACATGGCTAAAGTGCCAAATTTTTGTTCCATTTCCTATTTCACAGCCTTCATCTATGACAGCTGTTTCGTGTGCAAAAAAAGAATTCACTTTGTATATTGTTTAGTATACTGTGAAATTACAACTATTTATTTATTTGTCAATAGATGGCCTTCTTTTTTAAAAGATAAAAACCCAATCAAATTGATTGGGTTTTTAAGTTATTCTACTATTACTTTCATGGGTAAGGTATATTTAACACCTACTGGAGTTCCGCGTTGCATTCCTGGTTTCATTTTAGGGAGTTTCTTTACAATCCTAATAGCTTCTTTTCTTAACCTAGGATGTGGTGCTTTTACCTTGATGTCTGTAATCACGCCTTCCTTATTGATCACAAAGAGCATTATTACATTCTTTTTCCCAGCAGATAATCCTAATTCATTCGGTAATTCAGCGTCGAACTTTTTTGCAAAGTGTCGTTGCATTTTTTTATTAAAACAAGCCCTTAACTCATCATTATCTCCTTTACATCCAGGAAATGTTGGCACTTTTTCCATAGTAAGAAACGTAACATCGTTTTCTAATGGAGGATCATCATCCAATCCATCGGATGTCATTCCATCAAGCAGATTATCAATTTTCTTGAGTTCGTCATCTGTTGTTGGTAATTTTGTTTCAATAGTCTTCCTATCATCTGGCACCTTCTTTATATCGATCAAAGGCTTCGGCTTCGGTTTAGGCTCAATCTGTTTTGGCTGTTCAGCTTTGACCACTTTTTTCTCTTTTTGCACGGGTAGTATCGCATCTGGGAGATAGTCAGGTTCAGTAGGGTCATAACGCATATCGATTATGGCAAGGTCTTGTTCTGTTTCATATTCTATAAAAACATGCACTATAAATAGCACTAGGACAAGGCCTATTTGCATAAAGATGGTTGAAAATTTTTCTAATTGCTTTTTCGGATTTTTTTTAAATGGTTGCATAGCTTTCGTTTTTAATATTACAACCATACTAAACCAAATAGCGTGCCAACAAAAAAGCTCAATCTTTCGATTGAGCTTTTTTATATATGATGAGTAATGCTTATTCTACATCGATTCTCATTGGTAATGTATATTTTACACCTACTGGTTTACCTCTTTGTCTTCCTGGTTTCATTTTAGGAAGTAATTTGATAATTCTAATTGCTTCTTTCTGCAATCTTGGGTGTGGTGCTTTTGCTCTAATATCAACAATATTACCTTGTCTATCTATTTTAAATAGCATAATTAAACGCTTCTTTCCAGATGATAATCCTAACTCGTTAGGCAGCTCTGAATCGAACTTTCTTGCAAAGTGCTTTTGCATTTTCTTATTAAAGCATTTCTTCAGTTCCGCTTTACCTCCCTTACATCCAGGAAATACAGGTACGTCTTCAATAATCATAAAGCTTACATCCTCTACAACTTCCTCTTCTTCTTCCACTTCTTCAATTTCTTCCACCTCTACGGCTTCCGTTTCGTCAGTTTCAGTAGATTCGATCACAGTCTCTTCAACTTCTTTCTCATCTTCTACAACTTCAATTTTTTCTGGAGTTGGTGGTGGTGGAGCTTTTGGCTTTACTGGTTCCACTCTCTCAGTAATCGGAATATCCTCTTCCATGTCAGCATTCATGCTAATATCTCCTAAGTCACCAAATTGTCTGTCGAAAGTTTTCTTTTCAATGGCTACATATGTAACAAAAAGAGCTAAAACCAAACCAAGCTGCATAAAAATCTTGCTATAGTTCTCTAAGTTTGATTTTGGGTTTTTCTTAATTTCCATCTTAAAAAGTTTTTAATAGATTGCTAATTTAATTAAATTATTATGTGATTTACAACCTTTAACATTAAATATCCGCTTTTTTTCCTTTAAAAGTTTTAAAAATCATAAAACCTATGGCGATACCTAATGAATTTGCGACAACATCTAATAAACTTGCACTTCTATATGTGGTTAAACGTCCTTGCAATACCTCAATAATTATGCCGAAAAGCAGACACGCGATTAAAATTACACTATAAGGTATTGTATTAAATTTCACATCTCGACTCACTAACCAACTAATAGTAAGCACCATATAAGCAAAAGTATGCTGTACCTTGTCAAGATTAGATATGTCGACAATTGGTTTCGGGTGCGTTTTAATTAGGCTCAATAGCGTAATTAAAATAGTAATGGCAATTGAAATGTATAAGCTATTATCCTTTAATAAGGTTTTGATACGCATCAGCATCTAATAAATCTGCTATTTGGGACGAATCAGCAATGGCTGCCTTTATCATCCATCCCTTCCCATAAGGGTCAGAATTCACTAATTCTGGTTCATCTTCTAATTCTTCATTAAATTCCGTTACCTCCCCTGTTAACGGCATAAAAAGATCTGATACTGTCTTTACAGCTTCTACAGAACCGAAAACTTCATCCTTATCGACAGTATCATCTAACGTGTCTACGTCAACATAAACAATATCACCTAACTCTCCTTGAGCAAAATCTGTTATACCAATAGTAGCGATTTCTCCCTCTATTTTAATCCATTCATGATCTTTGGTATACTTTAATTCTGATGGAATATTCATTGTACTATTTTTTAATTAATTACCTAAATTATAAATTATATTAAATCCGCCGTTTATTGTTTGTCTTGGGAATGTTGTAGAAATAGCATACTTAGACGTTTGATGGTTGTAATAGAACGACGCCGTTAAATTACTATTTAATCTGTAATCTGCTGTTAGTTTCAATGAAAATAATTTCTGTCCTCCACTAATCTGATCATTATCCACATCTATCGATCTGATAAGTGTTAGGTTGTCACGAAGTGAAACATCTGCTCTAATATTAACATCTCCTTTCAACGTTTCTTTCTTCCCTGTAAATCTAGTAGTCATCTTTACGTCTTTAATAATATATCCTATCCCAAACACATATTCAATTCCTTTTATATCTGTCAACGTATTATTATTAAAGTTCATTGTTAAGGTTCTATCTTTTCTTACCTCACCAATAAACGAAAAGGAATTTCTCATTTTCATATCTACTTTTATCAAAGGAGAAAACTCGTCTACTAAAGTCACGGCAGAAACTAATAATTCAGGATGGTAGCTCCCTGAGGAATTTGTTCCTGAAGGATTTGCTTCATCATACTGGAAATTGTTACTGAAACTAGAAACAGTATATGAAGAATTGTATCCATGACTTACGGAGAAGTTAGAAAAGTTCTTTTTAAACCATTTAAACTTCATAAATCCGTTATATCGTAAATTCCAGTTAGGGATCGGAATATTTCTAAACAACCCTGTCTCTACTTTATTAGGATCTTTTCCTGAGTATGCCGCAATAAAAGCTGGTAAAAGTACTTGCTGAGAAGTCTCTTGGTACCCACTAACAGGAAGCCCTGTTTCCGCTGCCAATCTAGTTGCTATAGTTGCTCTGTAATCTCTGAACGTCTGAAACAACTGATCGTTATTCTTAAATGATGTAGAAAACATAGAGAAGCTAGTACTAAAGTTTCCTGTTTCAAAAGCGGGTGTATCTTGTATTACGTTATCTACTACATCTAATTGCTGAGAAAGATCACGTGTATTGATCTTATTTCCTCTAACCTCAATACTTAAGTCTTTGAAAGGTTTTAAAGAAAAGTTATAATCTAGCTTATTGTAGTGTGTTCTGCTATATGTTCTGTTATAGTATTCGTCATTAGGAGCTCTTGAAATCAGCCATCCATTTTGCAATGCTCTGGTTCTAATATCAACCTGACTACCAAAGGCAAATGCCGTTGTTGGTCCTCCAAAAAAGTTAAACTCTGGAGTATATCCTGGTAACAATTGCCCATTATTCTCCGCATAACTGATTTTACCCGTTTTTACCGAGGTAACTACGTCGTATATTCCTTTGATAATTTTTTGCCCCACAGACTTCTTCTTCGTAGTACTTACCTGTCTCGGTCCTCTTGGCAAACCTTTTGGCGTTTGCGCTCTCTTTTTCTTCTTTTTAATAAGATTCTCAAGCTTTATATCTCTATAGAATCGCGCAAAGTTAAATGTGGTATTTATATTATGGGTATTTGCATTTTGGATCATATTCCCAATAAGATCTACATAACTTTGTGATGCAGCTCTCCAATCAAAATCTGCCGTATATCCATAATCCGCAGTGATAAAATTAAGATAAGGAATCTTATTAATCGGTAATTTATATGTCGCGTTTAATTTTTGGTGATAATGATCAGGTCTTCCTACAGCGAAAAACTTATCGAAGATCTCTAATTCTTCATTGCTTCCAAAACTATCATAGATGTAACTATTTGTAGCGTTAAAGTTTACCGAAATTGATTTTGTAAGATCTAAGCCGATTGTATAATCCCAATCGAACAAAAATCTTCGCTGTGTAAGTTTTGGTTGAGGCGATAACCCTGTTACTAAATTTCTCGATTGTTGCTCACTAAAATTTCTATTGATTCTCGTATTAACAGCAATTGTTGTTGGAATAGGGTTAATATTTAGATCTCTTAATAGCTGTAAATATTTACTTCTTAATGCCTTTGAGTTTTTAAATGGCTCAATAAACTTGGACTTAGGACTGAAGTTATATGATGCAGTAGCCGTAACGGTTTTATTCGCATACTTTTGAATATTATAATCTCTATGATACTCTTCATTATACGCATAGGAAACTGCCACGTTTTCAACATCATAAAATCTTGGCTTTTTAGTAGATGCCGGGTTTCTATTTTTCTTTACATTAATAAAACTAATACTTCGCCTTTTAGTATAGTCTCTTGAGAATTGACTATTGGGGTTCGATTCAACCGCATCACTCAACACTACATCTTGATATTGAGGGTCAAACTTAGGATCTTTAAACTCTTCCCCAATACTATAATTCATCGGTAATTGTATTCCCCATTTTTTAGGCATCATCTTACCAAGGTTCACACTTGTTGTCACATTATATTGCTTGGTTTCATCAAGTGATCGCTGACTAACTCTATCTTCTACATTTCCAAAACCGATCGTTTGCATTCTACCAGAAACACTAATGTCTGCAATATCAGCAAAATTAGCATCAGCATTTACTACAGCAGCCCAACCTCCATCATTATCAAATCCAGAAGAACGCAATTCGTTAAACCATATCTCCGCACTTCGATCTGCTGCTACGGTATTTTTTACCCCCAACATAACAGTACGTATTTGGGCCATAGTAGGGTTCCCTTTTACACGTATCGTAAACTGCTTTGGATCTGTAGGTGACGGCGTTGGATATAATTGATTTATCGGTGCATTATCTGCATCTCTGGTAAGCTTTATTTTACCAAATTCTTCGATAGCGGCTTCTAAATTATTTAGTTCAGGCCAAACGGTTGTTGGTTGACTCGCATCGTTTGCCGAAACTTTTAAAGGAATTTCTATTTGATAGAAGTTATCGTTCAAGTCAGTTCCAAGCCTTATAATCGCCACTAGGTCATCATCTTCAACAATATTCTGACTCATATTTGTTACAAAAAAATCATCCACGTGCATAAACATCTTCAATTGTTTATATCTTCTTAAGTCAACGCTAATATTTTTATAGATTGCTCTAATTTTATTTTGTGGTAGATCTGTTACTTTTAACGATACAGATTGCTCATTTTGTTGTTGCACCGTTGTACTTCCTTGTAATCGTTCTCTTTCTATACCTGGAGGTAGTACATAACGCCCTTCATTTTGCTCAATATTTACCACTCCAACTTCAAAACTATTTAATTCGGCCAATGTCAATTCTTGATCTGGGACAATAGCTGGATCCAAGGTTCTCACATATCTTCTCCAATCTCCTCTAACCAGGTCTAACTCTCCAAAACGCAGTACAACTGGCATTTTGAACTTCGTCATAAACATTCTGATAAAACGGATACTATTGAAATCTGAAATTCCGTTAACAGGGGTTCCACTACGAATAGGGACTCTAAATTGATACCAAGTGGTATTCTGAGTCGCTCCATTTTCCAAAGTAACCTCAGTTGTTTTACTATCTACAATGAAATTTTGCCCTACAACCAGATCATTTTTGTTTAACGAAACCTTATACTCATAATAACTTTCCACAGTATTCATTGTCTGGTCTCTGTTAATATCCTCAACATCTGGATATGTAGTAGAAGATGTTGGAAATGACTCTGGAGATTGATTTAGTGTTGGTGAGTTTCCTTGTGTATTGTTAAAGAATTTATATCTACTGATGATAGATGCGTCTACCGCATCTTGATTACTTCCTCTATAATACACAAAGTCATCCGATGAAGGGTCTCCATTAAAGATGGTCGCTATTTGAGCATCGGTTAAGCCAAGATCGGCCTTGATTTTATTCGCTTCTTCTAAATTTGTCAACCCATCCAATCCTAAATCTTGATTCGTTCTTGAAGCATCTGACTCATCGAACGCATATAGAATAGATTGTGCCAAAGGCATATCTCCCCAATTCGTTCTAGTTACATTTACATTATTGACTTTTAACCCATCAGCAGGAAGTCCATTCTCGTACATCTTTCTGTTATCTTTCAGAATATCTTCCGAGATATTACCTAAATGGAAATACAATTCTCCAACTTGATTTTGTGCATCTTGTGGATTTACACCAGCTGGTAATCCTTCCGCATTTGTAATAGAGTAATTCTCGTAGGGGTCCATCACCCAAAACTGAATGTATTCTACATTGGCCTGGTCAAAATTATTTGTCGTCAATGCACGCATAATTCCACCCCATCTGTCTTCTGGATTGTTAAAGGTTCCATCTGTATTTACATTGATCCCTGTATCATAATTATAAGTTCCTCTTTCATTAGGGAAAAATGCAAAATCCAAGGTTCTAATTAGGGCGTTTTGCGTAACATCAAGTTCTACATTTGGAAAAAGCTCTCTAAAATTAATCTGACGTGTTTCTGCCCTTGACAAATCATCTGCACTTATATTTCCGGGACTAGGTCCAGCTCCATAAAATATTTGGTCAATATTATACCAAGCAAATCTCGATCTACCAAAGTTATAATCCAACTGATCGCTATTTCCGTTGAAACCTGGAAATTCTCTTGGAGTACTGGCAGTGTGCCAATCTAGCGGAGTTAATAAGCTGATCGGTATTTGTGATGCCTCAAAATCGTCTATATAAGAAGTTGCCTGTCCGGTTACATCAATCCCACTAGGAGATCCTGGTAATAGGTAGGCCATATCCGCACGTATAGA
This sequence comes from Asprobacillus argus, assembly GCF_032248395.1. Lineage (NCBI taxonomy): Bacteria > Pseudomonadati > Bacteroidota > Flavobacteriia > Flavobacteriales > Flavobacteriaceae > Asprobacillus > Asprobacillus argus. The sequence continues at coordinate 560,850 of NZ_JAVTTO010000003.1, forward strand.
AAAATTGGAAGGCGCATCTGTATCGACAAACGGAAGCTTATTTACCAATTTGGTTAGGTAAGGAACTTCAGAAGAATAATCAACATTTACCCCGAACATTGTATTATTAATTGGCTCTTGTCCAAAATTAACTTTAGGAGTTAAAGGTCTTTCATTTACATTTAAGATCGTTCCTCCTAATACAAAATTATCTGAAAAACGGTGCTCAACATCTACTCCCATAAAGGTTTTTCTTTGCTGATTGAAAACCGAATTGTTTTCTGTAGATACTTGAATAGGTGTTCCTGAACTTTGCAATCCAGGGTCTATAATTTGTACTCTTCCTAACTGATAATCCACCACAAAATCGATTCCTTCTACCAACTGTCTTCCTCCTGCAGTTACTGTAACAGAACCTCTAGGGACATTGAATGCATTTAGCGGAATCCCTCCTGCATTATCTGATTTGAAATATCCTTTTAAGAGATATTTATCTTTGTTTTGAAAATTGTTCTTTGCGTTGATCTTTGTCTCTAAATATAGTTCCTTAAATACGTATGTATCGATATCTGATTGAACGGTTAATTGATCTTCTAAGTTTGTACCGAAAGGTTCAGGTTCTGGAAAAATAACATATCCGTTCTGAGAGTTTACTGTAATTCCTTCGACGTAGTCAAAAAATCCATCGCTATTCTGGAACTGACTCTGATCTAATTGATCCAAGTGCATTACTCTCAATAATGGTTGTGTGGAAATCCCTGGGGTTAACGCATTTTGAAGTGTGTTCGACGGGATTCCAGTTTGATCATCTCGATATTGCACTTCAAATCTAAATCCATCTTGTGTCAAAGGAAAGGCCCCTAATGCATATACATTCTTCATCATTAGATCCCAGGTTGGAAATGCTTCTTCCACTCCTGCCACTGTTCTCTTGGTTGTTAAGATCTCACTTCTCAATAACTTCACGGCTAAATTAGAGGGTGCTAGTACACCATCATTAGAAAACTCCCCTACTTTATATGAAGTTTCTGTACTTCCTACTACTGTATATTCATAGGCAACAGCTAATACTTCCCCATCGTTCAATCTTCTTTGTAAAGAGATAAAACCTAATTGCGGGTGTAATGTAAATTCATTAGGACTTAACTTTCTTGCGTTCTGCAATAAGCTATAATCTGTCCCTTGCTGCATATTTAAAGGTGGTCCTGTAAAACTTGGTGTCGTTTGTAACGTATTATCTACGGTCGAAATATCTCTAATGCCATTTCCAGATAACAAATTGAATATATCATTCGCTCCATTGTCTGGCAAGTTTGTTGGCTGCCCTGTTATAGAAACACTTGGTGGTTGATTTGGAGAAGCTGCATCATATACTAAGGTATTTACTAATCTGCTTGGGTCGGATTCTCCAATATCTGCAAATGCTACAATACTTCTAAAATCTTCTACACTAGCAGATCTATTTGTAATCCAAACCTCTACTCTGGTGATATTTACGGGGCTACTTATAAGTGGATAATTCTTTAATGCGTTTGCATAATTATTTCGAAAGAATTGGGATAAGAAAAAGTGTCTGTCGGTATCATAATCCGTGGTTCTTAGCTCAAATTCCTGAATGGAAGAACCTGCCTGAGCTGTAACGGTAGTGCTTTCGGAATTCTGTTGCGAAAACACCGTGGTAATATGGGTCTTCCCAAATTGTAATTTTGCCTTTACACCAAACAAACTTTGAGACCCATTGATCAAAGAGTTTTTTATAGGCATTGCTACGTTACCCGCTTCGATACCTTGCAGAATATCATCTTCAGTAGGTGTATATTCTATTTTTATCAAGTTTTGAAAATCAAAAGTCGATTGTGTATCATAGTTAGCGGTTAACTGCAATCTGTCACCTACTTTTGCTTGAATGCTTGCATTAATTTGTTGATCAAAGTCAAAAGTAAAACTACTTCTATTCTGTTCAGATAGCTGCGGATTATCAGTATTCTGATAAATAAATCCAAGTTTTAAGTTAATACTTCCAGACGGTGTAATTTGAATCTTATTACTTCCAAAAATATCCGTGAAAAATTTTGAATTCACATAATAGGTAGGTAATAAGTTCTTCTGAGCATCCTTCGCTCCCTTCAATTTACTGTTTGTAGCTCTAACCTTATTCTTAAAGTATTCCAACATATCTCTTTGCAACCTGTATTTTGCATATTCTTCAGGTGTCATATATATGGGAACCCTTACATAGTAGTCTCCTATTTTCTCTAAAAAAACATATTTATTTAAAACCTTGTCAAAGATCACTTTTAATTTAGAAGGATCTTTTAAAAACAGTCCTCCCTTTTGAAAATGAGTGAAATTATAGCGTAGCTTGGTGGTATCTTTTTTTACCGCAGTCGAATCAGATTTAGTTTGTGCATGCATAACTCCGTTTACTCCAAGAGTAAACAGCAACAAAAAAACGATGTGCTTTACAAAGTTATTCAATTGATTATAAATTCTTTAACGCCCTTTTAATAAGTGATTCTACGGTTGACTCTGGGGATTCTTTTAAAATAGCAGTCACAACTTTTTCTGATTGCTTTCTTGAAAACCCCAAAACTTCTAATGCTGATAACGCTTCATCCTTGTTAGTATTGCTTTCGGAAATAGAAACTTCATCAATATCAAATGTTTTCAAAATCTTATCTTTTAGATCTACGATTACACGTTGTGCGGTTTTAGCTCCAATTCCTTTTACGGATTGAATCGTAGCAACATTATCTGAAGCAATCGCTTGTTGCACCTCTTCTGCTGACATAGAAGAAAGCATGGTCCTGGCAATACTTGGCCCAACACCTGAAACAGAGATGAGTAACTTAAACACTTCTCTTTCTGTTTTACTTACAAAACCATATAAGGTATGAGCATCCTCTCTAATAGAAAGGTGTGTGTATAATTTAACTGCCTCTTCTTCTGGCAAGCTTGAAAATGTATTCAAAGAAATGTGCAATAGATAACCAACTCCTGAACAATCTACCACGACGTATGTTGGATTTTTCTCAACAAGTCTTCCCCTAATCTGTGTAATCATGATCTAATTTCTGGCTCTAATGTAATAATTATTTCTTTCGTTTTAGCCTTTGTTGGGCGTCAACTATCGCAACAGCTGCCATATTTACCATTTCGTCTACACTTGCACCTAACTGTAACACATGGGCAGGCTTTCTAAACCCTAAAATAATAGGTCCTACTGATTCTGCCTCATCTACCTGCTTTAGCAGTTTGTAGGTAATATTTGCTGACTCTAGATTTGGAAAGATCAACACATTGACCTTTTTACCATTTAACTTTGAAAAAGGAAATTCTTTAGCCAACATTTCTGGGTTCAATGCAAAATCGGCTTGCAACTCTCCATCAATATTTACTTGCGGGAAGTTTCTATGAATATAAGAAACTGCCTCGCTGATCTTCTTAGAGCTTTCCGACTTTGAAGAACCGAAATTCGAGAAAGAAAGCATGGCAATATTTGGCTTCATACCAAACATTTTTGCCAATTGATATGTCATTTGAGAGATCTTAGCCAAATCTTTTGCTGTCGGATTAATATTAATCGTGGTATCCGCTAAGAACATTGGTCCTTGCTTCGTTAACATCAAGTTCGTTGCTGCTATTCTTGTAACTCCTCTATCCTTTCCAATCAACTCCATCATGGGTTTTACCACAGTTCTATAGGGTCTAGAATATCCAGTAATCAAAGAATCTGCTTCTCCTTCATTTACCATCATTGCTGCGAAATAATTACGTTCTCGCATTAATTTTTTAGCCTGAAATAGATTGATCCCTTTACGTTGTCTTGTTTTCCAATAAATCTCTCCAAATCGATCTCTCCGTTCCGCTTCCTCATCCGTTTTAGGGTCAATGATTGGAACATCAGCTTCAAAACCAAGCTCTTCTTTTAACTCTAAGATTACTTCTTTTCTTCCTAAAAGAATGGGTTTTCCCATTCCTTCCTCATATACTCTTTGTGCTGCTTTTAATACATCTAAATGATCTGCTTCTGCAAAAACAATTGTTCTTGGATCTCTTTTAGCTCTATTGTGCAACAATCGAATTTCCTTACTTCCTGTTCCTGATCTATCCATTAAAGATTCTCGATACTTATCCCAATCATCAATAGGTTCTTTTGCCACACCTGATTCCATAGCAGCTTTCGCAATCGCTGGTGGTATTTCATAGATCAATCTAGGATCAAAAGGTTTAGGAATGATATATTCTTTCCCAAAGGATAAACTTACTTCATCGTAGACAATATTTACTTGCTCCGGAACGGACTTCTTCGCTAAGTCTGCCAATGCTAATACTGCCGCCATCTTCATCTCTTCATTGATTTTCGTTGCTCTAACATCTAAAGCTCCCCTAAAAATAAAAGGGAAACCTAATACATTATTCACCTGATTAGGGTGATCGGATCTTCCTGTAGCCATGATAATGTCTTTTCTGGTCGCTATGGCAAGATCATAACTGATTTCAGGTTCTGGATTAGCCATGGCAAAAACAACAGGATCTTTAGCCATAGATAATAACATTTCTGGAGACACTACATTTCCTTTAGACAGTCCAATAAAGACATCCGAGTTTTGCATTGCTTCTTCTAACGTGTGTACATCTAAATCTGTTGCAAATTCTGCCTTTTGCGAAGTAAGGTTGTCTCTATCCTTTCGGATTACCCCTTTACTATCACACATGACAATATTTTCCTTTTTTGCTCCAAGTCTTAGGTATAATCTAGTACAAGATATTGCGGCAGCTCCCGCTCCATTAACAACTATCTTTATCTTAGAAAAGTCCTTTTCTATAATTTCAACTGCATTTTTAAGTGCCGCTGCAGAGATAATTGCCGTTCCATGCTGATCATCATGCATCACGGGAATATCTAACTCTTCCTTCAATCTTCTTTCTATCTCAAAAGCCTCAGGTGCCTTTATATCTTCCAAATTAATTCCTCCAAAAGTCGGAGAAATTGCCTTTACGGTCTCCACAAATTTATCAACATCAGTAGCATCGATCTCAATATCAAAAACATCAATGTCTGCAAAGATCTTGAACAACAGTCCTTTCCCTTCCATTACTGGCTTAGAAGCTTCAGGGCCTATATCACCTAGCCCTAAAACCGCAGTACCATTAGATATTACAGCAACTAAATTACCTTTGGCTGTATATTTATATACATTATTTTTATCCTTTGCTATCTCTAAACAAGGTTCTGCAACTCCCGGTGAATATGCCAAAGAAAGGTCGTGCTGAGTAGCGTATTTCTTTGTGGGAACAACTGCTATCTTTCCGGGTTTTGGCTTTGCATGATACAGCAAGGCCTCATGTCTTTTTCTAGATTCGCTCATCTATTTTATGGTTGTTTTGACGTACAAATATAGCCTTTTCAGCGTAAGTAGACGGTGGATTCTTATTCTTTTAAAAACTGAATGTTTCTTGTAATTCCTGAGTATTTTGTTCTTTTCACAGCAGATTTTTTGAACACCTTTTTAAAGGTATCCTCAGTTATTTCTTCCCACTCTTTTTTGGTCATTTCTAGCAGCTCTTTTTTTGGCTGGAACAATGGTTCTTTGTGACCAGTTGAAAAACGATTCCATGGGCACACATCCTGACATATATCGCATCCAAACATCCAGTCTTCCATGTGATCTTTAAACTGACTTGGAGTATTCTCTCTTAGCTCTATGGTAAAATACGAGATACATTTGCTACCATCTATAGTACTGTTGGGCAATATGGCGTCGGTTGGGCATGCATCAATGCACTTGGTGCAATCACCACAATGATCTGTTGTAAAAGGAGTATCATATTCGAGTTCTAAATCGACAATAAGTTCCGCTAAAAAAAAGAAAGACCCTTGCTGTTTTTGAATTAACAGTGTGTGTTTTCCGTTCCAACCTAAGCCGGCTTTCTCTGCCCAAGCTCTTTCCAAGACGGGAGCTGAATCCACAAATGCCCTTCCAGAAACTTCGCCGATTTCATTCTGTATCGCATGCAATAACTCCCTTAGCTTACCCTTTATCACGTGATGGTAATCCTCTCCATAGGCATACTTTGAAATGTGATATGAATCTGCTCGTTGCTCTTGTTCGGGGTAATAATTGTAGCTCAATGAAATTACTGACTTTGCTCCGTCGACTAACAATCGAGGATCTAATCTTTTATCAAAATGGTTTTCCATGTAGTGCATTTTTCCATGAAAACTATTTTTAAGCCAATCTTCTAATCTGGGAGCTTCCTTTTCCAAAAAGGTTGCTTCTGCAATCCCACAATCCAAAAACCCTAAGCGCTTGGCCTCGGTTTTTATAAAACGTGTATATTGTTCCTTCTTAGTTGACATAAAACCAAAAATACTGAAAACAACTTTTTCATAAGGGGTTGCGTCTATATATTTTTAAGAGTTTATTGTATCTTGTTTAACAAAATTTAAAGAGTTGATGTTATTGGCATGATATATGTTTGCCAAATCAACAAATTAACTATTCATGAAAAAAATTACTACGCTATTCTTTATTTTGATTTCCTCATCTCTGCTGGCTCAGATCAAAGGAAATATTACCAGTAAAAAAGGAGACCCTTTATCTTTTGTAAGTATTTACTTAGACAAAACGATTACGGGAACCACCTCAAATGATAATGGTGATTACGAATTAAACATTACCAAAACCGGAAATTACACCGTGGTATTTCAGTTTCTAGGTTATAAAACCTTAAAAAAGAATGTTTCGGTCACTTCTTTTCCATTTGCTCTAAATGCTGTTTTAGAAGAAGAACAGGTGGTGCTTGATGAAATCTCGATTTCCACTCAAGAAAACCCTGCAAATGCAATTATTAGAAATGTTATCGCAAACAAAGAAAAGAATACGGATAAGTTGGCAAAATTTACCGCTAAATTCTATTCACGCGGACTTTATAGAATAAAAAATGCACCAAAAAAATTCCTTGGTCAAACTCTAGGTGATCTAGGAGGTGGCTTAGATTCGACTCGTAGTGGAATCATTTACCTCTCGGAGACGATCTCTGAAATTCATCAACAAAAAAGACCGAAGCAGTTTAAAGAAAAAATTATCGCCTCAAAAGTAAGTGGTCGTGATAATGGCATCAGTTTTAACAGAGCTGAAGATGTAAATCTAAACTTCTATGACAATAATATTGAGTTCGGAAATGATCTTGTTTCTCCTATCTCAAATGCGGCTTTTGGCTATTATCGATTTAAATTGGAAGGAACGTTTTACGACAAAAACGGAAAGTTGATTAACAAGATTAATATTATTCCAAAGCGAAAAAATGATCGTGTTTTTGGTGGATCCATCTATATTGTTGAAGACGATTGGGCTTTATATGGTGCGGATGTAACAGTAACAGGGGCACAAATAAATATCCCCGCTGTTGATGTTTTGAGGTTAAAGCAAAACTTTAATTATTCTGAAGGAAATGATGCCTGGGTATTGATTTCTCAAACCATAGATTTCAAAATAGGATTCCTTGGATTTAATATTGATGGTCGTTTTTCTGCAGCATATTCTGAATATGATTTTGTTCAAAATTTTGAAGAATCCACTTTTTCAAATGAAGTGTTGACTTTTGCAAAAGAGGCAACAAAAAAAGATACTACTTACTGGAACAAATTGCGTCCAGTCCCATTAACTAGTGAAGAGATAAAAGATTATGTTATCAAGGATAGCATTAAGGTTGTTAGAAAGTCGAAAAAGTATTTAGATTCTATTGATGGAGTTCGAAATAAATTTAATTGGTTGAATCCAATAACTGGGTACCGATATAGAAACTCTTACGAAAAGTGGTCTCTTACATTTGATTCACCTATAGATAAAATCAGTTTTAACACAGTACAAGGCTGGAACTCTACCGTTGGATTAAATTACTTTAAGAGAGAAAATGATAAAGGAAAATGGTGGAATGCTGGTCTAAATGTAAACTATGGACTTTCTGATGACCGAGTACGACCTGTCTTTTATTTTACCAAAAAATGGGATAATATTTCCAGACCGATCTTTAATTTTTCAGCTGGAGTAGAAACTTCTCAGTTTAATTATAGACAACCTATTTCCAGTTTCTATAATATGATCTATTCGCTTACTCGCGAACGAAATTACATGAAGATCTATGAGAAGACATTTGCTCGCATAGGGTATAGACAAGAAGTTTCTAATGGAGTACGGTTAAACACCTCTTTGGAATATGCCGATAGAAAACCACTATTCAATACCACAAATTACACGATTTTTGGAAAGGATCATAGCTATACTTCCAATAATCCTTTAGATCCAACAGCAACTACAGCTCCTTTCTCTCAACATAAGATATGGACCTTTAATGCTGGTGCAAGTATTGTTTTTGGTCAAAAGTATTTATCATATCCTGACAGTAAAATTAATATTGGAAACCCAAAGTATCCAAGATTATATGTTGGATATCGAAAAATGTTTGGTGCAGACAATTCAAACTTAAACTCTGACTTGTTCATTGCTAGACTACGTCAAAACGTAAATACAGGAAACGTAGGGTTGTTTAGATACAACATTCGATCTGGAATTTTCTTAAAACAAAAGAATCTGGCTTTTATGGATTACTTACATCCAAACGGAAATCAGATCAGCGTAAGTGATGGTCAATATATGAATCGATTTAACCTACTAGAATATTATAAGTTAAGCACTAATGATAAATATGCAGAATTCCACGCAGAACATAACTTTAGAGGATATCTTTTAGGAAAAGTACCATTGCTTAATAAATTGAACTTTCATTTAGTTGCTGGTGCAAAAGCACTATTTACTGGAGATCAAAAACCATATACAGAATATTCTGTTGGACTTGATAATATAGGATTTGGAAAATGGCGCTTTTTACGTGTAGATTATGTCCGTTCAAACTTTAATGGTATTCAAAATGATGGATTCATGTTTGGCATTAGCCTGTTCAATTAATAAGACTTATTTTTGATACATGAAATTAGATATTCTTCTTTTTGGTATCACCACAGACCTGGTAGGAACTTCTAATCTAGAAATAGAGGTTCCTGCTAGCTCTTCGGTTGCTCATTTTAAGAATGAAATGACTACCAAATTTCCGCAACTAACAAACATTCAAACATATGCTATTGCGGTAAACGAAAGCTATGCTACTGATGAGACGCTACTGCAAGAGAATGATGTCGTTGCTATTATCCCTCCTGTAAGCGGAGGTTAATCTCTCAAGTATTTCTTATCTACATAGAATGTTCCAAAAGGAATAATGGAAGCTACTAATACGATTCCGAATATTTTGTTGTTCCATTTCATTTCTGAACGCAACATAAATGCTAAGATTACATAGAGCATAAATAAAATTCCATGTGGCATTCCTAACATTTTTACATACGTTGGATCGTCACCAAAATACTTAATAGGTGTGGCAATAAATAAGAGTAATAAATAAGAAACTCCTTCTAAAAAGCTAACAATTCTGAATATGTTTTTCACGATTCTTTGTTTAAATAGGGTTATAGACCCAATGTTGGTAAGTGTTTTATTCTATGATATTTCAATGCTGTAGCAATACATTTTTTAAGTTCAGCTTTAGGGATCTCTTCTTCTAATGGGAATATTATAGCACGACTTCCCTCAAATTCAAACACATTATGATAAATCAATTTAAATGTAGGGATCAACTTACTGGTACATTGCAAGTACATGGAATATTGATTGGGTGTTTTTGCTTTCCAATCTATACGAATCGTACTCCCCTTCTTGGTTAGATAACTAGGTTCTCCCCATTTTAAAGTCTCTTCCAAAGTTGTAACGTCTTCCATCTCCTCAGCTGTTTCCAAAATCAGCTTTCGAAGTGCGTTCATCTTAGGCCTCACCTCATTAGGATAATTCTTAAAAATAGCAGTTACTGCAGGGTTTGTTTTTACATCTAACATAGATCTTGCATTGACACTACAAAAGAGTATTCATTGAATACAAAGATACGCTTTCAATTCCCTATTTTTGTATACAGATGCACAATACTTCTGTTAAAATAACAAAGGAAAAACTTGACCTCAACGAATGCTATCAGTTTGTTACTGACGATGCATGTGGAGGCATTGCTGCTTTTGTTGGCACTGTTCGAAACAGCACTCAAAGCAAGGAAGTGACACAACTTGACTTTTCTACCTATAAGCCCATGGCTTTAAAAGAAATGCAAAAGATCGCTGATCTGGCATTGGAAAAATTTGAGATACAAAAAATTGCGATCCATCATGCAGAAGGATTGCTGCAAATTGCCGATGTTCCTGTAATTATCACTGCGAGTGCACCTCATAGAAAAGCGGCATTTGAAGCCTGTCAGTTTGCGATTGATACCCTAAAAGAAACTGTACCTATTTGGAAAAAAGAACACTTTTCAGATGGTGAAGTTTGGGTGAATGCACATCCTTAATATTCAGAAACTCCTCCTGCCAAACTCACCACTTTTGCTTTAGGATATCTTTCTTTAAGCATGGCAGTTGCCTTAAAACTAGTGACACCACGTTGACAGATCATTACGTAGGTTTTCTCTGGGTCTATTTCGAAATTTTCAATATCCAGTTCTTCAATAGGAATTGTTTGATCGACTTGAAAAGGAAGTTTTAAATTGGGTAGTACTGCAATCAATTCTAGATTTCTCACATTCGTTCGAAATGACAACCTCTTCTTCAATTCTTCTGAAGAAATCAACCAATCCTGATCTTGCGTATCACAAGAAGCATCGTAGTAAGATTCATTTTCAAAAATAGTTTGAATTTCTTCCTTCGTGACTTTTGACGTTAGTTTCATTTTTAGCTGTGAATTCTGAAGTGCATTGTAGATCAACAATTCATTTTGTAATGGTTTTCCAACACCAGTGATCATTTTCAATACTTCATTTACCTGTGCAGTAGCAATCATTCCTACAATGGCATTCATCGTACCTGCTTCCTCACAATTAGGGATATCCGTGTTCATTGTAGGAAAAGCATCACGTAGGTTAGCCGAGTAACGATTATCATCAAGCTTCATATTAAACACACTTACATAGCCATCAAATTTATACAAGGACCCGTACACCAATGGTTTTCCCAACAAAACACATGCATCGTTTAGCAGATACTTTGTAGGTAAACTATCCGTTCCATCAACAATAATGTCATATACAGAAATCAACTCGACAACACTGTTTTTTGTTATTGGCTTTTTTGAGAATGTTACTTTAGTAAACGGAGCTCTTTGTTGAATAAACTTTGCCAACACTTCCGATTTGTATTTTCCAACATCGTCCATGGCGTAAAATACTTGACGATGCAGGTTAGTACAATCCACAGTATCAAAGTCAACTAAGTGAATTTCTCCTATTCCGCTCGCGGCTAAATACACTCCTATTGGACTTCCCAAACCTCCGCAACCCACTACCAGGACTTTTGATTCTTGTAGTTTTTGCTGACCAGTTTCACCTATTTCGGATAACGTGATCTGGCGTTTGAAGATTTCTGATTTATTGATTTCCATTCTACTCTTTTGTGTCATTTCGATATGCGTTTGAAAAACAATTGAGAAATCTGGTATGAGATTCCTCCTCATAAACTCGTTCGGAATGACAGAACAACTAATTAATTATTTCTTTCTTCGCTGCCTGATATTCTTCTGGAGTATTCACATTTCTAATTAAATGATCTTCCACTTCAATAACCTCAACATCTGAGTTGATTAACATCTTACGTGGACAGGAATATCCTTGCGCTAAATATTGCAATAAAACAGAATAGGCCTTTGGTTCGTAAATAGTGATCAGTGGCTCTGGAAATTGTTTTCCTTTTCCTTTCACCGCTGTAGCAACTTTAGACGGGTTTCTTTTTTGCAACAGCAATTTTACAAGATCTTCATTCACAAAAGGAAGATCTGTTGCAAGTACCATCCAGGCACTATTCGGATCCTTTTGAAAAGCTGAACAAATACCTCCAAATGGACCTAAATTGAAAAATGTATCGGGTATGGAATCCTTATATTGAGATTTCTCGACTTCGCTCGAAATGACATTGGATACCCTTTTGTCACCTTGAGCAGAGTCGAAAGGTCTTACAGAATAAAAAGTGTCAAAACCCTGTGCTTCTAGTAATTCTTTAACAAATTGTTTTTGTGGTTTTCCATGATAGTTCAGTTCTGATTTATCCTCACCCATCCGTGTGCTTTTGCCGCCTGTCAATACTAAGCCTTTTACTTTTGGTATTGCCGCAAGCATCAATTTGAAAACATGTTGTTTTATCTTATCAATCTCATCAATCCCGTATTGCGGAATATGTTCCCAATTTGAAAATTTTTTCTTGAGAGCATCAAAAGGGGCTATCTCATCTGTCAACTTTACAAAAAATTGTATGTCCGTTATTTGATCAATGCGTTTATTGATGGAAGTCTCCTTTTCCGGGTCCAATAACACAATCTGTTTACTTCCGGCATAATGATTTCCGTTGATGAACACATAGTCAAACTGTGAAAACTGAATACGTTGCACATATTCATTTATAGGCCCTGATGTTGTAATACTTAAGTTACCCTCATGATGAAAAGTAAAATCGGAAAGCTTATTGTCTTCCACATCTTTCGCATGAGAAGCATCAAAATAAGCCAGTTTAAACTGGGACAATTCACTTGAAACATGATACACAAGGTCAGCAATAATTCCACATTTGGCTCCTAAGATGGAAATCTCATTGGGTGCAAAATTTCCATTCTTTCTTTTAGTAATATTTGTATGTTTTTGATGTTTTTTCATTTTCGCTTGTCATTTCGAACGAATGTGAGAAATATTTTAAGAGATTCCTCGTCGCCCTGCTCTATCGGAATCACATTGCTCTACTAATTCAATTAATCTTAATATCTGATTTACCTCCAGTTTTTTCTAACAATTTCAGTTCTTTAATTACCATTTGTTGCGAAATGGATTTACACATATCATAAATGGTCAAACAAGTAGCTGATGCTCCTGTTAATGCTTCCATCTCAACACCTGTTTTTCCTTCGATAGTTACCGTACATAGCACTTCAATATGTTCATCTCCCATCATATTAATGTCAATATCAACACCATTGATCAACAATGGGTGACACATAGGAATGATCTCTGAAGTCTTTTTTACAGCCTGAATTCCGGCAATAATCGCCGTTTGAAAAACTGGACCTTTTTTGGTAGTGAGTTCTTCATTCTCAAAATGAGAAATCACGGCTTTACCTAAATACATCGTGGCCTTGGCAATGGCTGTTCGTTTGGTAACATCTTTACCTGAAACATCCACCATTTTAGGTTGATTCTTTTTATTGATGTGTGAAAAACTCATTTAAAAGGTTTTAATTTTTATGTCACGTCGAGTGAATTTCATTTCCTGAATGAAGGAAGTGAAATTTGTATCGAGATGTCATTATAGTTGAAAATTTCTCGATGCAATTTTTATTCACTTTGTTCAAAAAATCACTCGAACTGACAACTGTTTTTTAAATTTCTTTTTAGCTAAGTTAGGAAGTTTTTCAAATTCATTATTGATAAGTGCTTCTTTTTTAGCTCTAGACCATCTCTTTATTTGCTTTTCTGTTTCAATAACAATTTCCACATTTGTAAACTCAGCACGAAAAACCAATTTTATTGGTCTTCTTTTATAAGTATAACTATTATTGTACAAACCTATTTGATGCTCTTCTAATCTAATCCATAAGTTTGAGGTAATGCCCGTGTAATATGCATTATCAGAACATTCAAGAATGTATATGTTGTAAATTTTCATAACAATTAAATAGTTCTCGATACAATTTTTGTTGTTACAAAAATCACTCGAACTGACAATCAGTTTCTATATCTTATAAACGGATATGTCTCTCCTTTTTTTAATTCTGTTTGTTCTTTTGGTAGTCGAATAAATCCATCTGCCCGTACTAAACTTGCTAAGTCTCCAGAGCCATTTCCTTTAACTGGAATAGCAACCAAATGTCCATACTTTACCTCAATTCGAACTTGTAAAAAATAGGCCAACGACGGTTTAAACGAAACATCTCCCCCTAAAATTACCGTTTCTTCTTTAAGTTCAAATCCACTTGACTTGGCAAACCAAGGATAAAAATACGCCAAACAATTTACATAAGTAGATATTGGGTTTCCTGGGAACGCAAATACAGATTTCTCATTTCGTATCCCATACCAAAAGGGCTTCCCTGGTCTTTGAGCTACCCTATGGAATAGCTTTTCAACACCTAATTCTTCTAGTACTTCAGGCAAATAATCAAACTTTCCTTTACTTACTGCTCCACTAAAAAGCAACGCATCGTATTCCTCTAAATAAGTTCCTATTTTCTCTTTAAGTTGCTCTTTATCATCTGTAATATGTGCGGTCTCAGCTTTAATTTTTAGCTCTTCTAGTAAAGCTACCAAGGTAAAAGCATTACTCCTTCGAATCTGATGTGCTTCTGGAATTTCATTTACTTCCACCAATTCGTCACCCGTAGAAACAATCATAATTCTAGGTGTTTTCGCAACTTTTACAGTGGATTTTCCCACAGTTGCAATCACGCCAATTTCCGCCGCTGTGATCCGGGTATTCTTGACTACTAGAACGTCTCCTTGGTTTCGATCCTTTCCTTTAGTGTGTATATTCTTTCCTTTTTCTAATGTATCTAGTTGAATAGTGGCTGTTCCATTCTCAATAGCTACATCTTCATATCGTATAACGGTATCTGTGTTTTCTGGTAATACTGCACCCGTCATTACTTCTATACAATTAGAAGCTATGCTCATGGTTTTTTGCTTAGCTCCAGCAGCCTGAACGCCTTCGACTTTAAAATCTCGAATCCCTTGCTCAAAAAAACGATGGTTGATCGCAATACCATCCATCGCTACACGGTTAAAGGGAGGGAAATCTCTATCCGCTAAGATGTCCTCTTTCAACACTCTTCCAACGGATTTCAGAAAAGGAATTTCCTCCACTCCAAAATCCTGGGTGTTATTTAAAATAGTTTGTAAAGCTTCTTGTACTGAAATCATAATTATCCTCCAATGGTTGACATACTCTCAGAGACATCTCCTTTTTTACGATTTGCTTCTGCCACAAATCCATTTTCAGGCTTTTCCTTAACTAAGGACAAGAACAATTCTTTTAGATCTTCGTTACTCGCTCCTTTTCTCAAAAAATCTCGAATATTAAATACACCATCATCGAATAGGCAATTCTTAAACGTTCCGGTAGGAGTGACCCTAATTCGATTACAGTCGCTACAAATAGTTCTTGTAAAAGCTGGGATAATTCCTACGCTTCCTTTATGCCCATCAATACTAAAGTTTCTAGAGGTAGATGATTTTTCAGAAACAATAGGTACTATTTCAAATTGAGATTTAATTTCTTCCAGAATTTTGGCGTAATTCCAATTTTCTTTCATTTCACGTTGACCTTTCCCATTAAAAGGCATTTCTTCAATAAAACGAACGGCCACATTCTTGTCTTTTGTTAACGCTACAAAATCAACAATTTCATCCGTATTGAATCCCGCTTGTACAACCACATTCAATTTTAAATTCAAACTACTTTTCTCTAAAGCTTCAAAAGTCTCATATACTTCAGGAAATACATCTCGTCTAGTAATCTGATGGAATTTTTCTTTTTGCAGGCTATCGATACTCAAATTGATGTGTTTTATTTTTTCTAGCTGTTCCAATGTTGGAATATGCTTAGAAATCATGGCGCCATTCGTAGTAATATTAATCGCTTCTAACAGATCGTTGAAGGATAACATTTCCAAAAATTTGACAAAATCTTTACGAACAAAAGGCTCGCCTCCGGTCAACCGCACTTTAGTCACC
Organism: Asprobacillus argus; assembly: GCF_032248395.1. Classification (NCBI taxonomy): domain Bacteria; kingdom Pseudomonadati; phylum Bacteroidota; class Flavobacteriia; order Flavobacteriales; family Flavobacteriaceae; genus Asprobacillus; species Asprobacillus argus. Next base: position 576,690 of record NZ_JAVTTO010000003.1, read on the forward strand.
CCTAGTTCTGTTAATACTCGAATAATGCGATACATTTCTTTAAACGTCAATAAATCTGCACGAGGTGCTATTTCAATTCCGTGTGCAGGCATGCAATATTGACAACGTAAATTACATCTATCTGTTACCGCTAAACGAACATAGTCCATTTGTCTTCCAAAACTATCTATTAACTGCTGCTGCATTTTCAAATGGTTTTAAGTCAGGTTCGTGAATCTTAGCTTTTGCTTCCAAAGAGCGAAATACATCCCAACTGTAATATTTTTGAATCTCACTTTTAAAATCCTCTACTAGATGAGGAAATTCTTTCATTAGGTCGGGAAACGTTTTGCTAGTTCCCTTTCTCATATAATAATACATAATTTGTAATGAAGCATATGTTACGGTGGCGTTAAACTTCATCGTTGCGTCGTATTTTATAGCAAAATCATATATCTGTTTACACATATTCTCAATCGACTGAGCCAATCCATATTTCTCTAGATGAATATACCCGAGTCGTAAATGTGCTTCATGAGAAAAATAGAGAGGAGGGAACTTGCCGTCTCTGAATTTCTGCTCATAGACTTCATCTGAAAATCGATAATGTTTCTCCAATCTAACTTGGTAATTTCTTACTTAATAATCCATATATAAAAGCTCCAAATATTGCTCCCAAAAGCACTATTAAAATGGTTAGAGCTCCATGTCCAATTAATACAAAAATAGGACCTGGACATGCTCCTGCTAAAGCCCAACCTAATCCAAAGATACTTCCGCCTACAAAGGTTCGTATAAATCCTTTTTTCTTTGGTTTTACATTGATCGAGTTTCCTTTAAAATCCTTTATAATTCCTCTTTTAAACAATTGCATAAGGATAATACCAATTGCAACTGCTGATCCTATCACACCATACATATGGAACGATTGAAACTTGAACATCTCATATATTCTGTACCACGAAACCACTTCTGATTTACTCAGTATGATTCCAAATACTATCCCGATAATTAAAAATTTTCCGTTCTTCATAGCTTAAAAAATTAAGGGAAATAAAACCCATATCATTAATAATCCTCCTGCAAAAAAGCCGATTACTGCAATAAGTGAAGGTAATTGCAAGCTACTCATTCCCGTAATAGCATGACCTGATGTACATCCTCCTGCATACCTAGTTCCAAATCCTATACATAAACCCGCTACGAGCAATATTGCTATTCCTTTTAGAGACAATAGATTATCCGTGCTAAAGATCTCTGACGGTAAATATTCTTTCCCAGCATTGGCAAAACCTAGCTCAGCTAGCTCCGTTACCGTTTCTGGGTTTAAATCAATGGCTTGAGATGGCATTAAAAATTCATTAGAGATCAATCCTCCTAGAATGATTCCTACTACAAAGATCAGACTCCATTTTCTGGCTTTCCAGTCTGTTTTAAAATAATCTGAAAACTTACCTGCTCCTCCAATGGTGCAAAATGTCTCTAGATTGGTTGAAACTCCAAAGCTTCTTCCAAAATAGAACATCAAAAATAGAATAAAGGCAATGGCGGGTCCTGCGACATACCAAGGCCAGGGTTGTGAAATAAATTCCATAGTTATGTATTTAGTTGTTTGCTTATATAACTCATGATCATAGAGGTTGCTCCTATATTTTCTTCAACATATTTTCTGTTGATCGCCCCTGTTTTTCCTCTAAAGTCACGGTCCGTTTTTAATTGTATAAAGATAGTTGAAAAGCTCGATTGATCCTTAATAGAAATGCACCCTTTTAGTGCAACGAGATCAACGGCTTCTTTAAACTTACTATAATAGTTTCCAATAACTACTGGAATGCCAAAAGTTGCTGGTTCTAAAATGTTATGCACTCCATTAGATGATAGTCCTCCTCCAACATATGCAGCATCAGCATAAGAGTATACTTTAGTCAATAGTCCTACAGTATCTACAATTAAGACCTGATAATCCTCTAAGGTTTTCCCTTCTTTTTCCGAGAAAAGTACAGTTTTCTTATGAATTGATTCTTTTAATAAACGAATAGCTTTCTCATTCATATTATGAGGAGCTATGATAAACTTTTCGTTCTCTGATGCCTCCTTGTTTATATACGATACAAAAAGATGCTCATCCTCTGACCATGTGCTACCAGCCACCATAGTATACTTACCATCTTTGAATTTTTCTACAAAATCTAATCGATTGTCTTGTTGCAGTATCTCAAATACCCGATCAAATCGAGTATCTCCACTGACGGATACATTGCTACATTTAATATTCTCTAATAGTTCTTTAGAAGCCACATCTTGCACAAAAAAATGATCGAATGTTTTCAAGGTTTTTCTAAACCAAGCCCCATAACTCTTGAAAAAAGATTGATCTTTTCTAAAGATTCCTGAAACTAATATTGCGGGTATTGATTTGGCGTTTAACTCATTTAAAAGATTTGGCCAAAATTCGTACTTAATAAATATGGCTAATTCTGGTTGTACTACGTTAACAAATTTCTTGACATTCCTTTTAGTATCAAATGGCAAATAACAAACCACATCGGCCAATTCGTAGTCCTTTTGAATCTCGTATCCTGATGGAGAAAAAAAAGTAACTAGTATTTTACGTGTTGGGTATTCTCTTTTTATTGCTTCAATAACTGGTCTTCCTTGTTCAAATTCCCCTAGGGAAGCTGCATGAAACCAAATAACATTGTTATGTCCGGAAAGTTCAGAAAGTTTTGAGAACGCCTCTTTTCTTCCTTGTATAAACAACTTCATCTTTGGGTTAAACTGCGCTACAATTCTTAGAAAGAAAAAAGTGATTTGCGCTGAAATGTTATACAAGAAATTCATTCTGGTAAATGTACAAAATACAGGTATAAAAAAACGTCCAAACAATGTTTGGACGTTTTTATTTTTAATCTCTTTATTTCTTAAGCTTCAAAAGGAACTATAGAAACATATGATCTGTTATCTCTCTTCTTTTGGAAGTTTACAACACCGTCTACTTTCGCATGTAATGTATGGTCTTTCCCCATATATACATTTTCTCCAGGATAGTGAGTTGTACCTCTTTGACGAACAATAATGTTCCCAGCAATTGCAGCTTGTCCTCCAAAAATTTTAACGCCAAGTCGTTTCGATTCTGATTCTCTACCATTCTTCGAACTACCTACACCTTTTTTATGTGCCATGATTATTGGTTTTAAAATTATTATTCTTATTTACTTAACGCATCAATTAATTCTGCTTTCTTTAAAGAAGTGTATCCTTTGATACCTTTCTCTTTAGCTAAAGCTTTTAATTCTGCAACAGTCATTGAACTTAAATCGTTAGATGCTGTTTCTTTAACCTCAGCTTTTGGAGCTTCTACTGCTTTTTCCTTTTTAGGAGCAGCCGCTTTCTTAGCTGTTGCTTTCTTAGCACCTGAAGCAGCGATATTTTCAATTTGAATTTCGCTTAAATACTGACGGTGACCGTTTTTCTTTTTGTAACCTTTTCTTCTTTTCTTCTTGAAAACGATTACTTTATCACCTTTAAGGTGATTTAAAATCTTAGCCGTTACTGCGGCTCCTTCTATAGCTGGGGCGCCAATAGTTACATTCCCCTTATCTTCTACAAGCATTACTTTGTCGAAAGTTACTTTCGCACCTTCTTTTTCTTGTAAACGGTGAACGTAAACCTTTTGGTCTTTTGCAACTTTAAACTGCTGCCCTGCTATCTCTACAATTGCGTACATACGTTAATGTTTATATTAGCTTTTACGTTTATTAAGCATCTCCTTGTCGAAAATGCGGGTGCAAATATACATATTTTTTAATGCATAACAAGCCAAAACTAGTAAAATAACTTGCATAAAATCAAAAGAATATACCTTCTTATTTTCTTCAAATTATTTTTTAGTTCTTATTTTTGGTGATAAAATTTTGACTTTCTAAAAAAATTGTAACAAATGGACGGTAGAAGCGTCATACAGAACAACTTTAATAAATTAACAAATCGATGAAAAAAAGTATTATAGCACTGGCTTCAGTGCTTTTAGTTGCATTTTCTTCAAGTGCTCAAAAAGTTGAGTTTGAAGAGTATGATTTAGACAATGGAATGCATGTAATATTGCATAAGGACAACTCTGCTCCTGTAGTAGTAGTTTCTACTTTCTATCATGTTGGCGCAAAAGATGAGCAACCAGATAGAACAGGAATGGCACATTTCTTCGAGCACTTGCTGTTTGAAGGAACTAAAAATATTAAAAAAGGAGAGTGGGACAACATCGTTTCTTCTAATGGAGGAAGCGGAAATGCAACTACCGATGATGACAGAACATATTATTACGAAGTATTTCCTTCTAATAAATTAGCTACTGGATTATGGTTAGAATCAGAAAGGCTTATGCACCCTGTAATTACTCAAAAAGGAGTTGACACTCAGAATGAAGTTGTAAAAGAAGAAAAGAGATTACGTGTAGATAATCAACCTTACGGTCGTTTTTTAGAATATGTTAAGAAGAATATGTTTAAAAAGCATCCATACAAAGGGACAACCATCGGTAAGATGGAGCATTTAGATGCGGCTACATTAGACGAGTTTTTAGCTTTTAATAAGAAATTTTATGTTCCTAATAATGGAACTTTAGTAGTTGCTGGAGATATTAATATCAAGGAAGCTAAGAAAATGATTCAGGATTATTTTGGGGCAATTCCTAGAGGTAAAGATATCGAGCGAAATTTCCCAAAAGAAGATCCTATTACGCAGCAGATAAACGCAAAGGCTTACGATCCAAATATCGGGATTCCTGCGATCATGGCAGCGTATAGAACTCCTTCTATGAAGACAAGAGATTCTAGAGTTTTAGACATGATCTCTACCTATTTAAGTACAGGAAGAAGTTCTGTCTTATATAAAAAATTAGTTGACACAAAGAAAATGGCACTACAAACCGGTGCGATTAACTTTAGTCAAGAAGATTATGGTACCTACATCTTATTTGGTTTACCACAAGGAAAAACGACTTTAGCAGACATCATTAAGGAAATTGATGAAGAAGTTGTTAAAATTCAAACAGACTTAATCTCTGAGAAAGCATATCAAAAATTGCAAAATCAATTTGAAAACAACTTTGTAAATGCGAATTCTAATGTACAAGGTATTGCAAGTTCATTAGCTCGTTATCATGTGCTTTTTGGAAATACGAATTTGATTAATACGGAAATTGACATCTTTAGATCTATTACTAGAGAAGAAATAAGAGAAGTAGCAAAGAAGTATTTAAACCCGAATCAACGTTTAATCTTAGAGTATTTACCTGAGAAAAAATAATATCAAAAGACATTTTATAATTATGAAAACAAAAATTTTATCAATCGTAGCAATTTTGACGATGTCTTTTGCATTGCATGCGCAAGTAGACAGAACAAAACAACCTCCTTCTGGACCTGCTCCAAAAGTGAAATTGGGTAAGCCTAAGAAGTTTACACTTAAAAACGGGTTGACCGTGATTATGGTAGAAAACCATAAACTTCCTAGAGCTTCAGCGAGTTTAACAATAGATAATAAACCTTATTTTGAAGGTGATAAAGCTGGTGTTTCTGGTATGATGGGTAGTCTTCTAGGTAGAGGTACTGCAAACATTTCTAAAGATGATTTTAATGAGAAAGTAGATTTTTTAGGAGCTCGAGTTAATTTCAGCAGTTCTGGTGCTTTCGCTTCTTCGTTAAAGAGATATTTCCCAGAAATATTAGGTTTAATGGCTGATGGTGTTAAAAATTCAAATTTTACACAAGAAGAATTTGATAAAGAAGTAAAGATAACATTAGACAATATTAAAAGTAGCGAGAAAAGTGTTACTGCTGCAGCACGTAGAGTTGAAGATCTATTGACCTATGGTGCAAATCATCCTTTTGGTGAGTTTACGTCAAATGAAAGTGTAAACAATATCACATTAGCTGATGTTAAAGCAAATTACAATACCTATTACAGACCTAATAATGCTTATTTAATTATTCAGGGTGATATCAATCCAAAAGCAACCAAAAAATTAGTGAAAAAACTTTTTGGTGATTGGAAGGCAGGGACGATTCCTACTTCTGAGGTACCAAAACCTAAAAATGTTGAGACCACTGAGATTGACTTCATAAACATGCCAAATGCAGTACAATCTGAAATTGCAGTGATTAACAACATCGACTTAAAATTGGGAGACAAAGATTACTTTGCTGCTTTACTTGCGAATAGAATTTTAGGTGGTGGTGGAACTGCACGTTTGTACTCTAACCTTAGAGAGGATAAAGGATACACGTATGGTTCTTACTCAAGAGTTAGACAAAGTAGAAATGCAGCTACATTTAGAGCAACAGCTAGTGTTCGAAATATGGTAACTGATAGTTCTGTGGTTGAGATCATGAAAGAGATCAACAAGATTCGTTATGAAAAAGTAACCGAAGATGAGTTGGAAAATGCAAAAGCACAATACGTAGGAAGCTTTGTTATTAATGTACAACAGCCTGCTACAGCAGCTCGTTATGCATTAAACATTCTTCTATATGACTTACCTTCTAACTTCTACGAAACGTATTTAGAGCAAATCAATGCTGTGACCATTGAAGATGTTCAAAATGCAGCGATTAAGTATTTCAAAGGAGACAAAGCTAGAATCGTAATTACAGGAAAGGGTATTGACGTTTTAAAGAATTTAGAAAAGAATCCTGATTACAAGATCCATTATTTTGATAAATATGGGAACCCTACAGAGAAACCTGAAATGACACTACCAATTCCTGCTGGAGTTACTGCTGCTACTGTTGTAGATAATTATTTTAAAGCTATTGGAGGTAAAGAAAAAGTAAATGCTGTTAAAACGTTAATGGTTACCTCTGAAGCATCTTTTAATGGTGCTCCACTAACTTTAGTAACTAAAAACGCTGCTCCAAATAAATCATCTTTAATCTTAACAGGTTTTGGACAGACATTGCAAAAGCAAGTTTTTGATGGAGAGAAAGGATACAGCGAAGCTCAAGGTCGAAAAACAGACATGACCGCTAAAGAAGTAGAGGAAGCTAAGGCTAAAACAAGCCCGTTTGGAGATGGTGCTAATAAAGCTGGAAAGCTTGACAGAATTGAGCCATTAGATGGTAGTAATGCTTATGTAATTATCTTAAAAGATGGTAGAGAGGTGTTTTACGATGTAAAATCTGGTTTAAGAGTAAAGTCAGTAAACATTGTAAAAGGTCCTGACGGAAAAGACGTTAGAATTCCAACTACCTTCTCTGATTACAAAGCTGTAAACGGTATTCTTATGCCACACAAAATTGATCGTTCTACTGGACGAGCGACATTAAACTTCGTAGTAAAAGAAGTAAAAATGGATGAAGGTGTAACAGACAAAGATTTTGAATAATCGTTAATTTTATAGTATAGAAAAGCCGCTACTAGTAGCGGCTTTTTTTATGCCTTGGATGATCTCTTTTCCTCACAGAAATAAACCTTTTTCTTTTTTGCAGGTCTTATTTATGAACTCAAAAACGAATTATCATGAAGAAATTAGCAGTCATTGTATTTTTGATTTCCGCTTTTGGATTTCAATCCTGCGCCGTAAGAGTAGTCGAAAGAAGCCAACCCAATGTCGTTGTTGTTAAAAAAGCTCCTAGAAACCATCGTGTAGTAGTAATAAAAAAGAAACGTTACTATACCTGGGGAGGAAAATACTATAGAAAAACCAGACGTGGATATGTTCGTGTAAGGGTATAGCACCTTTATTTCGCTTTATTCACCAAATAGACTCCAAACAAAATAATAGCTCCTCCAAGTAATTGCATAATGTGCAAGCTTTCTTCATCGAACATTCCCCACATAACAGCTACCAAAGGGATTAAATAAGTTACTGAAGATGAAAAAACGGGTGTAGATATCTGCACCAATTTATTGAACATTACTTTAGCAATCCCCGTTCCAATCACCGCCAGAACAGTAATATATCCTACTGCAGAAGTCGTTTCTTCATTAATCTCAAATGTTGAGAAAAATCCTGTAAAGTATAATACCAATAATACGGGAATGATCAACAGTAAAAAGTTTCCTGTGGTGATGGCCAACGCACTAATATCATGTAAATACTTCTTTACAATATTCACATTAAACGCATACCCCACAGAGGATATAATAACCAATACTGCGTACCAGTAATTTTGATCTGGATTGACATGGGCGCCTTTCAAAACTAATATCAAGGTTCCGATGAGTCCGATGAGGATCCCTATAAGCTGTTTTCTTTTAAAAGCAAACCCAAATACCAAAGCTCCTACAATAAATGTGTTAAAAGGAGTTAATGAATTTAATATAGCTGGAATGGAACTGTCAATCTTTGTAATGGCATATGCAAATAAAAAAGCTGGGAAAAACGTCCCCAAAATCGCTGTGTAAAAGATATAGATCCAATGTCTTTTTTGGATCTGCTTAATACTTTTATATCCTATGAGTACTAAAAAAGCCGCCGTAATCAACATTCGTAAAGCCCCAACTTGAATTGGTGTGAGTCCTATGAGTGCTTTCTTCATTAAGATAAATGAACTTCCCCAAATAATAGAGAGAATTATTAAGTAGAACCACTTCTGTTGTTGGTTGTTCATAGGTCGCTGTTAAAGTCTATACAAAACTCGAACAATTCTATGGATAAACAGGCATTTATGTATAAATTTGCATAATAAACGTATAACAAAAAGCAATCATGAAGTTTAGCAAAGTCGTTTTAGTTTTAGCGCTTAGTATTTTTTCTTTAAGCTCTTGTAAACAAGCAGCAAAAAAAGAGGTCGAGGCACCTAAAAAAGTCTTGGCACAAAATCCGCAATCCGTCTCTTTAAGCATTTCAGGAATGACATGCGAGATTGGATGTGCAAAGCTAATTCAATCAAAACTTTCTAAAAAAGAAGGTGTAAAAATGGCAAAAGTGATCTTTAAAGATAGTACCGCAACAGTTGCATTTGATGCAAATACTATTTCTAAAAAAGAGATCATTGGCTTTATAGATGGAATTGCTGATGGTGAATTATATAAAGCAACAGAACTAACAGCAGAAAAATAATTTTTCTGATTACAATACTTAAAAAGGCTTCTATCTATAGAGGCCTTTTTGCGTTTTAGGTCGTATCTTTGTACAAACCTTATTTTTAATGAACAAACGCTTTCCTTTCATCGTAAAAGCGACATTAATTAGCCTTTACTTAATATTTATTGCCGGATCGGTTGTGCGAATGACTGGATCTGGAATGGGTTGTCCAGATTGGCCGAAGTGTTTTGGCTATTTGATTCCTCCTACTTCTGAAGAACAAATTACCTGGGCTCCAAACAAAGCGTATAAAGAGGGCATGATCATTATTAAAGATGAAGCCTTATACGTGGCTGAAAGTGACCTTACCACAAAGACCATATTTAATCCAGAAAATTGGTCGGCATATACCAAACATGACTACGCGAAGTTTAATAAATTTCATACGTGGACAGAATACATCAATAGATTGGTAAGCGTTCTTGCTGGATTTGTATTCTTATTCTTGTTGGTTGGCGCCGTTAAGTTTTGGAAAGAAAACAAGTGGATCACCATTCTTTCTGTTATCGCTTTTATTTTAATGCTATTTGAAGCCTGGCTAGGAAAAACAGTAGTAGACAGTAACCTCACACCGGCGATCATTACGGTTCATATGGTAGTTGGATTAGTGATTGTAGGGCTTATATTAAAAGTTCTTTTTATTATTTCAGAAAAAGAAAACACCTATGCTTATCATTCATTATTCAATAAATTATTGATCATATCCGTAATTTTTTCCTTGGTTCAAATTGCGTTAGGAACACAGGTTCGTCAATTTATAGACGAACAGGTAAAACTGTTTGGTTTTGAAAATAAAGAATATAGTTTAATGGCTCCTAATTTCAAGTTTTACTTCCATCGATCTTTTACCATTGCCATCGTATTGGTAAACTTTGCATTGCTATACTTCAATCAAGTTAAAAAGCTAGGATATACATTAGTTAATTGGGTGATTGTTCTATTGTTTTTAGAAACAATTACCGGAATATTAATGTACTATGCAGATTTTCCAATGGGTACGCAAGCTGTACATTTGTTGTCCGGTGCGTTGTTATTTGGAGTGCAATTCTATTTATGGTTGCAAAGTAGAAAACTGGCAACGAATTAATTTTCCCATTTTAAGGTTTCCATCAATTTCATAATATCTTTTTTGATATAGGCGACCGCTGGTAATACAGAATCGTAATTCGGTTTGGTATAAAAGTACAGCGAGCCTTTGATAAAGTTCTTAGTACTATCCGTAATATGGAATTGAATTTGGGATGCAGCGTTTCCTGTAATTTCATACAAACTTCCATAGACATGCTGGCTTTCATTCAAATAGTCCTTTGGAACGATCTGTTCCGCTTTAACGGCATGTTTGTATACTAACTTTTCAGATTCAATGAGGAGTTCCTTTAAATTTCCTTCCACAGGTCTGTACGTGATATCGATAGAAGCCTTTAGCTTCGGATACTTGATCTTCAGCCAATTATTCTTTTCTTCTTTCAATTCTGCTTTATCAGAAACTAAAAAACTATAAGGTCTTTCTACTGCCAATTCGCTATAATCAGCAGGAGCGTAGTTCAAGCTCAAATATGCCTTTGGTTTAGGCAATACATCATCCTTACAAGATAGAACGAGAATAAAGATTGTAATGACGAATAGAATTTTACGCATGTGTTCTTTGAGCTTTAATTTGAATGATTCGCTTTCTATCTAAAGCTTCAATGGTAAACGTATAATCTTTGAAGTTTATTTTCTCGCCCTTACGAGGAAATTTTCTTGACACTTCCAATATAAATCCAGCAAGGGTTTCTGACTCCCCTTTTTCTTCTTCAAAAACTTCTTCATCCTCTTCGAAGATCTTGCAGAAGTCTTTTATATTTATTTTTCCGTCAAACACATAGGTGTTCTCATCTATTTTAGAATAGGATAGGTCGTCCGTATCAAACTCATCATTAATATCGCCTACAATCTCCTCTATAACGTCTTCTAAGGTAACTATTCCGCTTGTCCCACCGTATTCATCAACCACAATAGCCAAATGGTTCTTCTTGTCTTGAAATTCGCTTAATAGATCATCCAGTTTTTTATTTTCAGGGACAAAGAAGGGTTCTCTTAATAGTTTTTGCCACTTAAACTGTTTTTTATTCAAATGCGCCAACAGATCTTTGGCATAAAGCACCCCCACTATATTGTCTATAGTATCTTGATAAACAGGATTCCTGGAATATCCGTTCTTGAGGATTTTCTTCATCACCTCCTCATAAGACTCATCGTTCGATAATGCAAAAATATCAATCCTTGGTTTCATGATCTGCACCGTTTCGGTACTTCCAAAATTCACAATACCCTCCAAGATCTTTTGCTCATCCTTAGTAGTCGATTCATCAGAGGTTAATTCTAATGCCTGAGAAAGTGTTTCTACAGAGAAATTAGAATTTTTACTCCCTAGTCGTTTTTCTATAATCTGTGTGAAATGTATCAGTGGATAACTGAACGGCGTTAACATAGTATTCAAAAAATTAATGGGCCTACACATTAAATTAGAAAAAGACAATGCTTTTCTAGAAGCATATACTTTGGGTAATACTTCTCCAAACAAAAGAATCAGAAATGTAATAAGCACTACTTCAATTAAAAATCGAACGTGTACTTCTACTATGTATAAATCTAAATTGTAATCCAGGTTACTAAATACAGTTTCACCAATTGTAGCAAAAAGTAATACGATAAGGATATTAATAAAGTTATTGGTTATTAATATGGTTGCCAGCAATTTTTTGGGTTTCTCCAATAATTTCACCACTGTACTTTCCTCTTTAGAGTTTTCTGATAACGTATCCAGGTCCGTTTGAGAAAGTGAAAAAAAGGCAACTTCGGTCCCCGAAATTAATGCTGAACAAATAAGAAGTATGATCAGTACAATAGTATTAATAAGAAGTAAACTATCTATACTTGAAGAAATTAGAAATATACGAAAGGGTTCTGGATCCAAACTTTACAAATTAATTAAACTAAAATGGCAGATCATCGTCTTCTGATATACTATTTTTTGGTGTAGTATCTGCAGGTGGTGTCGGATTACCAGTATCTTGTTGTTCTTTTTTAGTAGACAAGAATGTCATATCAACCACATGAATTTCCGTTGTATATCTTTTTTGTCCTTCTTGTTCCCATTGTCTGGTTTTCAATCTACCTTCACAATAAATTTTATCTCCCTTGCTTAAATATTTTTCACAAATCTCAGCCAGTTTATTTCGAACCACGATGTTGTGCCATTCCGTGGTGGTAACTTTTTCGCCAGTTTGTCTATTGGTATAGCTTTCATTTGTAGCAATAGGGAATCTTCCAATAGAATTTCCTCCATCAAAATAGTGCATCTTCACCTCATCTCCTAAATGTCCTATTAATATAACTTTGTTAATTGTTCCAGCCATTGCATTATAAATTTACCTACTCAAATGTACTAAAAAAATCAATCCGTTTTTGTGGAAAAAGATCTAATAAAGTTCGAAATCAAAATAGGCACTGGATATTGCTCAATCTTATTCCATAAGATGTCGCTTTTCACAACCTCTTCATCTTCTACAATCCAAAATTTAGTATATAAATGCTGATGTGAAAGTTTGTGTATTATTTCTTTTTCATTGAACAATGAAAGACTCGCTCTCTTAGAAAACAGTTGCTTAAACTCTTTTGTGTTCACAATTGTTTTTGCGTCGATCAAGTCATCGCTTTCAATTAGCGGGAATTCAAACAATCCTTGCCATATCCCTTTCCCTTTTCTTTCAGTCAAGATCGTATTTCCTTGTTCTCCATTTAGCACCAAATAATTAAAGTAACGCTTTTTAATTTTTAGCTTCTTCTCTTTAAACGGAAGTTCTTTAATGGTCTTATGCTTTAATGCTAAACAACTTTCAGATAACGGACAGGTATCGCACAAAGGGTTTTGAGGCTTGCAATGCAATGCTCCAAATTCCATAATCGCTTGATTAGAGGTTCCCGGTTGGGTTGGGTCGATCAATTCTTGCGCTAGTGCTTTGAACTCTTTTATCCCTTTGGATGAATTAATAGCCGTGCCCATATTAAAATACCTTGCCAACACTCGATATACATTTCCGTCTACAACGGCATGTGGTTCTTTAAAGCAAATGGATGAAATTGCAGAAGCTGTATAATCTCCAACGCCCTTTAATTGAATGATCTTATCATAACTGTTTGGGAAGACACCTCCAAAATCATTCACCACCTGTTTTGCGGCAAAATGCAAATTTCTGGCTCTTGAATAATATCCCAATCCTTGCCATAGTTTTAAGACATGAGTTTCAGACGCTTCGGCAAGCTCAAAAACGGTGGGAAACTCCTTTACAAATGTTAAATAATACGGGGTTCCTTGGGCCACTCTAGTTTGTTGCAATATAATTTCTGACAACCAAACAAAGTATGGGTTTTTAGTCTTGCGCCATGGCAAGTCCCTATCGTTTTGTAAATACCACTGTATTAATACTTTAGAAAAGTCCATTATTAAATTTCAGAATTGCAATATTACATCATAATATTAATATAATTTTATTGGTTATGCTTTTCCGAATAGATTAATTATCATATATTTGCCTCCGCATTTTTGAAAATAAATAACTAAAAACAAGAAACATGACGAAAGCAGATATTGTATCAAAAATCTCTGATAAATCGGGTATTGAAAAGGCAGATGTATTAGCAACCGTAGAAGCATTTATGACTGAGGTAAAGGGTGCATTGGAAAATGGTGATAATGTATATTTAAGAGGCTTTGGTAGTTTTATTATTAAGACTAGAGCTGAAAAAACAGGAAGAAATATTTCTAAGAACACAACGATTAAAATTCCTGCACACAACATACCAGCTTTTAAACCTGCGAAGACCTTTACTGAAGGAGTAAAGAGCAAAGTAGTTGTAAAGTAACAAACAATAATCAAAATCGTAACGATTTTAAAACAAACTGACAATTATGCCAAGTGGTAAAAAAAGAAAGAGAGCAAAGATCTCTACACACAAACGCAAGAAAAGAGCTAGAGCAAACAGACATAAGAAAAAGTAAGGTAACTTACTTTTTCTTTTAGCTTTTATTTAGCTTACAAGTTCATTGACATTGAGGTTTCGTAAACCTCGCACGGTATTATAATACCTGACAATTTTAAACCATCTGCACAATTATGTGTAGTATAAAACCATTTCAGTATGAAAACAGAATTAATAATTCGATCAAATTCATCTGATATTGATTTTGCCTTACTAAAAGATGGAAAACTTATTGAATTAAATAGGGAAACATCAGATAATAAATTTTCGGTTGGCGATATTTTTTTAGCCAAAATAGGAAAAGTATTAACTGGTTTAAACGCGGCCTTTGTAAATGTAGGATACCCAAAAGATGGGTTTTTACATTATCATGATTTGGGTGCGCAAGTACAATCTCTAAACAAATTCCTTAAGAAAGTAAGCACAGGTAAGTATAAAGAATTCACTTTAAAAAACTTCCGTTTTGAAAAAGACATTAATAAAGACGGTAGCATTAATAATGTACTAAAATCAGGTCAAAACTTATTAGTACAGATTGTAAAAGAACCTATATCTACAAAAGGGCCAAGAATTAGCTCAGAGCTTTCAATAGCTGGTAGATTTTTAGTTTTAGTTCCTTTTTCTAATAGAATCTCGGTATCTCAGAAAATAGAAGATGCCAATGAAAAAGAACGTTTGAAAAGATTAGCAAAGAGTATAAGACCAAAGGGATTTGGTGTTATTTTAAGAACTGTAGCCGAAGGTAAAAAGGTGGCAGAACTTGATAAAGATTTGCAGAACTCATTAGATCGTTGGAAGACTATGTGTAAACGTATTCCAAACACAAATACACCAACCAAGATATTGAGCGAATTAAACAGAGCATCTTCGATTTTAAGAGATGTGATGAATGACTCTTTTACAAGTATCATAACTAATGATGAAGTTCTTAAATTAGAAATTAAAGACTATTTAAGAGAGATCTATCCTGAAAAGGAAAAGATTGTAAAACTTCATAGATCACAAGTTCCTATTTTTGAAAAATATGGAATTGAGCGCCAAATAAAAACGTCTTTTGGAAAGACGGTTTCTATGAGTAAAGGTGCTTATTTAGTTATCGAGCATACAGAAGCGCTACACGTTATTGATGTGAACAGCGGAAATCGCTCCAATAAGGCCGGTTCTCAAGAAGAAACTGCCTTAGAGGTTAATTTAATTGCAGCTACAGAAGTAGCAAGACAATTACAATTACGTGATATGGGTGGGATTATTGTGATCGATTTTATAGACATGCACAAAGCTGAAAACAGAAATAAGTTGTATCAGCATTTAAAAGAGCAAATGTCTTTTGATCGTACAAAGCACAAAATATTACCACCAAGTAAATTTGGTTTAGTACAAATTACACGTCAACGAGTTAGACCTGAGTTGAGTATAAAAACAACTGAACCGAATCCAAATAAAAATGGAGAAGTAGAAGCTCCTATTGTCTTAATTGACAAAATTGAAGCGGAAATAGAAAAGATAATTTCTAATCCTAAGAATAAGAAGATTGCATTAAATGTGCACCCTTTTATAGCTTCTCATTTAACCAAAGGAGTTTCTTCCATTAGATTTGGATGGTACTTAAAGTACAAAAAGTGGATTACCATTATACCTAGAGACGCTTACACATACTTACACTATAAATTTAAAATAGATCGTAAGTAAGGCAATATGTATATCAAAAAACCCGCATCTGTAAAAGATGCGGGTTTTTAATTTTATATGAAATCCAAATTAATTTACTGCTACGCGGGTATCCTGCTTCCAGGTATTTACACTTGCAATAGCATTATTCTTGTAATTAATTTCTGTTAAAAGATCTTTGTTCCACATAAACCATTTGCCGACTTTTTTACCATCTTTATAATGACCAATGGCGATCTTATTTCCTTTCTTATCAAACTGTGTCCATTCTCCAGTTAACTTCTTGTTCTTAAAGTATCCCTGTTTTTCAATAGACCCATCTTCATAATAATATGTAGCTTTTACTAAATCTCCTGATATTTCGTATGTAGGTTGTTTGTCTTGCGCTTGCATTAAAGAAATTGACAGTATGCAAACAATAAATAGTAGCTTTTTCATGATATAATAAGGTCTTAATTAACGTTCTTCTTACAAATATAAGAAAAAATTTACATTAAAAGAACTATTACGTAACATTAAATTAACATTAGAACCAAAATCCAAGGTTAAACAACCAAAAATGATTCTTAGTATCTGGAGACCAACTATACTTCAGTTCTATGGGCCCTAGGAAGGTTTTTAGGCCATAACCCACAGCATATCCTGATAAGACATCTTTAAAAAGGTTCCCATCTGCAAAGACATTATTAGATATTCTGGCGTAATTCGCTATAAAACTGACATAGTTGTTTTTCAAAAATTGATATCTCAGCTCAAACTGGGACCTCAAAAAGGTGTCTCCAGATAAGGATGCAAATTCATATCCATACATCTTAATGAATGTATTGATGAAGTTTTGATTATATCCTCCTAAATAGAAATCAAATACATCGTTCGTTGGGCTGCTAAAAGAAAAGCCTGCTTCATTCGTATATTGAAAAGTAATATTCTTTAAAAAAGTAGTAGCAAAACCGAGTGTTCCCTTAGCCTGTGAAAACTGTTTGAAGTCGTTGTCAAAATTAGAGGACCATACATACCATTTAAAACCTAAATCTGCATAAAATCCTTTGGTCGGAAATGAATTATTATCATACGTATCTAACTTCAAGTACCCTAAAAGATTGAAATAGCTACTATTGTCAAATATGGTACTGTTGCTATTTCCAGAGATTACAGTTTCCGTCTCAATCTTAACTTTTTTTAACTCAACTCCTCCACCCATGGCAAACTTTCTACCAAAGGTTGTTTGTACGAATGCAGCATTTGTGAAATCCGAATACTTCAGGTTTATTTTATTTACATTCTGATTTCCCTGAAAGTTGAATTTTGTATTGGTGCTAAACTGATCGTACCTAGACCTAAAACCATAACTCACATAGAACCCGTTATCCACAAAATAGTCCAGATTATATCTGATCTGATCCCCTAGAATAAGGTCTATAGATAGCTGATCATTTCGAATCAATAAACCTTTATTAGTGTAGTCCAGTAATATTCCCGTTTCATATAATTGGTCGTAGTGCGCCCCTAATCTAATGTTTGCTTTATCTCTCTGTTCTATTAAACGTATGTAAAGTTCATTCTTCTTTTTATCAAGATGGTATTCAATTTTATCATAGTTGTTCGTAGCAGTTAAAAAATCCATCTTCTTGTCCAGCTCCTGATGGGTAATGCTATCGCCAACTTGCAGGTTTAATTTCCCAAGTACATAAGCTCTGGTATATTGCTTTGCGCCAATAACATTGATCGTTTCCAAGGCGTACTTTTTAGTATCGATCAGGATCTCATCTCGCTTCTTCGCTTTGACCTTTTGGATTGATGCTATTTTTTTAAAGATCTCTTTAAACTTTTTCGCAACGGTATCGCCAGCTTGCAATATCTCTTCTTTCTTAGCAAAATCTGCCGCATTAAATTCATAGATCTCCGGCTTGATGTATACATCTACGTGCTTCTTCTGTCCATCACTTTTCCCATAAGTCTGGAAACTTATGATCTGATTGAGAATGGAGACCAATGAATTTAGCTTTTCCTTTTTAATCAATTTGCCTTGAACATCTACTCCGATAATGAAATCTACATCTTTTGATTTCATATATTCTGCTGGAAAATTATTCACTACCCCGCCATCAATGATCAGTTTTCCATCCACTTCCACTGGATTCAAAAACGTTGGGAAAGAACCACTAGCTCTCAGTGCTAAGGGCAAAGACCCTTTTTCAAAAATAACCTGTTCTCCTATTTCTACATCTGTTCCAATACAGAAAAAAGGAATTGGCAATTTGCTAAAGTCTTTAATAGAGTCTACCGGAGATAAAAGATAGGTCAGTAATTTTAGTACATTCTGACCTTTAGAAACACCTCTTGGTAGGCCTATCTTGTTATTTTTTACGGGTAACGTGATTGCATACTTTTCTCCGAACTCCTTTTCAAAAAAAGGCAAGGCACTTCTTGGCAACTTGTCTTGTAAAAGGCTCAGAAAGTCTATTTCTTTCACCATTTTTTCTATCTGGAAAGCCGAATATCCTGAGGCGTACAATCCTCCAACAATAGCCCCCATACTCGTCCCGCCAATATAGTCGATCTTGATTCCTGCTTTTTCTATTTCCTTTAAAACGCCAATATGGGCAAACCCTTTAGCACCACCACCACTTAAAACCAATCCTACCTTAGGTGGACTTTTTTGAGCAAATATCATGGAAGATATCGTTAACGATAGTAGGAATACAATTTTTTTCATGTCACTTGGTGTGGAAATAATCAAAGATCTTACGGGCTCGAGAATTTCCGATTTCTTCTTTTAACTCTTCAAAGGTAGCATTTTTGACACGCTTAGCCGATTTGAATTTTTTTAATAACGTGATAATCGTCTGCTTTCCAATATCTGGAACTTGTTCTAATTCAGATTGAATAGCACTCTTACTTCTTTTGTTCCTGTGAAAGGTAATTCCGAAGCGGTGCGCTTCATTTCTTAAAAACTGAATGATCTTTAAGGTTTCTGATTTCTTATCTAAATACATGGGAATTGAATCTCCGGGATAGTAGATCTCCTCCAATCGTTTGGCAATCCCAATAATAGCAATCTTTCCTCGTAAGCCTAAAACATCTAAACTTTTCAACGCTGATGATAATTGTCCTTTTCCACCGTCTATCACAATTAACTGAGGTAACGGCTGATCTTCTGTTAATAATCGCTTATAACGTCTAAAAACTACCTCTTCCATCGAAGCAAAGTCATCTGGACCCTCTACGGTTTTGATATTATAATGTCGGTATTCTTTTTTACTTGGTTTTCCATCTTTGAAAACTACGCAAGCAGCTACGGGGTGCGTTCCCTGAATGTTTGAATTGTCAAAGCATTCAATATGTCGCGGCTCTGATTTTAGACGTAGGTCTTTTTGCATCTGCGCCATAATCCGTTTCACATGTCTATCCGGATCTACGATCTTGATTTGTTTAAACTGCTCTTGACGGTAGTATTTAGCATTGCGCTCAGAGAGTTCAACAATTCGTTTTTTATCTCCTAATTTTGGTACAGTAACCTTTACAGTATCTCCTACATCAACTTTAAACGGCACATAGATCTCTTTAGAAACAGAATTAAAACGTTGTCGTATCTCTATAATAAAAAGCTCTAAAAGCTCTTTATCTGTTTCTTCTAATTTCTTTTTGATCTCCGTAGTATGGGATTGGATAATTGCTCCGTTAGCAATCTTGAAGAAATTGGCATATCCATAGCTTTCATCAGAAATAATGGAGAATACATCTACATTATTGATACTTGGGTTAATAATAGTCGACTTCGCCTGATAATTTGATAATAAGGCTACCTTCTCTTTAATTTTTTGAGCCTCTTCAAACTCCATACTCGATGCAAAATCCGTCATCATTTCCTGAAACTTATCCAAACTTTCTTTAAAGTTTCCCTTAATGATATTTCGAATTGCTTTGATCGTTTGATCATACGCTCCTTCCGTTTGAAAACCTTCACAAGGTCCTTTGCAATTCCCTAAATGGTATTCTAAACATACCTTATATTTTCCTGCTTCGATCTTAATTTCACTTAGATCATAGTTGCAGGTTCTTAATGGATAGAGTTCCTTAATCAAATCTAGCAAAGCCTTTACAGTTCGAACACTCGTATAAGGTCCAAAATATTCAGATCCATCTTTGATCACCCTTCGAGTCATAAATACTCTTGGAAAACGCTCCTTCTTGATACAGATCCATGGATAGGATTTATCATCTTTTAACAAGATATTATAGCGAGGCTGATATTTCTTGATCAGGTTATTCTCTAACAACAACGCATCGGTTTCTGTGTTGACTACAATATGTTTCATATACGCAATCTTGCGTACCAAAATACGGGTCTTGGCGTTCTCATGATTCTTGGTAAAGTAAGAGGCAACGCGCTTCTTTAAATTCTTTGCTTTACCCACATAAATGATCACGTCGTTTTTATCAAAATACTGATAAACGCCGGGTGAGTTTGGTAAGGTCTTTATTTGCAAAGTGAGTTCCGCAGACATACTGCTAAGTTAAAACTATTTGTATAGAATTTGAATTCAAAATAAGAATAACTTGTAGTTCAATTTTTAAGATATCTCGACTTACTTCGTAAGCTAACTTCGTTCAAAATATTTTGAATTCATTAATGCTCGATATGACAAAAAATTACTTGATATCATAATCTATTGCATCTATCATTACGAGAAATTTTTTATTTCGAAGTAATCTCAACATGAAGAACTTGCATATAAAAGATTACTTCATTTCTTTCGCAATGACCAAACCCCTTTCAACTTTAGTTTTTGTTTATTATTCTTTTCCTTAGATGAAAAGAATCAAAAATCAAGGTCTGAACTTTCAGCGATCCCTTTGTTTCTTGAAAACTGAAAGAAATGAACTCGGCTTTCAGTCTCAGACAGCATTTCTTTCTAAACGTTCTCTTCGAAAGAGTGATCCTCGCCTGCAAGTTCTAAACCCACATATTGGAGAAAGTTCATGAATTTACCTGTTTGCCAACAGGCTAGGTTCTCAAAAGCGTAGTTTATGCTTTTGCTTCCTTCGGAAATGCTTTTTTGCTGAAAATGAATAATAAGATTACCCCAGCTGTAATATAGGCATCTGCCATATTAAAGATATATGGGAAAAAAGAGAAGGTATCCCCACCTATGATTGGAATCCAACTTGGCCATGTAGCGTTTTGAATAATCGGGAAATAGAACATGTCTACCACTTTTCCATGAAATAGAGAACCATAGGGTTGTTCGGCAAATAGTGTTGCAACTCCTTGCTGTGGTGTATCAAAGATAACCCCATAAAAAACAGAGTCGATAATGTTTCCGATTGCACCTGAAAAGATCAATGCAATAGCCACTACAACCACTGTTGGCATATTCTTTTTCAAGGTGGTAACCAACCAATAAATAATAACTGGCACTACTAATAATCGAAATAAGGTTAAAAAGAGTTTTCCAATACTGCCTCCAAATTCGATTCCCATCGCCATTCCATTATTCTCTACAAATTGAATCTGAAACCAATCAAAGATCTCGTAGGATTCAAACAATCTAAAATGCGTCTTTACATAGATCTTTGAAATCTGATCTATCAATATCGCGAGTACAATTGTAATGATGGCAATGTTCTTCTTAGACATCTAGGTGTAAAATTTAGAAAGCAAAAATAGTAATATTATGTTGTTTTTTTAGATGTTAACACAACATTAGCGTTAATGGATCGCACACGAAGCTGTTTCTGTCCTTTTTCTTTCTTTTTATAAGTCGATTTTACTAGTTGTCTGTTTACCATAATCTTTCCTTTACGTGTTTGTAGGTCCAAGACAATCTCTTTAGAAACAGTAGCGTGTATAACCCCAGCAAACAATTCCACAACTACAACTCCCTTAATTGATGGGATTCGTATGTTGCCTTTATCGATCCGTACTTTTAAAGTGCCCTCATACCCCTTGCTTTGTATATCTACCATCCCAGCTTCGATGGTTACTTTTTTATGTTTTGGAATCTTAACCACCGCAGTGACATTTGTTGG
The DNA here is from genome assembly GCF_032248395.1 of Asprobacillus argus. Taxonomy (NCBI): domain Bacteria; kingdom Pseudomonadati; phylum Bacteroidota; class Flavobacteriia; order Flavobacteriales; family Flavobacteriaceae; genus Asprobacillus; species Asprobacillus argus. The sequence continues at coordinate 598,480 of NZ_JAVTTO010000003.1, forward strand.
TGGTGCTAAGGGAAATTGGTGGATCTTATCATTAATAGCATGTGTTTTCTTTACTACCGCTTTTACGTTTAGTACACAGCTTTTATCTTCGCAGGTAAAACTTTCTAGCACCCCAAGCTCATTCATATCTAGCAAGGTCATTTCGATGCTGTTCGTTTCCGACTCTTCGATTTTTAGGTTGTCTATCCCCTCTATAGTTATATAGATAGCTGTTGCTTCACTTTGAATGGTACGAACCACTTTTTGTTGGGCCAATAACCCTAAGGTACTTAACAGAAATACGATAAAAATAAACACTCTCATAAACTACCTCGAAGATAGGTATAAAAAGCGTGTTAACCATCTTTCACCTTTTCTAGATGCGCCGAACGTCACAAGGTTTTTATTACAATATGACACCTCTTTATTACAAACATTGACACAGCCATTCGATGACCTTAAAAACAGGCTAGCTTTGGGTACCCCTTCAAACTCCATAGAACATATGAAACATGTTGATGTAATTGAAGACCCTACTGCTATCCTATTAAAAAAAGTGGCTATTTATGCCAAAAAGTTTAAAGATTTTGACCCGCGGATTATTGCGGGTTGTGCTTTGTGTTATAAACACAGTCCGCTCTATCGACAACACATCGCTTCGTCGAGTTTTGGTAAAACTATGGGCTGGCGCTTGACACATGCCTGGACTCAAGATCCAAAACGCTATAGCAACCTTAAGATGGTTGGTCCATTAGATCTAGGTTTATTTTCTGTTAGGATCGATGCTATTTTAGGAAACAACCAGTTGCTCGACTTTGTTGAGGAGGCAAAACAACTACCCATCTTTACAAGCTACATTCATGCTACTCAGAACTTCATACTCAATTTATTGGCTAACGAAGACATTCATTGGTTGACCTATAAAACATCTTCTTCTAATCGAAAGTTTTTGGAATTATGCAAAAGCTATAGTCCAACATTTAGAGCAGTCTCTGAAAAAGGAAACGGAGATGGTTGGGACCTTGTAAAGATTTGGTCTGAAAACCCTGAGAAAATTACTGGTTTACGAGATATTTTTCCGTTGGATATTGCAATTTACTGTGTTCGGCTAGATAGCATAATCTATGATACAGATCTGACATCATTTGCTACAAAGATCAATGCAGGTGAATACGCTTCTTTCTTACCCATGGAGGTCATGAAGTTTGTTTGCCAAATTCAAAATGAATGGGGTATTTCTTAAAATGGTTTTAAAACAAAAACCCGATGGCGCGGACTTGTAGTCCGTGACCTCCTCTCTAAAGATACCAAAAACAAAACCACCATAACACACAAGGGAGTTACAGTGGTTTTTATACTTATCTAAAATTTAATTTAGTTCTTTTCCTTTACCACACGAATCATTCGTGCGGGAGCGGGGGATCGGGTTGCTATCGGTTTTTATTTAAATTCTGTAACTTTTATAGAGTGATTAATTATGTCCAATACTAATTGTTCATTTTCGTTTCTATCATTTTTATTAAATAAAGATTCTCTTAGATCTAAAATACTTTTAAACTTGCTATTGTCTAAAATTACATAATAACAACGGCGTCTACTATCTTTTTCATTATGAACGTTTAAAAATGATTCCTTTTCTCTTAATGAATCAGGATATTTAACTATAAATGATGGCAATTCCTTCTCCTTATTGTATAAATTGATTTTCTCTATATAGGGGCTAAAAATTAATTCATAAGCTGTCTTTTTATTACTCTGAGCAATAATATTCGCTAGTGCTTTATTATTGCTATCTGTTTTACTAGAATTACTTTGACACCCAATGGTTGCCAATAATAAACATATACTAATTGTTCGGTAAAATTTTTCCATCTTTTTTTACTGGTTTACTTGTTCCTTTTGGTTTTTGATACACTGGTTCTTTTCCTTGTTTTTTAAGTTTTTTAGATGCCCTTAATACTGCATCTTTTTCAATACCTTCTCTACCTCCATATCTATGCTCCATTTGTAAATTTATTGCTTTCATTACTTTATAACGAAACTCGTTTATCATTTTAATCTTTTCTGCATCACTTTTTAGGTTATTTACTGTCTTTACAAAAGATTGAACAAGGTTATCTAAACACCCAATATAAGTGTTTCCGCTAACCTTTATTGTAAATTCCTAATCATATAATACTTCTATTATTTGATCGTAGTGACCTTCTTCATGAGCTTTAACTTCATCATATAAACCAGGGTTCTCAACACTCAATGAACTAAGTCTAGAAAGGGAGCCATGAGTTACTACCGCAATTTCTACTTTTAAATCATATGTATCACCCCATGGAACAAAATATACATTCTGTACTGCAGCAAAACCTAAATCATGTACTGTTTTAATTTCTTCTTCAGATTTTTTCTCAACTTTCAAAGGATCTATATACTTTTTACTAGCTAAACCACTAGATAAGCTAATACGTCCTCCCGTAAATGCATTTCCATTTAACCAAGCTTCGTCCATATCCGATGGCGCGGATTTGCTTTCCGTGACATCTCCTCTAAAATACAACTAAAAACAAAACCACCATAACATCTAAGGGAGTTATGGTGGTTTTTATATACATCTAAAATTTAATTTAGTTCTTTTCCTTTACCACACGAATCACTTCGACAAGCTAAGTGCAGGAAATCGTGCGGGAGCGGGGTGGCAAAGTCATAATTCAACTATTTTAATTTAAAGCTATTAAAAACTTTTTCTATTGATTTAGAATAATCATCAAACTCAACAGAATCGCTTGAAAAAGTCAAGATATAATACTTTTGTTTATGCGCATAAAATTGCTGAATAAAAGTATAATTAGCGCTTTCTTGTGAAATCTGAAAAACCAATCTTAAACAATTATCACCATCTACAACAAATCTCTTTTTCTCTATTATTTTAGCTATGTTTTCTATTTGTTTTTCAGCATTATTAAAATACTGTTCGTAACTTTTATAATTTGTTTTATCTTCAATCAAATTCACATTTTCAATAAATGATGAAGCTGAGTTCTGTTCTTTCTTAGTTTTCAAAGCAAAAATAGTATTCGCTTCTCCGCTCTCATCCAAATCAAAAAATACCGGATACTGAACAGAAAAATTAGCTCTAACAAGACTTTGGGTTTCATCTTGCTTACACCCATAAAATACCATAAACGTTAAAACAAACGATAAGACTATTAATTTATTTTTATATATCATAACTATATTAAACTTACTTATTTGTTAATATAAAAACTACTTGATAAAAGAGTATAAAAAAATAGAAGACATAAAATCTTACAAAATTAAACATTATCAAGATAAGACTCTCTTCAAAGTTGGAATCAATTTTTTTCATTACCGTAATCAAAAAACCACCTCCATAATGAGTTACAAAACTTATTAAACTAATAATAACTAAATTAACAAAATTTCTATTATTTAAAGAAATATTCTCCAGTTGAAAAAGGTGTAGAATCAATATTAATGCTAAAATTGAAATTAACCCTATTTCAAGTTTCGAATTAAGTCGAATCTTTTTTGTATTTATACAAAAGATTAAAAAATTGGCTATCCCAAAAAATAATAAATAAATAAATTCCTTCATATTGATACTAATTGTATGTTTTATAATTTTTTCTCCACTGCATACCCTTCACTCGAAACTTTTAACCCAAGTTTAATACCGCCTCCAAGGCCTGCATTAAACCCAAAACCAGATTCGAATGCACCATTTTTTCCGCCAACGACCTTTGCATGACCTCCAATATGTGCGCTACCTAATGACCCTCCAATAGTAAGTTCGACATTTATGCCAAATATAGTAAAAGATGGGTTAACTTCTCCTTTCACAGCTGCAACACCGGCATCTGCTTTTACCTCTAATCCTGCCTTCCCATTATTTCCAATATACGCTCCTCCGCTTATTCCAGCATTTGCCGTCCATAAAGTACCTTTTGCAGCTAACGCTACATTATTATCTTTAGTACCTAACCTAACATCCGTTTTAATCTGAGCACCATGAACATCTACTCCAAGTTCAGCTTTACCTTTCTCGGCATATGCAGTATAACCTCCGCTTGCCATTGTAACTTCTACATTTGCTCTCCCATATTTTCCCTCAGCTTTGGCTCTTGCTTTATATCCGTAGAATCTCTCTCCCTTCTCCGTAGTTTCTGTGAACATTGACCTATCGGTTGCGAAAGTGCTAGAGGCTTTTATAACTACTTCGTCTAATTGATTTACCACATTTTCACCAACAGCAACACCCTTGCCTTCATATACTATTTCTGGAGGACAATCTCCTCCTGAGCAAGGTGCCATTCCATCAGGGTCAAGGAAAAATATTGGGTTGTTGAATGCATAATTGTACGGAGAATGCCTACGCATCTTTTCAGCTAATGGATCAACATTCATCCAACGCCCTAAAGCTGCATCATAATTCCTTGCAGATATATCATACCAGTCTAGTCCAAGTTCTTCATTGTATTCCTTTCCTCCAAATTTCCAACGCTGCGCTGTACTATTCCCGTTAGAACTAATGACAGAATTGTATCCTTGATGTTTGAGTCCAAAGGGATAGTAATTTGACTCTTCTATGATCTCCAAACTTGTAGCACTTGGGTTATTTTGATTGGTATCTGTATAGGATATACGAATATTACCCAAATGATCTTTGTATTGATAAACATATTCATAACCACTGGCATTGGTATGTTTTACATAGCCTTCTGCGGTATTAAAGAACTGCAGCTTGTTATTTTCATAGATAAAGTTTCCTGCGTACTGTGTATTGGTAAAACTACCATCTCGTACTCTTTTACGAATCTTCGTTCCCGCTGCATCATAGGTATATTGGATGTACTTATTATTTCCAAAGTCTACCAACGTCGGCAAGTTTAAGTGATTATAGTTAATATTTAGAATCCCTTTATTCTCATCTTTTTTCATGTTCCCATTGACATCATAGCTATAGTCATCTCCTGAATTTGAACCATCTTCAAAACTTCCGGCTCCGTCAATTAATTCCTCTACTTTTTCTAATTGATTCCCATTATCATAGGTATACGCCAGATAATCCATAGCGACACTTTGGTTAGCCCCTCCTTTTTTATGTCTTTTTAGTAGATTCAAATTCCCGTTCTTATCATACGAGATGTCAAATACTCTAAACCAGTTAGTTTCGGTATTGTCTATAGCATCATAATTTGCTTCTGTAATTCTATTGAGCGCATCGTAGCTATAGGTATAAAACCTTTCTTTATTGTCATTGGCCGTTTTCCAACGTGTTTGACTAATATTTCCGTTAAATAATGCTGTACCGGAGGTAGGATCATTATAACGTAGGTTAAAGTTAAACAGATCATTGTCATTATTGGTGTCGTTATTAATATTTGTCAGCCAGCCTCGTATGTTATAGGTATAATCTACCGTTTGTAATCGACTCCCTGTCGTTTTCCCACCAACGCCTTTGCTTTCTAACTGCCCTAGCTCATCATACAAATTACTCACAACTACCTCTGAAGTTGCCGCTCCGTTAATGTTATTGGTTTGGGTCAGTAATCTTCCTGTATGATCATAGGTAAAAGCATCAATGAGTGTATGGGTACCATTCCCAGTATCATTGATATTGACATGGGTACTGGTCGTCTCTTCTACACGTCCTGTAAAATGGATTTTGCTTTGTACAATATCGGTAGTGCCTAAAAAATCATTTTTGCTATATGCATAGATCGGTTGCCCTTTGTCGTCATAATAGGTTACTGATGTAATCCAATTACTCGTTCCTAATACTTTTACCTTACTTCCAGTGGCTAAACCAACAGTGTTTGTTGTAGGAGTTACCGTATATACCGGAGTTGGTACAGTCCCTCCAGCCAGATTAAAGGTGTAATTATCATAATAATTTACCGTTAACACTTCCAAGTTACTCGTCGGGAAATTGTTGTTGGTATAGTAGGTGCTATCATAGCCTGTTCCTGAACTTACCTTTGTCTCATACTGATCAAATACGGCATCGTTCTGGCTGCTAAACGTACTTTGCATGGCTACTCTGGTACTCGATGATCCATGGTCATAGATTCCTGTATACACTACTCTTCCTAACACATCGTACTTAGTAAAGAGCCACTCGTTATTTCCGGCTTGAATCGCATCTTGAGTCATTACTGGGCGATCCAACTTGTCATACACAATATACTCCCATCCTTTACCCGGAATCTTCTTCTCTACCAGTCGGTTCCTATGGTCGTATTTGTATTGGTAACACAACTCACTCAGTACAGTACTCGTTGGGATACCGATGCTACCTTCTGCTTTAGGAGGCAGTACATAGGTGAGATTCCCATAATCGTCATAGATATAGTAGGTGTCATGTGATTGACTATTGTTATAGGTACGTTTTAGGATCACCTGACCGCTTTTGTTTTTAAACTCTTCGGTAGTATGGTTTACGCCATCTGCTACTACCCAGTTCTCGTCCTTGGTAATCGTCTTAGAAAGTACTCCTAATGGATAATGTCCTGTACCTCCTCCTAAGGTAGGCGTGTAGGTGTTATTCGCAAAGCTTAAACTCACGGTATACTTTCGTACCTCCGTAGCATGATTTACATCATATTCAAAACGGATACTGTGTCCATCTGAATATTCCTTTCCTGAGATAGCTGCTCCTTTTACCCAAGCATTTCCAGGTGCGGTTTGTTCAAAAACTCTACCTAGTGCAGAGTTTTCTAATACCTTTTCTGAATACGGATTAGTTGTATTCTGATACTTAACAGTATTGTAAAATGCCTCTGTAGCTGCCAAGGTTGCTGTCTTGTAATAGCCGTCATTGTCTGTGCTTGCATAGGGCAAGTATTCTTTGGTTTGTCTGCCATACTCGTCGTATTGCATATGCGTTACAATGTCTTTTTTATTGGGGCTTTGTCTAATGCCAATACTTTGCAATGGTCTTCCAAGTCCATCAAAATAAGTCACACTTTCGCTCACATTGTCTCGATCATTTTGCAGTGTGTTTTCTATGTTCGTCGTCGCCTTTTGCGCAGTGATCGTATAGACATAATTGTAGTCCGATAAACTTTGTGTACTCGGACACCCTGTAGAGCTACCGTTTCCGCTTTGCGTAGGACACTGGTCGTCACTATTGGATACATAACCCGATGGTTGTGTACATTGTACCAACGAACTTGCCGGATCTCCCAGTCCGTCGCCATCGGTATCTGCATACCAGGTAGGCGCTCCCGCACTTCCCACGGTTACCAAAATAGCAGATCCTACTCCCCAGGTGTTCGTGATCAGGTTTTTAGGTCTGATATAATAAAACCCTGAAGCGGTTACTGTATAGGTGCTGGTAGCAGGATAAGCTGTGCTGGTTCCTTTCTTTAAGGTTCCCTGCCAATACCACATCTCTCCGGGAGGAATTGTTCCTGAATTTTGAATGGTTACACTGGTACAGGTCTGACTATGAATCGTAGGTACCGGCGGTGTGGTCTGATACAGCGTTGCTGCTGTCGTTGTTGTTTTGTTTTCTATAACTGACCTGCCTTCTTTGGCAAAGATCAATGCGGTGCTTAGTATACAAATAGCTAAGACTACTTTCTTTATGTTATATAACTTTTTCATAGCTGCTTAGTTTTTATAGTGGTACTCGTTCTTACTCAATACATTCCCATCATGATCTTTTATATATTGTAGTCTGTTAAAACTATCATATACATAATAGGCGGTTCGTCCTCTAGGATCGGTGATGCTGGTCACGCCAATAAGTGGATCATAGGTAAATGAGGTTACACGTGCATTGGGTAAAGCGTTTCGAAGTGTTGTTATTGCGCTTCGTAAAGCCCCTTCATTTCCAGCAGTTCCTTCTGTGCGATCATTATCATTGTTAGAAGCTGTTTGGATTGCTGCTATATAACTGCTTACCTGAGTAGATGTTGCGTTCTCTATCTTTGCCACAGGAACTGTCTCATCATATCCCCAGATATAGACAATACTAGTGCCATCCGTTTTACTCACTTCTTTTACATTCCCATTCGCATAGTAATCATGGTACACAATACGATCTTCTAAAGAAGCGCCTCCTTTAGAGGTCTCTACACGTTTGGGTAGTGCTAAACCTGAGAAGAGTTCAAAGTTGGTACGCACTGTAGATAACAGGCTCGTATTCTTTTTAGTCTCCACCTGCACCACTGCTGCTACCTGATTCGTTCCTGTTGGATTTCCTGTCGTAGGTGCTTTCATCTTATGGATCGCGTTATATTCACCTGTTGAAAGATTATCATACCCTAAAGAGCTCACAGTTCCCACATCTACCGGATAGTAATTGATCGTTTCGATCAAATCTCCATTACTATCGGTCATGGTACTTCCTTTTTGTTGGTAATGGTTATTGTAATCGTAATTATAGGTAGTCGTATTCTCTAGTGTACCCGTATCATTGTATGTTTTTTCCGTCGTTTCTTTTAGATCCAAAGATCCTCCTGTTAACTGGTAGGTTTTATACTTTAGATCCAGGTTTATATCGCTAAATACCCCTATATCGTTGTATACAGCAATCAGAGATGTTCGATGTAGGTTTCTGTCTTTATAATAGAAATTTTCTACCCCAGTCAGGTTATCTTCAATTTCGTCGTCCTGTTCTTGTGGCGTGAAAATAAAATCTACCGGTAAGAATCCTGATGGACCTGAGAGTGTTGTTTCATTGGTTACCGTAGTATTTCCGTAGAGATACTTATTATTGATCTCTTTTCGAAGTGTATACCCAGTAATACCACCCGTATTGTCTTTGTCTGCTCGATATATCTTCGTATAAATCGCTTTTCCTCGTATCCATTCATTATTCGTGGGAATATGATATGGAAATTCCCAATAGTTCCCTGTATTGGCAATATTGGTAAATCTGTATTCTGTTTTTCCTATATTGTTGTCTCGTTCTCCATAGAACTCAGTCACAAATGAATATCCTATACTATTACCTCCTAAACTGGTCAGTGGGCTTCCTCCTCCTGAAGGATATTTATAGGTAACAGGAACTCCTCCTACGGTCTGTGCCATAATATCATAGAAAAAAGGGATTCCAAAACACAATCCACTGGTGAAAGACGGAACTCCATTGTTTACAATGCTATAATCGTATTCTTTACTAGATACTACACCTCCATTGTCTAGGTGCTCGATCTTTTTGATTCGTTTCCCCGCTCCATATAAATAGTCTGGATCTGCGATAATACCCCAATCAGTGTTAATAGTAAAGTTATGATCAATAGAAGTGTGGTCAATCCCATTAAGTGGAGTCGCTGTGATCTTGTATTCAGTAATTTTTGTAGCGTTCATAGACCCTGTATACAAAGGTAAACTTTGTGAACCTCCTATAACACCAGAAAAACTAACTCCAGTTATACCAGAAACGATCTTTGTAAAGGTAAAAGAGAAGTTACAATTAGGAAGTGTGCTTCCCACCGGTAGTAAGGACTGACAAAAGATCTCATAATTTCCTGTAGATCCTGTGGAATTATCTTCAATAAGCACCGTTTTTTCATAGGCTGTTCCGTTAAAGGTCATATTAGCCTTGGTAAGACTGTGTGTTCTGTTATCTCTAGGATTGGATTCTGCCGTTAATATGGAGTTGTAAAATAAAGGTTTTTGAACCACGTTGTGTTCAAAGGTTAGTTGCACTTTTCCTCCTGTAGGGTACTCGATGTTTTGTAGCATCCCCGCCTCCGAGTACATCTCATTGACATTTCTTCTAATGGGATTTGCTCCCTGATAAAAGGTTAAGAAAGCGCCATTGTCTGCGCCATTAAAGTAGCCCCAGCTATCTTGTGAATTTGAAAAACGATTCGGTAAGGTAATCGGGCTGTAGTTGAACTTCGTTTTAGGAAGGGCTGCTGCCCCTTTTTTCTCTTGCACACTGGTTAGCATTAATCGCTTTTTAGCGGTAGCATCCAACAAGTAGTAGGTGTTATTTATATTGCTGGTTCCATAAGAATCTGCATCTGAGTAGGTATACTCCATATCCATTTCTTTGATAAGTACGTTATTCTTATCGAAAATTTGCACTTTATCTAAGGCTTTGGATCCCGTGAGATCCTGACGGTCTGTTGTTTCACTTACAAAAACGATCTTCCCAGTTGGAAAGGTGATCTCTGATAGCTGCTGTTGATAAGAGTCCATCTCTGAACCATAAGAAGTTGAGACATTGTTTTCTCGTTTATCATAAGAACGTCTAACATAACTTGAGTTTTCCAAATTATAACTAAAATCAATCTTATCTCCTGACAGCGTTTCTATCTGTAATAATTGCCAAGAGCTATAGTTGGTTTCACTAGCCCCTGGAGGATTCGCAGAATAATTTCCTGATTGAGGAATCACATAACTCGTGGTGGTAATATCATGGTTTCTTGCTGTAACCAACGTACCTCGTAGTATCTCTCCGTAAATAAATTTATTTCCAGATTTATCGGTAATGGTAAAGCTCTTGTAATTGTTGGTTACATTATCAAAATCATACTCAATAATAATATCATCATATTCTTGTAATAAAGGATCTCCTGTTTCTCTGTCCATGATAAATGAACCGCTAGTACCTCCGGCATTAAAACTGAATAGATCCGGAACCAGATCTGATTGAGTGCTAGTGCCTTCTCTAGAAATAATGGCACGTCTAGAAGTTTCACTAGCAAATACTCCTGTTGCCGATGTAGCATTTGGTGTATCTCCATAAACCGTTAAATAGTCCGATCTATTATCTGCCTGACCTCTAACTTGTCTAGATAAAGAACCTCCGTACGAAAGGGCCCAGCCAATTCCGACTCTTGGTGCTACTTCTTCCACCATCACACCTCTGGCATGGTAGCTCAAATTAATAGGAATACTGATTCCTTTTGCGTTGATTGTGTAAATGGGAATACTGATATTGGGAACTCCTGTATAATGTGATACTGGAACTTCCGTAAATTTTCCCAGAGATGCGGCCTCTGGTGTTGGCGGAATAATTTTGGGTAATTCCTGAGATTGGACGTAGAACGTCCCTAGTGCCAATACGGCACTGAACAATAATCTTTTCATGAAATTTGATTTTGGTTGTTTGTTAGCAATTACTTCTTTTTCTTTCATCCTGAACTTGATTCAGGAACTAGCTAATTTATTTATCCATTAATAAAGGGGTTCTATAGCTAACTTCTGTTAAAAACAAATGTTAGTATAGCATATAGTTATTGCAAACAGCAATACTATTGTGTTCTTAGATAAAAAAGTCTTTTGTAAAAAAGTGGTAATCTCTCATTCGCAATTTTTAACTAGCAATCTTTTTTATCTCTTTCGCTGTCAAATATAACGAAAAAAAATCCTACTAATTTTATATTGCTTCTTAAAAATTTACTAACACCATAAATTTCAAGGGCTCAGGCCCATGTTTTTTTGGCAGTGCATACAGGCGCATAAAAAAAGCTTCCCGTTAGGAAGCTTTTTTCTATTGTTTTCTTTTGGCCTCAATGCTCAAGGTAGCATGAGGAACCAGTTTTAAGCGTTCTTTTTGTATCAGTTTTCCTGTGACTCTGCAGATTCCGTAGGTCTTATTTTCAATACGGATCAACGCATTCTTTAAGTCTCTAATAAACTTTTCTTGACGAATTGCTAATTGCACATTTGCTTCTTTGCTCATCGTTTCTGATCCTTCCTCGAAAGATTTAAATTGAGGAGATGTATCGTCTGTACCATTATTTAATCCGTTCTTATAAGAACTCTGCAATAATGCTAAGTCTTCTTCTGCTCGCTCTATTTTCTTTTGGATAATTCCCTTAAACTCTTGTAAGTCCTCGTCCGAATATTTTGTTTGAGTATCTGGCATAATCTTACATTTTTTCTATTAATATTTTACTTGTGATGGTATCGAATTCAATCTCTGTCCCATCTGTTAACTCGTCTACAAAAACCATTTCATTGGTTAATGTTTCGCTCATAATGTATTCTTTATTCTCCGAAATAGATTGCTCTAGATCTTCAAATTTTAGCACGGTTAGTTTAATACGATCGGTAACTTCAAATCCATTGTCTTTACGTGCATTTTGAATTCTATTTACCAATTCTCTTGCAACTCCCTCTTTTTTAAGCTCCTCAGTAATGGTAACATCTAACGCTACTGTTATACTATTTTGATTCGCTACTAACCAGCCTTCAATATCTTTTGAGGATATTTCTACATCAGCGCCCCCTAATTTAATAATTTTTCCATTAATTTCTACAGAAATTTCTCCTTCTTTTTCGATCGTTGCAATCTCTTCTTTAGAGAAATTTTGTATCACATTGGAAATCAACCTCATGTCTTTTCCATACTTTGGCCCCAACACTTTAAAGTTCGGTTTTATCTGTTTTACCAAAATATCTGATGCATCTTCCAATAAGGCAATCTCTTTAATATTTACCTCATGCTTTATCAAATCAGAAACAGCTAGTATTGCTTCTTTCTGCTCACTGCTTTCTACAGGGATCATGATTTTTTGTAGCGGTTGACGCACTTTTATCTTCTCCTTAGCTCTTAACGACAATACTAATGAAGAAATTGTCTGAGCATTCTCCATTTTACGTTCTAAGCTCTTATCTACATAGGAGACGTCAAACTCAGGGAATTGTGACAGGTGTACACTTTCAAATCCTTCTTTTTTGGTCACTGCATTTAGATCTAAGTACAATTTATCCATAAAGAATGGGGCAATCGGCGCTCCTAATTTGGCAATAGTCACCATACACGTATACAACGTTTGGTATGCTGATATTTTATCTTGCTGATAATCGCCTTTCCAGAATCTTCTTCTGCTTAAACGCACATACCAGTTACTCAAATAATCTTGTGTGAAATCTGAAATAGCTCTGGCTGCTCTGGTCGGCTCGTATGCTGCATAGAACTTGTCTACCTTTTCGATTAAGGTATGCAATTCAGAAAGAATCCAACGATCTAGTTCTGGTCTTTCTGTTAATGGAATATCTGCTTCCGCATACGCGAACCCGTCTAGATTTGTATATAGTGAAAAGAATGAATAGGTATTATATAAGGTTCCGAAGAACTTACGTTTTACCTCATCAATACCATCAATATCAAATTTTAAGTTATCCCATGGGTTTGCATTCGCGATCATATACCAACGTGTAGCATCTGCTCCATAGGTATCTAATGTTTCAAAAGGGTCTGTCGCATTTCCTAAACGCTTTGACATCTTTTGTCCGTTCTTATCCAACACCAATCCATTGGAAACAACATTTTTATACGCCACAGAATCAAACACCATCGTTCCGATAGCGTGTAGTGTATAGAACCATCCTCTGGTCTGGTCTACTCCTTCTGCAATAAAGTCTGCTGGGAAGGATTTGTTCTCATCGATCAATTCTTTGTTCTCGAACGGATAGTGCCATTGCGCATATGGCATAGATCCTGAATCGAACCATACGTCAATTAAGTCACTTTCCCTTTTCATTGGTTGCCCTGATGGAGAAACTAGTACAATCTGATCTACAATATTTTTATGTAAGTCTATCGTTGCATAGTTTTCATCCGTCATATTTCCTACTTCAAACTCCGCAAAAATATCGGCTTCGAGAACTCCTGCTTCCACCGCCTTTTTCATTTCTGCTTTCAACTCCGCTACGGATCCAATACAGATCTCTTCTTTCTTATCTTCCGTTCTCCAGATAGGTAATGGAATTCCCCAATAACGAGATCGCGATAAGTTCCAATCATTTGCATTTGCCAACCAATTTCCAAAACGTCCTTCTCCGGTCGATTTTGGTTTCCAATTGATGGTCGAGTTCAACTCATGCATTCTATCTTTAACATCGGTAACCTTGATAAACCAAGAATCCAATGGATAATACAAGATAGGTTTATCGGTTCTCCAACAGTTTGGATAACTGTGTTTGTATTTTTCGACCTTAAAGGCTTTATTTTCTGTTTTTAACTTGATAGCCAATTCTACATCTACCGATTTATCCGGAGCGTCTCCATCGGCATAGTATTCATTCTTGACATACTTTCCTGCGAACTCACCCATTTCTGATCTAAAGCGGCCTTGCAAATCTACTAAGGGTACCAGATTATCATTATCGTCTTTTACCAGCATTGGTGGAACCTCTGGAGTTGCTTGTTTTGCCACTAAGGCATCGTCTGCTCCAAACGTAGGTGCTGTATGCACGATTCCAGTACCATCTTCGGTAGTTACAAAGTCACCCGTAATTACTCTGAACGCATTTTCCGGGTTGTCGTTTGGCAATGCATACTGCAACAATTGTTCGTAACGAATATCTACCAGATCTGTTCCTTTGCATTCTGTTGCAATCAGGAATGGTATTTTTTTATCTTCTTTGGAGTAATTTTTTAGCGCTTCTACATCTTCTGTTTGGAAGTACTTTCCAGTAAATTGTTTTCCTACCAAGTTCTTCGCTAAAATGACATGAACAGGTTCAAAAGTATATTGATTATAGGTAGCCACAACTACATAATCGATCTTTGGCCCAACCGTTAACGCCGTATTACTTGGTAATGTCCAAGGTGTGGTGGTCCATGCCAGGAAATGTAAATGATCAAACTTTTGAAGGAATTCTGGCAAGGTATTTTCCACAGCCTTAAACTGTGCTACCACAGTCGTATCTGTTACATCTTGATAGGTTCCTGGTTGATTTAACTCGTGCGAACTTAACCCTGTTCCTGCTTTTGGCGAATAGGGCTGGATAGTGTATCCTTTATACAACAAGCTCTTGTCATAGATCTGTTTTAACAACCACCAAACACTCTCCATGTATTTTGGCTCATAGGTAATATATGGATCATCCATATTTACCCAATACCCCATTTGTTTGGTTAGGTTATTCCAAATATCTGTATAACGCATTACTGCTTTTCTGCAGGCAGCATTGTATTCTTCTACAGAAATGGTTTTTCCAATATCTTCTTTTGTGATTCCAAGCTCTTTTTCTACACCTAACTCAATAGGTAATCCGTGTGTATCCCAACCCGCTTTTCTTTTCACTTGGTATCCTTTCATCGTCTTATAACGAGGAAAAATATCCTTAATCGCACGTGCTAATACATGGTGTACTCCAGGTAATCCGTTTGCCGATGGTGGTCCTTCAAAAAACACATATGGCGTATTGCCTTCTCTGGTAGAAACACTTTTATCAAAGATATTATTCTCTTCCCAATAGGCTAAAATTTCGCTAGCTACATTTGGCAAGTTAAGTCCTTTATATTCAGGGAATTTCGTACTCATAAATCACAAATTCTAATAAGATTGCGAAATTACGTATTTTCTTGTAATTCTGTTCTTAAAAGCCTGTAAATTCTAACTACGCTATTCTCACTATCATTTTGATATGAGTCTCCATATTGAAACGATTGAGAAATCTCTTTTGAGAAGTCAGATTTCTCTCATACCTTGGTAATGACGGAAGTAATTAATATGCTTAAGCTATGCCTCGCTCTTTTTTAATAGTTTCGTAAGCTGCTTGTATACTCTGGAACTTTTCTTGCGCTCCTTTTACATGCTCCTTACCGAGTCCTTGCAATTTATCTGGGTGGTATTTTTTTGCCATTTTTCGGTACGCTTTTTTCACCTCTGCATCGGTAGCAGACTTTGTAACTTCTAAGATCTTATAAGCATTTCCTGTGGTGCTATAGAACATCGCTTTGATCGATTCAAAATCGTATTGATTGATATACAGATACCCCGCCATTTTTCGGATCTCTTCTACCTCGACATCTGAAACGAATCCATCTGCTTTGGCGATTCCGAATAAAAAGTGGATCAATTGCAAACGTGAAGCGTGCGGCATGTGTTGTCTGATCTGCATGCATACTTGTCTGGCAGACACTTCTTTCTTAACAATTCCTTTGAATAAAGCAAAGGCTTTATTCGCTCTTTCTTTGCCATACATCCCAATAAACTGTGTTCTTACAAAACTCAATTCTCTTTCGTCTACTTTTCCATCTGCTTTAATTACTATAGAAGCCAACACCAAAAGGCTAATTTCAAAATCTCCGCTTTGTGTATTTACACTTCTACCAGCATAGCGTTTCTGAAATTCTTTTTGCTCTTTTACAAAATCCTCTTTAGAAAAAGCATCTACAGCACTTCCTGCTGCAAAGCCAATAATTGCTCCAATGGGGCCTCCAAAAGTGAACCCAATTCCGGCTCCTAACCATTTCGAAAAATTTGACATGTATTCAATCTTAATTGCTCCAAATATACATATTTGATTGCGTTTTTATCATTATCTTTGTATCCTAAATTTTTAAGAAATTATGTATCCAGAAGAATTAGTAAAACCAATGCGTGAAGAATTGACAAATCAAGGTTTTTCGGCGCTATATACGGAAGGTGATGTGGACAGTGCTTTATCTAAAGAAGGTACTACGTTAGTAATGGTAAACTCTGTGTGCGGATGTGCAGCAGGAACAGCAAGACCTGGTACGTTAGCATCATTATTAGGTGATAAAAAGCCAGATCATTTAACCACTGTTTTTGCAGGGGTTGATAAAGAATCTACTCAGAAAGCAAGAGAGTATATGATTCCATTTCCTCCTTCTTCACCAGCAGTGGCGTTGTTTAAGGATGGTGAGTTGGTTCATATGTTAGAGCGTCATCATATTGAAGGAAGGTCTGCTCAAATGATTGCAGAGAACTTAGTAACTGCTTATGATGAATTTTGTTAGTCTTTCGAAACAAGACTTTTTAGAAGCATGAGACAAGATTAAAAACCAAACGATATCGTTTGGTTTTTCCTTTTAAAACAAAGATCATAGCTTTTATGAGGCTAAAAATTGCAAAACAACTCCCTTAAAATCCTACGCTACTTCGTATCTACATAATGGTTTTTTGCCTGTTATGTAAAAATAATTATTTTTTGACGCAACCTTTTTAATTTTTCTACATCTCCTTAG
This sequence comes from Asprobacillus argus, assembly GCF_032248395.1. Classification (NCBI taxonomy): domain Bacteria; kingdom Pseudomonadati; phylum Bacteroidota; class Flavobacteriia; order Flavobacteriales; family Flavobacteriaceae; genus Asprobacillus; species Asprobacillus argus. The sequence goes on from NZ_JAVTTO010000003.1 coordinate 615,386, forward strand.
AAAGGAATATTATTATACTAACATAATTAACAATCATGAGAAAAATTTTAAAATTAACATTAGTTGCTGCTATACTAAGTTTTAGTTTTGGTTGTAATGAAGATATACTAGACAATAGTGGTGTATCTGGAACAAGCCAACAAACTACGA